>NZ_BOOK01000059.1 GCF_016863195.1 Paraplanobispora takensis | reverse complement strand
AGTCCCGGGCCTACTGAGTCCCGGGCCTACTGAGTCCCGGGCCTACTGAGTCCCGGGCCTACTGAGTCCCGGGCCTACTGAGTCCCGGGCCCCGATCCCACCACCACCGGCCGGGCACGCGCACCCCGGGGGCGCGCGTGCCCCGTCACACGAGAGGAGCTCCGTGTCAGTCAGCAGCCCGGTGCTCGAGGCCGTCGGCGCCCTGAAGGTCTTCCCTGGGGTCACGGCGCTCGACCGCGCCTCCTTCGCCCTCGGGCAGGGAGAGGTGCACGCCCTCGTCGGGGAGAACGGCGCGGGCAAGTCCACATTGATCAAGGTGTTGACCGGGGTCTACCGGCTCGACGAGGGAGAGGTCAGATACCGCGGTGAGCGGGTGGAGTTCTCCAACCCCCTGGAGGCCCAGCGCGCCGGGATCTCCACCATCTACCAGGAGGTCAACCTCGTCCCGCAGATGAGCGTGGCGCGCAACCTGTTCCTGGGCCGCGAGCCGCGGGGCCGGTTCGGCCTCATCGACTTCCCGCGGATGCGCGAGCGGGCCTCGGAGATCCTGCGCGGGTACGGCGTGCGGGCGGACGTGCGCCGCCCGCTGGGCTCGCTCGGTCTCGGCGCCCAGCAGATGGTGGCCCTGGCCCGGGCCGTCCAGGCCGACGCGCAGGTCGTCATCATGGACGAGCCCACCTCCTCGCTGGAACCGCGCGAGGTGGACAAGCTGTTCCGCACCATCGCCGAGCTGAAGGCCCAGGGCCGGTCGGTGATCTACGTCAGCCATCGGCTGGAGGAGCTCTACCGCATCTGCGACCGGGTCACCGTGCTGCGCGACGGGCGCCTGGTGCACACCGGCCCGCTGGCGGAACTGGAGCGGCTGCGGCTGATCTCGCTGATGCTGGGCCGGGACCTGGCGGAGGTCGCGGCCGAGGGCCTGACCAAGTTCAGCGGGCAGCACCACTCGCACGCCGCCCCCGTCCTGCAGGCCACCGGCCTGCGCCACAGGCACGTGCTCGACGAGGTGTCGCTGGCCGTACGGCCCGGCGAGATCGTCGGCCTGGCGGGGCTGCTGGGTTCGGGCCGCAGCGAGACCGCCAAGGCCATCGCCGGCGCCCTGCCGCTGGACTCCGGCGAGGTCGTCGTGGCCGGCGAGCGGGTGCCGGGCGGCTCGGTCGCCGCCGCCATCCGCGCCGGGATCAACCTGCTGCCCGAGGACCGCAAGGCGGAGGGGATCGTCCCGACGCTGTCGGTGCGCGAGAACATCGTGCTGGCGGCCCTGCCCAGGCTCGCCCGCGCCGGGATCGTCTCCGAGGGGGACGTCGACCGCGTGGTGCAGAAGTTCATGCGCCGCCTGCGCATCAAGGCGTCCGGTCCCGGCCAGCGGGTCAGCGAGCTGTCGGGCGGCAACCAGCAGAAGGTGCTGCTGGCCCGCTGGCTGGCGATGAACCCCAAGGTGCTGCTGCTGGACGAGCCCACCCGCGGCATCGACGTGGGCGCCAAGGCCGAGGTGCAGGCGCTCATCGACGAACTGGCCGGCGAGGGCCTGGCCGTGCTCCTCATCTCCTCCGACCTGGAGGAGCTGGTGGAGGGCTCCGACCGCGTGGTCGTGCTGCGCGACGGGGCGGTCGCGGGCGAGCTGGACGGCGCCGGCGTGACGGAAGACAAGATCATGGCCGCCATCGCGGGAGACAACGATGACTGACACCGCCCTGCGCCAGGGCGTACCCGACCGGACCCGGGTGATCACCTGGCTCCAGGACTACGGCGTGTACGCGGCGGTCGCCGCGCTGCTGCTGTTCAACGCGGCCTTCACCCCGCACTTCCTGGCCGTCGACAACTTCCGCACCCAGCTCGTCCAGGTCACCCCGATCGTGATCGTCGCACTCGGGATGGCGCTGGTGATCGGCACCGAGGGCATCGACCTGTCGGTGGGCTCGGTGATGGCCCTGGCCGCCTCGGTGGTGGCGCTCTATCTCGGGTACGGCGCGCTGCCCGCGATCGCCATGGCGGTGCTGGCCGGGGCGCTGGTCGGCGCGGCGGGCGGCACCCTGGTGGCCGTCGTGGGAGTGCAGCCGATCGTGGCCACCCTCGCCCTGCTGGTCGGGGTGCGCGGCCTGGCCAACGTCTTCCTCCCGCAGCTGAAGGAGTTCACCAACCCGACCCTGGTGGCCCTGGGCAGCGACTCGGTGGCCGGCGTGCCGATCGTCGTGATCGTCGCCGTCGTGCTCACCGCCGCCGTGGCGTTCCTGGTCAAGCGGACCACCTTCGGGCGGCAGCTGGTCGCCGTCGGCGGCAACCGTGCGGCCAGCCGGCTGTCCGGCCTGCCGGTCCGCCGCGTGCTGATGACCGTCTACATCCTGTCCGGCATGCTCGCCGCGGTGGCCGGAGTGCTGGCCACCTCCCGGCTGCAGGCCAGCGACCCGACCTCGCTCGGGCTGTTCATGGAGCTGTCGGCCATCACGGCGGTCGTGGTCGGCGGCACCCCGCTGACCGGCGGCCGCATCCGGGTGCTCGGCACCGTGATGGGCGCGCTGCTCATGCAGCTGCTCCAGGCGACCCTCATCAAGCACAACCTGCCCCAGTCATGGACCCAGATGGCCCAGGCCGTGATCATCCTCGCGGCCGTCTACGCAGCGCGGGAGCGCCGGTGACCACGCAGACCACCCACCCCGCACCGCCGATGGCCCCCACCCGCAACCCCCGTGAGCGCGCGGGCCGCCTGCTGCAGCAGCACGGCGCGCTCATCGTGCTCGCGGTGCTGCTCGTCGTCGGCACCGTGGCGTTCGACTCCTTCACCACGCCGGCCAACCTCGGCAACATCGCCACCGCCTCCTCGTTCCTGGCGATCATCGCGATCGGCATGACGTTCGTGATCATCTCCGGCGGCATCGACCTGTCGGTGGGATCGCTGTTCGTGCTCGGCGGGGTCCTGGCGGCCTACGGCTCCCGCCACGGCGCGGTCGTCGCTCTGGCGCTGCCGCTGGTCGTCTGCGGGGCCTTCGGCCTGGTGCAGGGCCTCATCATCGCCAGGACGCGGATGGCGCCGTTCATCGTGACCCTGGCCGGGCTGCTGGCGGCCCGGGGCCTGATGCTGTCGCTGACCGACGAGGGGGCCACCACCTACCTGGTGGAGGACGACCTGTTCGCGCGCATCGGGCAGGGCGCGATCTTCGACGTCGGCTACCCGTTCTTCATCATGCTCGCGATCCTCGCCGTCGCGGCGATCTTCCTGCAGCGCACCGGCTTCGGGCAGAACGTCTACGCGATCGGCGGCAACGAGGACGCCGCCGCCCTCATGGGCGTCCCGGTCGCCCGTACCAAGATCGTGGTCTACCTGGTCTCCGGCCTGCTCGCGGGCCTGGCCGGGGCGCTCAACGCCGCCAGGCTCTCCTCCGGCGTGACGATCCTCGGCATCGGCCTCGAACTCGACGTGATCGCGGCCGTGGTGATCGGCGGGACGCTGCTCACCGGCGGCGCCGGCGCCCTCGGCGGCACCATCGCCGGAGCCCTGCTGCTGGGAGTGATCCAGAACCTGATCAACCAGGTCGGCGGGCTCACCTCATCCTTCCAGCAGGTGGTCAGCGGCGCCTTCCTGGCCGTCGTCGTGGTCGCCCACCGGCTCCTGGGCGGGGTGCGGCGCGAGACCTGACGACCTGACACGGACCGCCGGCCGCCGGCACGCGGCTGACCGCGATCTGTGCCGCCCCTGACACGGGGCCGGGCGAGGGTGCATGGCGTACCTGCTGATGAGGAGGAGAACCATGACCCTCGCCTTCGAAACCGAAGGACTGGTGAAACGCTTCGGGAAGACCACCGCGCTGGCCGGGATCGACCTGGCGGCCCGGCGCGGGACGGTGCTCGGCGTGCTCGGCCCCAACGGCGCGGGCAAGACGACGGCGGTGCGCGTCCTGGCCACGCTGCTGCGGCCCGACGGCGGGCGGGCGGCGGTGGGCGGGCTCGACGTCGTACGGCACGCCGCGCGGGTGCGCCGCCTGATCGGCCTGACCGGGCAGTACGCCTCGGTCGACGAGGACCTCACCGGAATGGAGAACCTCGTGCTGATCGGGCAGCTGCTCGACCTGCGCCGCGCCGAGGCCGGGACCCGCGCCCGGCGGCTGCTGGCGGACTTCGGGCTCGCCGAGGCGGCGGGCAGACCGGCCAGGACCTACTCGGGCGGCATGCGCCGCCGCCTCGACCTGGCCGCGAGCCTGGTCGGCCGTCCGCAGGTCGTCTTCCTCGACGAGCCGACGACGGGCCTGGACCCGGCCAAGCGGGACGACGTGTGGAGCATCGTCCGCTCACTGGCCGGCGACGGCGTGACCGTGCTGCTCACCACCCAGTACCTGGAGGAGGCCGACGCCCTCGCCGACGACATCTCGGTGATCGACCACGGCAGGGTGATCGCGCACGGCACGCCCGCCGAGCTCAAGCACCTCGTCGGCGGGCAGACGATCCTGGTCAGGCCCACCGATCCCGCCCGGCTCCCGGAGGTCACCGCGATCGTCGGGGAGGTGTCCGGCCGCACGCCGGAGTCGCCCGGCCGGGGGGTGGTCACCGTGCCGGTCGAGGGCGACGCCGCGTTCACCGAGGTGGTGCGCCGGCTCGACCGCGAGGGGATCGGCGTCACCGAGCTCTCGCTCCGCCTGCCCAGCCTGGACGAGGTCTTCTTCACCCTCACCGGGCGGCACACCGGCGAGGAGGCGGCGGCATGACGCTGACCGTGGAACGCCCGCTGTCGTCGGAACCCGCCCGGGAACGGCGTTTCGGGCTCGTACGGCACAGCCTCGCCCTGGGCAGGCGGAGCCTGATCAAGACGCTGCGCACCCCGGAACAGCTCCTGGACGTGACGCTGCAGCCGATCATCTTCGTGGTGCTGTTCGTCTACCTGCTGGGCGGGGCGATCTCCGGCTCGACCCATGACTACCTGCAGTTCTTGCTCCCCGCCCTCATGGTGCAGACGGTGATCTTCGGTGGGATGGCCACCGGGGTGAACCTCAACGCCGACATCGGCAAGGGCGTCTTCGACCGGTTCCGCAGCCTGCCGATCGGCCGCTCGGCGCCGCTGGTCGGCTCGGTGCTCGGCGATCTGATCCGCTACCTGGTGGGGATCACCTCGCTGCTGGGGTTCGGGTACGCCATCGGGTTCCGGGCCCAGACCGGCCCCTTGCCCCTGCTGGCGGCCTGCCTGCTCGCCGTCTTCTTCGCCTTCTGCCTGAGCTGGGTGTACGTGCTGGCCGGGGTGCTGATGCGGAATCCGGGCGGCGTTCAGGGACTGGCATTCCTGACGCTGTTCCCCCTGACGTTCGGCACCAGCGTGATGGCGCCGGAGGAGACCCTGCCCGGCTGGCTGCGGGCCTGGGTGGACATCAACCC
The DNA here is from genome assembly GCF_016863195.1 of Paraplanobispora takensis. Lineage (GTDB taxonomy): Bacteria > Actinomycetota > Actinomycetes > Streptosporangiales > Streptosporangiaceae > Planobispora > Planobispora takensis. The sequence goes on along the minus strand of NZ_BOOK01000059.1, from coordinate 11,195 downwards.
GGTCTCCCACGTCATCGACGCCTCACGCGGCCTGATGCTGGGCGGCCCGGTCGCGGGCCCGGTGACGTGGACGCTGCTGTGGGGAGCCGGGTTCCTGGTGGTGTTCGCACCGCTGGCGGTGCGCGCCTACCGCCGCCGGATCTGACCGGCCGCGGCCCGCACCCGAGCGGGCCGCGTTCAGGTGCCCGTGAGGCCGGATCCGGCCGGATCGCGCTCAGCCGTCCGGGGCGTCATCCGGCCGACCGCCGCCTCCCGGCTGAGCCGTCGTCCCCGGGCGTAGGCGGCGGCGTAGGCCTCCTCGCCCAGCTCGCGGCGGAGCCTGCCGGTGAGCCGGGAGACCTCGGGATCGAACAGGTCCGGCGCGCCCCGGACCAGCTCGGCCGCACCGAGCACCTCCGCGGCACCGGTCGGGTCGCCCCGGCCGGCCCGCAGAGCCGCCGTGGCGACGCCGATGTGGGCCAGGACCGGCATGTCCTTGGCCTCCAGCGCCCAGCCGGCCGCCTCCGCCAGCCTCCGCCCGGCGGTCTCCAGGTCGTCCCGCTCGACCGCCAGCAGCCCTGTGGCGCACACGATCAGCGCGCGGAACTGGGAGGCGATGAAGGGCGCCTCCTCGATAACGGCCGCCGCGGCGCCGTACTGCCGCTCCGCCTCCCGGAGGTCTCCCTCGTAGCGGGCCAGGTTCCCCAGGCAGAGCCGGGCGAAGGCGACGTTCCTGGCCGACCACTCCCGCGGGCCGGGCCGGGTCAGCGCCCGGAACTCCGCGCGGGCCCGCTCCACCTCTCCCTTCGAGGCGTGGGCGCCGGCCAGCAGGATTCGCTCATGGGCGGCGTCGTCGTCGGGATCGAGCTCGCGCATCAGCTCGATCGCCTCCTGCAGCACCTCGATCGCCCGGTCGAGGTCCCCGAACGCCAGGTGCGGCTCCGCCATAGAGGACAGCGACTGGGAGAGCCCGAAGCGGTCGCCGACCTCGCGGAACCCGGCGATGGCGGCCGCCATGTCGGTGCGCATGCCCGCCATGTCGCCGTCGTTCTCCCGGATGGCGGCCCGCAGCGTCCACAGCGTCGCCCGGGTCCACGGATCCGGATGGTCCAGCCGCCGGTCGATCGCGGCCAGTCCCCGGACGCTGTCATCGGTGAACAGCCTGAGCATGGGTTCGAGCAGGGCGAGGATCCAGTGGCCGGGGTAGGCCTCGGCCGCGGCGGCCAAGGTCTCGAACTGCCCGACCATCACCTCAAGCCTGGGGTAGCCGCCGGACATGGCCGTGTTGAGCAGGTACATCGCCTCGGCGACCATCCGCCGTTCCGGCGGAGCCTGTCCGGGCACGTCGAGTGCCAGGCGCAACCGGTCCACCGACTCGCCCCGGTGGCCCCGGATGACCCAGAAGACCGACAGCGCGGCGACCAGCCGTACGGCGGTGTCGGCGTCACCGTTGCCGGCGGCGGTGTGCAGGGCGGCGAGCATGTTGTCGCGCTCGGCGTCCAGCCGGGCGATCCAGCCGAGCTGGTCCGCGCCGCGCAGGTACGGCTCGGCCTCCTCGGCGAGGTCGCGGAAGCATGCGGCGTGCGCGGCCCGGATCCCGGCGAGCCGCCCGGTCTGCGCCAGCCGCTCCAGGCCGTACTCGCGGATGGTCTCCAGCATGCGGTAGCGGGGTTCGGCCGCCTCGACCGGCTGGAGCAGGGATTTGTCCACCAGCGCGGCCAGCAGGTCCAGGGTGTCGCCGGAGGGTGAGCAGACCCGCTCGGCCGTCTCCACGGTGACGGTGCCGGGGAAGACCGCGATCTCCTCGGCGAGGCGGCGCTCGTCGTCGCCGAGCAGGTCCCAGCTCCAGGCGACGACCGCGCGCAGGGTCTGGTGCCGGGGCAGCGCCGTACGGCTGCCGCCGGTCAGCAGCCGGAAGCGGTCGTCGAGACGCTCGGCCAGCTGCTCGACGGTCAGGGACCTCAGCCGCGCCGCGGCCAGCTCGATCGCCAGCGGCAGGCCGTCCAGCCGCCGGCAGATCTCCACCACGGCCGCCACGTTGCCGTCGGTGACCGCGAAGCCCGGCCGTACCGCGCCGGCCCGGTCGACGAGCAGCCGCACCGCCGGGCTGGCCGCCGCCTCGCTCACGGAGGCGCCGGGGTCCGGCACCCCGAGCGGCGGGACCGGGCACAGGACCTCGCCGGTGATGGCCAGCGGCTCCCGGCTGGTGGCGAGGATCCGCAGGCCGGGACAGCGACCCAGCAGCTCCTCGGCCAGCCGGGCGGCGGCCTCGACCACGTGCTCGCAGTTGTCGAGGACGATCGTCGCCTCGACCCGGGACAGGATCCTGACCAGGCGGCTCGTCGCGTCGCGCGCCCCGGCCGGGTCGAGGAGGGGGTCGGTCTCCCGCGAGCCGAGCACGCCGAGCACGGCCTGCGGGACGTCGGCCGGGTCGGTCACCGGTGCCAGCTCCACCAGCCACACGCCCCCCGGCACCCGCCCGGCGATCCCCGCGGCGACCGTGGTCGCCAGCCTGGTCTTGCCCGCCCCGCCGGGACCGACCAGCGTGACCAGCCGGTCCTCGCCCAGCAGGTCGGTGAGGCGGCCGGCCTCCGCCTGCCGGCCCACGAAACTCGTCAGCGCCGCTCGGAGGTTGCCCTCGCCGCAGGCCGCAGGCCGCGGGCCGGGACCGGGCGGTGGGCTCTGACCGGGAACGGCGGGGGAGCCCTGGCCGGGAACGGTGAAGGAGCCCTGGCCGGGGTGGGCGGCGCTGAGGCCGGGGGCGGCGGGGGATCTCCGGGCGGGGCCGGCCGCAGGGGGCGGGGGCGGGACGGTGCGGAGCATCGCGAGGTGGGCCGCCTGGAGTTCGGGGCCCGGGTCGGCGCCCAGCTCGTCGGCCAGCCTGCGCCGGACGCCCTCGTAGGCGGCGAGCGCCTCGGCCTTGCGTCCCGCCGCGCACAGCGCCCTCAGCAGCAGTCCCTGGAGCCGCTCGCGCAGCGGGTGGCGGGCGGCGAGCCCGGAGAGCTCGGCCACCAGGTGGGCATGGCGGCCGGAGGCCAGCCGGGCCTCGGCGTGGTCCTCGATCGCGGTCAGCCGGGCCTCGTCGAGCCCGGCGACGTAGGCGGTCGCGAAGGGGGCGTCGGCCAGCGCCGGTCCCCGCCAGAGCCCGAGCGCCGCGTGCAGCCGCTCCAGCGCCGCCACCGGGTCCCCGGCGCTCAGCGCGCGCCTGCCGTCCCTGGCCAGCCGGTCGAACCGGTGGACGTCGACGGCGTCCGGCGGCAGGTCGAGCCGGTAGCCGTTCGGGACGGACCTCAGCACCGTCGCGTCGGGCAGGGCCCTGCGCAGCCGGGCCACCAGCGACCGCACCGCGTTCCCCCGGTCGGCGGGCCCGCCCTGCGGCCACAGCGTCTCGGCGATCTCCTCGACCGTGACGGTCCGCCCCGCCCCCAGAGCCAGCCGGACCAGGAGGGCGCGCAGCCGGGCACCGCCGATCTCCACGACCTCGCCGGCCGCCGTCACCTCAAGCGGGCCCAGGAGGCCGATCTCCATCCCGTCCCGTCGAGCCCCAGCGTGCATACCGTCACTGTGCCACCTGCGGGCCGCAGCCGCGGCGTCATCCACGAGGAAGATCACCATTCGGTCCGTCCCTGCTGGATCGCTCCTGGCATTCCGGTTATGTCTGGAGTGATCCATCGGACAGAGCCGGAATATCTGCTTCTTTGAGGGTGGTCACCCGCTTGCTACGGTCGAATCGGCAGATCATGGGCGCGCCCCGACGAGTGGCTCCCTCGAACCTCCGGCCTGCCGGCGCGCCGCTGACCAGGAGCCCCGGAAAGGGGAACCCATGAACCAAGAGTCTCGCGCCGATGTCGCCGACGTACTGGCCGCCGCCGGACGTCACTGGGGCTGGATGCTGACCTTCGGGGCCGTCACCCTGGTGATCGGGGTCATGGTGCTGGCCTGGCCGGACAGCACCCTCGTCGTCATCGCCGCGCTGTTCGGGATCCAGCTGGTGGTGGCCGGGATCTTCCGGTTCGTGCTCGCCCTGGCGGCCGACGACCAGAGCGGCCTCACCCGGGTGATGTTCGCCCTGCTGGGCGTGCTCGCGTTCATCGTCGGGCTGTACGCGCTGCGCAACATCATGGTGACGATCACGGCGCTGGCGTTGCTGCTGGGAATCTACTGGATCGTCAACGGCGCGGTGGAGCTGTTCACGGCGCTGGCGAACCGGGAGGCGCAGGGCAGGGGCTGGGCGATGGTGATGGGCCTGCTCGGCATCGTGGCCGGCGTGGTGGTGCTGGTCTATCCGGGGATGTCGCTGCAGGCGCTCCTGCTCGTGCTGGGCATCTGGCTGGTGGTCCTCGGCGCGATGCAGATCTTCGTGGCCTTCCAGATCCGCTCGGCCGGCCGTACGACCGCCAGGATCGCCCCGGCCGTGTGACCGGCGCGCGGACCCGCCAGGGAGAGCGCTCTCGTTCAAGGCGCAGGTCAGGGGTGATGTCCCTCCGGCTCTGCCGGAGGTCGGGTGAGGAGAAGTCGGTAACCTGCCCGTTCTGCGGAATCCGGAAGAGCGCAAGAAATGCGATTTGATGAGAGAGCGCTCTCCTATACCTATTGACGCGCCGCCATCACGACGTCAGGATCTGCTCAGTGCGGACACGGGGGCCGCCCTGACCACTGCAGTTCCCCGACGAACGGATCTCTTGATGATCAGACGTTTCACCCGCTCGGGTGCTCGCCGGAGCGGATTGGCGGCACTGGCGGGTCTCGCCGTACTGGCCACGGGCGCCACCGCCCTCCCCGGCGCGGCCGCCGAGACCGCGGCCGGCGGCAGGCAGCCGGTGGTCGGAAAGCCCGCTCTGGACGCCCGTGGCTGTGCCCGCATCGAAAAGAGGCTCCCCACCTTCTCCGAGTGGCCCAAGGTCGACAGCCGGATCAACAAGAACCCGGTCGACGAGAAGCGGGTGGCGAAGATCCTCGCGGGCATGACGCTCGCCGAGAAGGTCGGCCAGATGACCCAGCCGGAGATCGCGGCGATCACCCCGGAGGAGGTCAAGCAGTACGGCATCGGCTCGGTGCTCAACGGCGGCGGCTCGTGGCCCAACCGCGACAAGCACGCCTCGCCGCAGGACTGGCTCGCCCTCGCCGACTCCTACTGGGACGCCTCGGTCGCCAGCAGGACGAAGATCCCCGTCATCTGGGGCATCGACGCCGTCCACGGCAACAACAACGTCTACGGGGCGACGATCTTCCCCCACAACATCGGCCTGGGCGCCGCCCAGGACCCGTGCCTCGTGCGCGACATCGCGGCGGCGACGGCCGAGCAGATCCGCGCCACCGGCCAGGACTGGGCCTTCGCCCCGACGCTCGCCGTCGTCCGCGACGACCGCTGGGGCCGTACCTACGAGGGCTTCTCCGAGGACCCGCGGATCACCCGCGCCTACGGATACGAGGCGGTCAAGGGCCTGCAGGGCAGGCACCCGCGCGGCATCGGCCACGACGGCGTCATCGCCACGGCCAAGCACTTCATCGGTGACGGAGGCACCCTCAAGGGCGTCGACCAGGGCGTCAACCCCTCCTCCGAGGCCGAGATGATCAACCTGCACGGCCAGGGCTACTACACCGCCCTCGCCGCCGGCGCCCAGAGCGTGATGGTCTCGTTCAACAGCTGGACGAACGAGGAGCTCGGCATCAACGAGGGCAAGCTGCACGGCAGCAAGCGCGCCATCACCGACATCCTCAAGCTGAAGATGGGCTTCGACGGCCTCGTCGTGTCCGACTGGAACGGCATCGGCCAGGTCGCCGGGTGCACCAACGCGAGCTGCCCGCAGGCCGTCAACGCGGGCATCGACGTCATCATGGTCCCCAACGACTGGAAGGCGTTCATCACCAACACGATCGCCCAGGTCGAGAGCGGCGAGATCCCGATGGCCCGCATCGACGACGCGGTGACGCGCATCCTGCGCGTGAAGCTGCGCGCCGGCGTGCTCGACGGGCGCAAGCCCTCCAAGCGGCCCTTCGCCGGGTCGGCCGACGCCCTGGAGGCCGAGCGGCTCGCCCGCGAGGCCGTGCGCAAGTCGCAGGTCCTGCTCAAGAACAACGACAAGGTGCTGCCGCTGAAGGCCGGCTCCAAGGTCCTGGTGGTCGGCAAGAGCGCCGACAGCCTGCAGAACCAGACGGGCGGCTGGTCCCTCACCTGGCAGGGCACCGGCAACACCAACGCCGATTTCCCGAACGGCACGACGATCCTGGGCGGTCTGCGCGAGGCGCTGGGCGAGGCCAACGTCACCTTCAGCGAGACGGCCGACGGCGTCGACCCCGCGGCCTACGACGCGGTCATCGCGGTGATCGGCGAGACGCCGTACGCCGAGGGCGTCGGCGACCTGTCCCGGCGCACGCTGGAGGCGGCCAAGATCTACCCCGGTGACCTCGCGGTGCTCGACAAGGTCGCGGGCAAGGGCAAGCCCGTGATCACCGTCTACGTCACCGGCCGTCCCCTGTGGGTCAACAAGGAGCTCAACCGCTCCGACGCCTTCGTCGTGGCGTGGCTGCCGGGCACCGAGGGCGGCGGCGTCGCCGACCTGCTCGTGCGGGGCAAGTACCGCGAGGGCTACACCGGCAAGCTGTCGTACTCCTGGCCGAAGAGCGCCTGCCAGACCCCGCTCAACCCGGGCCAGGAGGGCTACGACCCGCTCTTCCCGCTGGGGTACGGCCTGCGCTACGGCCAGACCGGATCGGTCGGCACGCTCGACGAGACCGCACCGCCGTTCGGTTGCGGCTCGCAGGGCGGCGGCGGTGAGGCCACCGAGGACCTGGAGCTGTTCAACCGCGTCGACGTCGCGCCGTACAAGAGCTTCATCGGATCGGCGGAGAACTGGGGCGGCACCGAGATCGGCGCCGACGGCCAGGCCTCGCACGCCGAGATCAACGTCGTGCAGTCCGACGTCAACGTGCAGCAGGACGGGCTCAAGGCGACCTGGACCGGCGTCGGTCCCGCGCAGATCTACATGCAGGACCCGGCGGGCGGCAGCGACCTGCGCGGCTATCTCAACGCCGGCGGCGCGCTGGTCTTCGACACCATCGTGCACCAGCCGCCGGCCGCCCGGACCGTGATCAGCGCCCACTGCGTCTACCCCTGCTTCTCCGAGGTCGTGGCGACCTCGCTGTTCCAGGGGCTGCCCGTGGGCACCAAGGCGACCGTGAAGATCCCCATCGCCTGCTTCGCGGAGAAGGGGCTCGACATGGAGAACGTCAACACGCCCTTCCTCGTCTACACCGAGGGCGCGTTCTCCGCGTCGTTCGCCAACGTCCGCTGGGTGCCGAAGGCGGCTTCGGACCCCGACGCCAGGAAGTGCTCGGACCTGACGTGAGGTCCGGCGCCCCGCCGCTCCCCACGGGGCGGCGGGGGTCCTGAGCCGGAGACCCCGGTCGCCGGGCCGTGAGGCCGGTGCAAGGGACACGCGGGGCCGGAGGGCGGTGAACGCCCTCCGGCCCCGTACGGTTTCCGGCCGGTCGCCAGAGGGGCGGCCGGGGAAGTGCCCGGTCAGCCGTCGCCGAGGAGGCGGCCTCCGGCGTAGGCCGCGCCACCGCCCACGGCCAGGACGAAGATGAGGAACTTGGCGGAGACCCCGTCGGAGTCCCCGGTGGCCGCCGCGGCGGCGGCCACGGCTTCGGCCTGGGCCAGCTCGGCCTCGATGTCCGGCGTCTTGCCGAGTGTTCTACCGAGGGTACGGCTCGGCGCGGCCGGGGTGCTCGCCGCCGCCGGAGCGGGCGGCGCGCTCGGAGCGGGCGTACCGGAGGCCGGGAGCCGTCCCGGCGAGGCGGGCGCGGAGGGCGTCGCGGCTCCGGTGCCCCCGTTCGCGGTGCTCCCCGCCGGGGTGCTCCCGGTCACCGTGCCGGTGCTCCCGGTCGTGGTGCTCCCGGTCGCGGGCTTCCCGCCCGGGGACGCCGGGGTGGTCTCCCGGGTCTTCGATCCGGTCGCCCGCTCACCGGTGGCGGCGGGGGTGCCGGAGGAGGTCTTCCCGGTGGAGCTCTGCGCGGACGGCGACGCCCGTTCGGGCGTGACCGCGGCGGACTGGGACAGGGCGACGGGCTCGGCCGGGTTGTCGTCCTTGACCTTGTAGGCGCCGCTGGAGAAGGGCACCGGGTGGTTCTTCTTGCCCACGCCCGGACCCCACTTGGTGATGACGTAGTCGACCTTGATGTGCCCGGCGCCGCCGTTGCCCTCGACGTGGAGCGTGCGGCGGTTGAAGGTGCCGCCGGTCAGCTGGGCGAAGGTCTTGGCGTCCAGGTCGAGCATGACGCCGCGGTCGGAGGGCTCGCCGGGGCCGCGGTCGCCCACGAAGAACGGGGCCTTCCTGCCCTTGTAGAGGACGTAGCCCTCGGTCAGCAGCGGCCAGGAGGGCGAGGCGGCCAGGCCCTTCTGCATGGGCTTGCCCGAGGCCGGCAGGCCGGTGTCACCGGCGCGGCCCGAGGCGTCGTCCCAGAAGTAGGAGGCGGTGGTGGCGCCCTTGAGCATGACCTTCCGGCCGGTCTCCGCATGGACCGGACCGGCGGCCGCGGTCGCCCCGGCGGCCAGGAACAGGCCCAGGACGACGGCCAGGGCGCGAGCACTGGCTGAACGGATGGCGGCAAGGGTCATCGATGAAAGAGATCCTTTCTGGTGAGGCGGGGACATCCCCCTCCAGGGGACTCCTGCTCGGAAGTCCGGGCCGGTGCGGCCGTCCGTCCGGCCGTCCTGTCCCATTCAGCCCGCCGGGCGTAGCACGGTGAGTGCGCGCAGGGTGCCGGGCGGTTGCCGCCGGCCGGAGACCTCGCGTGCCGTGGCGCGAGGGTGGGGTGACGGCGGAGAAGCCGCGGCGGGGGAGACGGCGCAGGCAGCACGCCGGACGGGGCGCGATCCTTCGGTGCCGGCCGGTGCGTGTCGTCTCCGCCGCTCGTGAGGCGGGTTCAGTGGAACTGAAAAGGATAGCACAGATACCCTGTGTGGGTATGTGTGATGCGTCACACTCCGCTGCGGAGTGTGATCGGCCCTGCTCCCGGCCTCTCGTGAAGCACTGCGGCCATGCTAAATAACTGGATTCCATGACAAATAGCGGACATCCATGAGATACCGGAAGGAACAGAGGAAGCCCTCAGGACATAGCGCTGCTCGCCGGGTACGTCTCCCGGCGCGGTGACCTCCGGCGGTCTGTGTGTGCCGTAGGCGCCGTCCCGCTACCGGGAGATTGGCCATCACGGTTATGAACGATCTCGATATGGACTCCCTTCTCGGCACGGGCGACGAGCGTCGCGAAGGGCGGCGCAAGCCCCGGCGCCGTCGCCGGGGAGGTCTCCTCGCCCCGATGCTCGCGCTGGCCGTGCTGCTCGGAGCCGTCGGCGGCGCGGGCTACTACGGCTACCGTTGGATCTCCGAGGCCTCCGAGGCGATGAAGGTCGACGACTTCACCGGCCGGGGGAGCGGCGAGGTGGTCGTGCAGATCAAGGACGGGCAGAGCGCGGCGGACGTCGCCCGGCTGCTGGAGGACAAGGGCGTGGTCGCCAGCGCCCGTGCCTTCACCGACGCGATCGCCAAGGCGGGCAAGAGCTCCTCACTCCATCCGGGGGAGTTCACCCTGCGCGAGCGGATGTCCGCCGCGGCCGCCGTCGAGCTGCTGACGGACCCGGCCAACCAGAAGAAGCAGCGGGTGCTGGTCCTGGAGGGCTGGCGGCTCTCGAAGATCATCCCTGAGCTGGCCGAGAAGACCGGCAGGCCGCGCAAGGACTTCGAGGCGGCGGCCGGGGACGCCGAGGCGCTCGACCTGCCCGGCTACGCCAAGGGCAGGCTGGAGGGCTACGCCTTCCCGGCGACCTACGAGGTCACTCCGAGCATGACGCCCGCCGACATCCTCGCGGCCATGGTCGAGCGCTACAAGCAGACGGCCGAGAGCGCCGGGCTGGAGTCGGCCGCCGAGGCGCTGGGCCGTACCCCGCACGAGATCATGACGATCGCCAGCATCATCCAGGCGGAGGCCGGCAGGCGGGAGGACATGCCGAAGATCGCCAGGGTCATCTACAACCGGCTGGCCCACAAGCCCCCGATGAAGCTGCAGATGGACAGCACGGTCTTCTACGGGCTGAACAGGTACGGCATCGCGGCCGGGGACAAGGACGTGAAGAGCCGCTCCGAGTACAACACCTACCGCTACCACGGTCTTCCCCCGGGCCCGATCGGCAACCCCGGGGACCACGCGATCGAGGCGGCCCTCAACCCGGCCGACGGCCCGTGGCTCTTCTTCGTGACCACGGACCCGAAGAAGAAGATCACGAAGTTCACCGACAAGGAATCGGAGTTCTGGCGGCTCCGAGAGGAGTTCAACCGAGCGAGGGGCGGTTGAACGGCTCTCGTCCCCGCCGGCGACGACGGCCCCGGTCCTGCGATGAGGACCGGGGCCGTGGCGTGCGGAGCGTCGCCGTCCCCGGAACGCGTTCCGGCCGGGACCTCGCCAGTATCAGGGGCGAAGCGCCGCGAGCTGCTGCTCGAACGGGATGACCTCGTCGATCTGCGCGGAGGCGGAGACCGCGGCCGGGTGGCGGCGCGTCAGGTCGGCCAGTTCCCGGGAGGCGCGGGTGATCCGGTCGGAGAGGCCGTCGGTCCGCTCGTCTCCGGCCGTCCCCCAGTCCTCGGAGGCGGCGAAGACCGCCGTGGGCACGACGAGCGCGCGCAGGTAGGAGAACAACGGGCGCATCGCGTGTTCGAGCGCCAGCGAGTGCCGGGCCGTCCCGCCGGTCGCGGCGATGAGGACGGGCTTGCCGGTGAGCGCGGTGTTGTCGATCACGTCGAAGAACGACTTGAACAGCCCGCTGTAGGAGGCGGTGAAGATCGGCGTGACGGCGATGAGGCCGTCCGCCTCCGTCACCGCCTCGATCGCCTCGCGCAGCGGGGCCGCCGGGAATCCGGTCACCAGGTTGTCGGCGATGTCGGAGGCCAGCTCGCGCAGCTCGATCACGCGTACCTCGACCGGCGCCTCCTCCGCCAGGATCCGTCTGGTGGCCTCCGCCAGCCGGTCGGCCAGCAGGCGGGTCGACGAGGGGCGGCTGAGACCCGCCGAGACGGCCACGATCTTCAGGGGCTTCATGTGCGTGCTCTCCGGGGGACGATCGACGGATTGGAGGAGCCGGTACGGTAACCGGCCGGGGTGATTCGGACGGGAAGTGCGCCGGGACGGGTCAGGACGGGACCGAGGCGGCGCCGTCGA
>NZ_BOOK01000058.1 GCF_016863195.1 Paraplanobispora takensis | reverse complement strand
TCTGAAGGTGCAGGTGACGCCGTACTCGTTCTCAAGTCCGAAGATGCGACGATCCACTACCTCACACTACTCCCCCCGCCCGCAGCGCGGCCTGGATGTCCAGCTGGATCTGCACCTTGTTGCCCAGCGCCACGCCCCCTCCCGGCAGGGGCATGTTGAAGGTGACGCCGAAGTCCCGCCGGTCGATCTCGGCGGTGGCGGAGAAGCCGACGCGGGTTCCCTTCTCCGGGTCGGGGAGGAACAGGTCGGGACCGAAGCCGAGCACCTCCAGCCGGAGCGGGACCCGCCTGGTGACGCCCTTCAGGGTCAGCTCGCCGTCGAGCACGAATCCGTCCTCGTCGAGCGATATAATGCTTGACTGGTAGGTCAAGTAGGGATTTTCCTCAACACCGAGGAAGTCGATGGAGCGCAGGTGCTCATCCCGCCCGGTGTTGCCGGTGTCGACCGAGGCGAGCCCGACCTTCGCGGACACGCTCGACTCCAGCGGGTCGGGACGGGTGACGATCTCGGCCTCGAAGTCGTTGAAGCGCCCGTGGACCTTGGTGATCCCGAGGTGGCGGACGACGAAGCCCACCGACGAGTGGACCGGGTCGACCTCCCACGTCCCGACGACGTAGCCGGGGATCTGGACAGCCGTTGTGGTCATGATGTCTCCTGGTTCCGATACGTAACCGTGTTCCTTTCGGGAACTGCCTTCATCGTGCGGGGCGGCACCGACACCCGGCAAGAAGGCACTTTTTCTGTACATGGGCACCTGGGGGTAACTATGCAGAGCCACGCCTACACCGCCATGGGCTGCCGCGGGCGGGAGATCCTCGACCGCGTCGGGGACAAGTGGTCGATGTACGTGGTCTTCACCCTGAGCGAAGGGCCGAAGCGGTTCACCGAGCTCAAGCGCGCGGTGGAGGGCATCAGCCAGCGCATGCTGACCGTCACCCTGCGCGGCCTCGAACGCGACGGCATCGTCAGGCGCACGATGTATCCGGTGATGCCTCCGCACGTCGAGTACGAGCTGACCCCGATCGGAGACAAGCTCGTCGGGACGGTGTCCTCCTTCCTCGGCTGGGTCGAGGACCACTTCGACGAGATCGACGCCGCCCGCGCCGCCTACGACGCCCGCGAGGGCCGTCCGGAGGTCCACGTCTGAGGCCGCCGTGTCCCCGGACTGAGCCCGGAGGCTCCCGGGGTGTGCCCGAAGGCGCGGCGGAAGACGTCGATGAACGCGCTGGCCGACGACCAGCCGCACAGGTGCGCCACGGCGGTCACCGGGACGTCCTCGGCCAGCAGGATCAGGGCGCGGTGGAGCCGCAGCTGGGTGCGCCACTGCGGGAAGGTCATGCCGAGGTCGGCCCTGAAGAGCCGCGACAGCGTCCGCTCGCTCGCGCCGACCTGTCCGCCGAGGGCGGCCAGAGTGCGGTTGTCGGCGGGGTCGGCGCGCACGATCGCGCACAGCGCCCGCAGCCGCGGATCGGCGGGGGTGGGCAGGTACAGCGGCTGCTGGGGCGAGACCCTCAGCCGGTCGAGCAGCACGGCCCGCAGCCGCCCGCGCTCCGGGCCGTCGTCGTGCGGGGCGCCGGTGTAGGCCAGGATCAGCTCGCGCAGCAGCGGGGCGACGCTCAGCACGGCCGGCTCGCGCAGGCCGAGCGGGTTGTCGGCGGCGGGCAGGCCGACCAGGTGCAGTTCGAGCTCGCCGTGGGCCTGGTGGGAGTGGACGGTCCCGGCCGGCACCCAGATGGCGCGGGTGGCCGGGGCGATCCACGTCCCCGCGCCGGTCGTGACGGCCAGCACGCCCCGGGCGGCGTAGACGATCTGGTGGTCGTCGTGGCGGTGGGCGTCGATGACGGCACCGGACGCCAGCTGCCGGGCATGGGTCGGCGCGAGCGGCCGATGGCGGATTTCCGTCATTGGTCGGCAGTTTATTGGAAGCACGACACCGAGCGCAGCGGTGAGTATGCCGCTGTGCCGAAGAACAAGACGATCATCATGCTGTCGGCCGGGCACGCCTGCGTGGACGTCTACCAGGGCGCCGTGGCGGCGCTCCTGCCGTTCCTGGTCGCCGAGCGCGCCTACACCTACGCCGCGGCCTCGGGGATCGTGCTCGCCGCCTCGCTGCTGTCGTCGGTGGCGCAACCGCTGTTCGGCGCGCTGACGGACCGGTGGGCGCTGCCGTGGCTGCTGCCCGTCAGCACGCTCCTGGCCGGACTGGGGATGGCGTTGAGCGGGCTCAGCGGTTCCTATCCGCTGACTCTGGCGCTGGCGGCCGTGTCCGGGATCGGGATCGCCGCCTATCACCCCGAGTCCGCCCGCGTGGCGCGGATCGCCAGTGAGGGGAGCCACACCGCGATGGGATGGTTCTCCCTCGGCGGCAACCTCGGTTTCGCCGCCGCGCCGCTCCTGGTGGCCGCCGTCGTGGCCGTCGGCGGGTTGCGGCTCACGCCGTTGCTGGCCGTACCGGCTCTGGTCGGCAGCCTGCTGTACCTGCCCGTCCTGCGCGCGCCGGGCGGGCCGGCGCGCCCGGCCGGCGGCGCGTCGCCGGCGGGACGTGAGGACATGGTCTCCTTCGTACGGCTGTCGCTGGCCGTGACGTGCCGGTCCGTCGTGTTCGCCGGCCTGAGCACGTTCGGCGCGCTGTACGTGCCGGCGCGCACGGGCGGCGGCACGGCGGCGGGCACCGCGGCGCTGTCCGTGCTGTACCTGGGCGGCGCGGCGGGCACCGTACTGGGCGGCCGTCTGGCCGACCGGTGGGACAGGGTCCGGGTGGTACGCGTGTCGTACCTGGTCAGCGTCGCCGCCGTGGCGGGAGTCGTGTTCGTCCCCGGCCCGATGATCTATCTGTTCACGGCGCTGGCCTGTCTCGGCCTCTACGTCCCGTTCTCCCTGCAGGTCACCCTCGCCCAGGACTATCTCCCCGCCCGCGTCGGCACCGCCGGCGGCGTCACCCTCGGCCTGGCCGTCAGCGTCGGCGGCCTGAGCGTCCCGCTCATCGGCGCCGTCGCCGACGCCACCTCCCTGCAGGCCGCCCTCACGCCGCTGGTCGCGATGCCCGCCCTGAGCTGGCTGCTGCTGCGGACCCTGCGCGAACCCGCCGGTCCCTAGTTGTGCCAACGCACAAACCTGTCATCGCCGCCCCCGGGCAGCTTCGGACGTCTTGCCGCTAGACCGGACGGCCGGGCGGCTTGTGTACTGAGTCACACACCTGAACGCTCCGCCTGAGCCGGAGCGAGGAGGTACCGCGCTGCCGCATCCGGCAGACCTACGGGCCCCACCCCACCGGATCGATCCGACCCCGGGAGGAGCCTGCGATGGCCTTGATTTTCCTCAACGGCGGCGCCATGCGTGGCGGTCCGCTGCACCACCTGCTCGACGGAGCCCCGCTGGTGGCCGAGACCACCACGGCGCCCAAGTACCGCTTCTACTCGGTGGGCGACCGCTGCCCCGGCCTGGCGCCGGTGGCGCACGGCGGGGCCGCCATCGAGGGGGAGCTCTACGACGTCCCGATGGACGTCCTGCGTGACCGGCTGATGCCGGCCGAACCGCCCGAGCTGGAGCTCGGCGTGATCGAGCTGGCGGACGGCACGTCCTCGTTCGCGATGCTCCTGCGCCGCCCCTGCACCTCGCACGCCGAGCTGTACGACATCACCGAGTCCGGCGGCTGGAAGGCCTACACGGACACGGCCCACACGGAGAAGGCCTCATGACCCGCTTCGACGTCAACGCCTCGATCCTCTTCACCGACCTGCCGCTGCCGGAGCGCCCCGCCGCGGTGAAGGCCGCCGGGTTCGACGGCGTCGAGTTCTGGTGGCCGTTCGCCGAGGCCGTACCGTCCGACAAGGACGTCGACGCCTTCGTCGGCGCGGTCCGGGACGCGGGCGTGCGGCTCGTCGGCCTCAACTTCGCCGACGACATCGCCGACGGCGGGCGCGGGCTCGTCTCCCGGCCCGCCGACAGCGCGCGCTTCCGCGACAACGTCGACGTCGCGGTCGGCATCGCCGGACGGCTGGGCTGCACGGCGCTCAACGCGCTGTACGGCAACCGCGTGGCCGGGCTGCCGGCGGCCGAGCAGGACGAGCTGGCCGCCGAGAACCTCGCGCTCGCCGCCCGGGCCGCCGCCGGGATCGGCGCGACGGTGCTGGTGGAGGCGCTCAACGCCTACGAGTCGCCGTCCTACCCGCTGGTCTCGGCCGAGGCCGCGATCGAGGTGATCGACCGGGTGGGGGAGCCGAACGTGGCGTTCCTGTGCGACCTGTACCACCTGGCCCGGATGGGCGAGGACCTGGAGGCGGTGATCGCCGGGTACGCGGGCCGGATCGGCCACGTGCAGATCGCCGACGCCCCCGGCCGGGGCCGCCCCGGCACCGGCGGGCTGGACTTCCCGCGCCTGCTGGGCGTGCTCGCCGAGCACGGCTACGACGGCTGGGTCGGCCTGGAGTACAAGGATCCGGCGCCGGACTTCGGCTGGCTGCGGGAGCTGGACCGGCTCGCATGACCAGACCCCCGGACGCAACCCCCGAACGCACCCGGCCGGGCGCCGGGCGAGGAGAGCAAATGAGCAGGATCGCATTCATCGGGCTCGGCGTCATGGGCTCGCCCATGGCCGGGCACCTGGTCACGGCGGGGCACGAGGTCACCGGTTTCGATCTCGGCGAGGAGGCCATGGCCCGGCTCCGGGCCGCCGGCGGCGCGAGCGCGGCGGGAGTCGCCGAGGCCGTCAAGGGCGCGGAGATCGTCATCACCATGCTCCCGGCCGACCCGCAGGTCGAGGCCGTCCTCCCGGAGATCCTCGACCACGCCGAGCCCGGCGCGCTCTACATCGACTTCTCCACCATCACCCCTCAGACCTCGCAGAAGCTCGCCCGCGAGGGCGCGGCCCGGGGACTGCGCGTGCTGGACGCCCCGGTCTCCGGCGGCGAGAAGGGCGCCGTCGAGGCGGTGCTGTCCATCATGGTCGGCGGCTCGCAGGAGGACTTCGAGGCCGCGACGCCGGTCTTCGAGGCCGTCGGAAAGACCTTCAAGCTGGTCGGCCCCGCGGGCGCCGGGCAGTACGTCAAGGCCGCCAACCAGCTCGTCGTCGGCGGCACCTACGCCCTCGTCGCCGAGGCCGTCGTGCTGATGGAGGCGGCCGGGGTGGACGCCTCCGCCGGGCTCGACGTGCTCGCCGGCGGCCTGGCCGCCAGCCGCATCCTCGACATCAAGCGCGAGTCGATGCTCGCCCGCGACTTCCGGCCGGGCTTCCGCATCGACCTGCACCACAAGGACATGGGCATCATCCTCGACGCCGCCCGCGGCGCCGAGGTGGCCATCCCCATGGGCGCGCTCGTCGCCCAGCTCATCGCCGCCGCCCGCGCGCAGGGGCACGGCGGCCTCGACCACTCCGCGCTCCTCAAGGTCACCGAGAGCCTCTCGGGAAGGGACAGCTAGATGGCGAAGATCCCCGCGATGAACGCGGTCGTCGAGGTCCTCAAGTCCGAGGGCGTCGACACGGCGTTCGGCTGCCCCGGCGCGGCCATCCTCCCGCTGTACAAGGCGATGGAGGAGGTCGGCGGCATCGAGCACCTGACCGTCCGCCACGAGGAGGGCGCCACCCACATGGCCGACGGCTGGGCCCGTACCAACGGCCGGGTGGGCGTCGCGATCGGCACCTCCGGCCCGGCCGGCACCAACATGATCACGGGCCTGTACACCGCGCTCGCCGACTCGATCCCGATCCTGTGCATCACCGGCCAGGCGGCCACCGCCCTGCTCGACAAGGAGGGCTTCCAGGCGGTCGACATCGTGGAGATCGCCAAGCCCGTCACCAAGTGGGCGGTGCAGATCAAGGAGGCCGCCACCGCCCCCTGGATCTTCCGCGAGGCCTTCCGGGTCGCCCGCTCCGGCCGCCCGGGGCCGGTCCTCATCGACATCCCGGTGGACGTGGCCAAGGAGCTCATCGAGTACGACGCCGCGCTGGACGCCCCGCTCCCGGTCGCGGTCGTCGAGCCGCACCCGCCGCGCGTGGAGAAGGCCCTGGACCTGCTGCTGGCCGCCGAGCGGCCGCTGATCCTGGCCGGCGGCGGCGTGATCATCGCCGAGGCCGCCGACGAGCTGCGCGAGCTGGCCGAGTACCTGAACATCCCGGTCCAGGTCACCCTGATGGGCAAGGGCGCCGTCGACGAGGACCACGGCCTGTTCTGCGGCATCACCGGCGTGCAGACCTCCCAGCGGTACGGCAACGCCTCCTTCCTGGAGTCCGACCTGGTGCTGGCCGTGGGCGCGCGCTTCGGCGACCGGCACACCGGACGGCTCGACGTCTACCGGGGTGAGCGGAGGTTCATCCACGTCGACATCGAGCCGACCCAGATCGGCAGGGTCTTCGAGCCGGACCTCGGCGTCGTCTCCGACGCCAGGCTGTTCCTGCAGGCCCTGCTCAAGGCCGCCAAGGAGCGCGGGGCGGGGCGCGGGCCGGGCGAGTGGGTCGGCCGGGTCCGGCACCTCAAGGCGACCCTGGGCCGCCGCGAGGACTTCGACACGGTCCCGATCAAGGCCCCCCGGGTCTACAAGGAGATCAACGAGGTCTTCGGCGAGGACACCTACTTCGTCACCGCGATCGGCCTCTACCAGATCTGGGGCGGCCAGCACCAGAAGGCCTACAAGCCGCGGCACTATCAGATCTGCGGCCAGGCCGGCCCGCTGGGCTGGGAGATCCCGGCGGCGATCGGCGTCAAGAAGGCGCTCAAGCACACCGACCCGGACGCCGAGGTCGTGGGCGTGGTCGGCGACTACGGCTTCCAGTACATGGTGGAGGAGCTGGCGGTCGGCGCCCAGTACAACGTGCCGTTCGTGCTCATCATGATCAACAACGAGTATCTGGGCCTCATCCGCCAGGCCTCGATCCCGTACGACATGAACTACCAGGTGGACATCCACTACGACGAGTACGGCACCGACAACGTCAAGATCATGGAGGCGTACGGCTGCTCCGGCCGCCGGGTCCTCGACCCCGCCGACATCCGCGACGCGCTCGAATGGGCGCGCAAGGAGGCCCGGGCGACCAGCCGCCCGGTGCTCGTCGAGATCATGATCGAGCGCGAGGCGAACACCCCGCACGGCCCGGCGATCGACGCCGTCAGGGAGTTCGAACCCGTTCCCGGACAAGTGTGATGATGGAGCGCCATCACACCGGGTTCCGGCACGCGCCCCTGCCCGCTCGCACCGGGCAGGGGCGCGTGTCCGCCCATTCTCCACCAGGGAGCAGGGTTGTCCGTTTCGTCAGGTGATCTCATGCCGACTTCTGAGACCACCGCTTCGTCAGGCTCGTCCGGGCACGTCGTCATCGCGCCGGACAAGTTCAAGGGATCGCTGACCGCCGCCGAGGTGGCCGCCCGCGTCGCGGCGGGCCTCGGTCCGGGCGTCGCCACCGTCGCGCTGCCGGTCGCCGACGGCGGCGACGGCACCGTGGCGGCCGTCGTCGCCTGCGGGTTCGAGCCCGTCGAGGTCGAGGTCACCGGCCCCGTCGGCGAGCCGGTCCGGGCCGTCTACGCCTGGCGCGACGCCGGGACGGGATCCTCCCCGTCCGGCGCGGGAGCGGTGGAGGTACCGACCGCCGTCATCGAGCTCGCCGAGGCCTCCGGCCTGCGGCGGCTGCCGGCCGCGGGTTCCGGGAGCTCTGCGGGTTCCGAGGGCTCCGGGGCGGGACCGGCCGCCCACGGCGGGGTCGAGCTGGCCCCGCTCACCGCGACCAGCCGGGGCACCGGCGAGCTGATCGCCCACGCCGTACGGCGCGGCGCCCGCCGCGTCGTCCTCGGCCTGGGCGGCAGCGCCTGCACCGACGGCGGCACCGGGATGATGAGCGCCCTCGGCGTGCGTTTCCTCGACGCCGAGGGCGGCGAGCTCCCGCCCGGCGGCGCGGCCCTGCGCGAACTCGACCGGATCGACACCTCCGGGCTCCCGGATATCGGGGGCGTCGAGTTCGTCGTCGCCAGCGACGTGGACAACCCGCTGCTGGGGCCGTACGGCGCCGCCGCCGTCTACGGCCCGCAGAAGGGCGCCTCGCCCGAGGACGTGAGGCTGCTCGACGGCGCGCTGGCCCGCCTGGCCGCCGTCGCCGCGCACACCCACGGCCTGGTCGGGGCGATCGAGCACGACGAGGTCGTACGCCCCATGGGTGTGGCCGGGCAGCCGGGCGCCGGAGCCGCCGGGGGAGTGGGCTTCGCCGCCCTCGCCTTCCTGCGGGCCGAGATCCGTCCCGGCATCGAGTATCTGCTGGACCTGCTCGGCTTCCGGGACCTGCTCGACGGCGCCCGGCTGGTGATCACCGGCGAGGGCTCGCTGGACGAGCAGACGCTGCGCGGCAAGGCCCCCGCCGGGGTCGCCGCCGCCGCGGTCAAGGCCGGCGTCCCGGTCGTCGCCGTCTGCGGCCGCCGTGCCCTCGGCGAGGAGGAGCTGCGCGCGGCCGGCATCGAGGCCGCCTACGCGCTCACCGACATCGAGCCCGACCCCGAGCGCTGCATCGCCGAGGCCGGTCCGCTGCTCGAACGCGTCGCCGCCAGGCTCGCGGCCGACCGTCTCGCGGCGCTGTAGGGAGACGAGGAGTCACACATGCACGATCTGGTCATCACCTCCCGCAGGGCCGTACTGCCCGACGGGGAGCGGCCCGCGGCGGTCGCCGTACGGGACGGGAGGATCACCGGGATCCACGCGCCGGACGCCGCCCCCGAGGCGGCCGAACGGGTGGACCTCGGCGACGTCGCCCTGCTGCCCGGCCTCGTGGACAGCCACGTCCACGTCAACGAGCCCGGCCGCACCCACTGGGAGGGCTTCGCCTCCGCCACCCGGGCCGCCGCCGCGGGCGGGGTGACCACGATCGTGGACATGCCGCTCAACTCGCTGCCGCCGACCGTGGACGTGCCCGCGCTGGAGGCCAAGCGGGCCGCCGCGGCGGGCCGGTGCGCGGTCGACGTCGCCTTCTGGGGCGGCGCGATCCCGGGCAACCTGGCGCACCTGCGGCCCCTGCACGAGGCGGGCGTGCGCGGGTTCAAGTGCTTCCTGTCCCCCTCGGGGGTGGAGGAGTTCCCGCCCCTCGGCGCGGCGGAGCTGCGGGCGGTCATGGCCGAGATCGCCTCCTTCGACGGCCTGCTGATCGTGCACGCCGAGGACCCCGAACTGCTGGCCGACCCCGCCGGGCCCGGCTACGCCGAGTTCCTCGGCTCCCGGCCCGGCGAGTCCGAGCGGCGCGCCGTCGAGCGGGTCATCGCGCTGGCCCGGGAGACCGGAGTGCGGGCGCACATCCTGCACGTGTCGTCCGCGCTGTGCCTGGAGCCGCTGGCCCAGGCCCGGCGCGAGGGCGTGCGGATCACCGCCGAGACCTGCCCGCACTATCTGACGCTGGCCGCCGAGCAGGTGCCCGAGGGCGCCACGCAGTTCAAGTGCTGCCCGCCGATCCGCGGCGAGGCCAACCGCGACGAGCTGTGGGCGGGCCTGGCCGCCGGGGTGCTCGACTGCGTCGTCTCCGACCACTCCCCGTCCACCCCGGAGCTGAAGGTGCCCGACTTCGCCGCCGCCTGGGGCGGGATCTCCTCCCTCCAGCTCGGCCTGTCCGCCATCTGGACCGAGGCGTCCCGGCGCGGGCACGGCCTGGGGGACGTGGTGCGCTGGATGGCCGGCGCCCCGGCGGCCCTGGCCGATCTGGACGGCAAGAGGAGCGGCCCCGGGCCGGGCGGCAAGGGAAGCATCGCCGCGGGCAACGACGCAGACCTGGTCGCCTTCGACCCCGGCGCGGCCCAGACCGTGGACGCCGCCGCCCTGCACCACCGCAACCCGGTCACGCCCTACCACGGCAGGACTCTCTCCGGCGTCGTGCGCACCACCTGGCTGCGCGGCCGGGCCGTACGGGACACCCCGCACGGGAACCTGCTCTGACCGGTCCCGTTCCACCTACCAGAAAGGCTCTCCCGTGAGCGATTTCACCCGCCTGCCCGACCTGGCCCTGCGCACCTTCGGCGGGTCCGTCGTCGCGGCCAACGACGAGTCCTTCGCCGAGAAGGAGAGCCTGATCCGCCCCGGCCGCCCCGGTTTCCAGGCGGAGACCTTCGGCGCCAAGGGGCAGGTGTACGACGGCTGGGAGACCCGCCGCCGCCGCGAGCCCGGCCACGACTGGGCGCTGGTCCGCCTCGGCCTGCCCGGCGTGATCCGCGGCGTCGTGATCGACACCGCCTGGTTCAAGGGCAACTACCCGCCGCACGCCTCGGTGGAGGCGGCGGCGGTGGAGGGCCACCCCACGCCCGCCGAGCTCCAGGCCGCCGAGTGGACGGAGATCGTCCCCAGGAGCGACCTCAAGGGCGACGCCGAGCACTTCTTCGAGGTGGCCGACGAGCGCCGCCACACCCACGTCCGGCTGAACATGTTCCCCGACGGGGGCATCGCCCGGCTGCGCGTGCACGGCGAGGTCCGCCCCGACCTGTCGCTCTACGACGGCCTGAGCCTCGACCTGGCCGCGCTGGAGAACGGGGCGCTGGTCACCGGCTGCTCCGACGAGTTCTACTCTTCGCCCAACAACGTCATCGCCCCCGGCCTGGCCCGCCACCAGGCCGAGGGCTGGGAGACCGCGCGCCGCCGCGACGGGGGCAACGACTGGCTGCTGATCCGCCTGGCGGGCACGGGAGTGGTCAAGCTCGCCGAGATCGACACCAGGAACCTGCTGTTCAACGCCCCCGGCTGGGCCTCCCTCACCGGCATCGGCGCGGACGGGCAGGAGTTCGAGCTGCTGCCGAGGACCCGCCTGCAGCCCGACACCCCGCACCGCTTCCGCATCGGGAACGCCCGCCCCGCCACCCACGTCCGGGTCGACATCTACCCCGACGGCGGTCTGGCCCGCGTCCGCCTGCACGGCCTCCTCGGCGGGGCATAGGACCGGCTTTCCCGTGGGCCGGGTGCGGGCGGTGCGGAGATCGGCGGCGGCAGGGCGATCGGGGCCGGGGCTCAGTCCTCCAGCCAGACGTATCCGGCGAAGCGGCCGGTCGGGCGCTGCCTGCGGTGGGAGAACAGTTCGGGTGACTCGATGGTGCAGCGTGCGTCGTGCCGGACGTCGCCGACGCCCGCGCGGGCGAGCTGCGCGGTGATCGCCGCCCGCAGGTCCACCGCGGGCGTGCCCGCCCGGGTGCTCGCCCAGGCCTCCGGGACCGCCCCGGCCACCTCCTCCCGCATCGCGGCCGGGACCTCGTAGCACAGCCCGCACGCGGCCGGCCCGACCAGTGCGATCATCCCGGCCGGGTCGGCGCCGCGCTCGGCCATCGCCGCGACCAGCGCGGGGACCACTCCCGCCAGAGTGCCGGGCCGTCCCGAGTGCGCGCCGCCGACGAGCCGGGCCACCGGGTCGGCCAGCAGCACCGGGGCGCAGTCGGCCACCAGCACGCTCAGCGCCAGCCCGGGGACGTCGGTGCAGACCGCGTCGAGCTCGGGCGGGTCGTCCCCGAACGGCTCGGTGACGTGGCGGACGCCGGCGCCGTGCACCTGCCGCATCATGACCACCCGGGCGGGGTCCACCCCGAGGTCGGCTGCGGTCTTGTCCCGGTTGCGCGCGACCGCCCCGGGATCGTCGCCCACGCCCCCGCCGAGGTTGCGGCTGCCGTACGGCGGGGCGCTCACCCCGCCGTGCCGGTCGGTGAAGGCGGCGTGGATCCCGTCGGCGAGCTGAATGCGGTTCACCGGGGGAGGCTACCAAGCCGGAGCCCCGCGGAGCCCTCCGGTGCCCGGTTCCGGCGGCTCAGTGCCGAGGGCTCAGTGCTGAGGGCTCAGTGCCAGATGGTCACCTCGGTGCCGGGCGGGCTCTGCTGGCCGCCGGGCGGGCGCTGGGCCAGCACCCGGCCACGGTTCACGGGATTCCTGATCTTCACCTTGAACCCGGCCGCGCGCAGCTCGTCGCGCGCGGCCCGCACGTCCTTGAACATCACGTTCGGGATCTGGATGACGTTCTCGTCGGTGACGTTCTCGCCGTTGTTCTCCCACGGCCAGTGCCACTCGCCGTTGTTGCACGCCGACAGCGTCAGCCGTACCACCTGCCCCTTGTCGACCTCCCGGCCGGGCCGGGGGTCCTGGGCGATGATCGTGCACGGCTGCGCGGAGTCGGTCTGCTCGGTGAACTCGGGGGTGAACCCGGCGCTGCTCAGCAGGTTCGCCGCCTCGTCGCGGGGCATGCCCATGACGTCGGGCATCAGCAGGCCGGCGCTCATGATCAGGTCGACCTTGGTGCCCTCCTTGACCGGGTTGCCCACGGCCGGGCTGGTCCGCATCACCTGACCGCGCGGCACGGTCTCGCTGGCCTGCTTCTTGACGTCGTCGACGACCAGCTTCGACTCGGCCAGCCTCGTGCGGGCCTCGGCCTCGCTGAGACCCACCACGTTCGGCACGTTCACGCGCTTGGGGCCGGCCGAGGCGACGATGACCAGCTTGGAGCCGGGCTCCGCCTCGGTGCCGGGGACGGGGTCGACCTTCAGCACGTTGCCCTTGGTGACCTTCTCGTCGTGCTCCTCCTTGCCGACCTCGACGACGAAGCCCGCCTGCTTGGCCTCGCTCACCGCGAGGGTGAGGTTCTTGTCGAGCAGCTGCGGCACCTTGATCGTGCTCGTCCGGGAGAACATCCAGCCGGTCACGCCGACCGCGATGATCATCACGACGGCCAGGCCGACCAGGAACCAGTTCGGCCGGAACCTCCGGCGCGCCGGCGCCTCGGGCGCCGACAGGTCGGCGGCCGGGCCGGTGGGCAGCTCGGCGCGCGGCTGGACCAGGGTGTGGTTGGGCGTCGCGGCCGGGGAGGGCGGCACACCCGGCGCGCCCGGCACCGGGCCGCTCGCGAACGAGGCGACCGGCCCCGACGGGATCGGCCCGCTGTCCCGGGGCAGCATCCGGTGCGCGTCCACAGCGGCCACCAGCAGCGCCGTGGCGTCCGCCGGGCGGGTCGCGGGGTCGCGGGAGGTCGCCTGGGCCACCAGCGTGTCCAGCAGCGGGGGACAGCCCGGCACCAGCGACGAGGGGGCCGGCACGGTGTCGTGCACGTGCCGGTAGGCCACCGACATCGGGGTCTCGCCCTCGTACGGCTGGCGGCCGGTGAGGAGCTCGAACAGCATGATCCCGGCCGCGTAGACGTCGCTGCGCGCGTCGGCGGTGCCGGAGGCCACCTGCTCGGGGGACATGTAGCCGATCGTGCCGATCATGACGCCGGTGCGGGTCTGGTTGGTCGACTCGATGGCGCGCGCCAGGCCGAAGTCCACGACCTTGACCCGGCCGTCATCGCTGAGCAGCACGTTCTCCGGCTTGACGTCCCGGTGGATCAGCCCCGTCTGGTGCGCGGCGCCCAGGGCGGCGAGCACCGGGATCATGACCTCCAGCGCCTCGCGGGCGGGCAGCCTGCCCCGGTCGCGCAGCACGTCGCGCAGCGTGCGCCCGGGCACGTACTCCATCGAGAGATAGACGTTGTCGCCGTCGGTCCCCTGGTCGAAGACGTGCACCACGTTCGGGTGGGAGAGGCTCGCCACCGACTTGGCCTCGCCGATGAACCGCCGCACGAAGGCGGGGTCCTCGGCGAGGGATCGATGCATCACCTTGACGGCGACCGTGCGGTCGAGCCGGACGTCCAGGGCGAGGTAGACGGTCGCCATGCCACCCCGGGCGATCCGGGACTCAACGCGGTAACGCCCGTCGAGGAGTTTCCCGACAAGGGGGTCGGTTAGCGTCGTGTCCACCCGCCCGAGTTTACGGGCGTTTTGCCATTCCCTAGTGATGACGGCCCAAACCGATGCTGAGACGTGGTGTTCGGCTAGGGATTCATGGGAGATGAGGCCTCCGCGTACCGGCGGCGCGGGATCCGCCCGGCCAGTCTCGCCAGCCGCCCGGCCCGCACCGCCGAGCGCATCGCCTCGGCCATCATGTCCGGCCGCTGGGCCCTGGTCACCGCCGTGGCCAGCAGCACCGCGTCGCAGCCCAGCTCCATGGCCAGCGCGGCGTCGCTGGCCGTGCCGATCCCCGCGTCCAGGATCACCGGCACGCCGGCGGCCTCGACGATGAGCTCGATGTTGTGCGGGTTGCGGATGCCCAGCCCCGAACCGATCGGCGCACCCAGCGGCATCACCGCCGCGCAGCCCGCCTGCTCCAGCCGCCGCGCCAGGGCCGGGTCGTCGCCGATGTAGGGCAGGACCACGAACCCGTCGGCGACCAGCCGCTCGGCCGCGTCGAAGGTCTCGATGGGGTCGGGCAGCAGGGTGCGCTCGTCGGAGACGACCTCCAGCTTGACCCAGTCCGTCTCCAGGGCCTCCCTGGCCAGCCTGGCCGTCAGGACGGCCTCACCGGCGGTGAAGCAGCCCGCGGTGTTCGGCAGCACCTTGATCCCGCGGGTGCGGAGCACGTCGAGCACCGAGCCCCGGGCCGAGGGGTCCAGCCGTCGCATCGCGACGGTGGTCAGCTCGGTGCCCGAGGCGACGAGCGCCTGGTCCAGCACCTCCAGGGAGGGAGCTCCGCCGGTGCCCATGATGAGCCGGGAGGAGAACTTCTCCCCGCCGATGATCAGATCGTCGTTCACGTCCTCACCCTCCCTGGACCGCGGTCAGGACCTCGACCCGGTCGGCTTCGGCCAGCGCCGTGGAGTCCCACGCGCCCCGTGAGACGACCTCGTCGTTCACGGCGACGGCGACACCGCTCGTGGCCTCGGTCAGCTTCCGTACGGCCTGCGACACGGTGGCCCCGGAGGGCAGTTCGTGCGCGGTGCCGTTTATCGTCACGTTCATCGCTGCTCCTGGAAGCGGAGGGGCGAGCAGAGCGCCGCCAGTCCTTCGTCGTCGCCCACCTCGTCCACGAGGAGGGCCGCGGTGAGCGGGGCCAGCAGCACGCCGCCCCGGTGATGGCCGGTGGCCATGGACAGGCCCGGCGGGGCCGCCGGGCCGACCAGCGGCAGGTTGTCCGGGGTTCCGGGACGCAGCCCCGCCACCACGTCGGCCACCTCCAGCTCGGTCACCCCCGGCACCAGCTCCCGGGCGTCGCGCAGCAGCTCCCACAGGCCCCCGGCGGTCACCCGGGTGTCGAAGCCCAGCTCCTCCTGGGTGGCCCCGACCACCAGCTCCCCGTCGCCGCGCGGCACGAGGTAGACGGACGAGCCGTGCACC
The DNA here is from genome assembly GCF_016863195.1 of Paraplanobispora takensis. Classification (GTDB taxonomy): domain Bacteria; phylum Actinomycetota; class Actinomycetes; order Streptosporangiales; family Streptosporangiaceae; genus Planobispora; species Planobispora takensis. Next base: position 52,890 of record NZ_BOOK01000058.1, on the reverse strand, counting down.
ACCCCGCGGACGCACCGCCCCAGGATCGGCGCGGGGGAGCGCAGCCGCATGATCTGGCCCTTGACCGGCCTGACCGGCGGGAGCGCCCGCGGCGGCAGCCCTTCCATCGCCCCCGACCAGGCCCCGGCCGCCAGGATCACCCGCCGGGCGGGGACCACCCGTCCGGCGGGGCCGGCACCGGGCGAAGCGGAGGCGGGTCCGGGGGGACCGGCGGTCTCGGCGGAGCCCCGGAAGGGTCCGGGGGAGGCCTCGGCGGCACCGGAGGCGGCCCCGGGGGGATCGGCGGTCTCGGCGGAACCCGGGGATGATCCGGGGAAGGCGACGGTCTCGGGGACGCCGGAGCCGGGAGCGGAGGCCGGAGCCTCGGGCGCCAGCCGTACGCCGGTGACCGTCTCGCCGGAGTGCTCCAGCCCGGCCGCCCGGGCGGCGATCATGGTGACCCCCAGCCGCTCCAGCGCGGCCAGCAGGGCCCGGGTGACCCGCCGGGGATCCACCCAGGCGTCCCCCGGAGCGAGCAGGCCGCCGCGGACGGCGGGGGCGAGCATGGGCTCCAGCCGGCGGCACTCGCGGCCGGTCAGCCGCTCGAACGGCAGCCCGAGCCTGCCCATGAAGGTCGCGAGCTCGTCCAGGGCCGCCAGGTCGTCGGCGCCGAAGGCGACGTCCAGCGTGCCCTCGGTGCGGTAGTCGAGGTCGTGGCCGCTGTCCTCGGCGAGCTCGGCGGCGAAGGCGGGCCAGCGTGCCAGCGACGCCAGGCCCAGCCGCAGCAGCGGCTCCTCGGTGTAGGTCACCTCGCTCACCGGCGCGAGCATCCCCGCCGCGGCGTGCGAGGCCCCGCCGGCGGGCGCCGGATCCACCACCGCCACCCGCAGCCCGCGCCGCGCCGCCCGCCAGGCGACCGACAGCCCGATGATCCCCCCGCCGACCAGCAGGACGTCGTACGGCGCGCCCGGCGCGGGGTCGCCGCGGTGGGCGGACGCGGATGGACCGGGGTCGCCGCGCTGGGCCGGTGCGGCCGGGCCGTACCCGGAGAGGGCGCCTCCCGGGAGCGCCGATGCGGCTCCGGTGGAGGTGCCGTCGGAGAGACCCGGTGCGGCTTCGGAGAGGGCGTCACCGGAGGGACCCGGTGCGACTCCGGTGGGGGTGTCGCCCGGGGGATCGGGTACGGCTGAGCCGTCCCCCGCGGGGACGGGGACGTCGTGGTGGGGGACCGTGTGAGACATAGGTCGCTTCGCTCCCTTCGCCGGCATGACCCGGATCAGGTCGGTGGCGGTCGAGGGCCCGCAGCCCTCCTCTCAGCCCGGTGCACGCCGGGCTCCCGCGCGTCTGACGTCTCCACCTTAGAGCCTGTCGCGGACCACGCTTTCCCGCACTCCCGCCCCGGCGCCGCCCCGTCGCGTCGCCACCGGTCGTCGCAGCTCCGCCGGGCTTCTCCCTCCGCGCCTCGCGGAGCGCCCGTCCCGGACCCGGTGCGAGGCGGCCCGCGGAGCCGAGCCATGCGCCGGCGGCATGGCTGCCGTGCGGGATGCTCGCTTGTCCCCGTGCGGGGGCGAGCCTACGCTCCCGGCATGAGCAAGATCGCACTGGTCACGGGGGCCAACCAGGGCCTCGGTTTCGCCCTGGTCGAAGGACTCGCCCGGCGGCTCGGTCCCGGCGATGTGGTCTATCTCACCGGCCGGGACGCCGACCGCGTCGCCGCGGCGCACGAGCGCGTGACCGGCGCGCGGGCCGAGGTGCGGACGCGCCTGCTCGACGTCCGCGACGGCGACGCGGTCGCCGCCCTGGCCCGCGAGCTGCACACCGGCCACGGCGGCGTGGACGTCGTCCTGTCCAACCACTATCTCCGCACCGTCCCCGAGGACACGCCCGCCGAAGTGATCGGCCCCTACGTGGACGCCAACAACCTCGGCACGACGCGGATGCTGCGCGCCTTCCTGCCCGTCCTGCGCCCGGGCGGGCGCTACATCGTCGTCTCCAGCGCCCTGGGCCGGCTCCGGCGGCTGCCGCCGGAGCTGCACCCGCGCTTCGACGCGGCCGGGACGCTCGAGGAGATCGACGCGACGATGCTGGCCTGGCGCGACGCCGTACTGTCCGGAGAGGCCGCCGGGGAGGGCTGGCCGGAGTTCGTCAACATCCCCTCCAAGGTCGGTCAGGTCGCCGCCGTGCGCGTCCTCGCCCGGCAGCGGCGTACCGAGGACCTGGCGAACGGCCGCCTGCTCGTCGCGACCTGCCCCGGGATGATCGACACCGCGTCGTCGCGGCCGTGGTTCGACATGACCGGCGCGCAGACGCCGCAGGAGGCGGCCGTGGCGCTGCTGGACCTGGCGCTCGACCCCGGCCTCGACCCGGCGTTCTACGGTGAGCTCGTGCAGTTCGGGAAGGTGCTGCCCTGGCCGTGACGGCCGGGCCCGCGGTCCCCGCAGGTCGTTTCGTTATCCGAGAGATCCGGGCGCGGTTGGCCGGAGAGACGTTTGTCCGCTTAGGGTCTCTGGTGTGAACCGTGTCGTGGTGGTCGGCGCCGGCCTGGCCGGCGTTCGGAGTGTCGAGGCGTTGCGCGCTCATGGGTACGGCGGTGCGATCACGTTGATCGGAGAGGAGCCGCACCGGCCCTACGACCGTCCGCCGTTGTCCAAGGCCGTCCTGATGGGCCAGGCCGACTCCACGCTCGTCGACTCCGACCTGGACGTCCTGCGGGTGGACTTCCGTCCCGGCGTGGCCGCCAAGGGGCTGCGCGAGGGGGTGGTGGAGACCACCGAGGGCGAGCTGGCCTACGACGGGCTGGTCATCGCCACCGGCGCGAGCCCGATTCGGCTGCGCGGCGAGGGGCCGCAGCACGTGCTGCGCACCATCGACGACGCGCTCACGCTGCGCGCCCGCCTCACCCCGCAGACCAGGGTCGCCGTCGTCGGCGCGGGCTGGATCGGCGCCGAGGTCGCCACCGCCGCCCGCAAGGCCGGATGCCCCGTCACCGTCGTCGAGGCCGCCGGGCATCCCCTGGAGGCCGCGCTCGGCCCCGTGGGCGCGCACACGGCCCCCTGGTACGACCAGGCGGGCGTGGACCTGCGTCTGGGCGTCGCGGTCGCCTCCGTCGACCACGGCGGGCTCACCCTCGCCGACGGCTCCGCCGTCGAGGCCGACGTCGTCGTCACCGGCGTCGGCGTGCGTCCCTCGGTGGGATGGCTGGCCGGTTCGGGGATCGAGCTCGTCGACGGCGTCGCCGTCGACGAGCACCTGCGCGCCTCCATGCCCGGGGTGGTCGCCGTGGGCGACTGCGCGGCCTGGTGGTCGCGCCGGTACGGCCGCCGCCTGCGGGTCGAGCACTGGGACACCGCGCTGGGCGCCCCGGACGCGGCCGTGGCCTCCCTGCTGGGCGAGGAGGCCCTCTACGACCCGGTCCCGTACTTCTGGTCGGAGCAGTTCGGCCACATGGTGCAGTACGCCGGACGGCACGAGGGGGCCCGGCTCGTCCTGCGCGGCGACCCGGCCGGCGGGGGCCGGTGGGCGGCCTGCTGGGTGAGCGGGGACGACACGCTCGCCGCCGTCCTCGCCGTGGACCGGCCGCGCGATCTGCTGCAGGGCCGCCGTCTCATCGAGGGGGGGCAGCGCATCGATGTCGATCGTCTGCCCGACCCTGCGATAGCGTTGCGCGACTGCACGGCGGCGTAACCTCGCCGCCGGTGTTTGCCGAAGGACGCGATGTGGTAATGGTGGATTCGTGACGCTTTCTGTTGCGCAGATCGACCGGGAGACAGACGAACTGGTGGGTGAATGGCTCACCCTCAGCGAGGTGGCCAAGCGGCTGAACCTCAGCGCCGGTCGCGCGAAGCAACTCCTCAAGGACCGCAAACTCATCGGAGTCCGCAGGGGAGGTGGCGAGCCCCAGGTCCCCGCGGTCTTCCTCTCCGGGAACGACGTCGTCAAGGGCCTTCCGGGCACGCTGACCGTGCTGCTCGACGCCGGATACGACGACGTCGAGTCGCTCCGGTGGCTGTTCACCCCCGATGACACCTTTCCCGGGTCGCCGATGGACGTGATCCGTGCGGGCCGTCACACGGAGGTCAAGCGGCGTGCCCAGGCCCTCGGTTTCTGACGCGCGCCTGTACCTGTGCACCGACGGTCGTCGCGACCGTGGAGACCTCGCCGAGTTCCTCGACGCCGCCCTGGCGGGCGGCGTCGACATCGTGCAGCTGCGCGAGAAGGGACTGGAGGCGCGCGAGGAGCTCGCGCTCCTGGAGGTCTTCCGTGACGCCTGCGACCGGCACGGGAGGCTCCTGGCCGTCAACGACAGGGCGGACATCGCCTACGCGGCCCGTCCCGACGTCCTCCACCTGGGCCAGGACGACCTGCCGGTGCGCGTGGCGCGCGACCTCCTCGGTGACGACATCCTCATCGGGCGCTCCACCCACAGCCCCGGGGAGGCCTCCGCCGCCGCCGCCGAGCCCGGAGTCGACTACTTCTGCTGCGGTCCGATCTGGCCGACGCCCACCAAGCCCGGACGCCACGCGCCCGGGACGGGCCTGCTGGAACACGCCGCCGCGCTGGAGACCGACCGCCCGTGGTTCGGCATCGGCGGCATCGACCTGGCCAACCTGGAGGAGGTCGTCTCCTACGGCGTGCGCCGGGTCGTGGTCGTGCGGGCCATCACCGAGGCCGACGACCCCAAGGCGGCCGCCGCGGAGTTCCGCCGCAGGCTGACCGAGGCGGCCGGGGCGGACTGACGGCCCCGGCCGGCGCGGGACGACGGATCCGGACCTCCGGGATCCGGATCCGGGAGCCCCGCGTCCCCGAACCGTGCGGTCAGGCCCGGCGGAGTCCGGTGTTCCCGAACCGTGCGGTCAGGTCGGTGGGGCCGCGTGCTCCTGAGCCGTGCGACGAGGTTCCGTGGCTGCGCGCCGTACGGCCGGGCCCGGCGTCTGTGCGCCGTACGGCCGGGCCCCGCCTTCACGCGCCGTACGGGTCAGATCCGGCGTCTGCGCGCCGTACGGGTCAGGTCCGGCGGGAGGTCGCGGCCACGGCCAGGTCGGCCAGGGCCGAGCGGGCCTCCGGCGTGATCGGCGCGTCGTCCAGCGAGTTCAGGGCGTCCTCGAGGTAGTTCTTGATCATCTCCTCGCAGGCCCCGAGCGCGCCGGTCTCCCGGATGACGCCGCGCAGCCGGTCGACGCCCTCCGCGTCCAGGCCGGGGTCGCCGAGGGTCAGGCGCACCTGCAGGGCCTGCTCCGGCGAGGCCGCGGCGAGCGTGCGGGCGATGAGCATCGTGCGCTTGCCCTCGCGCAGGTCGTCTCCGGCGGGCTTGCCCGTCTCGGCGGGGTCGCCGAACACCCCGAGGATGTCGTCGCGCAGCTGGAAGGCGATGCCGACGTTGCGGCCGTACCCCTCGCACAGGCGGTCGATCCACGGCTCCAGGCTCTGGGCCGCCAGCACCAGGCCCAGCCGCAGGGGGTGCTCCACGGAGTACTTCCCGCTCTTGAACAGCGCGACCCGCAGCGCGCTCTCGAAGGTGTTCTCACCGTGCGCCTGCTCCAGCAGGTCCAGGTACTGGCCGCACATCAGCTCGGTGCGCATGTAGTCGTAGACCGGCTGGGCCGCGGCCAGCGAGGCCGGGGGCAGGCCGCTGGTCCGCCACATCTCGCCGGACCAGACCAGCAGCAGGTTGCCCAGCAGGATGGCGGCACCCTCGCCGAACTGCTCGGCCGAGCCGTGCCAGCCCGCCTTCTCGTGTATCGCCTGGAAGCGCCGGTGCGCCGAGGGCATGCCCCGGCGCAGGTCGCTGGCGTCCATCACGTCGTCGTGCGCCAGGGCGCTGGCCTGCAGCAGTTCGAGGGAGGCCGCCGCGGTGAAGAAGGCGGGGTCGTCGCCGCCTCCGGCGCCGCGCCAGCCCCAGTAGCAGAAGGCGGGCCGGAGCCGTTTGCCGCCGCTCAGGAAGTCCTCGGTGGCGGAGACGAGGGGAGTGAGCTCGGGGGCGCTGACCAGCGGACGCTGCCGGTCGAGGAACCTTCTGAGTGAACGGTCCACTTCGGAACGAACGGTGTCCAGCATGGCTGCGGAAGCGGTCATGCACAGAGATTAACGTTTGCGAACACGATCCCGATCTCGTGGGGTGGATGCGGCACGAGAGGGCACGGGAGGAGGGACGACGATCCGCCGTGCCCCCGCCGAAGGTCGTCCCTGCCAGTACCCTAGGACCATGGCTCTGGGTCGCCCCTCAATTCTTCCCGATCGTGTGCCCACCGTCCGCGAGCTGCTCGCGGCCGGCGGCCGGTCGTTCTCCTTCGAGTTCTTCCCGCCGAAGACCGACGAGGGCGAGCGGCAGCTCTGGCGTGCCATCCGGGAGCTGGAGGCGTTGCGCCCCACCTTCGTCTCGGTGACCTACGGCGCCGGCGGAGGCACCCGGGACCGCACGGTCGAGATCGTGGAGCGGCTGGCCCACGAGACCACGCTGACCCCGGTCGCGCACTTCACGGCCGTCAACCACTCGATCCGCGAGCTGCGCCACCTGGTGGGCCGCTTCGCCGGGGCGGGCGTGCGCAACATCCTGGCGGTGCGGGGCGACCCGCCCGGCGACCCGATGGGCGAGTGGGTGCGCCACCCCGAGGGGGTGCTCTACGCCGAGGAGCTGGTCCGGCTGATCCGCCAGTCCGGCGACTTCTGCGTGGGCGTGGCCGCCTTCCCCTACAAGCACCCGCGCTCGGCCTCGGTGGAGTCCGACACCGAGTACTTCGTGCGCAAGTGCCGCGCCGGCGCCGACTACGCCATCACGCAGATGTTCTTCCGCGCGGAGGACTATCTGCGGCTGCGCGACCGGGTGGCGGCCAAGGGGTGCGACACCCCGATCATCCCCGGCATCATGCCCGTGACCCAGATGAGCACGATCGCCAGGTCCGAGCAGCTGTCCGGTGCGCCGTTCCCGCCCGAGGTGGCCGCCCGCTTCGAAGCCGTGGCCGACGACCCCGTCGCGGTGCGCCGGCTCGGCGTCGAGCACGCCGCCGAGCTCTGCCAGACCCTGCTCGACGAGGGCGCGCCCGGCATCCACTTCATCACCTTCAACCGGTCGAGCGCGACCCGCGAGGTCTTCCAGGCCCTCGACGCCGCGCGCGAGACCGCCCCGGTGACCGCCTGACCGGACCGGCCCCGGACCGGCTAGGCGAGCGGCGCCGTGCCGTCCGGTCTCTCCGACAGCGGCAGCACGGCTCCCGCGATGGCGTAGTGCTCGTAGCCGCCGGGGAAGACGAACCAGGTGAGCAGGTCGGCGAAGCCCAGGCTGCGATAGAGGTGCCTGGCCGCGGTGGGCTGGTCGCGGGTGGACAGCACGGCGGTGCGCTCACGGCGGCCGGCGCACAGCGCCGTGACCAGCGCGCGGCCGATGCCCTTGCCCTGATGGTCGGGATGGACGTGGACCTCGGCGATCTCCAGGGCGTCGCCGAACCAGTCGTAGGCCTTTTTCTGGCCGAGCTGGTCGGTGACGGCCTGGTAGACCACGTCGTGCCACCACTGGCCGGGCATGCCGTGGAAACCGTAGGCGACGCCCACGGGCACACCGTCGGAGGTCTCGGCGAAAAGGCAGGAGAAGCCGGGGTGGGCGGCGTGGTTCCCCATGATGGTCTGCCGGCCGGTGAGCTGGTCGGGGGGTGGCTCCATCGCAGCCGTGTAGATCTCCAGCACGGAATCCAGGCGGTTGCTGAACTCGTCGGGGCCGACCCGCCGCAGTGCGATCACTTGTCGCACCCTAGCAGGGCGTGACCTGGCGAATCAGATGAAGGTGGCAAAAGCGATGTTCAGTATTTTCCGTGAAATATTGAAGTCGTACTTACCTGATTTCCAGGCCCGGCCGTCCTATCCGGCCAGGGGGACGTGGGTGGGCAAGGCGGGCTGAGAGGGCAGGCCGAGCATCGCCTCCACCATGAGGACGAACCGCTCGGCCTCGGACATCAACTCCTCCGCGTCACGGGGTGCGACGGAGGTGGTCATGCCCGCTTCGATCGCGGCTCGCCGGGCCGCGCTCACTTCGAAATACGGTGCCCAGTCGGCCAGCCGCGGCTCGGCCTCGGGGAGAAGCTCCCACGCGCTGCGGAGTCTGCGCCTGCGGCCGTCCATCGGCCGGGGGCGTGCGGCCAGGACGGCGGCGGCCGCCCGCAGCGCTGCGAGGTGCGCCGCGACGTAGCGCGCAGCCGATGTGCGCGCGCGGGCCGCCTCCTCCAGGCAGTCGCGCGCGTCGGCCAGACGCGCCCGGACCGTGGGCGAGAGCCGGGGCCCGCCGGAATCGCCGAGCCGAGGGGTCATTGCTTCAGCCTCCTTTCGGGAGCGGCTCCCGGCGTTCTCGCCGGTGAAGCCACGTTCGCAGACCCCACCGACAATTGCGCCGGACGGCCGGACGAGGAGCTTCCCCTCTCCCCGTCCGCCCCGGCCTTGTCCTGTTGTCTCTCTGACCCCAGGAGGTCGGCCAACCGCCCTGAACGTGAGCCGCGAGTCCCACGTCATTACATCGAACATAAATTCGATCATCGATACTGTCAAGTAAATCGACGAACAAAAGTTCGATCATTAGAGCGATAAGAAAGCCCCGGAAGATACAGATCTTCCGGGGCCGTCGTGGAACGGGCCGCGCCTACCGCACGAACCTGCCCCGGACGTGGACCGGGACGCCGGTGCCGACCAGGCCGGGCAGGACCTCGGCCACGTGCATCGGCAGTCGCACGCATCCGTGCGAGGCCGGGGTGAGCGGCACCGACAGCGCTCCGTGGAAGGCGATGCCTCCGTTGAAGAAGATCGGGTTGTACAGCTCGCCCAGATAGGACTTGTGCCACCCGTCCCGGCGCCAGGTCGTCTTGTAGTCGCCCGTCGGCGTGCGGGCGCTGCCGCAGAACTGCTGCTTCCTGCCCTGCCAGACCGCCGTCTCGCAGTAGGGGATCCCGCTGCCGGAGGAGGTGTGGCTGATCAGCCTCACCTGCCCGCCGACATAGAGCACCATCACCTGCTTGGTGAGGTTCATCTCGATCCGAGTGGGCTTGCCGCGGGGCACCAGCACCTTCGGGGGCCGCGGATTCTCTAGAGCGTTCCAGGTCCTGCGTGCGACGGTGCTGGTCGGCCGGATGCCGTTGACCTTTTGGAAGGCCCACACGGCGGCCAGGGTCGCTCCGCCGTACCGCCCGTCGATCCTGCCCGGCTCGTAGCCGAGCTCCTTGAGCCTCGTCTGGAGCGTCTTGACCGCCGCACCCTTGGCACCCAGCCTGAGGGTCTTGCCCGGAGCCGTGAACGGGACCGCCTCCGCCTGCGCCGCGACCTGCGCCACGGCGGCCGGAGGCGCGGGCGCCGCACTCGCCGTGCCCGCGGTTCCGAAGGATGCCAGGAGTACGGCTCCCGCCGTCGTCAGCGCGGCCGCTGTGAGCCGCCGTCCAACCTCCACGTAACCTCGTCCCCTCATATCGGTAATAGCCGGATCAACGGACCATAGCGTACGGGCCGTTCTCCCCATAGGAGCTTGTCGGTCGGTTATGAAGCGGTGACCGGACGATGTTTTGTCTAAAGTGGCCGGGTGTCAGAAAAGCTGCATCCCAACGTCGAGAAGGTCGCCGCAGCCCTGCGCGAGCACGGCGTCACCGGCGAGATCGTGGTCTTCTCCGAGGCGACACCGACGGCCGCCACCGCCGCCGCCCAGCTCGGCTGCGAGGTCGGGGCCATCGCCAACAGCCTGATCTTCGACGCCGACGGCTCGCCTCTCCTGGTCCTGACCAGCGGGGCCCACCGGGTGAACACCGAGCTGATCGCCCGGACGGTCGGCGCCACGAAGGTCAAGAGGGCCACCCCGGAGTTCGTCCGCACGGCCACCGGTCAGGTCATCGGCGGCGTCGCACCCCTCGGCCACCCGGCGCCCATCCGGACCCTCGTCGACCCCTGGCTCGACCGTCACGAGGTCGTATGGGCCGCGGCCGGTCACCCGCACACGATCTTCCCCACCACCTACGACGAACTGATCCGCATCACCGGCGGCACCCCCGCGGAGGTCGAATGACCACGGTCTGGCACAACCCCCGCTGCTCCAAGAGCCGCACCGCGCTCTGCGCCCTCACCGACTCCGGCCGGGACGTGGTCGTACGCCGCTATCTCGACGATCCGCCGACGGCCGCCGAGCTCTCGGACATCCTCGACCGCCTCGGCCTGGAGCCGTGGGACATCACCCGCCTGGGCGAGCCCCGGGCCAAGGAACTCGGCCTTGCCGACCGTCCCCGCGACCGAGCCGAATGGATCGCCGTCCTGGCCGCCAACCCGGTCCTGATCCAGCGCCCGATCGTCCTGACCGAAGACGGCCGCGCAGTGCTCGCCCGCGACGAGGAGTCCGTCAGGTCTTTGCTGGAGTAGCGCCCACGGTTGGCGCCGGGTACGGCGCGGATTCGAGCCGAGGCGCCGGCGCCGGTACGGCGAGACGGGGGGCGGTGGCGGTCGGCGCCTTCGTACGGCGCGTGGGGCGGGGTGGGGGAGAGGGAAGCGTACGCATATCGTCTGGTTTGACTGAGTGGTTGGCGTTTGCTCGTGGGGGTGATCGCTTATGGGGGAGTCCGTGTTGCGTGAGCGGGCCGCTGTGATGGTCGAACGGCAGGCGAAGGCGTGTGCGGTGCTGGGCTCGCCGCTGTATGCGGCTCTGCTCGGCCGGGTGGCACAGGACATCCGGGAGGACGGTCCCTGCGCCGAGGCGGTGGCCGGGTACGAGAACGCCCCCGAGGACGATGTCGTGGCCCTGCGGCTGCTCGGCGGGGTTCACGCTCTCGCGCTCGCCGGTCGTGCACCCGGCCTGGCCGCGCACTATCCCAGTACGGGAGGGACCTTCGATCCGGGGCGGCCCGACGCCGGCTGGCCTGCTTTCCGGGAGGCCGTCGCGGACGAACTGGAATGGGTGCGTGACTGGATGACCCGGCCGCCGCAGACCAACGAGGTCGGGCGGGCGAGCCTTCTGATCACCGGGTTGCTGGCGGCCGTACGGGCAGTCCCGCTGCCGGTCAGGCTGTTCGAGCTGGGTTCCAGCGCCGGGCTCAACCTGCGTGCCGATCATTTCCGGTATGTCTCGGACGACTTCTCGTGGGGGCCGGTGGACTCCGCGGTCGTCCTGGAGGACCTCTGGCGGGAGGCGCCGCCGCGGTGGCTGGTGAAGACCGCTCAGGACCACCCGGCCCTGACGGTCCTGGAGAGACGGGGCTGCGATCCGACGCCGCTCGACCCACTGTCGCCCGAAGGGCAGCTGATCCTGCGGGCGTACGTCTGGCCGGACCAGAGCCACCGGGCGGCCCGGCTCGACGGCGCCCTGCGGTTGGCCGCCCAGGTCCCGGCGGAGATCGGCGCTCTCGGCGCCGCGGACTTCCTCTCCGGTGTCGAACTGGAGCCCGGCACGCTCACCGTCGTGTGGCATTCGATCATGAGCCAGTACGTTCCCGCCGGTGAATGGGCCCGCGTCGAAGGCGAGCTGGAACGGCTCACCGCCGACAGCACCCCGGACGCGGGCTTCGCCCACATCTCCTTCGAGCCACGCGGAGTCGGCGAACAGCACCGCTTCAGCCTGACCCTCCGCCTGGCGGGCGCAGAGGAACTCACCCTGGCCGCAGCGCATCCTCACGGCCTCCCCGCCTACGAGATCCCTCCGACAACCCCCTGAGCAGCCTCCGCCCAGTCACCTCTATGACGATGGGCCATGCGCTCCTTCCCGTCAGCATGGCCGCAAGGCGACGGCGCCCCGCCCTGAACGGCCCCGCGCCCGCGCTTCAGCCACCCACCGCACCCCGGTCGTCCGGGAAAGACCCGCACCATACGGCCCGCATGGGTACGGCGGAGCGCCAGGAGTGCGGCGCGGGCGGGTGTGCAGGCCGGCGTGGAAAAAGGACCGCAACCCCGCGCACCCGGACAGGCCGGAGGCCTGAAGGCACGAGACAGCAACTGAGACGGCCGGCCGGAACACCCGCCCGCACAGCACGACCATGTCCCCCACCATGACAGACCGGCCCGCCCACCGAAGCCGCCCGCCGTGCGAAAGGCGCCGACCACCACCGTCCAACACCTCGCCGTACCGGCGCCGAGCCCTGCTGTGAATCCGCGCCGTACCCGGCGCCGGGCACGGCGTGGCTAGGCGGCGTTGCGGGTGGGGCGGGCGGCGCGGTGGCGGAGGAGGAGCATGGCGGCGTCGTCGGCCAGGGGGCGGCCGACGTGGCGGAGGAGGTCGGCGCGGAGGGCGTCGAGGGCGAGTTGGGGGTCGGTGTCGCCGAGCAGGTGGACGCGGGAGGCCAGGGGGTAGAAACGGCCGGTTCCGTCGCGGGCCTCGATGACGCCGTCGGTGTAGAACAGCACCTGGTCACCGGGCTCGAACGGCAGGTGGTGGGGCACCGGGTCGGAGGACTTCAGGGAGCCCATCCCCAGGGGCAGGGCCTCCTCGGGCGGGTCGGCGAAGCGGTGCTCTCCGGTGGCGGTGAGGACCAGGGGCGGCGGGTGGCCGCAGTTCAGGATGGTCAGGGAGTCGCCCCCGGTGAGCTCGGCGAGCACGGCGGTGACGAACTGCTCGCCGGACAGCTCGCGGGTCAGCGCGTTCTCCAGGCGGGTGACCACGCCCTGCAGGCCTGGCTCGTCGTAGGCGGCCTCACGGAAGGCGCCGAGCACCACCGCGGCGGTCTCCACGGCCTCAAGGCCCTTGCCCTGGACGTCCCCCACGATGACGCGGACGCCGTGCGGGGTGGTGACCACCTCGTACAGGTCGCCGCCGATGCGGGCCTCGGCCGTGGCGGAGGTGTAGGAGACGGCCACGCCGATCCCCGGCCCCGCCCGGCGCGGCACCGGGCGCAGCAGCACCCGTTGAGCGGCCTCGGCCACCGAGCGGACGTCGGCCAGCTGCCGCTCGTGGCGGATCCGTCCCGCGCCGGCCAGGATCGCGGCCACCGTCACGCCGAGGACGGCCATGGCCGTGATGTTGGTGCGCGAGGACCAGAGGTCGTCGTTGTACAGGCCGAGGACGAGGCAGAGCGCCAGGGCGACGGCCCCGACCACCGCGGTGCGGGCCGGGCCGCACGCCACGCTGGCGAAGGCGGGGCCCAGGGCCAGCAGGGGCAGCAGCCCGTAGTTCGGTCCTGAGGCGATGTCGAGCAGCGCCACCACGGTCATCACGACGAACGGCAGCAGCCGCAGGACGGCCTGGATCTCGGTCGTCTCGACGGAGGAGAGGAGCCTGGCGAAAGCGGGGGCCAGTGCCGAGCGCGCGGACGTCACGAGCGCGCGGGCGCGTGTTTTCCGGCGCGGTGGAGATTGCTCGCGAGAATCCTCTCCCCTGTGCATCTCCACCACATCTCGTTAAACGACATGTTTGTTTTTTCCTACCACAGCGATCGACTACGGTGGCGGATTACCGGAGATGTTTGACGGAGAACACGTTTTCCCCGCGGGTCGCCCCGCAGGTCCTGCCGCGGGCGGGCGTCGGCGTCAGAACGAGTCGACGGCGCGGCGCGCCTCGGGGTCGAGGACGCCCCAGTTGATGAGTTCCTCGGTGAGCTCGCTGGGGGACTTGTCGTAGATCACGGCGAGGGAGCGCAGGTCCTCCTGGCGGATGGACAGCACCTTGCCGTTGTAGTCGCCACGCTGGCTCTGGATCGTGGCCGCGTAGCGGGCGAGCGCACCGGCCTTCTCCTTGGGGAGCTGGGAAAGGCGCTCAAGGTCGATCACAAGCTTGGGCGTCGGGCCCAGCGGGCTCGGCGCCGCGCCCCCGGGCAGCAACTCCGAGACCGGAACCCCGTAGAAATCGGCCAGTTCGGCAAGCTTCTGCACGGTGACGGCACGGTCGCCACGCTCGTAGGAGCCGACGACGACCGCCTTCCACCGTCCACGGGACTTCTCTTCGACTCCGTGCAGGGACAGACCCTGCTGGGTGCGGATGGCGCGGAGTCGTGCACCCAGCGACTTGGCGTACTCAGACGGCATCGTTTGGCCCCCCGGCTTCTCTTATGTACTGCTTTCAATTGATTGTGCTACCTCGCGACCACTGCGCCGTCCACCGGGGCGGCACCCGGGGCAGGCACCTTCGGTGACCGGAGCGTCGGGGTTCGCCCCATAACGCCGCGACGTGTGGTTACGGACAGTGACGGTAAAGCCGCGGGCGCCGAAGGTCAAGCTGATTGGAAAAAAGATGCCGAATCCGGTCCGGCGTGGTCCGTCTCAAACGCCTTATTTGTTCCCTCTCGTGCGGCGAATTATCACCATCGTCCGGAGAGGATCGGTCATCTGCTCTCTCAGAGGGCGATTCATCGCGTCCGGGCGGAGCCGCTCCGGCGGCCGTTCCCGCCGCGGCCGGCCCCGCCGGGAAGCGGGCCGTCCGGCGGGGGCGTCCGTCCAGGTCGCGCGGCGATCGCCCGGTTCGGAGCGGCTCCGCCGCGGCTGATACCGTGAAGACGTCGACTTCCTTTAAGACCCGTCCCGTGAGGCGGGAAAGGCGGTGTTCTCTTGGCCGAGGCCATTCCGCATGCCCATGCACAGGCGCACGCGGTCCTCGAAGGCCCCGACATCAACCGGGCGCTGATCCGCATCTCCCACGAGATCCTGGAGAGGACCAAGGGCGGCGAGAACGTCGTCCTGCTGGGCATCCCCACCCGGGGCGTCCATCTGGCCCGCCGTCTGGCCGGCCACATCAGGCAGTTCGAGGGGCGGCCCGTCCCGGTCGGCTCGCTCGACATCACGATGTACCGCGACGATCTGCGCACCAAGCCCGCGCGCCCGCTGGGCCGCACCGAGCTCCCCTCCGACGGCATCGACGACAGGACGGTCGTCCTGGTCGACGACGTGCTCTACTCCGGACGCACCGTCCGGGCCGCGCTCGACGCCCTCAACGACCTGGGCCGCCCGCGCGCCGTCCAGCTCGCCGCCCTGGTGGACCGCGGACACCGCGAGCTTCCGATCAGGGCCGACTACGTGGGCAAGAACCTGCCGACCTCGAAGTCCGAGATCGTCAAGGTCTACCTGGAGGAGAACGACGGCCGCGACGCGGTCCTGCTGCTGAAGGAAGACAGCGAATGAAGCGGCACCTGATCTCGGCGGCCGACCTGAGCCGCGACGATGCCCTGCTGATCCTGGACACCGCCGAGGAACTGGCGAAGATCTCGGACCGATCCATCAAGAAGCTGCCGACCCTGCGGGGCCGTACGGTCGTGAACCTCTTCTTCGAGGACTCCACCCGCACCCGCATCTCCTTCGAGGCCGCGGCCAAGCGCCTGTCGGCCGACGTCATCAACTTCTCCGCCAAGGGCTCCAGCGTCTCCAAGGGCGAGTCCCTCAAGGACACCGCGCTGACCCTGGAGGCGATGGGCGCCGACGGCGTCGTCATCAGGCACAGCGCCTCGGGCGCGCCGTACCGCCTGGCCGGATGGGTGCGCGGCAGCGTGGTCAACGCCGGGGACGGCACGCACGAGCACCCCACCCAGGCCCTGCTCGACGCCTACACGATGCGCCGGCGTCTGGGCTCGCTGGAGGGCCGCAGGGTCACCATCGTCGGCGACGTCCTGCACAGCCGGGTGGCCCGCTCCAACGTGCTGCTGCTCAGCACGCTCGGCGCCGAGGTGACCCTGGTCGCCCCGCCGACCCTGCTGCCGGTGAGCGTCGCCTCCTGGCCCTGCGAGGTCTCCTACGACCTCGACACCGTGCTGCCCAAGTCCGACGTGGTCATGATGCTGCGCGTGCAGCGCGAGCGGATGAACGCCGCCTTCTTCCCCACCGAGCGGGAGTACAGCCGGCGCTACGGGCTCGACCGTGAGCGCTTCGCCCGGCTGAAGGACGACGCCGTCGTGATGCACCCCGGGCCGATGAACCGGGGCATGGAGATCGCGGCCGAGGTGGCCGACTCGCCGCGCTCGACGATCGTCGAGCAGGTCGCCAACGGTGTGACCACCCGCATGGCCGTTCTGTACCTGCTGCTCGGCGGCGCCGACCTCGGAGGAAACCAGTGAGCCCAGTGAGTCCCAGCCCGGCGGGCATCGTCATCAAGGGCGCCTCGATCCTCGGCGGCGAGACCGCCGACATCCTGATCCGGGACGGGGTCATCGCCGAGATCGGCCAGGACCTGGCCGGGGACGAGACCGTCGACGCCCGGGGCCTGATCGCGCTGCCCGGCCTGGTGGACCTGCACACCCACCTGCGCGAGCCCGGCCGCGAGGACGCCGAGACCGTCGAGAGCGGCACCCGCGCCGCGGCGCTCGGCGGTTACACCGCCGTGCACGCCATGGCCAACACCTCCCCGGTCGCCGACACCGCCGGCGTCGTGGAGCAGGTCTGGCGGCTGGGGCAGGAGGCCGGTCACTGCGACGTGCAGCCGGTGGGCGCCGTCACCGAGGGCCTGGCCGGCGAGCGGCTGGCCGAGCTGGGCGCGATGGCCGACTCCGCCGCCCGCGTCCGGGTCTTCTCCGACGACGGCAAGTGCGTCTCCGACGCGGTGCTGATGCGCCGCGCCCTGGAGTACGTCAAGGCCTTCGACGGCGTCGTGGCCCAGCACGCCCAGGAGCCCCGCCTGACCGCCGACGCGCAGATGAACGAGGGCGCGGTCTCCGGCAGGCTCGGCCTGACCGGCTGGCCCGCGGTGGCCGAGGAGGCGATCATCGCCCGCGACTGCCTGCTCGCCGCGCACGTCGGCTCCCGCCTGCACGTCTGCCACGTCTCCACGGCGGGCTCCGTGGAGATCATCCGATGGGCCAAGTCCAAGGGCTGGGACGTCACCGCCGAGGTGACCCCGCACCACCTGCTGCTGACCGACGACCTCGTCGAGGACTCCCCGGTCGGCGCCTACAACCCCATCTACAAGGTGAACCCGCCGCTGCGCACGCGCGAGGACGTCCAGGCCCTGCGCGAGGCGCTGGCCGACGGCACGATCGACGTCGTGGCCACCGACCACGCCCCCCACCCGGTCGAGGACAAGGAGACCGAGTGGGCCGCGGCGGCGATGGGCATGATCGGCCTGGAGACGGCCCTGCCGGTGGTCCAGGAGGCCATGGTGGAGACCGGCCTGCTCGACTGGGCCGGCGTGGCCGAGCGCATGTCGTACGCCCCGGCGCGGATCGGCCGCCTGGCCGGGCACGGCCTGCCCCTGGCGGTGGGCTCCCCGGCCAACATCACCCTCTACGACGCCTCCGTGCGCCGTGAGGTGGACCCGTGGTCCTACGCCTCCAAGAGCCGCAACACCCCCTACGAGGGCCGCGCCCTGCCCGGCCGCGTGGTGGCCACCTTCCTGCGCGGCCGTCCGACGGTGCTGGACGGCAAGCTCGCATGATCCCCGGCGCGCGGGCGTCCCACATCGTGGAGACGCCCGTCGCCCATGCGTCGGATATTTCATACTTTGATAAGCGATGACCGAGATGATCGGGATGTTTCTGTGACTCAGCGAAGCGAGCGGGACGGCGGCCACGCCGCGACCGCGGTCCTCGTGCTGGAGGACGGCCGCGTCTTCCACGGCACGCCGTACGGCGCCGAGGGTGAGACCTTCGGCGAGATGGTCTTCAACACCGGCATGACCGGCTACCAGGAGACCCTCACCGACCCCTCCTACCACCGCCAGATCGTCGCGATGACGGCGCCGCACATCGGCAACACCGGCGTCAACGACGAGGACCCCGAGTCCTCCCGGGTCTGGGTGGCCGGATACGTGGTCAGGGAGCCCGCCCGCGTCTCGTCCAACTGGCGGGCGAACCGCTCCCTGGACGACTATCTGAAGGAGCACGGCGTCGTCGGGATCGCGACCCCCGGGACCCGCGCCCTCACCCGCCACCTGCGCGAGCGCGGCGCCATGCGCGCCGGCATCTTCTCCGGCGAGGCCCTGGCCCCGGTCGGGGAGCTGGTGGAGCGGGTGCGCCGCAGCCCCGCGATGGAGGGCTCCGACCTGGCCGGGCAGGTCTCGGCCGCCGAGCCGTACGTGATCCCCGCCCTGGGCGAGAAGAAGTACACCGTGGCGGCGGTGGACCTGGGCATCAAGTCCATGACCCCGCACCGGATGGCCGAGCGCGGCTGCGAGGTGCACGTGCTGCCCGCCACCGCCACCGCCGAGGACATCCTCGCGCTCGACCCCGACGGCGTGTTCTTCTCCAACGGCCCCGGCGACCCGGCCACCGCCGACGACGCGGTGACGGCGCTGCGGGGCGTGCTGGACGCCGGCAAGCCGTTCTTCGGCATCTGCTTCGGCAACCAGATCTTCGGCCGGGCCCTGGGCCTGGGCACCTACAAGCTGCGCTACGGGCACCGCGGGGTCAACCAGCCGGTCCAGGACCGCCGCACCGGCAAGGTGGAGATCTCCGCGCACAACCACGGCTTCGCCGTGCGGGCGCCGCTGGAGGGGACCTTCGAGACGCCGTACGGCCCCGCGGAGGTCAGCCACGTCAACCTCAACGACGACTGCGTCGAGGGCCTGCGGCTGATCGACCGGCCCGCCTTCAGCGTGCAGTACCACCCCGAGGCCGCGGCCGGCCCGCACGACTCGGCGAGCCTGTTCGACGACTTCTGCCGTTTGATGGAGGAAAAGGGTGCCTAAGCGTACGGACATCCAGTCGGTCATGGTGATCGGCTCCGGGCCGATCGTGATCGGGCAGGCCTGCGAGTTCGACTACTCCGGCACCCAGGCCTGCCGCGTGCTGCGCGCCGAGGGCTTCCGGGTGATCCTCGTCAACAGCAACCCGGCGACGATCATGACGGACCCCGAGTTCGCCGACGCCACCTACGTCGAGCCGATCACCCCGGAGATCGTCGAGAAGATCATCGCCAAGGAGCGGCCCGACGCGCTGCTGCCCACCCTGGGCGGTCAGACCGCGCTCAACACCGCGATCGCCCTGCACGAGGCGGGCGCGCTGGCCCGGTACGACGTCGAGCTGATCGGCGCCGACGTGGACGCCATCCAGGCGGGCGAGAACCGCGAGCGGTTCAAGGAGATCGTCGCCAAGGTCGCCGCCGAGCACGGCCTCAACGCCGAGTCGGCCAAGTCCGTCATCTGCCACACCATGGACGAGTGCCTGGCCGCGGTGGGGGAGCTGGGCTACCCGCTGGTCGTGCGGCCCTCCTTCACCATGGGCGGCGTCGGCTCGGGCTTCGCGCACAACGAGGAGGACCTGCGCCGCATCGCCGGGGCGGGCCTGGACGCCTCGCCGACCACCGAGGTGCTCCTGGAGGAGTCCATCCTCGGCTGGAAGGAGTACGAGCTGGAGGTCATGCGCGACAAGGCCGACAACGTCGTCATCGTCTGCTCCATCGAGAACCTCGACCCGATGGGCGTGCACACCGGCGACAGCGTCACCGTGGCCCCCGCGCTGACCCTCACCGACCGCGAGTACCAGAACATGCGCGACGTCGCCATCGCGGTCATCCGCGAGGTCGGCGTGGACACCGGCGGCTGCAACATCCAGTTCGCGGTCGACCCGCGCACCGGCCGCATGATCGTCATCGAGATGAACCCGCGCGTGTCGCGCTCCAGCGCGCTGGCCTCCAAGGCCACCGGCTTCCCGATCGCCAAGATCGCGGCCAAGCTCGCCATCGGCTACACCCTCGACGAGATCCCCAACGACATCACCCGCGAGACCCCGGCGTCCTTCGAGCCCGCGCTCGACTACATCGTGGTCAAGGTGCCGCGCTTCGCCTTCGAGAAGTTCGCCGGGGCCGACCGGACGCTGACGACCCACATGAAGTCGGTCGGCGAGGCCATGGCCATCGGCCGGTCCTTCCCCGAGGCCCTGCAGAAGGCGCTGCGCTCGCTGGAGAAGAAGGACGCGGCCTTCTCCTGGGCCGGCGAGCCCGGCGGCAAGGACGAGCTGCTGGCCGCCTGCCGTACGCCGCACGACGGCCGCCTGCGCACCATGCAGCAGGCCATCCGCGCCGGGGCGACCCCGCAGGAGCTGTTCGAGGCCACCGCGGTCGACCCGTGGTTCCTGGACCAGCTGTTCGCGATCGACGAGGTCGCCGCGGAGCTGCGCGAGGCGCCCCAGCTCGACGCCGAGACGCTCACCGGCGCCAAGCGGTACGGCTTCAGCGACGTGCAGATCGCCGAGATCCGCGGCACGGACGAGGCCCGCGTGCGCGACCTGCGCCACGCGCTGGGCGTGCGCCCGGTCTACAACACCGTCGACACCTGCGCCGCCGAGTT
This sequence comes from Paraplanobispora takensis, assembly GCF_016863195.1. Taxonomy (GTDB): domain Bacteria; phylum Actinomycetota; class Actinomycetes; order Streptosporangiales; family Streptosporangiaceae; genus Planobispora; species Planobispora takensis. Next base: position 32,777 of record NZ_BOOK01000058.1, on the reverse strand, counting down.
CGCCGCGCAGACGCCGTACCTCTACTCCACCTACGACGAGGAGACCGAGGTCCCCTACGGCGAGCGCCCGAAGGTCCTCATCCTCGGCTCCGGGCCCAACCGGATCGGCCAGGGCATCGAGTTCGACTACGCGTGCGTGCACGCCTCGTTCGAGCTGTCGTCGGCGGGCTACGAGACCGTCATGGTCAACTGCAACCCCGAGACGGTCTCCACCGACTACGACACCTCCGACCGGCTCTACTTCGAGCCGCTCACCCTGGAGGACGTGCTGGAGGTCGTCCACGCCGAGCAGCAGACCGGCCCGGTGGCGGGCGTCATCGTGCAGCTGGGCGGGCAGACCCCGCTCGGCCTGGCGCAGGCGCTCAAGGACGCCGGGGTGCCGATCGTCGGCACCTCGCCGGAGTCCATCCACCTGGCCGAGGAGCGCGGCGCGTTCGGCCGCGTGCTGGCCGAGGCCGGGCTGCCGGCGCCCAAGCACGGCACCGCGGTGACCGAGCAGGAGGCGCTGGAGATCGCCGCGGAGATCGGCTACCCGGTGCTGGTGCGCCCCAGCTACGTGCTGGGCGGCGCGGGCATGGCGATCGTCTACGACGACGAGACCCTGGTCACCTACATGGCACGGGCGGGCGCGACCGCCGACCGTCCCGTGCTGGTGGACAAGTTCCTCGACGAGGCCGTCGAGATCGACGTGGACGCCCTGTTCGACGGCGAGGAGCTGTATCTCGGCGGTGTGATGGAGCACATCGAGGAGGCCGGCATCCACTCCGGCGACTCGGCGTGCTCGCTGCCGCCGATGACGCTCGGCGGATACGACATCAAGCGCATCCGCGCCGCCACCGAGGCCATCGCCCGGGGGGTGGGCGTGCGCGGCCTGCTCAACGTGCAGTACGCCATGTCGGCCAACATCCTGTATGTGCTGGAGGCCAACCCGCGCGCCAGCCGTACCGTGCCGTTCGTCTCCAAGGCCACGGCGGTGCCGCTGGCCAAGGCGGCGGCCCGGGTGATGATGGGCGCGACGGTCGCGCAGCTGCGCGCCGAGGGCATGCTCCCGGCCGAGGGCGACGGCGGCACCCTGCCGCTGGACGCGCCGATCGCGGTCAAGGAGGCGGTGCTGCCGTTCAACCGCTTCCGCGGGGTGGACATCGTGCTGAGCCCGGAGATGCGCTCCACCGGCGAGGTCATGGGCATCGACGAGTTCTTCGGCACGGCCTACGCAAAGTCGCAGGACGCCGCCTACGGCGCGCTGCCGACCAAGGGACGGGCCTTCGTCTCGGTGGCGAACCGGGACAAGCGTGCGATGATCTTCCCGGTGAAGGCCCTGGCCGACCTCGGCTTCGAGATCCTGGCGACCGAGGGCACGGCCGAGGTGCTGCGCCGCAACGGCGTCCGTGCCAAGATCGTGCGCAAGCAGAGTGACGGTACGGGGCCCGACGGTGAGCCGACGATCGTCGGGCGCATCCTGGAGGGCGAGGTGGATCTCATCGTGAACACGCCCTTCGGCAGCCCCGGTCAGTCCGGGCCGCGGCTGGACGGCTACGAGATCCGCACCGCGGCCGTGCTGCGGGGGATCCCCTGCATCACGACCGTCCAGGGACTCGCCGCGGCCGTCCAGGGCATTCAGGCCATCGTGCGCGGTGACATCGGCGTACGGTCGCTCCAGGAGCACGCGGAGCGGTTGAGGCGAGGAGTGAGCGGAGCGGGCGGCGAAGGATGAGCCGGCCGCGGAGTGAACGACGAACCGAACGCGACCACGGACACAGCGGTTGAGGCGAGGAGTGAACGACGAACCGAACGCGACCACGGACACAGCGGTTGAGAGGATGACGCCCCCCAAGCGGAGGTGAGGGAGACGCCTGTTACCCCGGTACAGGTCACGGGCACGGTGCTGACGACGCGGCAGGTCGACGCCTACCACGCGCTGACCGTCGTCGCGCCCGGCATCGTCGAGCGGTTCCGCCCCGGCCACTTCGTGGGAGTGGCCGTCGGCGGGCCGCACACGTCCATGCTGACGCGCCGCGCCTTCTCCATCCACGACGTCAAGCCCGACTACGGCGGCACCGTGGAGTTCGTCTTCGCCGTCAACGGCCCCGGCACGGCCTGGCTGGCCGGGCGCCGCGCCCGCGACACGCTGGACCTGGTCGGCCCGCTCGGCCGGCCGTTCCCGCTGCCGCGGGACCCGGTCAACTGCGTCATGGTCGGCGGCGAGTACGGCTCCGCCATGCTCTTCGCCGTCGCCGACGCCCTCCAGCGGCGCGGCTGCCGCGTCGACTTCGTGCTCGGCGCGGCCTCGGCCGACCGGGTGTTCGGCGCGATGCGCGCCCGCAGGATGGGGGAGACCACCACCCTGACCACCGAGGACGGCTCGCTGGGCATGCGCGGCAGGGTGACCGACGTGCTGCCCGGCGTGATCGCCGACGTGCGGGCCGACGCCGTCTACGCCTGCGGGCCGATGGAGATGCTGCGCGGGGTGACCGACGTGGCGGTCGAGTTCGACATCCCGGTCCAGGTGGCCGTGGAGGAGCGGATGGCCTGCGGGATCGGCGTGTGCATGACGTGCGTGCTGCCGGTCATCGGCGACGACGGGGTCACCCGGATGGTGCGCTCGTGCGTGGAGGGCCCGGTCTTCCGGGGTGAGCGTGTCCGCTTCGACGATGTGGGAACGATCCCGTTCGACGCGCTCGGAGCGCCCGGCGGAGGATCGCGGAATGTCGGTTGACATGCGGACGTACCTGGGGCACGTGGAGCTGGCCAACCCGGTCGTGACCGCCGCGGGCTGCGCGGGGTCCGGCGCCGAGCTCGCCCAGTTCTTCGACCTGGGCAGGATCGGCGCGCTGACCACCCGGTCGATCACGATGGCCCCCAGGGCGGGCCGGCCGACCCCCAGGATGGCCGAGACGCCCTCCGGGCTGCTGAACGCCGTGGGGCTGCAGGGGCCCGGCGTGGACGCCTTCCTGGCGCGTGAGCTGCCCTGGCTGGCCCAGCGCAACATCAGGACCGTGGTCTCCATCGGCGGCGGCACCGTGGCCGAGTACACCGCGCTGGCCCGCAGGCTCAACGACGCCCCCGGCGTGGCGGCCGTGGAGGTCAACCTGTCGTGCCCCAACATCGAGGACCGGGGGCGGGTCTTCGCGCGCGACGGCGCGGCCTCGGCCGAGGTGATCGCCTCGGTGCGCGCGGTGATGCGCTACGACGTGCCGGTGGTGGCCAAGCTCTCCCCGGACACGGCCGACATCGTGACCGTCGCCCGCGCGTGCGTGGACGGCGGCGCCGACGCGCTGTCGATGATCAACAATCCGCTCGGCATGAGCATCGACACCGAGACCATGCTCCCCTCGCTCGCCGCGGGCACCGGGGGGCTGTCGGGGCCCGCCGTGCGGCCGCTGGCCGTACGCTGCGTGTGGCAGGTCCGCGCCGCGCTGCCGACCGTGCCCATCATCGGCATGGGAGGCGTGCTGACGGGCAGGGACGCCTTCGAGTTCATCCTCGCCGGGGCCTGTGCCGTCGCTGTGGGCACCGCGCTGTTCCACGACCCCTACGCCTGCCTGCGCGTCCTGCGCGAGCTGGAGGAGCTCGTGGCGGCGCGGGGATACACCCGGCTGGCCGACGTGATCGGGCTGGCCCACCGCCCGCCGGGGGCGACCACCCGGCACCGCACGGATTTCGAGGAGAGCCCGCTGTGACTCCCGCCCCCATCGCCGTCGCCCTGGACGCGCCCGACCTGGAGACCGCAGCCCGCTGGGCGAGCCTGGTGACCCCGCACGTCAGCACCGTCAAGGTGGGGCTGGAGCTGTACCTGCGCTACGGGCCGGACGTGATCGCCTCGGTGCGCGGGGCGAGCGGCGTGCAGGTGTTCCTCGACCTGAAGCTGCACGACATCCCCAACACCGTGGCCGGCGCGGCCAAGGCCGTGGCACGGCTCAAGCCCGCCATCCTGACCGTCCACGCGGCCGGAGGGCCGGCCATGATCCGCGCGGCGGTGGACGCGGCCCCCGCCACCCGGATCGCGGCGGTGACGGTCCTGACGTCGCTGTCGGAGGCCGACATGGAGCGTACCGGCCTGGCGGGGCCGCCGGGCGACGCCGTACGCCGCCTGGCGGTCCTGGCCGTGGAGGCGGGTGCCCAGGCGCTCGTCTGCTCCCCCCAGGAGGTGGCCGCGGTGCGCGCGGAGGTCGGCCGGGACATCACCTTGATCACTCCCGGGGTCCGCCCGGCCGGGAGCGAGAGTCAGGACCAGGCGAGGGTGGCGACCCCGGAACGCGCCTTCGCCGACGGGGCCGACCTTCTGGTGATCGGCCGCCCGATCACCGGCTCGGCGGACCCCGGCGCGACGGCCGCGGGCATCGCCGCGGCGCTCCGCCGGGTCTCCGCGGCGGCCCGCCCGGGTGTGTGATCTACGTCGCTGCGAACGCTGAGTTGAACGTCATTTGATCCACAGGTGGCGACATGCCGGGCACACAGCGTGAAGAACTGGGATTTTCCTGGGAAGAAATGGGCCTTGACGTTGCTTGAAGCGCCATGACCAGCTAGTTTCCCTTCCCGTCCGAGTACATCGACAGGAAATTCGAGGTGACCCGGCGTGGCTCTTCCTCCCCTTACCCCTGAGCAGCGCGCCGCAGCCCTAGAGAAGGCTGCAAAGGCCCGCCGAGAGCGTGCCGAGGTCAAGAACCGCCTGAAGCACGGTGCGGTCTCTCTGGCCGAGGTGCTCAAGGATGGGCAGGCCGACGACGTCATCGGCAAGATGAAGGTTTCGGCCCTTCTGGAATCGCTCCCCGGCGTGGGCAAGGTCCGCGCCAAGCAGCTCATGGAGCGACTGGGCATCGCAGAGTCCCGTCGCGTGCGGGGCCTGGGCGCCAACCAGCGTGCCTCCCTTGAGCGTGAGTTCGGCGGAGCCGAGAGCTAGTCTCGGTTCCGTACCAGCACGTTCGCCCGCATCGCGGGGAAGAAACACGGGGGTTCGGAGTGACCGGAACGTCGCGGCCCGACGAGAGTCGGGCTCCGCAGGAGACCGCGGCGAGCGGATCCGGTGGCTTCCCTCCTCCGGCCGGAGACCCGGAGAAGGCCTCGGCCTTCACCGGGCCCGGCAGGCGCCTGACGGTCCTGTCCGGGCCGTCGGGCGTCGGCAAGTCCACGGTCGTCGCCGAGCTTCGGCGGGCACACCCCGAGGTGTGGCTGTCGGTCTCGGTGACCACCAGGAAGCCCCGCCCGGGGGAGACCCACGGGATCGAGTACTTCTTCGCCGGCGACGAGGAGTTCGACGGCCTCATCGCCTCCGGGGAGCTCCTGGAGTGGGCCGAGTTCGCCGGCAACCGCTACGGCACGCCGCGCACGCCGGTCCTGGAGAAGCTCGCCGCCGGGGTGCCCACGCTGCTGGAGATCGACCTGCAGGGGGCGCGCCAGGTCCGCGCCACCATGCCGGAGGCGCTGCTGGTCTTCCTGGCCCCGCCGAGCTGGGAGGAGCTGGAGAAGCGCCTGCGCGGCCGCGGCACCGAGCCGGAGGACGTCATCGCCCGGCGCCTGGCCGCGGGCCGGATCGAGATGGCCGCCGAGAAGGAGTTCGACCTCACCCTGGTGAACACGTCCGTCCAGGACGTATGCCATCGGCTGATAGCCTTGATGGCCGATGCTCCCGAGGCTTCGCGCCCCGGACGTTCACCTAGCTAGGGGAAAACACAACGTGGCAAGCAACGCCGCCTACGCAGAAGGCATCACCAACCCGTCGATCGACGCGCTGCTGGAGATCGTCGACAGCAAGTACAGCCTTGTGATCTTCGGATCCAAGCGCGCCCGCCAGATCAACGCCTACTACTCCCAGCTCGGCGAGGGCCTGCTGGAGTACGTCGGCCCGCTGGTGGAGACCCACGCCCAGGAGAAGCCGCTGTCCATCGCGCTGCGCGAGGTCGCCGAGGGCCTGCTCACCTCCGAGCCCATCGAGGGCTAGTCCCGCCGATGGGCTCCACCGACGGCGACACGCCCGGGAAGCCGAACGTCGTCCTCGGCGTGAGCGGGGGCATCGCCGCCTACAAGGCGTGTGAGCTGCTGCGCCTGTTCACCGAGTCCGGACACGACGTCCGGGTCGTCCCGACCGCCCAGGCGCTCCGCTTCGTGGGCGAGCCCACCTGGGCCGCGCTCTCCGGCAACCCGGTCAGCGCCGACGTGTGGGACGACGTGCACGAGGTGCCGCACGTCCGCATCGGCCAGGGCGCCGACCTGGTGGTGGTGGCCCCCGCCACCGCCGACGTGCTGGCCAAGGCCGCCCACGGGCTGGCCGGAGACCTGCTGACCAACACCCTGCTCACCGCGCGCTGCCCGGTGGTGTTCGCCCCGGCGATGCACACCGAGATGTGGGAGCACCCGGCGACCCAGGCCAACGTGGCCACCCTGCGCGAGCGCGGCTCCATCGTCCTGGACCCCGCCGTGGGCCGGCTGACCGGCGCGGACACCGGCCGGGGACGGCTGCCCGACCCGGTGGAGATCTTCGAGGTGTGCCGACGCGTCCTGGCCGGGCGCGCCCTCGACCTCGCCGGCCGCCACGTGGTCGTCTCCGCGGGGGGCACCCGCGAGGCCATCGACCCGGTCAGGTTCATCGGCAACCGCTCCTCGGGCCTGCAGGGATACGCCCTGGCCCGTACGGCCGCCGCCCGCGGCGCCCGGGTCACCCTGGTCGCCGCCAACGTCGCGCTGCCCGACCCCGCCGGGGTCGAGGTGGTCAGGGTCGAGTCGGCCCTGCAACTGCGCGAGGCCGTGATGGAGGCGGTCCGGGACGCCGACGCCGTGGTCATGGCCGCCGCCGTCGCCGACTTCCGTCCCGCGGCCCGGAGCGACTCGAAGATCAAGAAGACCTCGGCCGAGCCCGACGCCGTTCACCTGGTGAAGAACCCGGACATCCTGGCCGAGCTGGGGGAGCACCGCCGCGAGGGCGTGAAGCCGTACCCCGAGGTGATCGCGGGATTCGCCGCGGAGACCGACGACGTCCTGGCCAACGGCCGGGCCAAGCTCGCCCGCAAGGGCTGCGACCTGCTCGTCGTGAACCAGGTGGGGGAGAACCTCGCCTTCGGCACCCCCGACAACGCGGCCGTGGTCCTGGTCGCGGACGGCGACCCGGTGGAGATCCCGCGCGGGCCGAAGGACGCGCTGGCCGACGTGGTCTGGGACCTGGTCGCCGCCCGCCTCGACCGCCCGGCCTGACGCCCCCGCGGGGTGCCCGTACGGCGGGCCCCCGGGGGGCCGGCGGCACGGCGGCCTCCTCCGGGAGGGCCTCCCGGATCGCCTCCCGCAGGGGCCGCGTCTGCGGGCGCTGCCCGGTTCCGGCTCTCCGGACGCTGTCCGGTTCCGGTCATCCGCCCGGCGGGTTTCCCCCGGTCCGGAGGTTTCCGCCGCACAGAGATCCGTGAGACGCACTCCTGATCCGCTTGCCGGAGATCCCCGGCCGACGGATACTGCGTGCGGAGTGACCTGGAACGTTGTACCAGGGGGTCTGATCATGCCGGTTCCGGGTGCCGTTTGGGCGCGTTGCCGCGCCCTCCTTCCGCCAGGACAGGAGATCCGCTACATCCTGCCCGCGCTGTCGGTGGGCTCGCCGGGGATGGCGACCTTCCTGATCGTGGTCACCGACCAGGCGATCTCCGTGCTGTCGACCAAGTTCTTCGACCGCGACGTGCCCACGTCCATCTACGCCACCCACGCCCGGCGGACCCGGCTGGGCCCGGTGGAGTTCTCCACGGGTGCGGCGATCGACCTCGGCGGCATGGTGTTCGAGATCGACGACGAGTACGGCGCGGTGGTGCGCGCGGCCGACGCGGAGGTCTTCGCGCCGGAGACGCTGCCGGCCGACCCGCTGCCCGATCTGTGAGCGCGCCCGCGGGGGTACCTTCGAGGGTGCTGGAATTCGAGACGGTTTCGCAACGCCGCTCCTGGTGGGGCTAGACTTCGGCGGAACGCTGCCGTGTCCCCGCACCGCAGCCCCAGTCGCCAGCAGCCGCTGCATGAGGAGCCCTGACTTGTCCCGTCGCCTTTTCACCTCCGAGTCGGTCACCGAGGGCCACCCGGACAAGATCGCCGACCAGATCAGTGATGCGATTCTCGACGCCATGCTCAAGGGCGACCCCAAGAGCCGGGTCGCGGTCGAGACGCTCATCACCACCGGTCAGGTCCACGTCGCCGGTGAGGTGACGACGGAGACCTACGTCGACATCCCCGGCATCATCCGGGAGAAGATCCTCGAGATCGGCTACGACGCCTCGCACAAGGGCTTCGACGGCGCGTCCTGCGGTGTCTCGGTGTCCATCGGCGCCCAGTCGCCCGACATCGCCCAGGGCGTCGACGACGCCTACGAGCACCGCGAGGAGGGCGACGACGACGAGCTCGACCGCCAGGGCGCCGGTGACCAGGGCCTGATGTTCGGCTACGCGACGAACGAGACCCCCGAGCTGATGCCGCTGCCGATCCAGCTCGCGCACCGCCTGGCCGAGCGCCTGTCGCAGGTCCGCAAGGACGGCACCGTCCCCTACCTGCGTCCCGACGGCAAGACCCAGGTCACCATCGAGTACGACGGCGACAAGCCGGTCCGCCTCGACACGGTGGTCGTCTCCACCCAGCACGCGGCCGAGATCGACCTCAAGGAGATGCTCGCGCCCGACATCAAGGAGCACGTGGTCGACCCGGTGCTCGCGGGCGTCGACCTGGACACCGAGGGCTACCGCCTGCTGGTCAACCCGACCGGCCGCTTCGAGATCGGCGGCCCGATGGGCGACGCCGGCCTGACCGGCCGCAAGATCATCGTCGACACCTACGGCGGCATGGCCCGCCACGGCGGCGGCGCCTTCTCCGGCAAGGACCCCTCCAAGGTCGACCGCTCGGCCGCCTACGCGATGCGCTGGGTCGCCAAGAACATCGTGGCGGCCGGTCTGGCCGACCGCGCCGAGGTCCAGGTCGCCTACGCCATCGGCAAGGCGCACCCGGTCGGCGTGTTCGTCGAGACCTTCGGCACCGAGAAGATCCCGGTCCTGACGATCCAGGAGGCCGTGCTGAAGGTCTTCGACCTGCGCCCCGCCGCGATCATCCGCGACCTCGACCTGCTGCGCCCGATCTACTCGGCGACCTCCGCCTACGGCCACTTCGGCCGCAAGGACTTCGCCTGGGAGGCCACCGACCGCGCCGAGGCCCTGCGCGAGGCCGCCGGTCTCTGACCCGTCACGGGTTCTCCGTCCCCGCCGGCGCCGCGCACGAGCGTGACGCGGTGCCGGCGGGACCTCAGGCGTGCGCGGCGCCCGCCAGGATGCCTCCGTACTGGATGGCCACCAGGTCGCGGATGGGGATCGTCTCCCCGGGAGTCTCCGCGTCGGCCTCGGCGCACCAGGCCGCGTAGACCTCGGCCAGCCTCCGCGTGCACTTGCGCACCGCCGCGGTGCCGTTGCCGATGGCCAGCTCGCCCTCCAGCGCGCGCAGCAGCATGCCGCCGAACCTGAGGCGGGCGCTGTGCGTGGTCTCCCGGCACGACTGGCGCTCGGCCACGGTCGCGGGCCGGTCGTTGCCCGGCTCGTCGGCGCGCTGCTCGGCCGCCGCGGCCATCTCGGAGAGCAGGGGGACGAAGAACCTGCTGGCCCGGATGAACGGCGAGCGGGCCGTCAGGTCGCCCGCCACCGCGCTCATCGTCCCGTCGAGCACGGCGAAGGTCTCACGCAGGTGCGCGGCCTGGGCGCGGATCAGCTCGTCGTAGGCGGCGCCCGCCGGCGAGCGGTCGCCCGCCGCGGGGTCGCGCCAGTAGGGCAGCTCGGCGGTCAGGGAGAGCGTGCCGTACCGGGCGGCGTAGGAGTCGCTGGCCCCGCCGCCGATCTGCTCGGCCGCGTCCTGCCCCAGCGCCTCGACGTAGTCGTAGAAGTCCTCCATGCGCGGGGTCAGATAGACGGCCTCGTCCAGTTCCCGTACCGAGGGGTGCTCGGGCTCGCCCGCGTGCAGCGGCACGCCGTACCGGCCGGGCAGGGCCCGCAGTACGGCGTGCAGCGCGGGCACCGGGCGGCTGAGATAGAAGAACGCCCCGCCCATCTCGCTGTTGTGCAGGGTGGTCATGAACGACGGGCGGGTCTCGTCGATCAGCCGCATCAGCGCCAGCGTCTCGGGCATCACCCGGTCGAAGTAGGCGCGCTTGTAGGCGAAGGGGAAGGTCCACTCGACCTGCTCGTCGCCCGCGGGCCGGTAGAAGTGCCGGCCGTAGCGGGTCTTGGTGAACGGCCCGGCGAACCACCCCTCGTTGAGCCGCGTCCCGTCCGGGTCCAGGCACCCCACGATGTGCCAGGTGTGCCCGGTGGAGCGCAGCAGCGCGGGGTCCCGGCACAGCCGGGTGGCCAGATGGACGACGGTGAGGCCGCCGATCGGCTCGTTGGGATGCGGCATGGCGCCGACCAGCGCGTGACGCGGCCCGCCGCCCACCGTCAGGCAGAGGATGGGCTCGCCCAGCCGGGAGGTGCCCACGCGGCGCAGCGAGGCGATGCGGGAATGGCCGGCGGCCAGCCGGGTGAGGGCGGCCGCGATCTCGTCCACCGTGGCGAAGCGGTCGTAGTCGGGGACGGAGTCGAGCTCCTCCTGGAGTGCGGGATCGATCACCCTCCCAGTGTGCCGACCACCCCTCGGCGATCGGTCCCCCGCCCCCGATCTAGGGTCGCCTCCATGGCTTCCTTGCTGCTGCGCAACGCGCGGATGGGTCCCGGCGGGCCGATCCGCCACGTCCTGGTCGACGGCGGGCGGATCGCGGAGGTGAGCCCCGAGCCGCCGGACTGCGACGAGTCGGTGGACGTCGAGGGGTGCACCGTGCTGCCCGGCCTGTGGGACGCGCACGTGCACTCCCGGCAGTGGGCCCAGGCCCGGCGCAGGATCGACCTGGGCTCCGCCCGCTCGGCGCGGGAGGCGGCCGGGCTGGTGGCCTCGCGCGCCGACCCGTCCGGGATCACGACCGGGTACGGCTTCCGCGACGCCCTGTGGCCCGACACTCCGGACAAGGCGCTGCTGGAGGCGGTGGCGCCCGGCCGGGCGATGGTCCTGATCAGCAACGACCTGCACACCGCGTGGTTCAGCCCCGCCGCGCTGGCCGTGGTCGGCCGCGGCGGGCATCCCACCGGGGTGCTGCGCGAACAGGACTGCTACAGCGCGATGGCGGAGCTGCCCCCGCCGCCGCGGCAGGAGCTGGACCGCTGGGTGGCCGAGGCCGCCACGGCCGCGGCGGCCAGGGGCGTGGTGGGCCTGCTGGACTTCGAGTTCGCCGACAACCTCACCGAATGGGCCCGGCTGGCGGGGGAGCGGCGGATCGACGTGCGGGTGCGCTGCTCGATCCCGAGGGACCGGCTGGAGGAGGCGATCGGCCGGGGGCTGCGCACGGGGGACCCGGTCGGCGGGTCCGGGGGCCTGCTGGAGACCGGGCCGGTGAAGATCTTCGCTGACGGCTCCCTGAACACCAGGACCGCCTACTGCGAGGACCCCTACCCCGGCACCGGGACGCGGGGACTGCTGGAGATCCCGCCCGAGGAGCTGCGCTCCACGATGGCCCTGGCCTGGCGGCACGGGATCGTCCCCGCCGTGCACGCCATCGGGGACCTGGCGGTGGGCATCGCGCTGGACGCCTTCGAGCAGGTCGGCTGTCCCGGCAGGATCGAGCACGCCCAGCTCGTCCGCCCGCAGGACTTCCCGCGCTTCGCCCGGCCCGGGCTGGTGGCGGGCGTGCAGCCGGCGCACGCGCCCGACGACCGGGAGGTGGCCGACCGGCACTGGCACGGCAGGACCGGCCGGGCCTTCGCCTACGCGGACCTGCTGGCGGCCGGCGCCACCCTGGAACTGGGCTCCGACGCCCCGGTGGCGCCCCTCGACCCGTGGGACGGGATCGCCGCCGCCGTCGAGCGGACCGACGACGACCGCCCGCCGTGGCACCCCGAGCAGGCGATCCCGCTGGCCGAGGCCTTGGCGGCGGCGGCCGGGGGCAGGCGCGCGGTGCGGCCGGGCGACCCGGCGGACCTGGTGATCACCGAGGACGACCCGGCCCGCCTGGAGGGCGGGGCGCTGCGCCGCATGCCGATCTTCGGCACCCTGCTCGCCGGCCGGTGGACCCACCGGAGATCGTGACGCCGGACTCCTGAAAGGCACGGCGCGTCCCCGAGATGTGCGGCGGGTTCCCGGGAGGTACGGCGGGCTTCTGAGGGGCACGACGGGTCCCTGAGGGCGGCGGACGGGGGTTTTCGGGGGATCCGGGTCTTTTGCGGATGGCCGGCTCCCCCGGGCGCCGCCCGGCCGGGCAAGACCTGCTCCCGGCATCTGGTAGGACAAGTGGGTGACCCATACGAACCCCTCGGCGGATGACGGCGCCCTGCTGCCGCTGGACGCCGTCCGCGAGAGGTCCGTGCCCCCCGCGAGGAGCGCGCCCGCCAAGGGCGTGCCGGAGCCGGCCGCCACGCTGCCCGTCGCCCGGGTCGTGGTGGACACCCCGCTGCCCCACCTGGACCGGTTGTTCGACTATCTCGTCCCGGCGCCCATGGACGCCGACGCCGTGCCGGGCTGCCGGGTCCGCGTCCGGTTCGCGGGCAAGCTCACCGACGGGTTCCTGCTGGAGCGGGCCGAGACCACCGAGCACGAGGGCAGGCTGACGCGCCTGGAGAGGGTCGTCTCCCCCGAGCCGGTGCTCGCCCCCGAGATCGCCCTTCTGGCCCGCGCCGTCGCCGACCGCTACGCGGGGACCCTGGCCGACGTCCTGCGCCTGGCCGTACCGCCGCGGCACGCCAGGGTCGAGGCCGAGGCCGAGGCCGAGGGCGCGGCGCAGGGCGGCCCGCGCGCCGCCGGGCCGGAACCGGCGGCCGGCGGCCCGGTCGAGGAGGCGGCGGGGGACCCGGGGCCGTGGGCCGGATACGGGGACGGCGAGGCCTTCCTGACGGCCCTGGCGCAGGGGCGCTCGCCGCGGGCGGTGTGGACCGCTCTGCCGGGGATCGGCGAGGCCGGGCCCGAATGGCCCAGGGCGGTGGCGGTGGCCGTCAGGGAGACGCTGCGCGGCGGCAGGGGAGCCGTGGTGGTGGTCCCCGACGGCAAGGACGTGGTGCAGGCCGACGCGGCGCTGACCGCCGTCCTGGGGCCGGGCAGGCACGTGTCGCTGACGGCGGACCTGGGACCGGCGGAGCGCTACAGGCGGTGGCTGAAGGTCTCCAGGGGAGAGGTCCGGGTGGTCGTGGGCACCCGGGGGGCGGCCTTCGCGCCGGTCGGGGACCTCGGCCTGGCGGTCGTCTGGGACGACGGCGACGACCTGCACGCCGAGCGGCTGGCGCCGTACCCGCACACCCGCGAGATCCTCGCGATGCGCGCCCACCAGGGCCGCGCCGGCCTGCTCGTCGGCGGATACACCCGTACGGCCGAGGCCACCCGGCTGGTGGCCACCGGCTGGGCCGCCCCGATCACCGCGGCCCGCGAGACGGTCAGGGCCAGGGCGCCCAGGGTCCGCCCGGCCGGGGACGACGCCGAACTGGCCAGGGACGAGGCGGCCAGGGCCGCCCGGCTGCCCAGCCTCGCCTGGCGGACGCTGAAGGCGGGGCTGGAGGACGGCCCGGTGCTGGTGCAGGTGCCCCGGCGGGGATACCTGCCCGCCCTGGCCTGCCAGGGCTGCCGGGCACCGGCCCGCTGCGCCCACTGCGCGGGGCCGCTCGCGCTGCGCAACGGCCACGCCGCGCCGTACTGCCGCTGGTGCGGGCGGATCGCCGGGGCCTGGCGCTGCCCGGCCTGCGGCGCCCAGCGGGTCCGCGCGCGGGTGGTCGGCGCCCGGCGCACCGCCGAGGAACTGGGCCGCGCCTTCCCCTCGGTCCCGGTCAAGACCTCCGGCAAGGACGGCGTCCTGGCCACGGTCGGCCCGGGACGGGCCCTGGTGGTGGCCACCCCGGGGGCCGAGCCGGTGCCCGAGGGCGGTTACGCGGCCGCGGTGCTGCTGGACGGATGGGCGCTGCTGGGCCGGCCGGACCTGCGGGTCGCCGAGGAGACGCTGCGCCGGTGGATGAACGCCGCGGCCCTGGTGCGCGCCGGGGGCGAGCTCGTCGTGCTCGCCGACTCCTCCCTGCTCCCGGTGCAGGCGCTGCTGCGCTGGGATCCGGTCACCCATGCCGAACGGGAACTGGCCGACAGGACAGAACTCGGTTTCCCCCCGGCGGTGCGGATGGCCACTCTGACCGGACCTCCGGCGGCGGTCAGGGAGATGCTGAAGGAGACGGCGCTGCCGGAGGGGGCTCAGGTCCTCGGGCCCGTCCCCGTCGAGCCCTCCAAGGGCGATCAGGTGCGGGAACGCGCCATGGTGCGCGTGTCGTGGGGGGCGGGACCGGCGCTCGCCGCCGCGCTGAAAGGGGCGGCCGGGGTGCGTTCGGCACGCAAGGCGGGAGAGGTGGTCAGGGTGTGCATTGACCCCCTGGACGCCATTTGAGTTGTTTCCCCGATTCGCGGTGCTGACAGTAAGCCGTTAATTTCTCCCTGTGTCGATCGAATGGGTGAATCGGGCCGTTGACGATCTGCGTGCGTGGGGACGTGCCAACGACCTGCACGTTGACGCCGACGAAATCCGCCTGCTCTGCGACTACGCGAGCGACTACCTGGACGTGAACGAGCTGGGGGATTTCACTCCGGTCACTTTCGAGGAACTGCTGCTCGACATCTATCCGCGCAAGGTCATCGCCCCTCCGGAAAGCGCCGCCGAGACGATCGCCGCCGCCCGCACCCTCGTCGACTTCCTGCTGTCGACCGAGGAGATCGGCGGGAAGATGGCCGCCCGCATGCGCGCAACCCTCGACCGGGTCGAGCCGGAGATGCCGGCGGCCCTGGCCGACACCTCCCGCTTCGGCATGGCCAAGAGCCTGTTCAGCGCGATGGGCGCCGACACGCTGGAGCAGGACGCGCAGGTCCCGGCGATGGTGGTCGAGAGCGACGCCCCGGGCTGCGACTGCCCCGGCTGCACCCCTCTGCCCCCGGTACGGCTGGCGCCCCCCGAGACGCTCACCGAGGCCGCCCTGCGGGTGCCGCTGCTGACCGACGCCCGCCGCCTGGCCCAGTGGATGCTGGCCGGCGGGCGCACCCCGACCGCCAAAGGGCGCCTGCGCGTACGCGACGCCGCCGAGGCGACCGCCCAGCTCGACGTGCCCGACCCCGACTTCCTGTGGGACGTGGCGCTGCGGGCCGGGCTGGTCGAGCGGCAGGGCACGGCCATCTTCGACGGCGACGGGGCCGGCCCGCTGGACGTGTGGGCCGCCACGGTGGCCTTCCTCGTCGAGGGGGACACCGGCGGCGTCATCACGGGCTGGGAGATCTTCGACGGGGAGCTGTACGGCGTGTGCGACATGCTCTACCGGTTGCAGGTGCCGATGGCGATGTCCCTCGTCGAGGAGTACCTCGACGAGATCGGCCTCCTCGAAGAGGAGGAGGACCTCGACCTCGACGAGGCCGTGCGGCGGCTGACCTACTGCGGGCTGACCGAGCGGGTCCACGACGCGCTGTCGCTGACCCCGCTGGCGGTGTGGGGGCTGCGCGAGCTCTACGTCGGCATGGGCATGGAGGCACCGGAGGCCGCCGACCTGACCGGCGCCGACGCGCCGGCGCTGATCGAGGGGCTGCTGTCCGGGATGCCGCCGGAGGCGGCCGAGGCGGACATCGAGGGCTGGCTGGACCGCAGGACGCCCGGCGAGGCCGCCGCCGAGCTGCTGGCGGCGGTCGCCGGGGCGCCCTCGGTCGCCAGGGGCATCGCGGTGACGATCGTCGACCGGCTCGGCCACGAGGCCGAGCCGGCGGTCCGGGCCGCGCTGCAGGAGCCCGAGCTGCGCCCGCACGCCATCCACTGGCTGTCCTCGCGCGGCATGGCCGCCCCGAGCCTCACCGAGGACGAGGTGCTCTGGATGAGCGTGGACATGCTCGCCCTCGCGCTGCCGGCCGCCGAGGACGACCCCGAGATGTTCGCGGAGAACATGGCGGCCTCCGGCCCTCCGGCGCACGTGATCGAGGAGATGTGGCGGGTGGACCATCCCGACGTCGTGGACGTACTGGAACTGCTCGGTCGCTCTCTGCAGGATCAAAATGTGGCAAAGGCCGCACGCAAGGCGGCTTTCAAGGCACGTTCGCGCGCCATCGGCTGAGCCGTACATCCGCGGGGCTCCTGTGGAGTAAGTTTCACGGGTGGCAAAGAGCGGGAACACCGGCAACGTCTTCGACATCGGCGAGCTGAGGAGGCTGGTCGACGAGCTGGGGGCCGTGCCGCCCGAGGCGCGCGCGGCCGTGCTCGACGGGGTCGCCGCCGACGGAGACGACTGCGGGTGCCCCGGATGCGGCACCGAGGCGCTGAGCTTCCCGCCGGTCGAGCTCGCCTCAGACGACGAGCTGGCCCGCGCCGTGCCGCAGGTCCCGCTGGTGGCCGACGCCCGGCGGCTGGCCGCCTGGACCGGCACCCGCGAGGTCACCCCCGAGTGCCTGCTGCCCGACCCCTTCCTGGCCGCCGCCGAGCTGGGACTCGCCGGCCCGGACCGGGTCCACCTGCTGTGGGTGGTCGCGGTCAACACCGGCATGCTGCGCATCTCCCGCGGCACGGCCGCCCCCGGCCCCCTGAACCTGTCCGGCGGCCTGCCGTCCGCGGCGCTGCTGGAGTTCTGGGACGGGGTCGTCATGGACGTCCTGGACCGCGCCGAGGAGAGCCTGACCGGCTCGGCGGTGGTCGACGAGCACCTCGCCGAGATGCTCGCGACGATGTACGCCGTGAACGACGGGCTGTCGCACGCCACCCTGGTCAAGGGCATCCTCCAGTCGCACGAGGTGGCCTGCGAGGCCCGGCCGGCGGAGATGCGGGCGCTGGCCGTCTCCCTGCCCGGGGAGCTGGAGGCCGCGCTGGCGCTGCTGGGCTACTGCGGGCTGGTCGAGCCGACGGCGGCCGGCCGGCTCAGGCTGACCCCGCTGGGCCTGTGGGCCGTCCGCCGCGACCTGATGCGCGAGGGGCACGACGCGCCCACCGGCGCCGAGGTCGCGGTCTTCGCCGATCTCGGCGCGGCCGAGCTCGTCGAGGCGATCGCGAAGAAGGCCGCGGCCTCCAGCGCCGTCGCCGTGTGGCTGGAGGCCCGCACCCCCGAGGCCGCCGCCCGTGAGCTGATCAAGGTGGCCTGCTCCGGCGCCGCCGGCCATCGCGGCGTGGTGGGCTCGATCCTGGAGGAGCTCGGTCCCGAGGCCGAGGCCCCCCTCCGCGAGGCGCTCGCCGAGCCCGCCATGTGGCGCTACGCCGCCTCCTGGCTGCACGTGCGCGACCTGCCCGCCCCGGCCCTCACGCCGGCCGACAACATCTGGCTCACGGTCGACGCGCTCGCTTCCCGGGTCCATCTGGGGAGGACCGCCGAGGGGATGGGCGAGTTCGACGCGCTCGAACCGGGCGAGGACCTGGTCCGCATGGTCGAGGAGATGGCCCTGGCCGACCATCCCGACCGGATCGCGGTGCTCGACATGCTGGGCGCGCACCACTCCGACGCCGCCGTGGCCAAGGCCGCCCGCAAGGCCGCGATGAAGGCCCGATCCCGCCAGGCCCGTAAACTGGGGTGATTCTCTGGAAGGAGCCCCGTTGGCCATTCAGTCGATCCGCCTTTTCGGCGACCCGGTGCTGCGCACTCCCGCCGAGCCGGTGAAAGACTTCGACAAGGAGCTGCACAAGCTCGTCAAAGACCTCACCGACACGATGATGGACGCGCCCGGAGCGGGCCTGGCCGCGCCGCAGATCGGGGTCGGCCTGCGGGTCTTCACCTACTACGTCGACGACCAGCTCGGGCACCTGATCAATCCGAGCCTCGACCTGTCCGACGAGAAGGACGAGGAGGGCGAGGAGGGCTGCCTGTCCTTCCCCGGCCTGACCTACCCGACGCCCCGGGCGATCCGCGCGGTGGCCAAGGGCTTCAACATGCACGGCGAGCCCATCACGCTCGAGGGCACCGACCTGATGGCCCGCTGCTTCCAGCACGAGACCGACCATCTGGACGGCGTCCTGTTCATCGACCGGATGGACGCCCAGCAGCGCAAGCTCGCCATGAAGGAGATCCGCCAGGCCGAGTGGAGCGGGCTGGCGGCCCCCACCGTCAAGTTCTCCCCGCACGTCACCCACGGGAAGGCTCTGTAGGAACCTTGCGCCTGGTCTTCGCCGGAACTCCGGACACCGCCCTGCCCGCGCTGCGCGCCCTGCTCGACTCGCCGCGCCACGAGGTCGTGGCCGTCGTGACCCGCCCGGACGCGCCTTCGGGCCGGGGCCGCAGAGTCCATCCCAGCCCCGTGGCCGAACTGGCGGAGGAGGCGGGGCTGGAGGTCCTGCGTCCGCCGAAGGCGGGTGATCCCGCGTTCCTGGAGCGGCTGCGGGAGATCGGCCCGGACGCCTGCCCCGTGGTGGCCTACGGCGCTCTGCTGCCCCAGTCGGCGCTCGACATCCCGCGGTACGGCTGGATCAACCTCCACTTCTCGCTGCTGCCCGCCTGGCGGGGCGCCGCCCCCGTGCAGCACGCCGTCCTGCACGGCGACGAGATCACCGGCGCGAGCACCTTCCAGATCGTCAAGGAACTCGACGCGGGCCCGGTCTACGGCATGGTCACCGAGGAGATCCGCGCCACCGACACCAGCGGCGAGCTGCTGGCCCGGCTGGCCGAGTCGGGCGCCGGGCTGCTGGCGGCCACCATCGACGGGATCGAGGACGGCACCCTGGAGGCCCGCCCGCAGCCCGCCGAGGGAGTGAGCCTGGCTCCGAAGATCAACGTCGAGGACGCCCGGGTCGACTGGTCCGCCCCCGCGATGCGGGTGGACCGCCTGGTCCGCGCCTGCACTCCCGCCCCCGGCGTGTGGACCGAGTTCCGCGGCCAGCGGGTCAAGCTCGGCCCGGTACGGCCCGCGCCCGGCGCCGCCGACCTCGCCCCCGGCGCGCTGGCGGTGTCCAAGAACTCCGTCCTGGTCGGCACGGCCACCCACCCGGTCGAACTGGGCGAGGTGCAGCCGCAGGGCAAGCGCCTGATGACCGCGGGGGAGTGGGCACGCGGCGTGCGGCCCACCGACGAGGATCGGCTGGTCTGACACATCATGAGTGATCGGGGGAACGGCGCAGGCCGCCAGAACGGTGGGTCCGGCGGTCGCGGGCAGGGCTCCGGCGGCCGAGGCTCCGGCAACCCCGGGCAGGGCTCCGGAGGCCGCGGTCAGGGATCGGGCGGCTCCGGCGGCCGCGGTCAGGGATCGGGCGGCTCCGGCGGGCGCGGCCGGGGCCCGGGTGGCTCCCGGGGGCGTGGCGGCGCCGGGGGAGGACGCCCGTCCAGACCGGTCCACGATGAGCCCCGAAACACCGCCTACGACCTGCTGCGCGCCGTGGACGAACGGGACGCCTACGCCAACCTGCTGATGCCGGCGCTGCTGCGTGAGCGCCGCCTGTCGGGTCGGGACGCGGGCCTTGCCACCGAGCTCGCCTACGGCACCCTCCGGGGGCTGGGCACCTACGACGAGATCGTCGCCGCCTGCAGCGACCGGCCTCCGGAGGACCTCGACCCGCCGCTGCTGGACGCCATCCGCCTGGGCGTGCACCAGCTGCTCAAGACCCGCGTCCCCCCGCACGCCGCCGTGGGCACGACCGTCGACCTGGTCAGGCTGAGGGTCGGCGTCGGCCCGTCGAAGTACGCCAACGCGGTGCTGCGCAAGGTCGCCACCCGCTCCCTGGAGCAGTGGATCCCGATCGTGGCCCCCGACCCGGCCGACGACCCGGTCGGCCACCTGGCGGTCGCGCACAGCCATCCCCGGTGGATCGTCACCGCGCTGCGCGACGCCGTCGGCGGCGACTTCGACGAGACGGCCGCCCTGCTGGCCGCCGACAACGAGCGCCCCCGGGTGACCCTGGTGGCCCGTCCCGGCCGTACCACGGTGGAGGAGCTCCTCGCCTCCGGTGCCGAACCCGCGGAGTTCTCCCCCTATGCGGCCTATCTCCCCGAAGGCGACCCGGGGAGCATCCCGGCGGTGGCCGAGGCCCGCGCCGCCGTACAGGACGAGGCCAGCCAGCTCGTCGCCCTCGCCCTGGCCCGCGTCCCGGTGACCGGCGGCGACACCCGCTGGCTCGACATGTGCGCCGGTCCGGGCGGCAAGGCGGGCCTGCTGGACGCCCTGGCCACCCACGGAGACACCGCCGGCCTGTCCGGCCGGGCCGGGGCGTCCTCCTCCGCGGACGGCTCCTCCCCGGTGCGTTTCCCCGGCGGGGCCCGTCTCCTCGCCTCCGAGTTGCAGTACCACCGCGCCCGCCTGGTCCACCAGGCCACCCGGGAGGCCGGGGTGATCGTCGCCGACGGCGCGGAGCCCGCCTGGCGGCCCGGGGCCTTCGACCGGGTCATGGTGGACGCCCCCTGCACCGGTCTGGGCGCTCTGCGCCGCCGCCCCGAGTCCCGCTGGCGCCGCGACCCCCGCAGCCTCCCCGACCTGGGCCGGCTCCAGCGCGCCCTGCTCGCCTCCGCCCTCGACGCGGCCCGCCCCGGCGGGGTGGTCGCCTACGTGACCTGCTCACCCCACCTGGCCGAGACCGTCACAGTGGTCGGCGACGTCCTGCGTGACCGCGACGACGTCGAGACCCTCGACGCCCGTGCCCACCTCCCCGAGGTCAAGGACCTGGGCGACGGCCCGTACGCGCAGTTCTGGCCCCACCGCCACGGCACCGACGCCATGTTCCTCGCCCTCCTCCGCCGCCGCTGATCTCTCCCTCACCGGGCACGGGACTGGCGGCTACGGCGGGGTCGGCGCCGGGTACGGCGCGGATTCGAGCCAAGCCACCGGTGCCGGTACGGCGAGACGCCGTGCACCGATGCCCGGCGCCTTCGTACGGCGGCTGGGGTCGGGGTGCGGGGCCGTTCAGGGCGGGGCGCCGTCGCCTTGCGGCCATGCTGGCGGGAAGGAGCGTAGGGCGGGCCATCGTAGGGGCGGGTTCCGGGCGAGGAAGCAGGCGACCGGTGGTTCGAGATGGAGGATCTCGGTCCGGATCTGGGCGAAGCCCGACCGGGTGAGCAGGTCCTGGAGTTCTCGGGCGGCCCGGTCGGTGGTGTCCCGGGTGGCGCCCGGAACGCGGGGCTGCGTGGCGAGGGCGATGCGCCCGCCGGGGCGGAGCAGGCGGCGCAGAAGGCGGAGCCGTTGCACCGGGTCGGGCCAGAACCCCACGGAGTTCACGGCCATGATGACGTCGAGCGGGTCGCCGAAGCCGGGCAACCGGTCGACGGAGGCGTGCGCGAGGTGAACCCGGTGGGCGCGGATGCCGGCGGCGTTACGCCGGCCGGCCTGCCGGACCATGACCCGCGACCGGTCGATGCCGTACACCTGTCCCCGGGTGGCGCGGCCGGCGAGTTCGGCGATGGCGAGGCCGGGGCCGAAGCCGATCTCGAGCACCCGGTCCGTGGGCCGCACGTCCAGCAGCGACACCACCCACCCGTTGCGCTGCCGATTGGAACGGCGATGGGCCATGACCCAGCCGGCCGCCCGCCCGGCGATGCCACGGGGATGGCCGAACTGGCCCACCACTGCCCTGATCACACGCCGCTTGAGAGCCGTACCCGTCGTCGTCACGGTCGCCAGTCAACGACTTCACGTGCACCTGAAGTCAAGATGCCGGACGAGGGCCGATCACCGGTGTTCGGCCCCACGCCGTACCCGGGACAGGGGGACCAATAGACTCGGACCATCATGGCCGTACAGATCTCGCCCAGCATCCTGTCCGCCGACTTCGCCCGCCTCGCCGAGGCGGCCGCGGCGGTTTCCAACGCCGACTGGCTGCACGTGGACGTCATGGACAACCACTTCGTGCCGAACCTGACGCTCGGCCTGCCAGTCGTGGAGTCCCTGCTCAAGGCGACGTCCCTGCCGTTGGACTGTCATCTCATGATCGAGGACCCGGACCGCTGGGCCCCCGCCTACGCCGAGGCGGGAGCCGGGAGCGTGACCGTTCACGCCGAGGCGGCCAAGGCTCCGGTCCGGACGTTGCGGCAGATCCGCGCCGCCGGGGCGCGGGCGGGGTTCGCGCTGAACCCGGCCACGGCCGTCGAGCCGTACGAGGACCTGCTCGGTGAGATCGACATGCTGCTGCTGATGACGGTCGAGCCCGGATTCGGCGGTCAGAGGTTCCTCGACGTGGTGCTGCCCAAGATCCGCCGGGCGCGGGCGCTCATCGAGCGGCACGGCGGTCAGATCTGGCTCCAGGTCGACGGCGGGGTGGCGGCCGACACCATCGAGCGCTGCGCCGAGGCGGGGGCCGACGTCTTCGTCGCGGGCAACGCGGTCTACGGCGCCGACGAGCCCGCCCGCGCGGTGGAGGAGCTGCGCAAGCTGGCCGCCAAGGTCTGAGCCGCCGCCGCCCCGGGCGCGCACTGAGAGCGGTTCAGGCCAGCGCCGGGTCCAGCACCACGTCCCGGCCGTGGACGGTCGGCTCCTCGGGGAAGTGGCACGCGGTCAGGTGGCCCTCCCGGTTGCCCCCCAGCCGGATCAGCGGCGGCTCCTCGGTCGCGCACCTGTCCTGGGCCTTCCAGCAGCGGGTGCGGAACCGGCAGCCCGACGGCGGATCGATCGGGGAGGGCACGTCCCCGGCCAGGCGGATGCGCTCGCGGGACATCGGCACCGCCTCCGATTCCACCTCCACCTCGGGCACGGCCGACAGCAGTGCGTGGGTGTACGGGTGGCGGGGGCGTTCGTAGAGCGACTCCCGGTCGGCGATCTCGATGATCTTGCCGAGATACATGACCGCGACCCGCTGGGAGAAGTGCCGGACCACGGCCAGGTCGTGGGCGATGAACAGGAACGCGATGCCCAGCTCGCGCTGGAGGTTCTGCAGCAGGTTGACGACCTGGGCCTGGATGGAGACGTCCAGGGCCGAGACCGGCTCGTCGGCGACGATCAGCTTCGGGTTCAGCGCCAGCGCCCGGGCCACCCCGATGCGCTGGCGCTGGCCCCCGGAGAACTCGTGCGGGAAGCGGTTGTAGTGCTCGGGGTTGAGGCCGACGATCTCCAGCAGCTCCCGGACCCGCCGATCCCGGCCGCCCGGCGGGTCGATGCCGTTGATCTCCATCGGGCCGCGGATGATGCCGCCCACGGTGTGCCGGGGGTTGAGCGACGAGTACGGGTCCTGGAAGATCATCTGAATCTCGGCCCGGATCGGCTTCAGCTCCTTGCGGCTCGCGTGGCCGATCTCGCGCCCGCCGTACCTGATCGAGCCCGCGGTGGGCTCCAGCAGCCGCGCGGCCAGCCGCCCGGTGGTGGACTTGCCGCAGCCGGACTCGCCGACCAGGCCGAGGGTCTCCCCGGCGTGCACGGCCAGGTCGATGCCGTCCACCGCGTGGACCCGCCCGACCTGCCGTCTGACCAGCGTGCCGCTCTTGATCGGGAAGTGCTTCTTCAGCCCGGACAACTCCAGCAGCGGTCCCGCGCCGCTCGTGTCGGTTCGCTTCACCGGTGGATCTCCCGTTTCTGGGCGAGGGTCAGATAGCAGGCGTCGCCGTGGCCGCGGTGGGGGGACAGTTCGGGCCGCACGGTGCGGCACAGCTCGGGCCCGGCCAGATCGGGATAGTCGCACCGGGGGTGGAACGGGCAGCCGGGGGGCACGTTGAGCAGGCTCGGCGGGGTGCCGCGCACCGGCCGGAGCGGCAGGTCGACCGGGGCGCTCAGCCGGGGCATGGAGGCCAGCAGGCCCCAGGTGTAGGGATGGCGGGGTTCGCCGAGGATCTCCCTGACGGTGCCGCGCTCCACCGCCCGCCCGGCGTACATCACCAGCACGTCGTGGGCGGTGGCGGCCACCACGCCCAGGTCGTGGGTGATCAGGATGATCGCGGTGCCGGTCTGCTCCTGGAGGTCGCGCAGCAGGTCGAGGATCTGGGCCTGCACGGTCACGTCGAGTGCCGTGGTGGGCTCGTCGGCGATCAGCAGGTCCGGGTCGCAGACCAGGGCCATCGCGATCATCGCGCGCTGCCGCATGCCCCCGGAGAACTGGTGCGGGTAGTCGTCGACGCGGGTCTTGGGCTGCGGGATGCCGACCCGGGTGAGCATCTCGATCGCCCGGTCCCGGGCGGCGGCGCGGCTCGCGCCGGTGTGCCGGCGGAAGACCTCGCCGATCTGCCTGCCGACGGTGTGGTACGGCGAGAGCGAGGTCAGCGGGTCCTGGAAGATCATGGCGGCCTTGTTGCCGCGGATGCGTTCCATCGTGGAGCGGGAGGCGCCGATGAGCTCCTCGCCGTCCAGCGTGATCCCGCCGCTGATCCTGGCGGTCTCCGGGTCGTGCAGGCCGAGCACGGCCAGGTTGGTCACCGACTTGCCGGACCCGGACTCGCCGACGATGCCCAGTGTGGTGCCCTTGTCCACGTCGAAGGACAGGCCGTCCACCGCGTGGACGACGCCGTCCTCGGTGTGGAAGTCGACGATCAGGTCGCGGACCGACAGAAACGGGGTTGACACGGTCTCCCAGGCTCCTAGTTCAGCCGTACTCGGGGGTCGATGAAGGCGTACAGCAGGTCCACGACGATGTTGAACACGATGATCGCCGCGGCGGCCACGAGCACCGTGGCCATCAGGACCGGCAGGTCGGAGTCGGTGACGGCGTTGAGGGACAGCCGCCCGAGCCCCTGCAGGCCGAAGGTGGTCTCGGTGATGATCGCGCCGCCGATGAGCGCGCCCAGGTCCACGCCGAAGATGGTGACGATGGTGATGAGGGTGCCGCGCAGCGCGAAGCGCAGCACCACGCTGTGCCCCGGCATGCCCTTGGCCCGCGCGGTGCGCACGTAGTCCTCGCCGAGTTGCTCGACCATCGTCGAGCGGGTCATCCGGGTGTAGTTGGCGGTGAAGATGATCGCCAGCACCATCCAGGGCAGCGTCAGCCCGGCCGCCCAGCCGAGCGGGTCCTCGGTGAAGGGCAGGTACCGGGGCCGGGCCAGGATCTGGTTCTTGTAGACCAGGAAGTACAGCGCGAGCGTGCCGACGAAGTAGATCTGCAGGGAGGCGCCGACCAGTGACGAGACGCTGGCGATCTTGTCGGTCGGCCGGCCCCGGCGCAGCGCCGCGACGATGCCGGTGGCGACGCCGAAGGCCAGGAAGACGGCCGCCGCGCCGATGGTGAGGGAGACGGTGACCGGCAGCCGGTCCAGGATCGTCTCGAAGACCGGCGCCCGGTTGACGAAGGAGTAGCCCAGGCAGGGCGCGGGGCAGTACCCCAGCCCGCCGTAGTCGCGCCCGGCGAAGATCCCGGTCAGCCAGGCGGTGAACTGGGCGAACAGCGGCTGGTCCAGGCCCAGGTTGTGGCGGGCCTGCTCCAGCAGCTCCGGCGGGCAGACCTTGCCGCAGGCCAGCCGGGCCGGGTCGGCGGGCACGGCGAAGAACAGGAAGAACGTGACGGCGGAGATGATCAGCAGGGTGAGGATCCCGCCGAGGGTGCGGCGGGTGAGGAAACGGAGCATCGGCTGCTTCCCGGAGGCAGTGGCCGGAGCGCCGCCGCGCGGCGGCGCCCCGGGGCGCGGTCACGGCTTGACGAAGATCGTGTTGGGGGAGACGATCCAGAACTGCGGGTCGATCTCGGCGCCGCCCACCTTGGAGCCGTGGAGGGTGTTGGCGATCCGGTTCTCGGCGACCACCAGCGGGGTGATCGTCTCCTGGACCTTCTTGTCCAGCGCCATCCACGCGGCGTTCGCCTCGTCGAGGTCGGTCATCGCCGTGATCTTCTCCATCTCCTCGGTGAGCGCCGGGTCCTTCAGGTGCGCGTAGTTCGGCGCGCCGTCGGCGACGGGCCCGAAGATGACCGGCAGGACCGTGGAGCCCGAGGGCCAGTCGGCTCCCCAGCCGCCCCAGTACAGGTCGAAGTCGTTCTTCACCAGGCCGATGGAGTCGTAGTAGGTCTTGCGGTCCAGCGGCTTGGCCACGACCTTGATCCCGGCCTTCTCCAGGGAGCTCTTGATCGCGACGGTGATCTGCTCCTGCAGCGGCGTCTGGTTGTAGGCGTAGACGATCGTCGGGTTCGGGTTGCTCGACTGGGCCAGCAGTTCCTTGGCCTTGGCGATGTCGCCCTCGGGCTTGGTCGTCTTGCCGAACAGGTCGTAGGGCTCGTAGCCGGCCGTGGTGTTCTCGTTGAGGATCGTGGTGGGCAGCGCCGCCGCGGCCGGGCCGCCGTAGAGCTGCTGGATCTGCTTGGCCGGCCAGGCGTGGTTGATCGCCTGGCGGATCTTGACGTCCTTCACCCGGTCGAGGTTGAAGTAGTAGTAGTTGCCGTAGGGAGAGGGGCTCTTCAGCAGGCGCGGGGCCAGCGAGGCGTCGCCGAGGACCTGCTGGAGCCGCTCCGGCGGGACGTTGGCGTAGAAGGTGAACGTCGTCTGGTCCGGTCCCGCGTCCGCGATGAGGCGGTCGGTGATCTGCAGGGCCTCCTGGCCGAACTCCATGCGCCACTTGTCCGGGTAGGCGCCGCGGATCGGGTCGGTCGCCGCGTCCCAGTTCGGGTTGCGCTCCAGGTCGATCGACTTGTCGACGATGTGGCTCTTGATGATGTACGGCCCGCTGGAGAAGGGCTCCTTGTCGTACTTCTCCTTGGTGTCCTTGGCCTTGGGCACGATGGCGTACCCGCCCATCGCGAAGGCGTAGTTCGCGTCGGCGTGCGGCGTCTTGAACTTGAAGACGACCGTCTTGTCGTCGGGCGTCTCGACGGCGTCCAGGCGCTTGCCGTCGTAGGGGCCCTGGTAGGCCTTCTTGTGGTCGGTCTCGGTCAGCCACTGCTGGATGTAGGTCGGGCCCTGGGTGATGAACGACGCGAAGCTCCGCTCGATCGTCCACTTCACGTCCTCGGACGTGATCGGCGAGCCGTCCTGCCACTTCACCCCGTCCTTGAGGGTGAAGGTCCAGGTCTTGCCGCCGTCGGACGGGGTTCCGGGGTCGGTGGCCAGGTCGCCGACCAGCCTGTAGTCACCCTTGGCCACGCGCTTGTAGCCGGTCAGCCCGCGGTGGATCAGCAGGCCGAAGTTGGTCGCGGTGTTGACATAGCTCTGCGCGGGGTCGAAGTGGGCGAAGTCGTCTCTGTCGATCATCGTGACGGTGCCGCCCTTGACGACGCCCTCGGGCGCGATGGCCGGCCCCCTGGAGTCGTCCGCCGTGCCGACGGTGATCGTCGGTGGCCTGTACGGCTCGGCCGAGGCGGCGGGTGCGTCACCGGAGGCGGCGGGGGCGCCCTGGCCGCCCTCGGCGCAGGCGCCGGTGAGCATGAGCAGGCCGACGGCGAGTACCGCCACCGCTGACCGTTCGCGGACTCTCATCTTTCTCCTATCGCGGGGGGCTAACGCTTGATCTTTGGGTCGAAGGCGTCGCGGACCGAGTCGCCGAGCAGGTTGAACGCGATCACGAAGATCACCAGCGCGGCTCCGGGGAAGACCAGATAGGTGATGTCGTTCTGGTAGACCTGGGTGCCGCGCAGGAACATGCGGCCCCAGTCGGGGATGGGCTCGATCATGCCGACGCCCAGGAACGACAGCGCCGCCTCGGCCGTGACGAGGGCGGGCAGCAGGAGCGTCGCCTGGATGAGGATCGGCGTCCACAGGTTGGGCAGCAGTTCCTTGAAGACGATGCGGGTGGGGGAGGCCCCGGTGACCCGGGCGGCCTCGACGAACTCGCGCTCGCGCAGGGAGAGCACCTGGCCGCGCAGGAGCCGGGCCATGCCGGCCCACTGGAAGATCGTCAGCATGAGGATCAGCGTCACCGCGCGCAGCCAGACGGGGGTCTCCTCCTCCGGGCTGACGAAGACGTTCTCCACGACCGGCATGAACGCGATGATGAACAGCGTGGCGGGGAAGGAGAGCGTGATGTCGATCAGACGGCCGATGGCGTAGTCCGTCCTCCCGCCGGCGTACCCGGCGACGATGCCCATCACGATGCCGATGGCCACGGTGAGGAGCGTCGCGGCGGCGGCGATCAGCAGCGAGGTCCTGATCCCGAAGACGAGCTGGGTGAAGACGTCCCGGCCCAGTCCCGGCTCGATGCCGAACCAGAACTCGGAGCTGACCCCGCCGTTGGGCAGGACCGGATATCCGTACTCGTTCAGCAGTCCCGGAGTGTCCTGCCCGTAAAGGGTGTACGGATCCTTTCCGTAGACCCAGGAGATGACCGGGGCCAGGGCGGCGACCAGAAAGAAGAAAATCACCACCACGGCCGACATCATGCCGGTCCGGTCCCGCCGGAAACGCAGCCACATCAGCCGTCCAGGAGAGCGGCCGACCGTTTCCGGAGGCTTGACGTCAACCGTGGTTCCATGCTCCGCCGCGGCAGGCACAGGGATCGTCATCGTGCGGCTACCCCCAGGATCACGCTGGTCGGGATATGGGGGAACCATCGCAAAATCACCGGCTCCCGGCAATGGACCGGAGGCCGCTCATTTTATTGTTGCGAAAATTCGATGGGGTTGTTGCGGGAATTCCGTTGACCTCCCTCCGGAAATAGGTGAAAAAATCGAAGTCCCCCGAGAGCTGCTTTTCACGGATTTGTGACATGGTGATGACGTGTCCGTGACGCCGTTGTCGCGATCCCGTCCGGGGAATGTCACGGTTTCGTCGAACGCCGGCCGCCCCCGCATGCGGGTGTGAGTTACGCCCCGGTAGGGTAACTATCCACTTACGAGGAGGTGGCCGATGGACCACGGGCTGTTCGGGCCGGGTTCGGTGACGTGGCGGGTGATGGGGGAGCCGATCCTGTTGGTGGGAGGCTTCCGGGCGCTGCTGATGCAGGGGCTGCACCCGCGGGCGATGCGCGGGGTGATCCAGAACTCGGCGCTGATGGACCCGTCGGAGGCGTGGGCCCGCTTCACGCGCACCACCGAGTTCGTCAGGGTGCGCACCTACGGCACGAGCGCGGAGGTCGCGCGGGCCGGAGCCCGGGTGCGGAAGATCCACTCCAAGCTCACCGCGTTCGACCCCGACACCGGGGAGCGCTTCCGGCTGGACGAGCCCGACGCGCTGCGCTGGGTCCACGTCGGCGAGGTCGACTCCTACCTGTCGGTCGCCCGGCGCGCCGGGGTGCGCCTGACCGACGCCGAGGCCGACCGGTTCGTGGCCGAGTGGCGCCGCGCCGCCGAGGTCGTCGGCCTCGCGCCCGAGGACGTCCCCGGCTCGGTCGGGGAGATGCGCGACTACATCGAGGCGTGCCGTCCCGGGCTGCGCCTGGTGCCCGAGGCGGCCCACCCGCTGCGCCAGTCGCTCAACGCCCCGCTGCCGGCCTATCTCATCCCGCTCAAGCCGATCTTCCCCGCGCTCACCCTGCTGGCCTTCGCCACCCTGCCGCGGTGGGCGCGCAGGATGTACGGCCTGCCCGCCACGCCCCTGGGCGACCTGTGGGCGACGGCCACGCTCAAGACCCTGCACACGGGGATCGGGCTGGTCCCCGAGCCGGTCAGGTACGCCCCCGACGCCCGGCGCGCCCGGCGGCTCAACGACGCGGCGTGACGGCCTGCAGGATGAGGAGGGCGAAGTCGTCCTGCGGGGGGTCGGGAGAGAAGTCCAGGGTCGCCTGACGCAGCCGCTCGGCGATCGCCCGCGCGGGCATGGAGACGCACCGGGAGAGCATCCGGGTCAGCCCGTCGCCGTCGTCGAGCAGCCGGCCGCCCGACCGCCGCTCGGTGACGCCGTCGGTCACGCACAGCAGCGTGCTGCCCGGTTCGAGGTCGAAGCCCTCCTCGAAGAACTCCTCGCCGTCGAGCAGGCCGACCAGCAGCTGTGAGGACGCCGGGACGCGCACGGTGCCCTCGGGCAGCATCATGAGCGGCGGCGGATGCCCCGCGCAGCACAGGGTGCAGCTGACCCCGCCGCCGGGCCGGGCGCGCAGCTCCCCGCAGATCATGCTGAGGAACCGGTTGCGGCCGTCGTCCTCCAGGATGAGGGAGTTGAGGCGGTTCAGGATCGCCGCGGGGCCGTACCCGTCACGTGCCAGCAGGCGCAGGGCGTGCCGGGCCAGGCCGGTGACCGCCGCGGCCTCGGGCCCCTTGCCGCAGACGTCGCCGAGCGCGAAGACCCACCGGTCCTCGCCCGCCGCGTAGACGTCGTAGAAGTCCCCGCCGACCTCGCTGCCCTCCCCGGCCGGCTCGTAGACGACGGCGCAGCTCACCCCGGGGATCTCGGTCATCTCGACCGGCATCAGGCTGCGCTGCAGGATGTGCGAGGTCGAGGCCACCCGGCTGTACTGCCGGGCGATGTGGACGGCCAGGGCGAGACGACGGCACAGGTCCTCGGTCAGCCGCACGATCTCCCCGGTGAGGCCGTCGGCGTCGCGCCGGCCCAGCACCAGCCGGCCGATCCCGGTGTTGCCGATCGCGATCGGGAACACCAGCACGGCGCCCGACCCCTCCAGCCCGGCCGGCCACTCCCACCCGCCCTGCGCCCTGGGCGGGGACTGCTTGGCCAGCAGCGTGCCCAGGGTCTCGTTGTGCTCCTCCTCGGCGTGCCAGGCGTGCGCCAGCCGGAGGTCGAAGTCGTCGACGAGATAGACGGCGGCCCACGTCGCGATCCGGGGGACGAGCAGTTGCGTGGCCAGAACCGCCACCAGGTTCTCGTCCAGGATGCCCGTCAGCAGGTCGCTGGCCTCGGCCAGGAACGTCAGCCACCCGCGCCTGGCCCGCTCGGTCTCCGCCAGCTGCGCGCGGTCCACGGCCGCGGAGATCCGGTGGGCGGCGCGCTGCAGCCCCGCCGCGACACGGTCGTCGAAGGCCCCGGCGCGCGAGGCGGTCACCACGACGAAGCCCACGACCCGCTCGTCCGTCACGAGGGGGACCGACACCAGGCTCCGGAAGTCGCCGTCCAGCCCGGTCTGACCGGGCTGGGCGTCGTCGAGGACGAAGGGGCGCACGGACGCCCTGGCGGTGTCGAACAACCCCTCCGAGGGCAGGTCCGCCGACGGCCGCGCGGATCCGGCCACGGCCGCGATCCCGAGGCGGCCGGTCTCCTCGCGCGGCAGCAGCACGTGGCAGGCGTCCCCGTCGGCCATGCCCAGCACGATCTCGGCCACCCGGCCGAGAAGGGCGTCGATGTGCCCGGTGTCGGCCAGGACCTCCTGCAGCGCCCGGTGGCCGGGAAGCTCGTCCGCGGCGGGGCGGCGCGGTCGCGCGGCGGGGGCCGTGAGCACGTACTCGTGCTGCCGGGGGACCATCAGCCAGACGGTACGGGGACCGTCGGCGACCCCCTCTGCGCGCAGGTGGGAGACGAACAGGGGGACCGGCCGGCCGGAGCGGTCGCGCGCGGCGCACCACCCCTGCCAGCGTCCCACCGCGAGCGCCTCGCCGAAGGAGAGCGCGTGGTCGTCCGGCCACTCGATCAGGTCCTCGAAGTCCCGGCCCAGCACCTCCTGCGCGCTCCATCCCAGGAGGGCGTGCGCGGCGTCGTCCCAGTGGACGACCCTGCGGTCGGGCCCGACGGCGGCCACGGCGATCCGCAGCGTGCTCAGGGGAGCGGTGAGGTCGGCCGGTACGGCCCCGGCCGAGCGCACCCCGGCGGCGACCCCGCCGCGCATCAGGTCCAGCCGGAACCAGACGCGCTTGGCTGTGCGGGTGTAGGTCACCCCCCAGGAGTCGGAGATCAGCCGGGTCAGGGCCAGCCCGCGCCCCCTGACCCGGTCCTCCGGCGGCAGGTCCTGCGGCGGGGCGTCGGGGACGGGCCGCGCGGGATGGAGATCCTCGACCTCCACCTGCACGGCGGTGCGCCCCCCGTCCAGCCGGCAGACGACCTCCGCCCCGGTCCCGGCGTGGATCACGGCGTTGGTCACGAGCTCGCTGGTCAGCAGGACCGCGTCGTCGATCTTCTCCGTGACGTCCCACCTGGTCAACGTGTGCGCGACAAAGCGCCGGGCGTCGGACGGCGCACCTGAACCGTGATCGAACAGGGCGCGTGCGACAAGTGGGTCCTCCACTTCTCCTCCCTAGAACATCACTCGATGTGCACACATGTTCACTGACACAGTGACAGACTGACGAGGTTCACGTGCGCTGAGTTATCGAGAAGACCTCATGGAACTCACAACTGCCGGGCAGTCCCCCCATCCGGACCCGGCGGGCCATGGCTCGCCTCCGGACCGCTACTGGCTGCCCGAATCCGATCTGCGTCCCCTCCTCGTCTCCCTCGCCGGGCTGCGCGACGGTGATTTCCGCACCCGGCTCGACCCCCGCGGGGACGGCCTGCTCGCCGAGATCATGACCGTGTTCAACCAGGTGGCCGATCGCAACAGGCACCTGGCCGACGAGCTCGCCCGGGTCCGCCGCGAGGTCGCCCGGCAGGGGCACCTCGACGAGAGGCTCACCGCCAGCCCCGGCACCGGGGGATGGGCCACCTGCGTGGAGTCGGCCAACTCCCTCATCGACGCCCTGGTCATCCCCATGGCCAACGCCGCCCGCGTGCTCGACGCCGTGGCCGACGGCGACCTGAGCCAGCGGGTCGACCTGGAGGAGGACAACCGCCCCCTGCGCGGAGGCCTGCGGCGCACCGGCAAGGCCGTCAACCGCATGGTGGACCAGCTCGCGCTCTTCACCGGGGAGGTCACCCGGGTGGCCCGCGAGGTGGGCACCGAGGGCCGCCTCGGCGGCCGGGCCAAGGTCCAGGGCATGTCGGGCAGCTGGCGCGACGTCACCGAGGCCGTCAACACCATGGCCGCCCGGCTCACCGCCCAGGTCCGCGACATCGCGGTGGTGACGACCGCGGTGGCCCGCGGCGACCTCACCCGGCAGGTGACCGTCGAGGCCACCGGTGAGCTGCTGGAGCTCAAGCTCACCGTGAACACGATGGTGG
>NZ_BOOK01000057.1 GCF_016863195.1 Paraplanobispora takensis | reverse complement strand
CCCCGCGTCCGATCCTCTCCCGGCCGGACGCGACCGCATCCGGCTCCGCCGCATCCTCCGCCTGCCGGCACCCCGTCACCCGCCCCGGCAGACCCCCCTCCGCGTCTCTTCCCGCGCATCTTTCCCCATCCGATCCCGCGGCGATCCTGACGGGATCCGCATCACGGAGCACACGACATGGCATTCAACCTGCGCAACCGCAGTTTCCTGAAGGAACTCGACTTCACCCCGGAGGAGTTCGAGTATCTGATCAGGCTGACCGCCGACCTCAAGGCCGCCAAGTACGCCGGCACCGAGCGACAGCGGCTCAGGGGCAAGAACATCGCCCTGATCTTCGAGAAGACCTCCACCCGCACCCGCTGCGCCTTCGAGGTCGGCGCCTACGACCAGGGCGCCGGCGTCACCTACCTCGACCCGGGCGGCTCGCAGATGGGCCACAAGGAATCGGTCAGGGACACCGCCCGGGTGCTGGGGCGGATGTACGACGGCATCGAGTTCCGCGGCCGCAGACAGTCCCACGTCGAGGAACTGGCCGCCTACTCCGGCGTGCCGGTCTGGAACGGCCTGACCGACGAGTGGCACCCCACGCAGATGCTCGCCGACATGCTCACCATGCAGGAGCACAGCGACAAGCCCCTGCACCGGGTGTCGTACGCCTATCTCGGCGACGCCCGCAACAACATGGGCAACTCGCTGCTGGTCACCGGCGCCATGCTCGGCATGGACGTGCGCCTGGTGGCGCCCCGGTCGTTGTGGCCCGACGAGGTCGCGGTCGTCAAGCCCGCCCGGGAGCTGGCCGAGGCCACCGGCGCGCGCATCACCCTCACCGAGGACGTCGCCGAGGGCGTGCGGGGCGTCGACTTCCTCTACACCGACGTGTGGGTCTCCATGGGCGAGCCCAAGGAGGTGTGGGAGGAGCGCATCGGGCTGCTCATGCCGTACCAGGTGAACACCGCCCTGGTCGAGATGACCGGGAACCCGGGCGTCAAGTTCATGCACTGCCTGCCGGCCTTCCACAACCGGGAGACCGCGGTCGGCGACGAGCTGTTCGTCAAGACCGGCCACGAGGCGCTGGAGGTGACCGAGGAGGTCTTCGAGTCGCCGCGCTCCATCGTCTTCGACCAGGCCGAGAACCGCCTGCACACGATCAAGGCCGTCATGGTCGCCACCCTGGGGGGCTGAACGATGCGCGTACTGGTCGCCCTCGGGGGCAACGCGCTGCTGCGGCGGGGGCAGAGGCCCGACGCCGACCTGCAGCAGGACAACGTCTGCCTGGCCGCCGCCTCGCTGGCCGAGCTGGCCCGGGAGCACGAGCTGATCATCACGCACGGCAACGGCCCGCAGGTCGGGATCCTGGCGCTGGAGAGCGCCAGCGACCCCAACCTCACCAGGCCCTACCCGTTCGACACGCTCGGCGCCCAGACCCAGGGCATGATCGGCTACTGGATGCTCCAGGCACTGCAGAACGCGCTGCCGGGACGCCAGGTCATCGCCATGATCAACCAGACGCTCGTCTCGGCGGTCGATCCGGCCTTCGACGACCCGACCAAGTTCGTCGGCCAGGTCTACGACCGGGCCGAGGCCGAGAGGCTGGCCGCGGAGAACGGCTGGACGGTCAAGCCCGACGGGCCGCACTGGCGCAGGGTGGTGCCCTCGCCCCATCCGCAGCGGGTGGTGGAGACCCGGCTGATCCGGGGACTGATCCGTCAGGGCGTCGTGGTGGTCTGCGCGGGCGGCGGCGGCATCCCGGTCATCCGCAACGAGAAGGGCCGGCTGCAGGGCATCGAGGCGGTCATCGACAAGGACCTCACCGGGTCGATGCTCGCCGAGGCGCTCGAGTGCGACGCCTTCCTGGTCCTGACCGACGTGCCACGGGTCATGCGGGACTTCGGCACTCCCGGGCAGCGGGAGATCCGCCACACGACCCCGCACGAGTTGCGCGGGCTGGACTTCCCGGCCGGGTCGATGGGACCGAAGGTGGAGGCGGCCTGCCGGTTCGTGGAGACCACCGGCGACATGGCCGCGATCGGCAGGCTGGACCAGGCCCGGCAGATCCTGGAGGGTACGGCGGGCACCATCGTCACACCCGGCGCCACCTGGCCCCTGGCCAGCACACTGTGACGCAGGACCGGCGCCGCACCGGTGACCGGCACGCCGGGACGACGGCTCCGCGCCTGCGCGGCGCGGAGCCGTCATCCCGCGTCCGGCCCCGCCCCGTCCGCGTGGACCGGTCCGGCGGGTCAGCGGGCCCGGTCGTCCGCCGGTCGGCGGGGCCGCAGCGCCCCCGCCGACAGGCCCATGAAGGCCGCCAGGGCGGCGGGGATGGCCAGCGCACCGGGCAGGCCGGCGAGTTCGGAGACGGCGCCGATGATGGCGGGCCCGGCGACCAGGCCGCTGTAGCCGACGGTGGCGACCTGGGCGATGGCCTGCCCGGCCCGGGCGGGGTCGTGGTTGCCCGCGGCGGAGAAGACCTGGGGGACGATGGTGGCCAGGCCGAGGCCGAACAGGGCGAACCCGGCGATCGCGACGGGGACGTTGCCGATGATCAGCGCGGTGCCGAGGCCGAGGGCGGCGACGGCGCCCGAGACGCGCACCAGCGGGACGGGCCCGTAGCGCAGGGCGAGGTGGTCACCGGCGAAGCGGCCGACGGTCATGGCGGTGGAGAAGACGGCGAAGCCGAGGGCGGCGACGCTCTCGGAGGCGCCGAGGTCCTCGAAGAGATAGACGGAGGTCCAGTCGACGGCCGCGCCTTCGCCGACCAGGCCGGCGAAGGCGACGACGCCCATGAGGACGATCCAGCCGGTCCACCGGGCCCGGCCGGCGGCGGAGGAGGAGTCCTGCCGGGCGGGGGCGGTGCGGGGCAGCAGGTGACGCCCGGCGTACAGGGAGATGAGGGCCAGGGCCAGGCCGGTGGTCAGGAGGGTGACGCCGGCGCCGAGGCCGAGCAGCGCGAACAGGCCGCCGATGCCGGCGCCGATGAGACCGCCGATGCTGAACATGCCGTGGAAGGAGGACATGATGGGACGGCCGTAGAGGCGTTCGACCTCGACGCCGTGGGCGTTCATGGAGACGTCCAGGGAGGCGTTGACGACGCCGTACAGGAACAGGACGAGGAGAAGGCTGACGAGATCGGGCGCGTAGCCGGCGGGGACGATGGCCAGGGCGGTGCCGATGCCGGCCGGGACGATGACGCGGGCGCTGCCGAAGTGGTCGGTCAGCCGGCCGGCGAAGCGCATGCCGACGATGAGGCCGACGGCGATGGCGAGCAGGGCGTAGCTGAGCTGGCCGTCGGTGAGGCCGAGGCTGCTCTTGACCGCCGGGATGCGCGCGGCCCAGACGCCGGAGACGGTGCCGAGCAGGATGAAGAAGTAGGACACGGCTCGGCGGGCCTTGGCGGCCTGCTGGGTCGTGGCGGTACTCATGGGGCCCCCGAGGTCGATGATCAGCTCAGAATGGTCATTCAACCATCTAGCGGGCGAAAAGCCTTCAACAGCCGAAAAGCCCAATAGTTGAAAGCCTCCCGCCCGCGCGGGAAGCCGACCGGCGCCGCTCGGCGGGCGGCGACCAGGGCGAGGTGGCGCGCGAGCTGGCGGGCTGGCAGGCCCGCTGGGCCATGGGCATCGTCTCCGCCCCCGGGGCCGGGACCACCATGCTGTGCGCCACCGAGGCCGTCACCTTCCACCGCGACGGGCAACCGGCGTCGATGGCCGATCTGCCGCCGCTGGTGCTGTCGGAAATCCTCCGCGAGGCCGACCTCGCCGTGGGCGTGGCCTCGGTCGCCCGCGACGACCGGGCGCTGATCGGCCACGAACGCTAATGGAGCCCGACGACGCATACCTGTGCATCGTCCCGGCGGGCGGGCGCGCAGCCGGATCGGTGTTCCTGCCGTTCGAGGACGGCGGGGGGACGCTGTCGGTGATCCTTTCGAAGGCGTACCTCCTGGCCGACGACACGGCGATCACGGACCCGACGATCACCCGGCAGCTCGGCTGAACGACCGCCTGGCTGCAACGAGAGATCAGAGCACAGCGGAGATCGTTCTGCTGGGACCTCTCAGTGCACCGAGAAGCCGCCGTCGACGCAGATGGCCTGGCCGGTGATGTAGGCGCCGGCGGGGGAGGCGAGCAGTACGGCCACGCCCGCGAAGTCGGCCGGCAGGCCGTTGCGGCCGAGCATGGAACGGGCGGCCAGGGCCTCGACGCGGCCGGGGACGGCCTGGGCCGGTTCGGTCAGAGGGGTCAGCACGAAGCCCGGGATGACGGTGTTGCTGGTGACGCCGCGCGGGGACCACGCCTCGGCCTGGGAGCGGGACAGCCCGGTGACGGCGGCCTTGGAGACGCCGTAGGCGCCGCTGTCGCCGAAGGCGGAGATGCTCTGCTGGGAGCCGATGTTGATGATGCGGCCCCAGCCGCGCGCGGCCATGCGGGGGCCGTAGTGCTGGCCCAGCAGATAGGGCGCGGTGATGTTCAGGGCCATGGTCTGCTCGTAGTCCTCGACGCTGAGGTCGGCCATGGGGTGGCGGATGTTGTTGGCCGCGTCGTTGACGAGGATGTCGATGTCGCCGTGGTGGTCGGCCGCCTGGGCGCAGACGCGCTCGACGTCGGCGCGCTCGCCGAGGTCGGCGCTGATGGAGGCGGCCTCGACGCCGTGCTCGCGCAGCCGCGCGGTGGCGGCGTCGAGCTGTCCGGGGCGGCGGGCGACGATGACGATGCGGGCGCCGGCGCGGCCGAGGGCCTCGGCGATGGCGTAGCCGATGCCGGAGCTGCCGCCGGTGACGAGGGCGGTGCGGCCGGCCAGGGAGAACAGGTCGTCGAGATATCCAGGCACGACCAAGGAACCTATCATCCCACCTTTGATTCGGGGGGATCTTCGTAAAGTTCGGCGGCCACGGCCTGCACGCGGTCCATGACGTCGTACAGGTCGCGCAGGAGCCGGGTGTCCAGGCGCTGCAGCAGCAGGCGGAAGTCGTCGATGCCCGACTCGGAGATCCGCTCCACGAGGGTGCGGCCCTCGGGGGTGAGCTCGACGCGGCGCACCCGGCGGTCGCTGGGGTCCTCGCGCCGGGTGACGAGGCCGTGGCCGATGAGGCGGTCGACGATGCCGGTCACGGTGCCCAGCCCGACGCCGAGGTGCTGGGCGAGGTCCTGGCCGGAGGCCGAGCCCCGCACCGACAGCAGCAGGACGACCTTGAGCTGGCGCATGGTCAGGTTGGAGTCGAGCAGGGGAGAGGACTGCTGACGGCTCTCCGCGAAGAAACGGCCCAGCTCACGCTGTATCTGTCCGATCCGGTCGATCAGCCGGTCGCGTTCGTCGTCCACACTCACCTCTCGCTTCCTGAGAAGGTTATCAGGATTGTAAGGCGTCATTAAATATTCGTGTGAAGCGAAGTGTTAGTCTGTGGCGAAATTTACTGTGACGTCCATAGGAGTCCGCCCTCATGACCGCCTTGGCCAGGTTGAGCCTCGCCAACCGCAGCCTCGTCATAATGATCGCGGTCGTGTTGAGCGCCTTCGGCGCCTTCGCGATCCCGTCGTTGAAACAACAGTTGCTGCCTTCACTTTCGTTCCCGGGGGCCTTCGTGGTGGCCCCGTACATCGGCGCCTCCCCCGAGATCGTCGAAGACCAGGTCACCCGGCCGATCGAGAACAGTTTCCAGGGCATCGCGGGGGTCACCGAGGTGACGTCCACCTCCAGGGAGGGGATGTCGCAGGTCCAGGTGGCCTTCGAGTACGGCACCGACATCGAGGCCGCCGTCAGCAAGATGCAGCAGGCCATCTCGCGCATCGACAACCGGCTGCCGGAGGGCGTGGACCCGCAGGTCCTGGCCGGCGGCACCGATGACATCCCGGTGCTGGTGCTGGCGGTGGGCGACGCCGGCGACGCCCGCGCCACGGCCGACAAGCTGGAGCGGAGCGTCATCCCGGAGCTGAGGGCGGTCGAGGGCGTCCGCGAGGCGACGGTGACCGGCGTCCGCGAGGAGAACGTGATCATCACCCCGGATGCGCGGAAACTCGCGGTGCGCGGCCTGCAGCCGACCGCGATCACCGACGCGCTCCGGGCCAACGGCCAGCCGATCCCGGCCGGCAGCCTGACCGAGGACTCGATGTCGCTGACCGTCCAGGTCGGCAGCCGGATCGGCTCGATCGAGGAACTGCGCAACCTCTATCTGACCCCGGCGGCACCGGCCCCGACCCAGCAGGGCCAGCGCCGCCAGGCTGCCCCCGAGCCGGTCAAGCTCGAAGACGTCGCCACGGTGGAGCGCGAGCCCGCCCAGGCCACCACGCTGACCCGCACCAACGGCGAGCCCAGCCTGGGCATCTCGATCACGATGACGCCCGACGGCAACGCGGTGGCGATCTCGCACGCGGTCCAGGAGATGCGGGCCGACATCGTCCGCGCGGTCGGTGACGCCTCAGAGGTGACGGTCGTCTTCGACCAGGCGCCCTACGTGGAGCGCTCGATCGAGGACCTGACCACCGAGGGCCTGCTGGGCCTGGCGTTCGCGGTGCTGGTCATCCTGGTCTTCCTGCTGTCGGTGCGCTCGACGCTGGTGACGGCGGTGTCGATCCCGCTGTCGGTGGTGATCGCACTGATCGCGCTGTGGCTGGGCGACTACTCGCTGAACCTGCTCACCCTGGGCGCGCTGACGATCGCGGTCGGGCGCGTGGTCGACGACTCGATCGTGGTGCTGGAGAACATCAAGCGGCACCTGGGGTACGGCGAGGCCAAGCGCGACGCCGTGCTGGCGGGTGTGCGCGAGGTGAGCGGCGCGGTGACGGCCTCGACGCTGACGACGGTGGCGGTCTTCGCGCCGATCGCGGTGGTCGGCGGCATGGTCGGTCAGCTGTTCGCGCCCTTCGCGATCACGGTGACGGTGGCGCTGCTGGCCTCGCTGCTGGTGTCGCTGACGGTGATCCCGGTGCTGGCCTACTGGTTCCTCAAGGCCCCGGTGCTCACCCCGGAGCAGGCCCGGGTGGTCCGCGAGGAGGCCGAGGCCAAGGAACTGCGCAGCCCGCTGCAGCGCGCCTACCTGCCGGTGCTGCGCTTCGCGACCCGGCGGCGCCTGGTGACGGTCATGGTCGGCATCCTGGTGTTCGTCGTCACGATGGGCCTGGCCGGGCGGCTGGAGACCAACTTCCTGGACTCCTCCGGGCAGGACACGATCTCGATCAGCCAGCGGATGCCGGTCGGCACCGACCTGGCCGGCACCGACGCGGCGGCCAAGAAGGTCGAGGAGGTCCTCGCCGACCTCGAAGGCGAGGGCGTGCAGTCCTACCAGGTCAACGTCGGCGGCGGCGGCGGCTTCCTGGGCGGTGCCACCGGCGGCGGCGGCGACCGTGCCTCGTACTCGGTGACGGTGACCGAGGAGGCCGACTCCACCGCGCTGGAGAACACGCTGCGCGAGCGGCTGACCGCGCTGAAGGATGCCGGTGAGATCACCGTGGGCGGCGGCGGTGGCGGCGGCATGGGCGGCTCGGCCAACCAGCTCCAGGTGATCGTGCAGGCGCCGGACCTGGCGACGCTGGAGACGGCCGCCGAGACCGTGCGCGGCGCGATGGCCGGCCTGAGCGGGCTGCGCGACGTCTCCTCCAACCTGGAGTCCAGCGCCGAGCGCATCCACGTCGAGGTGGACCGTCAGAAGGCCGCCGCGAGGGGGCTCAGCGAGGCGGTGATCGGCCAGCTCGTCGCGCAGCGCTTCCGCGGCGCGCCGCTGGGCGAGATGACGCTGGACGGGCAGGCCGGCGATGTGATCCTGCGCAGCGGTGACGCGCCGGAGAGCGTCGACGACGTCCGCGAGCTGAAGCTGCCGACCGCGGCCGGTCTGATCGAGCTGTCCGACGTGGCCGACGTGAAGAAGGTCGCCGGGCCCACGCAGGTGACCCGGATCGACGGTGAGCGCAGCGCCACGGTCTCGGGCACGGCCACCGCCAGCGACC
The DNA here is from genome assembly GCF_016863195.1 of Paraplanobispora takensis. GTDB lineage: Bacteria > Actinomycetota > Actinomycetes > Streptosporangiales > Streptosporangiaceae > Planobispora > Planobispora takensis. The sequence continues at coordinate 65,270 of NZ_BOOK01000057.1, read as the reverse complement.
TGGGCAGCGTGACGCAGGAGCTGACGACGAAGCTGCAGGGCCTGACCCTGCCGGCGGGCGCCTCCTACACGATCGGCGGCGTCAGCGCCGACCAGGCCGAGGCGTTCGGCCAGCTCGGGCTGGCGATGCTGGCCGCGATCGCGATCGTCTTCATGATCATGGTGGCGACGTTCCGCAGCTTCGCCCAGCCGCTGATCCTGCTGGTGTCCATCCCGTTCGCGGCGACCGGCGCGATCGGCCTGCTGCTGATCACGGACACGCCGATGGGCGTGCCCGCCCTGATCGGCATGCTGATGCTGATCGGCATCGTGGTCACCAACGCGATCGTGCTGATCGACCTGATCAACCAGTACCGCGATCAGGGCATGGGCGTGGTGGACGCGGTGATCGAGGGCGGCCGGCGCCGCCTGCGGCCGATCCTGATGACCGCGGTCGCGACGATCTTCGCGCTGATCCCGATGGCCCTGGGCCTGACCGGATCGGGCGGGTTCATCTCCCAGCCGCTGGCCATCGTGGTGATCGGCGGCCTGCTGTCCTCGACGATGCTGACGCTGGTCCTGGTCCCGACCCTGTACGTGATGCTGGAGCGGACCAAGGAGCGCTTCCGCCGCAAGAAGAAGAACGGCGGCCCCGAACCCGAGGCGGAGGTCTCCGAGAAGGACGAGCTGGCCAAGGCCACCACGTAGCCGGCCTCCTGTCCCCGCCCGCCGTACGGTGAACGCCGTACGGCGGGCGGAGGGGAGGGGCGGGCGGGAGTGGAGCCGGGGCGTCGATAGACTGCGGCAACGTGACTTCCAAGCCGCGTATCCCCAATGTCCTGGCCGCCCGCTACGCCTCCGCGGAGCTGGCCCGCCTGTGGTCCCCCGAGTACAAGGTGGTGGCCGAGCGGCGCCTGTGGCTGGCCGTGCTGGCGGCCCAGGCGGAGCTGGGGATCGAGGTCCCCGAAGGGGTCGTGGCCGACTACGAGAAGGTGCTGGAGCGGGTCGACCTGGGCTCCGTCGCCGAGCGCGAGCGCGTCACCCGTCACGACGTCAAGGCCCGCATCGAGGAGTTCAACGCCCTGGCCGGGCACGAGCACGTGCACAAGGGCATGACCTCGCGCGACCTGACCGAGAACGTCGAGCAGCTGCAGATCCGCGACAGCCTGGTGCTGGTGCGCGACCGGTGCGTGGCGCTGCTGGCCAGGCTGGCCGAGCTGGCAGCCGAGCACTCGGGCACCGTGATGGCCGGCAGGTCGCACAACGTGGCCGCCCAGTCGACCACCCTGGGCAAGCGGTTCGCCTCGGCCGCCGACGAACTGCTGGTGGCCTTCGCCCGGCTGGAGGAGCTGATCGCCCGCTACCCGCTGCGCGGGATCAAGGGCCCGGTCGGCACCGCCCAGGACATGCTGGACCTGCTGGGCGGCGACCGGGGCAGGCTGGCCGAGCTGGAGGACCGGGTCGCCGCGCACCTGGGCTTCGCCCACCGCTTCACCAGCGTCGGGCAGGTCTACCCCCGCTCGCTGGACTACGAGGTGCTCACCGCGCTGGTGCAGCTGGCCGCCGCGCCGTCGTCGCTGGCCAGGACGATCCGGCTGATGGCCGGGCACGAGCTGGTCACCGAGGGCTTCGCCGAGGGCCAGGTCGGCTCCTCGGCGATGCCGCACAAGATGAACACCCGCTCGTGCGAGCGGGTCAACGGGCTGACGGTGATCCTGCGCGGCTACGCGTCCATGGGCGGTGAGCTGGCCGGGGACCAGTGGAACGAGGGCGACGTGTCCTGCTCGGTGGTGCGCCGGGTCGCGCTGCCGGACGCGTTCTTCGCCTTCGACGGGCTGGTGGAGACGATGCTGACGGTCCTGTCCGAGTTCGGCGCCTTCCCCGCGGTCGTGGCCGCCGAGCTGGATCGCTACCTGCCCTTCCTGGCCACGACGAAGATGCTGATGGCCGCGGTGCGCGCCGGGGTGGGCCGGGAGACCGCGCACGAGCTGATCAAGGAGCACGCGGTGGCGTCGGCGCTGGCCATGCGCGAGCGCGGGGCGGGCAACGAGCTGCTGGACCGGCTGGCGGCCGACGAGCGCTTCCCGCTGGACCGGGCCGGGCTGGACGCCCTGCTGGCCGACCGGATCGCGTTCACCGGCGCCGCGGCCGAGCAGGTCGAGGCGGTCGTGGCGCGCGTCGGCGAGATCACCGCCCGCTACCCGCAGGCCGCCGCCTACACCCCCGGCGAGATCCTGTAGCCGCGTGGAGCTGACCCGGATCGAGGACGTGGCCGCCGCGTCCGATGACGACATCATGGTCATGTGGGCCGCCCAGGGGCTGCGCGGCGGGGTGCGGGCATGGGCCCTGGACGGGGCGGTGGCGGTGGCCAGCCCCGACCTCAACCGCCGCGACCGGCTCACCGTGTGCGGCCCCGCGCCCGAGGCGGCCAAGCTGGTACGGCTGGCGCTGCCCGAGCTGGGGCCGGACTACCGGCTGACGGGCGAGCGGCCGCTGGTGGAGGAGGTCGTGCGGCGCCTGCCGGGGGCGAAGGTCCTGGGGACCTTCGAGTGGATGGACACCGGCCGGGACGGCGGGGCCGTACGGGCGCGCGCCGATGAGGACGGGGGCGTGGGGTGGCTGCCGCCCGGGGCCGACGGCGAGGTGACGGAGCTGCTGGCCGAGGCGTCCCCGTCGGCGTGGGCGGTACCGGGTCTGCCGGGGATCCGCCGCTGGGCCGGGGTGCGCGAGGGCGGCAGGCTGGTGGCCACCGCCGCCGACGCCTGGTCGGCGCCGCAGGTCGGGTTCATCGCGGGCGTGGCCACCGCCCCGGCTTCGCGGGGACGCGGTCTGGGGGAGGCGGTGTGCCGGTTCGCCATCGCGGAACTGGCCGCCGCGTACGGCCGGGTCGCCCTGGTGGTCGACACCGACAACCGGAGCGCGATCCGCGTCTACGAGCGCCTCGGCATGCGGATCGTCCCGGTCGCCGCCGCCGCGCTGACCTCCGCATAGCGCCGCGTTCCTCCCGACAGGTGCGCAAACCGGCGGCGCGGGCGCCCCGGAGACGGTGACGACCTTCGGTGAAGTGCCGGTTTCACTGCGCTACGCCGGGGTCATTGGCATGATCCTGTACAGCGATCGGTATCGGAGCGGTACGGCCACGTCGCCGCCGGTGCTCCCTGGTGCAGGAAGGCCGACCATGACGCAGAACCCGTCCTTCAGTGATCTGTGGCAGGACGACGAGCGCCTGCCCGCCTCCCCGGCCCGCGGAGGCCCGGAGTCCACCCGGGCCGGCGGGCAGGAGAGCGAGCGCAGCTTCTTCTGCCGCATCTGCCAGCGCTCCGAGCGGGGCCGGTGGGTGCCGGCGGGCTGGTATCTCCTGGAGCGGGCCCCCGGCGGCAAGGGGCGGCACCTCCGGCTCGGCCTGTACTGCAGCGTCGACTGCCTGGTACGCGCCGGGCAACTGCTGGAGGAGGGGGCGGCCACCCACGCCCGGCGGCTGGACCTGCCGAGTGAGGCCGAACGGCGCCGGGAGCGCGAACGCGTCGTCGAGGTGGCCCAGACGCTGCTGTCGGGCGGGATGAGCATCCGCCAGGCCGCCGACCAGCTGACCGTGCCGGCGTTCACGCTGAAGACGTGGCTGCGTGAGGCGGGTGTGCGCATCGAGGCCGCGACCGCGCCGCAGCAGGCGGCCCGCGTCGCGGTGGCCGCCGCCGCGGGGTCGGCGGGGCAACGGCCGACGGTCGAGCACCATCCGGTGAGCGTGCTCAACGAGTGGGAGCAGCAGGGCCGCATCGGCCGGCTGGAGTGGGAGGTGGCCTCGACGGGCCCGGCGCACGCGCCGGTGTTCTGCGCCGTGGTGTCGGCCCGTCTGACCGAGGGGGAACGGGTGGTCCGGGCGAGCGGGCAGGGGGCGAGCAAAGCCGCCGCGCGGACGGTGGCCGCCGCGATGCTGTTGTCGGAGGTCGGCGAGCCGGGAGCGTCCCCGTCCGGCTGACGATCCGCCCCGGCCGTCCGGCGGGGCGGTCAGCGGAAGCCGCCGGCGTGGTCGGCGGCCCACCGGGCGAAGGCGCGGCCGGGCCTGCCGGTGACCTGCTCGGCGTCGGGCAGGACCGGGGCGTTCATGTCGGGATGTGCGCCCATCTGCAGGAACCACTCGATGACCGTCTCGGGACAGACGTCCTTCCAGTGCTCGCGGGCCTGGTCCGGCGTCAGCTCGACGAAGTGGATCTCACGGCCGATCGCCCGGCCGATGATCCGTACGGCGTCGGCGCGCCTGACCGGTTCCGGGCCGGTCGGCGTGCAGGTCCTGCCCGCGTGGCCGTCGCGGAGCAGCGCGGCCACGGCCACGGCGGAGATGTCGGTCTCGTGGACCATCGCGCTGGTCCAGTCGCCGAACGGCGCCCGCACGACGCCCTCGCTCTTGATCGACCCCGCCCATTCCCAGGTGTTGGCCATGAACTCGCCGGGGAACAGGTGGGTCCACTCCAGGCCGGAGCCCTCGACCACCGCGTCCGCGTCAGGCAAACGTGAACAGTGCGTTCATGCTCGGAGGGCGGGCGCCGTGCCTCGGAGGGCGGGCGCCGGGAAAACCTGGTGCGCGGGGCGGAGGCGGCAGGCAGAGTGGGCGGAATGATGTCCAGTTTCGTGCCTGGTTTGGAGCTGTCGCGTGACTTCTACGGTGAGGTCGTGCGCCCGCTGGTCACCGATGTCCCGCACAGCGCCGCACTGATCGGCCCGGGTTCGGAGGTTCTGGCTTTCGACACCGAGCGTTCCACCGACCATGACTGGGGGCCGCGGGTCGTCCTGTTCGTCCCCGCCGCTCTGGTGCCGGAGGTCCGGGAGGCCGTCGCCCGGAGCCTGCCGCCCGCCTTCGGCGGTTATCCCACCGTCTTCGGCGGCCGGCACGGGGTCGAGGTGGCCGAGCCCGGCGGGTGGTTCGCCCACCGGCTCGGCTTCGATCCCCGCCGTGGCCCGACCACCCTGGACTGGCTGTCGGCGCCCTGGCAGCGATTGGCCGAGGTCACCCGCGGAGAGGTCTTCCACGACGGACTGGGGTCCCTGGAGGAGTCGCGGGCCGCGCTGCGCTGGTACCCCGCCGATCTGTGGCGTCACGTGCTGGCCGGGCAGTGGCGGCGCCTGGCCCAGGAGGAGGCCTTCCCCGGCCGGTGCGGCGAGGTCGGCGACGACCTGGGCTCGGCCGTGGTGACCGCCCGGCTGGCCCGTGACGTGATGCGGCTGGCCCTGCTGATGCGCCGCCGCTATCCGCCCTACACCAAATGGCTCGGCAGCGGCTTCGCCCGTCTGTCCGGGGCGGCCGAGCTCGGTGACGCCCTGTCGCGGGCGATGGCCGCGCGGGACTGGCGCGAGCGGGAACGGCACCTGAGCCGGGCCTACGAGCGGGTGGCGGCCCTGCACAACCGGCTGGGCCTGACCGAACCGCTGGACACCTCCGTGCGCGGCTTCCACTCACGACCGTTCCAGGTCCTCGACGCCCGGCGCTTCGCCGACGCGCTGACGGCCTCCATCACCGACCCGGCCGTGGCGGCGCTGCCGCCGCTGGGATCGGTCGACCAGTTCGCCGACTCCGCCGACCTGCTCACCGATCCGGGGAGATGCCGCGCCATGACGCGTGCCGTACTCGATCTCTGACGGACTCCCCGTCCCCTCGCCCGCGTCAGCTTTCCTCTTATCGGGTAAAGCGCGAAAAGTCCGGATGCGGCCAATTGCCTTAACACGGATATCTGCCGATGTTAGCTTCGAATTGCCAATTCGCCCCCAAAAACAAGGGGATGGTCGCATGCCGCGTTATTTCGCTTTCATGCAACGGGAGGATCAAGAATTCGTCTTCGAGCTCACCGACGAAGAGAAGATCGCCCATGCCCGGCGGATCCTGTCCGGCGAGGAGAAGCAGGAAGTGCACGTCATGGGGCAGATTCGGCCAGGTGCGAAATCCTACAATCCGGGATGGGACTATCACGTATTACCGGACAGCGTCAGATTCTTTCAAATGGCGATCGAGGTGTGCGACGCCAACATGCAGTACGTCGAGGACCATCTGGACGAGGCCGGAGGGGCTTTTCTGCCCGGCTATTACTGGTGCCCGTGGGATTCGACGCTGACCCGTGAGGTCGCTCCGTGAGCGGCGGGGCCGACGCCGTCTATTTCGGCGGCGACATCGTGACCGTGGACGACGCCCTGCCGTCGGCCGAGGCCGTCGCCGTCGAGGACGGCCGGATCGCCGCCGTCGGCGACCTGGCCCACGTGCTGGCGCTGGCCGGCGCCGACACCCGGATGGTGAACCTGAACGGCGCGGCCCTGCTGCCCGGGTTCGTCGACGCGCACAGCCATCTGGCCCTGATCGGCTTCCAGGCCGGGGCGGCGAACCTGCTGCCCGCCCCCGACGGGCCGGTCGGCGACCTGGCCTCGCTGTGCGCCGAACTGGTGGCGTGGACGGCGGGGGAGACCGGGCGCCTGTGGGAGTGGATCATCGGCTTCGGCTACGACGACGCGCAGCTGCCGGGCGGTGAGCATCCGACCCGTCGCGAGCTCGACGAGGTGTCGGCCGAGCGGCCGGTGCTGGTCATCCACCAGTCCAGCCATCTGGGGGTGGTCAACAGCAGGGCGCTCGACCTGCTCGGCTATCACGAGGGCACCCCCGACCCGCCGGGTGGGAAGATCCGTCGCTGGCCCGGCGGCACCGAACCGAACGGCGTCCTGGAGGAGAGCGCCTTCTTCCCCGCCTGGGGCCTGTCGGCGGCCGGCTTCGACGAGGCCGAGCGGCTCCGGCTCCTGCTGCTCGGCCAGCGGGCGATGGCCTCCTACGGGTTCACAACCGTGCAGGACGGGCGCCTCATGACGCCGGCCGACCTGGAACTCCTGGAGCACGCGGCCGAGCGCGGGCTGTTCGACCTGGACGTGGTGGCCTACCCCGACGCGGCGCTGGTCCCGATGCTCGGCGACCGCGAGGTCTCCGTTGCGGAGTATCGCGGCCGGCTGCGGATCGGCGGGGTGAAGCTGGGGCTGGACGGCTCGCCGCAGGGCCGTACGGCGTGGCTGACCCGGCCCTACCTGACCCCGCCCGGCGACCAGGGCCCGGACTACCGCGGCTATCCGTCGATGCCGGACTCCTCGGTCGTGGACGCGCTGGTCACCGACGCCTACGGCAAGGGATGGCAGGTGCTGGCGCACGTCAACGGCGACGCCGCCATCGACCAGTTCCTCGCCGCGGTCCGGCGGGCCACGACCCGGCACCGGCCGGTCGATCCGCGCCCGGTCGCCGTCCACGCCCAGACCGCCAGAGAGGACCAGCTGGACGCGATGCGGGAGCTGGGGGTCATCCCGTCCTTCTTCTCCATGCACACCTTCTACTGGGGTGACTGGTACCGCCACACCGTCCTGGGCGAGGAGCGCGCGGCCCGGATCTCACCCGCCGCGTCCGCGCGGGAGCGGGGCATGGTCTACACCTCGCACCACGACGCCCCGGTCGCGCTGCCCGACTCGATGGCGATCCTGTCGAGCCAGGTCACCCGCGTCACCCGCAGCGGCCACGTGCTCGGGCCGGAGCAGCGCCTGTCCCCGCTGGAGGCGGTCAGGGCCACCACGATCCACGCCGCCCACCAGTACTTCGAGGAGGCCGTCAAGGGCTCCATCACCGTGGGCAAGCTCGCCGACCTGGTCATCCTCACCCGCAATCCGCTCACCGTGCCGCCGCAGGAGATCCGCGGCATCGAGGTCGTACAGACGATCAAGGAGGGCCGGGTCGTCCACCCGGAGACGCCCGAGAAGCACGGGACGCCCCAGGGGCGCTGACGGCTCGCCACGGTCGGCTCTTCGCCGAGACGGCCCGCCAAGCCCGCTCTTCGCCGATCCGCCGAAAGGAAGGACCATGAGCAGTCCGCCGTTCACCGACCCGCCGGAGAACGCCCCCGCGGGAGAGGCCTTCTACACCCCGCCGCCCCAGCTTCCCGGCCCGCCCGGCGACCCCGTCTACCAGCGCAGACTGGACAACCCCGTCGCCGAGCTGACCGGCGGCCGCAACTGGCTGGTGCTGTACCGCTCCGAGGACGCGCACGGCGCCCCCATCGCCGTCTCGGGCATCATCGTCCTGCCGCACGAGCCCCCCGCCACCGCGGACGGCTATCCCCTCATCAGCTGGGCGCACGGCACCGTGGGCGCCTGGCACATGTGCGCGCCCTCCCGCGACAGCGAGACCAGCCAGGCGCACGCCATGAACGCCTACCCGCAGACCCTGCTCAACCACTTCCTGGACCAGCGCTGGGCGGTGGCGATGACCGACTACGAAGGGCTCGGGGTCAGGGGCAACCCCAGGCACCCGTACATGCTGGGCAAGTCGGAGGCGAACACCGTCCTGGACATCGTGCACACCGCCCGCCGGCTGTTCCCCGGACAGATCTCCGGCCGGTACGCCATCGTCGGGCACTCCCAGGGCGGGCAGGCCGCGCTGTTCTCCGCCCACCACGCGCCCGAACGCGCCGACGGGCTGGTCGGCGTCGCCGCCATCGCCCCGGCCAACCACGCGCTGGACGTGGTCCGCGGCGGCGCCCACTATCCGGGGCCGAACAGGGGATACGCCTTCACCCCGCTGTTCCTGGCCGGCGCCATCGGCGGCGACCCCTCGATCAGGCCGGAGGAGGTCCTGTCGCTCAACGCCCGCCAGTACTGGGACCACGTCGACGAGCGGTGCCGGGTCGGTCTGAGCTGGGACGACTCCTGGGGCAGGAAGGTCACCGGCAACTACCAGTTCAAGGTCGGCTACCTGGACGATCCGAACGACGACCAGGAGAAGTTCAACGAGCAGCTGGAGGCCATGAACCCCGACGTGCGCATCACCGTGCCCGTCCGCATCACCCAGTCCGCCGACGACGAACGGGTCAGGGCGGCGACGACCGTCGAGACGGTTCCCATCATCGACAGGGAGGTGGTCGTGCGCGGCACCGACGCGCTCGTGGAGGAGCTGGAGCGGACCAACGCGGGCAGCGAACCCCCGCTGTCCTACCAGTTCTACAAGAAGGGGGAGATCCCGAAGCCGGATCCCGACCCCGGCGAGCTCGGCGTCCACTTCGCGACCATCAACCACGACCTGCCGGCCCTGACCGCCTGGCTCGGCGGCCTGCTCGGCGCCTGACCCCCGCGCGGGCCCGGCCGGCTTCCGTACGTCACAATCGGGGACCACGCGCCGGAAATCCCCTGGGGCATCCCGATCATGCGGGATGATGATCGCTGCTCTTCCCGGGTGCAGACGAGGGGGCGCGATGCTTCAGGGGAAACACCGGGGGCCGGGGGCGGCCGTCCCGGTGTCCGGCGAGCCGGCAGGCCGGATCGCCGCGGTCGACGCCCTGCGGGGGTTCGCACTGCTGGGCATCGTGGTGGTCAACATCGCCTACCTGGCCTCGGGTTACCGCATGGCCGGTCTGGCCGAGCCCCGGTTCTCCGCGCCGCTGGACTGGGAGGTCCGCTGGACCGTCACGGTCCTGTTCGAGAACAAGTTCTATCTGCTCTTCTCCTTCCTGTTCGGCTACAGCTTCACCCTCCAGATCGACTCGGCCGCCAGGTCGGGCAAGGCGTTCGTCCCGCGGTTCCTGCGGCGGCTGGCCGGGCTGCTGCTGCTCGGCGTCGCCCACGCGGTGCTGCTGTTCCCCGGCGACATCCTGGTCACCTACTCCGTCGTCGGACTGGTCCTGCTGGCGGCCCGGCGGCTGTCCCCCCGCGCGGCGATGGCCTGCGCCCTCGCGCTGACCGCGCTGCTCGCGATGGGCCTGCTCCTGCTGAGCGCGCTGGCCCTGCTCGGCGCCGACGCCTCAGGGACGGTGGCGGGAGGCGCGGCCGAGGCGGCGCGTACCGACCGGGCCCTCGGCGGCCCGGCGACGGCGATCATCGCCGAGCACATGCACGAGCTGGGGAAGATCGTCATACTCCGGGTGCTCTTCCAGGGGCCCGCCGTCCTGGCCGCCTGCCTGGTCGGGCTGGCCGTCGGCAGGCACCGGGCGCTCGCCGACGTCTCGGGGCACACCGCCGTGCTCGGGAGGATCCAGCGGGTGGGCTTCCCCGTGGGCCTGGCCGGGGCGCTGCTGTACGCGCACTCGACCTGGTCGGGCGGCGGCGTCCACCACGGCGCCTACCACATGGCCGGCCAGGCGGTGGACCTGCTCACCGCGCCGCTGCTGGCCGCCGCCTACGCCGCGACGCTGCTGCGGCTGCTGCCCCGGGCGCCGCGGCTGACGGGCGCGCTCGTGCCGCCGGGGCGGATGGCGCTGAGCAACTACCTCGGCCAGTCGCTGATCTGCTCGATGGTGTTCACCGGTTACGGGCTGGGCCTGGTGGACCGGCTCAGCCCGCTGACCGTGGTGGCGATCGCCGTCGGGATCTTCCTGTTCCAGTCCGGATACAGCCGCCTGTGGCTGAGCCGCCACCGTTACGGCCCGGCCGAGTGGCTGCTGCGGTGGCTCACGAACGCGCGCAGGCCCTGACGCGGCGGCGCTGCGGGCCGTGCCGGGGCGTCACCGGGGTGAGGGCCGCGTCCGTGCCCGAGGGCTCCGGGCTCAGCGGCGCAGGACGGTCTCACACCGCATGTGCGACAGTTTCTCGGGGTTGCGCACGGCGTAGAGCCCGGTGATGAGGCCGTCGTCGACGCGCACCGCCACGACGGTGTCGAGCTCGCCGTCGAGGCGGAGGACCAGCGCCGGGTGGCCGTTGACCTGTGCCGGTCGCAGTGACCCCGCGGCGGCGATCCTGTCCAGTCCGGCGATCAGCAGGCGGGCCACCTTGCCGGCCCCCGCGACGGGCCGCAGGACGGCCTGCTTGACCCCGCCGCCGTCGCTCAGCAGGACGACGTCCGGCGCGAGGACGTCGAGCAGGCCCTGCAGATCGCCCGTCTCGGCCGCGCGCCGGAACGCGTCGAGCGCGTCCCGGGTCTCGGCCGGGGACACCGGCCCGCGCGGCCGGCGCGCCGCGACGTGCTCCCGCGCCCGATGCGCGACCTGGCGGACCGCGGCCGGGTTCTTGCCGACGGCTTCGGCGATCTCGTCGTATCCCAGGTCGAAAACCTCGCGCAGCACGAACACCGCCCGCTCGGTCGGCGTGAGCGTCTCCAGCACCAGCAGCATCGCCATCGAGACGCTGTCGGCCAGCTCGACGTCCTCGGCCACGTCGGGCGTGGTGAGCAGCGGCTCGGGCAGCCAGGGGCCGACGTAGGACTCCTTGCGGCGGCCGAGCGTGCGCAGCCGGGTGAGTGCCTGGCGGGTGGTGATCCGGACCAGGTACGCACGACGGTCGCGCACCGTGCCGAGATCGACGCCCGTCCACCGCAGCCAGGTCTCCTGCAGGACGTCCTCGGCGTCGGCGGCCGAGCCGAGCATCTCGTAGGCGACGGTGAACAGCAGGTTGCGATGGGCGACGAACGCCTCGGTGGCGGGGTCCGTGCGTGCGCCGGCGGCCGGGCCCGTGTGCGCGCCGCCGGTGAGCCGGCCGGCCGTGTCCTGTGCGCGCCCGCTCTTCACCGGCTGCTCCTCCCTGTCCGCCCTCAACGGTGTCACGCGCACGAGACGCCGGGCCGTACGGCCGTGTGACATCCGCGACCGGTGACGTACCTCACATCGCCGTCCTGTCACGCGGGGCGGGTCACCGGCATCTCGTGTTCGTCCAGTGCACCACCACGAGACATCACCGGAAGCGAGGACGGAAGTCATGGACGCCCGATTCAACCTGTTCGACAACGAGATCGCCCTGAGGTTCGCCAAGCGGTTCGCCAACGCCGCCCTGGTGATCGTCCAGTCACCGCTGCCGAAGTCCACGCAGGAACTGGTGTCGCTGCGCGCCAGCCAGATCAACGGCTGCGGACACTGCATCGACATGCACACCAAGGAGGCCGCGGCCGCCGGTGAGAGCGCGGTCCGCCTCCACCTGGTCGCCGCCTGGCGCGAGTCCACCGTGTTCACCGAGGCCGAGCAGGCCGCGCTGGCGCTCGCCGAGGAGGGCACCCGGCTCGCCGACGCCCACCACGGCGTGTCCGACGAGACCTGGGCGCGGGTACGCAAGCACTACGACGACGACCAGACCGCCGCGCTGGTCTCCCTGGTCGCCCTGATCAACGCGGCCAACCGGCTCGCCGTGATCGTGCACCAGAAGGGAGGTTCCTACGAGCCCGGCATGCACGCCGACTTCGCGAGCTGACCGGCGGGTCCCGGCCCGGTAGGAGTCCGTCTCCCGCGTACGGTTCGGCCGGGCGTGGGAGACGGGCCCGGCGATCGGCGCCGCCGTACCCCGCCCTCGGCGCCGGGACTCACCCGCTTCAGGCGGCGACGGGCTCGCGGAAGCGGGACAGCATGCGCCGCTCGAACCACAACGAGGTGAACGGGGGCACCGAGCACGCCAGACCGAGCACGATCGTGCCCCGGCTCCACCCGGCGGTGCGGGCGGCGGCGAGCACCCCGGCGACGTACAGCACGAACAGCGCGCCGTGGATCGGGCCGAAGATCTTCACGCCGAGTTCGCCGGTGGCGGCGATGTACTTGAAGTACATGCCGATGAGCAGTCCGGCCCACGAGCACGCCTCGGCGATCGCGACGTAACGGAACAGACGCAGTGCGGTGGGCACGAGGGGACCACCCTTCCTTCACGGACCTCGGGGAAACGGCTTCCCAGGGTAGGCGGTGGCCGCCGGGGTCCCGGACGGGAGGGCGGGCGGCCGCGCCGGTAGGGTGACCGGGGCCGCCGCGGTTCCTCAGCCGCGCCTGATCCACCTCAGCAGGGAGCTCCGCCGGCGGGGCGGTACGGCGGGCGCCTGCGGCTCGGCGGGCGCCTCCTCGACGGGATGGGCGGCCCGCCATCCGGCCAGGACCTCCTCCACCTCCAGCAGCGGCTGGAAGACCGGCGGGCCGGACAGGGGCTTGCCGTGGCCCTCGCGGATCCTGCCGTTGAGCTCCTCGATGATCCTGCGCGCCTCGGCCTCCGTGCGCGCCCGGAGCGCCGCGGCCCGGGAGTCCTCGGCGTCCTTGCGCAGTGCGAGCGTGCCCGGCAGCGGGAACGACAGGTTCTCCGCCTGCATCTTCTGCCTGATCCACCACATGTCGTCGTCCGGCCCGCCCTGGTCGGGCAGAGGCTTGCCCGCCCCCGGGAGGTCGTCGAACTCCCCGCGCTCGGCGGCTTCACGGATCTGCCGGTCGATCCAGGTCTCGAAGCTCACCCCGACCGGCTTGCGCTCTGTCATGGATCATCCCCTCGTGTCCCGTGACCGACCGTCCTTTCGAGGATAACCAGCCGGTGGGCGGGGGTCCGTGGCCGGACAGGACGGGCACCCCGTCGGCGGGGTGCCCGGCACCGTCGCGGCCGGGCCGGGCCTCAGGACCCGGCGCGGTCGGCGTTGGCGTGGAAGGCGTCGCGGATGTAGCGCGTCAGGCCCGGCGCGAGCGGCTCGTAGTTGGCCGCGAAGCGCGGGTCGGCCACGTACATCTCACCCAGGCCGCGGTGGATCTCGTAGGAGCAGTCGTAGCACCAGCGGGTGATGTGCGCCCGGTGCTCCTCGGCCAGGCCCATGGCCACCTCGCCGTCGGCGGGCAGCCCGTCGGTGAACGCCTTGGCGAAGCCCTCGGTCGTCCGGGCGGCCTCGGCGGTGAAGCGCGCCCAGTCGTCCTTGGTCATCTTCGCCATGCGGCGCCGCGACTGCTCGAAGGCCTCGGTTCCGCCCCAGAGCTCCCCGGCCTCGGCCTCGTGCTCCTCCGGCCGGAAGTCACCGAAGAGCTCGAAGCGCTCCTCGGGCGTCAGTGATATCCCCATCGTGTTCGCCTCCATGGCGCGTTCGATCGCCGCGGTCATCTCCCGCAACCGGCCGATGCGCCGGCTGAGCAGCTCGTGCTGGCGCCGCAGGTGCGTCAGCGTGTCGCTGCCCGGTTCGTCGAGGATGACCGCGATCTCCTCGAGGGGGAAGCCGAGCTCCCGGTAGAACAGCACGTGCTGCAGCCGTTCCAGGTCGGCGTCGGTGTAGCGCCGGTAGCCCGACGCCGTGCGCTGCCCGGGCGACAGCAGCCCGATCTCGTCGTAGTGGTGCAGCGTGCGCACCGTCACCCCGGCGAGACGGGCCACCTGCCCGACGGAATGGCCCATGGCCTCCCCCTCTCCCTTACGCGCTCCAGAGTGGAGCCTGCCGTTACGTGAGGGTCAAGCCGACCGGCGGGGTCAGCGCCGGTCGGCCCTCAGGAGTAGGTGAACCTCACATTCGCGGGCATGAGGTACGGCACGCCGCCCGCGGGAGTGAATGCCGGTGTGTAAGCACCGGGGTCGGGAAGGCCGTCGCCGGTGGTGTCCGGCGCCGGGGGCAGCTTGACGACCGCCGAGGTGTCGCCGAGCACGACGACACCGGCCGGGACACCCGACAGCTCCGTCAGCGTGGCGACCCGGGGCAGCTGCACGGTCGCGGCACCTCTGATCACCCACCCGGTGGAGTCGCGGAACCCGATGCCCTGGAGGTTCACGCTGACACCGCCGGAGAGCCGTACGGCGGTGGCGGAGGGCGAGGTCACGGTCGCCGCGTACCGTCCGGGCGCCGGCACCGCCGGGGCGGTCACCCCGCCGCGGGCCAGCGTGACCGACGGCTGTGTACCGAGTGCGCCGGCCGGCGTCGTCACCCGCAGGGTCGTGTCGTTCACCCACGTCACCGCGGTGGAGACGCCGGCGACCTTCGCGGTGATCTGGGCCGCGCGGAACGCCTCCAGGGTGGCCCCGAAACCCGTCCCGGTCACGGTCAGCGGGTCGCCCCCGAGGTGGCTCAGCGCGTTCGCCGAACCCACCGCGGGCGCCGGCAGGCAGCCCTGGTAGGGGGTGGTCACGCTCGAGACCGTGTTCGCGCTGTATACGGGCTGCTCGGGCAGCACGTCGCAGCGCATCCCCCAGGAGCCGTACTGCATCACGTTGTTCTGCACCGTCAGCCGCCGGACCGCGGAGTGCAACCGGATGAGGCTGGCCGGGCCGAGCCGGGAGGCGGCGCCGTTGGCGATCTGGTTGCCGGTCAGCTCCACGTTCTCCAGCGGCGGGTCACCGGGGCCCGTGCCGATGTCGACGGCCGCGTAGGAGCTGCCGACGCCGCTCAGCTGGTTGCTGGCGATCTTCACCCGGGAGCCGTACACCGAGATGGCGGAGAACATGTCCGTGGTGTCGATGCCGGCGGGGCGCAGGACGTAGGGGTTGGTGCCCAGGAACGGGTTGTCGATGCGGTTGCTGATCATCGTCACCCCGTTCACCTGGATCTTCACGGCCCGCTTGGCGCAGCCGGTGAACGTGTTGCCGAAGAGCGTCAGGTTGGCGTCCGGCTCGGCGTCGGCGCCGTTGCCCTGGATGACGACGCAGTCGCCGTCGTCCTTCGGCCCGACGTTGCGGAACGTCGAGGCTCGGATCGTGACGTTGCGCGGGATCGTCTGGCCGGGCCCCGAGGAGATGAGCACCCCGCGGGCGACCGGGTACGGCCAGGCGCCGGGCGGCAGCGGCGGGACGGGCGGGGAGACGGTGTCCAGGCTGCCGGAGGCGTCGTCCACCCGGTACTCGTCGTGGTAGATCACCCTGCGGGTGGTGTCGGAGGCCCGGCCGTCGGACCAGTCCCACTTGTACAGGCCCATCTTGAAGTAGTTGCCGACGACGTCGTTGGTCGTGTTCGGCCCGGTCGTCCGGTACACCAGCTGCCGGTTCTTGTAGATCTCCAGCAGCGGCCTGTGCTCGGCCAGCCATCCCCACCGGACGTGGAAGGCCCAGTCCGTCCACTGCCCCTTGTCGGCCTCGTAGGAGCCGAGAGAGGTCGTCTCGCGCTGGCCCGCGGCCGCCATGCTGGCGTTGCTGGACCACTCGCGGTGGTCCCACAGGCGCCGGATCTCCCAGGTGCCGTTGACCGTGTACAGCGCCAGCGGCGGGGAGATGCTCTCATTCTGCTCCCACGTGTCGGGGCTGCTGTGCCACTGGGCGACGACCTCCGCCGACCGGTCCGGGCCGTAGTCCTCGTCTCCGCCCTTCGGCAGCAGGATGCTGAAGCCGTACCAGTGCTCCTCGCGGGGGCTCTCGGGGTTCAGCAGCACCTCCGAGCGGGATCCGCCGTACACCGGCCGGTCCTCGATGCGCAGCTCGCTGCGGAGCGCCTGGGTGCCAGAGCGGACCGGCGAGGTCACCGCCCTCCAGGCCCACGGTGACGGCCGCGGGTTCTCCTGCAGGTAGTAGTCGTTGGCGTTGTGCCGCCGCCATCCGCCCGTCGGGCTGGCGCCCTCGAAGGCGCCGGTGAACTGCACGTTCGGGCTGGCGGTGGCCGTGGCCCGGACCCCGTCGACGGTGACCTGGTCGAGCACCACGTTGTTGGCGTCGCCGGAGATGTGGATGCCCGCCGGTGACTGCGAGGCGTTCAGGGCGTAGCCGGTGGCGGAGGGGTCGCGGGGCTGGGCGATGGAGCGGACCTTCACGCCGGTCAGGTTGACGCCGGTGGCTCCCACGGCCACCGTGATGCCCCGCACGACCATGTCCTGGCCGTCGACGGTCACGCCGCTGACGGTGCCGCCGCCGCGCACCGTGAGCAGGGAGAACCCGTGCTCGAAGGGCTTGAGCACCCCGGCGGAGGTGTAGAGGGTCACCCCGGGGCCGACGCTGAGCCGGTCCGGCCGTACCAGATACGTGCCGGAGGACATCCGCACCGTGCCGCCGCCCGCGTTCGCCGCCGCGTTCAGGGCCGCGGCGAACGCCGCGGTGTCGTCGAGATCGTCTCCCGAACGCGCCCCGTAGAGCGCCACGTCGAACGTGCCGGCGGCGTTGGCCGCGGCGGTGGGGCCCAGCAGCGCCGCGGCCGCCGACACGGCCAGCAGGGAACGCCATCTTCGGCCTGTCCTTAGGCCTGTCCATAATGCGGTCATGCCGCCTCCTCCATGAGTCGTTGACCACATATCGGTGCGGTAGGCGAGGAACTGAGGACTGCCGCCGGTGGACCCTCCCTCCCCGGGAGAGTCCATGCTGGTGGCGTGAACGAGGACCTGGAACGGGGGCCCGGCGGGGACCTCATGGCGATCGGCCGCTTCGCGCGGCTGTGCCGGCTCAGCGTCAAGCAGCTGCGCAACTACGCCGACCTGGGGTTGCTGGAACCGGCGTGGGTCGACCCGGCCACCGGATACCGCTACTACCGGGCCGGTCAGGTGCGCGACGCCCTCTCGATCGGGTTGCTGCGCTCCCTGGACGTGCCGCTGACCGTGATCGGCGAGGTGCTGTCCGGTACGGCCGCCGCCCGGGCGCTGAGCCGGGTCCGCGACGACCTGGAGGCCGAGCTGGCGCGGCGGCGCCGTACCCTGGCGACGCTGGAGCGGGTGCTGGCCGAGGGGATCCCCGGCGCGCCGGTCGACGTCGTCACCGAACCGGTCCGCCGGGTGGTCCTGGCGCGGGAGGTGGCGGTCTCGACGGGGGACGTCGGCCGGGCGGTGTCCGCCTGCGTGGCGCGGCTGACGGCGGCCGTGCCCGGCGGTCCCGGAGATTCCGGCGGTCCCGGTCCGGGTCCCGCCCGGCTGATCGGCCTGTTCCCCGTCGAGCCCGACGAGCCCCTTCCCGTCGCGGTCGCCCTGGAGACGCCCCGCGCCGCCCCCGGCTCACCGGCCACGGCGCCGGACCCGCCGCCCGGGATCGTGGCGGACCTGCTGCCCGGGGGAGACTTCGCCCGCGTCACCCACGTCGGGCCGTACGACCAGATCACTCTCGCCTACCACGCGCTCTTCGCCTGGTGCGCCGAGCGCGGGCATCCCGTGCGCGGCCCCGTCCGCGAGGTCTATCTGTCCGACCCGGCGACCACGCCGCCCGAGCGGCTGGTCACCGACCTGATGGTCCGGCTGGAGGAACCCTCGTGACCCGGTGTCACGGCGGCGCGCTCACAGGCGGGTGAGCACGCGCGGGCCGTCCTCGGTGATCGCCACCGTGTGCTCCACGTGGGCGGCGCGGCTGCCGTCGGCGGTGGACATGGTCCAGCCGTCGGCGGCGATCACGTAGTCGTCGCCGCCCCCGGCGGCGAACATCGGCTCGATGGCCAGCACCAGGCCGGGCCGCAGGGCCATGCCGCGGCCGGGGCGGCCGTGGTTGGGCACGTGCGGGTCCTCGTGCATGGCCCGGCCGATGCCGTGGCCGCCGAAGTCCTCGGGGATGCCGTACCCGGCGCCCCGCCCGGCGGCGGCGATCGCGTGGCCGACGTCGCCCAGTCGCCCGCCCGGCACGCAGGCGGCGATCCCGGCCTCCAGCGCGGCCTGCGCGGTCTCGATGAGCGCCAGGTCCCCGGGCCGGGGGGCGCCGACGACGAGGCTGACCGCGGCGTCGGCCGCCCAGCCGTCCAGATAGACCCCGAAGTCGACGCTGAGCAGGTCCCCCTCGCGCAACCGGTAGTCGCCGGGGATGCCGTGGACGATCACCTCGTTGACCGAGGCGCAGATCACCGCGGGGAAGGGGGTGGGCGCGAAGCCGGGCTTGTAGTGCAGGAAGGCCGAGCGGGCACCGGCCTCGGCGATCACGGTCCTGGCGACCTCGTCGAGTTCCAGCAGGCTCACCCCGACGGCGGCCTGCGCGCTCACCGCGGCCAGCGCCGTGGCCACGACCTTCCCTGCCTCGGCCATGGCCTCGATCTCGGCTGCGGTTTTGATCTCCACCATGCTGCGGACTCCGTTCTCGCAATAGTTATACCGGTATTGTTATCACGGTTGCTAGGATTCTGCGCATGGTGAGACCACCGCTGACCGAAGTCGACCGCGAACGCGGGCACCGCCTGGGGGCGACCCTGCGCCAGGCGCGCGGAACCCGGAGCATGGCCGAGGTGGCCGCCGCCGCGGGCCTGTCCGCCGAGACCCTCCGCAAGATCGAGACGGGGCGGGTCCCCACCCCGGCCTTCTTCACCATCGCCGCGCTCGCCCAGGTGCTGGGGGTCTCGCTGGACGTCCTGGCCGAGATCAGCGCCGCCGACCGCGCCGCTTGAGGCCCGCCGGACGGGCCGCGCCGGGCGACGGGGCAGGGCCGGGCCGGTCAGCTCACGAGCTTCAGCGCCGACCGCGGCGTCTGGTTGGCCTGCGCGGGCAGCGCGGCGCCGGCCTGGGGGACGATCCGGTCGCGGATGACGGCGGCCATCTGACGGGCCGTGGCGGCGTCGCGGATGCGGGCCTCCGGGGCGGACAGCTGCTCGATCACCAGGTTCAGGCCGCTGATGGCGTGCTGGAAGCGGTCCTGGGCGGCGCCGAGCCTCGCCCGGGTGTCCGAGACCGCCTGCAGGGCCGTGTCGATGGAGGTGACCGCGGCCTGCGCGGCGGCGGCGTTCAGCGTCTGATCGCCGGGGTCGGCGCCGTCCACCAGGGAGGCCGCCCCCACCCCCAGGGAGAACGCGTCGAGGCCGTCTCCGCCGCCGATCCGCCGGCCGGCGGAGTCGATGCCGTCCCCGGTCCGCAGGGCCGGGGAGGAGAGGCCGTCCAGCGACTCACCGGTACCGGAGACGACGGCGGAGATCCGGTCGAGCTCCCTTTTGAGCTGGGTGAACCTGCGGTCGTCCGCCTGCTGGACCCGGGCGTCCTGCCCGCCGCCCGCGGCCCGGGAGGCAAGGCCGCGCATGTGGTGCAGGACGGAGTGGGCCTGGGTGAGCGCCGCCTCCGCCGTCTGGATGGCCGAGATGCCGTCCTGGGCGCTGCGCACGACGGCCCTGAGCTCGCCGACCCGGGTACGGCGATCGCCGCCGGGGGAGGACTCCGCGATCTCGCTCACCGACCGGCCGGGGCGGGGGTCACCGGGCGCGACCTCCGGTGACACCGGCGGACGGTCGGCCTCGGCGGGCGGGCGCCGGTGGGCGTTCGTCACGCCGGTGCTCTGGTCGATGCGCAGGCCCATGATCTTCCTCCCCGGACGGGCCCGTGCGGTTCCGTCCATGGTCCGCTCTGTCCTTCTGTTCGGCGGGCGGAGAGGTGTACTGAGGTTTCTTCACGGGTTTTTTCTGGTTTCTTCTCGGCGGATGTCCTCAGATCTCCGCCGGGCCGTCACGACGCCCCTCAGCCACGTCCCGACTCGGTCCAGGTGACGGCGGTCGTCTGGCGCCGCCACAGCTGGTTGGAGCCGGCTCCCGGGCCTCCGCAGGTGCCCTGGACGACCCTGGCCGCGTGGTTGATGTAGCCGTGGGCCACATCCAGGCACTTCCCGCTGTTCTGGTTGACGATCCAGTACCAGTCGTGGGACCCCAGGCTCTTGACGTACTTGAAGCGCCACAGCTGGCTGGTGGCGGCCGGGCCCCAGCAGGTGGCCTGGACGACGTCGGCCGCGTGCGCACGGCTGGCACCGGCCACGTCCAGGCACTTGCCGCTGTGCCGGACCACGATGCGGACGGGGCCGTCGGAGCCGTTGGCGTACTGGATGCGCCAATGCTGGTTGGAGCCGGCTCCCGGGCCTCCGCAGATGCCCTGGACGACCCTGGCCCCGTTGTGCCGGTGGGCGTGGGCCACATCCAGGCACTGGCTGCTGTGCCCGGCGATGATCCGATACCAGTAGACGGGCCCGGGCGACGAGGCCGACGCCGCGGCCGCCCCGGGAGCGAGGAGCACACCGGCGACCAGGCCGGCTGCGGCGACGGTGAGCTGTGTGGTTTTCCGAAGCGTACGCATGACTGCTCCTGCCTTACGCCGATGGACATCGGGTGGAAGGCCATCGTGGCAAGCAGGCGGGCGAGCCGCATTCAGGCCAGCCCTCGTCTACGGGGAGGCTGGCCTCCACGTCGTCTCACCTGATCCACCGCCTGCGGGGAGGCAGGCCTCCGGGCCGGTTCGCCCGGATCGCCGCCGGACTCCCGGAGCGGACGGGATCATCCGGTCGCGCCCTCGCCCGGTCCCGCGCCGCGGTCGCCGCGCAGCAGCGGGTGGGTGCGCATCGCCACCTCCAGCTCTCCGGGCAGCTCGTCGCGGTAGCGGCCCAGCGTCGCCAGGTCGCTGTGGCCCAGCACCCGGCGTACCGCGTCCATGTCGACCGCGTCGGCCAACAGGTGCGTGGCCGTGGTGTGCCGCAGCCCGTGGGGCGTCACCGACCGCCGCCGGTCGGGGTCGACCCGCCGCTGCACCCGGTCGATCACCGCCTGCACGTCCCCGCGGGCCAGCCGCCTGCCCCGCCACGACAGCAGCAGCGCCTTGTCCGGGGACTCGGGCCGCCCGTGGAGCAGGTAGACCTCCAGCACCCGCGCGACGTCGCCGGGCAGCGGCACGTCGCGCGTCCTGCCGCCCTTGCCGAAGATGCGCCAGTAGCGCACCCCGTCGTTGGTGTAGAAGTCCTCGACGTTGGCCTTGACCAGCTCGGAGACCCGGGGGCCCAGAGTCGACAGCAGCAGCACGATCAACCCGTCGCGCAGCTCGGTGCGCTGGTCGCGCCGCCTGCGCCCCCGCTCTCCGGGCGCGGTGGGCGGCTCGGCGCCGGTCTCGCCCAGGCTGCGTGCCGCGCCGATCAGTCCCTGGGCCTGCTCGCGGGTCAGGGCCCGCCGCTCCGGGCGCAGCCCTCCGCGCTCCCGGGCCGTGACGGTCGCGGCCGTCATCGGGTTGACCTGCACCCAGCCGGCCAGTGTCGCGTGCTTGAACAGCGCCGAGATCGAACGGCGGAAGCGCGCCTGGGAGGAGGGCGACTGCACCGGCTGGGAGGGGACCGGCCGCGGCCCGTCGGAGTCGGCCCTGCGCCGCCCGTCGGGCTTGCGCGCGAAGGCCAGCAGGATCGCGTCGACGTCCTCGCCGTTCAGGTCGTCCAGCACCCGCTCGGCGCCGGCCAGTTCCACGAACGTGGCCACGTCGCGCGAGTAGAGCTCGGCGGTGGCGGGCGAGAGCGCCCCGGTGGAGGTCCTGGCGCGCACCAGCTCCACGTAACGGTCGGCAGACTCCTGGACGGTGAGGCGATTCAGATCCGCGGGCCGCATGATCGCAGGGCCATCCTTTCTCGGTCCGCACGACCGTACCGCGCCGCACCGACAACGATCATTCCTTCTCCCGCCGCCCTACAGCAGGGGCCACAACGTCCAGTAGAAGACGACCGCGAGGAGGACGGCCGTGACGGCGACGACGCCGGCCTTGAGCAGGGTGGGCCGCGGCAGCAGCAGCCCGCCGCCGCCGAAGGCGAGACAGAAGATCCACAGTGGCGCGAGCTTCAGCAGGGCCGTCTCGCTGAGGTCGCCGAAGGCGCCACCGTAGATCACCGCGACCTGCGCCCCGCCGAACACGAGAGCCGCGACGCCGAGACTGCGCACCGTCCCGTACGGCCGGGCGGGACCGGCCGCGCCGCTCTGCCCGCCGGCCGGAACCGGCCGGGGGACGGTGGAGGCGCCCGGCCCCCCGGCACCCGGTGGTGCGGACGCCGGCCACCGCGGGGGAACCGGTGCCGTTCCGGACGCCGATCCCTGTGCGGACGCCGGCCACCGCGTGGGGGCCGGTGCCGTTCCGGGTGCCGTCCACGCGGCCGGCTGCGGACCGTTCCCGCCGGCCGGGGCGGCACCGGCGCCGCCGCCGGTCAGGGCGGTGAGCACCCGAGCCGCGTCGGGCCGGGCGGCGGGATCCTTGGCCAGGCACGACGCCAGCAGCGGCCGCAGGCCCTCCGGGACCCCGGACAGGTCCGGCGCGCTGTTCAGGACGGCGCCCATCACCGCCGCCGGGTGCTGCCCGGCGAACGCCGGGCGACCGGTCGCGGCGTAGACCATGGTGGCGGCCCAGGCGAAGACGTCGGAGGCCGGAGAGGCCGGATGGCCGGACAGCTGCTCGGGGGCCATGTAGCCGGGACTGCCCACCAGCGCCGAACGGGTCGTGCCGGCCTCCAGCGCACGCGCGATGCCGAAGTCGATGACCACCGGACCCTCCGGTCCCATGATCACATTGGCCGGTTTGAAGTCGCGGTGCACGACCCCGGTGCGGTGGATGGCCGACAGCGCGGTCGCGGTGGCCACGGCCAGGCGGTGCAGCCCGCCCCCGGCACGGGGACCCTCGGCGGTGACCAGCTGCTGGAGGGACGGGCCGGGGACGTACTCGCTGACGAGATAGAGCCGCCCGTCGCTGACGCCCGCCGCCAGCACCTGGGCGGTGCAGAACGCCGCCACCCGGCGGGCCAGGTCCGCCTCCCGCTCGAACCGCTGCCGGACGACGTCCTCGGCGGCCATCCGGGCGTGCAGGACCTTGACGGCCACCCGCCGCCCCGAGGGGTCGTGGCCCAGGTAGACCGTGCCCTGGCCGCCCTCGCCCAGGACGCCGGCCAGCCGGTAGACGCCGACGTGCTGCGGATCCCGCGCTTCCAGCCGACCGAGATCGGACACCGCTCACCTCTTCCCGTTCGGCCGTCGGAGCCGAACCGGTGACGGCATCCGATGGCCATGGAGGATACCGATCGTGGCACTCCGGCGGACACCTCGCGAGAGACGCGGTCGCTACGACGCCGTCACGCGGAGCCGGGCCGTCCGGCCGCCGATCCCGCTCCGGGCCGGGTGGCGGGCGTTGTCAGCCCGCCGGACCTTCGGGGGAGGGACGCGCCGCGGCGAGCAGCGCCTCCCCCGCCTCGCTGCGTGAGTACAGCACGTGGCGGCCGCTGCGGTGGGCGTTGACCAGACCGGCGTCACGCAGGGCGGTCAGGTGCCCGGAGATCCCGCCCATCGACATCCCGGTGCCGCCGCTCAGCCCGGTGGTCGAGGCGGGCACGTCCAGCTCGGCCAGGATCAGGGCGCGCGAGCGGCCGAGTACGGCGGCCAGCGCCTGCGGCGCACCGGAGCCGCGGCGCTCCCACAGGGTCGCCACGCCGCGCGGCGAATAGCGCAGCGTGGGCTGCCAGGGCGGGGCGGTCACCGAGAACAGGCGCGGCCAGACGAACACCGAGGGCACCAGGAGCAGGCCCCGCCCGCCCAGCTCCCTGACCCCCGACACGTGCCGGTGCACGATGGACAGGGTGTCGTCGCGCCAGCTGACGGCCGGGTCGAGGTCGTTGAGGAGCCGGGCGGCTCCGCCCTCGGCGAGCTGCCGGGCGCGGTACAGGATGTCGCCCTCCAGCAGGGTGCGGATCCTGGGCCAGTACGGCGCCAGCGTGATCGCCCAGTAGTCCCTGATCACCCCGGCCAGCCGTTCGAGCCCGGCCCCGGGGTCCTCGCGCAGGACGGCCAGGCGCGGGCTGTCGCCGACGTCCACGTGCCCGGGCGGGGTCGAGCGCAATGTGGCCAGCTCCACCTCCAGGTCGGGGGAGGTGGTGACCGGAGGCGGGCAGACGAAGGCGGGGATCACCCGGGTCGGCACCGGCACCAGGTCCGCCAGCATGCCCCAGTCCAGGCCCGAGGCGTCCAGCCGCGGCCGTACCGCCGCGACCCACGCCCGGTGCAGGGGATGCTCCTGCGGGCTCTTGAGCACCCTGACGCTGGCGACCACCTCCCACAGGGGTGAGAACGCGAAGCGGGTGCACGCCAGATCCGCGAGCCCGAACCCCAGCTCCAGCACGCCTCCTCCTTCCGCGCCGCCCAGCCCCGCGCCGTCGGCTCCCGCGCCGCAGACCCGGCCGTGACCGGCCCTTTGCCGGGTCCCACCGTACGGCGGGCCGGTGGGTCCGGCGCGATGGATTCGACGCTGCCCGAATCAATGGAGAGAGCGTAAGGGCGCCGTCATGGTCGTGCCCATGACGGCGACACCCGGGACACCCACACCCCCCACATCCACGACACCTCCGGCAGCCGCGGCGCCGACGTCCACGGCACCGGCGCCGCCGCAGCGGTCGGTCTTCGCCGACCGCGACTTCCGGAAACTGTTCGCCGCGGCGACCGCGAGCCGGCTGGGCACCTCGATCGGCGACCTGGCCGTCCCGCTGGCCGCCGTCACCGCGCTGGCGGCCACTCCCGGCGAGCTGGGCGTGCTGGCCATGTTCAGCACCGTGGCCTACCTGCTGATCGGCCTGCCGGCGGGGGCGTGGGTCGACCGGATGCGGCGGCGGCCGGTCATGGTCGTGACGGACCTGGCGCGGGCCATGCTGCTGGGCTCGGTGCCGCTGGCCTGGTGGCTGGACGTGCTCACCTTCGCCCACCTGTGCGCGGTGGTGCTGGTCTGCGGGGTCGCCACGTTGTTCTTCGAGCTGGCCGACCAGAGCTACCTGCCGCACCTGGTCGGCCCGGACCGCCTGACGGCCGCCAACACCGCGCTGGTGACCATGGACGCGGCCGACAACCTCGCGGGCCGTGCGATCGGCGGCTATCTCATCCAGCTGCTGTCGGCCCCGGTGGCGATCGTGCTGGACGCGCTGAGCTATCTGTGGTCGGCCCTGTTCCTGCGCGGGATCAGCCGCGTCGAGCCCCGCCCCGAGCGCACCGGGGAGACGAGCCTGCGGCGCGACATCGGGGAGGGCGTGCGAATGGTCGCCCGTCACCCGATCCTGCGGGCCATCGCCGCCGAGGGGGCGCTGACCAACCTGGCGATCCAGATCATCCAGACGATGCTCCCCCTGCTGTTCGTCCGGGAGCTGGGCCTGTCGCCGGTGTGGCTGGGGGTGTTCCTGACCATGGGCGGGGTCGGCTTCATGCTCGGCTCGGCCAGTGCCAACCGGCTGGGGCGGCGGATCGGGGACGGCCGCGCGGTCTGGCTGACCAGCGTGGCGATCGTGCCGTTCACGCCGTTGATCCCGCTGCTGGACACCGGAGCGGGGATGTGGCTGGCCGGGGTCGGCTGGATGGCGGTCACCTGGAAGGTCGGCGTCTCCAACGTGATCAAGGTGAGCTTCCGGCAGCGGATCACCCCGGGGCACCTGCTGGGCCGGGTCACCGCGACGATGCGCTTCCTGCTCACCGGGGCGCTGGCCGCCGGGGCCGCGGCGGCCGGGCTGATCGGCGAGCTGGCCGGCGTGCGGGCCGCGCTGTGGGCGGGTGCGGCGGTGCTCGCCGTCAGCTTCCTGCCGATCATGCTCTCGCCGCTGCGGACGATGCGCGACCTTCCCGAGGGAGGGGAGGCGGGGCCCGGGACGGCGCTGGACTGAAAATCCGCATGGAGTCGCTTTCCGGGCGGATCCGGATAATAGGATCAGGCCATGGTCGGCCTCGGGTGGACGGAACTCCTCATCATCGCAGTGATCATCGCGATCGTGGTCCTGGCGGTGATCGGAATGGTCCGGTCGGCGCGGCGGGCGGCGGGCCCGCCGCAGCCCCGCCTGAGCCCGGCCGACCTGAACGCGCGGGCGCAGGCGCTGATCGCGCGGAACAAGAAGATCCACGCGATCAAGCTCGTCCGCGAGCAGACCGGTCTCGGTCTCGCCGAGGCCAAGCGGTACGTCGAGGACCTGGCCGCGGGCGGAGTGCCTCTGCCCCTCAAGGGCGCGGCCCCGCTCCGCGGCGACCTGGCCGACCGGGTCCGCGGCCTCAAGGAGGCGGGGCGGACCGAGCAGGCGGTCCTGCTGGTCCGCGGGGAGACCGGGATGACCGAGGACGAGGCCCGGCGCTTCGTCGGCGCGATCGGCTGAGCCCCGCCCGCCGGACGGGGCCCGGCGGTCCGCCGGCCCTGCGGCCGACCGGCTCGGAGTGCCGCACCCGTGTAGCAACAGGACGCCGGCACTCACATGGCTCAGGACACCGGCACCCGTGCGGCGTGGGCGACGGCGGCCGCGGCGAAGGCGGCGATGATCGGGTGGGGGCGGGTGCCGTCCCCGGCGAGTTCGGGCTGGAAGAGCGTGGCCAGGAAGAACGGGTGGTCCGGCAGTTCCAGGATCCGTACGGCTCCCGCCCCGTCCCGGCCGGTGAAGCGCAGCCCGCCCGCCTCCAGGCGCGGCAGGTAGGCGGCGTTGAGCCCGAAGTTGCAGGAGTAGCGCTCCATGGTCCGCTCCGCCCCGACGATCCGCTCGGCCAGCGAGCCGGGCGTCAGCCGTACCTCGTCCTCGTGACCGGCCAGTGAGCACTCCAGCGGCACCAGCAGGAAGTCCTCGGCGTCCGGGTCGTTCTCGGCGTGCGCCACGGCCAGGTCCAGGACGTTGCGGGCGTACTCCAGCATGGTGTGCTGGAAACCGCCGCAGGTGCCCAGGAACGGGATGCCGTGCTCGCGGGCGGTGCGGGCGGCGTTCACCGCCCCGGCCTCACTGCGGTAGGGGCTGCCGGGCAGCATCCAGATCGCGTCGAACCCGGCGAGGTCGCCGGCGTCGGTGGTGGGGATCCAGTAGGCGTCCAGCGTCAGCCCGTCGCGCTCGTGCAGCGCCGCCAGCAGGGCGGGGATGCGGGTGTGGGCCTGGACGCTGGGGGATCGGTCGCCGATCAGGGCGACTGTCGCGGTGGTCATGTCCCTCATCCTGGTGGCGGGGCCCAGGTAAGCGCCAACGATGATTAGTGGTGGATCGATAAGCGATACTGATGCATCGTGGACCCGCATCTGCTGCGCACGTTCGTCACCGTCGCCCGCCTGAGCTCCTTCTCCGCGGCGGCCGGAGAACTCGGCTACACCCAGTCGGCGGTGTCGCAGCAGGTCGCGGCCTTGGAGGCGGACCTGGGGACGCCGCTGCTGCACCGCCGCCCGGTGGCGCCCACCCCTGCCGGGCAGCGCCTGCTGGAGCACGCCGAACCGCTGCTGCTGCGCCATCGCGCGGCCCGCGCCGACGTGCTGCGCGCCGCGGCCGGACCGCCGCGCCGGCTGGTCGTGGCGGCCTCCCCGCTGGCCTGCCCGCCCGCGCTCGCCCGCCGCCTGCGCGGGCCGCGCCTGGAGGTGACGCTGCGCACTGTGGGCCGCCGGGACGTCGCCCGGCAGGTCGCCTCCGGCGCGGCCGAGGTGGGGCTGCTCGACGGGATCGCCGCGCCCAGCGACCCGCTCCGCCTGCCCGACGTCGGCCCCTTGACCGCCGTCGGCGTGGCCGAGGAGCCCCTGGTGGTCGTCCTGCCCTCCGGTCACCCGCTGGCGCGCAGGCGGGGCCTGGACCTGGCCGACCTGGCCGGAGCGCTGTGGCTGCGGGCCCCGGCCGCGGTCGCGGTGGAGCGGCTGCGCGAGGTGGCGGGCCTGCCCGCCGGGCAGGAGGGCTTCCGGGGCGTGTTCCGCTACGACGGCCACGATCTGCGTACGGTGACGTCCCTGGTCGCCGCCGGGCACGGTCTGGCCCTGCTGCCGGTCTCCGCCCTGACGGGCCACGCGGAGCAGCCGGAGCAACCGGAACGGCCGGGGACGCCGGGGACGCCGGGGACGCCGGGGACGCCGGGGACGCCGGGGACGCCGGGACAGGGTGGCACCGGGGGAGCGCCGCACGCCGGCACGCCGGGCCCCGTCACCGGACCCGGCGTCGTCGGCGTCCCGCTGGCCGCGCCGCGCGTGGTGCACCGGGTGGAGGTGCTGCACGGTCCCCCGAGCGGCGCACCGGCCGCCCTGGTGAGCGAGCTGACCGGTTTCCCGGATCCGGCCGGGTGACTCGGCTCCCCGGGCCCGGCCGCAGGAGCTCCCCGGATCCGGCCGGATGACTCGGGCGACCGGCTTCCGGGCCGGGTGGCTCGGCTGTCCGGGGCCCGGCCGCATGGCCCGCCTCAGGCCCGCCAGCCGTCCGGGTCCACGCCGCCGGGCACCTCCGCCTGCGGGTCGTAGGGGGTGCGGGTGAAGACGAACGTGTTGAGGTCCAGGTGGCCGGGAGAGCCGTCGGGGTTGCGGACCAGGCGCATCGTCTCCCCGGCGTAGTAGCCGTCCAGGCCCAGCCAGGTGCCGTCGGGCCGGGCCGAGAAGCGGGAGGCGCGCCCGGTGCCGCCGATCGGGGTCAGCGACAGGTCCCGGCCGCCCAGCAGCCGCAGCGCGTAGGCGGCCGGCCCCCAGTACCACGGCCCGGTCAGCGCCAGCAGCTCCGGATCGACGGCCGAGGGCGCCCACTCGGCCGGCAGGCGCGGCTCGTGCTCGTCCAGGATGGCCAGCAGGTCGGTCAGCAGCGTCCGGCGCACCCCGGAGGTGGAGTTGGCCATGAACAGCACGCCCACCCGGTCGGCGGGGTCGGCCCAGACCGTGGCCAGGAAGCCCGGCATGGAGCCGGTGTGCCCGGCCAGGCGGCGGCCGCCGGCCCTGGCCAGCTGCAGGCCCAGGCCGTACCCGCCGGTCCAGGCGTCACCGTCGTCGACGGTCGCGGGCTCGTGCATCTCCGCCAGGGTGGCCTCGGCCAGCACGCCGCCGGTGTCACCGGCCACGAACGCCGCCCACCGGGCCAGGTCGTCCGGGGTGGACCAGATCTGCCCGGCCGGGGCCAGGGCGACCGCGTCGTGTTCGGGCTCGGGCAGCAGCACGTCGGCCCACGGGTGCACGGCGTAGCCGGTGGCGTGCGGGGCGCGCGGGCGCGTGGTGGTGTCGCGCATGCCCAGCGGGGCCAGGATCTCCTGCTGTACGGCGTGCGCCCAGTCCGTCCCGCGCTGGCGGGCCACCAGCTCGCCCAGCAGACCGAAGCCCAGGTTGGAGTAGTGGAAGCGGCGCCCCGGCCGGTGCCGGGAGGTCTCCGGGCCCAGCAGCGCCAGCAGTTCCTCGAACGGCATGCCGGGCGTGCGCTCCCACCACCGGCCGGGCGGTTCGGCGGTCAGCCCCCCGGTGTGCGACAGCAGCTGGGCGATCGTCACCTCGTCCACGGGCGTGCCGGGGATGTGCTTGCCGATCGGGTCGAGCAGGTCCAGCCGCCCCTCGTCGCGCAGCCGCATGATCACGACGGCGACCATGCTCTTGGTGATCGAGCCGATCCGGTACTGGGTGGCGCGGGTGGGCGCGGCCTCCCCGGCCAGGCCGCGCGCCCCGAACCAGGCGACCCGCCCGTCGCGCACCACGGCCACGGCCAGCGACGGCAGGCGCGACTCGGCCTGCTCGGCGGCGACCCTGTGCGACAGGGCGCGGGCCGTACTCTCCAGAACCGGCGACATTGACGATCTCCTCCTCGAGAACGACACGATCCGCCCAGGTTAATGGTCGTCGGCCCGCGTCCCCGCCGGTCCCGGGACCGGCGGGTGAGGATCTCTAACAGTGCTGCAGACGGGAGAGCATCTCCGGCAGCGGGCCCCGGTGCGCCACGGTCAGCCGCCGGGTGGCGCGGGTGAGCGCGACGTAGAGGTCGCGCCCGCCCGCGGGACCCCGGGCGAGGATCTCGGCGGGCTCGACCACCACGACCGCGTCGAACTCCAGGCCCTTGGCGGTGGCGGGCGTCAGCACGGCGACCGGGCGGTCGAGCACGTCCTGGGCGTCGTACGGGAACAGCGCGGCCACCTCGGCGTGGCGGGCGTCGGGGACGATCACCGCCAGCCGCCCCGCGTCGGCTCCGGCCGCGACACCGTAGTCCCCCAAGTCGCCGGAGCCGCCGGAGCCGCCGGTCGTGACGCCGGATCCGGCGGGCCCGGTCTCCGGCTCGGCCAGGCCGGCCCTGACCGCCGTCAGCTCGGCCTCCACCAGCGCGGGCAGGCCCGCGATCCCGCCTGCGGCCTCCAGCCGCACCGCGCGCGGCGCCTCCCCGTCCTCGCGGACCGGCTCGGGTGCCCGGGCGCCGGGGTCGACCGCGGCCAGCACGTCGGCGGCGACCGCCATGATCCGGGCCGTGGTGCGGTAGTTGACCGTCAGCCGCTCCTCGCGCCAGCGGCCCTCCAGGTAGGGATCGAGCATCTCGCCCCACGAGCGGGCCCCGGCCGCCGAACCCGTCTGCGACAGGTCGCCGACGACCGTCAGCGAACGGGCCGGGACCCGCCGCATCACCGTCCGCCACGCCATCGCCGACAGCTCCTGCGCCTCGTCGACGATGACGTGCCCGTAGGCCCAGGTGCGGTCGGCCGCGGCCCGCTGGGCGGTGGTCCTGTCCGGGCCGGAGTCCTCATGGCGCTCGGCGAGCATGCCGGCCTCCAGCAGCCTGGTCTCCACCAGCCCGCTGTCGACCAGGCCGGTGAACTCCAGCACGCCCTGGGCGTAGGCCTCCTCCTGCCTGCGCCGCTCCGCCTCGGCCTCGCGCGCGGCCCGCTGCTCGGTCTCGTCGACGCCGAGCAGTTCGGCGGCCTCGTCCAGCAGCGGTACGTCGCCGGGCGTCCACGGCGCGCCGTACGGCCGCAGCAGGGCCTCGCGCTCGGCGGGCGACAGGTGCGGGGCGGCCGAGGCGATCGCGTCCGGATCGGCCAGGAACTCACCGATCAGCCGCTCCGGGGTGAGGTACGGCCACAGCCCCTCCACCGCCTCGCGCACCGCCGGGTAGGTCCACAGCACCTGGCGGGCGTAGCGCAGGTCCGCGGCGTCGGCGATGAGCGCCCCGGCTCCGGTGTCCGGATCGGTGTCGACCCGGCGCCCGTCCAGCCACGCGTCCTCCTCGACGGTGAACGGATCCAGCCCGGCGAGTTCCTCGGCGGTCAGCGCATCCGCCTCGGCCCCCTCCCCGGCGTCGGCCAGGGCGTCCAGCCAGGCGGCCCCCCTGGCCTCGGCCTCGGCGATGAGCGCGTCCAGTTCGGCGGCCTCCTCGGCGCCGAGCGTGCCCTGCGCCTCCAGCCGGGCGGCCTGGTCGAGGGCGAGTGCGGTGAGCACGTCCAGCACGAACAGCCGCCGCGCCGTGTTGTGCGGCAGGCCCGAGTTCCCGGCCCGGTCGCGGGCGGCGGCGCAGGCGGCGTGCGGGGCGCTGATCGTCATCTCCTCCACCACGACCTCCACCCCGTCGCGCAGCGAGGTCCGCACCGGGATCGTCACCTCGAGGTCGCCCTCGGGCAGGCGCCGGCGGTCGCGCATCGCGGCGGCCACGACCTCGGCCATGCGCGCCTCACCTTTGACGACCGCGGCGGCGGGGGAGTCGGCGGCGGTGGCGCGCACCCCCGGATGCAGCTCGCCGAGCGTGGCCACCACCACGTCGGTCTCGCCCAGCGAGGGCAGCACCTGGCCGATGTAGCGGGAGAACAGCGTGTTGGGCCCGACGATGAGCACGCCGCGCCGCTCCAGCACGTCGCGGTGGGTGTAGAGCAGATAGGCGGCCCGGTGCAGCGCCGCGACGGTCTTGCCGGTGCCGGGGCCGCCGTGCACGACCAGCGCCCCCGCCAGGCCGGAGCGGATCACCCGGTCCTGCTCCGTCTGGATGGTGGCCACCACCTGCTCCATCCGGCCGGTACGGCCCCGCCGCAACGTCGCCAGCAGCGCGGCCTCGCCGACGAGGGTGCGCCGGGCGCCCTCGCCCAGGCGGTCGAGGTCGAACACCTCGTCGTCGATGCCGACCACGGTCCGGTCGCGGGTGTGCAGGTGGCGGCGGCGCACCAGCGGCCCGGGGTCGCCCGGGGTGGCGGTGTAGAAGGGGCGGGCGGCCGGGGCGCGCCAGTCGGTGAGCATGATCTCGCCGTCGGCGTCCCGCAGCCCGATCCGGCCGATGTAGCGGGTCTCGCCGTCGGTCTCGTCGATCCTGCCGAAGCACAGGCCGCGCTCGACGCCGGTCAGCCGGGCCAGGCGGCTGGAGTGCTCCCCGGCGGAGACCTCGCGCTCGACCCTGGCCTGACGGGTGCCGCCGGCGTGGCCCGAGGCGAAAGCGGAGGTGAGCGCGGCGTGCGCCTGCTCGCGGGCGGCGTCCAGACGCTCGTAGAGCAAGGTCAGACGGTCCTGTTCGGTGCGCAGGGCCTCGGTGAGCGCGGTCGCCGCGCCGCCGGGACGGGGAGCGGTTCCGGATTGACGGAGTGCCATCGTTTTGGTAGACTCCCTCATGGTGGGTTTCCTGTGTGCTTGATTAGATCCCGGGCATACGAGTGTAGCGCCCGCCCACTGCCTTGTCATCGGCTGCCGTCGTCTGCGCCATACCGCAGACAGCGCCGTTCCCGTCTCCGGCGACGACCGGATCCCCCGTTTCCTCCGCCGCTCCTCCTGCGGCGTGCTCGCCCCCGCAGGGCTCTTCCAACCGCTTTCCCGCTCGTACGGCGTGCGCCGCCGGGAGGTGGCCCTCCCGGCGGCGCGGCCGTGGCCGGTCAGGTGACCGGGACCAGGTCGGGGCCGACGATGTGGCCCTGGTGCGGGTGGGGGGCGTTCTGGTCGTGGCGGAAGTGGCCGGCGTACCAGACGACGACGTTGGTGCCGCTGACGCTCTCGCCGTTGACGAACCGGTCGAGCATCGCGCGGTTGTTCTCGTCGGGGTTGCCGTCGTACAGCTCGGTCCCGCGCCGGCGCAGGAACCACAGGTCGGCGATGCCGTAGGGGTCGGCGGTGTTGTCGTGCTCGCCGGGGACGATCCGGTAGCCGCGCCCGCTGGACTTGTCGGTGATCTGCCAGAACCGCGCCGGGCTGCGGCGTCTGCGGGCCACCTCCCGCACGATCTGGGTCGCCGTCGTGGTCCCGGGGCCGGTCTCGTCGAGCTGCTCGATCACGTCGTTGTCGGAGCCCTCGATGTCGAAGTCGAAGCGCCAGTAGACGTGGTGGCGGTGACGCATGCAGGTGCGCGGGTTGCGCACCCCGGCGAAGCCGAAGCGCGGCCGGACCGCGCCGTCGTCGGCCAGGCGCCACTCCGAGACGTAGCGGTACCAGCCGGCCGCGATCTCGCTGACGATCCGCAGCTGCCCGCCGTCGTCGTGGAAGGCCACGCCCTGGAAGTTGCCGGCGTCGTTGTCGGGCCGCTCCAGGATGGTCCTGGGCGCCCGGTCGCAGATCCGCCAGCCCCAGCCGACCGGGTCGGCGCCGGTGGCCGAGAAGCGGGTCTCCTCGTTCTGCCAGTCGCGGAAGGTGACGCCGTCCTCCTCGTACTGGACGTTGAGGATCGGCACGTGGGCCTGGCGGAAGACCAGCCTGCCCCGGTAGCGGACCTCGCGCAGCTCCACCCCCGAGCCGTCGCCGGGGTTCTGCGGGGCCGAGGCGCGGGGCCGTACCACGATCAGGTTCCACAGCTCGGTGCCGCCCTCGATCACGCGCAGCCGTACCGCGTCGGGACCGCCCCGGTCGCGCAGGCTCTCCACCGGCGTGGGCAGGTGCGACTCGCAGTCGTCGGGGTGGTCGGGGTGCATGGCCGCGCCGACTCCGGCCGGGGACCAGTCGACGGTCCGGGCGACGGGGTCGACGGCGACGATGCGGTGTTTGACGTCCTGCGAGGGGGTGTAGAGGCCCAGCGTGGGGCGGCGCACGGTGGTGCCGTCGGTGTTCTCCAGATCGGCCAGCGGCGGCATCGGCTGGTAGATCACGACGTCGTCCCCGGCGGGGAAGCGCTCGTCGGCCCGGAGGATCTCCGCGGCCGCGCGCAGTTCCCGCGCGTCCGGGTTGGGCCGGTAGGCGCTGGGCACGACCTCGGCCTTCTCCGGCCGGTCGAGGGTGCCGCGCAGTTCCACCCCCCGGTTGGAGACCGGGTCGAAGACGCTCGCCCGGAACGGGGCCCGCCCGTCCGGATCGTGCGTCAGGGCCAGGGCCTCGCCCAGGACGAGCCGGTCGGCGTCGGCGGTCTCCAGCTGGGCCAGCACGGCCGGATGCGCCGCGGCCACCTGCCTGACCTGCTCGGCCGAGAGCCCCGGCCGGTCGACCGGTTCGATGATCACCTGTCTTGTCATCTGATCTCCCCGTTCGTGTGTCGACGGCACGCGCGGCCCCGCAGGCGCCGGTGCGTCCCCCCGTTCCTATCCCGATGGTTGGACGCTGAGAAGATCCGCAATGTTGGGGATCGCGCCCGTTTTCCATTCCGCCCGCTTTCCCCTGCGGACCGGCCCCGGGCCGCGCACGGAGAGGATCAGTGAGCCGCAAGCCGGTTCCAAGCGGCCGCCCCTATGACTGGGGACGAACCAGTCGAGAGGGGAAGACGATGCGCACGGTTGTCCGGGGACTGCTGCTGGCCGGAGTGCTCGCGACGGGACTGCCCGCCGCCCTGTCCACCACCGCGCCCGCCGCCGCCGAGGCGGGGACGGGAGCGGCCGCGCGGACGGCGGGAGACTACGACCTGGGGACGATCCGGTCCTCCCGCAAGCACTCCGGCCACGCCAAGGCCAAGCTGTGGATCACCAGCTTCAGCGAGAAGCACTTCCAGGCCTACGGCAGCCTCTACGACCTCGACCGCCACCCGGGGCACTGCGCCTCCATCCGGGCCGAGTTCCACTATCTGAAGGGCGGCTCCGGCCGGTCGCCCGAACGCCGCTTCTGCGCCTCCTACGGCCGCAGCCGCACGGGCTACCTGTTGGAGTCCAGGGGCGAGATCAGGCGCGTGGATCTGAGGATCTGCGTCGCCGACGGCCGCCGGGGGCCGGTCTCCCACTGCCGGACCGAGACGATCCGCGACGAGGACCTGGCCTGGTAGCCCGGCCGCACACCTGCGGTCCTGCGGGGCTTCGGCCGCCTCACGCGACGGGCAGGAACTCCAGGTCCCGGGCGCCGGCGAAGGCCAGCAGGCGATCGGCCTCCGCGGTCAGCCCGGCCCTGGCCCGCGCGGTGAGCGGTTCGAACGGCTGGACGCTCAGGCGCCCGCCGGCGAGCTTCCAGGTGCCCCGGACGGTGCCGTCGACCAGGATGGTCGGCGCGACCATCGCGCCGACGCACACGCGCCGGCGGTACTCGTCGGTCATGATCCGGGTGCGGTCGGCGTAGGCGACCATGAGGTTGTCGAACTCCGGCAGGAAGCGCGCCGGGGCCGGCGTCCCCGGGTCGGGT
Organism: Paraplanobispora takensis; assembly: GCF_016863195.1. Lineage (GTDB taxonomy): Bacteria > Actinomycetota > Actinomycetes > Streptosporangiales > Streptosporangiaceae > Planobispora > Planobispora takensis. Next base: position 29,776 of record NZ_BOOK01000057.1, on the reverse strand, counting down.
GGCGGCGGGGCGCCGGGCAGGTCGAACAGCTCGCGGCCGTCTTCCCCGCGCAGGATCCGCAAATCCATGCCGGCGACGACCTCGCGCAGGCGGGTCAGGCCCGACCAGGCCTGCATGTCCATGACCCCGGCCGGGCCGAAGGCCGCCAGGTACCGGCGGATCATCCGTTCCACCGGCGCCTCGGCCCCGGTGCCGGCGGGTCCGGCGCATTCCCGGCCGGTCCGCCCGCCGGCCGCGGTCTCCTCCGGCGAGCTCTCCTCGGGCGCCCGCTCCGGCGGCCCGTCGCGCCACTCCCCGGCCAGCCACTCCCCGGCCAGCCACTCCCCGGCCAGCCACTCCTCGGCCAGCCACTCCTCGGCCAGGGCGAAGGGGGTGGCGCCGCCCCTGTTCCAGGTGCCCTGCGGCGGGACGTGCACCAGCGGCAGCAGGCTCTGGGCCGACCAGCCCAGAGCCTCGGGCGGGACGCCGGGCCAGCGCTCGGCGAGCATCCGGCCCAGCTGCGGGCGGGTGAGCGTGCGTCCGGCCAGCAGGTCCCGGGCCGCGGCGGCGAGCTCGGACAGGTCCACCCCGGCGGTGACCCTGCCGAAGGCGGCCTGGCGCCCGCGGGTCAGGACGGGCTGCACCAGGGGGCGCAGCCACCGGTAGTCGGCGGCGGAGACCAGGTGCAGGGTGCCGCGCAGGACCGAGGAGCGCACGGCCTGCCTGCCGTACAGCAGGGCGGTCAGATCGTCGTGGGCGAAGTCCGACAGGCGGGCCGCCAGCCCGAGATAGGGGGCGTTGCCCGCCTGGGCCTGCAGGCCGGTCAGATGCTCGACGGCCGCCAGGGCGGACATGCCGCTGCGCCGCAACAGCAGCTGCCGCTCCAGCGTGATGCGGTTGAGCGCCCTCGTGGTCAGAGTGCGCGGAGTGCTCTTGGCCGGAAGGGGGCGCGGAGTGCTCTTGGCCGGAAGGGGGCGCGGAGTGCTCATGACTGCGACGGTGTCACCCAATGCGGAAAGAATCGTTCCGCGTAGGCGAACCCATCCGGATTTTTCGAGGATGTCGGGCGCGTGCGGCACAATACCCGCCATGACCACTCCGGAGGCGCAGCGTCCCCCCGGCACCGTGCTCGAGGCGGTGCTCGAACGCATCACCTACGCCAACGAGGAGACCGGTTACACCATCGCCAGAGTGGCCACCGAGCGGTCGGGCACCGAGCTGCTGACCGTGGTGGGGCCGCTGCTGGGGGCGCAGGTCGGCGAGTCGCTGCGGCTGACCGGCCGGTGGGGGTCGCACCCGCGTTACGGCAGGCAGTTCGAGGTGTGGTCCTACACCACCGTGCTGCCGGCGACCGTGCAGGGCATCCAGCGCTATCTCGGCTCAGGGCTGATCAAGGGCATCGGGCCGAAGATGGCCGAGCGCATCGTCGACCACTTCGGCACCGACACCCTGGAGATCATCGAGACCGCTCCGGAGCGGCTGGTCGAGGTTCCCGGGCTGGGCCCGAAGCGGACCAAGATGATCGGGGTCGCCTGGGAGGAACAGAAGATCATCAAAGAGGTGATGATCTTCCTGCAGGGCGTCGGGGTGTCCACCTCGATCGCGGTGCGCATCTTCAAGCAGTACGGCGACGCCTCCATCACGATCGTCAAGAACGAGCCCTACCGGCTGGCCGACGACGTGTGGGGCATCGGCTTCAAGACCGCCGACACCATCGCCCAGGCCGTCGGCATCCCGCACGACAGCCCCGAGCGGGTCAAAGCGGGCCTGCGCTACACGCTGTCGCAGGGCGCCGACGACGGCCACTGCTATCTGCCGGCGCCCAACCTGATCGCCGACGCGGTCAAGATCCTTCAGGTCCCCGCCGAGCTGGTGGCCTCCTGCCTGGAGGAGCTGGTCGCCGAGGAGGGCGTGGTCCGCGAGGAGCTGCCGGCCGGGGACAACACGATCCCCGCGATCTACCTGGTGCCCTTCCACCGCGCCGAGCTGTCGCTGGCCGGGTCGCTGCGCGCCCTGCTGACCTCCTCCCACGACCGCCTCGGCGTCTTCCACGACGTCGACTGGGACGTGGCGCTGGAGTGGCTGCGCGGCAGGACCGGCGCCGACCTGGCCGCCGAGCAGTCGCAGGCCGTACGGCTGGCGCTGACCGAGAAGGTCGCGGTGCTGACCGGCGGGCCCGGCTGCGGCAAGAGCTTCACCGTGCGCTCCGTCGTCACGCTGGCCCGCGCCAAGAAGGCCAAGGTCATCCTGGCGGCGCCCACCGGCCGGGCGGCCAAGCGGCTGGCCGAGCTGACCGGCCACGAGGCCACCACCGTGCACCGGCTGCTGCAGCTGCGCCCCGGGGGAGAGGCCACCTTCGACCGCGACAACCCGCTGGACGCCGACCTGGTCGTGGTCGACGAGGCCTCGATGCTGGACCTGCTGCTGGCCAACAAGCTGGTCAAGGCCGTGGCCCCGGGCACCCACCTGTTGTTCGTGGGCGACGTCGACCAGCTGCCGTCGGTGGGCGCGGGCGAGGTCCTGCGCGACCTGCTGGCCGCCGAGGACGAGATCCCCCGGGTCCGGCTGACGCACATCTTCCGCCAGGCCCAGGAGTCGGGCGTGGTCACCAACGCGCACCGGGTCAACACCGGTCTGCCCCCGGTGCTGGAGGGCATGAAGGACTTCTTCCTGTTCCCCTGCGAGGAGCCCGAGGAGATCGCGGCGCTGACCGTCGACGTGGTCGCCAACCGCATCCCCCGCAAGTTCGGCCTCAACTCCCGCCGCGACGTGCAGGTGCTGGCGCCGATGCACCGCGGCGCGGCCGGGGCGGGCAACCTCAACACCGTCCTGCAGGAGGCGCTGACCCCCTCCCGCGAGGGCATGCCCGAGCGCCGCTACGGCGGGCGGGTGTTCCGGGTCGGCGACAAGGTGACCCAGCTGCGCAACAACTACGACAAGGGCGCCGCCGGGGTGTTCAACGGCACCGTCGGCATGGTCGTCGACGTCAAGCCGGACGACCACAAGCTGATCGTGCGCACCGACGAGGACGAGGACGTCGAATACTCCTTCGACGAGCTCGACGAGCTGGCCCACGCCTACGCGGTGTCGATCCACCGCTCCCAGGGCAGCGAGTACCCCGCGGTGGTGATCCCACTGGCCACCAGCGCGTGGATGATGCTCCAGCGCAACCTGCTCTACACCGCCATCACCCGGGCCAAGAAGCTCGTCGTCATCATCGGCTCGCGCCGCGCGCTGGCCCAGGCGGTGCGCACCCGCGGCGCCGGGCGTCGCCACACCAGCCTCACCCACCGCCTGCGTCAGGGCGCGGGCAGGTCCTGACCCGCGGTCGCAACCGTCCGCCGCCCGGATCCCGGCGGGCCCGGCGGGGGACGTTGTCCGTCCCCGGGTGAGCTGGTTGACTCCCGTCCATGCCTCTTGACCGGTACGGCGTGCTCGTGGGGACCCTGAACCGCCACCACCGCGACCAGCCCGACACCCAGGGACGCTGGTTCCACGTCAACCTGGAGGTGGACGCGCCCGCCGGGTCGTACCGCTGCGCGATCGACGTCGACAGCAAGCAGTCCCAGACGGGCGTCCAGTGGAAGAGGCTCACCCTCGACGCCTCCGCGCCGGCCCCGGCGGCCGCTCTGGCGCCCGGCTACCACGACCTGACCCGCCTGCCCGGCTCCGGTGCCCTCGACTACCAGCGCCACCCGGCCCTGGCCGGCGCCCCGGGGTGCGTGTTCGTCCGGCGGCCGCCCGCCTGGCTGGGGTGGCTGCTCGCCCTGGCCGGGACCGGCCGGTCCTGGACCGCGGGCTCGAACCTGCAGGCCGCCCAGGCCCTGGAGTCCATGCTCGTGGCCGGGCGGCGGATCCTCGTCTTCGGCGAGCCGTTCACCGGCGGCCTCGGGATGCACAACGTCCACCAGAACCAGGGCGACCCGGCCGGCAGCCAGTGGTGGCAGGAGAACGGCATCTGGCAGGACGGCGGCACGCTGTGCGAGCGGCCCGACGGCCGCTTCGACGTCTTCATCTCCAAGTTCTCCAGCCAGGCCTACCGCACCGACGCCGGCGGCCATCCCGTGTGACCGTCCGCGCTCATCAGGGCCGACTCCCCGCCGCGGCCTCACTCCCGGCGCTCTCGACGCTCTTGAGGCCGAGCAGGTCCTCCAGGGCCCGGGCGCCGGGGGCGGTGACGCGCAGCGCGCGGCCGGTGCCGATCCGGGTGACCCAGCCGCGCTCCAGCAGAGTCGCGCACAGCACGGCCCCGGCGACGCCGGCCAGGTGGTGGCGGCGTTCGGTCCAGTCCAGGCAGGCCTTGGCCATCGGCCGCCTGCCGCGGGGCGCCAGCCGTACGCCGAGGTCGGCCGCGAACCAGGCCAGCCCGTCGTCGCTGAGCGCGAAGCCGGTGTCCTGGCGCAGCAGGCCGCGGGCGGTCAGCGCGTCGGTGACGGCCACGCCCAGGCGCCCGGCCAGGTGGTCGTAGCAGGTGCGGGCGGCGGCCATGGCCCTGGCCGAGGAGGCGGCCCGCAGCGTCGGCGGGGGAGGGGCGGGCGCGGCCAGGTCGGCGTGGGCGGCCAGGTCCTCGATGAGCTGGGCCACCCGCGGCCCGGCCAGGCGCACGTAGCGGTGCCGTCCCTGGCGCTCCTCGGCGAGGATGCCGCCCCGCACCAGCAGTGACAGGTGCTCGCTGGCGGTGGAGGCCGCGACCCCGGCGTGGCGGGCCAGTTCCCCGGCGGTCCAGGCGCGCCCGTCCAGCAGCGCCAGGCAGAACCGCGCCCGGGTGCCGTCGGCCAGCAGGGCGGCGAGGTCGGCGAGGGGAACGCGTGCGGTGACCGTCATGCCCCCATCATCGGGGGCGGACGTTTCGGCGGGCGCCGCACGATCCCGGGGCGGCACGGTTCCGGGCGGCGTACGGTCCGCTGCGGGCGGCGCCCGGGATCTCCCCTGCCGCCCGGATGGCGGGGGAGGGGCCGCCCGCAGGTGAGGGTGATCCCCTGCCGTACTCTCGGGCCGGACCCGCGCGTGGTGTGAGCCGCCCGGGCCTGCCGCACCACCACCGTGAAGAGAGTCCATGACCTTCGACCACACCCGCCGGGCCTGCTATCTCGGGTACGTCACCCAGGCGATCGTGAACAACCTCGCCCCGCTGCTGTTCATCGTCTTCCAGACGCGTTACGACGTGCCCTACGAGATGCTCGGCCGCCTGATCCTGCTGAACTTCGCCACCCAGCTGGTCACCGACCTGGTGGCGGTCAAGGTGGTGGACCGCACGGGCTACCGCCTGCCCATGGTCCTGGCCCACCTGTTCAGCGTCGCCGGGCTCGTGCTGCTGGCGGTGGCGCCGTCCCTGACGCCCTCGCCGTACACCGGCCTGGCGGTGGCGGTCGTGGTCTACGGGATCGGCGGGGGCCTGCTGGAGGTCCTGGTCAGCCCGGTCGTGGACGCCCTGCCCAGCCCGCAGGAGCACCGGGCCGCCACGATGAGCCTGCTGCACTCCTTCTACTGCTGGGGCCAGGTCGCCGTGGTGCTGGGCACGACGCTGATGCTGGCGGCCGTGGGCGAGTCCGCCTGGCAGGTGCTGCCGCTGATGTGGGCGCTGGTGCCGCTGGCCAACCTCGTGGTCTTCGCGCGGGTGCCGCTGCCCCCGACGGTCCCCGATGAGCACCGCACCCCGCTGCGCGCGCTGCTGCGCTCTCCGGCCTTCGCCGGGGCACTGCTGCTGATGCTGTGCGCCGGCGCCTCGGAGCTGACCATGTCCCAGTGGTCGTCGCTGTTCGCCGAGCAGGGGCTGGGGGTCTCCAAGGTGTGGGGCGACCTGGCCGGTCCGTGCCTGTTCGCCGTGCTGATGGGGATCGGCCGGATCGTCTACGGCCTGTGGGGACAGCGCGTCCCCCTGCTGCCCGCGATGATCGCCTGCGCCGGGCTGGCGACCGCCTGCTATCTGCTGGCCGCGCTGGCCGACGACCCGGTGCTCGCCCTGGCCGGTTGCGCGCTGTGCGGGCTGGCGGTCAGCCTGATGTGGCCGGGGACCTTCAGCCTCACCTCCGCCCGCTTCCCCATGGGCGGCGCCGCGATGTTCGGGGTGCTGGCCGTGTTCGGCGACGCCGGGGCGGCGGCCGGGCCGTGGCTGGCCGGCGCCGTCGCCGACGCGACCGTCACCGCCGCACCGGGCGGCGGTTCGGGACTGCGCACCGGTCTTCTCGTTGGAACGGTCTTCCCGATCGCGATCTTGGGAATCGGTGCGGCCTACACTCTGGCGGCCCGCCGTTCCCGCTCTGACCGGCCCGATCACCCGATTCGGACAGTCCGAAAGGACGTCCTCTAGCAGGTTTACTCAGAGTCGGCAGGACGTTGACCATGGAAAGTAGCCAAAATGTAACCTTTCCAGGCTGAACCCGTCGCGTCCTATGCGCATCTCCTATTAGTGTTTTTGGACGAGTTTGCACTATGGGGGAGAGCTTTGTGCTGAACGTTGAAAGCCGACGCCTGAGGATGCCGGTGGCCGGACTGGCTGTGGCGGTCACCGCCCTGCTGACCGCCTCATGCTCCGACGAGCCGGCAGGCACACCCTCCGCCGCCAACGGGGAGCCCGGCAAGCAGGCGCAGTCGGCCCCGGCCGCCCCGGTCATAAAGATCAGCCCCACGGAGGGCAGCTCCACCGTCCGCCCGGACAAGAAGGTCGTCGTGACCGCCGACGGCGGCCCGCTGGAGCAGGTCACGGTCGAGAGCGGCGGCGAGGAGGTCGAGGGCGACTTCGACGCCGGCCGTACCAAGTGGGTCTCCAAGGCGCCGCTCAAGCCCGCCAGCGACTACACCGTCTCGGCGACCGCCGCGGGCGGCACCACCGCCAGCAGCAGCTTCACCACGCTCAAGCCGGAGATCGAGCTGGCCGTGGCCGACGTGACCCCGGCGGTCAAGGGGGAGAAGGTCGGCGTGGGGGCCCCGATCATCGTCACCTTCAACAACCCGATCCCCTCCAAGGCAGGCAAGGCCAACGTCGAGGAGGCGCTGGAGGTCACCTCCGAGAAGCCCGCCGTGGGGGCCTGGCGGTGGATCGACGACAAGACCGTGATCTACCGCACGCGGAAGTACTGGAAGGCCCACCAGAAGGTCACCTTCACCGCCCACCTCGAGGGGGTGCAGGGCGCCAAGAACATGTACGGGGTCGAGGACTTCACCAAGACCATCAACATCGGCGCGTCCCAGATCTCCTACATCGACACCCGCAAGCACACCATGATCGTCAAGCGGGACGGCAAGGTCGCCAAGAAGATGCTCATCAGCGCGGGCATGGCCACCACCCGGGCCTACACCACCACCAGCGGCGTGCACCTGACCATGGGCAAGTCCAACCCCGAGCGGATGATCTCCCCCGGCTTCGAGAAGGGCCACCCGGAGTACTACGACGTGATGATCAACCACGCCGTGCGCTTCTCCAACAGCGGCGAGTACGTCCACGCCAAGAACAACGTCTGGGCCCAGGGCCGGCGCAACGTCAGCCACGGCTGCATCAACGCCCGCCCCGACCAGGCCAAGTGGTTCTACGACATCGCCCAGCGCGGTGACGTGGTCATCATCAAGGGCACCGACCGCGAGGTGGAGTGGAACAACGGCTGGAGCTACTGGCAGCTGTCGTTCAAGGAGTGGAAGAAGGGAAGCGCCCTGGCCGCCGGCGCCTCCGGGTGATCCTGCGCACGCCGGGGTGATCTGGATCACACCGGCTGGCCGGGCGGCCCCCCGCCGGTCAGTATGTGCGGGGTGAAGGTACACCACCTCAACTGCGGGACGATGCTCCCGCCGGCCTCACCCCGCATGGTCGCCCACTGCCTGCTCATCGAGACCGGCGGTGACCTGGTGCTGGTCGACACCGGCTTCGCCGTGGGCGAGGACCGGCTGGCGCGCGGCTTCACCCGGATGGTCCGCCCCACCCTGGACCCGGCCGAGGCCGCCCTGAACCGGATCCGGGAGCTCGGCCTGGACCCCGGGGACGTGCGCCACATCGTGCTGACACACCTCGACCCCGACCACGCCGGCGGCCTGCGCGACTTCCCCCGCGCCCGGGTGCACCTGCACGCCGCCGAGCTGGCCGCCGCCGTCCACCCGGTCACCGCCGGCGAACGCCGCCGCTATCTGCCCGCCCAGTGGGCACACCACCCCGACTGGATGACCTACGACGACGCCGGCGAGGAGCTGTTCGGCCTGCGTGCCCGGCCGCTGGAGGGGGTCGACGGCCTGGCCCTGGTCCCGCTGGCCGGTCACACCCGCGGCCACTCCGGGGTGGCGGTGGACACCGGCGCGGGCTGGCTGCTGCACGCCGGGGACGCCTACTACTTCCACGGTGAGATCGGCACGCCGCCGCGCTGCCCCCTGATGCTGCGCGCCGCCCAGCGCGCCGTCGCCGTCGACCACGCCCAGCGCCTGGCCAACCTGGCACGGCTGCGGGAGCTGCCCTCCCGGGTGGAGGTCTTCAGCGCCCACGACGCCCTGGAACTGGCCCGCCACCAGTCGTAGGAGCCGGCGACGGAGCGCCCGAGTGCCGTACGGCGCGCGGTCTCATATGCGTCCTCGGCTCGGGAACATAGGAAATGAGTTCGGGGACATAAGTGAAGAATGAAGATTCCGGAAATTCGGTTCAGGAATTTTCTATCGACGGAATCGGCCGTCCGTCCCGTCTGAGGAAAAAAGCACTCGCCGCCCGGGACCTGCATCGACGGTTCATCCGGGATGCGGATCTTTCTACTTGGTATTTGAATTCTGTCCCTTGTCGTATATCCCGGCCGGCGGGCTCGCGTGGCATCCGCCGGGGACCTCTACGCTGACCGATAACGCTTTTCTGGTCAAGCCGGCCCATGTGCACCCAGTAATCGGAGGAATCAATGGCCAGCATGGAGGTCTCCCTCAAGGAGATGATGGCGATCGACGGCGCCCTCGGTGCGGCGGTCGTGGACTACGACAGCGGGATGGCGCTGGGCGCGCTCGGCGGCTCCAAGGGCCTGGATCTCCAGGTGGCGGCGGCCGGCAACACCGAGGTCGTCAAGGCCAAGCTCCGCACCATGGACTCCCTGGGCCTCAAGGACGCCATCGAGGACATCCTCATCACCCTCACCAGCCAGTACCACGTGATCCGGCCGATCACCGGCCGTAGCGGCAAGGGGCTCTTCCTGTATCTCGCACTCGACCGCAACCGGTCCAATCTGGCGCTGGCGCGGCATACTCTGCGCGCCATCGAGGAGAAACTCGAGGTCTGAGCCGCCGGTGCGGCCCGCGCCCGGCCGGGTGCGGGCCGCACCGCAATACGGCGTGCCGCCGTCCGCCATTCCCGAAAGTCTCTTCCCCGTCGAGCGCACCACCCGGTATATCCGGACTCCACGGCGCCGGCGTGTACCCCGCCGGCGCCGTGGAGTCGGCACGTGGACTCCCATTCGGATACGGGACCGATTGGCCGACACCATCTCACCGGCGCCATTATTGAAGAATTCTATTACCGGAAAAGTACTTCCGGTGGGAATGCTGTGGTAGAGATGGTCCGTCATCGACGCCCCCCCGGCCGGATCAGCTGGCCCCGAAGAGAGGTCACATGGCCCCACCCGGCTCCGGTGAGCCCGCCTCCACTTGGACGTTTCTGACCCACCACGCCCGGGTGCTGGTGGAGATCGCCCGCGATCCGCAGGTGCGCCTGCGCGACATCGCCACCCGCATCGGCATCACCGAGCGCGCCGTGCAGGGCATCGTGTCCGACCTGCACCAGGAGGGCTATCTGACCCGCGGTAAAATCGGCCGCCGCAACCACTACACCCTCAACCCCGAGCGCGGGTTCCGCTATCCGACCGAGGCCGACCTGCCGGTGCGGCTGCTCATCGACCTGTTCACCCAGCGCGACCTGTCCGACGACGCCCCCGCGGTCCGCCACGTGCCCGGGCGATGACGACCGCCCCGGCCTGCTCTCGCGGATCCACCCCGACCGCGGGGAGCGTGATCAGGCCGGGGTCAGCGTGATGGTGTCTCCGGGCCGACAGTCCAGCCTCAGCGCCACGGGCCGCTCCAGCGCCCCGAGAATCTGCTGCGGGCTTTCCGCGTAGCGGAGCCGCGCGGGCGCGGGCCCGCTTCCCGCGATGCGGAATTTGAAGATCGCGGGGTCCGGGGCGCCTGGGGCGACGGCCGTGTGCACCACCTGGATCTTCACCGCCTTGTCCGGTTCGTGTGGAGCCTCCACGCCCAGCGTGGACAGCGCCGACCTGAGCAGGCGGCCCGAGTGGTGCCGGTGGACGCGGTCCCCGTACACCAGGGCGCCGCACCGGGCCTCGGCCAGCAGGGGGTGCGCGCTCATCTCCACCGGGTCCATGGGGTCCCACGGGTCCCCGAAGGCGTAGTCGGCGTATCGCGCCCGCCTCACCCGTATCTCGCAGGCGTCGTGCAGGGTGACCGTGAGGATGGGGACTCCCGAGTGCCGGGTCCATCCGGCGGACGCGGCCTCCAGCCCGGCCTCCAGGAGACATATGCAGTCCTCCCGGACGGGTGCGGGAAGGGCATCGAACCTGGGCATACCCCGCGCTCCCTTCTGGCTTGCGTCGGTACGCACATGGTGAGCGCTCCGGGCGGGAGGGGCAACGGGGGTCCGGGAGGCGCTGCATATTCGATGAGGGCCTGCGGCGGCCGTCCCGGCGTGCGGCCCGGGCCGTGCCGCCCCCCGTGCCGCCCCCCGTCAGGCTGTGACCAGGTCCATGCGGAGGAACTCGGTGATGCGCAGCAGCCTCGGCGGGCGCGTCACCTCCTCGGAGAGGGCCCGGAACGCCTCGGCCTCCCCCAGGAGGCGCGGGGCGGCGAGTTCCACCTCCCGCCCGTCGACCCGCAGCCGCGCACCGCCGGCCGCCAGGACGTTCCGCACCCAGTCCGAGCCCGATCCGTACACCAGGATGAACAGGTAGCCGCCGTCGACGGGATGCGCGTCGAGCGGCGTGCGGTACGTCGCGCCGGAGACGCGACCGACGTGGATCAGCACCGGCGACTTGCCGAGCGCCATGGTGAGCGGGTTGAACACCCGCTTGTTCACGTGCCCCCACCACTTCGGCATCGGCATCGGGACCTCCTTCTCCCGCCCCGGCGGGGCGTGGTCACGGGTCGGATGTTCGTCGAGCTCGCAGCTGGCCCCATTCCGGGGGACTTACACCTGTAAGGCTGACTTACAGGTGTAAGGTTGTCAACGTGTTCGGATCCTGGAGTGCCGGTGCCCCCGCCACGGCGACCGCTCAGTAGAGATCGCGTGCTGGAGGCCGCGATCCGGGTCGCGGACCGCGGCGGCGCGGAGGCGATCACGATGCGGCGGGTGGCGCAGGAACTGGGCGTGGAGGCGATGTCTCTCTACCACCATGTGCCGAACAAGGACGCGATCCTCGACGGCGTGGTCGACGTGGTGTTCGCGGCGATCGAGCTCCCCGACGCCGGGTGCGGCGACTGGCGCGACGCGATCCGTGCGCGCGCCTCCTCCGCGCGCTCGGTCCTGTCACGGCACAGCTGGGCTCTCGGCCTCGTGGACTCCCGCCGCACCCCGGGGCCGGCGACGCTACGCCACCACGACGCCGTTCTCGGCGTCCTGCGCAGGGCGGGGTTCACGCTGCCGATGGCCGCGCACGCCATCTCGCTCATCGACAGCTACATCAGCGGGTTCGTGATCCAGGAGGTGAATCTGCCGGTGATGACGCCGGACGAGGTCAAGGAGGTGGCCGGCGGCATCCTGGAGAACCTGCCGGCGGACGAGCTGCCGTACCTCACCGAGATGATCGTCGATCACGCCCTGCGACCGGGCTACGACTACACGGCCGAGTTCGGCTACGGCCTGGACCTGATCCTGGACGCGCTCGAAGCTCGCCGGAAGTAGAGCCACGGCCCGGCGCACCCGGTCCGCGACCGCCTCCGAAGTCAGCGCAGGGGATCGAAGCCGGCCAGGGCGGCGGGCTGCTTGCCGGTGGTGATCTGCTCGGCCAGCAGCCGGCCGGTGACGGGGCCGTGGGCCAGGCCCCACATGCCGTGGCCGCCCGCCACGTAGACGGTGGGGGCCACCGTCGCGCCGATGAGCGGCCGCCCGTCCGGGGTGACGGGGCGGGGCCCCACCCAGGCGTCGGTGCGTTCCTCCCAGCGCACACCCCGCAGGAGGGGACGGGCGGAGGCGATGACGGCCTCCAGCCGCGCGGGCACCTGCGGGGCGTCCGGGTCGCGGAACTCCATCGTGCCCGCCACCCGCAGCCCGCCCCGGTAGGGCGTGCACGCGACCCGCACCTCGGGCAGGTAGACCGGGCAGGGGACGGGGCGGTCGACCGGCACGGTGAAGGAGTAGCCGCGGCCCGCCCGCACGGGAACGCGCACGCCCCACTGCCGGGCCAGGCGCGGCAGCCACGCGCCGGTGGCCAGCACCACCGCGTCGGCGGACAGGACGGTGCCCTTGGCCGAGCGGACGACCGCCTTCCTGTCGTCGGTGCGCACCTCGTCGACCTCGACGGCGTACACGGTCGCACCGCGTCGCATGACGGCCTTGCCCAGGGCGTGTACGAAGGCGCCCGGGTCGACGTAACGCTGGCCGTCGATGCGCACTCCCGCCGTCAGCGCCTCGCCGGCGAGCGGGACGTGCTCGGCGAGCCGGTCGCCCTCCAGCACGGTGTGCTCGACGTGCTGGCCGATCGCCGCCAGTCTGCGCAGCTCGCGCAGCAGGTTCTCGGCTCGGCGGGGCGTGCGGAACGCGGCGGTGATCGGCGCCGCGACGACCGGTGCGGACACGCCGTCGGCGGCGAGCACCTCGTAGGCCTCCACGCACTCGTCGTTGAGCGGCAGGTTGGCCCGCGCGGCGAGGGTCCAGCAGCGCCAGTGGCTGTTGGCGGCGAAGCGGGCCAGGAACCTCCACAGGCCCGGGTCGAGGCTCGCGGGCACGTGCAGCGGCGCGGCCGGGTTCAGCAGCGAGCGCAGGCCGTAGCGCAGGACGGCGGGTTCGTTGAGCGGGACGGCCAGGCCCGGCGCGATCCAGCCGGCGTTGCCCCAGGACGCGCCGGCCGCCACGCCGCCGCGGTCGATCACGTCGACCTGCACGCCGCGCTCCTGCAGGAACCACGCGGTCGACAGGCCCACGATGCCCGCGCCCACCACGATCACCGATCGCGGCCAGTTGCCGACCATGTCCAACCTCCGATGAGTGTGAATGCCGGTGTCACAGTCAGCGTGTCCCGGATGACGACCGGCGAGGTTGTGGGCGATCGACAATCGCGGGACCGCCGTTGTGGATCCGGCACAACGCCGTCGCCGGGAACCGCCGGCGGTCCTGCGCCGGGTCATCGGCGGGGTTCGTCCGCGCAGGCGGCCAGCATGATGGTCATGGCCAGGCGCTGGCGGGCGTCGGCCAGGTCCAGCGGGGTGAGCTCGCCCATCCTGCGCAGCCGGTTGCGTACGGTGTTGGGATGCACGCCGAGGCGCTCGGCGGCCAGGGTGAGATCGCCCTGGGCCTCCAGCCAGGCCCGCAGCGTGGCGGCGAAGCCGGTGCCGTGACGGGTGTCGTGCCGCAGCAGCGTGCTCACCGGCCCGCGGGCCGGAGCCCGGCCGGTCTCCGCGGCCGCGCGCAGCCGCCGCAGCAGGATGTCGTCCCAGGACTCGTCGTAGGCGGGCGGGACGGCTGCGGGGTCGGCGCCTTCGTGCAGCGCCAGGCATTCATCGGCCTCCTGGCGGCCGGCGGGCAGCTCCGCGACCCCGGCGGGCGCGCCGATCCCGGCCGCGACGCGCACCCGGGCGGGCAGCTCGGAGCGCAGGGCCGTGATCCACTGCCGGGCCGCGTCCGCCCGCTCGGCCGACAGGATGGTGTAGAGCGTGTCGCCGAGCAGCGCGCTGCGCCCGGGCCTGGACCAGCCGAAGCCGGTGGTGGCCTGCTCGAAGGCCAGCAGCAGCGCGGCGTGGCGATCATCGGGGGTGGACGCGCGGACGGCGATGACGCGCAGTGCCTGCGGCGCCAGGCCCAGCCGGCCGATCACCGGCTCGGCGTCGGCGCCGCCCTCCAGCAACCGGATGACCAGGTCGGACTCCACCTGCCGCTCCAGGTCGGCGCTGGCCCGGGAGCGCAGCAGGTGCAGAGCCACCGTGCGCGCGCCGTCGGCCAGGGCGCGGCGGTGGGCGCCGGTCAGCGCTCTGTCGCAGCTGACCCATACCGAACCGAGCAGTTCCTGGCCGGCCCGCACCGCCACCGCCATCCGCCCGGTCAGGCCCTGCGCGGGGTCGGCCGGGACGAACACCGGTTCGTCCGTCGCCGCCAGGTGGGCGAACACCCCCTGTCGCTGCAGCAGCTCACGCAGCCGATCGGGGACCCGCCGGGCGAGGATGGTCTCCAGCCGGGCGGGATCACCGGCCTGCTGGGAGCGGGAGTAGGCCAGCACCCGCGAGTGCCGGTCCTCGATGGTCACCGCTCCGCCGATGACGTCGGCCAGGTTGTCGGCCAGGGCGAACAGGTCGGTCGGGCCGCGTCCGGAGGCGGTCTCGCGGCTCTCGAGCACCAGCCCGTACACCACGCCGGCCAACTGGCTCCATGAGACGGCGGGGTCGGCCAGCAACACGGCCATCCCGTGCCGGTCGCCGATCGCGGCGGCCTCCCGCTCGAGGTCCGCGCCGCTGCGGCCTTCTCCTGCGGCGTCCGTCCCGGTGGGGCGCACCAGGACCGCGGTGGCCCCGGCCGCGGCCGCCCACCGTACCGCCTCGGCGAGAGAAGAGGCGCCGACGGCCAGGAGTACGTCGCCGGCGACGTGACGGTCGGCGGCCTCCGGCATCACCACGCTGCGCAGCCACGCCGAGCGTGCCTCGGCACGGCCGTACAGCCGCACCCCGTACCCGCCCAGCACGTTCACCAGGCGATCCAATGTGATCATGATTGGCTCCGGGTCGTCTGAGGGGAGGGCGGGGCGGCCCCGCCCTCCCCTCCGCGGTGTCAGGCGGCCTCGCGCCGCCGCTGGCAGTCGATGCAGGTACGCGCCAGCGGCCGGACCTTGAGCCGTTCGAACGGGATGGCCGTCCGACAGTGGGTGCAACGGCCGTAGGTGCCGGCCGCCAGCCTGTCGAAGGCCTGGGACAGTTCGGCGACGGCGCGCTCGGCGGTGGTGAGCGAGAGGACCAGCTCCTGCCAGGTGCCGTCGGCGCCGCTGCCGTCCTGCTCCTGTTCCCGCAGGTCGTGCAGCTGCCGCCGGCGCTGATCCAGTTGCTCCTGCAGGTCCTGGCGCAGCGACTGCAGCTGCACGCTGCTGAGGTGGGTGCTCGCGTGGGGATCGGTCATGGTCATGTGGTCCTTTCTGCGGAGGGCGGGTGACGGGGAGGGGGAGGGGCCGGCTGCGGGCACGGGCGCATCAGGCCGCGGACGGGCGTGAACCGGCCTGGCGACGGCCATGGCGATGACCGGCCCCGGCTGTCACCGAAGGGGAGGGCGGCGCAGGGCGGCAGCAGGCGACCCGGACAGGGCGGCCTGAACGGAGGCGGTCTGAACGGAGGCGGCCTGAACGGAGGCGGCCAGGACGGATACGGCTCCGCCGCTTTCCTGCGAAGGGAACGGCCGGGAGAGGTCTTCGGGCACAACGGCACGCACCGGCCGGCGCCGGGAAGCCCCGGACGCGGGAGGGCGTTGCCGGTGTCCGCGGCGCGCGTGGCCGCGGAGCCCGGCCGGGAAGGCGTCGGTCAGATCAGCGGAGGGCTGCGCGAACCCGCGATGCGGTGCGCCAGCTGTTGCGGATCGCGGAGCATGTCCGCGTCCGGGCCCGGCGACGGCAGCAGCGCCAGATGCGCGAGCTCGCCATGGCGTTCGCCGCGCATCGGCGGCCACAGCGACAGCACGTGGTGCTCTCGGGCGCCGCCCGCCTGCGGCGGCAGGCTGGACAGGTCGATGTCCCATCCGCCCAGGCTCCACGCCGGACCGGAGGCCGGACCCTGGGCGACGGCCGACCCGCCGCCCACCATGACCGGAGCGCCGGCCAGCACCAGGGACAGCAGGACCAGGCCCATCACGCCGGCGAACGCGATGGACCCTCGTGGTGTTCTCCACGGTCCCGTCATAGGGCCGACCATAGCCCAGAGCATCGCAAAAGGCATGTCAGGCCGTCACCGGCGTGAGCGCGGGGTACGGCGGCGCGGCGTGGGATGATGGCGTCCATGTCCGGCATGCGCGCGCAGGAGCGGCGGTTGCGCGACCTCGCCGCCATCCGCCGCGTCCGTGACCGGATCGACCGCGAGTACGCCAAGCCGTTGAACGTCGAGGCGCTGGCCCGCGGGGCGCACATGTCGGTCGGGCATCTGAGCAGGGAGTTCCGCCGCGTCTACGGCGAGTCGCCGTACTCCTATCTGATGACCCGGCGGATCGAACGGGCGATGACGCTGCTGCGCCGCGGGGACCTCAGCGTCACCGAGGTCTGCTTCGCGGTGGGCTCCTCCTCACTGGGGACGTTCAGCACGAGATTCACCGAGCTGGTCGGCGTGCCGCCGAGCGTCTACCGCCGCGACCACTGGCAGGCGGCGGCGGGCATCCCGCCGTGCCTGGCCAAACAGGTGACCAGACCGGTCAGGAATCAAGAAGCGTCCCCGACGTAGCCGCGCCTAGCGTGAGGGGCATGGACATCACCATTCACTACGCCTTCCTCCCGCACACCGACCCCGAGGCCGCTCTGGCCTTCTACCGCGACATCCTCGGATTCGAGATCCGCAAGGACGTCGGCTACGAGGACATGCGCTGGATCACCGTCGGGCCGGTCGGGCAGCCCGGAACCTCCATCGTGCTGCACCCGCCGGCCGCCGACCCCGGCATCACCGAGGAGGAGCGCCGCACCATCCTGGAGCTGATCGCCAAGGGCACCTACACCGGGATCACCTTGGCCACCGACGACCTCGACGGCCTCTTCAAGCGCCTGGAGGCCGCCGGCGCCGACGTGGTCCAGGAGCCCATCGACCAGGACTACGGAGTGCGTGACTGCGCCTTCCGCGACCCGGCCGGCAACCTCATCCGCATCAACCAGCTCACCTGAGCGGGGCCGCGAAGACTCCGGCGGCCGCCGCTTCGACGATCGCGGCACGCACATCGTCAAGGCCGCCCGGGCCGGTGGGCACCGGCCCGGGCGGCCTGACCGGGGACGTCGAAGCGGCGGGGGTACGATGCCCGCGCGGTACGGCGCGGCGCCCGGCCCCGCTCTCAGGGCTTGCGCCCCATCCCGCCGGCGATGCAGATGCCGCCCAGGCCCAGCGGGCAGGCGACCTCCCGGTCGGGCTTCCACTCGGGCAGGTGCACCACTCCCGGCTCGACCGGTTCCAGGCCGTCGAAGAACCCCACGATCTCGGGAAGGTCCCGGGCCCGTCCGGTGCCCAGCATCGCCAGCAGGACTCCTTCCAGGTCCCGTACCTCCGGGGCGCAGGAGCAGAAGTGGGTCAGCTGGAGATAGCTGCCCGGGGCCAGCCTGGCCCTGTAGGCGTTCACCAGGCCCTCAGGGTCCTCCTCGTCGCCTCCACCGCGAAGTTGTCCTTGCCGCCCAGGAACGCGTCGTACACCCGGGCGATGCTGGGTTTGCCGGTGTCGATCTCCGGGGGGCAGATAATCCGGATCCTGGAGCATGATCTGAAATAGCGCAGAAATAGCGCATAAGATCGATAAATTCACGATTTCCTGCGGTGCCGCTGAGCGGGCGTTTCACCGCAACGGAACGAGGACCGGCAGCGGCGAGCAGCGCCCCTGCGGCCGCCCGCCGCCTGCCCCCTACTGCCCGGCTGCTAGGGCGCTTGCAGGTCGAAGGCGACGTCGGCCACCCGGACCGTCGCGACCCGGGGATCCTCGATGATCTTCCGTAGGCGCCCGATCGGGGACAGCTCGTTGACGTAGGCGTAGGCCTCGCCCTCGGCCGCCGCCTTGCGCAGGCGGGCAAGGTCCAGCCCGAACTGCCGGAGGTTGCGCTCATCGTAATCGCGCAACATCTCCACCCAGCCCCGCAGGCCCTTGAGGGTCTGCGGGGGCGCGTCGCTGCACATCCCCCCTTCGGGCAGATCCACGGGACCGGGTGTCCTGGTCATCTCCCAGGTGATCGGGGTGGCCCGTGGCCGCTTCTCGTAGACCACGGTTTCCGGGCACTCCTCGTACTGCCGGGCGAAGGCGACGAGTTCCGCACTGGTCATCGGCTTGGCGAACTCGACGACCGCCAGGGCTCTCATCGTCTCGGGCAGGCGGGCCAGCACCTTTCGCATCCGGTCCTTGGGGTCGTTGCCCGTCCCGATGTTGTAGAGGGCATAGGTCAGTGAGGTGTCGGTGCCGTGACCGAGCGGCGGCTGCCGTACCCGGCCGAAGAAGTCCTGGGTGATCTCGTCCCTGGTGTCGGCGAAGGCGGTCCCGGCGGCGAAGCCGCCCGAGGCACGCAGCGGGCTGATGCCCACCTCCAGGGACAGCGACAAAGGGGTGACGCTGGTCTCGCCGAGCCGGATCCGGTAGCCGGGGTTGGCGACCTGCAGCGCGGTGCCCAGCACGTCGGACATGCGCTGCTCCCGGTCGCCGCGCCGCTGGATCCATGCCGACCCTGCCGTCGCCAGCAGGCACATCACCAGCAACGCGGCCAGCACCGTCGACGCGGTGCGCATGACGCCCGTCCGTACGGCTCTGCGCGTCCTCTTCGGATCGAAGTCGGGGATCTCGAAGCCGGGTGTGCCGGGGTCGGTCGATTCGCTCATCGCAGGGCTCCGTACATCTCGGCGAAGGCGGCGCGGGCGCGCCAGAGCGCGGTTTTGACTGACGCGGTGGACCGGCCGGTCATCGCGGCCACCTCCACCAGGGAAAACCCCTCGAAGTAGACGAGGACGAGCAGCCGTCGCTGCTGTTCGGGCAACCGCCCGAGCACGTCGTGGACCGCGACGGCGTCGATGGCCAGTTCCGGCGCGCCCAGCTCTTCGGGACTGGGCAGCGGCAGTTCGGTACGGCTGCGCCGCAGGTGGTCCACGAGCACGTTGCGCGCGATGCTGAGGAGCCACGAGGCCGGTGATTCCCCGCGCCAGCCGAGCATGGCCCGGGTGGCCTTGACGAAGGTCTCCTGGGCGAGATCCTCTGCGAGGTGGGGGTCGCGGGTACGGCGCAGGAGATAGCCGCAGACCAAGGGCCAATGCTCCCGGTAGAGCCGCTCGATCCGGGTGCCGATGGTCGCCTCCGGGACAAGGGTGGATTTATCACATCACAGGAGACGGAACTGGGCGGGCATTGGTCACATACCGATGACGCGTCCCGCGTACCGGCAGCTGAGAAGCGCGGTCAGCCCTGTCGACTCACCAGTGATCCGCAAATGTCTTCCAAGCGCTCCAGTCCAGGATGCGCCCATGAGCCGCTCGCGCCGTACCCGGACAGCCCGCAGAAAGCCGCTCGCCCCCGCCGTCCGGCTGGCGCTCGACGAGAGCGCCGCGACCGGAACCGTGACCGTCCTGGAGTGCGAGTATCGCAAGTACGCCAACAGCTCGAAGAGCCGGCGGTACTGCGAGGGGGACTTCGTCTACGACACCACCGGTGAGACGGTGCGGGTCCGTGCCCACGGACGGGCCGATCCCGGCGACGTCTACGACGCCCGGATCACTCCGGAGCGGGACGAGGCCGGGCTGCGGGGGGTCAAGGGTGTGCTGGCCCCGCTGACGACCGCGTTCTTCGGTCTGATTCTGCTGGGTGCGACGCTGATGGGCCTGGTGTTCTTCTCCTCGCTGGACAGGTGGTGGCCGTTCATGTCCGCCGCCGGTACGGTGGCCGCGGCAGGAGTGGCGGGCGTGGTCGCCGGCATGATCGCGTCCAATACGTGACGGCTCCGCAGCCGCGTGCCGCATCGGCGCATGGCGGGGGCGTCGCCGCCCGGACCGTTCAGTGATCCACAAGCCGTTCGCCAGCACCGTTTCCCAGCCTCGTCCCAGGTCTGGTTCCGCAGTGCGCTGGCGGCCGGTGAGGTCGACCGGGTCAGCTATCGGATAGCCGATCACACCGGTGAACTGGCGTCCCTGGTGTGGTCGGAGTCACCGCTGATCTGGCACGAGGTCAGGGGC
Organism: Paraplanobispora takensis; assembly: GCF_016863195.1. Taxonomy (GTDB): domain Bacteria; phylum Actinomycetota; class Actinomycetes; order Streptosporangiales; family Streptosporangiaceae; genus Planobispora; species Planobispora takensis. The sequence continues at coordinate 9,769 of NZ_BOOK01000057.1, read as the reverse complement.
CGAATCGCCGATGCCGAGGGGGCGTACACGGCGGTGCGGCTGCGGGCCGATGCGCGCCGCGAGTCCGTCCGGCCGTCCGTGGTGCGAAGCCCCGCGTATGGGCAGGTCGTGGGCAACGGCATCCTGCCTGACTGGCCCTTCGCGTTTCTGGGCGGCTCCGGTCTGTGGTGGGTCGCCGCCGCCTGGGCGGTCACCTTCGTCATCATGCTGGCCTCCCCGCCGCGGCTGCCTGTACTCGATCGTGCTGGGCTTCGTCTCGGTGCTCGCGGCCTGGGCGGTGGGTCAGATCTTCCAAATGGTCCTGGGCTGAGGTCGCGCCGTCGGCCAGGCTGGGACGGCTCATCGAATCTTCTCCGGGTGGGTCTCGGTCATGCGTGCCGCCACCACCGCTCCCGAGGCCGCTGTCAGCGCGGCGACCGTCCAGACGGCCGCCTCCAGGCTCCACAGGTCGGCCACGGTCCCGGCCAGCAGTGCGCCGAGGGCGAAGCCGCCGTCGCGCCACAGCCGGTAGACGCCGACCGCGCGGGCCCGCCAGGCCGGGTGGGCGACATCGCCGACGACCGCCAGCAGAGTGGGATAGACCAGCGCGGTTCCGGCGCCGAGCAGCACCTGCGCCGCCGCCCACGCCGGGAAACCCTCGCCCAGCGCCACCAGCGCGATGGCGGCGGCCTGGACGAGCATCCCGGTGGTGATCAGGTGCTTGCGGCCGACGTGGTCGGACCACCAGCCGGTGACCGTCTGTCCCAGCCCCCAGATGGCCGGATACAGCGCACCCAGCACGCCGATCTGCGCGACGCTCAAGCCGCGGGTGGCGAAGATGACCGGGAAGATGCCCCAGGCCAGGGCGTCGTTGAGGTTGTTGACCATCCCGGCCTGACTGGCCGCCGACAGCGAGCGATCACTGATGCTGGTGCGCCAGACGATCTGCCGCGTGGACAGCTCGGCGTGGTGGTGGCCTCCTGTCGGGCGGGCGGCGGCCTCGGCCCGGGCGTGCCCGCGGGTCTCGCGTACGACCAGGGTCGACAGGCCCAGGCCGAGGGCGGCGTAGGCGGCGCCCAGTAGGAACGGCGCCGGACGCAGCCCGTAGACCTCGGCCAGATAGCCGGTGGCCAGGGCGGTGGCGGCGACCGCGAGGTAACCGGCGGCCTCGTTGAGGCCCATGGCCAGGCCGCGCCGCTCCGGCCCGGCCAGGTCGATCTTCATGATGACGGTGGTCGACCAGGTCAGCCCCTGGGAGATGCCCAGCAGCACGTTGGCGGCGATGATCCAGGCCCAGGACGGGCCCCAGGCCGGCATCGCCGGGACGGGCAGTGCGATCAGCCATCCGGCCACCAGCACGGGTTTGCGGCCGAAAGCGTCCGAGAGCGTGCCGGCGAAGAAGTTCGTGATCGCCTTGGTGGCGCCGAAAGCCAGGATGTAGGTCAGCGCCGCGGTGTGGGCCGACAGGCCGAAGGCGCTCTCGGCCAGCAGCGGCAGGGTGATGCGTTCTTGGCCGAGCATGCCGCCGACCAGGGCGTTGACCGCCACCAGCAGGACGAACTGGGGAAGGTTGGCGGCCAGGCCCAGCCGGATACCCGCCGGGCCGGGGGAGGGTGCCGGAGTGGAGGCCGGGACAGGGGCGCTCATGCCGTACGGCCCGGCCGGATACCCGCCGGAGTGGAGGCGGGACAGGAGGCGGGGGCGCTCATGCCGTACGGCCCAGCCGGACGCTCATCGGAGCGGAGGCCGGGACGCTCATGCCGTACCGCGCCTCAAGCCCGGCCGGGCTGTCATGGCCGGAATGAAGGTGCTCACGCCGTACCGTCCACGAGTGCGCGCCCGGTGGCCTCGGCCCAGTCGTCCGGACCGCCCTCCAGCACCCGCAGGTCGCGGTGGCCGGTGCCCGCCAGCAGGCTGGCGGCGGTCATGGCGCGCTCGCCGTGCCCGCACATCACCAGCGTCGGCCCGCCCGGCACGTCGGCGGCCCGGGCCGGCAGGTCACCGAGCTCGATGTGCGCCGCGCCGGGGACGTGCCCGGCGGCGTACTCGGCGTCCTGGCGCACGTCCAGCACGCGCGCGCCCTCCAGCCGGTCGGCGCCGACCAGGTCGATGCTCTGCGTCGGGCCGTCCCAAGCGCTCATGCCGCCGCTCAGCTCCCCGGCGCACGCCTCATAGCCGATTTTGGCGGCCTGCCAGGCGACCTCCGCGGCGTCCTGACCGGCCTCGCGGACGATGACGTACGGCGTGGCCGGATCGAGCAGCCAGCCCAGCCAGGAGGCGAACTGCCCGCGCAGCCGGATGGAGATCGCGCCGGGGATATGCGCGGCGGCGAAGGCGCGCACCGGCCGTACGTCGATGATGACTGCGCCGTCGGCCCGCAGGGAACGCACCGCGCCGGCGTCCAGTCCCGCGACCCCGGGCTCGCCGGTCATGATGGCCGGACCGCGCCGGTTGGCCTCGGGCAGGGTCGAGAAGTACGGCGGGAAGCTGCCCAGGCTGCCCAGCAGCTCGGCGACGAACGTTTTTTCGTCGGGCGCCCGCAGCAGCGCGTTGGCGGCCTTCTCGGCGCCGATGGTGGAGGTGCGCTTTTCGCCGGGCGGGGCCGAGCAGAACGAGCCCGCCCCGTGGGTGGGCCACAGCGCGGTCTCCTCCGGCAGCTCCGCCAGGCGCCGCAGCGAGCGGTACTGGGCGCGGGCCAGCGTCTCGGTGTGCTCGGCTCCCGACAGGTCGGTACGGGCGGCCGAGCCGACGATCAAGGATCCGCCGGAGAAGACGCCGACCGGAGCGGCGCCGTCCAGCAGCACGAAGGCCAGGTGCTCGCCGGTATGCCCGGGGGTGGCCAGGGCCCGCAGGGTCAGGCCGCCCAGATCGACCTCGTCGCCGTCGGCCAGAGGAGTGTGGTCGAAGGCCCGCTTTCCGGCGGCCGAGGCCAGCACCCGTGCCCGATCGTCGGCGGCCAGCTGGAGGGCGCCGGACAGGAAGTCGGCGTGCAGGTGGGTCTCGGCGGCGAAGGCCACCCTCAGTCCGTGCTTTTCCGTCTGCGCCCGCAGAGCGCGCAGATCCCGGCTCGCGTCCACCGCCAACGCTCGACCGTCACCGAGATCGACCAGGTAGGAGCTGTTGCCCAGCCCTTCGTCCACAATCGGGATGATCATGTTGTGTCCTCCGCCCTCACCTTCTACACTATTCCAGAAATATTTGGAGGAACGTCAAATGGGTGACGCAGCCGCCAAGACGGCGTTGTTCGAGGCCTTCGCCTCGGTCGGAAAAGCGCTGGCCAACGGCAAGCGACTGGAGCTGGTGGATCTGCTGGCGCAGGGCGAGCGCTCGGTCGAGGCCCTCGCGATCGTGGCCGGACTCGGCCTGACCACCGCCTCCAACCACCTGCAGGTGCTGCGCCAGGCCGGGCTGGTGGCCACCCGCAAGGAAGGCACCAAGGTCTTCTACCGGCTGGCCGGCACCGATGTGGCCGCGCTGTGGGCCCAGCTGCGCCGGGTCGCCGCCGCGCACCTGGCCGAGACCGGGCGGGCCCGCGCCGCCTACCTGGGTGCCGACGACACCGAGCAGGTCACCCGGGAAGAGCTGCTGGCCCGCATCCGGGCCGGAGACGTCACCGTGCTCGATGTGCGCCCGGCCGCCGAGTACGCCGCCGGCCACATCCCCGGCGCCGTGTCGATCCCGCTGGAGCAGCTCGCCGACCGCCTGGCCGATCTGCCCGATACCGGGCAGATCGTGGCCTACTGCCGGGGCGCCTACTGCGTTATGGCGCACGAGGCGGTGCGGGAGCTGACCGCCCGCGGCCGCCGTGCGGCGCGCCTGGCCGAGGGCATGCTGGAGTGGCGCCTGGCTGACCTGCCGGTAGCCGTATGAGCGCAGCTGCCGCCTGCGAGCCGACGGTCCTGGACGGTGGTGATCGACGCTGCGTGCAGCTGCTGATCGAACTGCGCCGTCTGACTGAAGCACTTGCTCCCGAGACCATGGTGCATCTGATCACGACCGATCCGGCCGCCCCAATCGACCTGCCCGCCTGGTGCCACCTGACCGGCCATGCCTATCTCGGCGCACTGCCCGACACCGGGCGCCCGACCTACGCGTTGCGTGTGCAGGCCACCGCCCGGGCGACGCAGGCCGATTCGCCGTGGCGCCTCAGCGACCGGCGAGGGGCACGGCCGGGCCCTGACGATCTGCCGGTCAGGTCCAGGTGAGCCGTTCTTCCAGCAGCACCTGCTGAGCGGGATTGGCCGTCAGCTCCGATGCCCGCACGTCGGCCCGCCGGGCCTCGGCCCGGCGCCCGAGATCCTGCAGCTGGTAGGGCCCCGGCCGCCGGCAGACGCGAGCGGTACGCGTCAGCAGCGCGATGGCCTCCTCGATCGCCGCCCGGTCCCACCGGGCGCGGTCCTGCTCAGCCAGCAGCACCAGGCGGCCAGGGCCTGGTTGACGGTGGCCGGGGCCACTCCGGAGCTGAGCAGGTGGCGGCGCCAGGCGGCCAGCGCGCCCTCGGCTGCGGCCTCGGGCCCGGCGGTCGGGTCGGTGGCGGGCCGGATCGGCACCACCGCAGCGCCGGCGGTCGCGGCTCCAGTGCGGCCTCGGGCGCCCATGGTCGGCCGTCTCCTTCTTATCCGGGGAGTAACAGAACGAGCAGTCGGGATCTCCTAGAGCTGATCTTGAAAGCGGGCGGCCGGTGGAGTGGCCCGGCCAGGCAACGCAGGGTGTTCAGCGCGATGCGTTTTTCGATGGGTTGTAGTCGGCTCGTTACACGCAGCGTGCAACAAAGATCGACGAGCGGCAGTTGAGCCTCCTGCGACGCATCAACGAGGGGAGCATCACCTCGCGAGAAGCCTCCATCGCCACCACTGTCGATGCCCTGGCCAATCGTAGTCCGATCAAGTTTGTGTCGTCCCGGCCCAGGTCTCATGAGCCGGCGTGGCGGGCCCCGATTGGGCATTCCTGGCCCGGTGTGCCGGCAACGTGATCGTCATCGGCGGTCAGACGGACATCACGGGATCAAACGCCCTCTACCATGCGGCCTGGTCGGAAAACCGCCGATACGACCGGTGACTGTCAGCTGAAGACGGGTACCCCTTGAGTAGTCACTGCTGCGTGTGTGACATGGGTGGCCTGGTCATAACCGGACGGGGAGAGTGACGGGGGCGGGGATGTGAACGACGAGCCGTTGCTGCCACGGATGCGAACCAACGAGCTGCTGACCGAGCTGCAAGAGCGCCTGCAGGTGCTGGCTGCGGCTCAAGAGCGCATCCATACCCTGCTGGAGGCCGTGATCGCGATCGGCGGCGAGCTGGATCTGGAAAGCGCGCTGCGGCGCGTCATCATTGCGGCCACCCGGCTGGTCGATGCCCGCTACGGGGCCTTGGGGGTGATCGGTGAAGGCGGCACGCTCAAGCGGTTCATCCCGGTGGGCATGACCGAGCAGCAGATCGCGATCGTCGACCACTGGCCCTACGGGGAAGGGCTGCTCGGCCTGCTGGTGCGCAAACCCCAAACCCTGCGCCTGGCGAACCTGGCCGACCATCCGGCCTCCTATGGCTTTCCCGAAGGGCATCCGCCGATGCGCAGTTTTTTGGGGGTGCCGATCCGGGTGCGCGAGAAGGTGTTCGGCAACCTGTATCTGACCGAGAAGGTGGGCGGCGGGCCGTTCGAGGAAGAAGACGAGATCATCGTCACCGCGCTGGCCACCGCCGCGGGCGTGGCCATCGCCAACGCGCGGCTGTATGAGCAAAGCCGGCGGCGCGAGGCCGAGCTGCACGTGTTCGCCGGCATCGTCGCCCATGACCTCAAACGCCCGCTCAGCGTGATAGGCGGCTTCACCGAGATCGCCCTGCACAGCCTCGCCGACCAGCATGTCCGGCAAGAGGACCTGGGTCATCTGCAGCGGGTGCTGACCGTCACCGAGCAGACCAACCAGCTGATCGACGACCTGCTCACCTACGCCAGCGCCCGCGACGCCGCATTGACTCTCCTGGATATCGACACCGCTCACCTGGTGCGTCAGATCGTCGACGATCACCTGGCCGGGATCGAGGAGGCCGGTGCGGTGCCGCAGGTCTACATCGGCACGCTGCCGCCGGTGCGCGGCAACCCTCCCTTGCTGCGTCAGCTGTTCAACAACCTGATCGGCAATGCGATCAAGTACACGCCGGCCGGTCAGGCCGCCCGCATCGACATCACCGGCGGGCTCACCGGCGACGGATGGGTACGCCTGAGCGTCGCCGACCGCGGCATCGGCATCCCGACGGGCGAACATGAGGCCATCTTCACCGGCTTCCACCGCGCCGCCGGGGCTGCCGACGCCTACAGCGGCACCGGCCTGGGGCTGGCCATCTGCCAGCGGGTCGTCGAGCGCCATGGCGGCACCATCACCGCCGGCGACAATCCCGGCGGCGGCGCCCGCTTCGTCTTCACCCTGCCCGCCGCACCGGACGACTCCGGCACCTGACCACCGGGCCTGCCTGTCTTCCGTCATTCTCAACAGGATGTGCGGCATCATGTGCCTACAACTGCACTTGCCCTCATGGCCACCCACCGGCCTTCCGCAAGACCAGCGCTTGGTGCATGCCGCCGAGCAGGCGTGCGCTCGCGCTCCGGGAGACGGATCACCGGGTGCTGGGTCGACAGCCCGCGATGCACGTCCGATAAGCCGGGTTTCCAGATCGTCGTGAACGGGGATTCCGAGCCCCTCGCCAATCGTAGAGACGCTCACGTGTTACCGGTCGCCAAAGACCTTGGGAGGAGAGAACCCGCATGGCTGACTTCATGAGGCAGGGACGGGGCCGCGGTTCTCGCCGGCGCAGCCGCCTGAAGTCGCTGCATCCTTGCGATCCACTGCGCCCGTTCCTTGGCGGAGCGCGCCCGTTCCCTGGCCTGCCGGGCACGTACGCGAGCACTCTGTTCGCGGACCCCGGCGCGCTGTGCCCGCGCCTGAGCCTCCTGTGCGCGTCCACCTGGTTCCGCAGTGGGACCGGGGAGATGATTGAGCATTTCACCGGCTTGCCACTAATAATTGAGCGAATAATTAAAGTGACACAAAATACCCTTAAGGCACTATCATCCTGATGTAGCAACTTACCCGAGGAAACGACCGGCTGCTTTCCCGCGCGACGAAAGACGAAGACCCGAGACGCCGGGCGGTCAGAGGCCGGTGTGCCTGCGCGTAGCAACCCCCAAAGACCCGGGACCGAGGTCCTCCGCGCCCGCACGCCGGATCACCACCTCACGGGACGTGCCCGCCTGCGGAATCTACCGGCTCAACCCGCATCCCCGGCCCGGGCTGGGGTCGCACGGTGAGAAGGCGGCGGCCGGGGCGGTATCCGGCCCCGCCGCAGCCGCACCCCGGGAATCAGCGCGCTGGTCGGCGGCCGCCTGCAGCGCGGCAGTGACGTCGGGATGGCAGGCGAAGGCCGCCTTCAGGCCGGTGGTGGCCAGCAGCCGGGCCAACCGGCCGCCGACGCCCGCCAGCAGCAGCCGGCTGTCGCGCTCCCGGCTGCGCCGCAGCGCCCGGATCGGCACCGTCAAGCCGGTGGAGTCGCAAAAGGTCAGTCCACTGACATCCACGATGAGCACGGCGACCTCGGGCAGTGCCCAGATGCGCTCCAGCTGCTCGGTCAGCACCGGGCCGGTGGCCAGGTCGAGTTCACCGACGGCGCGCACGATGATCGCATCGTCGTGCAGGCCGGCCGAGGCGGTGAGGGCCGGAGGCCGGCCGGAGGGCAGGGGCATGGTCAGGCTCCTCGGGCCCGCGGGATCCAGGGCGGGTGAAGGGGGGCGTGCCACGTACGCGCAATATGTGACACACCCGCGCTGGGGCTCTTGCGGGTTGTTTTCTCCGCTGGGGGGAATCATCCCGGCCCCCGATCGTGCCGGTACGTGATCGATCGGATACTGAAACGGTAGATTCGGCAGGTAGCGGTCGCGCCGGTGCACCGCTGCCGATGGCCAAGCAGGGGGGACGGGCGGTGGCCGACACCCGGCGGGAGATGGCGCTGATCGCGCTGATCGATGATGTCACCGCGCTGGCCGCTGCCACCGATGACCTGCCGGAGGCCTGCCGGGCCGCGTTGAGTGCGGTGTGTGAGGTGACCGGCTGGCCGCTGGGGCATCTGGGGGTGCCGGCCGCCGACGGGCAGGCGTTCGTCTCGGCGGGGGTGTGGGCCGGGCCGATCGAGGACTTCCCGGCGTTGCGCCAGATCGCCGATGCCACCCGGTTCGCGCCCGGCACCGGCATCATCGGCCAGGTCGCGGCCAGCGGCCAGCCGGTCTGGTCGCGCGATCTGACCGACGACCCGGTGGTGGCGGCTCTGCTGGGCGGCCGTGACCCGGGCGTGCGGGCGGCCTTCGCTTTTCCGGTCATCGCGGTCGAGGGGGTGGCGGCGGTGCTGCAGTTCTTCTCCCCGCAGATCATCGCCCGGGATGAGCCGCTGCTGCGGGTGATGACGGCCATCGGCTACCAGCTGGGCCGGGTGGCTGATCGCCGCACGGTCCGCACCGCCACCGCGGCCGGTCACGACCGGCTGCGGCAGATCATCGACGCCTCGGTGGAGGCCTTCGTCTCCACTGATGCGGCCGGGCACATCACCGAGTGGAATGCGGCCGCGACGCGCATGTTCGGCCGCTCGCGCACCCAGGTGCTGGGCCGGCTGGTGCATGAGGCCATCGTGCCCGAGCGCTATCGCGGTGCCGATGCCGCCGGCCGGACCCGGTTTCTGGCCACCGGGCGCTCCAATGTGCTGGGCCGCCGGTTGGAGCTGGCCGGAGCCCGACCCGACGGCAGTGAGTTCCCCATCGAGATCGTGGTGTGGGCCACCCGCGAGGCCGGGGTGTGGGCCTTTCACGCCTTCATCCACGACATCACCGAGCGCCGCCGCGCCGAGGCCGCGCTGCGCCAGGCCTATGCGGCCGAACAGGCCACCGTGGCCCGGCTCAAAGAACTGGATGCGGCCAAGGACACCTTCATCGCCACCATCTCCCATGAGCTGCGCACCCCGCTGACCACCCTGGCCGGCTACCTGGAGATCTTCGCCGATGCCGATGCGGGCGCCTTCGATCCCGGCCAGGCCCGGATGCTTCAGGCGATGACGCGTAATGCGGCCCGGCTGCAGAACCTGGTCGAGGATCTGCTGGCGGTCAGCACCCTGGCCGCCGGTGAGCCGGTCGTCAACGCCGCGGCGGTGCCGGTGGAGCAGGTGATGAGCGAGGCGGTGCGCGCCGCCAGCGCCCAGGCCCGCAGCAGCGGCCACCGCATCGAGGTGAGCGTCGATGCCGATGCGCAGATCATCAGCGCCGATTATGACCTGCTGGTGCGGGCGATCGGCGCGTTGTTGTCCAACGCGGTCAAGTACTCCCCCATCGACACCCCGATCATCGTGCACGCCTTTCCGGTCGGCGGGCAGGTCGCGATCGCCGTCACCGACCACGGCGTCGGCATCGCCGCTGAGGAACTGCCGCACGTCTTCGAGCGCTTCTACCGCACCGCTTATGCCTACGACAACGCCATCCAGGGCGTCGGGCTGGGACTGTGGCTGGTCAAGGCGATCGCCGAGGCCCACGGCGGCACCGCCACCGCCGTCAGCACCCTTGGTGAGGGCTCCACCTTCACCGTGCGTCTCCCCAGTGCCGCTGACCGCTGAAGTGCCGACACCCGCACCGGCGTCGGCCGTGGTGTGGCCGCTGCGACGCGCGATCACATCCCGCGATCGCGCGGGCCGGATGATCGGCCCGCCCGCCGGAGGGTACGGCCTGGCCGCGCGTGCGCGGGGCTTGAGCCCGGTCTCGGTTG
>NZ_BOOK01000056.1 GCF_016863195.1 Paraplanobispora takensis | reverse complement strand
TTCCACCATCCGGGCCAGGACGAAGGTGGTGGCGTTGTCGTAGGTGTGCCGGGTGCCCTCGGGGGCGGAAAACGGCACCCGCAGGAAGCCCTTGACCAGGTCGCCCGGTTCCAGCTGCCAGGCCTGGGTGAGGCTGTCGGTGTGGTGGCCGGTGGTCATGGACAGCAGGTGGTGCACGCTCAATCGGCGGGCCTGCTCGGTGATGTCGGCCGGGATGTGCTCGGGCAGTACCTGCACCACGCGATCGTCCAGCGACAGCAGTCCGTCGGTGATGGCCAGTCCGGTGGCGATGGCGGTGAAGGACTTGGTCAGGGAGTACAGCAGGTGCGGGCGGTGGGCCGAGTAGGGTGCCCACCAGCCTTCGGCGACGATGTGGCCGTGGCGCACCACCATGAGGGAGTGGCATTCGACGGCTTGCGCGTCCAGCCGGTCCAGCAGCGCGGTGATCGCGCGGGAGGACACCCCCGCGGTGGCCGGGGTCGAGCGGGGCAGCAGGGTGCGCTGGGCAGGCATGCGGGGACCCTAACAAGATCGCCGGATCCGCCCAATCGAATTACGAGCCACGGCTCGGCTCACAGAGCCACATCAGATGGAGGTCCCGGGAGGGGATTTGAGCAGCGGTGTCGCCTCGGCGACGTAGCCGGCGTGCCGGTGCCGCAACGCGTTCGCCGCCATGCGGATCAGGTCGACGGTCACTCCGGCGCCGCCGCTGGGGTCGTGCACCTTGAGCTTCAGATCGAGGCTGACCGGGGTGCCGCCCCAGGTCTGCGCCTCGATGTTGATGTGCGCCACCTTGTGTGACTCCAGGTGCGGCAGATAGCCGAGCGGGGCTATCTCCACCTTGTCCGCTGCGGACTCATGCGCGGTCAGGGCGTTGAGCTTGGACTGCATCTTGGTGTTGCCGTTCTCGACCAGGTTGCGGAAGTCCTCGGTGCCTCCCAGGTTGACCTGGTAGGAGCTGGTCAGGGTGAGGCCGCGCTCCTGCAGCAGGTGCAGCAGGGCGTGATGCACGATCGAGGTGCCGAACTGGCTGGTCAGGTCGTCGCCCAGCAGGGGCAGCCCGGCCTCGGTGAACCGCCGCATGATCTGCGGATCGCGGGCCACCGCGTCCGAGGTGATGTTGACGAATGCCGCCCCGGCCCGCAGTGCCGCCTCGGCGTATGCCTGCGCCGTCTCCCGGCGACCGCTGGGAGCCGCGTAGAGCACGACCTCGGCTCCGGCGAGTTCCCCGGCCACGCGCTCCACCTCGGTGGCATCGGTCAGGCCGCGGCGCACCGTGACGCCCGACAGCGGCAACTCGTCGATGAGGCGCGGGAAGTTGTTGGGCGGCATGAAGATCGCCTCGGAGAGGTCCCTGCCGACCTTCTCCCGGGACAGCGCGAAGGCGGCCGTGAAGTCGACGTCGCCCACGCCCAATCCGTGAAGCACCGTTCGGCGGACCCCGACCAGGTTCCCCGTGGCACGCTGCAGGGCTATCCCCTGCACCAGCGCGGAAACGTTGTTGCCGACCCCGACGACTGCGACTTTCACCCGTTCGATCATGGACGCCAGGGTACGGCGGCCGCCGCTTTCGCATCCACGTCCCAGACGGGGGACCGCCGGCGGCCGGCGTCCGTATCATCTCGGCATGGTGCCGAACCCGGAGCCGCGGCTCAGCCGGCGGGCGGTGCTTCTGGCCGCCGGAGGGCTGCTCGCCGGTTGCTCCCGGCAGGCCGAGACCGACGAGGTCCATCTGAGGCTGGCCACCGGGCCGGCCGGGGCGGTGTACCGGCGCATCGGCGGTTCGCTGGCCGTACACATCTCCGAGCGGGTGCCGGGTGCCACGGTGACCACCGTGCCGAGCGGGGCGTCCACCGACAACATCCGGATGTTGCGGGCCGGTGAGGTGCACCTCGGGCTGACGAGCCTGGACGCGCTGATCACGACCGACGGCAGCGTGCCCGAAGGGCTCTCGGCGATATGCCGGCTCTACGACAGTCACCTGCATCTCGTGGTCATGGCCGGTTCGGCGATCGAGGAGTTCCGGGGCCTCGAGGGCAGACGCGTATCCCTCGGTGCCCGCGACTCGGGCACCGAGTTCACGTCACTGCGGGTTCTGCGGCTCGGACGGGTGAACGCCGACGGCCGGTATCTCAGCCAGGCCGAATCGGCGGCGGCACTGCGCGAGGGCGAGATCGACGCGATGTTCTCCCTGACCGGTGTCCCGACTCCCGCGATCACGGCGCTGGCGCAGCGGCACCCGATCCGGCTGATCCCGCTGGACGCGCAGGCGGACGCGCTCTTCACGGCGTTCCCGGGTCCCTACACGCCGGCGATGATCCCCCCGACCGCCTACGCCGGCGTCCCGGCCACCCCCACCGTCGCCGTGCCGAACGTGCTTCTCGTACGCAACGACCTGCCCGACGGCCTGGTCCAGGCCATCACCGACACCATCTTCACGCACACCGGCACGATCACCTCCACCGGTCACGGCGACGCCGAAGCCGTTCCCGAAGCGTGGCAGATCAACGTACGGACCGGGATCGCCACCGGATCGATCCCGCTCCATCCGGGTGCGGCAGCCTGGTTCCGCGACCGCAAGCGCTGATCCGGGACGACGACGGGCCGGTGACGGAGCCCCGCGCCTCAGACCGGCGACGGATTCCCGGGCCTCAGGCCCGCGGCGGAGCCGGGGCACCGGACGACGACTCCGCCCCCGGAACGACCGGCAACGCGACCACCGCGGCGAATCCGTGCCCGGACCCGTCCGGACGCGGCAGGCCGTCCTCCAACCGCAGCTCGCCCCCGGCCGCCCCGACCAGGTCGGCGCAGATCGCCAGTCCCAGGCCGGTCCCGGGCACGTTCTGGTGCCGCGGCGAACGCCAGAACCGCTGCAGCGCCCGGGCCCGCTCGGACACGTCGATCCCCCGGCCGTCGTCACGGACGACGATCGCGACCACGCCTCCGGCCGCGGAGGCGTCACCGCGCCCGGCATCCGTACCACCGCTACCACCGCGTCCGACGGCGCCCGCGCCACCCCACCCGGCATCCGTACCACCCCACCCGGCATCCGTACCACCGCGTCCGGCGGCACCCGTACCACCGGAGACGACCCTGGCGCTCACCTCCACCGCCCGCGCGTCCGACAGCCGCAACGCGTTGCTGATCAACTCGTCCAGGATGCCGCCCAGCCCGCCCGTCGGCTCCAGCACCCGCAGCCCCGGCGGTACGTCGACCGTCAGCGTCTGCCCCGCCGTCGCCGTCAGCGCCCGCCACCGTTCCACCCGGGTCGCCAGCACCGCGTCGAGATCCACCGGCGACGCCGTCCGTATGCTCTCCATCCGCGCGCTGGCCTGCAACGAGTTCAGCAGCCGCTGCATCGCCTTCAGCTCGTCGACGGCGACCTCGTACACCTGCCGCCCGCCGTCCTCCGCGCGCAGATGCGGTTCCAGGCTCTCCACGGCGAGCCGGAGGCTGGTCAGCGGATTGCGCAGCTGATGCGACGCGTCGGACACGAACGCCCGCTGCCGCCGTACGGCGTCCTCGACCGCGTCCATCATGGTGTTGAACGACTCCGCCAGCCGCCGCAGCTCGACCGGGCCGGCCTCGGCGTCCGCCCGGATCGTGAGATCGCCCCGGGAGATCCGCGAACTCGCCGCGTCCAGTTCCCGTACCGGCCGCAGCACCCACGCCGACACCGGCCAGGCGACGGCCACCAGCGCGATCAACGGCAGCAGTCCGAGCCCGGCGAGCTGGGCCCATCGCACGAGGATGCGATGGCGCGTCCTCGACAGGTCGGAGACCGTCACGACGGCGCCGACGACCTCGCTGTCCCGGCCCACCGGCTCCGCGACCACGAGCGCGGAGTCCTCCCACGGCGCCCATTCCCCGGACGGCTCGGACCTCGCCCCGGCCAGCGCCGCGGTCACGATCCGGGATAGCGCCGGTTCGGCCCGCGCCGCCCGCCGGTACGCGCCGGCCGGTCCGAGCAGCACCGCGCCCGAGGTGTCGATCACCGCGACCGGGATGCCGTACAGCTCGTGATAGCGCGTCAGCTCCTGGTGGAGCGCCTCGGTCCGCCCGGTCGACAGCGCGGTCTCGGCCAGCGACGCGAACCGGCCGACGTCGTTGAGCCGGTCGACGTACGTCTCCTGCATCTCCCGCTCGGCCACGGTGACGCTGAGCGGCGCCCCGAGCGCCGCGACGAGCAGCACCGCGAGGGGCACCAGCACGGCGAGCAGGCGGCGGTGCACGGCACCTCAGCCGATCAGCTCCGGCTGGTCGGCCAGGAGCCGATAGCCGACCCCGTGGATCGTGCGGATGAGTACGGCGGGCCCGATCTTCTGCCGTAACGCCGCGATGTGGGTGTCCAGGGTGCGGCTCGACGACTCCCAGGTCGCGCCCCAGATCTGGTCGAGGATGACGTCGCGGCTGACCACGTCCGGCGCCCGCCGGGCCAGCAGCAGGAGCAGTTCGAACTCCTTGCGGGTCAGCGTCACGGGAGCGCCGCCGACGGTGACCTCGCGGGTGCCGACACCGATCCGCATCGGGCCGAGGACGAGCGGTCCGTCCGGGTGGCTCGCGGCACGGGCCGCCCGGGTGCGCCGCAGGACGGCGTCGATCCTGGCCAGCAACTCCGAGACGCCGAACGGCTTCACGATGTAGTCGTCGGCGCCGACGCGCAGGCCGCGGACCCGCTCGTGCTCCTCCGACCGGGCCGTCACGGCGATGACGGCGGTCTCCGGCCGGTCGCGCAGCCTGCGGATCACGTCGAGCCCGTCGCCGTCGGGCAGGTTCAGATCGACGAGGACCACATCGGACGGGGCGGCCCGGACGGCCTCCGCGGCGGTGGCGACGCGGTGGACCTCGAAGCCCGCCTGGGCCAGGACGGTCACCAGACCCCGGGCCACGCGGTCGTCATCTTCGATGATGGTGATCCGCATACCGGCGGATTGTACGGCCCGCACCAACGCTTGTGTTAGCTCTTGATTCTTGGGATTTCTCTGACGTATCCGGCGCTTTCCTTGGGATTACCCTGACACCATCCGCGTCCCCGCCGGGACCGGGATCGGGGCCGAGCACTCACCGACACACGCGCATGCGCTGACGAGGAGGCCGCGACATGAGAACGATCGGCAGGTACCGGACCGCCGCGCGGATGGTCGTCGCGATCGGCGTCGTCTCGCTCGTCGCCGCCTGTTCCGGCGACGGTGGCACCACCACCGGCGGCGCCACCGGTGCAGGCGGCTCCGGAGGCTATCCGGACAAGAACATCACGATCGTCGTGCCGTTCAGCGCGGGCGGCCCGACGGACACCGTCACCCGCATGATCGCCGATCCGATGGCCGCCAAGCTCGGCACGAAGATCGTCGTTCAGAACGTCGAGGGCGCGGGCGGCACGGTCGGCGCCGGCGAGGTCGCGCGGGCTGAGCCCGACGGCTACACCGTGCTCATGCACCACATCGGCATGTCGACGGCGCCCGCTCTGTACGAGGACCTGGGGTACAAGCCGCTTGAGGACTTCGAGACGGTCGGGCTCGTCACCGAGGTGCCGATGACGATCGTCGCCCGCAAGGACTTCGAACCCGAGACGCTCCAGGACCTCGTGACCTACGTGAAGGCGAACGCCGGCAAGGTCACGCTGGCCAACGCCGGCATCGGCGCCGCGTCCCACCTGTGCGGCCTGCTGTTCCAGACCGCCGCCGGGGTCAAGCTCCAGGAGGTCCCGTACGAGGGCACCGGCCCCGCGCTGACCGACCTCGTCGGCGGCCAGGTCGACTTCATGTGCGACCAGACGACCAACACCAGCGGCCAGATCTCCGCGGGCGAGGTGAAGGCGTACGCGGTCACCACGCCGGAGCGGGTGAAGAGCCTGCCCGACCTGCCCACCACGACCGAGGCCGGGCTGCCCAAGCTCCAGGTCAGCGTGTGGCACGGCCTCTACGTCCCGAAGGGCACGCCGCAGGACGTCGTCCAGAAGCTGACCGAGGCGCTGAAGACGGCACTGGCCGACCAGAAGGTCATCGACCAGATGGCCAAGCTCGGCACCGCGCCGGTCCCGGCCGGGGACGCGACCCCGCAGGCTCACCGGGCCAAGCTCGAAGCGGAACTCGCCACCTGGGCGAAGGTCATCTCCGACGCCGGCGTCCAGGCCTCCTGAGGTGGAGCGCCGCCGATCCCTCCCGGACGTCCTCGCCGGGGGAATCTTCGTCCTGATCGGTGGCGCGTTCGTGGTGGGGTCGCTCGGCCACAGGCTGGGCACCCCGCTGCGGATGGGCCCCGGCGCCTTCCCTCTGCTGGTCGGCGCGATCCTGGCCGTGCTGGGCCTGGCGATCGTGGTCAAGGGACTCGTCGCCGGCGAGGTGATCTCGTTCGGGCCGGTCCCCTGGCGGGCGGTCGTCCTCATCACGCTCGCGGTCCTGTTCTTCGGATTCGCCGTCCGGGGCCTCGGGTTCGTCCCGGCCTCGGCGGTGACCACCCTGCTCACCACGCTGGCCGGCTCACGCGTACGGCCGCTCACGGTCGTGGCCGTGACCATCGGGCTGACCGCGGCGGCCACGCTCATCTTCGTCGTCGGGCTTCAGTTGCGGATCCCGCTGTGGGGCCCGTGGCTGGGATTCTGACGCGGCATCCGGACTGAGGCATGGAACTTCTCGACAACCTCGCGCTGGGCCTCTCCACCGCCCTCCTGGTCCAGAACGTCCTCTACTGCTTCGTGGGGGTGCTGCTCGGGACGGCGGTCGGCGTGCTGCCCGGCATCGGGCCGACGGCGACGGTGGCGATGCTGCTGCCGATCACGTTCAACTTCGAGCCGGTGACGGCGTTGATCATGCTGGCCGGCATCTACTACGGCGCGCAGTACGGCGGCTCGACGACCGCCATCCTGATCAACCTGCCCGGTGAGTCGTCGGCCGCGGTCACCGCGCTGGACGGGCACGAGATGGCCCGGCAGGGCAGGGCCGGCCCGGCGCTGGCCACCGCCGCGATCGGATCCTTCGTCGCCGGTACGGCGGCCACCGTCGTGCTGGCCGTCGCCGCCCCGCCGCTGGCCCGCATCGCGTTGCGGTTCGGCCCCGCCGAGTACTTCTCGCTGGTGCTGTTCGGCCTGATCGTGTCCATCGCGCTGGCGCGCGGCTCGACGCTCAAGGCACTGGCGATGATCGCGCTCGGTGTCCTGCTCGGCACGGTCGGCCAGGACATCTACACCGGCACGCCCCGGTTCGTCTTCGGCCGGCGTGAGCTGTACGGCGGCATCGACTTCGTGTCGGTCGCCGTCGGCATGTTCGGGATGGCCGAGATCCTGCGCAACCTGGAGAACGAGCGGGCCCGCACGGCGGTCGTCGGCAAGGTGGAGAACCTCTGGCCGACCCGTGAGGACCGCCGCCGGATCGTCGCCCCGATCCTGCGGGGCACCGGTCTCGGCTCCGCGCTCGGCGTCCTGCCCGGCGGCGGCCACGTGCTGGCCTCCTTCACCTCCTACGCCGTCGAGAAGCGGATATCGAAGCGGCAGCAGGAGTTCGGGCACGGCGCGATCGAGGGCGTCGCCGGCCCCGAGTCGGCGAACAACGCCGCCGCCCAGACGTCGTTCATCCCGCTGCTCACCCTGGGCCTGCCCGCCCACCCGGTGATGGCGTTGATGGTCGGCGCGTTCATCGTCCACGGCATCACCCCCGGCCCGAACGTCATCACCGACGAACCGGCGCTGTTCTGGGGCCTGATCGCGTCGATGTGGATCGGCAACGTGCTGCTCGTGCTGCTGAACCTGCCGCTGATCGGCATGTGGGTGCGCATGCTGCGCATCCCGTACCAGGTGCTGTTCCCGATGATCATCCTGTTCGCCTCGATCGGGACGTACTCCCTGGGGTTCAACGCCTACGACGTCTACGCGATCGCGTTCTTCGGCCTCCTGGGCTACGTCCTGATCAAGTGCGGCTGCGAGCCCGCGCCCCTCCTGCTCGGCTTCGTCCTCGGCCCCCTGCTCGAGGAGAACCTCCGCCGGGCCCTCATCATCTCCCGCGGCGACCCGTCGGTCTTCCTGACCCGCCCGATCTCCGCGGTGCTCCTGTTCCTGGCCGTGGCGGCCCTCATCGCCGCCGTCCTCCCGGCGATCCGCAAGCGCCGCGAGACCGTGTTCACCGAGGAGGACTAGGGACGTGTCGTCGCCGCGCTCATCGTCGTTCTGTACGCCCTGGCCCGCCGGGTCCTCCCTCCTCGCCCGGTGACGCTCAGATCCACCCTTCCTCCCAGGCGCGGTGGGCGGCGGCGTGGCGGGAGCTGACGCCGAGTTTGGTCATGGCCGCCGACAGATAGTTGCGTACGGTGCCCGGTGCCAGGTGGACCTGGGCGGCTATCTCTCTGATCGAGGCCCCGGTCCGGGACGCCCGCAGGACCTCCAGCTCCCGCTCGCTGAGCGGGCAGTCGTCCTCGGTCAGGGCCGAGGTGGCGATGTCGGGATCGACGTAGCGCCGTCCGGCGGCGACGTCGCGGATGATCTCCGCCAGCTTCGTCGCGGGGGTGGTCTTGGGCACGAACCCGCTCACCCCCGCCGACAGCGCGCGGCGCAGTACTCCAGGGCGGGCGTGCCGCGTCACTAAAATGATCTTGATGGGGGACTCCGCCCTGATCTCCTCCGCGGCGCGCAGGCCGTCGGCCGGGGGCATCTCCAGGTCGAGTACGGCGATGTCGGGCCTGTGCTCGCGGGCCAGGCGCACGGCGTCGGTGGAGGTGGCCGCCTCGGCGGCGACGGTCAGGTCCTCCTCCAGTTCCAGCAGCGCCACCAGGGCGCCCCTGATCAGGTCCTCGTCGTCGGCGATCAGCAGCCGGATCATCGCGCCTCCACCGGCAGGCAGGCCGCCACGACGAAGCGGTCGCCGTCGTGCCGCCAGGTCAGCTCGCCCCCGGCGGCCCGCAGCCGCTCGGCGAGCGTCCGCAGGCCGGTGCCCGGGCCGGTGCCTGAACCGGTCTCCCGCGGGCCGGTGCCCGGACCGGCCTCCCGTCCCGTGCCGGGATCCTCGGGCGCGCCGTCGTTGGCGACCGTGAGGCGGGCCAGGCCGTCGGCGGTCCGGTAGCCGACCTCGACGTGCCGGGCGCGGCTGTGCCGCAGCACGTTGGTGGTCGCCTCCCGCATCACCAGTCCCAGCAGGTGCCGGCCCGGATCGGGAAGGAGGCCGGAGGCGGAGGGGTCGAGATCCATCCGGGCGTCGGTACCGGCCGCGGCGAGCACTCTGGTCGCGTTCGTGATCTCTTCCTCCAGGGTGACGCGGCGATATCCCTGGACGACGGCGCGGGTGTCCCGCAACGCGTCGGCGGCCAGCCGCCGTATCTCCTCGACCTCCGTGGCCGCCCGCGCGGGGTCGGCCTCCATCAGCCGCGCCGCCAGCTCGCTCTTGAGGGCGATCACCTGCAGATGGTGGCCCTGGATGTCGTGCAGATCGGCGGCGAAACGCAGCCGCTCGTCCTTGACCGCCAGATCCGCCGACAACCGCCGGGCCGCGTTCAGCCGCTCGGCGACGTCCCACGCCCACAACATCCCGAGCGTGACCCAGCCGGTGAAGACCACCAACGCGGCCGGGAACGCCGCCGCGAACAGCGATCCCCGCCCCGACACCGCGGCCGCGACCCCGCCGAGCACGGCCGCGCCCGCCGCCGTGGCGGCGATCAGCGGCCACCGGCGCCGGCCGGGCAGGAACGTCGCGATGATCGAGACCATCATGGCCGGGCCGAACGACCAGAGCCCGTAGTCCCCCAGAGCGAGCAGGGTCACGCCCAGCACGACCCCGCCCACGCCTCCGGCCGCCAGCCACCTCACCGGCGGCGGTCCGCCCGGGTCCGTGCCCGGTGAGCCGAGGGGGACAGGCGGGATCCGGCGGCTGACGGACACCGCGACGGCCACCACCGTCAGCGCCAGGACGGCCACCGCGGCGAGCCGTACCGGGACCGGGGTCGCCGCGTCCATGATGCGGCTCCTGGCGACGCTGTAGACCAGGAAGAACGCGGTGACGCCGAAGAGACTCCACCAGGTGTGACGGCGGAAGTTCGTCAGCCCCGTCCCAGGATCGACCGGCACGTCACGCACACGGCCATTGTCGCAGCAATCCGCCACGCCGGCCCTCTGTGCCCGGCCGCGGCCCGACGATGACAAATGTCACGCGATCACGTGACACATCCACGCTCTGACGTGCGGTTTCGGCACTGCCGAGAGGACGTGGGCGTCGGCGAGCCTGGAGGCCGTACATGCCTCACCCCCGTATCGAGGAGGTCTCCGATGCAGGCCGCGAACACCGCGCCCACCCCCAAACAGTGGATCGGCGTACTGAAGGACCGCTGGCCGACCGCCGTCGCGATCGGACTGACGCTCCTCACACTGAGCGGCGGCGATGACCCGGACGGCGAGGTGATGAGCCTCGCCCAGGTCCTGCCCGCCCTGCCGCTGCTGTATCTCGTCGTGGCCAAGCTGGGCCGGCCCGCGCTGTCGTGGCCGCTGCTCGGCGTCGGCATGGTGATCATCATCGGGGCGCGGCTGCTGGATCTCGTCGCGCCCTCCACCGTCCTGCTCGCCCTGGCGCTGGTCGTGCTGGTCTGGGGTGTGATCGACGAGCACTCGCGCGGGTCGGGCGAGTTCGGGCTCCAGGCGATCGGCATGATCGGATTCGGCGCGCTGGCACTGGCCGGGCTGGCCCTCGACCCGGAGATCGGCCGGTACGTGGTGGGTGCCGGATGGTTGCTGCACGGCGTCTGGGACTTCGTGCACCTGCGCCGCGGCAAGGTCGTGGCCCGCTCCTACGCCGAGTGGTGCGGCGTGCTCGACGTGCTGATCGGTTTCGAACTCGTCTTCCTGCTGTGACATGCCAAGGAAGCACCGGATGCACTCGGCGGGCCGCCTCCGACACCCCGCTCAACGCCAGAGCTGGATCTTGTACAGCTCCACCTCGGCGAACGCGTCCGGGAAGCCGTCCTCCGGCGCGGTCCGGAGAATCCTGGTGGCCACCCGGGCGGACCAGGTCGCGTCGCTCTGTCCGAGGTCGAACTCCACATGGTGTCGATCTTCGTGCTCCCAGCCCGCGACGCCGAGCAGCCCGGACTCAGACCGGAGCCACCCGGTCCACAGCTCTTCCCAGCCGTCCACCGGCGCAGGTCCGTCCCACCGCTCGAAGCGGACGTGAACCGTGCCGCCGGTGCGGTCCGCCCTGATGGCGAGCCCGTCATCGCCCGCGGTGACCCGATCGTCCGGTGGGTCGGGCCATCCCACCAGCCGGCCGTCGATCGATTCGGTCACCGTGAAGAGCCCGTAATCGGGACCGACCTCGCCGGTGATCGCTCGGAGGAGATCGCTCATGACTCCCTTCCGGTGTCGGTGCGGGCGGTCGGTCAGCCGGCGTCCGGGATGTAGGACAGGTTGAGCACGCCGGTCTGGAACGTCTTGGAGTCGACCAGCTTGAGCGGGTGGGTCGGGGTGTCCTCGAACAGTCTCTGGCCGCGGCCGACGACGATCGGGTGGACCAGGAGGTTCAGCTGGTCGAGCAGCCCGTTGGCCAGCAGCCACCGCACGGTCGTCGCGGAGCCGGACATCTGGATGTCGCCGTCGGTCTGCTCCTTGATCTTGCGCAGCTCGGTCGCGACGTCACCGGAGACGATGGTGGTGTTGCTCCACTCGGCCTTCTCCAGGGTGTTCGACACGACGTACTTGCGGGTGTCGTTGAGGGCCGCGGCGACCTCCTGGTCCTGGTCGGTGGTCGTCCAGTACGACGACCACTCGTCGTACAGCTTGCGGCCCATCAGCATCGCCGCCGCGCTCTGCATGCCCGCCTCGACCACGGCGCCCATCTCGTCGTTCCAGTACGGGAAGTGCCACTGGTCCGGCGACTCGACCACGCCGTCCACGGAGATGAAGAAGCTGGAGATGATCTTGCCCATTGTGCTGCTCCTCGGCCGCTGGGGTCACGGAAACGGTCCGCAATCGCGAGGCGGACAAGAAGAGGTTAAGCGGGAGCGGACGCTCAGGTCTTGTACAGAAGCGACATCGGTTCCGCCGGCCCCCGGCGGCTCAGCTGCGTGGCGGTCCGCCCGATGTAACGGGCCAGCGAGCGCGCCAGGTGCGGCTGGTCGAAGTATCCGAGCCGGTGGATCACATCGTGGGCCGGCACGCCCTCCCGGATCAGAGCCGCCGCCTGCCTGGCCCGGTCGATCTGCCGTACGGCCCCGCGGGTGAGCCCGGTCGCCGCCAGGAACCGCCGCTGGAGGGTTCGTTCGGACACCTCCGGGGACGCGCCGCCGAGCACCGCGGCGACGAGCGGGTCGCGGGTCAGGATCTCCTCCCGCGCCATCCGCCGTGCGAAGTCCTCGGCGTTGTCATAGTCGGGAAGGCTCCAGGCGGAGCCCTTCAGCCAGAACGATCTGCGCGTCGCGTCGGGGATCGGCGCCGAGCCGTCGACGAGCCGGCCGACCGGGAGGTGGGGCATCGAGGTGCCGAGCGAGAAGATGATCCCGTAGAACGTGGCGTCCTCGGGGACGACGGCCGTGCTCGCCCTCGACTCCGGTCCCTGGACGCTCACGTTGACCTGACCCCGGTGCTCCCAGAAGACCAGGTCCCAGTGCACCGTCGCGATCGACGTCATCCGGTCGACGCCGGAGCTGCTGCTCCGCCACACCCGCTCGATGTACGGCGAGTCGGACGGTCGGCTCTCGATCTCCAGCCCCATCCGGGTCGTCCTCCTCGCTTCGGTGGATTCACTCCATGGTCGCCCATCACCGGCCGGAGATCACCGTCCCGGCGGGATCGATCAGACGGCTCCCGCCTTCTGGCGAGCGGCGAGGAAGCCGTCGAACTCGGCCTGCTGCTCCTCGCTGAAAGCCCGTCTGGGCTCGTACCTAAGATCGGTGCATGCGAGGCGGGTACAACGAGGCCTTGGCGATGCTCGGCTACGCGCTGGGCATGATCGTCACATGGGTGCTTCACGAATGGGCGCGTGAGAGTGGTCAGGCGTCGCTCGGTGAAGTCCTGCTCATGTGCTACCTGTTGTTCGACGTCGCATTCCTCTTCGGGCTGATCCGGCTCTCCTGCCGGGGGCTGCGATGGGGCGGCCGGGCGTGCGGAACGGCCGCGCGTGCGGAACGGCCGGGCGTCACTTCTGCAGGGCCGACCGGTTGCGCAGGCCCATGCCGGTCAGGGGCCGCATCCCCAGACGCTCGTAGTACGGCTGGAGCGCGGGATCGCACATCAGGTCGACGGAGTAGAACTCCCCGGCCTCGGCGAGGATCCGCCGTACCAGCTCGCGGCCGATCCCCCGGCCCTGATACTCGGGGAGGACTTCGAGCCAGGGGATGAACGCGGTCAGCACGCCGTCGCTGATCATGTTGACGAAGCCGACGACGCGCCCGTCCTCGTCCAGCGCGGCGATCGCGCGGTGACTGCCGCGCAGCACCGCCAGGTGTTTCTCCGCCGACGGCGGGCTCGGCCAGCCGACGAAGAAGCCCCGCAACTGATCGGTCCCGATCGTGCTCATGTCATCGGTGTAGCGGATCACGCCCGTGCCTTCCGTGCCGTCGTGGATATGGGCGCGACAGCGTATCCGCCCTCGGGCGGCGCGGCGACGGTGATCCGGTGAGGGGAGCGCAGCGGGAAATGCCTTTGCGGCGGGGAGCGGGCGGGTGGCAGGGTGCGCGGCATGTCGCCTCAGTACCGGATCCGCGCCGACTATGACGATCGGACCATCGTGATGTACCAGGCGTACTCGGCTGCCGTGGCGGATCCGGCCCTGCGGGCCGGGCGGTTCGTGCCGCCCTTCTCGTTCGGGCGCATGACGTGGATCAAGCCCTCGTTCCTGTGGCTCATGCACCGGAGCAACTGGGCGCGCAAAGCCGGTCAGGAACGCGTCCTGGCGGTACGGATCACCCGGGAAGGATGGCACGATGCGCTCTCCCGGGCGGTGCTGACGACCGCGGATCCGAAGGCCCTCACCCGGGCGGCGGTCCATGTCCAGTGGGACCCCGAGCGTTCGCTGCGCGGGGCCGCGCTCAACCACTACAGCATCCAGGTCGGCATCGGCCGCGGGCTGATCCGCACGTTCGCGGACGAGTGGGTCGTCGACCTGACCGACATCACCGCCCTGGTCCGGAAGATCGCGGGCTCGGTACAGGCGGGAAACGCGGCGAGAGCCCAGCGGCTGGTGCCCGCGGAACGGCCCTATCCGCTGCCCCGGGAGATCGGACGACGCCTGCTCGTCGACTCGTGAATCCCGGCTCGTGAATCCCGGCTCGTGAATCCCGACTCGTGCGCACGGCCGGGTTCATCCCGAGTGGTCCGGGCCGGGCAGGATGCGGTCGACGACGTCGGTGACCAGGTCGTGGATCCGGTCTTCCGGGAAGACGTCGGGCAGCGTGAGCCGTTCCACGATCAGCCAGTTCAGCGCCAGATAGAGCAGGACCACGGTGGTCGCGTCACCGGGCAGGCCGGACTCCGTGTGATAGCGGATGTTGGCGTCGACGTCGGCGCGGATGCGCTCGGTGAGGAGGCGGCGCAGCTCCGGACGGCGGGTGGCCTCCAGCCGTAGCTCCAGCAGTGCCAGATATCCGGAGCGGAAGCGGCTGATGCGGTCCACCAGGTCGTGCATGAGCTGGGTGACCTTGGCGCGGTCGCGGGGTCCCTCCAGGCCGGCGGCCAGCACGCCCGGGTCGGGCTCGACACGCTCGTAGAAGCGGTAGCCGATCTGGGTGAGCATGTCGTCGCGGTTGTCGAAGTAGTTGGAGGCCGTGCCGTTGGGCACCTGCGCCTCGACGTCGACGGCGCGGAAGGTCAGGCCGCGGGCTCCCTCGCGGGCCAGGACCTCGATGGCGGCGTCGAGGAGTGCCGCCCGTCGTGCCGGATTCTGCCGCATCGCAATCTCTCCCGGGTCGGTGTTGACACCACTCTGGATGTAGTACTACGTTCAAACCACTTCGAACATAGTACTACACCTCAAGTGCTGAGAGGGAACACCGATGCGAGGACAGCAGACCGCTCCGCTCACCTTCACCGTCACGGTCGCCACCGCGGCGCGGCCCGCCGTACAGACCGCCCCGCCCGGCACGAGCGCCGTCCCGGATCGCCGGCGGCGCACCCCGCGACCGCGTTCGCTCCCGCGGCCCAGGCCCCTGCCCAAGCCCGGCGGCGCGCGGTGACCGGACAGCCCGGCAAGACCCCCGAAGAGCCCGCCACCAGCGAAGGACCGCATATGCGAAAGCTCGTCTACTACGTCGGCATGACCATCGACGGCTTCATCGCCGCCCCCGACGAAAGCTACGACTTCTTCCCCGTGACGCAGGACGTCGTCGACTTCATCGTCGAGGACTTCCCCGACACCCTGCCGACGCACCTGCGCGAGCAGCTCGGAGTGGACGTCCCCAACCCGAACTTCGACACCGTCGTGCAGGGGCGCGTCACCTACGAACCCGCCCTGAAGGCCGGGATCACCAGCCCCTACGCCCATCTGCGTCAGTACGTGGTCTCCACGAGTACGGCGGAGAGCCCCGACCCCGCGGTCGAGATCGTCTCCGACGACGTGGTCGGCCGGATCCGGCAGCTGAAGGCGGAGGAGGGCGGGGACATCTACCTGGCGGGCGGCTCGCGCCTGGCGGGCACCCTGCTCCCGGAGATCGACGCGCTCGTCGTCAAGCTCTATCCGGTGGTCGCCGGGGCCGGCATCCCCCTGTTCACCGCCGGTTTCTCCCCCGCGTACTTCACCCTGGAGGGCACCCGTACCCTCCGCGAGGGCACGGTCATCCTCACCTACGGCAGGAAGTGACCACCGCGGCGGTACGGCGGGCCGGGGACGATCCGCCCGGACCCGCCGTTCCCCGTCACCCTTGCGATCCCCGGAGGCATCCGTCAGGATCTTCCCCGTCGTCACGCGGGAACGGGGGATTCACGTGAAACGTCTTTCTGCGGTGGTCGCCGCCGTCATGGTGGGGGCGCTCATACCCGCGGCCTCCCAGGTGGCCGCGGCGGGAGTCTCCCGGGGCTCGGCCGTCACCGGGGTGGACGTCAGCAACTGGTCCGGTGAGATCGACTGGGGGAGCGTCGCCGGCAGCGGGACGGCGTTCGCCTTCGTGTACGCCTCCGAGGGGCTCGACTATCTGAACGAGCGTTTCGACGCCCAGTACGGCGGCGCCGCCGAGGCCGGGCTGATCCGCGGGGCCTACCACTTCGCCCAGCCGCACGAGTCCGACGGCGCCGCGCAGGCCGACTTCTTCGTGGACAACGGCGGCGGCTGGCGCTCCGACGGCAAGACCCTGCCGGGCGTGCTCGACGTGGAGGACAACCCCTACCGCAACCGCAACGGCCTCAACTCCTGCTACGGCCTCGACCGCGAGCAGATGGTCGACTGGGTGGGGGACTTCACCCGCCGCTACCGGCAGCGGACCGGCCGCGACGCGATCATCTACACCACCACGAGCTGGTGGCGGACCTGCACCGGCGACTCCCCCGCCTTCGGCCGCAACCCGCTCTGGCTGGCCCGGTGGGGCACCGAGCCGGGGGAGTTGCCGGCGAGCTGGACCCGGTACACCTTCTGGCAGTCGGCCGACAAGGTCGCCGGCTCCCCCGGCGGCAAGAACTCCTTCAACGGCACGCCCTCCCAGCTCAGGCTGCTGGCCAGGCCGGCGCCGAAGGTCAAGGCGGCTGGGCGGGTCACCGGGAACACCTACACCGTCACGCTGACCAACACCACCGCCAAGCCGATCACGGCGCTCAAGGTCGCGGGCCGGACGTTCGGCGGGCAGAAGATCGTCAAGGCGGGCAAGGGCTGCCGGTTCAGCGGTACGGCGGTGCGCTGCACGATCCCCAAGCTGTCCCCCCGCGCCAGGGTGAAGCTCACCTTTGTCACCAGGCCCTCCGCCTCCGCCCGGAACGCCAGGCGGGGACTGGACCTCACGATCGGCACGGTGAACCTGAGGCTGACCGCCAAGGCCCGGTGAGCCCGCACCCGCTCCGGTGATCTGGCAGGCTCGGACCCATGGACGAACGGTGGTGGGAAGTCGGGGACCGGATCTACGTCCGGCGGCACGAGTCGTTCGACCTGAACGCCGGGCTGGTCGTCGGGGACGAGGGCTGCCTGGTCGTCGACACGCGCATGTCCCACCGTCAGGGCCGGGACCTGGCCGAGGCCGTGCGGTCCGTCACCGCCCTGCCCTGGACCGTGGTCAACACCCACGCGCACTTCGACCACTTCTTCGGCAACGCCGTCTTCCTGCCCGCCGACATCTGGGGCCACGTCAGGTGCGCCGAGGCGGCCGCGGCCACCGGCGAGGCGCAGCGGCGCGAGTGGCTGCACGAGGGCCCGGAGGAACTGGCCGAGGTGGAGATCACGCCGCCGGGCCGTACGTTCACCGACGCCGTCACCCTCGACCTCGGCGGGCGCCCGGTCCACCTGCGCCATCTCGGCCGAGGGCACACCGACAACGACATCGTGGTCGAGGTCCCCGGCGCGGGGGTGGTCTTCGCCGGCGACCTGGTCGAGGAGGGGGCGCCGCCGCAGTTCGGCGGCGCGTTCCCGCTGGAGTGGCCGGACACGCTCGCGCGCCTGCTGGACCTGCCGGGCGAGACGGTGGTGCCCGGTCACGGCGCCGTCGTGGACCGCGAGTTCGTACGGCGCCAGCACGCCGACCACGTCGCCGCGGCCGGGATCCTCACCACCGGCGGCGACACCGCCCGGATGCCTTTCCCGGCGGAGACGGTGACGGAGATCGTCGCGCGGATCGCCGAACTCCGTGCCGCAGGGCAGGCATAGCCGCATCCGCTGTGGAGCGTCTTAGTGACGTAACCGCACAGTGGAGGTGATCGTGGACGCCGCAGAGGAGCGACGGTTCCGCGACTTCGTTTCGGCGCCCTCGCCGGCTCTGATGCGCCTGGCGTATCTGCTGACCGGCGGGGACCGGCACGCGGCCGAGGACCTGCTCCAGAGCGCGCTGGCCGGGACGATGGTCTGGGAATGGCGGCTGGGTCTCAGCGACGGCAAGGTGTTCTACGACCTGGAAGGGAACGTGCTGCCGATCCCGGAGAAGGAGAGGAACGGCAGCTTCCAGGAAGCGGGCCTGTCACCGAGCGGCCGGTGGCTGGCGGACGACCCCGCGGCGCCGGCCGTGACGGACATGGAGACGGGTCAGACGGTCCCGTTTCCGCGGGCCGTTGCCGGACACCTGATCGGGCGGTTCGTCGCCTGGGCCGACAGCCGGAAGCCCGGGTCGTGGGAGCCGCTGGTGGGCCACCGCCGGCCGTCGTGAGGACGGGCCCGTCCCGTGGTGCGGCCGGAAAACCGGTCGAGATCCGGTGAGGGCGGTCCTTATGCTCCGGAACATGACACTTGAGTGGGGCCCGCTGACCGAGCGCGACAACGGCGCCTTGGCGGAGCTGCTGGCCGCGATGGAGGCCGAGGACCGCACCGGGGAGAACTACGACGCCGACGACGTCGCCGACGACTTCGCCAACCCGGCGTACGACCTGGCTCGGGGCACGCTGGCCGCGTGGGACGACGGCAGGCTGGTCGCCTACGGCATGCTGATGGCCCGCGCCGAAGCCGACCCGGTCCACCAGATGGGCTTCTGGGGCGGGGTGCACCCCGCCTACCGGCGCCGGGGCATCGGGCGCCAGGTGGTCGACTGGGGCGTCAGGACCGCCCCGACGATCCATGAGAGCCGCTTTCCCGGCCGGCCGCTGGAGATCCACTTCTTCGCCCACGACCGCAACGCCGGGGCGAAGGCGCTGGCCGAGACGGCGGGCATGACCCCGGCCCGGTGGTTCTGCGACATGGGCCGTGACCTGGAGGCCGAGCTGCCGAGGGTCGACCCGCCGGACGGGCTGAAGATCGTGCCCTACGGCGACGACCTGGAGGACGCCGTCCGCGAGGTGCGCAACGCCTCCTTCGCCGACCACTGGGGCAGCGTGCGGCACACGCCGGAGTCCTGGCGGAGCGTCATGATCGGGACCAAGGCGTTCCGGCCGGAGATCTCCTTCGTGGCCCAGGACGGCTCCGGGACCGCCGTGGGCGTCCTGCTCAGCCTCTACCACGAGGCCGTCACCCAGGCCACGGGCGTCCGCGAGGCGTGGATCCAGATCATCGGGACCCTGAGGGAGTGGCGGGGCAGGGGTGTGGCGAGCGCGCTGATCGCCCACGCGCTCGCCGAGTTCCGCGCGCAGGGTTACCGCAGGACCGGGCTGGCCGTGGACGTCGACAACGCGACCGGCGCGCTCGGCATCTACACCCGCGCCGGGTTCGAGATCGAGCAGCGCACGACCGTCTACGCGCTCCCCCTCACCTGACCCCTCACGCCGCACCGGCCGTCAACGCGCTCCCCCTCACCTGACCCGCCGGGACCGGCCGCCGGTCCGTCGCGGAGGCGACGGGGAAGCGGGCGCGCAGGCAGGCTCCCGGCGGGCCCGCGACGATCGCCAGGCCGCCGCCGTGCCGTACCGCGATGTCCCTGGCGATCGCCAGCCCGAGCCCCGAGCCGCCGGCGTCCCGGTCCCTGGCCTCGTCCAGCCGGGTGAACCGGTCGAAGACCGCCTCGTGATGCTCGGCGGGGATGCCCGGCCCGTCGTCGCACACCTCCAGGACGGCCTCCCGCCCGTCCACGGCCAGGCGGACGGTCACCTCGGACTCCGCGTGCCGTACGGCGTTGTCCACGAGGTTGGCCACCAGCCGGCGCAGCTGCCCGGCCGAGCCGCGGACCACCACGTCGGCGGCCACCTCCAGCCCGACCCGCACCTCGGATCTCGGCCGGGAACGGGCGGCCTCCTCCGCGGCGACCTGGCCCAGGTCCACCTCCTCGTGACGGTCCGGCTCCCCGGCGTCCAGGCGGGCCAGCAGCAGCAGGTCGGAGGTGAGCGCCTGGATCCGGTCCACGTCGGTCAGCGCCTCGGCGGACAGCGGTCCGGGCGGGGCGAGCTCCAGCCGGGTGCGCAGGATCGCCAGAGGGCTGCGGAACTCGTGGGCCGCGTCGGCGACGAAGCGCTTGTGGCGGCTGACGGCCAGTTCCAGGCGGTCGAGGGTGCGGTTCATGGTCTCGGCCAGCCGGGCGATCTCATCACGCGACCTCGGCACCGGGACCCGGCGGTGCAGGTCGCTGGCGGTGATGTCGGCCACCTCGGCGCGGATCGCCGAGACGGGGGCGAGGGCCCGGCCGACCACGAGCCAGGTGAGGACGGCGACCAGCAGGAGCAGCGCGGGGATGCCGGGCAGCAGCACGCTCTTCAGGGTGGCCAGCGCGGCGTGGGTGGAGTCCAGGGACGCTCTGGCCTTGACCAGCAGCGGACCGGCGGAGGTGTCGACCGGCAGCGTCGCGGTGACGTAGGCGCCGGCAGGCGCCCATTTCTCGGCGGAGACGAGATCGCCCGGCACGACGTCGGGCCTGCCCTTCCCGTCGGGTTCGTCGTCGCTCCCGCCTTCGGCGTCGGATTCGACGCCGGATCTCCCTCCCGCGCCGGGTTCGTCGCCGGGCCGCTCCTCGGCGCCGGCTCCGGGGAAGGCCCGGCGTGCGACGAAGGGCTCGGTCGCGTACGGCTCGCCGGGCCGTTCGACGACCGCGACCCATCCCGCGAAGAACGCCGCCTGCCTCTCCTTGACGATCTCGATGTCGGGGTCCGCGGGCCTGCCGAACCGGTTCTCCTCGATCAACGTGCCGGAGGACAGCATGTCGGCCGTGACGCCGGCGCGCCGGGCGGCCTCGGCGGAGGCCGTGTCGGTCAGGCTCCCGCCGAGCACCCCGGCCAGCACGGCCGCGACGGCCCCCAGCGCGACCGCGACGATCACGGTCGCCGCGACGGTGGCCCTGACCCGGACTGACAGTCGTGACATCTCAGGCCTCCAGCCGGTATCCGGCGCCGCGCACGGTCACCAGGGTCGACCGGCCGAACGGGGCGTCGATCTTCCGGCGGAGCGCGCTGATGTACACCTCGACGATGTTCGGGTCGCCGTCGTAGGAGAAGTCCCACGCCTGGGCGAGCAGCTCGCTCTTGGAGACCACCTCGCCCTGCCTGCGGGCCAGGCCGTGCAGGACGGCGAACTCCTTCGGGGTGAGGGGGATCTCCGTCTCCCCCCGGCGGCACCGCAGCCCGGCGGGATCGACGGTCAGGTCGCCGACCGTGATGGAGACCGGCCGCGCCGTACCGCCCCGGCGCACCAGCGCGCGCAGCCGGGCCAGCAGCACGACGTAGGAGAACGGTTTGGACAGGAAGTCGTCGGCTCCGGTGTCCAGGGCCTCGGCCTCGTCCTGCACCCCGTCCTTGGCGGTGAGCATCAGGATCGGCGTCCAGTTCTCCGCGTCGCGGAGCCTGGCGCAGACGGCGTAGCCGTTCATCCGGGGCAGCATGACGTCGAGAACGATCACGTCGTAGGCGTTCTCGGTCGCCATCCACAGCCCGTCGCGTCCGTCGTGGGCGACGTCCACGGCGAACCCCTCACCGGCCAGGCCGCCCTTCAGCAGGTCGGTCAGGCGCTTCTCGTCCTCGATCAGCAGCACGCGCATGCGGTCAGCCTGACGCACGCCACCTAAAGACAACCTGAAGACGGGTTCGGGGACCTTCAGGCTCCTTTCAGGTGCCGGACGGGAGCGTGGGCCCGACCGAATCGCCGATCGACTCAGGAGAAGCACCCATGCGAATCCGCATTCTCGCCGCCGCCGTGGTCACCGCCGGGGCCCTGGTGACGGTCATGACCGGCGCGGCCGGCGCCGCCACGTCCGCGACCCCTCCTTCCCCGGCCGTCCCCGTGGAGGAGGGGGACTTCGTCATCGTCTGCGAGGGCGGTGAGGGCAGCGAGGGCCACGTCGTCGTCACCAGGCACAGGCTCGCCGACGACGAGGTGAGGAGGCTCAAGGGGAAGGCCAAGAAGTTCAGGGAGAGCGGGGACGTGGTGATCGTGAAGCGGCCGGACGGCATCGAGGTGACCCGGGCCGTCCCGGTCAAGGCCGGCAGGCACGGGGTCGTCGCCAGGTCGGCCAGGCCGGGCAAGCCGTTCCACGCCAGGCCGGCCAAGCCCGCCAAGCCCCTCCCCGACGACCTCGTCGTGGCCTGCGGCGAGCCGGAGTCCGTGGAGAAGATCGAGATCAAGAAGATCAAGGAGTGACACGGGCGCGGAGCCGTACCGGACGAGGGCCGGTACGGCTCGCGCGGACCCGGGCGTGCGGACCCGGGCCGCGCGCGTGATCCGGCCGGCCCCGCCCGCGGGTCCGGGCGTGCGGCCCGGACCCGCGGGACGGGGTCAGGCCTCAGGGAAGGACGGGTGCGGGCCCAGCGCCCAGTACTCGTAGAGGCCGTAGCCGACCTGCGTGCCCTGCGCGGCCCCCGACGGGTCGTCGTACTCGAAGCGGCCCACCGCGTCGATCATGCCCCACATGCGGGAGGCGTCCTGCGGGAAGGTGTGGGTGACGCCCTGCACCACCGGGTCCGGGCCCTGGTACATGCCGTGTTTCCAGCCGGGTTCCAGGCCATACCCGGTGCCCACCATCAGGTGCACCGGGAGGATCGGCGTGCACCGCATGTCGAAGGGCTTGCCGCCCGGTGGTGCGAAGGAGATCGTCGCCTCGCGAACCTCCCGGGTGCCCTCCGCGTACACGGGGCGGTACTCCGGGCGCCCGAGATACTCCTGCTCACCCTCCCTGGCCGAGCCGAAGCCCCAGACCCGGACCGCCTCCTCCAGGACGCGGCGGCCCTTCTCGTCCTCCTGGACGATGCACAGGATGGCGTGGTCGTCGAACTGGACGGGCGCGTAGAGCCAGTAGAAGGTCCCGGCGTTCTTGGTCTGGATGCCCGGGGGCTCCGGCTCGCCCACGGGGCGGATGCCCCACGAGCGGTCGCGGGTCCCCTGCCACCGGTCGGGGGTGACCTCGATCCGCTCGTCGCCGATCATGATGTGCCCGCTCCACCGCCCGGTCTGGGCCAGCCGCGAGGAGTTGAAGACGACGCGCTCCTGCCAGCGCAGGAAGTGGCGCGGCTCCAGGGTCGCGGGGATCGTGCCCTGCCAGGTGAGGTCGTAGGACAGGCCGTGCTCGGTGGGGTCGAGCACGACCCGGAGCGTGCGCAGCCCCTCGATCACCTCGACGCGGAACGGGCCGACCGCGGTGTCCATCCGGTCGTCGCCCAGTTCCCTGGAGGCGCGGACGACCCGGTGGATGTCCCGGTGGCGCACGCAGGCGAAGGCGTCGGTGACACCGAGGTTGGGGTACTGCCCGACGCCGATGATCAGCATCAGCTCGTCGGATCCGGCGTGGCAGTTGAAGTAGTAACGGTCGTAGAAGTTGCGGTCCGACGTCGTGACGTGCCGCATGACCTCGGGGGACTGGTGGACGGGGTAGTCGTCGAGCGGTGACAGCGTCATCCGTGTTCCTCCGTGCCTGGGGAACACGATCTAACAAGCGCTTGGTGAAACCGTCAACACCGTCCCGGGCCGGGCACGGGTACGGCCCGCATCGTGGGGATGCGGGCCGTACCCATGGGCACCCAGGCGTGTCAGGACATCAGATTTCAGGGCGAATTCTTGGAGGCCGTCGTCGACTCGGTGCTGATCTTGTTACCGAACTCGTCCGACGAAGGATCCGCCTTGTGACCGAACTCCTCGGCCCTGTCTTTGACGCCACCGGCGGTGCCGGAGACCTTGTCCGCGGCGGTCCGGGCCTTGTCGCTGACCCAGTGGGACGCGTCGGCCGTGGTGCTCTTGAAGCTCTCCGACCACTGGCTGCCGGAGCTCCTGCGGTACATCGCGAAGCCGGCGGCGCCGACCGCGACACCGGTGAGCAGCAGGACCACCGGCCACCGCGACCTGCTCCGGGGCGAAGGATCGACCTTCGCCGCGGCCTGGGACAGCATCGCCGTGATCCTCGGCGCGAGTTGGTCCTCGAAAGAGTGGGCGGCGGCGTCTAGTCTTGGTGCTGCCCACCCGCGGGCATCGAGGACCTTCGCGGCGGCGGCGTCACGCGCCGCGTCGCGGGCATGGACCGCCATCGGTCCGACCTGCCCGACAGCTCGCTTGAGCTGGGACTTCGCCATGTACAGCCGGGTTTCCGGAACCACCTTGATGGTGCGGCGCTTTCCAATTAGTGCAAGAGGCACAGCAACTCCTCCCCTGTCGTTGGGGCCCCGCAGGCACCCCTTCCCGCTCGAAAGCGGCTCAATCATGACCAGCCGTGGGAGGATGCTGGAGGGGTCGGCGGCGACCCTCAATCTCAAAACATCACAAACATCGCGCCTTGTACAGGCTCCGCCTGTTGACCTGAAGGGGGCAGCCCCATCGTGGCTGAGAAGTTGTTCGCGACCCTCAAGACCAACCGTGGCACCGTGAAGCTCGAGCTCTTCCCGAACCACGCGCCCAAGACCGTGCGGAACTTCGTCGAGCTGGCCGAGGGCGCCCGGGAGTGGACGCACCCCGAGACCGGCCAGAAGACCACCGACAAGCTCTACGACGGCACCGTCTTCCACCGCGTCATCGCCGGCTTCATGATCCAGGGCGGTGACCCGCTGGGTCAGGGCATCGGCGGCCCGGGCTACAAGTTCGACGACGAGATCAGCCCGGACCTCTACTTCAACCGTCCCTACCTGCTCGCCATGGCCAACGCCGGCATCCAGATGGGCCGCGGCACCAACGGCTCGCAGTTCTTCATCACCGTGGTGCCCACGCCGCACCTCAACGGCAGGCACACCATCTTCGGCGAGGTCGTCGAGGGCCAGGAGGTCGTCGACGCCATCGCCAAGACCGAGACCGACGGCCGCGACCGCCCGGTCGAGCCGGTCGTGCTGGAGTCGGTCACCATCGACCGCGTCCAGGGCTGACCCGCCTGCGGCGGCCACCCGCCGGTGGCCGCCGCACGGGCGCCGGTGATTCTGCATAGGCTGGACGCAGGAAGAAGCACGGTCGAAAGGGTCACCGACACGCCATGACCACCCAGCCGCCCGGCGAGCCCGGCACGCAGGCCGTACCCACCTGTTACCGTCACCCGGACCGCGAGACCTACGTGCGCTGCCAGCGCTGCGAGCGGCCCATCTGCCCCGACTGCATGCGCGACGCCTCGGTCGGCTTCCAGTGCCCGGAGTGCGTGGCCGAGGGAAGCAAGGGAGTACGGCGGGCGCAGTCGGTGTTCGGCGGCAAGGCGGTCACCACGCCCCGGGTCACCTGGGGCCTGATAGTCCTCAACGTCCTGGCCTACGCCGCCGAGTTGATCGCCCCGGACCGGGTGCTGGGCGACTACGCGATGCATTCGGGCGCCGTCGCCTACGGAGGCGAGTGGTGGCGCCTGATCACCGGTGCCTTCCTGCACGCACCGCCGCAGGGCGGAGGGTTCGCGCTCACCCACATCCTGTTCAACATGTGGGTGCTGTACGCCGTCGGCCCGGAGCTGGAGCGGCGGCTGGGCTCGATCCGCTTCCTCATGCTCTATCTGCTGTCCGCGCTGGGCGGCTCCGTCGCGATCTACTTCCTCGGCATCGCCGCTGTCGGGGCCTCCGGGGCGGTCTACGGCCTGTTCGGCGCGCTGTTCGTGGTCTCCAAGAGGCTCGGCTACGACATCCGGGGCGTGCTCTGGCTGATCGGCATCAACGTGGTGATCACTTTTGTGGTCCCCAACGTCAGCTGGCAGGGCCACCTGGGAGGTCTCATCACCGGCGCCGTCGTCAGCGCGATCCTCGTCTACGCCCCGGCCAGGAACAGGAACCTGGTCCAGTGGGGCGGGTGCGCGCTGGTCCTGCTGGCGCTGGTCGCCGCGGTCGTGCTGCTGCCGCCGTTCGCCTACGACGCGTACATGCTCTCCGGAGGCTGATCCACACCCTGGTGCTTCCCCAGGGTGTGGATATGTCTGTGGAAAGATCTAGCGCCAGCGGGTGGAGAGCACCACACCGAAGATGATGAAAGCGAACCCGATCAGCAGGTTCCAGTTCTGGAGCGAGCCGATCAGCGGGGCGTCCGGCGCCACATAGTAGATCGAGATCCACAGGATCCCGATGATCCAGGAGGCCACCATGACGGGCGCCAGCCAGCGCGGGCTAATCTTGACCTGCTGGGACGTCTTCGGCGGGGTGTAGACCGCCTTCTTGCGAGCCTTGGACTTGGGCACTGGGTTCTCCTGCGTCAACCCTGCGCGATCCGGATCGTGCGCAGGTTCTGTCAGCTAGCGTAATCGCTGGTGGGCGACGACCCGAGTAAGGATAGTCGCCGCGTGCGGGACATGCGATCCCGCGGCAGGACCATCCTCGGGCAAACAACCGTCCAACGCCTCGATCGTCGCGGTTCGGACGTGACATCCTCTCACTAGCCTGACGCCATGAGGGCCGTGATGCGCGTGTGCGGGGAGCTGGGCCTCACCGTGGGAGGGGTCCTGCTGCTCCTGTGCGCCTACCTGATCTGGGGGACCGGAGGCTACACCGCCGGTCGGCAGGCGGTGCTGCGCGAGCAGCTGCAGCAGCCGCCGCAGCCGCTCTCCGGCGGCTCCCGCAGGCCGGAGAGGGTCCGGACGGGTGAGCCCCTGGCGATGCTGCGCATCCCCCGCTTCGGCGAGGACTACCGCTACGTCGTGGTGGAGGGGGTGGACCGGGAGGAGCTGCGGGCGGGCCCCGGCCACTATCCCGGCACCGCCCTGCCGGGAGGGACCGGCAACTTCGTCCTGGCGGGCCACCGGACCACCTACGCCGCGCCCTTCAACCGCATCGACGAGCTCCGCAGGGGGGACGAGATCATCGTCGACACCCGCGACACCCGTTACGTCTACCGGGTCACCGAGACCCGCATCGTCGCCCCCGCCGAGATGAGTGTGATCGCCCCCGTCCCGGGCAGTCCGGGTCGCAGGCCCACCAGGGCGCGCATCACGCTGTCCACCTGCCACCCGGAGTACTCCGCCGCGCAGCGGCTCATCGTCTTCGGCCGGCTCGACGACAGGCGGGATCCCGACCGGTGACCGAGCAAGGAGGAAGCACGTGTACGAATGGATCTGGCGGATGCTCTCCGGCGGCCCCGTGGCCAAGATGTGCACCGCACTGGTGCTGGCCGGGATGACGGCGGCCGTACTCTGGTATGTCGTGTTCCCCTGGATCGAACCGTATGTCCTCTTCGACCGCGCGACCATGAGTCCATGAGCCGAATCCTGGTGGTGGACAATCACGACAGCTTCGTCCACACCATCGTCCAGTATCTTCGCGAGCTGGGCGCCGACTGCGATGTGCGTCCCCGGGACCACGTCGCGGTCGGCGACACGGCGGGCTTCGACGGAGTCCTGATCAGCCCCGGGCCCGGCACACCCGAGGACGCCGGGGTGAGCGTCCCCCTGGTCGGTCACTGCGCGGCCCGGGGCCTGCCGCTGCTCGGCGTCTGCCTCGGGCACCAGGCCATCGCGGTGGCCTACGGCGCCACCGTGGCCAGGGCGCCCGAGCTGATGCACGGCCGGACGAGCGCCGTCTCGCACGACGGGCGCGGGGTCTTCGCCGGACTGCCGTCGCCGGTCACCATGACGCGCTATCACTCGCTGGCCGTACGGCCCGAGACCGTGCCGCCGGTCCTGGAGGTGACCTCGACCACCGATGACGGAGTCGTCATGGGATTGCGCCACCGCGACGCTCCCGTCGAGGGCGTGCAGTTCCATCCCGAGTCGGTGATCTCAGAGTACGGTCACCGGCTGCTCGGAAACTGGCTCACGAAAATCGTGTAACGCATCGGACGCGCTGGACGACTAACCAGTGAGGGCCCTGCCGCCATTGCCCCCGAGTGGCGGAGGGGCCCTCCTCATGTGTGAGGAGGGCCCCCGTCGCGCGGCTGCGGAGATCAGCCGTTCTCGCCGTCTCCGGAGGGGTCGTCGACGAACGGGTCGTCCGTCGGCTCGTCGGTCGGGACGCTCGGCTCCTCGGTCGGGAACGTCGGCTCCTCGGTCGGGACGGTCGGGTCCTCCGTCGGGACCGGCGGCTGGCCCGTGGACACGGTCAGCGTGATCGTGGTGTTCGGCTGGAGCTTGGCGCCGGCCTCGGGGGTCTGGTTGAGCACCGTGCCCTCGGCCTGGTCGCTGGCCTGCTCGACGACCTTGACCCGGAAGCCCGCTTCCACGAGCGTGCTCCTGGCCTCCTTGATGTCGAAGCCGAGGACGTTGGGGACCTCCTGGGCCTGCGCGGGAATGGTGATCTTGACCGAGCTGCCCTTGGCGGCCTTCGTGCCGGCCTCCGGGGACATGGCGAAGACGACGTTCTGCTGGCGGGCGGACGGCTTGGTCACCACGCTCGGCCTGAAGCCCGCGTCCTCGAGCGTCTGCGTCGCCTCTTCCTTGGTCTGGCCGATCACATCGGGGATCTCGAGCCTCTCCACGCCCTTGGAGACGATGAGCGTGATCTCGGTGCCCTTGGGGACCTCGCTGCCCGGGCCGGGATCGGTGCCGATGACCGAGCCCTTGCGCTGCTCGTCGCTGAACTCCTCGGTCTTCTTGACCTTCAGGCCCATGTCCGTGAGGGTCTTGATCGCCGCCTCCTCCGTCCGGGAGGCCAGCGTCGGGACCGACACCTTGCCGCCCTCGGTGGGCGTGCCGGGGGAGCTCAGGAACTGGTAGCCCGCCCAGATGAAGGCGCCGATGATCAGGACCGGGATCAGGATCCAGGCGGCGACCTTGACGGCGTTGTTGCCCCCGCTCTTCTGGCGCCGGCGTCCGCGCTCGCCGCGCCCGGCCTCCTCCGTGCCGTACTCGTACGGCGGGACGGCGGTGGTGCGCTGCGTGACCGGACCGGCCGGGCCGGGCGGCTGCTGCATGGTGCGGGTGGCCGTGCCGTAGTTGGAGGCCAGCGCCATCGTCTGGGCGTCCATCGGCATGCCCGACATCGCCCGCTGGATGTCGGCCCGCATGTCCCCGGCGCTCTGGTAGCGCTGCGCCGGGTCCTTGGCCATCGCCTTGAGCACGATGGCGTCGGCCCACTTGGGGATGTCCGGGTCGATCTGCGAGGGCGGGATCGGGTCCTCGCGGACGTGCTGGTAGGCGATCGCCACAGGGGAGTCGCCGGTGAACGGCGGCTGCCCGGTCAGCAGCTCGTACAGCACGCAGCCGGTGGAGTACAGGTCGCTGCGGGCGTCGACCCGCTCGCCCCTGGCCTGCTCCGGCGACAGGTACTGGGCCGTGCCGATGACCTGGGCGGTCTGGGTCATGGTCGCGGCCGAGTCGGCCATCGCGCGGGCGATGCCGAAGTCCATCACCTTCACGTCGCCGTTACGGGTGATCATGATGTTGGCCGGCTTGATGTCCCGGTGGACGATGCCGCCGCGGTGGCTGTAGTCCAGCGCCCGCAGGATCCCGTCGACCAGCTCGGCCGCGCGCTCGGGCATCAGCCGCCGGTCGTTGCGCAGCAGGTCGCGCAGGGTGCTGCCGTCGACGTACTCCATCACGATGTAGGGCACGGGCGCGCCCTCGGAGGTGTCCTCGCCCGTGTCGTAGACCGCGACGATGGACGGGTGGTTCAGTGACGCGGCGGACTGCGCCTCCCGGCGGAAACGCGCCTGGAAGGTGTGGTCCCTGGCCAGGTCCGCGCGGAGGGTCTTGATCGCTACGACCCGGTCCAGTCGGATGTCCCGGGCGCGATAGACCTCGGCCATGCCGCCACGGCCGACGACGCCGTCAAGCTCGTAGCGATCGCCGAGGCGTCGGGGCTGAGTCATTTCCTGCACTGTCCCTTACCGTTCATCTTGGGTGCCGGTGGGCTCTCGGGCCACCGGTGTCCATCATCGGCCTCTCGGCGCATCACGTCTCCCCGTTCGGAGCGGTTGTGTCCCCGGGGCCGGGAGTGGCACTCGGTGTGAGGCTCGGTGTCACCGTCGGAGTGGGGGGCGTCGGGGTCGGGGTGGGCGGGCTGGGGCTCGGGGACGGAGACTTCGTCGGCCGGGGTGTGGGCGTGACCGACGTACTTACCGTAGCCGACGGCGAAGGGGACGGGCGTGGCGACTTGGCGGGAGTGGCCACCGGACGGGTCGTGACCGGCCTGCTCCGGGTGGCCTTGACCGTGGGCGACTCGGCGGCCGGAGTCGGGGGTGTGAACGGCTCCGACGACCCGTTGTCGTCCTGCCGGCCGGTCAGGTCCTGGACCACCAGGGTGCCCAGGCCGACGGCCGCGGCGCAGCCGGCCGCCGCGGCGACGATCACGCTGGTACGGCGCAGCCCGTGACGCCTCGGGACCGTGCTCCCCGCCGTCCCGGCGGCGAGCACCGGAACGGCGGCGGGCGGTGTCTCGTGATCACTCCGGCCCGTTCCGGGCTCCTGGAAGTGACCGGGCTCCTGGAAGTGACCGGCGTCCTGGAAACGGCCGGGCTCCTGGAAACGGCCGGATCCGGTCACCGTCGGGTGCCCCGCGGGCTCCCCCGGCGGCGCCGCGCCCGGTTCGGCCCGCCATCCGGCCGGATCGGTGAGCATGCCGAGCTCCAGCGCCCCCGCGGTGGCCAGCGACTCGCGCAGCACGTAGGCGCGGTCCGACAGGCTCCTGGAGCCGGCCGGGCGGTGCGCGGAGTCCTTCGCCAGGCACTCCATGACCAGGTCGCGCACCGGCGCGGGAACGTTCTCGGGCAGCGGCGGCGGAGGGTCGTTGAGGTGCATCAGCGCCATCGCCACCTGGTTGTCGGCGACGAACGGCGGGCGGCCGGTCAGGCACTCGTAGGCCACGACGCCCAGGGAGTACAGATCGGTGGCCGGAGTCGTCGTGTCGCCGGAGGCCTGCTCGGGGCTGACGTACTGGGCGGTGCCGAGCACGGTCCCCGTCTGGGTCACCGGCGCGGCCTCCAGCGCCCTGGCGATCCCGAAGTCAGTGATCTTGACGGTGCCGCTCTCGGTGACCAGCAGGTTGCCGGGCTTGATGTCCCGGTGGATGATCCCCGAGCTGTGCGCGGCGTGCAGGGCCCTGGCGGTCTGGTGCACGACGTCGAGCGTGATCTCCGGGCTCAGCGTGCCGTTGCGGGCCAGGATGTTGGCCAGGGACTCGCCCGGGACCAGCTCCATCACCAGATAGGCGACGTCGCCGTCCTCGCCGTAGTCGAAGACCTGGGCGATGCCCGGGTCGGCCAGCCCGGCGGCGATCCGCGCCTCGGTGCGGAACCGCTCGCGGAAGTGCGGGTCGGCCGCCACGTGGCTGCGCAGCAGCTTCACGGCCACATCGCGGGCGAGCAACTCGTCCCGGCACCGCCAGACCTCGCCCATGCCGCCGGCGGCGATCCGCCTCAACGGGCGGTATCGGCCGCCGAGCAACGACGTCATCTACCCAGCACCGCTTCCATCACGCTCTTGGCGATGGGGGCGGCGGTCTGGCCACCCGAGGCGTCGTTTCCGGCGCTGCCCGACTCGACGATGAGCGCGACGGCGACCTTCGGGTTGTCGGCGGGGGCGAAGGAGATGAACCACGCGTGCGGGGCGCGGCCCTCGGCGGTCTCGGCGGTGCCGGTCTTGCCGCCGACGGTCTCACCGGGGATCTGCGCGGCCGAGGCGGTGCCGAGGTTGACGACGTTGACCATCATCTCCTTGAGCTTGGCCGCGTTCTCCTCGCTCATCGCGGTGTCGAGCTCCTCGGGGTCGGCCGTCTTGATCTCCCCGCCCTCGGCGTCGGTGACCTTGTTGACGAGGTACGGCTTCATGACGACGCCGTTGTTGGCGATGCCGGCGGCGACCATGGCCATCTGGAGCGGCGACATCTGGTTGCTGCGCTGGCCGATCGAGGCCTGGGCGAGCGCGGCCTGGTCCTCCTCGGGCCCGATGCTGCTGGGGGAGACCGCCATCGGGATCTCCAGCGGGTCCAGGTTCTCCCCGATGCCGAACTTGGCGGCCTGCTCCTTCATCGCGTCGTAGCCCAGCTCCATGCCGATCTTGCCGAACGGCGTGTTGCAGGACTTCTCCAGCGCGAAGGAGAGCGTCACCCGTCCGGCGCCGCACGCCGCGCCGCCGTAGTTGGGCAGGTCGGCGGTGGTGTTGGGCAGGTCGAGCCGCTGCGGGGCGTCCACCTGGCTCTGCGGGCCCAGGGAGTCGTCGCTCTCCAGGTAGGCGGCCATGGTGACGACCTTGAAGGTCGAGCCCGGCGGGTAGGTGCGCGCGATCGCCCGGTTGACCAGCGGCTTGTCCTCGTCGGCGTCCAGCTTCTTGTAGGCCTCGTTGACCGCGGCCTTGTCGGCCGGGGCGAGCAGGTTGGGGTCGTAGGTCGGGATGGACACCATCGCCAGGATGGCCCCGGTCTTCGGCTCGATCGCGACCAGCGCGCCCTTCTTGCCGCTGGCCCCCAGCGCCTTGTAGGCGGCCTCCTGGGCCTTGGGGTTGATCGTCAGCTGGACGTTGGCGCCCTTGGTCTGCTTGCCGGTGAACAGGTCGATGCCGCGCCGGATGACCAGGGAGGGGCTGGAGCCGTCGAGCAGGTCGTTCTCGGCCCGCTCGATGTCGCTGGTGTTCTCCGGCGCGAAGAACCCGGTGACGGGCGCGTAGACCTTGCCCTCGGGGTAGATGCGCTTGAACCGGGTCTCCGGGTCCCCGGTGTCCTCGGAGCGGGCGATCACCTTGTTGCCCGCGGTGATCAGGCCGCGCTCGACCTCGTAGCGGGCGAAGAAGTTGCGGCGGTCGCGGGAGTCCTGCTTCAGGTCCTCGGCCCGTACGGCCTGCAGGTAGTTGATGTTGATCATGAGCAGGCCGAACATGAGGATGCAGGCCAGGGCGGTGCGTTTGAGGGGACTGTTCATCGCTGGAACACCTGGGTGAGTCCTTCGTCCTGGATTGCCTGGGGCGGCGGCTTCCTGGCCGCATCAGACATGCGTACCAACAGCGCGATAAGGATCCAGTTAGCCAGCAGCGCGGAGCCGCCCTGGGACATGAACGGCGTGACCAGACCGGTCAGCGGGATCAGGTTGGTGACGCCGCCGACGATGATGAAGACCTGCCAGGCCAGCAGGAAGGACAGGCCGCCCGCCAGGAGCTTGGAGAACGGGTCACGGGCGGCGATCGAGGTGCGCAGCCCGCGCTCGACCAGCAGCCCGTAGACCATCAGCAGGGCCATCAGGCCGGTCAGGCCCAGCTCCTCGCCGATGGCGGCGAAGATGAAGTCGGAGAAGGCCAGCGGGATCAGGCCGGGGTGGCCCTGACCGAGGCCGGTGCCCAGGATGCCGCCCTGGCTCATGCCGAACAGGCCTTCCATGAGCTGGAAGCTGCCGCCCAGCTCACGCCGGTAGAGCGCGTCGTCCTCGGGGTTGAGGTAGACCTCGAAACGGGCCTGGACGTGGTCGAAGGCCAGCCCGGCCAGGATCGCGCCGCCGACGAACAGCAGGATGCCGATCAGCACCCAGGAGGTGCGCTGGGTGGCGATGTAGAGCATCGCGATGAACGTGCCGAAGATCAGCAGGGAGGAGCCGAGGTCCTTCTGCAGGATCAGCACGCCGAGGCTGAGCCCCCAGGTGATGAGGATCGGGCCGAGGTCGCGGGCGCGGGGCAGGTCGATGAAGAGCAGCCGCCGGCCGGCCAGCGCCAGCACGTCGCGTTTGGCGACCAGGTAGCCCGCGAAGAAGATCACCAGGGCGAGCTTGGCCAGCTCGGCCGGCTGGAGGGTGAAGCCGGCCAGGCCGATCCAGATGCGGGCGCCGTTGATCTCCTGACCGAGGACCGGCAGCAGCGGCGAGACCAGCAGCAGCAGACCGGCGGCCCCGGCGGTGTAGGTCAGGCGCTGCAGCGCGCGGTGGTCGCGCAGCACGATCAGCGTCACGCTGAAGACGACCACGCCGACGGCGGTCCACAGCAGCTGGCTGGTGGCCGAGGCGCCGCCCTTGCCGCCCGCGCCCACCTCCAGGCGGTAGATCATGACCAGGCCGAGGCCGTTGATCAGCGTCACCAGGGGCAGGATCAGCGGGTCGGCCCAGGGGGCGAAGCGGGCCAGCACCAGGTAGGCGGCCAGCATGAACCCGCCCAGGCCGAGGCCGTAGGTCAGCATGCCGGAGGGGATCTTCTGGTCGATGCCCATCCCCACGGCGGCGTAGGCGGCCATCACGATCAGGACCGCGGAGGCGAGCATCACCAGTTGCGCCACCCGCCGCTTGGCCGGCAGGGGGACGGCTTCGGCTCCTGGAGCGCTGACGGTGGGGACACTCATGAGTTCGTGGGCCTCGGGGTCGCGGTGCCGCCGGGTTTCGAGCTGGGCTTGGGACTGGCGGTCGGCGACGGCGTGGCGGAGGCCGCGTCGCCGGAGCTCTGCTGGGAGGAGGCCCGCAGTTCCTCGATCTTCTTGACGCCCGCGGCCTCGTCGGCGACCGGGATGCCGTTGCGGACCTGGGACTGCTCCAGCGTGCCGAGCGTCGCGACCGGCACGGTGGAGGTGCGGACGGTGTCGAAGAGCTCGAACGGGCCGAGAGTGGTGTTCACACCGCGGTTGACCACGATCTCCTCACCTCGCAATCCCACGAAATACTGGTCGTCGAGCCACTGGTTCCCGAAGTACCAGCCTAGGCCGCCGCCGAGGAGGATGACGCCCCCGATGGAGACCAGCAGCGGCCACAGCCGCCGTCGGCGTCCGGCCGGCCGGGCCGCCACGGCCCT
Organism: Paraplanobispora takensis; assembly: GCF_016863195.1. Classification (GTDB taxonomy): domain Bacteria; phylum Actinomycetota; class Actinomycetes; order Streptosporangiales; family Streptosporangiaceae; genus Planobispora; species Planobispora takensis. The sequence continues at coordinate 41,819 of NZ_BOOK01000056.1, read as the reverse complement.
GGCCTCCTGCTCGTCGAGGTCGTCGTCGGTGATGACGGGCTGCGGCATGGTGGCCGGGTTGACCAGGCCGGGCGAGGTGTCCTGCGAGCCCTGCGAGGTGCGGGCGAGCGTGGAGCCCGCGGCGCCCACCACGGCCGCCTCGGTGGCCGGCGGGAATCCCTCGTCGACCTCCAGGACGTCGGCGATCACACAGGTGATGTTGTCCGGACCGCCGCCGCGGTTGGCCAGGTCGACGAGCGTGCGGACGACCGTCTCGGGATCGTCGATCGTGGACAGGGTGTGGTGCAGGGTCTCCGCGCTGACGACGCCGGACAGGCCGTCGGAGCACAGCAGATAGCGGTCTCCGAGCTGGGCCTCGCGCAGCGAGAGGTCGGGGTCGACCTCGCCGCTGCCGTCCAGGGCGCGCAGCAGGATCGACCGCTGCGGGTGGGTGGCGGCCTCCTCCTGGGTGATCCGGCCGTCGTCCACCAGGGACTGCACGAGGGTGTGGTCGTGCGTGATCTGGTAGAGCTCACCGGAGCGCAGCAGGTAGGCGCGGGAGTCTCCGACGTGGACCAGGGCGACCCGCGTGCCGGACCACAGCATGGCCGTCAGCGTGGTGCCCATGCCCTTGAGGCTGGGGTCCCGCCCCACCATCTCGTGGAGCCGCCGGTTCGCGTCACGGACCGCGGCCTCGATGGCGCTGAGCAGGTCACCCCCGAACGCGTCCTCGTCGAGGGACGACATGGCGGCGATGGCGACCGAGCTGGCCACCTCGCCGTGTGCGTGCCCGCCCATGCCGTCCGCGACGGCGAGCAGGCGTCCGCTGGCGTACGCGGAGTCCTCGTTGCCTTCGCGGAGGAGGCCGACGTCAGAGCGGGCGGCGTAACGGAGTGCGATGGTCATTTGCGCAATTCGATGACGGTCTTACCGATGCGGATCGGAACACCGAGCGGCACCGGGGTCGGACGGGTGACTTTGGAGCGGTCGAGATACGTGCCGTTGGTGGAGCCGAGATCTTCCACGATCCACTGACCGTCCTGGGGGAAGAGCCGGGCGTGCCGGCTGGATGCGTAGTCGTCGGTGACCACCAGCGTGGCGTCGTTCGCCCGGCCGATGGTGATCGGCGTCTCCGAGAGCGTGATGGTGGTGCCCTGCAGGGGACCACCGGTGACGACCATCTGCCGGGGCTCCCCCTTCTTGGGTTTGGCCGGTGGTTTGACCGGCTTGGGAGCCTTGCGGGCGGGAGCCGCGGCGGCCGTACGGGACCCGAACAAGTCTGTCCGGATCACGCCGACCGCGGCAATCACGAAGAACCACAGCACCGCGAGGAAGGCGAGCCGGATCAGCAGCAGCGTGAGCTCGGACATGGACCGTCTGTTTACCTTTAATCGCGCCGGAAAACCAGAGTCGTGCGTCCCAGAGTCACGCGAGTGCCGTTCTGGAGCTCGACCCGGCGAACCGGCTGGCCGTTGACGAAGGTGCCGTTCGTGGATCCGAGGTCGACCAGGACCACCTGGGGACCCTCCACGCGCAGCTCGGCGTGGTGCCGGGACACGCCCGGGTCGACCAGCCGTAGATCACAGTCGGTGCCCCTGCCGAGCAGGGTAACCGGGGTGGTCAGATCGTAGGAGCGCTGTCCCTGCGGGTCGTCCTGGGTGGAGACCAGCAGGCGGGGGCGCCCGTTGAAGGCTTGCGGCCGGCCCTGGGGCACGTCGCTCACCGGCTGGCGGATCTCGTCCTGCTCGACCGTCGCACCGCGGATCACTCCGGAACGGATGCGGAACAGACCGACCGCCAGATCGTCGGCGGTCTCGAACCTCACCCGCACCGGTCCCACGAACGAGTAGCCCTGTTCCTTGGCGTACTCCCTCGCGAGGTTGGCCAGCTCGTGGCCGATGCTGTCGGCGTACACCTCCAGCCGCTCGCTGTCGGTCGTGGACAGCTCGACCACGAAGTCGTTCGGGACGAGTGTCCGTCCCTGAGCGACGATCGCAGCCCGCTCGTCCATCTCCCGCTGAACCGCGCTGGCGACCTCGACCGGCTGAAGGTCGGACTTGAACGCCCGCGCAAAGGCGCCCTCAACCAAGCCTTCGAGCCTGCGCTCGAAGCGCTGAAGGACTCCCACCGGCTACCTCCCTTCCTCCGTACTTATGGTCGCGGCCGCTGGGGCGTCGGTTGGCACGTTTTCCGTTCTCTCGCACCCGGCTCCTCCGCTCCGCACCTAGAAGGATCGTATCCGGGTTCGTAGGTACCGGCTGATCCGTGCTAATGTTTCGACCGCACCCAACAAGGGCGGGTGGCGGAACGGCAGACGCGCACGGTTCAGGTCCGTGTGTCCGAAAGGACGTGAGGGTTCAAATCCCTCCTCGCCCACTCGATGTCGGCCCCGGATGGTCGCGGACGAAAGTCCGCCTCCACCGGGGCCTTCTCGTTCTCCGGCTCCTGCGGGCACGCCTCGTGAGGCCGTCCTCGGAGGGGTTCGGGCGGTCGTGATCAAGATGGTCGTGCTCCGTCATGCAAGGCCCCGCGAGGGCCGTTGGGGGGTTCGTGGCGGACGGCGTGCGCCCGCCCTCCGTTGTACCCCTCTCCACTTGCTTGTCACTTTCGGGCGACTTGCAGGGAGTGCCGGTATGTGATTCTCGTTACGCTCACAGAGAAACCCCAGGCCGCGCATGCGAGGCGGCGGCGGGAGACCGGGGGCCGGGGGCTTCTCCGGCCTCCCGGCCTCCCGGCCCCTCTGCTCCTCAGCCCCGGTCTCCGTCTCCGGCCCCCGGTCTCAGCGGGCGGCCGGAGCCCTGACGTCCAGGAGCTCGCCCAGCAGGTCGGTGAGGCTCACCATCCCGATGACCTCTCCCGCGTCGGTGATGAGGCCCACATGCGCGTGGGCGTCCTGCAGGGCGGCCACCGCGTCCGGGATGGTCGTGGACCGCGGCAGGCGGGGCACCGGCCGGGCCAGCTCCCCGGGGCTCGCCTCGGGCCGCACCAGGGCGTCCCTGACGTGCAGCACGCCCACGACGTCCCGCTCCCCGCCCGAGTTGACCAGCAGGCGCAGGTGACCGCTCTCGGCGGCGATCCTGCGCGCCTCGGAGCCGGCGGCGTCGGCCGGTACGGCGGCGGCCCGCTCGATGGGCAGCATCAGCCGCTCCGCGGACTGCTGGTGGACCCGCAGGGCCCTGGTCAGCAGGTCGTGCTCCTCCCGGTCGAGCAGGCCCATCCGGCCCGACTCTCCGACGAGCATGGCGAGCTGGACCGGTGTCCTGGTGGTGGCAAGCTCGTCCCTGGCGTGCACGCCGAACAGCCTCAGCATCCCGTTGGTCAGCCGGTTGAGCGCGGCCAGCACCGGCCTGACGACCCAGGTGAAACCGCGGAACGGCAGGGAGACGCCCATCGCCGCGGTCTCCGGGTGGGTCAGCGCCCACGACTTGGGCGCCATCTCGCCGACCACCATGTGCAGGAAGGTGACCAGGGCCAGCGCGATCATCAGTGAGATCGGCACCCGGAGCGACTCGGGCACGCCGACCGCGCCGAAGACCGGCTCCAGGAGGTGTTCGATCGCCGGTTCGGTCACCATGCCCAGGCCGAGCGAGCACAGGGTGATGCCGAGCTGGGCTCCGGCCAGCATCAGCGACAGCTCCCTGCCGCCGCGTACGGCGGCGCGGGCGGCGATCCGGGTGAGCCGGCCGCCCCTGGCCGCGAGCTCCTCCAGGCGGTGCCTGCGGGCCGAGATGACCGCGAACTCGGCGGCGACGAAGAAGGCGTTGCCCGCCAGCAGGACCACGCCGAGCAGCAGGGCGGCTCCGGTGCTCACTGGCTCCCCCCTTCAGCCCGGGCCCCGTGGCCGTGGCCGGACATCGCGTGCTCCTGTCGCGGATCCTGCGACTGCGGCCGGGGCTGGGACAGCGCCGGGGACGCGCCCTCGGTGACGGGGGCGATCCGCACCCACTCGGGGACCCTGCGGTGGACCGACAGCACGGTCAGGACCGCGTCGGCCTCGTCCGGGTCGTCCTTCTCCAGCGGGTCGCTCTCCAGCGTGAGCGTGACGGTCACCGTGTCCTCGGGCTCGGCCATCCGGCCCAGGGCGGCCAGGACGAGGCCGGCGACGGTGTCGTAGTCGTCGCTCTCGGGGAGCGAGAGGCCGGTCGCCCGCTCGACCTCGTCGACGCGCAGTGTGCCGGGGACGTCCCAGGTGCCGTCGTCGTTGGCCACGACGCCCGCGGGCTCGGGGTCGTTCTCGTCCATCAGCTCGCCGACGAGCTCCTCGGCGAGGTCCTCGACGGTGAGCACTCCGGCCAGCCCGCCGTACTCGTCGATGACGCAGGCCAGGTCGTCGCGGGCGGCGCGCATGCGCTCCAGGACGGCCGGCAGGGGCAGCGAGTCGGGGACCAGCAGGGCCGGGCGGGTGATCTTCTCCAGCGGCCCGTCGGCCAGGCCGGAGCGGAGCAGCTCGCGCACTCCGGTGACGCCGACCACGTCCTCGCCGTTCTCGTTGCAGAGCACCGGATAGCGGGAGTGGCCGTGCTCGCGCATGGCCTCCAGCAGATCGGAGATCGGGCGGTCGTCGCGCAGCAGCACCACGCGGGGGCGCGGCACCATGACGTCCTCGGCCGTGCGGTCGCCGAACTCCAGCGCGCGCTCCAGCAGCTCGGACAGGCGCGGGGGAAGGTCGCCCGCCGCGCCGGACTCGGCGATGATCCTGGACAGCTCCTCGGGGCTCGCCCCGTGCTCGACCTCCTCGACCGGTTCCACGCCGACCTTCCGCAGCAGCCCGGTGGCGGCGGAGTCGAACAGCCGGATGACCGGACCGGCGATCTTGAGGTAGACCAGGGTCGAGCGGGACAGGAACTTGGCCACCGGCTCCGGCCGGGCGATGCCGAGGTTCTTGGGGGCCAGCTCGCCGATGACCATCTGGACGATGGTCGCGATCGCGACGGCCAGGGCGACCGCGATGCCCGGCACCGCGGCCGAGGGCACCCCCGCGGCCTCCAGCCAGGGACGGACCACCGAGGCGATGGCCGGCTCGGCGATGAAGCCGACCAGCAGGGCCGTGACGGTGATGCCGAGCTGCGCGCCCGAGAGCATGAAGGACAGTCGCCCCGTCACCTTCAGCGCCCGTTGCGCGGCGTCGTCACCGGCGTCGGCCTGCTCGCGCAGCACGCCGCGGTCGGCGGCCACGAAGGCGAACTCCTGGGCGACGAAGTAGCCGGTGGCGAGGGTGAGGAGCAGTACGGCCAGCAGGCCGAAGGCGGTGTTCACCGGGTGTTTCCCCCGGTCAGGTCAGTGGGTCCCGTGCGGTCGCACGGGCAGGTACTCCACGGGTCCGAACTGGACACGGTCTTCCTTTCGAGCGGTGGTCGTCCTCTACGGTAACGACCGAGGTGGCGGCCGATGTTTCCGGATCGGCCGGTGACCTTTCATCGGCGATCGAATACCCCTCTGAGTACTTTTACACTGGGAAAACCTTGAGGACGCATCTACGCGGGTGCGAGCCACGAAGTAGCGTCGATGGTGACGATTTCACCGTCAGTTGGTGTGTGGCCCCGAGAAGTGGCGGAGATGCGACGTGGGTGACTGGCAGGAAGACGACGACCGCACGCGTGCGCTCCGGTCGCCCGCATCCGTGCCGCCCCGGGCGGCCGGGCAGCCCGCCCATCCCGTTCCCGGGCAGGCTCCGGGGCAGGGCGGCGCCCCCGGGCGGCGCGGTTCCGCGGCCGCAGGACCGCAGGCGGGGGTCCCGCTCCAGGCCTCCTCCTCCGGCGGGGCCGTACGCGACGACACCGTGCCCAGGGCGGTCTCGCAGGTGTACGGCAAGGCCCGGTCGGGCACGAGCCCCGTCCGGCCCCTGAAGGGGCCGTCCGACGGGCCGCAGGCCGGTCCGCCGGGATCGCCGCTCGCCGGATCCGCCGGCGGGTCCTCAGGCGGGAAGGGCGGTGCCGTGCCGAACGTGTCTTCGCGCTCCAAGAGCCCCAGGGGTCCCCGGCGGACCGGCCGGCTGATCGCGCGGATCCTCATCGGCCTGCTCGTGCTGCTGCTCGTGCTCGCCGTAGCCGGATATTTCACCATCGACGGGCGGATGAAGCGGATCGACGCCCTCACCGACTACGAGGGCCGTCCCGCCGACACCCCGGGCACGACCTGGCTGCTGGTCGGCTCCGACAGCCGCGAGGGGCTCACCAAGGCCCAGCGCAGGAAGCTCGCCACCGGCAGTTCCGTGGGCCGCCGCACCGACACGATGATGCTCCTGCACATTCCCGACAACGACGGCCGTCCGACGCTGGTCAGCCTGCCGCGCGACTCCTACGTGCCCATCGAGGGCCACGGCAGCGCCAAGCTCAACGCCGCCTACTCCTTCCAGGACGGCGGCCCCGCGCTGCTGGCCAAGACCGTGGAGAAGGTCACCGGGCTGCGCATCGACAACTACATGGAGATCGGCTTCGCCGGCTTCGTGGGCATCGTCGACGCCATCGGCGGCGTCGAGATCGACGTCAAGCAGAACATCAACGACCCCAAGGCCGGGATCAAGCTGAAGAAGGGCGTGCAGACCCTCGACGGCGCCACGGCCCTGGGCTACGTCCGCACCCGCCAGACCGGGGCGACGGGCATCCCCGACTTCGAGCGGACCCAGCGCCAGCGGCAGTTCTTCTCCGCCGTGGTGAAGAAGGCCGCCAGCCCCGGGGTCCTGATCAATCCGTTCACGTCCGTCCCGCTGGCGTTCAGCGCCGCCGACTCGGTGGCCGTCGGGCAGGAGACCGGCGTCTTCGACCTGCTCTCGCTCGGCCTGGCCATGGGCGACAACCCGGTGACCACGATCGTCCCGTTCAGCGGCTTCGAGGACATCAACGGTGAGAACGTCGTCCGGTGGGACCGGGACAAGGCCCTGCGCATGTTCGAGGCCCTGGCCCAGGACAAGCAGGTCCCGAAGGACGTCCTGGCCAAGTAGGGGCGCCCCGATTAGGGAGAGGCCGGCCGCTTTCGCAGAGGCCGGCTGTCCCCGAGCGGTCCGGCCGCTCCCGAAGAGGCGCGGCCGGCCGTCCCGGCCCGGAGGTCAGCTGGCCGCTCCCGCGGCGGCCGCCCCGCCGGCGATGATGGCCGCGTTGATCGAGGCGATGGTCTTGGCCACCGCGTCGCCGACCCAGTCGCCCTCGGCGATCTCCTTGATGCGCTCCTTGCCCGCCTCGGGGAACGCCTTACGGTCGATCTTGGCCGCGTGCAGGATGGCGATCAGCACGGCCACCCGCTCGTCGGGCTCGGCGCCGTTCAGCACGTTCTGCACCCGCTCGCGCACGGCCTGCTCGATGCGCGGGTCGCGCTCCGGATAGCGCGAGCTGGGGAAGATCCCCAGGATCTTGCGGTGCTCCTCGCCCAGCACGCCGCGCTCGGCCAGCCCGGTGAGCAGGCGCTTGCGGAGCTTGTTGGAGTAGAGCTTGTAGACCCAGCGGTCGGGCTTGCGTTCCTTGTCCTCGGCGATCCGGGCGAGCGTCGCGTCGAGCTCGGGGTCTCCGAGCGGGGTCGTGTCCTTGACCGTGACCTTCTTGCCCGAAAGGTCGATCCGGTCGTTGATGGCGAGCTCGGCCAAGAGTGCGCCCCCGAGGGCGGCGTCGAGCTGCAGCGAACCGACCAGCTGCTTTCCCTCGTCCTCGCTGTAGGCCAGGAGGAGCACTTCCTCAACGATGGTCGTCATGCCTCCGACCCTATGCCGTGATCTTCGTTCGTAAGCACTACGTAAGCGGCGGGTGCCACCCTGCGGGATAGCGTCGATCCGAGGCCGGGAGGACATCATGAAGATCAAGACAATGCTCCGCCACCCTCTTGCCTGGGTGGTCCTGGGAGTCGGCGCCGTGGCCGTCGCCGTCGCCCTCTATCTGTTCCAGCCGTGGCGGCTGTTCACCACGGTCGAGGTGAACGAGGCCCCGCCCGTGGCCGCCGGGAGCACGCAGGCGCCCGGCACGGCGGGGAAGGGCGCGCAGGGCTCCGAGGGGCGGGCGGACGAGACCAAGGTGCTGGCCACCGGCAAGTTCGTCTCCCACGAGCACGACACCTCGGGCACGGCCAAGCTCCTGGAGCTGGCCGACGGCAGCCGGGTGCTCAGGATCGAGGACCTGGACACCTCCGACGGACCCGACCTGCGGGTGTGGCTGAGCGACCAGCCCGTCAAGAAGGGCCAGGCCGGGTGGTTCAATCTCGACGACGGCGAGCACCTGGAGCTGGGCGAGCTCAAGGGCAACAAGGGCGACGCCAACTACGCCGTCCCCGCCGACGCCGACCTGGACGCGCTGAAGAGCGTCACCATCTGGTGCAGGCGCTTCAGCGTCTCCTTCGGCGCCGCGGCCCTGACCGCCTGACCGCCTGACCGCCTGACCGTCTGACCGCCTGACCGTCTGACTGCCCGGCCGTCTGACTGCCCGGCCGTCTGGCTGCCTGACCGCCGGGCCGCCTGGCCGGAGCCCGGCCGCCCGCCGTACGGTGCGGTCGGGAGCTCGGCCGGCCGCCCGCCGTACGGCGCACGGAACGGAGTCCGCCATGATCCCCCGGCTGGTGGGTTCTGCCACAATCCCTGACCTATGAGCATTTCTCGGGAACTCCATGCCGTCGGCCGCCCCCTGATCGAGGCGCAGCTCGCCCACCCGACCGTGGTGGGCATCGCCAAGGGCGACCTGGCCGAGCCGGTGTTCCGGTCGTGGCTGGAGCAGGACTACCTCTTCCTCCTCGACTACGTGCGGGTGTTCTCCCGGCTGGCGTGGCAGGCGCCCGACGGACATCTCGGGGACCTGGTGGACCTGGCCCACTCCACCTTCCACGAGGAGCTGGACCTGCACCGCTCCCTGTCGGCGGAGTTCGGCGCCGACCTGGGCGGGGCGCGCAAGGGCCCGGCGTGCGCGGCCTACACCTCGTTCCTGCTGGAGTCGGCGGCGGACTACGCGGAGGGGCTGGCCGCGCTCTACCCGTGCATGTGGGGCTACTCCACCCTCGGCCGCACCCTCGCCGAGAACCCGCCGGCCGAGCCGCGCTATCGCGCCTGGGTGGACACCTACGCCCATCCCGGCTTCGCGGCGCTGACCGAGCGCATCGCGGTGATGATCGACGAGGTGGACCTCGACCCCGGCCGGGCCGGGGAGCTGTTCACCAGAGGGATGGCCCACGAGCTGGCCTTCTGGGACGTGCCCTGAGACGGCCGGACGCTTGGGCCGCATTCATCGGGATTTGCAGGTCAACGTGAATGGAATCGCAGGTGGACGTGCGGTTTTGCGTCCGATCTGGTGACGGGATTGGAACAATGAGGGCCATGAACATTCCTGAGGTCGATGTGCACGCCGTGCCGGACGACGCGTTCCTGCTGGACGTCCGGGAGGACGACGAGTGGCACGCCGGGCACGCGCCCGAGGCCCTCCACATCCCGCTCGGCGAGTTGCAGGCCAGGGTCGAGGAGCTGCCCAAGGACGCGGCCGTCTACGTGATCTGCCGGGTCGGGGGCCGTTCCGCGCACGCCGCCGCCTGGCTCAACGCCGTCGGGCGCGATGCGATCAACGTCGGCGGCGGCATGCAGTCCTGGGCCTTCGCCGGCCGCCCCATGGTGAGCGAGAGCGGGCACGAGCCGTTCGTCGCCTGAGAACGGGTTCTGGGCGGGTTCTCCCGCGCAGAGGCTCACGGCCCGGGCGGGCGCTTGCCACGAAGAGCCGCGATGGCATAATCCGGAGCGAAATGTCTACCGCGGGAGCTCGGGCGTTGCCGGGCTGAGAGGGCGGAACCGCGGAGGGCCTGCAGGGTCCTCCCACGCACCGCCGACCGCATGAACCTGTCCGGGTAATGCCGGCGTAGGGAGCGGTGATGACGTCCGACGTCATTGTGTCCAAACATGCCGAAGCCCCCCTCACCCTCGACGAGGCGCCGCCGAAGACGCTCGGCGTGCTCGACCAGGGCGCCCTCTGGGCCAACCTCGGCGTCAGCCTGCTCGGGTTCTCCGGCGCGATCGCGCTGATCAACCCGCTGCAGGACCGGCCCCTGAGTTTCCTGGCCGCGATCGCCGCCGCCGTCGTCGGCAGCCTCATCGGCACCGCGATGGTCGCTCTGGCGGCGATCCCCGGCCAGCAGACCGGCGCCCCGGCGATGGTGCTGCTGCGCGGGTTGTTCGGGGCGAGGCTGTCATACGTCCCGACCGTGCTCAACATCATCCAGATGCTCGGCTGGGGGGCGTTCGAGCTGTGGGTCATCGCCCAGGGCGCCCAGGCCATCGCCGGCTCCTTCGGGATCGAGGTGCCCTACGCCGTCTGGGTGGTCCTCGGCGGAGCGATCACCGTCGCGCTGACCATCCGCCCGCTGGGCGCGGTGCGCCTGCTGCGCCGCTACGTCACGGCGGGCGTGATCATCTCGATGATCTGGTTCGCCGTCGCGCTGTTCAGCCGCGGGCCGTCACTCGGCGCGGGCACCTGGGAGGCGTTCGCCCCCTCCGTCGACTACGTGATCGCGCTGTCGGTCTCGTGGGTGCCGGTGGCGGCGGACTTCGCCCGGTTCTCCCGTTCGGGCCGGGCCGCCTTCGCCGGAGTGGTCGGCGGTTACACGATCGCCCAGGTGGCCTGCCTGACCCTGGGCGTCGCCGCGCTCGCGCTCGTCGGCAACGACCCGGACAAGGTGTGGGACCCGTTCGTGGCGGCCCCGCTCGGCTGGCTGTTCTTCGGCATCCTGGTGCTGCGCGAGACCGACCAGTCGTTCGTCAACGTCTACTCCACCGCGATGTCGCTGCAGAACCTGCTGCCCCGGCTGGACCGGCGGATCATCTCCGTCGGCACCGGCGTGGTGGTCACCCTGCTGGCGATCTTCGTCGAGGCCGAGGACTACATCGCCTTCCTCGGGATCATCGGCGCCGTGTTCGTGCCGATGTTCGGTGTGCTGGCGGTGGACTACTTCCTGCTCGGCCGCGGCGCGAACTGGGACACCTCGGAGAACGCGCCCTCCCGCTGGCTCATGGTGCTCCCGTGGGTGCTCGGCTTCGCGGCCTGGTGGATGCTCGCCGCGCTGCCGACCGCCGAGGAGATGGGCTGGTGGAGCGGTTTCTGGACCGGTGTCCGCGAGGCGATCGGGTTCGTCCCGCAGCCCTGGATGAGCGCGGCCATCGGCGCCTTCCTCGTCTCCGGCCTGGTCACCCTCGCCCTGGGCAGGCTGTCCCGCCGCTAACGGATCCCCTCGATCCTGAAGAGCCGTTCCTTGGCGGTCGTGCCGCCGGCGTAGCCGCCGAGGACGCTCTCGCTCTCCACCACCCGGTGGCAGGGCACGATCACGCACACCGGGTTGGCGCCGATCGCGTTGCCGACCGCGCGCAGCGCCCGGGGCCTGCCGATCCGCTCGGCGATCCGCTGGTAGGTGGTCACCGTCCCGTACGGCACCGCCGGCATCATCTGCAGCACGGTCCTGGCGAACGGGGTGGCGAGCTGGAGGTCCACGGGGGTGGTGAAGGTGCGCAGGCGGCCCGAGAAGTAGGCGTCCAGCTCACGGCGGACCGGGTCGATCCGCCGGGGGTCGCCCCCGATGAACGTGCTGATGTCGCGGGCGACGCGCTCGAAGACGACGTTCTCGTCCTCGTAGCTGCACGAGACCACCCCCCGGGCGGTCACCGCGAGGACCAGGCGGCCCACCGGCCCGTCATGGGTGCTGAACGCGACGTCGGGATGCCTGTCGCCGACATAGGTGGGCGAAGTCACCCGTAGCAGTGCGTCGAGGTCGCCGGCCGGCCCGGATGACATGGCCCCACCCTTTCGCGTCCAGGTGTGTGGTGACCGCAGCGTATCGGACGGATCGCCTCCCGGACCGTCAGCACATGCGGGGCGAAAGTGCCAAGATCAGGCCGTCTGAAACGGCACTATGGAGATGTGCGTGATGACAGCACTGCGATCAGTGACGACGCCATCGGCCGCGAGATCGTCGCCAGCTCCCCCAACGCGGTCGTCGCCCTCGATCGGGACCAGACGATCCTGACGTGGAACCCCGCCGCCGAGCGCCTGTTCGGCTGGTCCGCCGAGGAGGCTCTCGGCCGGCGCCTCCCGATAGTCCCCGAGGAGCTCACCGCCGAGCACAACGCCGTCCTCGAACGTGTCCGCACCGGGGGCCAGGTCTCGCTGCGGACCAAGCGGTTCCGGCGTGACGGCAGGCTGTTCGACGTGCGCGTGGACACCGGCGCGCTCTGCTCGGAGGCCGGCGCCCTGCTCGGCTACGTCAGCGTCTACCACCTGACCCAGGACGACGAGAGCGCCAGCGACAAGGCCGTACGCCGGGCCCAGCTCGTGCGCAGGCTGACCGACGTGGTCGCCGACATCAACGCCGAGCTGGAGCTGCCCACGGTGCTCGACCGGATCGCGGCCAGCCTCACCGAGCTGACGGGCGCCGACGCGGGCGGATTCGTGCTCATCGAGGGAGACCGGCTGCGCCTGGTGGCCTGCCACAGGCTCCCCGACGAGCTGCGCGGCTCGACCGCCGACCTGCGCACCAGCCTGGTGGGCAAGCTCCTGCGGGCCGGCCGTACCGTGCTGCTGGAGACCGGCGACCAGGCCCGGCTGGACGAACTGGTCTGGTCGTGGCTGCCGGGCCTGCACACCATCGCGCTCGGCGTGGCGGCCGTGGGCGGGCGGCCGTACGGCGCGCTCTACGCCCTGTTCGCCAACGGCAAGGCCGGTCACGTCGAGCTCGAGCTCCTGGAGCTGCTGGCCGGGCACGCCGGGATCGCCGTCGGCAACGCCATGGCCTACCAGGAGGCCGTACGGCAGCGCGCCCACGAGCGCGCGGTGTTCGACGCCAGCGCCGACGGCATCGCGGTCCTCGACACCCTGGGCCGGGTCATCCAGTGGAACCCGGCGGCGGCGGAGCTGACCGGCTTCCACGTCGCCGAGATGATCGGCGAGCCGCCGCCGTTCCCGCTGCCCGAGCCGGGGGACAAGCTCACCTACCAGCTCCCCTCGGGCATCTGGCTCGACGTGCTCCGCGCGGAGATCCCGGAGACCGGGGAGACCGTGGTGGACTTCCGCGACATCACCCGGGCCAAGGAGCTGGAGGAGGCCAAGGACCTGTTCCTGGCCACCACCAGCCACGAGCTGCGCACCCCGATCACCGTGGTCCGCGGCTTCGCCGCCATGCTCGACACGCGCTGGGACGGGCTGAGCGACACCGAGCGCCGCTCCGCGGTCCACACCATCGCCGAGCGGGCGCGTTCCCTGGGCGATCTCATGGACCACCTGCTGCTGGGCTCGCGCGCCGGGGCCGGGGAGCTCACCCTCAAGATCGAGGCGTTCGACCTCGGCGAGCTGGTCAGGTCCGCCACCCTGGGCCTGCCGGTCCTGTCGGACGTGCACCGGGTCGAGGTGGTCGTCCCCGACGACCTGCCGATGGTCTCCGGGGACGCGCTCGCCACCGACATCGTGCTGGGCCAGCTCCTGGAGAACGCCTTCAAGTACTCCCCGGACGGCGGCCTGATCAAGGTCGCGGCGTGGCCGGACGGCGAACGGGTGGTCCTCGCCGTCGACGACGAGGGCGTGGGCATCGCCCCGGCCGACCGCGACCGCATCTTCGAGCGCTTCGTCCAGGTGGAGAGCGGCGACCGGCGACGGTTCGGCGGGGTCGGCCTCGGCCTCTACATCGTGCGCAGCCTGGCCCTGGCCCAGGGAGGCGACGTGTCGGCCTATCCCCGGGCCGGCGGGGGCACCCGTATGAGGCTTTCCCTGAGGAGGGCCGACACGCCGGGCGCTCTTAGCGGCTCCGACACGCTCGTGCGGTAACGGGCCGGTAACGGGAGGGCTGATCTATTGTCCATGTGCACAAGCGGTGATCGGAGTGCGGTTTCTCCGTCCATGTAACGGGGCATTTCGGTCGTATCTGGGGTGTGTTCCTCAGGGGGAACAGGGATACGGGGGGTGAGTCCGTCGAGCGTCGTGATGTTGCCTTACGCACCGTCAAGCGTCGCCGTCGCGCGCCAGTGCCTCAGCTCCGACCTGCAGGAATGGGGTGTCTACGAGACCGCGATCAACGACGCCGTGCTGGTGGTGAGCGAGCTGCTGAGCAACGCGCTGCGACATGCGCACCCCCTGCCGTCCGGGCAGGTCAAAGTGTCATGGCGCTGGACCGACGGGCACGTCGAAGTAGCGGTGAGTGACGGGGGAGCCACCACCGAACCACGTGCGGGAAGAGCCTCGCTGTCCGCGCTGGGAGGCCGTGGCCTGGGCATCGTCGAGTATCTGGCCGAAAGATGGGGCGTCAGGCACGAGGGCGAGATGACCACGGTCTGGGCCGTGGTCACGGCTCTCAACGCCGTGGGCGGCGGCCGGATGCCCGTTCCCGAGCCTGCGGGGAGAGAGCGGGTCTGAGTCCTGTGGATCCCGCCGCGGCGGGATCCACAGGCGTGCTCGTCCGGGGTGAGCGGGGGCTCACCCGCGGATCACTTGGAGGTCCGGGAGAACTTGGCCGCGACGGTGACCGCGAGAACGACCGCGAACGCCACCAGGGCCAGCACGAACATGAACTTGATCAGCCCGAACAGCGCGGGGAGAACGATCCCGAACACCACGTAGAGCGCCAGGATGCCGCCCAGCACTGCCATCACAGTACGACCCATGGGTCCACCGTACGTCCGCCGCGCCTGCGGCAGCGGTCCGGGCGCATAACGATCGAGTCTTACGGTCCGGTGACGTGGTTCGGCGATCGGCGGTGTCCCGCCTACGGTGGAGGGCATGAGCGCGCGGATTCTGGTGGTCGACGACGATCCGACCGTGGCCGAGGTCGTGGCCCGCTATCTCGAACGCGACGGGCACGACGTCGAGTGCGTCGGAGACGGCGCGGAGGCCCTCAGGCGCGCGCTGTCCAACCCGCCGGACCTGCTCGTGCTCGACCTGATGCTTCCCAAGATGGACGGCCTGCAGGTCTGCAGGAAGCTCAGGGAACGCTGGCCGGTCCCGGTGATCATGCTGACCGCGCTCGGTGAGGAGATCGACCGGGTCGTCGGCCTGGAGACCGGCGCCGACGACTACGTGACCAAGCCGTTCAGCCCGCGCGAGCTGGCCCTGCGGGTGCAGTCGGTGCTGCGGCGGGCCCGCGGCGCCTCCGTCCCGGCGGGCACCGGCGTGCTGCGGGACGGCGAACTGGTGGTCGACGTGGGCGCGCACGAG
Organism: Paraplanobispora takensis; assembly: GCF_016863195.1. Classification (GTDB taxonomy): domain Bacteria; phylum Actinomycetota; class Actinomycetes; order Streptosporangiales; family Streptosporangiaceae; genus Planobispora; species Planobispora takensis. The sequence continues at coordinate 26,700 of NZ_BOOK01000056.1, read as the reverse complement.
GTGCGGCTCGACGACGAGCTGATCATGCTGACCGCGCGCGAGTTCGACCTGCTGGCCCACATGATGCGCAACCCCCGCCAGGCCTTCAGCCGCTCCGCCCTGCTCGACCAGGTCTGGGGCTGGTCCTTCGGCGACTCCTCCACGGTGACCGTGCACGTCCGCCGCCTCCGCGAGAAGATCGAGCCCGACCCGACCGCCCCCCGGCGCATCGTCACCGTGTGGGGCGTCGGCTACCGCTACGAACCGCTGGACCTGTCGTGATCCCGGACATCGTGGAGATCGTCGCGGTCACCGCCGGGATCGGCCTGCTGGTCGCGCTGACCGGGCTGGGCGCGATGCACCTGCTGCGGAAGCGGTCGATCGGGGTCATGCTCGCGGTGGTCGCGGCCGTCCCGGTGGTGGTGACGGTGGCGGGCATGGTGGCGATCACCCTGAAAATGATCATCGAGGGCACGCCCAGGAACATCGTGCTCAGCGTGGTCGCCGTCAGCGGCCTGATCGGCCTGGGCGTGGCGGCGGTGCTGGCCCGGCGGATCGTGGCCGCCAGCCGCAGGCTCGTCGCCGCCGTACAGGAGGTCCCCCCGTCCGGGGAGTTCACCCCGCCGCAGGGCCTGCCCGCCGAGCTCGACACGATCGCCGCGAGCCTGGATGAGGCCTACCGGCGGATCCGCCTGGGCCGCGAGCGCGAGCGCGCCCTGGAGGACGCCCGCCGCGAGCTCGTCTCCTGGGTCAGCCACGACCTGCGCACCCCGCTGGCCGGGATGCGCGCGATGGCCGAGGCGCTGGAGGACGGCGTGGTCTCCGACCGCGAGACCGTGGACCGCTATCACACCCGGATCCGCCTGGAGGTGGACCGCCTGTCGGGCATGGTCGACGACCTGTTCGAGCTGTCCAGGATCCACGCCGGGTCGCTGCGCCTGTCCCGCACCAGGATCGGCCTCGGCGACCTGGTCGCCGACGCCCTGGCCGGGGTGGAGCCGCTGGCCCGCGCCAAGGGGGTGCGGCTGGAGGGGGCGATCGAGCCGGCGGTGCCCGTCCAGGCGGACGCCGGAGAGCTCTCCCGGGCCCTGAGCAACCTGGTGGTCAACGCCATCCGGCACACCCCCGCCGACGGCACGGTCTCGGTCAGCGCGACGGTCGAGGACGGCCTCGCCTGCCTGTCGGTGGCCGACGCCTGCGGCGGGATCCCGGCCGACGACCTGCCCCGCGTGTTCGACGTGGCCTTCCGCGGAGAGACGGCCCGCAGCCCGCTCGGGGACGGCGCCGGGGCGGGGCTCGGCCTGGCGATCGCCCGCGGCATCGTGGAGGCCCACGAGGGGGACATCGGCGTCGTCAACTCCGGCCCCGGCTGCCGCTTCGAGATCCGCCTGCCGCTGTCGTCCTGACGGCCTCCGGGGCCGTTCTCCAGGCCGTTCCCCGGGCCGCTCTCCAGGCCGTTCTCCGGAGGGGCAGGGGCCGATGGCCGGTTCTCCGGAGAGCCGGAGGTCAGCCCTCCGACGGTCCGGTGGGGAGCGCGAGCGCCGCGGTCTCACCCTCCGACTGGGCCGGGATCATGACGGTCATCCGGACGGCGCCGGCCTCATGGCCTCCTGTCCCGCCGTCGTCGGGCTCGACACGGTGGCGGAGGACGGGGGTGTCGTCGTACTCGTCGTGCCCGCGTGGTTCGCCGAAGGTCTCCGACATGGCGCGGAAGGTCGGGCACGGCCAGCGCCACATGCAGCTCCGGCAGCGCAGGATCGGGTGCGCGGTGTCGCTGGTGATGCCGCCCGCGTCGCGGGGCTGGTGGAGGTCGAGGAGCCGTACCCCGAGAACGGCGAAGTCCAGCAGTTCCTCGCGCGCCTCTTCGAGGAAGTCGAGATCCTCGCGGCTCAGGCGGGTCCTTATCGGAACGAAGCCCTCCCGGTTGACCAGGCCACGGAGCGGGGCGGCCGCCTCACGCCAGGACGTGGCCCTCCTGGCACGGGCGATGGCGGACTCCAGGCGCTCCTGGAGCCGTCGCCGCTGGGAATCCTCGGGAAGATCGAGATCGGTGTTCATCGAATGCCTCCAGCGTGGAGACCCCGGTCTCCGGTCCTGATGTCCTGCGCGACCGGTTCCGTGGCGGTGCGGTCCCCCACTGGGCGCCTTCCTCTCTGTCGAGCTGACGTCGCACAGTGTCAAGCTTTGCGCACTGAGGGTTCTCATGAGGGGAGAACGGGGGACAAAGAACAGACGACCCTGATCCGGCGATGCCTCGCAGACACCATGCGGCCGAGAGAACGTGACCCCGGGCCTTCGCGCCGCTAGTGTGCCCGCTGTGGAGCTAAAAGTCTCAACTCGATCTCATGGCGGGCGCACCGTCATGGCCATTGTCGGAGAAATCGACCTATATACCGCGCCTCGCCTGCAAGCCGAGTTCACCCGGCTGCTCCAGGAGGGCGCCACGACCCTCGTGGTCATCGACATGTCCGGCGTGGAGTTCTGCGACTCCACGGGGATGAACGTGCTGCTCTCCGCGCTCAAGCGGTTGCGTGAGCGCGGCGGCGCCCTTGAGGTGGCCGGGCCCCGGCCCGCCGTCCGCAAGATCCTCCAGGTGACCGGTCTCGACTCGGTGTTCACCGTGCACGAGACGGTGCCCGAGGAACTGCTGACGGCCGAACCCAAGGCGTGAGCCGCCTGGGCGGCATCAGCCGGACGGACGGGCGGCGCGGCCGCCCGGTGGAGCGAGTTCGGGAGCGGGAGTCGTGACCGGAACAGCGGTGATCATCCCGGCCAAGGACGAGGAGGACCGGATCGGCGCCACCGTGACGGCGGCGATGGCGCTGTCCGGTGTGGACCTCGTCGTGGTCGTGGACGACGGCTCGTCCGACCGGACGGGCCAGAAGGCCAGGGCCACCGGGGCCCGTGTCGTACGGCACAGCCGCAACCGGGGCAAGGCCGCGGCCATGGAGAGCGGCGCCGAGGTCGTGCGGCTGCTCGACGCCGAGGACGAGCAGCCGCGTCACCTTCTGTTCCTGGACGCCGATCTGGGGGAGACCGCGCACACGGCCGCCCCCCTGATCGAGCCGGTCCGGTCGGGTGAGGCGGACATGACCATCGCGGTCTTCGTCACCCGCGTGAAGCTGGGCGGCCACGGCTTCGTGGTGAACCTCGCCCGCCAGGGCATCGAGCGCGCCACCGGCTGGACTCCCGCCCAGCCGCTCAACGGCCAGCGATGCCTGACCAGGGCCGCCTTCGACGCCGCCCTGCCCCTGGCACGCGGCTTCGGGGTGGAGACGGGTCTGACCATCGACCTGATCCGCCGGGGGTTCCGGGTCCGCGAGGTCGAGGTGGAGATGGCCCACCGGGCCACCGGCACCGACTGGCGGGCCCAGATCCATCGCGCCCGCCAGTTCCGCGACGTCGGCCGCGCCCTCCTGGCGCGCAAAGCCCTGCGCCCCTGACCGGCCGGTCGCCGTACGCCGCTGATCGGTCGAGGCCGTCGGCCACTGTACGCCGCTGATCGGCCGACGTTTTCGGTCATCCGGCGTCGTTGACCGCCGAGCCTTGGCAGCCGGTGGGGGCATGGCTGTTCCGCCGGTGTGTCGTTGTGGGGCACCGGCGTGCAGACCTTTCCGGCGCCGGTGTACGGCGGGCGGCCCGGTGGACGGGGGGACGAGCGGGCGGGGGCCGGAGTGCCCGGTGGCTTGCGCGTCACCGGTTACCCGGGGCCTGTGGATAACTCGGGGGCTGTGGACAACCGGGACGGGCGAGCCGCCGGGTGTGCTGGAATTTGCGGGTGACCCTGGATTCGGCGGTGGCCGGGAAGAACACGGCGCCCGGCTCGCGTGACGCCCTCGGCGCCTTCGCGCGCTGGGCCATGGGCGTGTCGGTCCTGCTGACGATCCTGATCGGGCTGCTGGGGCCGTCGGCCATGGTGCCCGGGCCGGCCGGGCCCTCCTGGCACCCGCCATACTCCCTGGACGCCGCCCCGAGCGGCCACCTGGTGATCGCCATGGCCGCCCTCGCGGTCCTGCTGGGCGGGGCCGGGCTCGGCGCGGCGCTGCGGTCGCGGTGGCGGCCGGACCCGCGGTGGCTGCTGGCCGCCGGGTCGGCCGCGGTGGCGCTGCTCGCCTTCCTGCCGCCCTCCGGCTCGCCGGACCACCTGAACTACGCGGCCTACGGCCGGCTGGCCGCCCTCGGCCACGACCCCTACGCCGTCACCCCGGCCGAGCTGCCCGATGACCCGGTCACCGGCTCGGTCGAGGAGTGGGCCGGGGTGACCAGCGTCTACGGCCCGGTGGCCACCGTCCTGCAGGCACTGGCGAGCCTGGCGGGCGGCGACTCGGTCAGGCTGACCGTCTTCGTGATGGCGCTGTTCAACGCCGCCGCCTTCATCGGCACCTCGCTGCTGATCCACCGGTTCACCGGCGGGGACGACGATCTTCAGCGACGGGCGGCGCTGCTGTGGGCGGTCAACCCGCTGATGATCTACCACCTGTCCGCCGGGATGCACGTCGACACCCTCGCCGTCGTCTGCATGATCGCCGCCCTGGTCGCGCTGGGGGCCGGGCGGCTGACGGGCGGGGCGGGGACGGCGGGCGCGGTGGACGCGGTCGGCGCGCCACCGCACGGGGCAACCGGGATGGTGGCCGGAGGCCGGGCGGGGAGGCGGTCCGGCAGGCTGTGGCCGTTGCTGGCCGCCTCCGGGCTGCTGCTCGGGGCCGGGATCGCGGTCAAGCTCAACGCCGGGCTGGTCGCCCTCGGGCCCGCCTGGGCGCTGCGACGCTCACCCCGCAGGCTCGCCGTCGTCGCGGGCACGGCGACCGCCGCGGTGGTGGTCGCCTACGGGCTCGCCGGACCGCACGTGCTGGACCAGGTGGGCGAAGCCGGCAAGAAGGTCTCCCTGGCCACCCCCTGGCAGCTGGTGAAGATCGGCCTGCAGTCGCTGTTCGGACCGGGCGCCTACACCCTGTGGATCCAGATCGGCACCATGGGCCTGCTGGCCGTCCTGGCCTGGCTGCTCCTGCGCGCCGCCTCCGGTGCCGGGATCACGCCGGGACCGCGATCCGGTGTCATCGCGCCGGTCCCCGCGCCCGGCGGAAGCATCCCGGGGTCCGGGGCGGGCGGGACGGGCGTGCCGCTCTCGGCTCCGGCGGTGGCGGCGGTGATCGTGACCGCCTGGCTGTTCGCCGCGCCGTACGCCCTGCCGTGGTACGACGGGCTGGCCTTCGCGCTCCTGGCCATGACGGCCTCGTGGCCCGCGCTGGAGGGCTTCGTGGTGGCCAGGACGACGATCCTGTCGCTCGGCTACCTGCCCGCCAGGGAGGCGCTGCGCCCCGACGACCTGCTCTGGCTGAAGACCGTCGTCAGGCAGCAGGTGGTGCCGTGGTCCCTGCTGGCGTTGACGGCCGCTCTGGTGTGGTGGGCGGCGAGAGCCGCAGGGCGCGCACGCAGGCGGCCAGCGTCAGCGGCACCGCGACGGTGAGGGCCATCGCGGGGATGGCGATGCCCGAGTCGTTCATCAGGAACCCGATGAGCGCGCAGGTCAGGGCGCCGATCAACCCGGCGCGCAGCGTGGGCGCGAGGGCGTAGGCCCGGCCCAGCGCGGGCGCGCCCCACCGGGAGGGCCGGTTCAGCACCAGGAACAGGAAGGCCAGCGCGACCAGGGACAGCAGGGTCAGCGACCAGTTCCCGACCGTGACCCCGATCATCGCGCCGAACTTGCGGGCGACCACCGTCCAGGCCTCGCCGTCCAGCACCTGCTGGACGAACGTGCCCAGGTGGGTGCGGCGCTCGGTGGGCCGCAGCCAGTCGGCGACCGCGATCGCGCCGATCAGCACGGCGCCGGCCAGGCCGATCATGCCGAGCTTGACCGGCGAGACCCGGCGGCCGGACAGCAGGATCAGGAAGACGGCCACCCCGGCCAGGAACGCCGGGACCCCGCCGAAGTCCGCCCCCCAGGCGGGCCACCCGTCGGCGAACACCGCCAGCCCGCCGTACAGCGCGCAGACCGTCAGAGCGGGCCCGCGCCGTCCGCGGTCGATCAGCCACTGGGCGACTCCGGCCAGGGCCAGGATCGTCCCGGCCGCGTAGACGGCGAAGGCGATGTTGCCGAACCCGTAGAACCGCCCGCCGGTCACGGGCTCGTAGCCGGTGACGGCGTTGACCTGAAGGGTGGAGCCGGTCATCACGTCGGCCAGCAGGGCCAGCGAGGTGATCCCGGCGACCACGGTCAGCGGGCCGAGCACGTGCCGCCGCCACGGACCGCCGAGCGCGATCCCGGCGACCGCGCAGGCGATGGCGAGGATGGTCACGATCAGCCCGGCCATCGGCGCGGGGAAGGTCCACCAGGGCACGAGCTGGGCCAGGAAGGTCGCAACCGCGACGGCGCCGCTGACCACGGCGACCATCTGGGCGGCGGACAGCGCGCGGGCGCCGCCCCAGCCCCGGCGGATCGCGGCGGCGGCCAGCACGTAGAACAGGATCTCCACGGCCACGAAGACGCTGAAGAACGGTCCGCGGACCTCGCGCAGGACCTGGCTGGCCAGGTCCTCGCCGGCCAGGTCCGCCACGGTCGAGGCGGCCGGCTCTCCGCTCGGGCCCTGGCCGGTCCAGGCGCGGCCGACGGCGGTCGTGGGCTGGTCCAGGCCGAGCAGGGCGATCGCGGTGGCGGTCAGGTCGGTGACGGTGACCAGGCCGTCCTGGCGGGTGGAGGCGGCCGACAGACGGCCGCGGGGGTACGGCTCGCTGTTCGGTGACCGACCCGAGGCGAGGGCGACGTGCAGGTGGGCCGTGGCGGCCGCGTCGGACAGCCCGGCGACGAGGAGCGTCGTGTCCGCGGGGAGCCGGGAGACCACCGCGCCCACCTGCCGGTCGATCGCCGCCACGGCCTCGCGCCTGGCCTGCTCGGGCAGGTCCGCAGGGCCGCCGTCCGCGGCCGCACCGGTCGCCGTCCAGGCCCGGGCGAGGTCTCCGGCCTCGACGACGACCAACCGGTACGGCGTCAGGTCGCCGAGCTGGTCAACGGTCTCCGCATATTTCCCGACTTTTCCGGACTCGTCGGCGGCGCCCAGCACGGCCCCCGGCCCGACCGCGGCCACCGCGCCGCCCGCCGCGGTCACCAGCCCGCCCAGTTGACCCAGCACCGGCTCGTAGTCGGTCTCGTCGCGGTTGTAGGCCAGCATCTCCGTCCAGCCCGGCACGCTCGCCCCGGCGCCGGAGACCTGCGGAGCCGGGACCGGCGCGCACCCCGTCCCCGGGGCCCCCGCGCGCTGCCCGGCCGAGAACGTCAGCCAGCCCTCGACCGGGCAGATGAAACCCCGGCCCTTGGGCGGAGCGGCCCGGGTGGACAGGGACGCCGCCCCGCCGCTCTCGACGAGCTTCCACAGGTTCGGCGTCCGGGCGGGGTCGAGGTCGCTCCACAGCAGCCCCGGCGCCCCGACGACCACCACCCGCACGGGCTCGGGCCTGACGGAGGCGGCCGCCGTACCGGCGGACAGCAGCGGCAGCGCGACGGCGGCGAGCAGGAGGAAGAGCACCGTGAGCGGGCCGGACGGCCGGTGACACCCGCGTACTGAGCCCATCCGGCCCTCCCTGTCGTGCCCTGTCGTGTTCGCCGGTGACTGATGGCGTTCCCGGACGCTCACGGTAGCCTGCCTGGTCGTGACGACTGGCGAGACGACCGTGGCGACCGGGCGGCCCGCGTGGGCGTGGCCGCTCGCGCTGCTGCTCATCATGGCGGCGGCCGGACCCCTGGTGCTCCACTGGCTCGGCAACGTCGACGACCAGCGCCTGGTCGACCTGGACGTTTACCGTACCGGTGGCGAGATGATCCTCTCCGGCCGGCCGGTCTACGACTTCGCCACGCCCGCGCCGCAGCTGCTGCCCTTCACCTACCCGCCCATCGCGGCCCTGCTGGCCACGCCGCTGGCGGTGATGTCGTGGCCGGTGGCCCAGTGGGTGTGGACGGCGGGGATCTTCGTCACGCTGGCGATCACCGTCGGGTACGGCTTCCGCGCCGTGCTCGCCCGCATCGGCCGTCCCGGGGTGCCCGGTGTCTCCGGCGGCGCGGAGGCCGCCCCCGGCCGTCCGGGGCCCGCATGGGCGATTCCGCGCCCGGTGTGGATGCCGCTGGCGTTCGCGTTCCTGACGGTCATGTGCACATACCTGATGCCGATCAGGGACCAGGTGCGCTTCGGGCAGGTGGACATCCTGCTGGTCGCGCTCTGCCTGGCCGACTGCGCGGCCCGGCGGCCGGTGTGGCCTCGCGGCATGCTGATCGGCCTGGCCACGGCGGTCAAGCTCACCCCCGGCGTCTTCCTGATCTATCTCCTCATCGCCGGCTTCGGTCCCGGGGCGCGCGAGGAGCAGCGCAGAACCTTCTTCATGGCCGTCTTCACGGCGGCGCTGCTGACGCTGCTGCCGTTCCTGGTGATCCCGGACGACGCCAGGGACTTCTGGTTCCGCGCGCTGCTCGACCCCGAACGGCTGGGCGCCAACGCCGCGACCACCAACCAGTCGATGCGCGGCATGCTCATCCGGCTCTACCTGCCCGACGCGCTGACGAGCGCGATCTGGCTCGTCCTGGTGGCGGCCGTCGGCTGGTACGGCTTCCGCCACGCCCGCAGGGCCACGCTCGGCGGTGACACGGTGACCGCCGTCGCCCTGGTCGGGCTGATGGCCGTGCTGCTGTCCCCGGTGGCCTGGATCCACCACCTGGCCTGGGTGGTCGTCGTGCTCGGCGCCATCGTCGGCGACGGGCGGGACCCGGTGCGCCTGCGGGTGGCGGCCGGGGTCTGGCTCTACTACGTGGTGCCGATCCCGTGGTGGGGAGTGGCGATCAGGGCGGCGGAGATCCCGGTGCTCAGCCCGGTGGCGGGCAAGATCGTGCAGAACGCGTTCGGGCTCGGCGCGCTGGGGTTGGTGTGGCTGCTGGGCGTCTGGCTGCCGGGACGGCGCGCGGCCTTCCACGCGGGGACGGGGCCGGCCGGGGCCGGGTGAGCGGACCGGCCGGGGTCGGGCGAGCGGATGAGCGGACCGGCCGGGGGCGAGTGCGCCGAGGGGGCTCAGCCGGGAGGGCGTCCTGCCGATCCGGGTGCTCCCCTGCTTTTCGGCATTTTTCCGGAGGTCGAGTATGTCGTTCTCCGCACACTTCCGGACACCCACCGGATAACCTGGGGGTATGCCGAAACTCGCCTACCTGGGCCCCGAGGGCACCTTCGCCGAGGAAGCCCTGCGGATCCTGGCGCCGGACGCCGAGCGCCTGCCGAGCGCGAACGTCAGCGCGGCGCTCGACGCGGCCCGTCGCGGCGAGGCCGACGGTGCCGTCGTCCCGCTGGAGAACTCCCTCGAAGGCGGCATCGCCACGACCCTGGACGAGCTGGCCTGGGGCGAGCCGCTGCTGATCACCGCCGAGGTGCTGCTGCCGGTCGAGTTCTCGCTGCTGGCCCGTCCCGGCACCGAGATCGGCAACATCAAGCGGATCTTCTCCCACCCGGCGGCCCTCACCCAGTGCCGCGGGTTCGTCGCCCGCGAGCTGCCCGACGCGGTGACCGTCGCCGCCCCGTCGACCGCGGGCGCGGCCCAGGAGGTCGCCCTGCCCGGCTCGCCGTACGACGCGGCCATCGCCGCGCGCATCGCCGGCGAGCACTACGGCCTGGTCGAGCTGGCCTCGGGCATCGGCGACCGCTCCGACACGGTGACCCGGTTCGTCCACGTGACCAGGCCCGCCCCGCTGCCCGAGCCCACCGGCGCCGACCGGACCTCGCTGGTGGTCTTCCTCTCCGACGACCACCCGGGCGCTCTGCTGGAGATGCTGACCGAGTTCGCGGTGCGCGGGGTCAACCTGACCCGCATCGAGTCGCGGCCCACCGGCGACGGCATCGGCCGTTACTTCTTCCACTTCGACTTCGAGGGCCACGTGGCCGACGCCCGGGTCGGCGAGGCGATCTCCGGTCTGCACCGGGTCTGCGCCGACGTGCGCTTCCTCGGCAGCTATCCGCGCGCCGACCGCCTGTCCCCCCAGATCAAGCGGGGCACGGCCGACGCCGACTTCGCCGAGGCCGCCGGCTGGCTGTCCAGGATCAGGACCGGCCAGGTCTGATCACCGCAAATCCGGTCGGCTGGAGGCCGGAGAGCGGCGGCCTCTCGCACGTCCTCGACCTGAAGGCGCTCCGATAGGCGATATATCCACGCGGGTGCGGTCCGTACATCGGTAGCCTATGTGTGTGATTGACCTGCGTACCCTTCGTGAGGATCCCGACCGGCTACGGGCGTCGCAGCGTGCCCGCGGTGAGGACGACTCTGTCGTCGACACGCTGCTCGACCTCGACGAGCGCCGCCGCTCCGCGCTGGCCTCGTTCGAGTCGCTGCGCGCCGAGCAGAAGACCATGGGCAAGTCGGTCTCGAAGGCGTCCGGTGAGGAGAAGACGGCGCTGCTGAGCCGCGCCAAGGACCTCGCCGCGCAGGTGAAGGCGCTGGAGGCCGAGGCCGAGAAGCTGGCGGTCGAGCTCGACGAGGTCCTGCAGACGGTGCCCAACATCGTCGAGGAGGGCGCCCCGCAGGGCGGCGAGGACGACTACGTCGTGCTCGAGGAGGTCGGCGAGAGGCGTGCCTTCGACTTCGAGCCCCGCGACCACCTGGAGCTGGGCGAGCTGCTCGGCGCCATCGACATGGAGCGCGGCGCGAAGGTGTCGGGCTCGCGGTTCTTCTTCCTCAAGGGCGCCGGCGCCCGCCTCCAGCTCGGCCTGCTCAACATGGCGATGCAGCAGGCGGTCGAGGCCGGGTTCACCCCGATGATCACCCCTGTCCTGGTCAAGCCCGAGGCCATGCAGGGCACCGGTTTCCACGTCGCCCACGACAAGGAGATCTACCGCCTGCCCGATGACGACCTCTACCTGGTCGGCACCTCGGAGGTGCCGCTGGCGGCCTACCACGCCGACGAGATCCTCGACGGCTCCGCGCTGCCGTACCGTTACGCCGGATGGTCGTCCTGCTTCCGCAGGGAGGCCGGCTCGTACGGCAAGGACACCCGCGGCATCATCCGGGTCCACCAGTTCGACAAGGTCGAGATGTTCTCCTACTGCCGTCCCGAGGACGCGCACGAGGAGCACCTGCGCCTTCTCGCCTGGGAGAAGGAGATGCTCGCCAAGATCGAGGTGCCCTACCGCATCATCGACACGGCCGCGGGCGACCTCGGCACCTCGGCCGCGCGCAAGTACGACTGCGAGGCCTGGATCCCGACCCAGGGCCGCTACCGCGAGCTGACCTCGACCTCCAACTGCACCGACTTCCAGGCCCGCCGCCTGGGCGTGCGCTTCCGCGACTCCGGCGGCAAGCCCCAGCACGTCGCCACGCTGAACGGCACGCTGGCCACCACCCGCTGGATCGTCGCCATCCTGGAGAACCACCAGCAGGCCGACGGCTCGGTCGTGGTGCCCAGGGCCCTGCGCCCCTACGTCGGCCTCGACGTCCTGGAGCCGGCCAAGTAAGTCCCGCGATCCCCGGGGGCCCGCCGCCGGCGGGCCCCCGGAGATTCACGAACGGCCCACGCGGGCCGGGTCCCTCCGGCCTTTCCACCCGGCCAGCGCCGCCCCCGCCAGCCCGATGACCGTGGCCGAGCAGGAGAAAGCCACCGCCGTCCCGTAGCCGCCCGGGGTCCCCGAGATCCAGCCGAGGAAGACGGCCCAGATCGCCAGCGCGGTGCCCGCGGCCGACGCCAGAACGCAGGACCACGCCCAGCCGGGCATGCGTGCCGGGCGGGCCGCGGCGATCGCGAACGCCCCGCTCACCACGGCGAAGGTCAGAGCCGCCATGGTCATCACGGGCGAGAACAGCTGCCCGTCCGAGGTGATCGCGACGAGGAGGCCGACCGAGGCCAGGGCGTAGGCCGCGGCCGCGTAACCGTGGCCGGGGGCACGACGGCGGCGGGCCACGGCGACCCCGGCCAGGAGGACGATCAACCCGGCGAACAGGCCCATCGCATACTCCCGGGTCAGGTCGGGATCCGCTGCGTTGAGCGGGACCGCCGCCTCGGCGGAGAGCGAGAGGCCGTCGGCGGAGAAACCCAGGCGCCGCCAGGTGCCGTCCGCGTCCCGTACGGCGACGCCGTCGCTGCCGTTGGCCGCGACCACCACGTGGCCGTCCTGGGCCGGGTGCACCGCGACGGCCCCGGAACCCCATTCCCCCCGTCGTGTGCCGTCCCAGTTCCGCCGGAGTATCTCCTCGCGGTCCTCGGGGACCTCCCACGCGATCTTCCAACTCCCCCCGTCGTCACGCGACTCCTCCACGGCCAGCCGGCCCCGGACGACGCGGTAGCAGTGCCCGGGCTCACCGGGGACGCAGCTCTCGGGCACCGGGGACACCGGCCGGGCCGGCGCGATCGACGCCGAACCCGCCTCCGGGGTGCGCGCGGCCGGGGCGGACGGATCCGGAGACGAGCTCGGACCGGGGGTGGGAGCCGGTTGCCGGACCCAGGTCCGGCCGCCGTCCCGTGACGTGATCGGGCCGTAGTCCACTCTGTACCCGTCGAAAACGGTGATCGTCTCACCGTCACTGACGACAGTGGTCGCGTCGGGAGGCGGGGGCGCCGCCGCGGTGGCGGTGACGGCGATCAGGGCGATGGGGACGATGATGAGGGTGCGGGCTCGTTGTGCGGCCTGTTCGGATTGGCAGCGGCGCCAGATGAGCCAGGCGGCGGCCAGGGCGGGCAGGGTGATCAGGTCGGTGGGGTCGGCCAGGATGCGGGAGGGGCCGGCGATCAGGGTCCAGGCTTGGGAGGCGGTCTCGGCGCCTGCTTGCGTGGTTTTGACCAGGGTGAAGCCGGCGCCGGTGATCAGGATGGCGGCCGGGGCGGGGATGCGGGCCAGGGCGAGCAGGGGCGGGGCGACCATCAGGCCGGCCAGGTCGCTGAGTTTGCCGGTGATGAAGCCGGGCCACAGGTGTTTGAGCAGGTGGTCGTTGATCAGCAGGACGAAGGTGGCGGTCACGGTCACCGGATGACCGATCCACGCCGGCGCCGAACCGGGCGGACACCTCATGCCGGGTCCTCGGTGTCTCCACCCGTCACGATCTCCAGCTGGGGCCCGTCGTTCTCCCGGACGATGCGCCTGCGGCCCCGGTAGCCGGCCGTCACTGTGGTCGCCACGCCGATGACCACTGTGAGGCAGGAGAGCCGTACCGCCGTCGAGTAGTCGTCGGGAGCGCCCTGGGCCCAGCCGGAGAACAGGCTCCAGATGGTGAGCATGGTGGCCGGTGGGGTGATGAGGAGGAAGAGCCACGTCCAGCCGTTCGGGCGTATCGCCATGGCCGCGATGACCGCGAAGATCAGGCCCAGCAGGCCGCAGGCGCCGCCCAGTATGAACGGCATGTTGACCAGGAGGTATCCGTCCAAACCTTCGAGGGCGATCAGGAAGCCGGCCACGATGAGTACGGAAGCGACCATGGCGAAGACGACGGCGGCTCTCCCGGAACGGCAGGCCGCGGCGACTCCGGCCAGGAAGGTGAGCAGCCCGGCGAAGAAGCCCATGGTGCGCTCCGACTCCAGGTCGACGTCCGACGGCCGCAGGGACTCCGCAGCTTCCGGGGAGAAACCTTCGCTGGAGGCGCCGAGCCGCCGCCAGGCCCCGCTCTCATCCCGTACGGCGATGCCGTCGGTGCCGTTCGCCGCGACCACCACATGACCCCCGGCCGTCTTCTGCACCGCGATGGCCTGGGAACCCCTCCAGAAGTGTTCCCCCGTGGGACCGTAACGCCGCCGCAGCATGTCCTCCCGTCCCTCCGAGAGCTGCCAGGCCGTGTTCCAGGTCCTCGCTCCGTCACGGGACTCCTGCACGGCCAGCCGGGGCGGGTCGACGCGGTAGCAGTGGGCGGGCTCGCCGGGCACGCACTCCTGGGTGCTGGAGCGTGGGCGGGGATAGGCCACCGGGGTCGACCGCGGCGGCGGGGTCTGCCAGGTCCGGCCGCCGTCCCGGGAGACGTAGGGACCGGCATAGTCGTTCTCGAAGAAGACGGTGATCGCGTCACCGTCGGCGGAGACCCCGGTCGTCGCGCTCCAGCGCGACGCCCCCTCCGGCGCGGTGGCGGTGACGGCGATCAGGGCGATGGGGACGATGATGAGGGTGCGGGCTCGTTGTGCGGCCTGCTCGGATTGGCAGCGGCGCCAGATGAGCCAGGCGGCGGCCAGGGCGGGCAGGGCGAGAAGGTCGGTGGGGTCGGCCAGGATGCGGGAGGGGCCGGCGATCAGGGTCCAGGCCTGGGAGGCGGTCTCGGCGCCTGCTTGCGTGGTTTTGACCAGGGTGAAGCCGGCGCCGGTGATCAGGATGGCGGCCGGGGCGGGGATGCGGGCCAGGGCGAGCAGGGGCGGGGCGACCATCAGGCCGGCCAGGTCGCTGAGTTTGCCGGTGATGAAGCCGGGCCACAGGTGTTTGAGCAGGTGGTCGTTGATCAGCAGGACGAAGGTGGCGGTCACGGTCACCGGATGACCGATCCACGCCAGTGCCGAACCGGGCAGATGCCTCATGCCGGGATGGACATCGCGGCAGGGGACCTGGTTCGGCCCGTGACGGTTCCTGGATCAAGCCGTGTCCGCTCCGTGTCCGGCGGTGCCGTACCCGGGGAGCGGGTGCGGCTCACTCGGTGAGATAGCGCTGGAGGGTCGGGCCCAGCCAGTGCACGATCTCCTCGCGGGACAGGGCGACGACGGGCGGCAGGCGGAGTACGTAGCGGCACAGGGCCATGCCCAGCACCTGCGAGGCGGCGAGCCCGGCCCGTGCGGGGGCCTGGGCGGGGTCGCCGCAGAGCGCGGCGGCCGGCGGGCCGAGCTGGGCGGCGAAGATCCCGCGCATGCGCTCGGCGACGACCTCGTTGGTGACGCCGGTGCGCAACAGGATCATCATCCCCTCGTCCTCCTCCCATCGGTCGAGGAAGTGGGCGGCGAGCGCCGCTCCCACGGTCTCGCGGGGAAGGGCGGTCAGATCGGGGAGCCGCAGGTCCACCTCCGCCGCCGCGGCGAACAGCTTGTCCTTGCTGCCGAAGTAGCGCATGACCATGGACGGGTCGATCTCCGCGTCCGCGGCGATGGCGCGGATGGTCGCCTTCTCGTAGCCGTCGGCGGCGAACCGCTCGCGGGCCGCGGTCAGGATCACGGCCTTGGTGTCCTCCGAGGATCTCCTCATGCCAACAACTGTAGGCCAACGGGTGTTGACAACGCCAGCCGACAGGCGCACAGTTAAGTCAACGGACGTTGGCCAACAATCGTTGGCATCGTTTACCGGAGCCCACCGGAGCCCACCGGAGCTCATTGGAGGTCGAAAATGCTTCCCACCAGCACGGACGTTCTCGTCGTCGGCGCCGGCCCGACCGGCCTCACCGTCGCCGTCTCCCTCGCCGGCCAGGGCCACGACGTGATCGTCGTCGACAACCAGGCCGCCGGCGACAACACCTCGCGGGCCGCAGTGGTCCACGCCAGGACGCTGGAGGTCCTGGAGCCGCTGGGGGTCTCCGGCCGGCTGACCGGGCTGGGCATCCACGCCCGCCGGTTCACGATCAGGGACCGCGACCGGCTGCTCGTCCCGGTCGAGTTCGACCGGCTCCCCACCGCCTACCCCTACACCCTGATGATCTCCCAGGCCGAGACCGAGCGGATCCTGCTGGAGCGCCTGACCGAGCTGGGCGCCCGCGTCGCCAGGCCGTACACGCTCCGCAGCCTCACCCAGGACGACGACGGGGTGACGGCGGTGATGACCGACGGGAGCAGCGTGCGGGCGAGATACCTGGTCGGGGCGGACGGCATGCACAGCACGGTCCGCGAGCAGGCGGGCATCGGCTTCACCGGCGGGCGGTACGCCGAGTCGTTCAGCCTGGCCGACGTCCGGCTCACCGGCGGGGTGCCCGCCGACGAGGTCGTCCTGTACTTCTCGCCCGCCGGGCTCGTCGTGGTCGCCCCGCTGCCCGGAGGGAGCCACCGGATCGTGGCGACCGTGGACGAGGCGCCCGCCGTACCCGACGCGGCCTTCGTCCAGGCGCTCCTGGACGCCAGGGGGCCGGAGCGGGACCCGGCGGTGGTGCACGAGGTCATCTGGGGATCACGGTTCCGGGTCCACCACAGGGTGGCCGACGCCTACCGGGCCGGCCGGGTCGTCCTGGCCGGGGACGCCGCCCACGTCCACAGCCCCGCAGGAGGCCAGGGGATGAACACCGGGATCCAGGACGCCACGGTGCTGGGCGAGGCGCTCAGCGCGGCGCTGAAGGGGGACGAGGCCGCCCTGGAGGCCTACGGGGCCGCCCGGAGGCCGGTGGCCGAGCAGGTGGTCGCGTTCGCCGGGCGCCTCACCCGGCTGGCGACCCTGAGCAGGAGCGTCCGCCCGGCCCGCAACCTCGTGCTGCGCACTCTGGCGCACGTGGCCGGGTTCCGCCGGAGCCTGGCCTGGCGGCTGTCGGGACTGGTCTACCGCGCTTGAGCCGCCGTTCGCGGAGCTCTGACGGATTTGCTCCCAAGAGTTCTATTACGGTTCATCTATGAAGATTTTCCGTACCCGCCCGGAAACGGCCCTTCAGGGCAGTCCTCCGGGCGGGACCGGAAAACACAGAGGCGAGGTTCGCGTTAAGCGAAACCTCGCCTCTGTGGTTATCAGGTCTGGGGATCAGACGGCGCGGACCTGCGAGGCCTGCGGGCCCTTCTGGCCCTGCGTGATCTCGAATTCGACCCGCTGGCCGTCCTCGAGGCTACGGTAGCCGTTGCCGACGATCTCGGAGAAGTGCACGAACACGTCCGGCGCACCGCCGTCCGGTGCGATGAAGCCGAAGCCCTTTTCAGCGTTGAACCACTTGACGGTTCCCTGAGCCATTAAAGCTCTCCCTCAGGATTTGAAGCTATGGGATTCACACCTCGTGAACCCCCGTGTGTCGTACAGCGGGGCCCCGGGTGGCTCAGATCTAGCTCTGGTCATGCACTACGGGATCAGCTAATACAACGCCATCACATCTAACACTATCTCGGGGCCGCGTGTTCCCGCCATCATGAAGATTCCTCTCCGCACGGGTCCCGGGGCTGGCGCCGGAAGGATCACAGTGCACACTGGGACCTGTTATGGGAAGTCCCCGGCTCGTCGCCACCGACCTCGACGGCACCGCCCTGCGCTCTGACGGCACCGTCTCGCCCCGTACCGCCGCCGCGTTCGCCCGCGTCGAGAACGCCGGCGCCACGCTGGTCTTCGTCACCGGCCGCCCGCCCCGGTGGATGCACACCGTCGCGGGCGCCGTACACCACCGGGGGCTGGCCATATGCGCCAACGGAGCCCTGGTGTACGACCTGCACACCGAGCAGATCGTGAAGTCGCGCCTCATCCAGCCGGACGTGCTGGAGGAGGTGGTGAGGAGGCTGCGCGACAAGGTCCCCGAACTGTCGTTCTCCGTGGAGTACGAGGGCGGCTTCGCCCACGAGTCGGACTTCCGCCTCGGCGGCTGGGACCGCAAGGCGGTCGCCGGGCTCCGTGTCGGCACCGCCACACTCACCTCACGTCCGTGCGCCAAACTTCTGGCCCTGCATCCCCGGATGGACCCCGACATCCTCCAGGCGGCCGTGTGCGGGGTGGTGGGGGACCTGGTGACGCCCACCCACTCCAGCGGCCGGGCCCTGATCGAGATGAGCGCCCACGGCGTGACGAAGGCCTCGGCGCTGGCCGAGCTCGCGCAGGCGCAGCAGATCACCCCGGAGAGCGTGGTGGCCTTCGGGGACATGCCGAACGACCTGCCGATGCTGCGGTGGGCCGGTACGGCCTACGCCGTCGCCAACGCCCATCCCGAGGTGCTGGCCGCGGTGCACCACGTGACCGCGGCCAACGACGAGGACGGGGTCGCCCGGGTCTTGGAGGAACTCTTCCAGGACACGCCGCAGGAGCCCCTCGGCGAGCCCTCGGCGAGCCGGGGGACCTGACCGGCGGCCCCGGCCGACCGGACCCCTGCGGGCCTATCAGGGCCTGCGGGGCCTGCGGGCCCTGTGAGGCCCGCAGGTCCTTCAGGTCTCCTACAGGTAGGGGCCGGAGCTCGCCTGCTGGTGGCCCTCCTGCAGGGAGGCGCCGCCGGGCAGCGCCCTGCGCATGTTCTCCAGCTGGGCCCTGGCGGCCATCTGCTGGGCGAACAGCGTGGTCTGTATCCCGTGGAACAGGCCCTCCAGCCAGCCGACCAGCTGCGCGTGCGCGACCCGCAGCTCCGCGTCGCTGGGCGGGGAGCCGTTGTCCTCCTCGGTGAAGGGAAGCGACAGGCGCTCCAGTTCTTCCACCAGTTCGGGTGCCAGGCCGTCCTCGAGCTCCTTGATGGAGCTCTGGTGGATCTCCTTGAGCCGCTTGCGGCTGGCCTCGTCCAGCGGAGCGGCCCGGACCTCCTCGAGGAGCTGGCGGATCATGCTGCCGATGCGCATCACCTTGGCGGGCTGCTCGACAAGATCAGTGATCGACCGCTCGTCGCCGTCGTCCTGGGACTGGACGCCCTGGGGACCCACGACAACGATGTGCGGGGTGTTCTCCTCTGCGTTCATGACCTCAACCTACTAACTGCCGTACCGCCGCGAGACGGTACGGGGGCCGACACGTCATCCCCGTCCCCCGCTCACGGAGCGTTCGTCAGGATGACCTTCCCGACGTGCTCTCCGGACTCCATGATCTCGTGCGCCCGGGCGGCCTCGCTCATCGGCACCCGCGCGTGCACCACCGGGCGGATCACCCCGGCGTCGGCCAGCGGCCAGACGTTCTCCACGACGCCGCGGACGATGACGCCCTTCTCGTCGACCGGCCGCGCGCGCAGCGTGGTCCCGTGCACCGAGGCGCGCTTGACGAGCAGGGCGCCCAGATCGAGCTCGCCCTTGGACCCGCCCTGCATCCCGATCACCACGATCCGCCCGCCGGTCTTGAGCGCCTTGACGTTCTGCGGGAGATACCGCCCGCCGATGATGTCGAGGATCACGTCGGCCTGGATCTTCTCCGCGAAGTCCTCCCGGCGGTAGTCGACGCCCTCGTCCGCGCCGAGCTCCAGGCACCTGGCGATCTTCTCGGGCGAGCCCGCGGTGACGGCGACACGCGAGCCGAACGCCTTGGCCAGCTGGATGGCGAACGTGCCGATCCCGCTGGCGCCGCCGTGGACGAGCAGGGTCTCGCCCTTCCTGAGCCGCGCGGTCATGAAAACGTTGGACCAGACCGTGCACGCGACCTCGGGCAGCCCGGCGGCGTCGACCAGGTCCACCCGCTCGGGGACGCGCATGACCTGCTGCCAGGGGACGGCCACCCGCTCGGCGTATCCGCCGCCGGCCAGGAGGGCGCACACCCGGTCACCCGGAGTGAATCCGATCACATCCGGGCCCGTCTCGCTGACGACCCCCGAGCACTCCAGCCCCGGGTACGGCGGGGTTCCGGGGGGCGGGTCGTAGAAGCCCTGCCGCTGCAACAGGTCGGCCCGGTTGACCGCCGAGGCGGTGACGTCGATGATGATTTCGCCCCGTTCGGGACGAGGGTCGGGGACCTCCCGCCAGGAGAGGACCTCGGGCCCGCCGGGCCTGTCGATCACGATGGCGTGCATACGGCTCACGCTATCGGGGAACCCAACTCGGTGGTTGCCCGCATTGAAGAGAACACGTGGCGTTAATCTTCAATGTGTTTGCTGCCCCTTTAGCCCATCCCGAGGGGGAACACGGTGGCACGACACGATCGTGAAGAATCTCTCGAGGAACAGCTCGCCTGGCTCGACGCCATCAAGGAGCAGGAGGAGGCACCGATCGCGGTGACCGCCAAGGTCGCCACGACCTCCGACGACGCCGTCGTCTCGCCATATCCGCAGGACCCGTGGAGCCTGGTGCCCACGGAGCCGGACCCCGCCTCCTCTCCGCTGTTCCGTACGGCCGCCGACCCGGACCGCGGCTCCACGAGCCCGTCCGCGACCGTCGCCGACCCGCCGTCGGAGCGTCAGGCGGAGGAGGCCGACGCGGCCGAGTGGCTGGAGGCCGCCGAGGCGGCGGGTTCGTTCACCCTGCCCTCAGCCCCCTCCGCGCCCGCTCCGGCCGACAACGACGCCTTCCTGGCGCCGCTCAAGCCGCTGCCCCGTCAGGAGGACGGCGGCTACGGCCCCGCGGACGGCGGCGACTTCGCCGGATCGGACAGGTCCGAGCGAGAGTCTTCCCGGGGCCTGTTCGAGGAGCCCCGCCGTACCGCGCCCGATCAGCCGGAGTCCTTCACGCTCCCGTCCGTCAGGCCGCCGGCTCCCGGCGCGGAGCCGTTCGCTCCGGGCGGCGAGCAGGAGACCGGGCGCTGGAGCACCGGGCCGGACAACGGGGGATTCGGCGGCGCGGCCGAGCCGGAGGCCGAGCGCCCCGCCGGTCACGCCGAGTCGGAGGGCGACCGGTTCGTCTCCGGTGGCGCCGAGCAGGACGCGGAGCCGTCCAGGGGCGCCGGGCATTTCGGCGGTGCTGAGCGTGACGCCGGACACTTCGGCGGTGCCGAGCCCTTCGGCGGTGCCGAGCCCTTCGGTGGCACGGCCGAGGCCGAGCAGGCCGCCGACCGCTTCGACCGGGGCGACACCGACCCCGGATTCGGACGTTTCGACCGCAGTGACACCGACCCCGGGTACGACCGCTTCGCGCGTGGCGCCACCGAGTCCGCGCACGACCGCTTCGCGCCCGGCGGCTCCTGGCCCGAGCCTCCCGCCGCCTTCGGGCCCGAACGGCCCGCGCCGGCCGCCGAGGGCCCCGCCCCGAGCATGTTCGACCCCGAGCCCTCCGACCCTTCGGACACCAGGGCCTTCCCCCGCGACCGGGGCACGGCCTTCGGGCCCGACAGGGGCGAGACGTCCGGCGGGGACACGGCCTTCGCCCGCGAGCAGGAGGCGAAGGCCTCCGCCCCCGGCCGTTCCGGGCCCGACCGGGACACGGCCGAGAACGTGCGCGAGCCGTACCAGCCGCGCCGTCGCCAGGCCGCCCCGCCGCACGCCTTCGCCTCCCCGGCGCGGCAGACGAACCTCGGCGGCGCTCCCCGGCCGTCGGCCGACAGCCTCGACCCCGAGTCGCTGCTCAAGGGCCGCCGCAACGGGCCCTCCGGCGGCTGGCGCAAGCTCGTCTACAAGGCCTCGGCCGGTCTGATCAAGCCGGGTGAGTCCCCCGAGGTGCGCCGCCGCAGGGAACTCGTCGGCCGTGCCCGCACTCCCGTGGCGACCGGTCACCACCGCGTGGCCGTATTGAGCCTGAAGGGCGGTGTCGGCAAGACCACCACCACGGTCGGCCTGGGCGCCACCCTGGCCCAGGTCCGCGGTGACCGGGTGATCGCGGTCGACGCCAACCCCGACCGCGGCACCCTGTCCGACAAGGTCGAGCTGGAGACCGCCGCCACCGTCCGGGACCTGCTCAACGAGCGCAACCAGATCAAGCGCTACGTCGACATCCGGGCTTTCACCTCGCAGGCCCCCTCCCGCCTGGAGATCCTCGCCTCCGACCGCGACCCGTCGGTGTCGGAGGCCTTCAGCGCGTCCGACTATCAGTCGGTGGCCCAGGTCCTGGAGAACTTCTACTCGATCTGCATCACCGACTGCGGCACCGGCCTGCTCCACTCGGCCATGTCGGGCGTCCTCGGCCTGGCCGACCAGCTCGTCCTGGTCAGCTCCCCGTCCGTGGACGGCGCCAGGGCCGCCTCGGCGACCCTGGACTGGCTGGAGGCGCACCACTACGAGCATCTCGTCCGCGCCGCCACGGTGGTGCTGTGCAGCGTCCGCCCCCGGTCGAAGTCCACCGTCGACCTCGACCGCCTGGAAGCCCACTTCGCCGCCCGCTGCCGCGCGGTCATCCGCGTCCCCTACGACCCCCACCTCGAAGAGGGAGCCGAGATCGACCTCGAAAGGCTCCAGCCCGCCACCCGCGAGGCCTACCTCCACCTGGCCGCCTCCGTGGGCGACGGCTTCGCCCCGCCCCAGAACTGACCCGGACCGGGTGGCGTGATCGCCATGGCGCCACCCGGCCCACCCCATGAGGCGCTAAGGTTCAATCTGACGCGTCCCCCGGGACGCGCCACCGGGAGAGCTCGCCTAGTGGACGATGGCGGCGGTCTTGAAAACCGCTAGGGCCGGCGACGGTCCTCGTGGGTTCGAATCCCACGCTCTCCGCCGAGCACACGAAACGGCGTCTGACCAGGTTTTACGGCCCGGGGAGGCGCCGTTGATCGTTTCCGGGATGCGCAGCCGTACGCCGCCGTGAGCGGCTCTCGGCCGGTGCCCGCGGGATATACGCGGGATGGATCTTGACGCGTTTTCCCAGTTCGGCACAGGCGAATGAGGGCCTCGGGACTTGCCGTCCCCGGACCTCTGCCAAACGAGAGCATCGCCCGCCCCGCGGGCGCCGAGGAACGACTTCGTGAAGGCGGGCAACGTGCCCGCTCCGACTCGGCTCCTGCCCATCCTGACATCGCCGCCAGGTGCCGGCGACAGGGCCCTAGCGGTGGCCATCCACTACGACCCTGTCGCACTACTACACCGAATCAGGTCCCCGGCAATCCGCGGTGCTGGGACGACGGTGAAACGGGGCAATCACCTACACCTGGGTGGATCACACCCGTCCGAGTGGGCGCTCGCGGGGTAGCCGAAGGCATAAACGCCGACGGGCTGGCTGTTCCAGCTCGGTCCCTGGCCGTCGGCGAGGTCGGTCGTACGGCTGACGCCGAACGCGGCGACCAGCAGAGCGGCAGCTAGCCCGATGCCGCCGAGGGTGCGGAACGAATGTCTCAACATGGTCCTCCTTTCAGATCGTGACGTGAGGGGGAAGGGGACAGCGTCCCCGCCGCCTCCTCGATGTCGTTGTCGACGCTGAAGCTTCGCAGCGCGCTTTGGTGATCAACTTGCAGTTGACTTGGAACGAGGCCGGCCGGACTGTCTACGGGCTGGCCGTCCCTGCCCTGCGGCTCGCCGTGGCTTCGGGAGTTCTGGACCGTCTGGGGAGCCGATGCAGACCGCCATAACCACAGCTGCCAGCGCGGCGGATACGGGTAGTAGCAGACGGCGACCGTCGAGCACCGCCGAATGGGTCGACATCACTGCCTCCACATAGGACATGCAGGGAGGTCACCTCGATGTGCCCTCGTCAGACTGCAGGGTGATGGAAGTGCCGTCGGGGGTGAACCGGTGCTTGGCCAGCAAGTCACGCCGAATCTGCCGGCGGCTGGTGAGGACGGTCAGAGACATACCCAACACCCCGCCGATCTTGATTCCCCAAGAACCGGGTTCGCCCATCAGCCTGAAGACGTCCGCCAGTGTGAGCGGCAGGTAAGTCAGGGACAGCCACGTCCCGAGGAGACGCACGGGGAAGAACCGGCCGAGGACGTCGTCTCGGACCCACCAGCGGTAGCGCAAAGGGAGCCGCTTACCGGACAGGCGGTAGCAGAGCCAGCGCCACAGGGGCGGGCGCTCTTGCAGACGCCAGAGCACGCCGGCGCGTACGACGTCCAGCACGGTACGCAGGTCCGGCCGGGTCTGGCCGGGATCGGCCAGATCGAGAAGGGTGCTCAGGAATTCCTCGCCGCGCGCCTGCACGAAGCGCGGCGGATAGGCCACGCGCAGCAGCCGGCGGCAATGATCCGCGTATGCGTCGCTCCGGCATTCGGCGGTGCGGGGCTTGGGACCGGTCATCGCGTTCCCCATCCCGGCTGCAGGGACAGGCGATTGCGGGCCGTGGCGGCCAGCCGTGTCAGGCGGGCGGTCTCCTCGGCCAGGACGGTACGGCCATGGCCGGTCAGGTCGTAGTAACGGCGGTGGCGGCCGGCGACGACCTCTTCCTTGACCACGGATACCAGGCCGTCGCCTGACAGTCGGTCGAGCGCGCCGTACAAGGTGCCCGCGCCGAGCCGTACCCGCTCCTCCGACAGCTCCCGTACGGCTTTGATCACGCCGTAGCCGTGGAGCGGGCCGTCGGCCAAGGCCAGCAGGATGAGGTAGCTCTGTTCGCGTAGCGCCATACGCGATATATATCGCTGAGCGTTGTATTGGTCAATGAGTGATCACATACGGGCTGCTCAACCTCGTCGAGCAGCAGCCGGCCGAACCCACCCAGGCGTCCGGCCCTCGTCGTCCCCGCCCGCCTCGCCGAACCGGCTCATGCTCGGCAGAGCCGCGGATCCACGTGAGTCGCCGAATCGTTCAACGTCGCTGCATTTGGGTGTGCGGCCGTACGTCAAGACCCGGCATCTGCTCGATAGTGAAGGATCTTGAACGCCACCAGACTGCTCCCGTCGATGGGGGCAGCAGACTCGACCCGCTTCGAAGCGTTCATCAGGTCGCTCAGGAAGGTTGTTCCGTCCGATCGATGACATCGGAAGCGTGTCGGCGGTCGCCTTGATCGGCATAGGTTGGATGATCGGCGCTGTCGCTGAGGTTGGGGCGGGCGGCGGTCCGGGACTTCGTTCCTCTGGGATCAGCACGACGGCACTTCAGACGATCATGGTGCGGCGGCTTCCGAACCGGTGGACAACGACCACGTGACAACCGCCTTCTAGACTGCGGAAGTGATCGAGCTGGGTTCGCGAGAGCGTAAGCAGCCGCCGCCGCCTCACATCGTGTGGGGGAGCTTGACCGATCCTCGGCGACCTGGCGGGCGGCGGTGGCTGGACCTGACCTCCGATGAGGTCGAGCCGCGTATCCTGCGGGCGGTGGAGCCGGAACTCGTGGTCTGGTCGTCACTGTGGCCGGAAAGGCCCGATGACGAGATCCGGTTCGACATCCGGCCGACCGAGGATGGTGGCTGCTCACTGCGCTGGACGCTGCTGACACCTGCGGAAGCTCCGGAACAGGCTGTGATCGGTCATCTGCGTTACCGGCTCAACTTCCTGATCAATGCTCAGCTCCGGTTTTCCTTCGGGCAGTGAGGGCTCTCGGCAGACGCGTACTGCAACGGATGCACACGCCGGCTGCGAGAGCGGGCCGGGCACGCCAAGGCCGATGAGTAACCGTTACGGGACATACGCGGGATGATCTTCCGCAGTCAGGGGCCGGACCGGTGCCTCCAGCCTGGTGAGAAGCCATGTCATCACCAGGAACGTGATCTTCTTGAAAACTGCCAGGGTCGGCGACGGTCCTCGTGGGTTCGAACACCGCGCTCTCCGCTGAGCATGCGAAACGGCGCCTGGCCAGGGGATTCCCCAGATCAGGCGCCGTTGACCGTTTCCGGCCCGCGCAGCCGTACGCCGCCGACCTGGTTGCCGGGCACAGGCTCAGTACGGCAGCCCCCGGAGGGGTCACTCGCCTCCGATCTTGTCCAGCTCGGCGAGGTCTTCATCGGACAGTGAGAGCCGGGCGCCGGTGATGTTCTCGTGCAGGTGCGCGATCGAGGAGGTTCCAGGGATCAGCAGGATGTTCGGCGACCTGTGCAGCAACCAGGCCAGGGCAACCGACATGGGGGTGGCGTCCAGTCGGGCGGCGACCGCGGAGAGTGCGGAGGACTGGAGAGGGTTGAACCCGCCGAGCGGGAAGAACGGCACGTAGGCGATGCCTTCGGCGGCGAGTCGGTCGATCAACTCGTCGTCGTGGCGGTGGGCGAGGTTGTACATGTTCTGCACGCTCACGATCGGCGCGATGCTCTGAGCTTCGGCAACCTGCTCGGCGGTGGCGTTGCTCACACCGAGGTGACGGATGACACCCTGCCTCTGGAGTTCGACGAGCGTCTCGAACGCTTCGGCGATCGAGCCCGCTTGAGGTCCCTCGGCGTTGCCGAGCCGGAGGTTCACCAGGTCCAGCGTCTCGAGTCCGAGGGATTCGAGGTTCTCCTCGACCTGACGACGCAACTGGTCAGGCCGCCGTGCCGTCGGCCACCCGCCCTGCTCATCCCGCCGCGCGCCGACCTTCGTCACGATGCGCAGCGACTCGGGGTAAGGATGCAGTGCTTCGCGGATCAGTTGGTTGGTGATGCGCGGGCCGTAGGCGTCGCTGGTGTCGATGTGGGTGATCCCGAGGCCGACGGCCTCGCGCAGGACGGCGATCGCGCCGTCCCGGTCGGCGGGCGGCCCCATGACCCAGGGGCCCGCAAGCTGCATCGCACCATAGCCGAAGCGGGTGACGGTCAGATCACCCAGAACCCAGGTGCCACCGGGAAGCGAAAGGGAAAGTGTGCTCATGCCTCTTGTCTTTCGTGTCGATCTCAGTGATGGTGCCTCATGGCGCCTAACTTCATAATTGTTATGCAACTCTCCAATGGGAAGCAGGCACTTCAGAGTGCCTTGGTAACCCGCAGGTGACAGGAGTGGACGATGAGCACGACCACGGCAGCCGAGAAGAGAGCCCAGGCCAAGATCGAGTACAACGCGTTCCTGGCCGTATGCCCGAGCCGGAAACTGCTCGATCTGATCTCCGACAAATGGGTCGCCCTGATCCTGTGCGCACTCGGCGGTGGCGGGACTCCCCGAAGTGACGCGAGCCACCCCGCAGGCCGCGACGGCGGTCTGCCCCGGACCGAGGCAGACCGCCTGGGCGAGCCTCGGGCGATGCGCTTCTCGGAGCTGTCCCGGTTGCTTGCGGGCGTCAGTCAGAAGATGCTCACCCAGACGCTGCGTTCCCTGGAGCGCGACGGTCTCATCACGCGCACCGCGACTCCCACCGTCCCCGTCACGGTCTCCTACGAGCTCACCGAACTCGGCCTGTCACTGCACCACCTGATGCGCGGACTCAAGAACTGGGCCGAGACGCACATGGACGAAGTCCTCACCAACCGTGAAAGACACGATGCCCGCACCG
>NZ_BOOK01000055.1 GCF_016863195.1 Paraplanobispora takensis | reverse complement strand
GCGGGACACCACCAGCTCCCGCTCCTGCGGCGGCAGGAGATCCAGCTCGCCCACGGGCACCTCGGGCCCGGCGGAAACCGCACGCAGCAGCGCCTCGAACCGCTGCCCCAGCCGCCGCACCGTCTCCGGCAGGAACAGCTCCCGGTTGTAGACGAACCGCCCCGCCAGCCCGTCGCCGGACTCGGTGACGTACAGCTCCAGGTCGAAACGGGTGGTCGCGGTGTCCAGCTCGAACCCCTCGCCGCCGGCCCGGTAGTTCTGCAGCGCGAACAGCACCTGCAGGTACGGCCTGCTCACGTCGCGCACCGGGTCCAGCTCGGCCACCAGCTTCTCGAACGGCAGCTCCTGGTGCCCGTAGACCTCCAGCGTCGCGTCCCTGGTACGGCGCAGCAGTTCGGCGAAGCCGGGATTGCCGGCCAGCCGGGCCCGCATCGGCAGCAGGTTGACGAACAACCCGACCACGGACTCGAACTCCGGCCTGCTCCGCCCGGCCACCGGCGAGCCCACCACGAAGTCGGTCGCGCCCGACCACCGGCCGAGCAGCACCTGGAAGGCGGCGAGCAACGCCATGTACGGCGTCGCCCCCTCCGCCGCGGCCAGCTCGCGCAGCCGCCCGGTCACCTCCGCGTCCACGGTGAGGTCGCACCAGCCGCCCCGCACCCCCTGCACCGGCGGGCGCGGCAGGTCCAGCGGCAGGTCCAGCGGCTCCACCCCGGCCAGCTCCGCGCGCCAGAACGCCAGCTCGCGGTCGAGCACCTCGCCGGTCAGCCGTTCCCGCTGCCACAGCGCGTAGTCGCCGTAGCCGATCTCGGGGGGCGGGCCCGCATCGCCCAGCAGCTCGCGCACGATCAGGTCGGCGGACCAGCCGTCGGTCACGATGTGGTGGGCGGCGACCAGGAGCACGTGGTCGCCGGGCGCGAGCCGTACCAGGACGGCACGCAGCAACGGGCCGTCGGCCAGGTCGAACGGGACCGCGAGGTCCGCGCTGAGCACCTTCCCGGCCTCCTGCTCCGAGGCCGCCGTCACGACCCGCAGCGGTACCCGCGGGTGTGCGGCGACCCGCACCTCGGGCCGCCCGTCCGGCCCGGCCGGGAAGGTCATCCGCAGGCTCTCGTGCCGCGCGGCCAGAGCGTCCAGCCGCTCCTGCAGCAGCGCCACGTCGACGGGCCCGCGCAGGCGGGCGGAGACGGGCAGCACGTACGCGCTCGTGCCGGGGGTGAACTGCTCCATGAACCACAGCCGCTCCTGCGCGAACGACAGCGGCGGCGCCGTCCCCCCGGGTCGGCGCGCGATCGGCCGCTCGGTGTTCAGCCCGGTCACGGCCTTGCGGAAGCGCGCCTCCAGCCGGGTCCTGCGCTCATCCACGCCCGCTTGCCTCCCGGTCGAACTCCGCCTCGGCCAGCCGTTCGAGCGCGGCGGCCAGCCCGCGGGGAGTGGGGTGGGTGAAGGTGAGCTTCAGCGGCACCTCCAGGTCCGCGGCGGCCGCGATCCTGGCCGTGGTCCTGGTGGCCAGGAGCGAGTGGCCGCCGAGCCGGAAGAAGTCGTCCAGCGCACCCACCCGCTCCAGCCCGAGCACCTCGGCCCAGACCGCGCACACCAGCTCCTCTGCGGCCGTGCCGGGCGGCTCGTAGCCGGCGGCGTCCTGCCGTTCGGGCGCCGGCAGCGCGTCCTGGTCCACCTTGCCGGCGGGCGTGAGCGGGATCCGGTCCACCACGACGATCGCCCCCGGCACCATGTGCGGCGGCAGCTCGGCGGCCAGGTGCTCGCGCAGGACGGCCTCGATACCGGGCCTCCCGCCCGCACCGAGCCCACCGGCGTCATCCGGCTCGCCGGCCGCGCCGGGCACGGCGTACGCGATCAGGCCGCCGTCGCGGACCACCACGGTCGCCCGGGCCACCGCCGGGTGCGCCAGCAGGCAGGACTCGATCTCGCCGGGCTCCACCCGGTAGCCGCGCACCTTCACCTGCCGGTCGAGCCGGCCCAGGATCTCCAGCCGCCCGTCCAGGCGGAAGCGGGCGCGGTCGCCGGTGCGGTAGCGGCGGGTGCCGTCCGGGCCGGGCAGGAAACGCTCGGCGGTCAGCGCGGGGGCGCCGCGGTAGCCGCGGGCCACGCCCGCGCCGCCGATGTACAGCTCGCCCGCGGCGCCCGGCGGGACCGGGCCGCCGTCGGGGGCGAGCACCTCCAGCGTGGTGCCCGGCAGCGGGCGGCCCACGGTCGGCCGCCGCGCGGACTCCGCCGGGTCCAGCTCGGCGGTGGTCGCGATGATCGTCGTCTCCGTGGGGCCGTAGCTGTTGACCAGCCGGGCCGCCGGGGGCCCGGAGGCGTACCAGGCGGCCAGGGCCGGGCCCGGCAGCGGGTCGGCGCCGAGGATGAGCAGCCGCAGCCCCGGCGGCCAGGCGACGCCGGCGGCGAGCAGCTCCTGCCAGTAGGAGGTGGGCAGGTCGATGACGGTCAGCGCGGCGCCGTCGGGGGTCTTCAGGAAGTCCGGCAGCGGCTCGTCCGGGCACAGGACCAGCTCGGCCCCCGCCGCCAGTGTCGGGTAGATCTCTTCGGCGTGCGTGTCGAAGCTCGCCGAGGCGAACTGCAGCACCCGGTCGCCGGGGCCGACGCCGTACTCCTCCCGCATCCGGTTCACCCGCGCGGCCAGCGCCCCGCGCGGCACCTCCACGCCCTTGGGCCGCCCGGTGGAGCCCGAGGTGTAGATCACGTACGCCAGCGTCCCGGGACCCGCGGCGGCTCCCGCGCGGTCCGCCTCCGGGCCGCCGGGAAGTCCCACGTGGTCCTCACCCGGATCGTCGAGCGGGATCACCGGCAGGTCGCACTCCAGCAGGCCGTCCTGCGCCAGCAGCAGCCCGGCCCCGGAGTCCCGCAGCATCCACCGCAGCCGCTCGGCCGGGTAGCCGGGGTCCAGCGGCAGGTAGGCGCCGCCCGCCTTGCCCACCGCCAGCATCCCGGCGACCAGCTCCACCGACCGGCGGGCGCACAGGCCCACCACCGTCTCCGGTCCCACCCCGGCCGCGGTCAGCCGCCCGGCCAGCCGGGAGGCGAGCGCGTCCAGCTCGGCGTACGTCACCCGGCGCGGGCCCTGGGTGACCGCGATCGCGGACGGCGAGAGCCCGGCCCGCTCCTCGAACAGCGCGACGACCTCGCGATCCGTCCCGGAGACGGGCTCGCCGGCCGGCAGCCGGTCCTCCGGCAGCAGCATCGCGGCGCGCAACGCCGACAGCGGCGCCCCGGGGGAGTCGGCCACGGCCTCCAGCACCCGCTCCCACCGGCGCAGCAGCCGGACCGCCGTCTCCTCGTCGAACAGGTCGGCGGCGTAGGACAGCAGCGCGTACAGGGTGCCCTCGCGCTGGGTGACGTCCAGCATCAGGTCGAACTTGGCCTGGGCCGCCCCCGGGTCGAAGACCTCCACCTCGATCCCCGGCAGCGGCAGCGCGGAGGCGTCCTTGTCCTGGATCACGAACATCGCCTGGAACAGCGGCGTCGTGCTCAGGTCGCGCCGTACGCCGAGGTCGTTGAGCAGGCGCTCGAAGGGGATGTCCTGGTGGGCGAAGGCGTCCAGGACCGTCGCCTTGGTGCGGGCGAGCAGGTCGCGGAAGGCCGGGTCGCCCGACAGGTCGCCGCGCAGCACCAGCGTCTCGGGGAAGAAGCCGACGACGTCCCGCAGCTCGGGCCGGTCGCGCCCGGCGGTCACCGAGCCGACCGCGATGTCGTCCTGCCCGGAGTGCGCCCACAGCAGCGTCTGGTAGGACGCCAGCAGCACCATGAACAGCGTGCACCGCTCGTCGCGGGCCAGCCGCTCCAGCCGGGCGGTCAGCTCGGCGCCGATCCTGCGCACCTTGTAGTCGCCGCTGGGCGTGCGCACGGCCGGGCGGGGCCGGTCCACCGGCAGTTCGAGCGGCTCCAGCCCGGCCAGCCGGGCGCGCCAGTAGTCGAGGTCGCGCTGCGACGGTTCGCGTGAGCGCTGCCAGGCCGCGAAGTCGCGGTAGTCCAGCGACGGCTCCGGCAGGTCCGCCCGGCCGCCGCGCAGGCCGGCCGCGTAGCAGGCGGCCAGCTCGCCCAGGAGCTGCTTCAGCGACCAGCCGTCGGCCACGATGTGGTGCAGCACCAGGCAGAGCACGTGGTCGGTCTCCGACAGCGCCAGCAGGTGCACCCGCACCAGCGGCCCGGCCGCCAGGTCGAACGGGGCGTTCGTGAGCTCGGAGACCAGCGCCGTGGCCCGCTCCTCCCGCTCGGCCGCCGGGACGTCGCCCAGGTCCACGAGCACCGGTTCGAGCTTCGCCGACGGATCGACCACCAGCACCGGCCGGCCCGCGTCGGCCGGGAAGCGGGCCCGCAGCATCGGATGCCGCGCCGCCAGCGTGTCCACGGCGTACCCGAGCGCCTCGGCCGAGAGCCGGCCGCGCAGCCGCTGCACCATGTACATGTTGTAGGAGGCGTCGGAGGGATCCAGCCGCTGCAGGAACCACAGCCGCTCCTGCCCGTAGGACAGCGGCGCCGGCCCGTCCGGGTCGGGGCGCGGCGGGATGCCCGCCGCGCGCACCGGCCCCCGGTCCCGGAGCCTGCGTTCCAGCGCCGCGCGCTGTTCCGGGCTCAGCCGCGCCAGCCGTTCCCGCATGTCACTCATGCGTCCGCACCCTCCACAGGGTCATCCGCCAGCAGCGCTTCCAGCTCGGCGTCGTCGCCGAGCTGCAGCTCCAGTACGGCCAGCGCCTGCTCGGCCACCGTGGTGAGCTCGAAGCAGTCCCGCAGGTCCATCTCGATCCCGTAGATCTCCCGGTACCGGGTGACCAGCGACACCGCCAGCAGCGAGTGCCCGCCCAGCTCGAAGAAGTCGTCGTTCACGCCCACCCGCTCGCGGCCCAGCAGTTCGCCCCAGAGCGCGCACAGATCGGCCTCGAGCGGTGTGCCGGGTTCGGCGTAGGCGGTGCCCAGGTCTGCGCGGCCGGACCCGGTGGGCGGCGGCAGCGCGGCCCGGTCGAGCTTGCCGCTCGGCCCCAGCGGGAACTCCGTCACCTGGACGAACGCCTGCGGCAGCAGCGGCGGCGGCAGCTTGCGGGCCAGCGTCCCGCGCATGGCGTGGGCCAGCTCGGAGGGCTCGCCCGTCCAGTCCACGTACGCCACCAGCCCGCGTCCGCCCGGCGCGTCGTCGCGCAGCGCCACCACGGCCCGCCGCACGCGCGGGTCCTCGGCCAGCACGGCCTCCACCTCGCCCGGCTCGACCCGCCAGCCGTGCACCTTCACCTGGTCGTCGATCCGGCCCAGATACTCCAGCTCGCCGTCGGGCCGGAGCCTGGCCAGGTCGCCGGTGGCGTACAGCCGGGAGCCCGGCGGGCCGTACGGGTCGGGCACGAAGCGCTCGGCGGTCAGCCCGGGCCGGCCCGCGTAGCCGCGGGCGACCTGGACGCCGCCGATGTGCAGGTGTCCCGGCACGCCGACGGGCATCGGCTCCAGCCGTTCGTCGAGGACGTACAGCCGGCAGCCCGGCATCGGCCGGCCGATCGGCAGTGTGGCGCGTCCCTCGACGTCCTCGCACTTCCAGGCGGTGACGTCGACGGCCGCCTCGGTCGGGCCGTACAGGTTGTGCAGCTCGGCGCCGGGCAGCCGCTCGAAGAAGCGGGCGGCCATCCGCGGGGGCAGCTCCTCGCCGCTGCACACCACCCGCCGCAGCGACGTGCACGACTCGATGCCGGCCTCCTCCAGGAAGAGCGCCAGCATCGAGGGCACGAAGTGCATCGTGGTGATCCCGTGCTGTTTGATCAGGTCGCGCTGGTGGTTGGGGTCGCGATGCCCGCCCGGCCGTACCGGGACCAGGACCGCGCCCCGGGTCAGCGGCCAGAAGAACTCCCACACCGACACGTCGAAGCTGGTCGGCGTCTTCTGCATGACCACGTCGGCCGGGGTGAGCCCGAACCTGTCCTGCATCCAGGCGAGCCGGTTGACGATGCCGCGGTGGGAGTTGACCACGGCCTTCGGCCGGCCGGTGGAGCCGGAGGTGTAGATCAGGTAGGCGGCGTCGTCCGGCCCGGTGACCGGGTCCAGGTCGCCGGACGGCTGGTCGAAGTCGTCCTCCAGGAAGACCGGCTTGGCCACGCCGCCGGGCAGCGCGTCCCGCAGGTGCCGCTGGGTCAGCAGCACCCTGGCGCCGCTGTCGGCCAGCATGAACGCCAGCCGGTGCCGCGGGTACTCGGGGTCGAGCGGCACGTACGCGCCGCCCGCCTTGAGCACCGCGAGCAGCGCCACGACCAGCTCGGGCGAGCGCTCGGCGCAGACCGCGACCGGATCGCCGCGCCCGACCCTGATCTTGCGCAGCCAGCGGGCCAGCCGGTTGGCGCGGGCGTTCAGCTCGGCGTAGGTCAGGGTGACGTCGCCGAAGACGACGGCCGGCGCGTCGGGCGTGGCCGCCGCCTGCGCCTCGACCAGCGCGGAGAGCGTGCCCTCCGGCGCCCCGGGTCCTCCGGAGAGGCCGAGCTCCTCGGAGGCGCCGGACCCTTCGGGGGCGCCCAGCGCGAGCACCCGCTCCCGTTCCCCGGCGGTGAGCAGCGGCAGCGCCCGCACCTCCCGGTCCGGGTCGGCGACCGCGGCCTCGACCAGCGTGCGCAGCTGGTCGTCGAACCGCTCGATCGTCCCGTGGTCGAACAGGTCGACGGCGTACTCCAGCCGGGTGTGCAGCCTGCCGTCGCGCATGTTCAGGTCGAGCTGGACGTCGACCTTCGCGGTGCCGTTGGCGACCTGCCCCTCGTTGGTGCCCGAGGCGAGGTTGAACATCACCTGGTACAGCGGCGGCACGCTCAGGTCGCGGGTCGGCTGCAGGTCCTCCACCAGCCGTTCGAACGGCAGCTCCTGATGGTCCAGCGCCTCGGCCACCGTGGTGCGCACCCGCGCGACCGCCTCGCGGAAGCTCGGCGAGCCCGACAGGTCCACGCGCAGCGGCACCGCGTTGACGAACATCCCGATGACCGGCTCGGTCTCCGGCAGCAGCCGCCCGGCGATCGGCGTGCCCACCACGATGTCGTCCACGCCCGACCAGCGCGACAGCACGGCCGCGTAGGCGGTGAGCATCACCGTGAACAGCGTCGTGTTGAGGTCCTTGGCCAGCCGCTCCAGCCCGGAGCTCAGCTCGGGGGAGTAGACGCCCAGGCACACCTCGCCCCGGTAGGTGCGGCGGGCCGGGCGCGGCCGGTCGCCCGGCAGGCCCAGATCGGCGGGGATCCCGGCGAGCCGCTCCCGCCAGTGCGCCAGTTCGGACTCCAGGAACTCGCCGGTGAGGCGGCCGCGCTGCCACACCGCGAAGTCGGCGAACTGGATCTGCAGCTCGGCCAGCTTGGGCGCCCTGCCCTCGCCGATCGCGTCGTAGCACTCCTCCAGCTCGTCAACGAAGATCATGCTGGAGACGCCGTCGAACACCGTGTGGTCGAAGACGATGACCAGCCGCAGATCGTCGTCGGCCATCCGGACGTGCTTGCCCCGCCACAGCGGCGCCTGCTCCAGCGTGAACGGCGTCGCCGCGTCGATCCTGGCCAGCCGTTTCAGCTCCGCCTCGCGCTCGGCCGCCGGCAGGTGGGTCAGATCGATCTCGACGAGCCGGGCGGGAGGCGCGGAGTCGGTGACGATCTGCACGACCTGCCCGTCCCTGAACTCGAACGTGGTCCGCAGCGCCTCGTGCCGCCGCACCACCATGTCGACGGCCTGTTCCAGGCGGCGCGGGTCCACCGGCTGCCGGGCGGACATCGGCATCAGCATGCCGATGTTGTAGACGGCCAGGTCGGGCTCGAACCGGGCCAGGAACCACATGCGCTCCTGGCCCGACGAGGCCGGGAAGACGTCGTCGGACGTACTCACCGGACGCCCTCTGCTTCCATGGCCTCCCGCAGGCTCTTGGGCCGCATGTCGGTCCAGACCTGCTCGATGTGGGCCAGGCACTCGTCCTTGGTGCCGGTGAACCCGGCGTCGTGCCAGCCGGCGGGGTTCTCCCTGCCCACGGGCCAGATCGAGTACTGCTCCTCGTCGTTGAGCACGACCTTGACGTCACTCACTGCTGCTCCTCCGCGGAAGCCTGGGGATGGTCTGACCGGCCGGCTCGGCGGCGGGAGCCCGGCCGGCCTCGTCGATGAGCGCCGCCACCCCCGCCACCGTCGGCTCCTCGAACAGGCTGCGCATCGGCAGCCGGACGCCCAGTTCCTTGCGGATGAGGGCGATGAGCTGGACCGCGATCAGGGAGTTGCCGCCCAGCTCGAAGAAGTCGTCGTCGACGCCGATGTGCTCGCCGCCGAGCACCTCGCCCCACAGCCTGGCGATGGTGGCCTCCACCTCGCTCCGCGGCGCGACGTACCCCTCGCCCGGCGATCTGGCCTGCCGGTCGGCGACGGCGGCCGGATCGAGCTCGGACTCGACCGTCTCCTGGGTCAGCGAGCCGACCCCGGCGATCAGTTCGGCGACCGGTGTGGCCGCCACCACGACCTGCGGCCCGAGCGGTACGGCCAGCAGCCTGCGCAGCGCCCGCGCGCCGTCGGCCGGCCTGATGCCGACGGCGTCCTCGGGGGTCGCCACCGCGGTGCCGGCGCGCTGGGAGTCGGCCTCGGCCACCACCCCGGCGACCACGGCGCCGGTGTCGATGCGGCGCAGCACGTAGTCGGAGATCTGCACCAGCACGGTGCCGTCGGGCGCGATGAACGTCACGTCCACGGCCAGCACCTCGTCGGTGTCGTTGCCGGTGATGCGCAGGTGGCTCCAGAACGCCTCGGGCAGGGCGTCCCGTACGGTGATCCGGCCGTACCCGAGCGGCAGGTAGTGGCCCTCGACCTCCACCCAGCTGAAGGAGGTGGCGCTGTCCATCATGGCCGGGTGCAGTCCCCACCGGTCCAGGTCCTGCAGCACCACCTCGTCGGCCTCGAAGAGGCCGAGGGCCTCGCCCTGCCCGATGTAGGCGTCGCTCAGGTTCCGGCTCCAGTGGGCGCCGAGCGTCAGCAGCCCGGACAGCGGCACCCCGCCCTGGTCCTCGGAGGAGGGCGCGCACCGGTCCATGATCACTCGCAGGTCCACGCGGTCGGCCGGGCCCGGGTTCACCTTGGCCGCCACGCCGCGGGCGTGGGTGCGGTGGGAGTCGCCGACGATGCTCTGCACCTGGAACTCCGCGCCGTCGGACTCGGGGGTGAACATCACCCGCACCTCGGCGGTGGCCCCGTCGGCCACCGACAGCGGCTCGACGAAGACCACGTCCCGCAGCTCGATCAGCCCGTCACCGGGGATCACCGCCTCGGCGGCGGTCCTGGCCAGCTCGACGTGGCCGGTGCCGGGCAGCACCGGGACCCCGGAGATGCGGTGCTCGTCCAGCACCCAGTGGGTCTGCGGGGACAGCACGCCGCTGCACCAGCCGAGCTCCTGGCCCTCGTGCCTGGCGGTGATCACGGGGTGGTCGACCGCCTTGATCCGGTCGCCGCGCTGCAGGGCGGTGAACCCGGCCGGCGCCGCGGTCTCCGCCGCCATGCCGACCTCCAGCCACTTGCCCCAGTTCACGCTGACGAGCCGGGCGGTGTTCCAGCCGCGGTCCGCGCGGGCGTGCGCGTCGAGGAAGTTGTTGGCGGCGCAGTAGTCGATCTGCCCGAACCCGCCGGCCACCGCGGTGATCGACGAGCAGAACACCACCGCCTCCAGCTCCAGGTCGCCGAAGGCGGCCCGGAGGGCGAGCGTGCCGAGCACTTTGGGCCGCAGCACGGCCTCGGCCGCCTCCCGCTCCTTGATCTCGGCCATGCCGCCGCCCGGCAGGCCGGCCGCGTGCACGAGCACGTCCACCCGGCCGAACGCGGCCAGCGTCTCGTCCCTGACCCGCCGCATGTCGGCGGCGTCGGTGACGTCGGCGGCCAGGCACAGCACCTGCGCGCCGGCCTCCCTCATCCGGCCGACCGCCTCGGCCGCCCTGGCCTCGCGGGCCGAGCGCGGCGGCCCGTCCGGCAGCCCGCTGCGCGACAGCAGCACCAGCCGCACCCGCGCCCGGGCGGCCAGGTCCTGGGCCAGCGAGATGCCGATGCCGCCCAGACCGCCGGTGATCACGTACACCTGGCCGTCACGCGGCTCGACCGGCTCCTCGGCCACCTCCAGCTGCTCGTAGCCGAGCAGCCAGCGCCGTCCGCCGCGCAGTCCGACCGGGGCCGACAGCCCCGCCTCGCCCGGCTCGGCCTCCCGGCCCAGCTCGGCCGCGACCGCCCGCGCCCAGCCCGCGTCGATCCCCGCCGCCCCCGCGTCCGGGGCGTCGATCTGCCGCACCCGCAGCCACGGCGTCTCCAGCGGCACCACCCGCGCGAACGCCGCCAGCGTCGCGTGCTCCGGCCGGGTCAGGTCGCCGCCGGTGACGTCCATCGTGCCCGCGGTGATGAGGTCGAGCTGGACGCCGCCCGCGGGCTGCGCCGCCGACAGCGCCTGCACCAGGGCGAGGACGCCGAAGAAGCCGTCCTCCTGCGCCTGCCACGTGTCCCGGGAACCCGTCGCGGCCCACGCGTGGACGATGCGGCCGGGCAGCTCGCCGACGGCCTCCAGCAACGCGTCGTAGTCCTCCCGTACGGCCGGCCGCACCGTGAACCGGTCGCCGTCGGCGGTGAAGCCCGTGCCCCGCCGCACCTCCAGCACCTCGGTCCCCGAGGCGCGCAGCGCGGCGGCCAGCGCGGCCGACTCCTCGTCCACGAACGCCAGGCACCGCGTCACCGGCGCCGGGCGGGCCGGGCCGGGCGGCGCCTGCCGCCAGACCGGCACCCCGTACCACCGCTCGGCCGGCAGGTTGCCGTGCGTCTGCTGCGGCATGGCGGTCCCGCCGGTGAACGCGCCCTGCGGGTCGGGGTCGATCCACGCCCGCTGCCGCTCCCAGGCGTAGCCCGGCAGCGACACCCGGTAGCCCGGCGCCCCGAAGTCGGACATCTCGACGCCGTTCACCCACAGCGCGCCCACGGCCTGCGAGAACACCTGCACGTCCCCGGCCTTGTCCCGCGGTCCCGGCAGCGAGGGCAGCGGGGCGGGCGCACCGGCCGGCAACTGCGTCCTGACCAGACCGGAGAGCTGACGCCCCGGCCCGCACTCGATCATGATCCACTCGCCGTCGGCGACCAGGGCCGCGACGCAGTCGCCGAAGCGCACCGGCTCGCGCACGTGCCTGGCCCAGTAGGACGGGTCGACGGCCTCGGCCGCGGTGATCCACGTGCCGCTCACGTTCGACAGGAACGGCAGGCTCGGCGCGCTCAGCTCGGTCGCCGCGACCAGCGCGCGGAACTCGCCGAGCATCGGCTCCATCATCGCCGAGTGGAAGGCGTGCGAGGTGCGCAGCGGCGTGCAGCCGATGCCCTCCTCCTCCAGCATCTCGGCCAGCTCGCGTATCGACGCCGACGGCCCGGCCACCACGCACGTGCCGGGACCGTTGATCGTCGCCACCGACACGTCGCCGGGCAGCAGCGGCGCGACCTCGTCCGGCATGAGCTGTACGGCCAGCATCGACCCGGGCGGCATGCCCTGGATGAGCCGCCCGCGCGCCTCGACCAGCCGCAGCGCGTCCGGCAGGGTGAACACCCCGGCGATGGTCGCGGCCACGTACTCGCCGATGCTGTGCCCGATCATCGCCGCGGGCTCGACGCCGAGCGAGAGCCAGAGCCTGGCCAGCGCGTACTCGACGGTGAACAACGCGGGCTGGGTGAGGGAGGTCTGCCGCAGCCGCTCGTCGGCCTCCTCGCCGATGGCGAAGATCTGCTCCCTGACGTCCAGGATCGCCGCGCACTCGTCGACGGCCTCGCGGAAGACCGGCTCGTTCTCGTACAGCTCGGCCGCCATGCCGCCGTACTGCGCGCCCTGGCCGGGGAACAGGAACGCCACCTGCGGCGTCCGCTTCTGCTTGGCCCCGGAGACGATCCTCTTGGGGTCGGCCAGCGCGGCGACCGCGTCGGCGGGCGAGGTGGCCACCACCACGGCCCGGTGTTTGAGCTCGCGCCGTCCCGCCCGCAGCGTGAACGCCACGTCGGCGAGTTCGACGTCCGGATTCTCGGCCAGGTGCTCGGCCAGCCGTTCCCCGGCCGCGGCGAGCGAGGCCTCGGTCCTGGCCGACAGCCTCAGCAGGTGCGCGGGCCGCTCCCGGGGGAGCTCCTCGCGCGGCGGCGCCTCCTGGAGTACGGCGTGCGCGTTGGTCCCGCCGATGCCGAAGGAGCTGACGCCCGCGCGCCGGGGGAAGCCGTTGCGCTCCCACTTGACCGGCGTGGAGACCACGTAGAACGGGCTCGCCGGGAAGTCGATCTTCGGGTTGGGGCTCTTGTAGTGCAGCGTCGGCGGGATCAGCCCGTTCTCCAGGGACAGCACCGCCTTGATCACGCTGGCCACGCCCGCCGACTGCCCGAGGTGGCCGATGTTGCTCTTGACCGAGCCGATGCCGCACCACTGGGTGTCGGTCGTGTCCTGCGAGAACACGCTGGACAGCGCCGCCACCTCGATCGGGTCGCCGAGCGCGGTGCCGGTGCCGTGCGCCTCGACGTAGGTGACCGTGCGCGGGTCCACCCCGCCCACGCCGAGCGCCTGCGCGACGACCGCGGCCTGCCCGTCCAGGCTCGGCGCGGAGAAGCCCACCTTGCCCGCGCCGTCGTTGTTGATCGCGTTGCCGAGCACGACCGCGCGGATGTTGTCCCGGTCGGCGATCGCCTCCGACAGCCGCTTGAGCACGATCACGCCGCCGCCGCTGCCCCAGATCGTGCCGCCGGCGTCGGCGTCGAAGGGGCGGCAGTGCCCGTCGGGGGAGACGATGCCGTCCTGGTCGTAGATATAGCCCTGGCCCTGCGGCAGGTCGAGCATGGCGGCCCCGGCCAGCGCCATGTCGCACTCGCCGTTGCGCAGCGCCTCGCAGGCGATGTGCAGCGCCACCAGCGCCGTCGAGCACGCGGTGTGCACGGTGTAGCTGGGACCGCGCAGGTCGAGCTTGTAGGAGGCGAGGGTGGCGCAGTAGTCGACGTGGTTGCCCACCATGATGGCCAGCCACCCGGCGTTGGCCTGCGCCTGGGCGTTGCTGCGGATGTTGATCCACTGGTAGAAGTCCGAGCCCGACCCGGCGTAGACGCCGATCTCGCCCGGATAGCGGAACGGGTCGTAGCCCGCGTCCTCCAGCGCGGTGTGCGACAGCTCCAGGAACAGCCGGTGCTGCGGGTCGCGGACCTCGGCCTCCCTGATCGACATGCCGAAGAACGCCGCGTCGAAGCCCTGATGGTCGTCCATCACCATCGCCGCGGGCACGAAGGACGGATCGGCCAGGGTCGCCTCGGACACCCCCAGCGCCCGCTGCTCGTCCAGGGTGTATGTGGTCAGCGACTCCACACCGTCGGCGAGGTTGCGCCAGAACTGCCGCGCGTCACCCGCTCCCGGAACCCGACACGACAAGCCGATGATTGCGATCGGCTCAACCGTGGGTTCGTCGGTCATGCGGTCGTCCCTTTCTCGTCGCGATTCCTCAGCCGGTCCCGCCGTACGGCGAGGCGGCGGGCCGCCCTGTCCAGGCCGGGGCTGCCGCCCCCGCCGTCGAGGTGGGCGGCGAGCGTTCTGATCGTGGGATGGCGGAACAGTTCCACGATCGGGATGTCACGGCCGGTCGCCGCCTTCAGGCGCGCCTGTACGGCGGCCATGGCGAGCGAGTGTCCGCCGATCTCGAAGAAGTTGTCGTCGGGCCGCAGCCGCGGCACCCCCAGCACCGCGTGCCACACCTGGGCGACCACCTTCTGGGTGGGCCCGTCCAGGTGGCCGTTGCCGCCGGCCGTCGCGGCGGCCCGGACCGGCGGACGGCGCAGCGCGGCCCTGTCCACCTTGCCGTTGGGGGTCAGCGGCAGCGCGGGCAGCAGCACCACCTCGCCGGGCACCGCGTGCTCGGGCAGGATCAGGCGCAGCCGCTCCAGCACCCGGTGCGCGGTCAGCCCGGGTCCGGCGGGCACCACGTAGCCGGTCAGCGTCCCGTCCTCGGCCCGGGCGGCGGCGGCCCGCACGTCCCGGCAGCCGGCCAGCGCGGCCTCCACCTCGCCGAGCTCCACCCGGAAGCCGCGGACCTTCACCTGGTCGTCGGCGCGGCCGGTCAGGGTCACGGTGCCGTCGGGGTTGAGCCGGCCGAGATCGCCGGTGCGGAACCGGTCGCCGTCGAACCGCTCCCGGGTCAGCGCCGGGTCGAGATAGCCGGTGGCGAGGTGGCGGCTGCGGACGACCACCTCGCCCAGTTCGCCCACCCCGGCCCGGCGGCCGTCCGCGGCGAGGACGAGGATCTCGCTGCCCTCGACCGGCCCGCCCACGGGCACCGGGTCCGCGGTGGGCTCGCCCAGTTCGTACCAGGCGTGGGCCTGCGGGGTCTCGGTGGTGCCGTAGAAGGCGACCAGCCGGGCGGCGGGCGTGAGCCGCCGCAGCCGGGCGGCCTCGGCCCAGGTGAGGCGGTCGCCGCCCACGCCGACCAGCCGGACGGCGGGCAGCGTCGCGCCGGTGCCCGCCAGCATCGCGGCGAGCTGCGGGGTCAGGTGCAGGACGGTGATCGCGTGCTCGCGCAGCCAGGCGGCCAGCCGTACCGGGTCGCGGAGCAGCTCCTGGCCGGGGACGGACAACTGCGCGCCCGCTCTGACCGGGACGAACATGTCGCGCAGCGCGGGATCGTGCGCGAGCCCGGACAGCAGCGCGAACCGGTCCTGCGGCGTTATCCCGAAGGTCCGGACGTACCAGTCGGCGAAGTGGGCCAGCGGGCGGTCGGTGGTGACGACCGGCTTGGGGTCGCCGGTGGTGCCCGAGGTCAGCGACAGATAGCCGCGCTCGGGATGGATCGTGTCGTCCTCCTCGTCGGTGAGGACGATCTCCGGCAGCCCCTCCAGCCCCTCAAGCCCGGGCGCGCACCTGATCACGGCCTTCGCCCCCGAGGCCTGCCGCTCCTGTACGGCGGGCGGGTGGGCGGAGTCGACGATCAGCCATCGCGCCCCCGAGGCCAGCACGCCGAGCAGCAGCCCCGGCAACTCGGGCACCCGGGCCGCCAGCACGGCGACCGTCTCGCCCGGCCGGATCCCGGCGCGCCGGATCGCGGCCACGGTCCTGCGCCGCAGGCTCTCGTAGGCGGCGCCGTCCAGCAGGCCGGGCCCCTCCCACCCGGGCAGCTCGCGCGGCGGGGGCTGCGGCGCGCGGTGCCCGGTCAGCAGCTCGCCGAGCAGGTCGACGTAGCCGGTGAGCAGGGCCTCCATCCGCTCGGCCGAGTAGAGGTCGGGGTTGTAGACCAGCTCCAGCGCGTAGCCGCCGGCGCGCTCGCTGACGTACATGGTCAGGTCGAACAGCGCGCCCGGCAGGCCGGGCCGCAGCGGCTCGCTCGCGCAGCCCGGCAGGTCCAGCCGTGCCTCGGCGAAGTTGTACATGTTGAACAGGACCTGCGTGATCGGGTTGCGGCTCAGGTCCCGCGGGAGCCGCAGCGACTCCAGCAGCGGGGTCAGCGGCACGTCCCGGTGCCTGATCGCCGCGTTGAGCTCCCGGGTGCAGGCCGTCACCTGCTCGTCGAACCCGCCCGCCGGTCGCAGCCGCAGCGGGAGGACCTGCACGCACATGCCCACCAGCCGGTCGAAGGCCACGTGCGGCCGGTCGGCGTAGGCCGCGCCGATCACCAGGTCCTCGCGGCCCGACAGACGGGAGAGCTGCCGGGCGAAGGCGGCCAGCAGCACCGCGTAGGGCGTCGCGCCCAGCCCGGCCGCCAGCGCGCCGATCCGCCCGGCCGTCGCCGGATCCAGCTCGGCGCGGCAGGCGGCCCCGCGGAAGGTCTGCTCCGGCGGCCTGGGACGGTCCCTGGGCAGGTCCAGCACCAGCGGGGCGTCCCGCAGGTGGTCGCGCCACCAGGCCAGGGCGGTGGAGTCGTTCTGCACGCGCAGCCAGCGCACGTAGTCGGCGAAGCCGTGGCTCGCGCCCTCCAGGGCCTGCCCGCGGTAGGCGGCGGCCAGGTCGCGGTAGAGGACGTCCTGCGACCAGCCGTCGAAGACCAGGTGGTGGACGGTCAGGCACAGGACGTGGTCGTCGGGCGCCAGCCGGATCAGCCGCGCCCGGAGCAGCGGGCCCGCGGCCAGGTCGAACCTCGCCTGGGCCTCGGCCTCCAGCAGCCCGGCGAGCTCCTGCGGGGAGGCCTCCCCGACCGGCAGCTCCACCTCGTACGGCGGCGCCACCGACACCTCGGGCACCCCGTCGCGCGCGCCGACCCGCCAGCGCAGCACCTCGTGCGCCGTCACGACCGCGGTCAGCGCGCGGCGCAGCGCCGCCGGGTCCAGCGGGCCGCGGACGCGCTCGGCCATCGCGATGTTGTGCGCCGCCGAGTCGGGCGCCAGCCGCTCCACGAACCACATCCGGCGCTGGGCCGGCGACAGGGCCGCCGGGCTGCCGGTCGGCGGGACCCCGCCGCTGCCGCGCGGGGCCCGTTCGACCAGGGCGCTCAGCCCGCCGAAGGTGCGCGCCGCGTAGACGTCCTCGACCGAGACCTCCCGGCCGAGCTCCGCGCGGATGGCGGCCACCAGGCGCATCGCGCGCAGCGAGTGGCCGCCGTGCTGGAAGAAGTCGTCCTCGTCGCCGGGCGCCGGCGCCTGCAGCACGCGGGCCCAGATCCCGGCCAGCCCGCCGGCGCCGTCCTCCTGTCCGGCCGCCTCGTCCTCGTCCGGGCCCGCCGCCTTGAGCGCGGCGAGGTCCACCTTGCCCGAGGAGTTCAGGGGCAGCAGGTCCAGCCGTACCAGCCTGCTGGGCAGCATGTACGACGGCAGCCGTACCGACAGGTCCTCGCGCAGGGCGGCCAGGCCGGGCGCGTCCCGCGGCGTCACGTAGGCCACCAGCTCGCCCGCGAAGTCCACCACCGCCTGCAGCACCCCGGGATGGGCCCGCAGAGCCGACTCCACCTCGCCGATCTCCACCCGCTGCCCCTGGACCTTCACCTGACGGTCCAGCCGGCCCATGAACGCGATGCTGCCGTCGTCCTCCCACGCCACGTGGTCGCCGGTCCGGTACAGCCGCGCCCCCGGCTCCTCCGAGAACGGGTCGGGCACGAAGCGGTCGGCGGTCAGCCCGGGGCGGCCCAGGTAGCCGCGGCCGACCTGCGGCCCGCCGATGAACAGCTCGCCCGGCACGCCGGGCGGGCACTCGTTCATCTCCTCGTCCAGGATGTGCGCCCGGCAGCCGCGCAGCGGCCGGCCGATCGGCAGCGGCCGCCGCCACACTCCGTCGAACGCCCCCCCGACCACGCACACCGTCGACTC
Source organism: Paraplanobispora takensis (assembly GCF_016863195.1). Lineage (GTDB taxonomy): Bacteria > Actinomycetota > Actinomycetes > Streptosporangiales > Streptosporangiaceae > Planobispora > Planobispora takensis. The sequence continues at coordinate 61,960 of NZ_BOOK01000055.1, read as the reverse complement.
GGTCGGGCCGTACCAGTTGTGGAAGCGGGCGTGCGCCGACCACCGGGCCACCTGCTCGGGGCCGGGCGGCTCGCCGGCCGTCACCAGGTCCCTCAGGTGCGGCAGCCGGGCGGGGTCGACGAGCGGCAGGAGCGCCGGGGGGATGAACCCCCAGGTGACCTCGTGCTCTTCGAGGAAGCGCTGCAGCCTGGCCGGGTCCACCCGGTCCTCGTCGGGCACCAGCTGCACGCACCCGCCCGCGGTGAGCGGCGCCAGCATGTCCAGCACCGAGACGTCGAACCCGAGGGCGGAGAAGGCGATCGACCGGCAGGACCCGTCCAGGCCGAAGTGCGCGACGGTCGCGCTGGTGAAGGCGACGACGCTGCGGTGGCCGACGACCACGCCCTTGGGCCGCCCGGTGGATCCCGAGGTGTAGAGCACGTAGGCGGCCTTCTCCGCGGAGACCGGGCGCGCCGCCTGGATGTTCCCCGCGGCGTCCGGACCAGCCGGACCCGCAGCTCCGGCGCTCCCGGCCCCGGCCTCTGCGATCCCGACCAGCACGCGGTCGCAGCCGCCGAGCAGTTCCGCGCCCGCCCCGTCCACGACGACCACCGCGATCCCGGCGTCGTCGAGCACCTCCTCCAGCCGCGCGCGCGGGTGTCCCGGGTCCAGCGGCACGTACGCGCCCCCGGCCAGCAGCACGCCGAGCACCGCCACCGGCATCAGCGGGGTGCGCCGCGCGCACAGGCCCACCCGCGTCTCGGGCCCGACCCCGAGCCCGGTGAGCCGGGCCGCCAGGTCCGCGGCGCGCGCGACCAGCTCGGCGTAGGTCAGCGTGGTGTCCCACTGCCGGATCGCCGGCGCGTCCGGCGTCCGCGTGGCCTGCGCCAGGATCAGCTCGTCCAGCGACCCGTCCGGCGGCGTGTGCCCCGGCCCGTGCGTCCAGTTCGGGCGGAGCGGGGTCAACGTCATCCTGCGGCCTCCACGCGGTGCGGTTGCGGGCCTTGCCGTACCGTCTCGAAACGCAGGCGGAAGCCGGGGGAGCGGACGGCGACGGCGCCGATCGCCCGTCCCAGCGGCAGGTGCGTCACCCGCCACTGCGCCAGCCTCGCCACCTCGGGCGCCGTGTCCGGGATCCACGCCGCCCCCGGCTGCTGCCCGGCGAACCCGAACAGGGCCGGATCCACCCGCAGCCCGTCCCCGCTCGCCTTGAGCACCGCCTCCTTGGCCGTCCACGTGCGCAGCGCGCTGGGCAGCCTCATCTCCTCGGGCAGTGCCGCGAACTCGGCCGCCTCCCGCTCGTCGAGGGCGCCCTCGCAGAACGCCTGCTCGTCGGCGAGCGGGCGCAGCCGCTCGATGTCCGCCCCGACCTCGCGCCCCCAGGCCAGGGCCACCAGGACCAGGCCGCCCGACTGGCTCATGCTGAAGGTCAGATCGGTCCCGGTGTACGGCTTGCCGCCGGGCCTGGTGCGCAGCTCCTCGACGCCGGTCTCGACGCCGTACTCCCTCAGCAGCCGCCTGAGCACCACGCAGCGGCCGACGTACCAGTCCCGGTGCTCCCGGTGCCGGAACCGGGCGGCTCGCCCGGCCTCCCTGGGGGACAGCTCGTCCGTCGCCTCGCACACCTCGGGCAGCCGCTCCAGGTCGGCCAGCCAGATGTGCACCTCGTCCTCGCCGGGCCGCTCGGGGGAGTCCTCGCCGCGGAAGTCCTCGATGATCGCCTCGGCCACCCGCGCGCCGTGGGTGTTGAGGAACAGGTGGCCGGCGTCGAGCGTGTGCAGGCGGAACCAGGAGGAGGTGTGGCGGGCCCAGCCGAGCATCTCCGGATCGACCACCTCGCGATCGTGCGCGCCGGCGAAGGCGACGATCGGGTGGCCGAGGGGCTCCCGGCGGGTGTGGCGGTAGCCGCGCAGCCATGCCATGTCGGTGCGCAGGGCGGGGACGAGCAGCGTCTTGACCTCCGGTTGCGACCGCAGCGCCTCGGGCGCGCCGAGCCGGTCGATCAGTTCCTCGATGAGCTCCTCGTCGCCCAGGCCCGTCCAGCGGGCCAGGGTCTCCTGGCGCTCCGGCGGGTGCGCGGCGCCGACGTACAGGCGCCGGGGCGGGCGGACGCCCAGCCGCCGCAGCTCGCGCACCACCTCGAAGGCGAGCCGCGCGCCCATGCTGTGCCCGTAGACCGCGTACGGCGGGGCCGGGGCGGCGAGGTGGGCGGCGATGGCCCGGGCGATGGCCTCCGGGGCGAGCGCCCCCGGCTCGGCGATCAGGCCGGCCCGGCCGGGGAGCATGACCACCCGCACGTCGAAGGCGCCGTCGAAGGCCTGTCGCCAGGCCCAGAAGGCGGAGACGTCACCGCCCGCGTAGGGCAGGCAGAACAGCAGGGGAGCGTCGGGCGGGTAGCGCGTCAGCGAGGCGAACGGCGGGTCCGGTAACGCGTTTTCCTCTCGCATCGCTACGCGAAGTCACCTCCAGACGGAGCCCGCCGGCCCGTGCGAGATCGTCGCTCGAACAGCGGATGAAGGAATCGCTCGGACGGGGGTCGTCCCGCAGAGGATCTGTGCCAAGCCACGCTCTTCCTATTATTTCGGCTGAAACGTAGTCAAGGGATGAAATTTCAATCAATGTCGAAACAGAGGTTTCGGCCATCGCCGCAAATCAGGCCCTCTGCTGTCCGGGTCCGGACAACAACGAGGTCACGCAGGTTCCGAAGGGGACTGGAGCTGGCCTTTGTGGCCACGCGATCCGGCCGCCGCGCCGTGGCGGACACCGACCGTCACTGATGATCATCACAGAGAGAGTGACCGAAACCTGACTTCCGGCCCTCCCTATGTCGAGTGGGACGGCCCGAATTGACAGAAAACGCTGCACTTAAGTTGATTTTCCAGTCAACCTCAGAGATGGCGTGGTCCGCGCGTTATCCACGTGCGCGGTGAGAAATGGCGCGTTCCAATCCGCCGGCCTCCCGGAGAATGGCGCGTTCCAATTCCGCGGGTCACCGCAGTACGGCGCAGCCGCGCAGGCGGAGCCGTTCGACGATCTCAGTGCCGCCGTGGAGCTTGTTCCAGCGCAGATCGAGCTTCTCCAGCGCGGGGAGGTCGGCGAGGGCAGCGGGAAGTTCGCGCAGGCGGTTGTTGCGCAGGTCCAGGTGGGCCAGCCGGCGCAACCGGCCCAGTGAGGCGGGCAGCGAGGTCAGGGCGTTGTCGCGCAGGTCCAGGTGGCGCAGCTCGGCCAGGTGGCCGACGGAGTCCGGCAGGCGGGCCAGGCGGTTGCCCCGCAGGTGCAACTCCCGCAGGCGGGTCAGCCGGCCGATCGGCCCCGGCAGGGCGGTCAGGCGGTTGCCGTACAGCCTCAGCTCCACCAGGGATCCGAGGTCGCCGATGGCGTCGGGCAGGGCGGTCAGGCGGTTGTCGGTCAGGTTGAGGTACGTCAGGCGGGCGAGCCCGCCCAGGGAGGGCGGGACCGAGGTGAGGAGGTTGTCGCTGAGATACAGATAGTCGGTCAGGTTCTCCAGGTCGCCGAGGGCGTCGGGGAGGCGGGTCAGCCGGTTGTGCCCCAGGTCCAGCATGCGCAGCTCGGTCAGCTTCCCGATCTCCTCGGGGATGTCAGTGATCGCGTTCTCGGCGAGGTTCAGGGAGCGCAGGCCGGTCAGGTCCCACAGCGTCCGCGGGACGCCGGTCAGCGCGTTGCCGCCGACCGACAGGTGCCGCAGGCCCCGCATGCGGCCGACGGCCTCCGGGATCGAGCCGATCCTGTTGCCGTACAGGAACAGGGACCGCAGACCGGGCAGTTCCAGGACGTCCTCGGGGAAGCGGGTCAGCGCGTTGCCGTCCAGGTGGAGGGCGCGCAGGGCGGTGAGGGAACGCAGGCCGGGCAGGTCGCTCAGCCGGTTGCCGTCGAGGTTGAGCTCGACCAGCCCGCGGTCCCGTACCCGTTCCGCGGGCAGCTCCGTCAGGTCCTTCCAGGCCAGGTCCAGTCGTCGCGGCACGGGTCTCCTCGATTCCGGGCGGTGATGGTTTCGGGCAGTAGCGATTCTGGGCGACGTTTCCCGGTGCCGGTCGGGCGAACCGGTGTTTTTCACCATGTACGGCAACCTCGGCGGGGAAGGCCGGAGGGCCAACAATCCGGATCGGCCACGCAGGCATGCCTCTTCGTCACATACTGAAGCGCAACGGATGCTTAAAGTGACCATGGGGGGCAATGCCGGTGACGCGAACGATCCTCCGGCGGGCCGGTGCTCAGCCCGGCGGCGCGGTGGTGGAGGTCACCGCCGCACCCGCCGTCGACGTGACCGTGATCGTCCCCGTCCACAACTGCCGTCCCTACCTGGACCGGTGCCTGACCTCGCTGCTGGTCCAGCGGGTGAGCAAGGAGATCGTCGTCGTGGACGACGGCTCCACCGACGGCGGGGCGGAGCTGGCCGACCTCTACGCCGCCCACCACCGCGGGGTCGTCCGGGTCGTCCACCAGCCGGCCTCCGGCGGCGCCGGCCGGCCGCGCAACGTCGGCCTGTCCCTGGCCCGGGGCGAATACGTGTTCTTCTGCGACGCGGACGACTATCTCGGCCCCGAGGCGCTGGAGCGGATGCTCGCGATGGCCGGGCGCAACGACTCCGACATCGTCCTGGGGAAGGTCGTCGGCCACGGGCGCAGGGCCCCGTCGTCGATGTTCGAGCGCAACGCCGAGCGGGTCCCGCTGGAGGACAGCGCCGTCTACAACAGCCTGAGCTGCTTCAAGCTGTTCCGCAGGCGGATGCTGGAACGGCACGGGATCCGCTTCGACGAGACCCTGACGGTCGGGGAGGACATCGTCTTCACCACCCACGCCTACTGCCACGCCGGCGTGATCTCCGTGGTCGCCGACTACGACTGCTACCACCTGGTCGACAGGCCCGACGGGACCAGCATCATGCAGCGCAAGGAGAGCCGCGACCCGGTCTCCTGGATCCGCATGATCAAGAGGCCGATCGAGTTGATGGCCGGTCACGTACGGCCCGGCCCGCTCCGCGACCACCTGCTCCGCCGCCACTTCCGGCTGGACGCCTTCGCCAACCTCGGCCGGCCCTTCCTGGAGGCCGGGGAGGTCGAGCGCAAGGAGATCGCGGCGGAGGTGGCCGACCTGTGCGACCGCTGGCTGACCGACGGGGTGCGCGAGCGGCTCGGGGCGGTGGACCGCGGCCGGATCGCCGCGCTGGAGGACATCGACCGCCTGGTACGGCTGGCGCACATCGAGCTGGCCGTGATGCGCCGCGAGCTCACGGCGCTGCGCTGGGACGAGCGGGACACCGGGCTGGCCGTCTCCGGCCGGGTCGCGCTGGAGGCCCTGGAGCCGGCCGGCCACCCCGGGCTCGCCGCCGGTGACGTCTCGCTGGTGCTCAAGCCGCGGCAGGCGGGCGAGGGGCCGGACTCCGCCGTGGTCGTCCCCGTGGCCTCCGACGGCGAGGAGTTCGCCGGGGTCGTCGACCTCGCCGTGCTGCCCTCCGGCGTCTGGGACGTCCACGTGGCCGTCGTCTGCGAGGGGGTGGTCAGGACGGGGCGGCTCGGCGCCGAGCGCGACCAGCGCATCGCCCGCCCCGCGCCCCGGATGATCGGCGGGACGGTCGTGCTGCCGTACTTCACCCGCCCCTACGGCAACCTCAGCGTCGACGTCGGCGGGCACGTGGTCAGCCCGCCCGGCATCGTCCGGCTGGTCCGCGCCCGCTGGGCCGCCTGGCACCGGCTGGTCCTCGACGGCGAGATCACGATGGGCGCGCTCACCCCGGACCCGCGGACGGTGCGCCACCTGGTGTGGCGCGAGCGCGGCTCCGGGAAGGAACGGCGCGTGCCGGTCGCGTCCGAGCCGGGCGGGACGTTCACGGCCGGTCAGGCCGTCGGCAGGCTGCGGCCCGGCACCTGGGACGCCTACCTGGAGCTGGAGCTGGGCGGGCCGCCGGTGCGCTTCCGGGTCGAGGCCGAGCCGGAGCTGGTCGCCCCGCCGCGCACGTGGTGGCGGGGGACGGCCGTGCGGACCGCCAAGCCGTACGCCACGGCCGGCAAGGGACGGCTCAGCCTGGTGGTGCGGGCCACCGGCCCGAAGGCGCTCCTGCGCCGCCTGCTGCGCTGAACCTCCCTGCGCCCTCCCACCGGGCCTCCCTGCGCCCTCCCGCTGAATCCTCCGGCCGTGCGACACATCCAGGAGCCGGCGTCCGCCGTACTGGACTGTGAAGCGTTCGCTCCTGCCATCGCCTCCTTAATGCCCATAGATTGCAATAACAAGGTGATGGCTTAAGGTGATGGGGCACCGCGCATTACCGGAGGTCTCCCGTGCACGTTCCCGATGGTTTCTTCAACCTGGCCGTATCGGTCTCCGCCGGGGCCGTCGCCGCGGCCGGGGTCGCAGTCTGCCTGCGCGGCGCCCGTCGCGAGCTCGACGACCGGACCGCCCCCATGGCGGGCCTGGTGGCCGCCTTCGTCTTCGCCGTGCAGATGCTGAACTTCCCGGTCGCCGCAGGAACGAGCGGTCACCTGCTCGGCGGGGCGCTGGCGGCGATACTCGTCGGGCCGTACACGGCCGTGCTCTGCATGGCCGTGGTCCTGCTGGTGCAGGGCTTCTTCTTCGCCGACGGAGGGCTGACCGCGCTGGGCGTCAACATCACGCTCATGGGCCTGGTCACGGTCCTGGCCGGCTGGGGCGTCTTCCGCCTGATCACCCGCAGCGTGCGGAGCCGGGCCGCGATCACCGCGGCGTCGTTCGCCGCCGCGCTGGTCTCGGTGCCGGCCTCGGCCCTGGTGTTCACGCTGCTGTTCTGGATCGGCGGCACCGCGCCCGTCGAGATCGGCACGGTCGCCGCCGCCATGGGCGGGGTGCACACCCTCATCGGCATCGGCGAGGGCCTGATCACCGCGGTCACCGTCGGCACCGTGCTGGCCACCCGGCCCGACCTGGTGTACGGCGCGCGCGGGCTGGCCGCCCCGCTGGTCCTGCGCGGCGCCGACGGCGACGTCACCGTGGTCCCGGAGGGCCGGGTCGGCGTCAGGACCCCGGTCAGGCGCTCTCGCCCGTTCCTGCTGGGAGGCGTCGGCGTCACGCTCGTGCTGGCGGGCGCGGTCTCCTTCTTCGCCTCCGGCGACCCCGACGGGCTGGAGCGGGTGGCCGAGGACGAGGGCTTCATCGGCCAGGCCGCCGACCACGCGTTCGGCGCCTGGACGCTGGCCGACTACGGTGACGTGGGCGGGATCCCGGTCGGCATCGCGGGGATCATCGGCGTGGGGATCACCCTGATCGTCGCGGGAGTCGTCGCCTACGCCGTGCGCCGGCGCGGCCACGGCGGCGACCTGCCGGTGTGACGGCCCGCCGCGGGGAGAAGGCGGCCCATCCGGGCGCGTCCCGGGCGCGAACGCCCGGCAGAGAGGATGTCCAGTGAGCGCGGGTCACCACCAGCTCTACCGGGCGGGCGACACGCCCGTCCACCGGCTGCCGCCGCAGTGCAAGCTGGCGGCGGTGGCCGTGTTCGCCCTGGTCGTGGTGGCCACGCCGCGCGAGTGGTTCGCGGCCTTCGGGGCCTACGCGCTGCTGCTGGCCGGGGTGGCCGTGACGGCCCGGGTCCCGGCGGGGTCCGTGCTGCGGCGGATGGTGATCGAGATCCCGTTCGTGCTGTTCGCGCTGGCGATCCCGTTCATCGGGACGGGGGAGCGGGTGCAGGTCGCCGGCCTGTCGCTCAGCCTGCCCGGTCTGTGGGCCGCGTGGAACATCCTGGCCAAGGCCACCCTGGGCGTGGTCGCGAGCATCCTGCTGGCGGCCACGACCGAGCCCCGGATGCTGCTGCTGGGCGCCCGGCGCCTGCGGCTGCCGCCGATGCTGGTGCAGATCGCGATGTTCATGCTCCGCTACATGGACGTGATCCTGGAGGAGATGCGCCGCATGCGGGTGGCCAGGGAGTCGCGGGGGTTCACCGCCAGGGACGCACGGCACATCCCGGTGGTCGCCCGCTCGGCCGGGGCGCTGTTCATCCGCTCCTACGAGCGGGGGGAGCGGGTGCACCTGGCCATGCTCAGCCGCGGCTACACCGGCTCGATGCCGGTGATCCAGGATCTGACCCCCTCTGCCGGGCAGTGGCTCCTGGCCGGTACGCTGCCGGGCGCGGCGCTCGCGCTCCTGCTGGGAACCTGGGGGCTGAGGGCGATGTGGGGGATGTCATGACGGCGTCGCTGGAAGTGGACCGGCTGGCCTACGCGTACCCGGACGGCACGCAGGCGCTGTTCGGCGTGGACCTGCGCATCGAGCGCGGCGAGCGGGTCGCGCTGCTCGGGCCGAACGGCGCGGGCAAGACCACCCTGGTCATGCACCTCAACGGCATCCTGACCGCCGGGCACGGCACGGTGACCGTGGCCGGCCTCCCGGTCTCCAAGGACTCGCTCAAGGAGATCCGGCGCAGGGTCGGCCTCGTCTTCCAGGACCCCGACGACCAGCTCTTCATGCCGACCGTCCGGGACGACGTCGCCTTCGGCCCGGCGAACCTCGGCCTGCGGGGGGAGGAGCTCCAGCAGCGGGTCAAGGACGCGCTGACCCGCGTGGGCATGCTGGAGGCGATCGACAGGCCCCCGCACCACCTGTCCTTCGGCCAGCGCCGCCGGGTGGCCGTGGCCACCGTGCTGGCGATGGAGCCGGAGATCCTCGTACTGGACGAGCCCTCGTCCAACCTGGACCCCGCCTCGCGCCGGGAGCTCGCCGAGATCCTGCGGAGCCTCGACGTGACCGTGCTCATGGTCACCCACGACCTGCCCTACGCGCTGGAGCTGTGCGAGCGCTCGCTCATCCTGTCCGGCGGCGTGATCGCCGCCGACGGCCCGACCCGGACGATCCTCTCCGACGCCGCGCTGCTCGCCGGGCACCGGCTGGAGCTTCCGTACGGCTTCACCGTGCCCTGAGCCGCCCCTGAGTCGTCCTGGGGCGTTCTGGGCCGCCCTGGACCCTCCTGAGCGGGCCTGGGCCGTTCTGATCGTGCTCCGCGGATCGATCGCGGAGCCGGACGACCTCGCATACGGTTGTGCAAAAGTAAAGAGACTTGCCTCTCATGGCCGTGAGGAGTGCCGATGAAGCTACGGCTGGCTCGTCGCATCGTCGGCGACGCCGTGGTGGTGGCCGTCGAGGGTGAGCTCGACCTGTTCACCGCGCCCTTCCTGCGTGACGAGGTGCGTGAGGCCATCGAGCTCGACGGCTCGCGGCTGGTCCTCGATCTGACGGAGCTGTCGTTCATGGACTCCAGCGGCCTGTCGGTGCTGATCGAGGCCTGGCGGCTGGCGACGAGCGGGGGCGGAGGGGTCTGCCTGGCCGCTCCCCAGGCGCCGGTGGCGCGGATCCTGCGCACGACCGGCCTCGACCGCCGCATCAAGGTCCACCCCGACGTCGACAGCGCCGTCGGGACGATCTAGACGTCGGACGGGGAGGGTGTGACGGAGATTTAGCCCACCCCCAGTAGAACTTCATTCGGTAGCCGCGTTAAAGTCCGCTCATGGACCTGAACGGAGCAGCAGCAATCATCTCGGGCGGTGCCAGCGGACTCGGTGAGGCCACGGCCCGCGACCTCGCCGCGCACGGTGCCACCGTGGTCATCGCCGACCTGAACGAGGAGCGCGGCAAGGCGCTCGCCGACGAGCTCGGCGGTGTCTTCGTCAAGACCGACGTGTCCGACGAGGCCCAGGTGCAGGCGGCCGTGGACGCCGCGGTGGCCACCGGCAAGCCCCTGCGCGTCGTGGTGAACAGCGCGGGCATCGGCTGGGCCACCCGGACCGTGAACCGTGACGGCTCGCCGCACGACCTGGCCTCCTACCGCAAGGTCATCGACGTCAACCTGATCGGCACCTTCAACCTGATGCGCATCGGCGCCGCCGCCATCGCCAAGACCGAGCCGGTCGACGAGGACGGCCAGCGCGGCGTGGTCATCAACACCGCCTCCGTGGCGGCGCTGGAGGGCCAGACCGGCCAGGTGGCGTACTCGGCCTCCAAGGGCGGCATCGTCGGCATGACGGTCCCGGCGGCCCGTGACCTGGCCGCCGTCGGCGTCCGCGTCAACACGATCTGCCCGGGCATCATCGACACCCCGATCTACGGCTTCTCGCCCAACTCCGACGAGTTCAAGGCCAAGCTGGTCGCGCCGGTGGTCTTCCCCAAGCGCATGGGACAGGCCTCGGAGTTCGCCCACCTGGTCCGCGCGCTGATCGAGAACGACTACATGAACGCCGAGACCATCCGCTTCGACGGCGGCATCCGCTTCCAGCCCAAGTAGGAGTCACCTTGTCTGAGCCGACTTCCGGAACCGGTGACGAAGTCCTGGTCGAGGTCGAGGACGGCGTGGCCGTCATCACGATCAACCGTCCCAGGGCCAAGAACGCCGTCAACGGCGTCGTGGCCCGGGGCATCGCGGCGGCGCTGGACGAGCTGGAGGAGCGCAAGGACGTCTCCGCCTACGTCCTGACCGGCGCGGGCGGCACGTTCTGCGCGGGCATGGACCTGAAGGGCTTCCTGAGCGGGGACTTCCCGGTCGTCGAGGGCCGGGGCTTCGGCGGCATCGCCGAGGCGCCGCCGGCCAAGCCCATCGTCGCCGCCGTCGAGGGCTACGCCCTGGCGGGCGGCTTCGAGCTGGCTCTGGCCTGCGACATCATCGTCGCCTCCGAGGAGGCCAAGTTCGGCCTCCCCGAGCCCAAGCGCGGCCTGGTCGCCGGGGCGGGCGGCGTGATGCGGCTGCCGCGGCGGATCCCGTACCACCTCGCCATGGAGATCGCCCTGACCGGCGACCACTTCCCGGCCTCCCGGCTCTACGAGGCCGGCCTGGTCAACCACGTCACGCCCGCGGGCGAGGCGCTGGCCAAGGCCCTCGAACTCGCCAAGAGGATCGCCGCGAACGCCCCCCTGGCGCTGGCGGCGACCAAGCGGGTGATCGTCGAGTCCGCCGACTGGAGCCTCGACGAGATGTTCAAGAAGCAGGGCGAGATCATCAACCCGGTGTTCGGCTCCAAGGACGCCATGGAAGGCGCGGCCGCTTTCGCCGAGAAGCGCGCTCCGCAGTGGAAGGGCGAGTAGGCTCCCCTCTTCGGACTTCCTCCGGGCGCGCCGGGTGCGATCCGCGTGATCGCACCCGGCGCGTTCTTGTCCGGAAGTGCGTACGGTGAAGGTGTGGGCGCGTGCGGCAGGGGCACGTGACCTTCACCTGAAGGCTCCACGAAGCCAGGAGACCGCATGAGCGACTATCCGACCGGGATCACTCCTTCCGGCCGCCCTTCCCGTGAGCGCCTGCGGCGCGGCGCGAGCAGCCTGGTGGCCGGTGCCCTGGGCGCGGCGCTCCTGGTCATCCTCCTGGTCGGGAGCATGTGGGCGATCGAGATCGCCGACTACGTGCTCCCCGGCAGCTTCGACGACAACGGCATCAGGGCCTGGAACCCCGACGGGCTCCCGGGCATCGTCTTCGCGCCGTTCCTGCACGCGGACTTCGGCCATCTGATGGCCAACTCGCTGCCCCTGCTGGTCCTCGGCTTCCTCGCGGCACTGCGCGGGGTGGGCCGCTTCCTGGCCGCCAGCCTGATCATCATCCTGGTCAGCGGCGTGGGCGTCTGGCTCACCAGCGACCCCAGATACGTCACGGTCGGCGCCAGCGGCCTGGTCTTCGGCTACTTCGGCCTGGTCGTGGCCCGGGGCCTGTTCGACCGCCGCCTGCTCGACATCGTGATCGGCATCGGCGTCGCCATCGCCTACTACTCGATCATCTGGGGCGTCCTGCCGACCGAGGCCGGCGTCTCCTGGCAGGGCCACCTGTTCGGCCTGGTCGGCGGCATCCTGGCCGCCTGGGTCCTGCGCCGCAAGCGCTCCGAGATCGCCCCTTACTGACCCACGCCTGTCAGGGCCAGGAAGCGGTCGGCCGCGAGGCGGGCGCCGGTGCGGATCTCGTCGGCCGAGGGGGTCCGCTCACCCAGCAGCACCCGGATCTGCAGATCGCGTACGGCCAGGCCGTACAGAAGCCCGAACGCCTCCGCCGGGTCGTCGATCCGCAGTGCCCCGTCGGCGGCCAGCCGGCCGAGATAGGCCTCGACCAGCGGGCCGGTGGCGTGCCGGCCGTGCCGCAGCAGCAGCTCCGACAACTCCGCCGACGCCATGGCCGCCCGGTTCAGCGCCACCGAGGCCTCGCCGACGAGCAGGCCGAGCAGGTTCTCCGCGATGGCGGCCAGCATGGCGCGCGGTTCGGCCGGGCGTTCGAGAGCTGCCGTCACCGCGGCGTTGACTTGCTCCGACTGCCGTTCGATCAGCGCCGCCAGCAGCCCCTGACGGTTGCCGAACCAGCTGTAGAGGCTCTCCTTCGACGACCCGGCGCGGGCCGCCACCGCCTGCATCGTCATGCCCTCCACGCCGTGCTCGACGAGCTCGGCGAGTGCGGCGTCGAGCGCCGCCCGGCGCCGGGTGGCCTGTTCACCCGAGCGGGGGCGGCCACGGCGGCTCTGTCCGGTCACGATCTCTCCTGCTTCCTGCTCGCCATTATTCGAACCATGGAGTACGGTTAAATACGTACCCGATGGTTCGATTTTAGCCGGAGCCCTCCATGCTGCTCTCCCCGCCTCCCTCCGAGACCTCTGGAACCCCCGAGACCCCCACCCCCGCCAGCCGGGCCGCCGAACGCGCACGCGGCTGGGCGCTGGCCTCCGCGACGACGCTCATGGGGCTGATCGCGGGGTTCTTCTACGCCTATGCCTGCTCCGTCATGATCGGGCTGGCGCGGGTCGGCGACCGCGTCTTCGTCGACTCCATGCAGTGGATCAACGCGACCGTGCGCAACGTCTGGTTCGCCCCCGGTTTCTTCGGCGCGCTGGTGGCGACCGCCGTCGCCGCCGTGCTGCACCTGGGCCGGGCGGGCAGGCCGGTGCTGCCGTGGGTCCTCGCGGCGCTCGTGCTGTACGGCGCCGCCTTCGCCGTCACCATGGGTGTCAACGTGCCGCTCAACGATCAGCTCGCCGCGGCCGGGGACCCGGCGGCGATGGCGGACCCGGGAGCGGTGCGCGCCGCCTATGAAGGCGTCTGGACGGCCTGGAACACCACGCGCACGGTCGCCTCGACCGTGGCGCTGGCCTGCCTGGTCCGGGCGCTGGTGCTGCACGGCCGGCACACCGCGCGCCGGGAGCGCTGAAAAAGGAAAAGCCCCGGGGATCCGTCCCCCGGGGCCTTCGCGGGAAGCGTCAGAGGCGCTCGACCACGTAGTCGATGCAGCGGGTCAGGGCCTCGACGTCGTCGGGGTCGACGGCCGGGAACATGGCGATGCGCAGCTGGTTGCGGCCGAGCTTGCGGTAGGGCTCGGTGTCCACGATGCCGTTGGCGCGCAGGACCTTGGCGACCGCGGAGGCGTCCACCTCGTCGGAGAAGTCGATGGTGCCGACCACGTTGGAGCGGAACTCGGGACCGGCGAACGGCGTGGTGTAGGAGGTCTTCTCCGCCCACGTGTAGAGCCGGCCGGCCGAGTCGGCGGTGCGGGCGGTGGTCCAGGCCAGGCCGCCGTTGCCGTTCATCCACTCGATCTGCTCGGCGAGCAGGAACAGGGTGGTGACCGCCGGGGTGTTGTAGGTCTGGTCCTTGGAGGAGTTGTCGATCGCGATCGGCAGGCTGAAGAACTCGGGGATGTAGCGCCCGCTGCCGGCGATCTCCTCGACCCTGGCCAGCGCGGCCGGGGACATCAGGGCGATCCACAGGCCGCCGTCGGAGGCGAAGCTCTTCTGCGGGGCGAAGTAGTAGACGTCGGTCTCGCTGATGTCGACGGGCAGGCCGCCGGCTCCGGAGGTGGCGTCCACGAGGACGAGCGAGCCCTCCTCGCCGACCCGCCTGATCGGCATCGCGACGCCGGTCGAGGTCTCGTTGTGGGTGAGCGCGTAGACGTCCACGCCGGACTCGGTGACGGCCTCGGGGTGGCTGCCGACCTCGGACTTGATGACGGTCGGGTCGCCCAGCCACGGGGCCTTGGACACGACGGAGGCGAACTTCGAGGAGAACTCGCCGAAGTGCAGGTGCTGCGACTTCTCGCGGACGAGCCCGAAGGCGGCGATGTCCCAGAACGCGGTGGTGCCGCCGTTGCCGAGGACGACCTCGTACCCCTCGGGCAGGGAGAACAGCTCCGACAGGCCCGCGCGCACCCGCCCGACGAGCGACTTCACCGGCTTCTGGCGGTGGGAGGTGCCCACCACGGAGGTGCCGGAGGCGGCGAGCGCGGAGAGCTGCTCGGGGCGCACCTTCGAGGGCCCGCAGCCGAAACGGCCGTCGGCGGGCTTGAGGTCAGAGGGAATCACGATGTCAGCCACCTGACCAGCCTACTGACCCCGCCGATTGGACTAGACCGGGGTCCGGATTATGAGATGAATCCCATGGAAATATGGGACGGCCGCCGCGCGGGCGATCCCGGGCGACGGCCGTACGGAGTGCTGATCAGGCGTTGCCGAGGATCTCGGCGGCGCCGGGGACGTCGTTGACCGAGCGCTGCGGCGGGCCGACGTAGTTGGCGCTGGGGCGGACCAGCCTGCCCGTGCGCTTCTGCTCCAGGATGTGGGCGGCCCAGCCCGCGGTGCGGGCGCAGGTGAACATCGAGGTGAACATGTGCGAGGGCACCTGGGCGAAGTCCAGGATGACCGCGGCCCAGTACTCGACGTTGGTGGCGAGCACCCGGTCGGGCTTGCGGGCGTGCAGCTCCTCCAGGGCGGCCTGCTCCAGGGCGGCGGCGACCTCGTAGCGCGGCGCGCCGAGCTCCTTGGCGGTACGGCGCAGCACGCGGGCGCGCGGGTCCTCCGCGCGGTAGACGCGGTGGCCGAAGCCCATCAGGCGCTGGCCCCGGTCGAGCTCGCTCTGGACGTACTTCTTGGCGTCGCCGACCTGCTCGACACCCTCGATCATGTGCAGCACGCGGGCCGGGGCGCCGCCGTGCAGCGGGCCCGACATGGCGCCGACCGCGCCGCTCAGCGCCGCGGAGACGTCGGCGCCGGTGGAGGCGATGACGCGGGCGGTGAAGGTGGAGGCGTTCATGCCGTGCTCGGCCGCGGAGACCCAGTAGGCGTCGATGGCCTTGACGTGCTTGGGGTCGGGCTCGCCCCGCCAGCGGATCATGAACCGCTCGACGATGCTCTCGGCCTCGTCGACCCGGCTCTGCGGGACCATCGGCAGGCCGAGGCCGCGCGCCGACTGGGCGACGAAGCTCAGGGCGGTCACACTGGCGCGCGCGAGGTTCTCGCGCGCCTGGTCCTCGTCGATGTCCAGCAGCGGCTTGAAGCCGTAGGCGGGAGCCAGCATGGCCAGCGCGCTCTGCACGTCGACGCGGATGTCACCGGAATGGACAGGAATGGGGTACGGCTCGGCCGGGGGAAGGCCCGGCTGGAACTTGTTGTCGACGAGCAGGCCCCACACGTTGCCGAACGAGACACGGCCGACCAGCTCTTCGATGTCGACGCCCCGATAGCGGAGGGCGCCCCCTTCTTTGTCCGGTTCCGCGATCTCCGTCTCGAAAGCTACGACGCCTTCGAGCCCGGGTTTGAAGTCGGACATTCTCGGCCGCCTCCCTTTCTTGAAGTCAAAGCCTTGATGTCGAGATACCGGCGAGTCATATTCAACCCGCTGGGTTGCGGCGCTGTGTCACCGGACCCACCACAACGCGATCCCCCCTGGTGAGGGGCGGTGCACGGGCTCTCTGTCAAACACGCGACAATACCGTTTCGTGGAGGACACCTCGCGCCCGCCCTCGCTGGCTGGGCTCCGCCGTACCTACGAGGGGCAGCCGCTGCTGGAGGCCCATCTCGCATCCGATCCCGTGTCCCAGTTCGCCGCCTGGTTCGGCGACGCCGTGGACGCCGGGCTTCCCGAGCCGAACGCGATGATCGTCGCGACCGCCTCCGCCGGCGGCCGGCCCACGGCCAGAACCGTGCTGCTCAAGGGCTACGACGAGAACGGGTTCGTCTTCTACACCAACTACGAGTCGCGCAAGGGCCGCGACCTGGCCGAGAACCCGCGGGCCTGCCTGCTGTTCCCCTGGCACTCCATCCGGCGGCAGGTGCGGGTGGAGGGTCCCGTCGTGCGGATCCCGCGGGAGGAGTCCGCCGACTACTTCAGGTCGCGGCCGTACGGCTCGCAGATCGGGGCCTGGGCCTCGCGCCAGTCCGCGGTCGTGGGCTCCAGGGACGAGCTGGACGAGCGCTACGACAGGCTGGCGGCGCGCTGGCCGCAGGACCCGCCGGTGCCGGACTTCTGGGGCGGCCTCCGGGTCGTGCCCGCGGAGGTGGAGTTCTGGCAGGGCAGGCTCGACCGCATGCACGACCGCCTGCGTTACCGCCGCTCGGGGGGAGCCTGGGTGATCGAGCGTCTCGCTCCCTGAGATCCTGGAGCATCGGCATAGCCGGATATGTCCGGGCAAGGGGGCTCGCTGTGGGGATGTCGGATTTTGTGCGCAGGCACATGGTGGACACCCGGCCCCTCTCCTCTGCGGACTACCGGCGGCTCTGGATGGGCCAGGGCGTGTCGTTCATCGGCTTCCAGCTCACCTCCACGGCGGTCAGCAAGCAGATCTACGACATCACCGGCTCGTCCTTCTGGGTGGGCATGCTGGGTCCGGCCAACCTCATCCCGCTGGTCGTCTTCGGGCTCTGGGGCGGCGCGATCGCCGACGCCGTCGACCGGCGCAGGCTGCTGATCGTCGGCGCGCTGATCGCCTGGACGGCGACGCTCGTCCTGCTGATCCAGACGGCCCTCGGCTCCCGGAGCGTCGTCCTGCTGCTGGTGACGGTGGCCGTGCACGCCACCGGGTTCGCCATCACGGGCCCGACCCGGGGCGCGATCATCCCCAGGCTCCTGCCGGTCGAGCTGGTCCCCGCGGCCAACACCCTCAACTTCCTGGTCGCCAGCCTGGGCTCGGTGATCGGCCCGCTGCTGGCCGGGGTCGTGCTCGCCCGGGGCGGGTACGGCACCGCCTACCTCGCCGACGCGCTGCTGTTCGGCGCGGGCTTCTACGCCGCGGTACGGCTGCCGCGGCTGGAGCCCGTCGGGGACGTGGTCAGGCCCGGCCTGCGGTCGGTCGTCGACGGGCTGCGCTACATCTCCGGGAACCGGGTGGTGATGATGTCCTTCGTCGTGGACATCATCGCCATGGCCTTCGCGCTGCCCAGGGCGCTGTTCCCGGAGACCGCGGCCGAGAGGTTCGGCGGCTCGTCCATCGCGTTCGGCTGGCTGACGGCGAGCATCGCCATCGGCTCGGTGCTGGGCGGCCTGCTGTCGGGCTGGGTGGGCCGGGTGCGGCGCCAGGGGATGGCGCTGACGTTCACCATCGCCGTGTGGGGGCTCAGCGTCGCCGCGGCCGGGCTCGCCCGCGAGCTGTGGCTGATGGTCGCCCTGCTCGCGGTCGGCGGCGCCGCCGACCTGGTCTCGGCGGTGTGGCGGCAGACGATCCTGCAGACCCACGCCCCCGACGAGATGCGCGGCCGGATGCAGGGGGTGTTCACGGTGGTGGTGGCCGGCGGCCCCCGGCTGGGCGATCTGCGGGCCGGGATCACGGCGGCCTGGTTCGGCGCCACCGCGGCCTGGGTCGGCGGCGGGCTGGCGTGCGCGGTGGCGGTGCTCGTCGCCGGGGCCGCGGTGCCGGCGTTCTGGAGGTACCGGCCGACGACGCGCGAGACCGGCGACAAGTAGAGGTCGGCGATATATGAGGTCGGCGATACGTGAGGTTTAACACGTCTTGGAAGGATTCGGGGCGTGTTGGTGTTGCCGTCCTTTGCAGTCATGGGCCGCCCAGGGGAGTTCTCCCAATAGGGTCGGAGTCCGAAGACTTTTCTGTCCGGCGCAGCCATGTGGAGACGGCCCGTGGCGGACATAGCATCGAGATAGGACGGGAGGAGCCTTGACCGCACACGGCCTGATCGATACCACGGAGATGTACCTCCGGACGATCTTCGAGTTGGAAGAAGAGGGAATCGTCCCCCTGCGTGCGCGCATCGCCGAGCGGCTTCAGCAGAGTGGTCCGACCGTCAGTCAGACGGTCGCGCGGATGGAGCGTGACGGCCTGGTCAAGGTGGAGGGCGACCGGCACCTGACCATGACCGACCTGGGCCGTACCCTCGCGACCCGCGTCATGCGCAAGCACCGCCTCGCCGAATGCCTGCTGACCCAGGTGATCGGTCTCCCCTGGGAGGAGGTGCACATCGAGGCGTGCCGCTGGGAGCACGTGATGTCCGAGTCCGTCGAGGCGCGCCTGGTCAGTCTGCTGAACAACCCGACCCGCGACCCGCACGGCAATCCCATCCCCGGCCTCGAGGAACTCGGCGTCGAGGGCGCCTCCACGGCCGAGGGGCAGCAGCTCCCGTCCATGGCCAGCGTGGCGGGACCGCGTGATCTGCCCGTTGTCGTGCGGCGAATTAGCGAACAAGTGCAAAGCGATCCCGCTGTGATGCTTAAACTCAAGCAAGTTGGGATACAACCCGGACGCGAGGTAACGCTCGCGGCGAGCGACGATGGTGTGCGGGTGATTGGTGACGATGAGACGGGCAACTCTCTTGCGGACCTCCCGCGAGACATCGCTGCCCATGTCTTCGTCTCCGTGCGCTGACCGAAGCGCTTCTGCTTGGTTGGATCCCACACGGGAGGCCCTCCACTCCCACGCCGAGACTGCAGCAGGAGCAACCGTGGTTCGCTTTGCGCACAGCCGTCCCCGAGGGGTGGTCGCCGGATGAAGCGGTGGGGGGATCTTTCCCAGGACGCCGCCGACCATCTCTCGGCCGGTGCCGTCCTGGACCAGGCCGAGATGGCCGTGGTCGTCACCGATCGGTTCAGCAACCTCCTCTACTGGAACCCGTTCGCCGAGAGACTGTTCGGCCGGGGAGGGGGGCCGGATTCCGGTGACGGGTCCGACTTCTCCCTGGGGATCATGGAGAAGGACAACCCGCTGGCCGTCGAGCTCGCCAAGCACGTCCTCAAGGGAGGTGTCTGGGAGGGCACCTTCGACGTCAAACGCGCCGACGGGACGATCATCTACGTCCGCGCGCAGGCGGTGCCGATGCGGCACCCCTCGGGGTCGGTGACGGGCATCGTCATCACCGCCCGCGAGGCCATGCGCAGCAACGAGCGGGAGAAGGACCGCTTCGGCCTGCTGGAGCGCATCGGCGAGCGCCTGGCCGGCTCGCTCTACGTCGAGGAGACGCTCAAACGCGTCGCGGAGATGCTCGTCCCGCAGTTCGCCGACCACTGCTTCATCGAGCTGGCGGAGGGCGACCGGCTGATCCGCAGGGTCTCCACCCACGTCCAGGGCTGGAGCCCGCCGCCGGACACCTGGGCCCCGATCGGCGCCGAGATCCGCTATCCGGTGGGGCACTACGCCGAGCTCGCGCTCCGCCGCCAGGAGACGATCCTGGTCGAGGACTTCGCCCAGACCACCTACCCCAGCCCCAGCGAGGGCAGCACCCGGCTGGCCGCCGAGATCGGCATGACCTCCGCCATCGTCGCGCCGCTGTGCGTGCGCGGAGAGACCCTCGGGCTGATGTACCTCGGCCTGTCCAACCTGACCGACCGGCGCAGCCCCCACTACGACACCTTCGACCGCGACTTCGTCGGCGCCATCGCCACCCGGGTCGCGCTGGCGGTGGACAACGCCCTGCTGTTCGAGGAGGAGCGGCACACCGCCGAGTCCTTCCAGAAGCACCTGCTGCCCAGGGCGCTGCCCCAGCTCGACGGCCTGGAGATCGCGGTCCGCTACTTCCCGGCCGCGCCGCTCGCCTCGCACGGCCAGGGCATCCAGACCCAGGTCGGCGGCGACTGGTACGACGTGATCCCCCTGTCGGCGGGCCGGGTCGGCATCGTCATCGGCGACGTCGAGGGCCGGGGCGCCAAGGCCGCCGCGATCATGGGACAGCTCCGGGCCGCGCTGCGCGCCTTCGCCCAGGACGACAAGCCGCCCGCGGAGATCCTCGCCCGGCTCGACGAGTGGACCCGCATCATCGCCACCCCCGAGCAGGACGACAACGGCGAGGACATCAGCGTCCCCCCCATCGTCACCTGCCAGTACCTCGTCTACGACGCGTGGTCGCGCCAGCTGTCCTTCGCCAACGCCGGGCACGCGCCGCCGCTGCTGCTGGTCGACGGCACCTGCGTCGAGCTCGACATCAAGGAGGTCGGCCAGCCCCTGGGCGTGCGCGCCAAGGGGCTCCACGCCGACCTGGTCTACAAGGAGGAGACCCGGACGCTCCCGCCCGGCGCCGCCCTCCTGCTCTACACCGACGGCCTGGTGGACCGCCGTCCCATGCGCGACTCCGGCGAGCGGCCGCCCAGCGACGAGGAGATGCTCGCGCTGCTGTGCGACAAGCTCGTGAAGGTCTCCCGCGACTCGGTCGAGCGCATCGCCGACGCCGCGACGGTGGCGGTGCCCGGTGAGATCGACGACGACATGGCCATCCTGGTGGTCAGGTCCTCGCCCGCCGACCTGGACGTCGAGGAACGCACCTTCCCCGCCCAGCCGATCATGGTCGGCGAGGCGCGGCGGATGGCCGCCGAGGCCTTCGCCGGCTGGAACGTCCCCGAGGAGCGCGCCGAGCTCGCCTGCCTGCTCGTCTCCGAGGTGGTCACGAACGTCGTGCTGCACGCCGCCGGAGCCAGCATCCCGCGCCGTGAGCTGGTGATGGACGGCGGCCTGCCGGGCGGCTTCGAGGACTCCTGGGACATCCCCGGCTTCGACGACGACATCATCAACGACAAGGAGTTCACGCTCCGGCTGCGCCGGGGCGGGGAGTCGGTCTGGGTCGAGGTGTTCGACCAGGACCTGCGCCTTCCCCGCATCCGCAGCGCGGGTGAGAACGACGAGGGCGGCCGCGGCCTCTACCTCGTCGACCAGCTCGCCCGCCGCTGGGGCTCCCGCCCCACCACCGAGGGCAAGGCCGTCTGGTTCGAGATCCCCACCAAGTCCCGCTGACCCCCTCTCCCTTCCGCCGGGCCCGCTTTCCGGTCACGGCGCCGGTACGGCGGTGCGGTGTGCGGGCCGGGACGGCGCCCGTGTGCGGCGGGTGACCCGCAAAGCCCCCCTAGGCTCAGGTGCCGATCGATGCTTGAGTGGATACATGGAGCTGGCCTTCGAACGGCGTGGGGCTGGACCGCCCCTGATCTTGCTGCACGGCATCGGGCACCACTGGCAGGCGTGGCTGCCGGTGCTCGACCGTCTCTCCGCCGAGCGCGACGTGATCGCCGTGGACTTCCCGGGGTTCGGCGTCTCTCCGCCGCTGGCCATCGGCCAGCCGTACACGGCCGAGACGCTCGCCGACTCGATCGAGTCGTTCTGCGGGATGCTCGGCGTCCGCGAGCCCCACGTGGCGGGGAACTCCCTGGGCGGGTACGTGGCCCTGGAGCTCGCCTCCAGGGGTGTGGTCCGCACGGCCACCGCACTCTCCCCGGCGGGCTTCTGGACCAGGGGAGAGCTCCGCTACGCCCAGTCCGTGCTCGGGATGACCCGGATGGCGGCGCTGAACCTCCCGCCCGAGCGGGCCGGGGACCTGATGCGCAACCCGGTCGCCAAGGCGGTGTCGGTGGGCCTGATGGTCGCCCACCCGAGCAGGCTCTCCGACGAGGCGCTCCTGGCCTCCTCGGAGGCCCTGCGCAACGCCGTGGGCTTCGACGAGACGCTTGAGTCGTTCAGCTGGCTGATGCCGCCGGCCCCGCCGAAGACGCCGATCACGATCGCCTGGGGCGAGCACGACCGGCTGCTGCTGCGGCGCCAGGCCGTACGGGCCGCCAAGTGGTCGGGGCAGCGGGTGAAGCTGCTCAAGGGCTGCGGGCACGTGCCGATGAGCGACGACCCGGAGCTGATCGCCAGGGTGCTGCTGGAGTCGTCGGCGGTGTGAGGCGCCTCCCGGCCGCGGGGGCGGGTCAGCGCATGGTCTGTCCCCAGACGGCGAGCATCACGATGATGAACACGATCATCACGCCCGCGTAGGCGACCGGGCCGAACCGCAGCGCCCGGCGCACCCGGTTCAGCCCCCAGGCGAACAGGAACGCCAGGAACACCAGCAGGATCAGTCCGCTGTCCATCGTCACCGCCTCGGGGGAGCCTTCGCTGACCAGTATGCGCCGTCGGGCCGCGATGCGGGCGGGACCGCTCCCGCCCGCACCGTGAACTCGCGGTGGGACGCGGTCCCGCGGATCCGTGGCAGGGTGGGGCCCCGTGAACGGAACGTCGAAGACCGGCGGCCTCGTGCCGGCGGCCGCCCTCGCCCTCGCCCTGGTGCTCTCCGGCTGCTCGGAGGCCGACCCCCCGGCCGCCCCGGCCGCGCCGTCCGCCTCCGGGCCGGCACCGGCCTCACCGGCCCTCTCGGCCGGCACTGACCCCGCTCCCACACCCACGCTCACCGCCTCCGCGTCGCCGAGCCTGAGCGGCACTCCCGCGGGCCGGGGGTTGTACGCCGACCCGGTGGGACAGGTGACCTTCGTCGGCGGGGAGCGGATCAGGGTGGAGCCGGACGACGGCGAGGCGGTCGAGGGCGAGCTGACGCCCTTCACGGTGGTCCTCGACGTGCAGGGCGGGATCTGCGACAAGGGCGAGATCCCGCACAAGTGCAGCGTCGCCCAGCTGAAGAAGGCGCTGAAGGCGGACGTCGCCCTCTACGCCGAGGTCACCGTCAAGGACGGGCTCGTCACGCAGGTCGAGGAGATCGTCAGGAACTAGGGTGCGTCCGGCCCGTTCCCCTCGATGAGCGCCGCCATGACGTACCGGTGGATGCGGCCCACCGCGGCGGGCGGGACGTCGGTGAAGCGCAGGCCGATCTCGGTGCCGCCGTCGGTCACCCGGCGGTGGACGACCTCGGCGCCCAGCGTCAGCGCGCTCTCGCCCTTCAGCGGGATGTCGATCTCGACGAGGGCGCCCTCGCTGAGCGGGACGTCCCGTTCGGCGGCGCAGTGGGCCCCGGACGCGCTCAGGTCGAGCAGCCGGGCGGTGCAGGTGCGATCGGCCGAGCGGATCCGGGCGACGCCGTCGACCGCCGCACGCGGGGAGCCGCGCCGCTCCAGCTGCTCGGTCAGGTCCGTCATGGTGGAGATCCGGTGGATCGCCCGGTCGAGATACTCCTTGAGCAGGTCGACGCTGGAGTTCTGCTGCCGGGTGATGACGCCGACCTGGGCGGCGGCCTCGTCGAGGTCGTTGACGTCGCCGGTCATCTCGGTGAGCGTGCCGGTCATCGCGCCGGCGTTCTCCTCCAGCGACCGGATGATGGCGGTGATCTCGTCGGTCGAGTGGGTCGTCGCCGTGGCCAGCTCCTTGACCTCGTTGGCCACGACGCTGAACCCCTTGCCGGCCTCGCCCGCGCGGACGGCCTCGATCGTGGCGTTGAGCGCCAGCAGGTGGGTCTGGGTGGCCACGCCCGAGATGATGTGGGCGATCCCCTCGACCCTGCGCAGGCTCTCTTCGAGCTGCTCGATGGTGGCGTTGGCCCGGCGCACCTGGTCGACGACGCGCTGGGTGACGACGTCGGTCACGCCGACCCGCTCGTCGATGGTGCCCGCCGTACCGCGCAGTTCGTCGGTCTTGTCCGTCACCACGCGGAGCTCGTCCATGATGGTCGAGACGTTGGCGTCGATCATCTCCTGGGCGCGCCGCCTGGCCTGCCGCTCGTTGAGCTGACGCTCGGCGTACGCGGTGCGCAGGTGCTCCTCCCGCGTGTTCTCGGCGCGCTCCAGCTCCGCCGCCTGCTCGGCCATCATGTCGAGCACGGCGTCGAAGGCCCGGCCCAGCGCGCCGATCTCGCCGCGGTCGCCGGATCGGATCCGCAGGCCGCGGTCACCGGAGACGACGGCCTCGGCGGTACGGCGCAGCGGTCCGACCCGCCGCCGGACCTCGTGGCGGACCAGGGCCGCCACCGCCCCGGCCAGGAGCACCGCCGTGACCACGGTCAGAACGGACGCGGCGGTGGAGGCCCCGCGCAGGGCCATGAAGGCGAGCAGGGCGACCAGGAGGGCGACGGCCCCCGCCGGGGGAGAGGCCGCCCACGGACGTCTGAGTTTCACGGCGGTCTTATCGGGCGGCGAGGGCCCGCCATGAGCCGAAATCTCCGGCCGGTCTCACCGACCTGCGCGTGAGCCCTCGCGAACCCCGTGCGAGCCGTCGCGAACCCCTCAGAAACCGAAGGACCGGCCGATGATCTCCTTCATGATCTCGGTGGTGCCGCCGTAGATGGTCTGCACCCGGCTGTCGATCCAGGCCTTGGCGACGGGGTACTCCATCATGTAGCCGTAGCCGCCGTGGAGCTGGAGGCAGCGGTCGATGACCTTGGTCTGCAGCTCGGTGGTCCACCACTTGGCCTTGGCGGCGTCCACGACGCTGAGCTGCCCGGCGTTCAGGGCGCGGATGCACTTGTCCACATAGTGCCGGGCGATCTCGACCTCGGTGTCCAGCTCGGCCAGGACGAACCGGGTGTTCTGGAAGGTGCCGATGTTCCGTCCGAAGGCCTTGCGGCTCTTGCAGTACTCGATGGTCGTCGCCAGGACGGTCTCGGCGGCGGCCACGGCCGCCACGGCGATCGACAGGCGCTCCTGCGGCAGGTTGGTCATGAGCTGGAAGAAGCCCTGGCCCTCCTGCCCGCCGAGCAGGTTGGCGGCCGGGACCCGCACGTCCTCGAAGAACAGCTCGGCGGTGTCCTGGGCCTTCATGCCGATCTTCTCGAGGTTGCGGCCCCGGGTGAAGCCCTCCGCGCCGCGCTCCACGACCAGCAGGGAGATGCCCCGGGCGCCCTCCTCCGGGTTGGTCTTGGCCACGACCACGACCAGGTCGGAGTTGATGCCGTTGGTGATGAAGGTCTTCTGGCCGTTGAGGACGTAGTGGTCGCCCTCCCGCCGGGCGGTGGTCCGCACCCCCTGCAGGTCGCTGCCCGCCCCCGGCTCGGTCATCGCGACCGCCGTGATCAGCTCGCCGCTCGCGAACCCGGGCAGCCAGCGGGCCTTCTGCTCGTCGTCCGTCGTGTCGACGAAGTACGGCGCCATGACGTCGTTGTGCAGAGAGAAGCCGAGCCCGGACGCCCCGATCCGGATGATCTCCTCGACGATGACGGCGTTGTAGCGGAAGTCGGTGATCCCCGCGCCGCCGAACTCCTCCGGCACCCCGAAGCCGAACATCCCGATCTCGCCGGCCTTCTTCCACACCTCGCGGGGGACGATGCCGTCCTTCTCCCACTGTTCGTGGTGGGGTGCGACCTCCCGGGCCAGGAACTCGCGCACGGTCTCCCGGAAGAGGTCGTGCTCCTCGTCGAAGAGGTCTCGCTGCATTGACTGCCTCCTACTCGGTCTCGCGAACAGAATACGATTCTGTTACCTGGAGGTACAGGCGCCCGGCGGTTTCCGTGGAGGCTTTGGATCGTGCCGAGATCACAACTCCATGACAGTGCCCTGCGAGCTCCGCCGTCTCCATGCGGAGCAGGACCGAGGACCACTACGATCCGACCTGGTTGTGATGGAATGACCAGTTTTGTCTCTCGGTGCTGGTGAGCGGAGTTTCCAGTGGTGCGGTTGGGAGCAGGGCTCCGTGCGGCTGTCGCGGTTTCGACCCTGGGTCTGTTGAGTGGCGCGTTCGTCGTGCTGTCGTCCGGTACGGCCGCCGCCAACAACGCCGAGTTGGTCGTGGACTACCGGTGCACCAGCGGTGCCGAGGGCATCGCGCGCAACGGCTCGGTGGACCTGCGGACCACGGTGTCGATCCCCACCACGCTCTCGGTGGGGCAGCCCCTCAGCATCGGCTGGACGATCGGCTACAAGCCGGGCACCTCCCGGTTCGGCTCGCCGGACTACTTCGCCGCCCAGGGCAAGGTCTCGGTCATCGGGAACCTGCAGCTGTCCGGGGGCTGGGTCGGCGTGCTCCAGCCGACCGGGAGCCTCACGCAGGCCGGGCCGCTGCAGCCGGGCACCGTACTGGAACTCCCTCCGTCGATCTCCGACTCCGCGCACACCGACCGGGCGGCGAAGGTCAAGATCACTCCCCAGAGGCTGTACGTGGACTTCACCCCGCCGGAGGGCGAGGTCATGGTCAACGACGACGACTCCCGGGTGAAGTACTTCCCGTTCCCCGGCAACTGGTACGACCTGAACGACCAGCCGCCGAACGCCAACGACCACCACCACGACCTCCACCGGACGAACACCCCCGGGGCCAGCGCCTCCTTCGATTTCACCGGCACCGGGATCGAGTACGTCGCCCGGCGGGACAAGGACGCGGGCCGGGTCTTCTTCAAGATCGACGGCCAGGTGGCCACGCCGTCCTACATCGACGCCTCCAAGGAGCCCAACGGCGACCCGACGAACTCCTCCACCGAGGGCGGGCAGACGCTGTGGAGCTTCCGCGGCCTCGACTACGGCAAGCACACCATCGAGATCTTCGATGACGGCACCGACGACAAGTGGACGCAGCTCGACGCCTTCCGGGTGATCACCGAGGAGCTGCCGAGCCCGCCGCCGCAGTACCGGGCCACCTGCGTGCTGATCAGCGCGCCGGTCTCGGTGGACGTCACCATCTCCGACGCCCCCACCGCGACCCCGACGAACACGACCACCGCGTCCCCGACGGGCACGTCGAGCCCGACCGGCACGTCGAGCCCGACCGGCACGTCGAGCCCGACGGGGTCCGGCTCCCCCTCGCCCAGCGGCAGCAACAAGAGCAGCTCCTCGCCCTCCGCGAGCTCGTCGGCGGCGGGGACGACCCCCAAGCCGACCATCACCGTGACCGCGGTCGTCACGCCCACCCGGGCGACGCCCACCACCCCGCAGGTCACCGTGATCCCGCAGGGCGGCGCGGACACCGGTGTGGGACCCGAGCAGGAGCGCCCGGGCCTCGCGCTCGTCGGCGCGGGGTCGGCGATGGCCCTGGGCAGCGTGCTCGGGGGAGTGGCGCTCAAGCGGCGCAGGTCGGCGCACACGGGCGGCCGGGGATAGGCACCGGGACAGGCAGGAGCCTCAGGAATGCATCCAGGACCTTCGTACGGCGGCCATGACCCCTACCAGGGGCAGACGCCTCCGCCCAAGCCCAGGCGGAGCCTCATGCTGCCGGCGTTGCTGGTGGCCGGGTCGCTCGGCGGGGTGGCCCTGGTGATGGCCGGGCTGCTGGCCTATCTCGGCCCTGTCTCGGACGAGGAGGTCTACGGACCCCCGGTCCCGCAGGCCGCCGTGCAGGAGAACGCGCCGGGGCAGGTCCAGCCGGTCGACCCCGGCCGGCAGCCGCAGAACGTGAGCGCGGTGGTCCCGCCGGCCGAGGTGGGGCCCGGCGGGCCGGACGTCCCGCTGACCGCCGCCGCCCCCACGGCGGCGCCCCCGCTGCCCGTCGTGACGCCGCCGCCGCCGCTCAAGACCGCCAAGGCCACCAACCCCAGGAAGCTGGCCATCCCGAAGATCGGCGTGATGACCACGCTGACGGCGCTCGGGACCGACGCCAAGGGCAGGGTGCAGACGCCTCCGCTGAGCAGGCCCCAGCTGGCGGGCTGGTACAGGCACGGCCCCATCCCGGGCCAGCAGGGTCCCTCGGTCATCCTCGGCCACGTCAACGCCAACGGTAAGGCGGGGGTCTTCAGCCGCCTGCGCGAGATCAGGCGCGGAGACAAGATCAAGGTGTCGCGCACCGACGGGGCCGTCGTGGAGTTCACCGTCGACGGGGTCGAGCAGGTGAGCAAGACGGCGTTCCCGTCCAAGCGGGTCTACGGCAACACGGGTGAGGCCACCCTGCGCCTGATCACCTGCGGTGGCGTCTACAACCCCAAGACCCGCCACTACACCGACAACATCATCGTCTACGCGACCCTGTCGGCCACCCGCCGCGCCTGACCCGCCCGCCCGGCCGGCGGCGGGGGCCGGGACGGTCGGGGTCAGTCGCGGGAGAGCTCCTCCAGCACCAGGCCGGTGCCGATGCCCAGCAGCCAGACGTCCTTGGCGACGCCCAGGCCCTGGTGGGTGGGGCGCAGGCTGCCCTCCTCGCGCATGCCCGGGGTCTTCAGGTACAGGCCCATCAGGCCGCCGGAGAAGGCGGTGAGCGCGGCGCCCGCGAGTGCGGAGGGCACCAGGGGGATCATCAGGGCGGCGCCGAGGGCGATCTCGGCCCTCGACAGCAGCCGGGTGAAGTCCTGCGGGTCCATGTCCTTCAGGAAGGGATAGGCGCCCGAGGCCATCCCGTGGAGCTGGGCCGCGGTCTCCTTGTCCGCGGACGCCTTGGTCAGGCCGGAGTTGAGAATGATCGAACCGGCGGCGATCCGCGCCGGCATCTGGTGCAGGCGGGCCAGGAACCTCATGAGTCCTCACAGTGGTTTCGGCAGGGCGGGCTGGCAGGACGGGCGAGGGGACCGAGACCAGCCCTTCCCCGCTTTTCGCGGGGCTACCGGGTATCGCCCGCTTTTTTGGGAAAGTGGGAGCCCTCCGCCGGGTCGCATGCGCGCAGTCGTGGCCGCTGAGGGGCCGTCCCCCACCCGGAGAAACGGTCGTCCTGGGACGTGAGAGAATTTATGCCCGTTTTGCCGAGAGGCTCCCGCTTATTACCGGGGCTTCATAGGATCTAGGGCGGACCGTGACCATCGGCTGGAATCGTGGGTAGTGACCCAGGCCGGTCAATCGCACCGAAATGGAGAAGAGACCGTGCTGAAGCCCAAGACGCGAGGACGCGTCATGGCCAAGACGGCGGCCATCGCGGTGGTGGGGGCAGGCGTGCTTTTCGGGGCCGTTCCGGCACTCGCCTCTCTGGTGGCGGTGCCCAAGCCGGTCACCTATGACTGTGCCACCTCCGCGGGCGCGACGACCGCCTACCGGATCCAGATGGACCTGACCGGTCCCGCCAACCCGGCTCCCAGCTCGACGATCGTCGCGACCTGGAAGATCGGCCCCTCGGCCTCACCCGGTATGACCGCCGCCTCGGCGATCCCCTCCGGCGAGCGCATCGCCGTCGAGGCCGACGTGCTGGTCACCGGCAGCCCCGTCCCCTCGGAGCTGCGTTCGGTCGGGGCCACGGGGACCGCCTCGGCGATCGCGGCCGGATCCACGATCCAGCCGCCCAACGTGCTGATCACGATGACCCCGACCGCGACCGGCGTCATCGGGATCCAGCCCGACGGGTTCACGCTCTACCTGGCGCCGACGGCCGGCGCCCCCGCGGGCACGGAGGGCGAGCTGCTCACCTGCACCGTGGCCACGACCGCCTCGGCCGAGGCCTCTGCGGCGGCGCTGCTGATCACCGTGAAGCCCTCGACCGCGAACACGAACACCGGGACGCCGACCCCGACGAACACGAGCACGAACACCGGGACGCCGACTCCGACCCCGACGAACACCAGGGCGTCGGTGAAGCCGACGATCACCGTCTACGAGACGGTGACGGCCAGCAGCACCAGGACGCGCCAGATCGAGCGGACCCCCGGCGGAGGGGCCGCCACCGGCGGAGGCGGGGACGCGGGGCCGGACGCCCGGGTGATCATTCTGAGCGGGACGCTGATGGTGGCGGGCGCGGCGGTCGGCGGCATGGTGCTGCGGCGCCGTACGGCGGCCCGAGGTTGATCGAGGCGAGACGATGACCACGCCGACCCCGGACGACCGGCGGCCGCGACCTCCCGCGGGAGGCGGTGGGCCCGCCGGGCCCGCGCAGCCGTACGGGCACCCGCGGCCCGGCCGTGCGCAGCCGGGGGCCTTCCCGCCGGGCCGTCCCCGGCCGGGCGCCGTGCCGCCGGGCCACCCGCGGCCGGTCCCCGGCTATCCGATCGCCGCCTACCGGCAGCCCGGGTATGAGCAGCCCTACGACGACCCGGGCGACAGCGGCAGGACGCTGCGCTCGGTGCTGATCCTGGCGGCGATCGCCGGGGTGGTCACGGTGCTGGTCGGCGTGTTCTACATGGCGGCCTCACCCGAGCAGTACGGCCTGGCCGACGAGCGCTCCGCGCTGCCGCCGCGGGCCCAGCAGAACGCCGCCGCGCCCGGGCAGCCGTACTTCCAGGCGCCCCCGACCGCGCCGCCGCCGCAGCCGACGGTTCCCGCGGCCCCGGCGATGCTGCCCTCGACCCCGATGCGGCTGGTCATCCCGCGGCTCGGCGTCGACGCGCCGATCAAGTCGGTCGGACTCGACAAGAAGGGGGCCATCGAGGTGCCGCCGGTCGGCGATCCCAACCTCGTCGGCTGGTACCGCGAGGGACCCACGGCGGGCGAGGCCGGGCCGGCGATCATGCTGGGCCACAAGGACACCAGGTCGGGCAGCGCGGTGTTCAGCCGCCTGGACGAGATCCGCAACGGCGATGTCATCGAGGTGCACCGGAAGGACGGGACGATCGCGGTGTTCACCGTGGGAGGGCTGGAACAGGCCGACAAGTCGGTGTTCCCGACGCAGCGGGTGTACGGCGAGTCGCGCGCCCCGCAGCTCCACCTGATCACGTGCGGCGGGATCTACGACCGCTCGAGCGGCCACTACACCGACAACGTCATCGCCTACGCGACGATGACGAGCACCCGTCCGGCATGAGCGCGGGTACCGCGTCCGGCGCCGGGAAGACGGAAGCCGGGACTGAGACCGAGGCCGGGACCGACGCCGGGATCAAGGAGACCGAGACCGAGGCCGGGACCGGGGAAGCCGGGAAGACCGAGGCCGGGAAGGCCGAGGACGGGGCCGGGCCCGGGCGGGACGGGGAGGACGGGCAGGCCGGGACCGCCGAGGGCGCCGACGAGCCGGTGGACGAGAGGGCTCCGCGGTTCCGGTGGCGGCGGCCGCACGCCCTGGTGCTGGGCGCGATCGTCACGGTGGCCGCGACCGCCTACGCCGTGCTCGGCCTGGTCAAGCTGGGCACCTTCCGGGCCAGCATCTTCGACCTGGTCATCTTCGACCAGGCCGTGCGCGGCTATGCGGGCTTCGGGCTCCCGGTGGAGCCCTCGGTCGGCATGTTCTACGGCCGCGGCATGGACTTCGTCCAGCTCGCCGACCACTTCTCGCCGATCGTGGTCCTGCTGGCCCCGCTGTACTGGATCCACGACGGACCGGAGACGCTGATCATCGCGCAGGCGGTGCTGCTGGCGCTGGCCGCGATCCCGATCTGGCGCTTCGCCGAGCGCCGTCTCGGCGCGTCCTGCGCGCACCTGGTCGCGGTGGCCTACGTGGTGTCGTGGCCGGTGGCGCAGACCGCCGGGTTCGACTTCCACGAGGCGGCCTTCGCCCCGCTGCTGACCGCGATCATGATTGAGCGCTTCGACGCCGGCAGGAAGCTGCCCGGGTTCCTGGCCGCGCTCGCGCTGCTGCTGGTCAAGGAGGACATGGGCCTGCTCGTCGCGGCCTTCGGCGTCTACCTGTTCTGCACCCGGCGGCGGCTGGAGGGGGCCGCGCTCGTCTCGTTCTCCCTCGGCGCTCTGGTGATGATCCGCAACGTGCTGATGCCGATGGCGGGCTCGGGGGAGGGCGGCTTCCACTGGGCCTACGGTCAGTGGGGGGCGACCCTGGGGGAGGTCGCCCTGGGCCTGGCCCGCGACCCGCTCGGCGCGCTGTGGCAGTTCGTCAGCCCCGAGATCAAGGTGGACACCCTCGCCTTCCTGCTGTGGCCGCTGCTGCTGACCGCGCTGTTCTCGCCGCTCACCCTGGTGGCGCTCCCGATGATCGCCGAGCGGTTCCTGGGCGACCGTACGCAGTGGTGGGGACCCGACTACCACTACAACGCCTTCATCGTGGCCATCCTGTTCTGCGCGGCGGTGGACGGCGTGGACCGGCTCGGCAGGCTGCTGGCGAAGCGGTTCGGCAAGCGGCTGCGCGGCTGGTCCCCGGCCCGCAACTGGGCGGTCGCCGTCTGCGTGATCGGCATCACGCTGATCCCCCGCTTCCAGCTGGGCAACCTCGTCGAGTGGTCCTTCTACGAGGGCGAGCCGCACGTCGCGGCCGCCCGGCAGGCGGCGCAGACGGTCCCGGACGGGGTGATCGTGGAGGCGGTCAACAGCGTCGGCCCGGCGCTGACCTCGCGGACGACGGTGCTGCTGTGGGGCATGCAGCCGTACGGCTCGCCGTGGATCGTGGCCGACGTGGACCGCTGGAGCTATCCCTTCCCCTCCCACGACCAGCAGCGCGAACGGGTCGAGGGCGCCCTGCGCGAGGGATACCGGAAGGTCTTCGAGCGCGACGGCTACGTCGTGCTGCACCGGCCGTGAGGCCGCGGCCCGGCGCCGCCGTACCGCCCGTGAGGCCGCCGTAACGGCTGGAAGACCGCGTTCCGGCGCTTCCGCTTTAAAGCGTTCGCCCTCCCGGAGCGGTCGTCCCGATCCGGGGGCCGCCCTGCGCCGGACGGTCACCGGGTTGTAAGTTTCACGGCCGCTCGCCGCCGCCTCGGTGCCGATGCAGCGCTCTGACCTGGGATGCCACGGGCGAGATGGGCGCCGGTACCGGAGGCGGGACGCGGTCCCGGTTGACGCTCCCGCGGGCGCCGCCCTACGGTCTGGGCGTTTTCCCGTCCCCGTCCCCGGCGTCTGAGATCGGAACCGGAAATGAAACGTTTCAATCCCTTGGGAACCAGGCGTCGCAGAGCGATCGCCGTCGCCGCGGTCGTCGCCGCGGCGGTGGGAGCGGCCGGAGCCGGGCAGGCCACCGCCCAGGCGGCCGCCGGTTGCCGGGTGGGCTACGCGGTGTCCGCCCAGTGGCAGGGCGGATTCACCGCGGACGTCAGGATCACCAACCTGGGCGACCCCGTCGACGGCTGGACGCTCACCTGGAGCTTCACCGGGGGACAGAAGGTCACCCAGGCGTGGAGCGCGACGGTGGGCCAGAGCGGCGCGCAGGTGAGCGCCGAGGACGCCGGCTACAACGCGGCCATCGCCACCGGGGCCACGGTGGCGTTCGGGTTCAACGGCTCGTGGGAGGGTTCGGCCAACCCCGTCCCCGCCTCCTTCGCCCTCAACGGCGTCACCTGCACCGGGACGGCCACCCCGACCGCGACCCCGACCGCGACCCCGACCGTCACTCCCACCGCGACCCCGACCGCGACCCCGACGGTGACTCCCACGGCGACCCCGACGGTGACGCCGACGACGATCCCGGCCGGCGCCAAGCAGGTCGAGGACCTGGACCGCGGCCTGATCAGCGTGCGCTCCGGCAGCGGCAACCTGGTCTCGTGGCGGCTGCTGGGCACGGAGTCCGCCTCGACCGGCTTCAACCTCTACCGCGGTGCCACGAAGGTCAACGCCACGCCGATCACCGGCTCCACCAACCACCTGGACGCGGGAGCCGCCGCCGACGCCTCCTACACGGTGCGGGCCGTCGCGGGCGGTGCCGAGCAGGCCGCCTCCGCCCCGTCGCTGCGGTTCGGCAACGGCTATCTGGACGTGCCGATCCAGCCGCCGTCCGGCGGCACCACCCCGGACGGGGTCGCCTACACCTACGCCGCCAACGACGCGAGCGTCGGCGACCTGGACGGCGACGGGCAGTACGAGTTCGTGCTGAAGTGGGACCCGTCCAACGCCAAGGACAACTCCCAGTCCGGTTACACCGGCAACGTCTACGTCGACGCCTACAGGCTCGACGGCACCCGGATGTGGCGCGTCGACCTGGGCCGCAACATCCGGGCCGGGGCGCACTACACCCAGTTCCAGGTCTACGACTACGACGGCGACGGGAAGGCCGAGGTGGCGATGAAGACCGCCGACGGCACCCGCGACGGCCGCGGCACGGTGATCGGCTCCTCCTCCGCCGACCACCGCAACTCCTCCGGCTACGTCCTGGCCGGGCCGGAGTACCTGACCATGTTCAACGGCCAGACCGGCGCGGCGATGTCCACGGTGAACTACGACCCGCCGCGCGGGACCGTCTCCTCCTGGGGCGACTCCTACGGCAACCGGGTGGACCGCTTCCTGGCCGGCACGGCCTACCTGGACGGGCAGCGCCCCTCGCTGATCATGTCGCGCGGCTACTACACCCGCGCGGTGATCGCCGCCTGGGACTTCCGCAACGGCACCCTGACCAAGCGCTGGACCTTCGACTCCAACGGCAGCACGACCTACGCCGGGCAGGGCAACCACGCCCTGACGATCGGCGACGTGGACGCCGACGGCAGGGACGAGATCGTCTTCGGCGCCGCCGCCGTCGACGACAACGGCTCGCCGCTGTGGAACACCCGCCACGGCCACGGTGACGCGGCGCACCTGGGCGACCTGGACCCGTCCCGGGCCGGCCTGGAGTACTTCAAGGTGAGCGAGGACTCCTCCAAGCCGGGATCGTGGTTCGCCAGCGCCCGCACCGGCCAGGTGCTGTGGTCCACCGCCTCCGGCGGCGACAACGGCCGCGGCGTCTCGGCCGACATCTGGGCCGGGAGCCCGGGGGCGGAGTCGTGGTCGGCGATGGACACCACGCTGCGCAGCACCACCGGCGCGTCCCTGGGCCGGGAGCCCTCCTCGATCAACTTCCTGGCCTGGTGGGACGCCGACCCGGTGCGCGAGCTGGTGGACGCCACG
Organism: Paraplanobispora takensis; assembly: GCF_016863195.1. Taxonomy (GTDB): domain Bacteria; phylum Actinomycetota; class Actinomycetes; order Streptosporangiales; family Streptosporangiaceae; genus Planobispora; species Planobispora takensis. The sequence continues at coordinate 27,568 of NZ_BOOK01000055.1, read as the reverse complement.
CGCGTCGACAAGTACGGCACCGGCGGGGAGACCCGGCTGCTGACCGCCTCCGGCGTGCACTCCAACAACGGCACCAAGTCCACCCCGTCGCTCTCGGGCGACCTGTTCGGCGACTGGCGCGAGGAGGTCGTCTGGCCCACGGGCGACAACACCGCCCTGCGCGTCTACAGCACGCCCCACCAGACGACCCGTCGCATCCACACCCTGATGCACGACCCGCAGTACCGGGTCGCGATCGCCTGGCAGAACACCGCCTACAACCAGCCGCCGCACCCGTCGTTCTTCATCGGCGACGGCATGGCCACCCCGTCGCAGCCCAAGGTCTACGTGCGCTGACGAGGCCCGCGGTTCCCGCCCGGCGGCGCCGGGCGGGAACCGTCCGCTTCTCCGCCGGGCGCGGAGGCGTCAAAGCGGGTGACCGGAGTCCGCGGGTTCGCGGGTGAAGCACGCGAGCAGGAGCGCGAGCCTGCGGTCGTGCTGCCCGCGCGGGAGCCGGCCGCCGCGCGTCAGCGTCACCAGGCCGTGCAGAGCGGCCCAGAAGGCCTCGGTCAGCAGACCCGGGTCCGCGCCGTCCGCGTGCGGGCCGACGGCCTGGGCGAGTTCGTCGAACCCCGCGTGCAGGGCGGCCGGAGCCTCGGGTGCGGCGAAGGGCAGGTCCACCTTCTGGCTGAACATGGCGTCGTAGAGGGCCGGTCGCCGCTCGGCGAACGCCACGTAGGCGGCACTGATCCGGGCGAGGGCGCGGGCGGCGTCCGGCGCCGCGGTCCGGGCCGCGCGCAGCTCGGCGGCCAGGTCGGCGAAGCCCTCCAACGCGACGGCCGTCATGATCGCGTCCTTGCCCTTGAAGTGGCTGTAGAGGACCGGCTGACTGTACTCGACCCGCTCGGCCAGCCGCCGCGTGGTCACCGCCTCCCAGCCCTCGGCCTCGGCCAGCTCCCGGGCCGCCGTGATGATCATCTTCTCCCGCTGTGCGCGTTCGCGTTCCCTGCGCTCCTGGATCGACATGCTTTGAAATCTAGCACCGCTAGCGTAAATATCTGCGCTCTGCTAGCTTCGTTCTTGTCCCTAGCACTGCTAGCAACGCGGAGACGCACATGCTCACCACCCTCGCCTACGGTCTCGCCCTCGCCATCAACCTGCTGTGCCTGGTCATCGGGGCCAATTTCCTGCGCGCGCCGTACGCCGCCGCCGCGGGCTACGGCGTCCCCGCCGAGACGGATCGCGCGTATCTGACGATCAAGGGCCTGCGCGACGGCACCTACGGCCTGGTCGGCCTGGCCCTGCTGGCCTTCGTCGGCGCCCAGGCCGAGGCCTGGTTCCTGCTCGTCGCCGCCCTGCTCCCGTTCGGCGACACTCTGATCGTGCTGCGCAACGGCGGCACCAAGGCGGTCGCGTTCGGCATCCACTTCGCCACCGCCGTGACCATGCTGGCCGGCGCCGCCCTGCTCTTCGCCGTCTGACCGGACACCGCTCTCGTAGGGCGGGCGGGGGCGTGAGGGCCGCTCGCGCGGCTGTTGCGGGCATCACAATCCACCGTTCCGGGGAGGGCGTGGACGGATGTTCTGTTGTAACCTCCTACTGACCGAACATTGCTCGGTTTCATAGGGACGGGACCCAGGAGGCACTGTGGCAGAGGCGTACATCGTCGGGGCGGTCCGTACCCCGGTCGGCAAGAAGAAGGGCGGCCTGTCCACCGTCCACCCCACGGATCTGGCCGCGCACACGCTCAAGGCCCTGATCGAGCGCACGGGCGTCGACCCCTCCGCGGTGGAAGACGTGATCATGGGCTGCGTCATGCAGTTCGGCCCGCAGAGCATGGACATCGCCCGCAACGCGTGGCTGTCGGCCGGGCTCCCCGAGAGCGTGGCCGGCGTGACCATCGACCGTCAGTGCGGCTCCTCCCAGCAGTCGATCCACTTCGCGGCCCAGGGCGTCATGTCCGGCACCCAGGACCTCGTGGTGGCCGCGGGCGTGGAGTCCATGAGCATCGTCCCCATGGGGTCGAGCATCACCGCCGCGCTGGAGAAGGGCATGCCCTTCCCGTTCGGCGAGGGATGGGTCGAGCGGTACGGCAAGCAGGAGATCTCCCAGTTCCGCGGCGCCGAGCTGATGTGCGAGAAGTGGGACCTGCCGCGCGAGGAGCTGGAGCGCTTCGCCTACGAGAGCCACCAGCGGGCGGCCAAGGCCGTGGCCAACGGCTACTTCAAGGACCAGATCGCCCCGGTCAACGGCGTCGAGGACGACGAGGGCCCGCGTCCGGACAGCACGCTGGAGAAGATGGCCGAGCTGAAGACCCTGCGCGAGGGCGGACGGATCACCGCCGCCACCTCCTCGCAGATCTCCGACGGCTCGGGCGCGGTCCTGATCGCCTCCGAGCAGGCTGTGCGCGACCACGGCCTGACCCCGCGCGCCCGCATCGTCACCCTGGCCCTGACCGGCGACGACCCGGTCTACATGCTGACCGCGCCGATCCCGGCGACCCAGAAGGCGCTGAAGAGGTCCGGCCTGTCGATCGAGGACATCGACGTCACCGAGATCAACGAGGCGTTCGCCCCGGTCCCGCTGGCGTGGATCAAGGAGATCGGCGCCGACCCGGCGAAGGTCAACCCGAACGGCGGCGCGATCGCCCTGGGCCACCCGCTGGGCGGCACCGGCGCGATCCTGATGACCAAGCTCCTGCACGAGCTGGAGCGCACCGGCGGCCGCTACGGCCTGCAGACGATGTGCGAGGGCGGCGGCCAGGCCAACGTCACCGTCATCGAGCGGCTCTGAGCGGTTCGAAGCCGAGCGGCGCCGGGGCTGGCGGGCTCCCGGCGCCGCCCGTCACCCGAAGAGGACGGACGCCCGCGTCCGTCGACTGAGAGGGCGGACGCCCGCGTCCGTCGACTGAGAGGGCGGACGCCCGCGTCCGTCACGTGGGAAAGCCGGACCCCGCGGTCCCGTAGTGGGCGGGACCGCGGGGTCCGGCTTCTTCAGCGGCCGCCCTTGCCGGGGATCCGGCGCGGCTGCTGGGTCGGCCTCATCGGCATGTGCGGCTTGGGCATCTGCCGGGGCACTGGTGGCATGCTCCACTCGGGAAGCGAGGTGGAGGTCTTCGCGGGCTTGTTCTTCCCGGAACGCTTCTTAACTGAGCGGGTTCGCATATGGACTCCTCGAAGATCTGTGGACGACGCGGCGCCGCGAGGGGCCGGGCCTGAGAACTCAGCTGCCGCGTCGGAGGTACGGGCCGGAGAGCTGAGTGCGGGCGGATCGGCGTGGCCGATCGACGCCTGCTCTAGGAGTTAATCCACATGCCGTCGACACTATGCGGCCGCCGCCGGGCCGTGCAAGGCATTTAACCGGGGGCCGATCTCCCCGGCCGCGGCGCACGCGAGGGTGTGGGTACGGCGGGGCGCAGGCCGTACCCACACGTTCCGCGGGTCACCGGATCGGACGGTGCACGTTCTCGGTCTCCGAGGGACCGGAGCCGGTGACGGCGATCCACGGCCCCTCGATCGAGGCGTCGAGGATGCCCTCCTCCAGGAAGGCGTAGCGGCCCTGCAGGAGATAACGCGCCAGCCGTACGTCGCGCGCGTCGGTGTTGGTCCACAGCCGGCGGAACAGCGCCTCGGCCCGCAGCCGCGCCTGGCGGCAGAAGACGTCGGCGACCTCGGCGGGCTTGCACCCCAGCTCGGCGGCCTCCTCCTGGGCGCGCACGCACGTCGCGGTGATCGCGAACAGCTCGGCCCCGATGTCCACGATCCTGCCCAGGAAGCCCTGCTTGTGCTCCAGCCGCCCCTGCCAGCGGGACATGCCGTAGAACGTGGAGCGGGCGAGCCTGCGGCCGGCGCGCTCGACGTAGCGCAGGTGACCGGCCAGGGGGCCGAAGTCACCGTAGGCGCCGGGCCGGTTGCCGGAGCCCGCGACCAGCGTGGGCAGCCAGCGGGCGTAGAAGCCGCCGGCGCGGGCGGCCGCGCGGGCCTTGTCGCGGCCGGAGGCCGCGGGGTCGATGAGCCGCCCGGCCACCGACAGGTGCGTGTCCACCGCCTCGCGGGCGATGAGCAGCTGCATGATCTCGGTGGAGCCCTCGAAGATCCGGTTGATCCGCACGTCCCGGAGGATCTGCTCGGCGGGCACCCCCCGCTCGCCCCGGGCGGCCAGCGACTCGGCGGTCTCGTAGCCGCGCCCGCCGCGGATCTGCACCAGCTCGTCGGCGACCCTCCAGGCCATCTCCGAGGCGTACAGCTTGGCCAGGGCGGCCTCGATCCTGATGTCGTTGCTCTCGTCGTCGGCCAGACGGCAGGACAGGTCCATCACCGCCTCCAGCGCGTAGGCGGTGCCGGAGATGAACGCGATCTTCCGTGCCACCGCCTCGTGCCCGCCGATCGGGCTCCCCCACTGCACGCGCTCCGTGGCCCACTCGCGAGCGATCTTCACCGCCCACTTGGCGTTGCCCGCGCAGGTGGCGGGCAGGGACAGCCGGCCGGTGTTCAGGGTCGTCAGGGCGATCTTCAGGCCCTGGCCCTCGCGGCCGATGAGGTTGGCGGCCGGGACGCGGACCCGGTGGAACCTCGTCACGCCGTTCTCGATGCCGCGCAGTCCCATGAACGCGTTGCGCCGCTCGACGGTGACGCCGGGGCTGCCCGCCTCGACGACGAAGGCGGAGATGCCGCGCTCCGTGCGGGCCATCACCACCAGCAGGCCCGCCACCACCCCGTTGGTCGTCCAGAGCTTCACGCCGTCGAGGACGTAGTCGTCGCCGTCGCGCGTGGCCGTGGTCCCCAGCCTGGCCGGGTCGGAGCCGACGTCGGGCTCGGTCAGCAGGAAGGCCGAGATCTCGCCCTTGGCGCACCGGGGCAGGAAGGCGCGTTTCTGCTCCTCGGTGCCGAACAGCTTCAGCGGCTGCGGCACCCCGATCGACTGGTGCGCCGACAGCAGGGTGCTGATCGCGGGGGAGTAGGAGCCGGCGAGCAGCAGCGCGCGGCCGTAGTGCAGGTGGCTGAGGCCCAGCCCGCCGTACTCCTCGTCGATGGTGATCCCGAACGCGCCGAGCCCCGCGAGCCCCTTGACGACCTGGTCGGGGATCTGCGCGGTCCGCTCGATCAGCGCCGGGTCCACCGCGGTGTCGAGGAAGCGGCGCAGGGCGCGCAGGAACTCCTCGCCCTTCTTGGCCTTCTCGGGCGGCGGGGCGGGAGCGGGATGGACCAGATCGAGGCGGAAGTCGCCGAGAAAGAGCTGCTTGCCGAAGCTGGGCCGGACCCACTCCTTCTCTCGGGCCTGCTCGGTCACCTCGCGTGCCTTGGCGTACTCGGTCATCGTGACCTCCTCGGGCGCGGATGGCTCCGACGCTACCCCCGGGTAGGGATCCCGAGAAGGTGCGGGCGCGCGGGAAGCGCCACATGCACGCAGGTGCCCGAGCCCGGAGCCGAGGTGATCCAGCAGCTCCCGCCGTGCGCGTCGGTGATGGCCTTGACGATCGACAACCCGAGGCCGGCGCCGTCGGGCAGCCGTTCCTCACCCCGGTGGAACCGGTCGAAGGCCCTGGCCGCCTGCTCACGGGACATGCCCGGCCCGTCGTCGCCGACCTCGATGAGCACGCCGCCGTCGGAGGAGCCGACGAGCCGGACGGTGGCGGCGGTCCCCTTGGGCGTGTGCGCCCGCACGTTGGCCAGGAGGTTGACCAGGACCTGGCGGATCCGCGCCTCGTCCACGACGGCGGGCAGGGACTCGGGCACGTCGGCGGAGATCAGCGCGTCCGGGTCGATCGCCGTGCAGTCCGCGATCACGTCGCGCGCGACCGCGGCCAGGTCGGTCTCGGCCGGCTGCAGGGCCGCGATCTGGTCCAGCCGGGCCAGCTCCAGCATCTGGCTGACGAGCTCGCCCATCCGGGTCGCCTCGTCCTCGATCCTGCCCATGACCCTGGACAGGTCCGCGGCGCTCAGCGCGCCGGTCCGGTAGAGCTCGGCGTATCCCCGGATCGTCGACAGGGGGGTCCGCAGTTCGTGCGAGGCGTCCGCGGCGAAGCGGCGGACCCGCTCCTCCGAGGCCCAGCGATCCCGCAGGGCGCCCGCGATCCGTTCGAGCAGCAGGTTGACCGCCGCGCCGAGCCGCCCGACCTCCGAGGGGCCCTCGGGCATGCGGACCGACAGGTCGCCGTCCCTGGCCATGCTGTAGGCCGAGCCGGCTATCCGCCCCAGCGGGGCCAGGCCCCGGGTGATCAGCGTGCGGCCGGCGAGGGCGAGCAGCAGGATGAGCGCGCCGCCGGTGAGCAACTCGGTGACGACGAGCCGGCGGATCGGCGCGTCGACCGACTCCAGGGGGACGGCCACGATCACCAGCCGGTTGCCCTGCCGGGCCTCGGCCGCCCGTGCGATCAGGCGGTACTCGCCCGCCGGATCGAGGTCGAAACGCTCGTTCGCCGCCGCGTAGGTCTTCAGCAGGTCGCGGCCCAGCCTCTCCACCAGGTGCGGCACGACGCCGGCCTCGGGAGCGTCCCCGTTGACGAGCCTGGCGTTCCCGGTGGCGAGGTTCAGTACGGCGACCGCGTAGGTGGAGCCGGCCAGCGTCTGGGAGAGCGTCCCGCCGGGCGGGGACACGACCTTCTTGGCGGCCGTCGCGGTGGCCGCCCGGAGCTGCCCGTCGACCCGCTCCAGCAGGTGCCCGTGCAGGACGAGCACGCTCACGCCGGAGAGTGTGAGCAGCAGGACCGTGCTCACCGCCAGCAGGCCCGTGAGCAGGCGGGTGCGCAGGGACATCAGGTGTCCTGGGAGCGGCGCAGCGTGTATCCGATCCCGCGCTGGGTGTGGATCAGCGGCGGGCCGAGCGGGTCGAGCTTGCGGCGCAGGTAGGAGATGTAGGTCTCGACCACCTGGGAGGGTCCTCCGTAGCCCCACACGCGCTCCAGCAGCTGGCGCTTGGTCAGCACCCGGTCCGGGTTCTCCATCAGGAAGGCGAGCAACCGGAACTCCGTGGGGGACAGGTCGACCGTGACCCCGGCCCGCCGTACCTCCCAGCGCGACTCGTCGAGCTCCAGGTCCGCCACCCGCAGCACGGCGTCGGCGGGCCCCTGGGCGGCGGGTGCGGCGGCGCGGCGCAGGACCGCGCGGATGCGGGCGACGAGCGCCTCGACGGAGAAGGGCTTGGCGACGTAGTCGTCGCCGCCGAGGGCGAGCCCGTGCACGGTGTCCGAGGTGGCGTCCCTGGCGGTCAGGAAGATCACCGGGGTGTGCGGGTCCCGCGCGCGGATCCTGCGGCACACCTCGAACCCGTCGATGTCGGGCAGCATCACATCCAGCACGACCAGAGCGGGCGGATCGCGGTGCACCTCGTCCAGGGCCTCCCCGCCGGTGGTCACGCCCCGTACCCGGAACCCGTGGAAGCGCAGGGCGACCTCGACGATGTCGCGGATGTTGGGGTCGTCCTCGACGACAAGGATGGCCGGCTCACTCATGGGGGGAAATCTTCGCCTATCCAGCCCCATGGGGCCATGTCTATCTTTATCGGGCTATCGGGCTATCGGGCTATCGGGTTCGTCGGCTTCACCGGGCGGAACGGTGAGGGCCCGGCGCATCCGGCGGGCCCTCACCGCCCCCGATCATCTCCCCGAGGCCGGCCGGGGGCTCAGCTCCCCGAGGGCGCCGGGGTGGCCGGCTGGTCCAGGACGGCGCGGTTGCGCGGCACGAACACCGCCGCGGCGGTCGGGTCGGTGGAGGTCGGGACGCCGATCACGAAGACCCCGTCACCGACGACCAGCTTGGACAGGTCGGCGCGCGCGCCGAGCCTGCGGATCCGGGTGGTCGGGTCGAGGTTCCAGTTGCGGTAGAGCCCGTCCTTGCTCTTGACCGTCAGCCGGCCGTCGGCCTTGGCGGTGATGACGCCGCGCTGCCAGGTGTAGTTGATGAACACCTGGTTCTTGTCGCGGACCGTGGCCTGGCCGTGGATCCCGACGACCCAGAGGTTGTAGTGGCTGCGCAGGCCGGGCCCGCGCAGCGTGGAGTCGGCCTTCAGCAGCTGGTCGGCGATCGCGGTGACCCCGGCCGGCACGGGGGCGGCGGTGTCGGCGGTGCCGGTGGCCCAGGCGCTGGAGCCGGTCAGCATGATCGACGCCGTAATGGCCGCGGCGCCGAGTGCCAGTCGTCTCTTCATGATTCTCCTTCGAGGGTGCCCTCCCGGCGGGAGGTGACGATCATGCAACCGTCCGGTGCTTGGACCGCCGGAGGAGAACCCTGGGAGTTTCGTGAGAGTGGGTACGGCGCGCGGGGCGCGGGTCAGCGCGGGACGCGGGCGACGCAGAAGACCGTCTGGCCGAAGGGGGGCCGGATGAACCGCTCGATGAAGCGGGTGGCCGGCACGACCGTGCGGTCGTAGATCTTGACGAGGCGGGGGTCGGGGTAGCCGACGCCGCCGCGGCGCACGGCGGCCCACCAGGCGATGCCGCCGAGGAAGTTGATCGGCTTGAGCACGTCGATGTCGAGCCCGGCCTTGGAGACCGTGCTGCGCAGCGTGGCCGGGGTGTAGCGGGTGACGTGGCCGACCTTGCGGTCGAAGTCCCCGTAGAGCTGCATGTAGCCGGGGACCCAGATGACGATGCGCCCGCCGGGCGCGGTGACCGCGGCGAGAGAGCGCAGGGCCTCGACGTCCTCCTCGATGTGCTCCAGGACGTTCATCATGACGACGGTGTCGACCTTCTCCCCGATGGGGATCTCGGTCGGCAGTCCGAACTGCAGGACGTCGACGTCGTCGTGGGAGGCGAAGCGCTTCTGCAGCTGCTCCACGCAGTAGGGGTCGAAGTCGCTGACCACCAGCCGGTCCAGCCGGGGCAGGAACTGCTCGGCGAAGTGTCCCAGGCCGGAGCCGATCTCCAGCAGGGAGCGGCCCACGTGCGGGGCGACCATGTCGAACTCGTACTGCCGGTAGTTCTTGGCCTCGTCGCCACCGAGGTGGTTCTCCAGGGCCTCGTCGCCGGCCGCGGGTTGCACTACGCGGTCATACCCAGACATGCGTTTCCGTCCAGCTCGCAGAAAACCGTGGCGCGGTGGCCACGGCTCGGACAGGCAGAGTCTAGTAGCCGTTCCCCCGGCGGGGTTCCGCAAACCTTTTTCCGATCTTCGGAAGGAGATCTCCCGCGATGCGGAGAGAGCGTCCGGAGACGGAGACCAACGGGTCCGGGAACGTTCTCCGGTGGCGATCCATTACGGCATTTTCTTTATGAATCCCCAGTTCAGCCGCGCCACCGGGGTAACGGGGAGGATTCGGACGTTCCCGCGTTCTAGGAGGAACTTCGCCCCTGGTGAGCAGGGAGATTTCTCCTCGGGAGGAAGAATCCACACCCGCAAATCCCATCACGCTGAGTTCGTAATCCTCACCAGGTGTTATGTCTTTCAGTGGAAGGAGCACGAAACTATGTCCAACCCATGGTGGCGTGGGAACCTCCCCGCGGAGACGAGCAGTTTCATCGGCCGGGAGGCCGAGATCCGGAAGCTGATCAAGACTCTCGCCGACACGCCGCTGGTCACGGTCGTCGGCGCCGAAGGCGTGGGAAAGTCGCGGATCGCCGTCAAGGCGGCCGAGGAATGCCGCGACTTCCATCTGGACGGCGCCTGGCTGGTCGAGCTGTCGGGCGAGCGCAACGGCGACCTGCTGGCCCACACGGTCGCGGCCGTCCTCGGGCTCCGTGAGGAGTCGCCCCGTCCCCAGTCCGAGGTGCTCGTGGAGTTCCTCGCGGGCAAGAAGCTCCTGCTGCTGCTCGACACCTGCGAGAACCTCCTGCCCGCCTGCCGGGAGCTGGTGACGGCGATCCTGGCGGGGGCGCCCGGCGTGCGGATCGTCGCCACCTCCCGTCAGCCTCTCGGCCTGGCCGAGGAGGCGGTCCTGCGCGTCGAGCCCTTCCCGGTGCCCCGGCCCGGCGACGCGGCACCGGGGGAGAACGACGCGCTGCGGCTCTTCCTCGACCGGGCCCGGTCCACGACCTCCGATCCGCCCCCGGACGGGACGGCTCTGGAGGCCGCCGCCCGGATCTGCCGCCGCCTGGACGGCATCCCCCTGGCCATCGAGCTGGCGGCCGGGCAGGTCACGACGATGCGGACGGAGGCGTTCGCCGAGCGGCTGGAGAGCCGGTTCACCGCGCTGTCGGCCAACCGGGCGCTGATCTCCCACCGGCAGACGCTGCGCGCGGCGATCGCCTGGGCCTGCGAGCTGTGCACCCCCGACGAGCGCCTGCTCTGGGCGCGCCTGTCGGTCTTCGCCGGGAACTTCGACGCCGAGGCGGCCGTCTGGGTCTGCGGCGACGAACACCTGCCGGACGTCCCCGGCCTGCTGTCCGCCCTCGTGGAGCGGTCCCTGCTGATCCGGGTGCCCGGCGGCTACCGGCAGCTCGACACGATCAGGGAGTACGGCAGGGAGCAGCTCGTCGGGCTCCACGACGAGGAGCGGCTGGCCCTGCGGCACCGCTACTACTATCTCGACCTCGCCCGCCGCGCCGACCGCAACTGGTACGGCCCCGACCAGGAGAGCTGGGCCCGGCGCCTGAACTTCTCCATCACCAATCTCCGCCTCGCCCTCGACTCCGACGTGCCCTCCAGCCCGATGTCCATCGAGCTGGCCGGGACGCTGTGGATCCTCTGGTTCTGCCTGGGCCGCATGCACGAGGGCCGCTACTACATGAAGCGGGCGATCGACGTCGCGCCGATCACCGACCCCGGCCTGCCCAAGCTCCTGTGGGCCGACGGCTGCGTGGCGATGGCCCAGGGCGACATGGAGTCCGGCCGCCACCGGGCCGAGATGGCGCTGGCGGCCGCCCTGGACTGGGGCGACTACGCGGCGGCCGGCCACGCCCAGCTCCGCCTGGCGACCCGGGCCCTGTGCGTGGGAGAGCTCGAAGAGGTCGCCCCCAGCATCGAACTCGTTCGCGAATACTTCCGGAGGGCACAGATCATGACCGTCAGCGAGCCCCTCGCCCTGGTCACCGCGGCCATGGCCGCCGTCTGGCAGGGTGACTTCGCCAAGGCCATCGACGTGCTGGAGGAGACCCAGCGTCTGTGCGACGGCCGCGGCGAGCGCTGGGCCCGCGCCTACGGCGACTACGTGCTCTCCATCGCCCAGCTCGGCCTGGGCCGGGCTGAGGAGGCCGAGTTCGCCGCCCGGCAGTCGCTGGAGGCCAAGTGGCGGCTGCGCGACACCACCGGGGTGGCGCTGGCCCTGGAGCAGCTGGCGGTGATCGCCGCGGTCCGGGGCGACGGATACCGTACGGCGCGGCTGCAGGGGTCGGGCATGCGGCTGTGGACCACGTTCGGGCTGCGGGGGTTCGGCACGGAGAGCATGTCGGAGCCGCGGACCGTGGCCGAGCGCACCGCCCGGCAGCTCGTCGGCGACGGGACCTACGACGCCGCCTTCGCCGAGGGACACGACGACGACCCCGACGCCGCGGTGGCCTTCGCCCTCGACTAGGGGAAGATCCACGAGACACGCCCCGGGGGCTTCCGTCCGGGACCGCGATGCGGTGAAATCTGTCAGGACATCCGAAGGAGTCCAGACGGACGACGACGAGGCGATCGCCCGCTCCCTGGCCGGTGACCTGTCCGCCTACGAGGTGCTGGTCACCCGCTACAGCATGCTCGCGCACCGCACCGCCGCGATGCTCGGCGCCGGGGACGAGGCCGAGGACGTGGTCCAGGAGGCCTTCGTCAAGGCCTACCGCCACCTGGCCGGCTTCCGCCGCGACGCCCCCTTCCGGCCCTGGCTGCTGCGGATCGTCGCCAACGAGACCCACAACCTGACGCGCTCGCGCGGGCGCCGCGCCGACCTCGCCGGCAAGCTCACCGACCTCGACCCGCCCGAGGCCGAGGGGCCCGAGGACGCCGCCGTGACCACCGACCGCCGTACCCGGCTGCTGGAGGCGGTGCGTACGCTTCCCGAGCGGGAACGTCACCCGGTCGTCTGCAGGTACTTCCTACAGCTGTCGGAGGCCGAGACCGCCCAGGTGCTCGGCATCCCGGTCGGCACCGTCAAGTCGCGGACCTCCCGCGGCCTGGCCCGTCTGCGTGAGGAGGTGGACCGTGACCTCACCTGACGAGCCCGACGACCTGGAGTCCGGCCTCCTCGCCCTCGGCGAGTCCCTCGACGTCCCCGTCCCACCCCCCGCCGACGTGGCGGCCGCCGTACGCGCCCGCCTCGAAGCCCTCCCCGCCGCCCAACGCCACCCCCTCCCCCCCTCCCCGCAAACCGCTCCCCCCGGTCCCGGCTCCGAGGGCGCCGCGCCGGACCCGGCTTCCCCCGATCCCGGGTCCTCCGGCTCCGGGGAGTCCGCGCCGGCCGATCCGGATGCGCCCGGCCGGGCCTCCCCGGGCTCAGGCCCGTCCCGGCCCGCACCGGGCTCCCGTCGTCCACGGGGTTTCCCTCCGGCGCCGGTACGGCGGGCGGGGCGTACGGCGCGGCCCGGCGCCCGGGTACGGCGGCGCGTCGTGGTGGCGGTGGTGGCCGTCATGGTCGCGTTGTTCTTCGGCGCCACTCCCGTGGGACGGGCCGCCGTGGCCGAGATCCTCAGGTTCGCCGGGATCGAGCTGCGGATCGGCGGGGAGCCGGGGCCGCTGCCGTCCGGGATGCCGAGCCCGTTGCCGGGGGAGGAGCGGGTCACGCTGCAGCAGGCGCGCGAGCGGGTCGCCTTCCCCCTCGGGGTCCCGGCGGCGCTGGGTGAGCCGCAGGACGTCAGGGTCGGCGACGGCGGCAGGGTGGTGTCGATGCTGTGGCCCGGCGTCAGGCTGGACCAGTACGACGGCACGCTCGACATCGTCTTCCGCAAGGACCTGGGCGAGCCCTGGCCGGAGGAGACCGTGGTCGGGAACTCGCACGCCTGGTGGATCCCGGCCAAGCACGCTTTGACCTACCGGCCCAGAGCGGGCGGGCCCGAGGTGGAGTCCCGTTTGTCCGGCCCTACCCTCATCTGGCAGCGCGGCCAGGTCGGCCTGCGCCTGGAGGGACCCGCCGACCTCGACCGCGCCCGGGAGATCGCCGAATCGGTCCGCTGAGCGCCGCCGTCGGACTCCACCGGTCCGTCGATACAGTCCCTCAGCTCGCCGGCTCCGGCGGGACACCGGACGCCAGCCAGTCGTCCACTCCCCGCAACAGCTCCTTGCGCACCGTCTCGGGCGCCGCCGAGCCCCGGATCGACTGCCGGGCCAGCTCGGCCACCTCCGCGTCGCCGAACCCGTGCGTCCCCCTGGCCAGCTCGTACTGGTCCAGCAACCGCGAGCCGAACAGCAGCGGGTCGTCGGCGCCCAGCGCGATCGGCACCCCCGCCTCGAACAGCCGCCGCAGCGGCACGTCCCCGGGACGCTCGGCCACCCCGAGTCCGACGTTCGACATCGGGCAGACCTCGCACGTGATCCGCCGCTCGGCGAGCAACTCCATCAGCCGGGGCGACTCCGCGGCCCGCACCCCGTGCCCCAGCCGGTCGGCGCCCAGCTCCTCCACGCACTCGGCCACGCTCGCCGGGCCCAGCAGCTCCCCGCCGTGCGGCACGGCCAGCAGCCCCGCGCCCCTGGCGATCCGGAAGGCCCGGTCGAACTCGCGGGCCCGGCCCCGGCGCTCGTCGTTGGACAGGCCGAACCCGACCACGCCCCGGTCCATGTACTGCACCGCCAGGCGGGCGAGCGTCCTGGCGTCCAGCGGGTGCCGGGTCCGGTTGGCGGCCACCACGACCGCGATCCCGATCCCGGCGTGCTCGGCGGCCCGGTCCACCGCGTCGAGCATCAGCTCCATCGTGGCCGTGAGCCCGCCGAAGCGCTGGGCGTATCCCGACGGGTCCACCTGGATCTCCAGCCAGCCCGACCCCTCGGACGCCTCGTCCTCGGCGGTCTCCCGCATCAGCCGGTAGAGGTCGCCGGGCCGCCGCAGCACCGACCGCGCGATGTCGTAGAGCCGCTGGAAGCGGAACCAGCCCCGCTCGTCGGTGGCCCGGAGCCTGGGCGGCCAGTCCTCCTTCAACGCGTCGGGGAGATGCAGGCCGTACCCGTCGGCCAGCTCCACCAGCGTGGAGTGGCGCATCGAGCCGGTGAAGTGCAGGTGCAGGTGGGCCTTGGGCAGATCGCGGAGCGGACGTGGCATTTCCATATGGTGCCGTACCCTCGGCGCACCGCGGTGAATTCGGCTCTCAACCCGGTGGCGCGTCCGTGCGTTGGGGAGGGTGAAAGGGGACCTCGCTGATGACGGAAGAAGACGAGGCGGCCTTCGACGAGTTCCTGGCCGCACGGAGTACGGCGCTGCTGCGCACCGCGATCCTGGTCTGCGGTGCGTCGCAGCACGACGCCGAGGACCTGGTGCAGAACGCGCTGGAGAAGGTCTACCGGCACTGGAGCCGGATCCGGCACGACAACCCCGAGTCCTACGCCCGCAGGGTCGTGGTCAACGCCGCGATCAGTGCCGCGCGCAGGCGCCGGGTGATCCAGGAGATCACCTTCGCCAGGCCGCCGGACACCCCGGCCGCCTCTCCCGACGTGGAGCTGCGCGAGGAGCTGGTGGAGGAGCTGCGCCGGCTGCCCGCGCGGATGCGCGCGGTGCTGGTGCTGCGCTACTGGGAGGACCTGTCGGAGAACGAGACGGCCGCGCTCATGGGCTGCTCGGCGGGGACCGTGAAGAGCCAGGCCGCACGGGGGCTGGCCAGGATTCGCGAACGCATGGGCCCGCGGGAAGGGGTGCTGGGATGAGGCTTGAAGAGGAACTGGCGGAGGCGATGGAGGCGCACGTCGCGGGGGTGCGCGCCACGCCGGCGATGGGCGGGGCGATCCGCCGCCGCAACCGGGCGCACCGCCTCCGGTTTCGTACGGCGGGCGTCGCGCTGGCCACCGCCGCCGTCGCCGGGGCGGTCCCGGTGTACCTGTCGCTGAACGCCGGCCCGGCCGCCACCGCGCCCGGCCCGGCCGCGCAGCCCGGCCGGGGCACCGAGGTCGCGGTCGTGCGGGACGTGACGGTCCCGGACGTCGTCGGCCTGCACGCGCAGAAGGCGCTGGTCGTGCTGGAGGCGGCCGGGCTCGAGGCGCAGGTCGAAGGTGCCGGGGGGGAGGGGGACCTGGTGGTGCAGCAGACCCCGGCGGCCGGGGAGAAGGTCGCGCGGGGGCACGTCGTCCTGCTGACCTCCGCCCCGCCCGGCCCGACGGAGAACCCGGACCCGACGGCGGATCCGGACCCGACGGAGGACCCCGGCCCTGGGGACGAGCCGAGCATCCCGAACGACCTGGGAGACCTGGGCGACGGCCGCAGGTTCGGCGGCGTGGAGTTCACCTACCTGCCCGAGGGCCTGCAGTGGGGCGAGGGGTCGGTCAAGGACGGCTTCGGCAAGACCAGCTACAGCACCTGGTGGCAGGAGGCCGGTCTGGAGCCCGGCATGTACAGCGTCCAGGCCGTCGTCTACCGGGGGCAGGCGGCGACCGAGCTGGGCAGGCGGATGAAGGGCTACCGCGACCAGGGCGCCAGGCCCGTGGAGATCGGGGGCGAGCGGGTCTACATCGTCCGCGCGGGCGAGTCCGTGGGGCGGATCGAGGAGGGCGGCACCCCCACCGCCGTCTGGACCGAGGGTGCGGGGCTGGCGATCGAGGTCATGATGAGCCCCGACTACTACGCACGGCTCGGTCAGGAGAAGGCCGAGGCGGAGCTGAAGGAGATCGTCGAAGGGGTCGTCCCCGGCAGGTGATCGGGCCGTCTCCGGGAGACGGGGAACGGCGGCGGTACGGCTCCCGCCCGGCGGGAGCCGTACCGCCGCCGGACGCACAGACCGGGTGCGGGGAAGGGCCGTCGGGAATCGTCAAGGAACGAGGGAAATTTCCCAACGGGCTTCCACGCGCACGTGCGTCCGTGCGACGGTAAGTACACGCACAGTTGGGACGACGCCGGGGCTGTTATGGAAGCGGACGTCTTCGTCGGCAGGCAGGCGGAGCTGGCTGACATCTGCGGCCTGCTCGGCAGGGCCCGCCATGTCACGCTGACCGGCGCCGCCGGAGCGGGCAAGACCCGCCTCGCGATGCGCCTGGCCGAACCGCTGGAGCGCGAGTCGCCGGGATACGTCCGCATCGTCGACGTCTCCGAGACGCCGGACGACCTCATGGCCCTGACCGAGACCGTCGCCGGCGCGATCGGCGCCCACCGGCGGCCGGGGAGGCCGGTGGAGCGGGTGGTCGCCGAGCTGTCGGCCAACCCCGGCCTGGTCGTCCTGGACGGCTGCGACCGCGTCGCCCACACCGCGGGCATCCTCGTGGACCACCTCCTGCGGGAGGTCGAGGGGCTGCACGTCCTGGCCACCAGCAGGCAGCGGCTGGGCTTCCCGCACGAGCACGTCTACCCGATCGGCGGACTGTCCACCGCCGACGCCGTCGACCTGCTCGTCACGCTCGCCGGGGACAGGCTCGCGGGGACCGACCCGGCCGAGATCTGCCGGCGGCTGGACAACCTCCCGCTGGCGATCGAGCTGGTGGCCGAGACCCCCGACCCCGCCGTGGCCGACCTGTTCGCCGGCCCGTCCGACCCGTTCAGGGACTATCCGCACCCCGCCGGCCGCGAACCGGGATTCTCCGGCTGCGCGTCCTCCGGGATGTCCCCCAGGCGCCACGCCTCCCTGTGCGGCGCGCTCGGCATGAGCTACGAGCTGTGCGGCCCCGAGGAGCGCCTGGTGTGGGCCCGGATGTCGGTCTTCTCCGAGTGCTTCGACGCCGAGGCCGCGCAGAGCGTCTGCGGCGCCGGCGACCTCTCGGCCGGGCAGGTCCTCGACGCCCTGAACGGGCTGACCGACAGGTCCGTCCTGACCCGGGAGGGGAGCCCGCGCGGCGCCCGCTACCGCCTGCTCGGCACCGTCCGGGGGTTCGGCGCCGCCCGGCTGGCCGAGCTGGGCGAGACCTGCCAGGCGCGGCGCCGCCACCGTGACTTCTTCTTCGACCTCGCCGCCCGCGCGGCGCAGAGCTGGAAGGACGACCAGCTCACCTGGTACCGCCGGCTGGCACCCGACCTGACCAATCTGCGCCAGGCCGTCGACTACTGCTACGACCGGCCGGAGGACCGCCGCCGGGGCCTCGAACTGGTCTCCTTCCTGTGGTTCCTGTGGATCTGCTGCGGCAGGCACGCCGTCGGATACTCCCTGCTGCAGCGCGGCCTGGAGCTGGAGCGCGAGCCGGGCACCGAGCGGAACAAGGCGCTGTGGGTCTACGCCTGGATGGCGATCCAGCGCGGCGACATCGAGGGCGCCGAGCGCGCCCTCGCCGAGTGCGACACCGGGGTCGCCGGCTGGGACTCCACCGCCTACGTCAGCCATTTCCACGCCCACCTGGCCATGGCCAGGGGCGAGCTGGCCGAGGCGATGCGGTTCATCAAGGACGCCCGGATGCGCCACCGCTCGGCCGGCGACGTCTTCCCGGGCTTCCTGCCCACCTACGTCGTCGTGGCCACCGCGCTGATGTCCGCCGACCGGCACGAGGAGGCGGTGTCGGTCCTGCACGAGGGGCGCGACCTGTGCGCCTCCTGCGGCGACTACTGGACCCTGGCCCGCCTCGACCTGCTCCTGGCCCAGGCCGAGCACCTGCTCGGCAACACTCCGGTGGCCGCCGCGGCCGCCCGGGAGTCCATGCGCGGCGCCCGGCTGTTCGGCGACGACATGTGCCTCGTCGAGGGGATCGAGACCTTCGGGGTGATCGCGGAGGGCGACGGGAACGACGCTCTGGCGATCAGACTGCTCGGCGCCGCCGCCGTGGCCCGCGAAGAGGCCGCCCTGCCGCCGTGCCGCGCGCCGATCCTCGCCGGTCTGCTGGAGGGCTCGGAGGAGAGGCTGCGCGGCCGTACGGACGACAAGGAGTACGACCGCCTCCTCGAACTGGGACGCACGACCGGCCTGGGGGAAGCCGTGGAGCACGCGCTGCAGGGCGTGGCCGAGTCCGGGCCCGAGGACGAGTACGACGACGACTGACGGGACCGGGGGGAGCGCCGGGGGGACGACCGGCGGCCCGTCCGGGGCCGTCCGCGTCCGCGTGCGCGGCCAGGGCCCCGGACCGCGAGAGGGCGGCCGGTCGCCGGGTCAGCGGGCGTCGGCCAGGAACTTGGCGACCCGGCTGACGCCTTCGGCCAGGTCGTCGTCGCCGAGGGCGTAGGACAGGCGGAAGTATCCCGGGGTGCCGAACGCCTCGCCGGGAACGAGCGCGACCTCGGCCTCCTCAAGGATGATCTCGGCCAGCTCGGCGGAGGTCTGCGGGCGCCTGCCGCCGAACTCCTTGCCCAGCAGCTGCTTGACCGAGGGGTATGCGTAGAACGCGCCCTTCGGCTCGGGGCAGAGCACGCCCGGGATCTCGTTGAGCATCCGGACCATGGCCTGGCGGCGGCGGTCGAAGGCCTCGCGCATGCGCTCCACGGCCGACAGGTCGCCGGTGACGGCGGCCAGGGCGGCGGCCTGCGCGACGTTGGAGACGTTGGAGGTGGCGTGCGACTGGAGGTTGGTCGCGGCCTTGACCACGTCCTTGGGGCCGATCAGCCAGCCCACCCGCCAGCCGGTCATCGCGTAGGTCTTGGCGACGCCGTTCAGCACGACGACCCTGTCACCCAGCTCGGGCACGACGGTGGCGATGCTCGCGAAACCGGCGTCGCCGTAGGTGAGGTGCTCGTAGATCTCGTCGGTGACGACCCACAGGTCGTGCTCGGCGGCCCAGCGGCCGATCGCCTCCACCTGCTCCGGCGCGTAGACCGCGCCGGTCGGGTTGGACGGGGAGACGAACAGCAGGACCTTGGTGCGCTCGGTGCGGGCGGCCTCCAGCTGCTCGACGCTCGCGAGGTAGCCGGTGGTCTCGTCGGTCACGACGTCGACCTGGACGCCGCCGGCCAGCTTGATCGCCTCGGGGTAGGTCGTCCAGTACGGCGCGACCACCAGGACCTCGTCGCCCGGGTCCAGCAGCGTGGCGAAGGCCTCGTAGACGGCCTGC
The DNA here is from genome assembly GCF_016863195.1 of Paraplanobispora takensis. Lineage (GTDB taxonomy): Bacteria > Actinomycetota > Actinomycetes > Streptosporangiales > Streptosporangiaceae > Planobispora > Planobispora takensis. The sequence continues at coordinate 8,648 of NZ_BOOK01000055.1, read as the reverse complement.
TTGCCGCCGTTGGTGACCAGCACCTGGGCCGCGTCGACCCGGTAGCCGGAGTCGCGCAGGGTCTTGTCGGCGATGGCCTGCTTGAGCTCGGGAAGACCGCCGGCCGGGGTGTACTTGTGGAACCTCGGGGTCCGGCAGGCCTCGACGGCGGCCTCGACGATGTAGTCGGGAGTCGGGAAGTCCGGCTCGCCGGCGCCGAAGCCGATGACCGGACGGCCCGCCGCCTTCATCGCCTTGGCCTTGGCGTCGACGGCGAGAGTGGCGGACTCGGAGATCGCGGAGATGCGCGCGGAGATGCGAGGACGGGTCATGCGTCCATGGTTACAGACCGGCCGTCGTGTTCCGGTGGGTATCCAGCATCCGGACGCCCCGGCGGGTCCGCGGCGGTGGGGGCTTGGAAAGTTCGTGACCTGCGGGATCGGTTTCCAGTTCGACGTGGCGGCCATTCCCACGTAGACTCCGGCGTGGCCTCGCCGCCGAGTGCGTGATCGGCGGGCGGGGCCGATGAGCCAGGGACAAACTTCGGGTCAACCGAGGTATGGTGGTTCATGTCTTAGGGCACTAGCGCAATTGGTAGCGCACCGGTCTCCAAAACCGGCGGTTGGGGGTTCGAGTCCCTCGTGCCCTGCGAGGAGCGGTCCGCGCATCAGGGCGTCTAGCGCGCCGCGGATATGCGTTGGATACGACGGATCAGGTGAGGACTGTGGCGATCGACACGCGCGGCGAAACCGCAGACAAGCCGAGCGGTGAGAAGAAGTCCAAGCGCACTTCTCCCGCCCTTTTCTACCGGCAGGTTGTCGCCGAGCTGCGTAAGGTCATCTGGCCGACGCGCAAGGAACTCATTTCTTACACGATCATCGTCCTGGTCTTCGTTTTGATCCTGGTCGGGATCGTGTCCGGGCTCGATGCGCTGTTCACCGAGGGCGTGCTGAGGATCTTCGGCGGATCCTGAGGCGGCGGACGGCGGGCTCTCCCGCCGTGAGCCCATTCCCTCCGCAAGTCCAGTCAGCCCACCGAGGAAAAGAGAAAGAGCCACCGTGTCCGAGTCTTCACAGCCGGCCGGCGAGTCCCGCGAAGAGTGGGAGGGCGGGCCGGAAGAGGCCATCGACGCCGCGGAGGATTCGTTCGACGAGTCCGGTGAGACCGACGTCGAGACGGACGTCGACGCCGAGGCCGATTTCGAGACCGACGCCGACACCGACGACGAGGCGGACGCCGACACCGACGACGATGACGAGGCCGAGCAGGTCCCGGCCGCCGTCGTCGACGAGGACGGTGACGTCCTGCCCGACGTCGACCCGGTCGAGGAGTTCAAGCGCCACCTGCGCGGCCTCTACGGCGAGTGGTACGTCATCCACTCCTACGCCGGCTACGAGAACCGCGTGAAGGCCAACATCGAGACCCGCACGCAGTCCCTCAACATGGAGGACTACATCTTCCAGGTCGAGGTGCCCACCCACCACGTGACCGAGGTGAAGAGCGGCAAGCGCCAGCTCGTCAAGGAGCGCGTGCTGCCGGGTTACGTGCTGGTCCGCATGGAGCTCACCGACGAGTCGTGGTCCGCGGTGCGCAACACTCCCGGTGTGACCGGCTTCGTCGGCCTGTCGAACAAGCCGAGCCCGCTGAGCGTGGACGAGGTCGCCAAGCTGCTGGCCCCCGAGCCCAGCGAGGAGACGAAGAAGACCACCGCCAAGGCCGCCACGGCGACCGTCGACTTCGAGGTCGGCGAGTCCGTCACGGTCATGGACGGTCCCTTCGCCACCCTGCCCGCGACGGTCAGCGAGATCAGCGTAGAGTCGCAGAAGCTCAAGGTGCTCGTGTCGATCTTCGGTCGTGAGACCCCGGTCGAGCTGTCGTTCAACCAGGTCTCGAAGATCTGACCCGTCACATAAACTAAGACGTTCGGTGGCCGTGTTTCGCGAAACACGGCCTTCCGACATGTTCCCCGTCTCTGCGGGGGACCGCATCAATCCGATGAGGACCCGGAGAAAATCTCATGCCTCCTAAGAAGAAGATCGCGGCACTGGTCAAGGTCCAGCTTCCCGCTGGCCAGGCCACTCCCGCCCCGCCGGTCGGTACCGCCCTCGGTCCGCACGGCGTCAACATCATGGACTTCGTGAAGCAGTACAACGCTGCCACCGAGGCCCAGCGCGGCAACATCATCCCCGTTGAGATCACCATCTTCGAGGACCGCTCCTTCACCTTCATCACGAAGACGCCCCCGGCGCCTGAGCTGATCAAGAAGGCCGCCGGAGTGGCGAAGGGCTCGGCCGTCCCGCAGAAGGACAAGGTCGGCAAGCTCACCCGTGAGCAGCTGCGCCAGATCGCCGAGACCAAGATGCAGGACCTCAACGCCAACGACATCGAGGCGGCCGAGAAGATCATCGCCGGCACCGCCCGGTCGATGGGCATCACCATCGCCGACTAGCCGTCTGCGGCACTCGGCACCACAGACCTCGAACCGAGTGGAAGGGCCAGGCGCTGGCCCGCACCACGGACACTCAGATCAGGAGTGAGCAAGTGAAGCGCAGCAAGTCACACCGCGACGCCGCGGCCAAGGTCGACCGCGAGAACCTCTACAGCCCGGCCCAGGCGGCCAAGCTGGCCAAGGAGACGAGCGTCACCAAGTTCGACGCGACCGTCGAGGTCGCTCTGCGGCTGGGCGTCGACCCCCGCAAGGCGGACCAGATGGTCCGTGGCACCGTCAACCTCCCGCACGGCACCGGTAAGACCGCCCGGGTCCTGGTCTTCGCGACCGGTGACCGTGCCGAGGAGGCCCGCGCCGCGGGCGCCGACATCGTCGGTGCCGACGAGCTGATCGACGAGGTCGCCAAGGGCCGCCTCGACTTCGACGCCGTCGTCGCCACCCCGGACCTCATGGGCAAGGTCGGCCGCCTGGGCCGCGTGCTCGGTCCGCGTGGTCTGATGCCGAACCCCAAGACCGGCACCGTGACCCCGGCCGTCGGCAAGGCCGTCACCGACATCAAGGGCGGAAAGATCGAGTTCCGTGTCGACCGGCACGCGAACCTGCACTTCATCATCGGCAAGGTGTCCTTCGGCGAGCGTCAGCTCATCGAGAACTACGCCGCCGCCCTCGACGAGGTCCTGCGTCTGAAGCCGTCCGCGGCCAAGGGCCGTTACCTCAAGAAGATCACGTTCTCCACGTCCATGGGCCCCGGCATCCCGGTCGACCCGAACGTGACCCGTGCGATGACCGCGGAGCTCGACGCCTGATACCCGGGCGTCAACCGCGGAGGCCTCGACCGAATGGCCATTCGGTCGAGGCCTTTTTCGTTCTCTCGGACGACGCGCGGTTTTCCGGGGGCACATAGTCTCGAGGAGACAGGTGATCGGGGGATACGAAGGGGTGAGGACGGATGCGCCGATTGGCTCCCGCAGTGGCACTGGGAGCGGCCGCACTGGTCGCGGTGGCGGGATGCGGCGCGCAGAGCGCCGGTTCCCTGGGAAACGTGAAGCTGGCGGCCGCCGAGGCCGTCCAGGAGAGCGCGCAGCAGGCTGAGGAGGTCACCTCCTACTCCGCGGACCTGGTGCTGGACGCCGCCGACGGCGAGCAGGGCGCCGGCAAGATCCAGGGCAGCATGGTCTACCAGAGCAAGCCCGAACTGGCGACCGACGTCACGCTGGACGTGATCTCCTTCGGCGGGCGCAACGTGCCCGGCGGGGCGCGGGCGATCCTGCTCGGCGACACGGTCTACGTGAAGTCCGAGCTGCTCACCAAGTTCGCCGGCACCGGCAAGCCGTGGCTCAAGGTGTCCGCCTCCGACCTCGGCGCCGGCGACCAGGCCCAGATCAAGGAATTCATGGCCCAGGCCCAGCAGTTCGACCTGGCCGGCACGGTCAAGCTGCTGACCGCCTCCAAGGACGTCAAGGCGGTCGGCACCGAGACGGTCGACGGGGTGGAGACCACCCACTACAGCGGCACCTTCCCGGTGGACGAGGCGGTCCAGCTGCTCGACCCCGCCGAACGCGAGCAGGTGCAGGAGCAGCTGTCGAAGGCCAAGGACGTGAAGTTCGACCTGTGGGCCGATGCCCAGAGCCTGCCCCGCAAGGTCACGCTGAGCGGGTCCGAGCAGGGTGCCACGTTCACCATGGCCGCGCAGTTCCGCGACTTCAACGAGCCGGTGACCATCACCGCTCCGCCCGCCGACCAGGTGGGCGACCTGCCGGAGAACCCCGGCGGGACCGGCGGGAACTGACCCTTCCCGTACGGCTCGCGCCCCGGGCCACCCGGAGGGGCGAGCCGTACGGCCCCGCGGACCGCTCGTCCGCGAGGCCGTACGCCGATTTGGCTTGTGTCCGGACAGCGCGTAAGCTGTCAACGCCGAAGACCGCCGGTCGTCACCTGGCCTCATAGCCCGGTGACCGAAGGATCCGCATTCAGTGGACGGCCAGCGCAGGTGTGATGTGAGCTTCCATCGGGACGTGCCGTCCTCTTGTGAGCCCCGTGCGCCTGCGCCGGGGCTCGTTCTCGTTTATGGGCCTTTGCCGGCGGCACATCTGGAAGGAGGCCCATGGCGAAGGCGGAAAAGGCGACGGCCGTAGCCGAGCTCCGGAGCAGTTTCGAAAGCTCTGGCGCTGCCGTTCTGACCGAGTACCGCGGTCTCACCGTCGCTCAGCTCAAGCAGCTGCGCGTTTCCCTCGGTGAGAATGCGAAGTTCGCCGTGGTGAAGAACACGCTGACCAAGATCGCGGCCAACGAGGCCGGGATCAACCAGCTCGACGACCTGCTCGCGGGTCCGTCGGCGATCGCGTTCGTCAACGGCGACGTGGTCGAGGCTGCCAAGAGTCTGCGTGACTTCGCCAAGGCCAATCCCCTCCTGGTCATCAAGGGCGGTGTCGTCGACGGTAAGGCGATGACCCCGGCCGAGATCAGCAAGCTTGCCGACCTCGAGTCGCGCGAGGTCCTCCTCGCGAAGCTGGCCGGCGCCATGAAGGCGAAGCAGGGCCACGCGGCCGCCGTCTTCAACGCGCTGCCCACCAACATGGCTCAGCTGGCCGAGGCTCTGCGCGCCAAGCGCGCGGAGGCCGGCGAGTAGGTCCGCGCGAGCGGTCCAGGGGATTAGCGCATGCATACCGCGGTCCCAATTCTTCATTAGTTAGATCCATACGGAGGAAATCATGGCGAAGCTCAGCACCGACGAGCTCCTCGACGCTTTCAAGGAGATGACCCTCCTCGAGCTGTCCGACTTCGTGAAGCTCTTCGAGGAGACCTTCGACGTCAAGGCTGCCGCCCCGGTCGCCGTCGCCGCCGCTCCGGCCGCCGCCGGTGCCGCCGGTGGTGGCGAGGAGGCTGAGGAGCAGGACGAGTTCGACGTCATCCTCGAGGCCGCCGGTGACAAGAAGATCCAGGTCATCAAGGAGATCCGCGCCCTGACGAGCCTGGGCCTCAAGGAGGCCAAGGACCTGGTCGACGGCGCTCCGAAGCCGGTCTTCGACGGCAAGGTCAACAAGGAGCAGGCGGAGAAGGCCAAGGCCGCCCTCGAGGGTGCCGGCGCCACCGTCACCGTCAAGTAAGACGTTTCACCGGGAAGAGCGGGTCCACCAGGTGCCGGTGGCCCGCTCTTTTCGCGTTCCCGGGCCCTTCCGCGGCACCGGCGGGCCTCCGCATGGCGGGAGTGGGCCGGACCCTTGTTGGACGGGAAGTCTTATTACCGTGTCGTAACGATCGCCGGATCGTATTGGAACCGCATCCGATTCGGGCGATCGTCGCTACGGTGGGTGCACCGGTCTTCTGGAGGGCGGCACGTGGGCGTCGAAGTCGTGGTGGAGGGCCTGACCAAGTCGTTCGGCAGGCAGGTCATCTGGGAGGACGTCACGCTGACGCTCCCCGCCGGGGAGATCTCCGTCCTGCTCGGCCCCTCGGGCACCGGCAAGTCCGTCTTCCTGAAGTCCCTGGTCGGCCTGTTGCGGCCCGACCGCGGCCACATCTGGATCGACGGCCACGACCTGGCAAACTGCAGTGAGAGCACGCTCTACGAGCTGCGCAGGCTGTTCGGCGTCCTGTTCCAGGACGGGGCCCTGTTCGGGTCCCTCAGCCTCTTCGACAACATCGCCTTCCCCCTGCGCGAGCACACCAAGAAGAACGAGACCGAGATCCGTCGCATCGTGATGGAGAAGATGGACCTCGTCGGTCTCGTCGGCGCCGAGGGCAAGCTCCCCGGGGAGATCTCCGGCGGCATGCGCAAACGCGCGGGCCTGGCCAGGGCGCTGGTCCTGGACCCCGAGATCATCCTGTTCGACGAGCCCGACTCCGGCCTCGACCCGGTCCGCACGGCCTACCTGAACCAGCTGATCGTGGACCTCAACGCGGAGATCGAGGCGACGTTCCTGATCGTCACGCACGACATCAACACCGCCCGCACGGTCCCCGACAGCATCGGCCTGCTGTTCCGGCGCGAGCTGATCATGTTCGGGCCGCGCGAGATGCTGCTGTCCAGCGACGAACCGGTGGTGCGCCAGTTCCTCAACGCGCGCAGGCACGGCCCGATCGGCATGTCGGAGGAGAAGGACATCTCCGAGCTGGAGGCCGAGGCGCAGCTGGGCCACGACCCGGGCGGTCTGCCCCCGATCCCGCCGCAGCTCATGCCGAGCGCGAACCGGATCCGGCGGACGCAGCGCGCGCCGGGGGAGTGGCTGGCCGCCAACGGCGTCATCCCGCCGCCGAACTCCTTCGTGGACGACCGGGGCCGCAACTGGCTGGAGGAGTATCCCCGCCTCGTCGCGGCGCACCTCAACGGCGTGAGATGAGTTCGATGCTCCGCCGGTGACGATCGGCCCGCGTTCGCTATCGTTGACGGCGATCGACCGTGACGGTGTCAGCCGAGCTGGAAGATCGAACCGTGCTGAGGAAGCTCCTGCCCTGGCTCGCGGGCCTGTCGGCCGTCTGTCTCGCGGCGGCCGCCTTCTGGGTGGGCGGGCAGCTGCGCGAGGCCCGCGCGGCCGAGGAAGACCGCCGGGCGGCGCTGCGGGCGGCCGGAGACCACGCCCTGAGCCTGCTCTCGATCGATCACCGCACCGTCGACGCCGGCATCCGGCGCATCCTCGACACCTCCACCGGCCCCGCCAGGGCCGAGTACGCCCGTGACGCCGCGACCCTGAAGGAGACGACCACCTCCGGCAAGGTTCTGCAGACGGGCGCCCTGCGCGCCGTGGGGCTCGTCTCCCTGGAGGACGGCACGGCCCGGGTGCTGGTGGTCGGGGACGCGGTGGTCTCTTCCGAGGGGAGCCGCGAGGCCCCCCGGGAGCGGTTCTACCGCTGGAGCATGGAGGTCACCAGGACCGGGGGAGGCTGGCTCGTGTCGCAGGCGGAGCTGGTCTCGTGAGAGCCGCGCGGCTTCCTTCCGTACGGCGGGGCCTCCCGCTGCTCGCCGCGGCGCTGGCCGTCGTGGCGCTGGTGCTGGCCGGGGCGGCCGGGGTCATGTTCGCGGACCTGCAACGGCTGCGGTCCGGGGAGGAGGCGGGACGGCAGGCGCTGGAGGCCGCCCGGTCGGCGGCCCCGGGCATGCTGTCCTACGACTACCGCACGATCGAACAGGACCTCGCCAGAGCCGGGGGATACACCACCGGGGCGCTCACCGGGCACTACAGGCGGCTGGCCGCGAGCCTGGCGCCGGAGGCGAGGCGGCAGCGGGCGGTGCAGTCGGCCACGGTCACCGGGGCGGCCGTGGAGTCGGCCGGCCCCGACCGGGTCGACGTCCTGCTGTTCGTCGACATGAGCACGGTGCGGGAGAGCCCCGGCGACGAACCCCGCCGCCAGGTCGGTCAGAGCCGTGCCCGGCTGGTGATGGTCAGGGTGGACTCCCGCTGGCTGGTGTCCGAACTCTCGACTCTCCTGGGCAACCCTCCGCCCTTGTGATTTCCGGGCCGGGCGAGGCGTGTTATGTAATTGTTAGCAAACCTTGCGTTTGAAGAAGGTTTGAGGGCGGGTAGATCCGCATGGCGACAGTCGAGCGAGGGTCGGGCAACGGCCAGCGCCCGATCCGTCGGGCGGCGGGTGTTAGCCGTTTCCGAGTCCGGGGTAGTGTTCTGGATCCGGTGGCGCGCACGGGTCGATCGGCGGAAGAAGTCGCAGCTTCACGGCGGTTTGCCGGTGGAAATGTCGCCTTCCGGGCTTGACGTTTCGCCGCCGACGGGCGATGCTGCGACCAACGTGGAGCATGCAGCGAGACTGGGGTGGACAGGCGTGTGCCGTTCGGCTACACTGCCCCTTTGCGCTGCCCTTTGACGACCCGCTTCTTTTGGTGCTCCGATGCATGGTCGTCTGGCGTGCGTGTAGTCAGTCCGCCGCGAGCCCTCGGAAGGACATCTGTTGGCAGCCTCGCGCAACGCCTCCGCCGTACCCGCTGGTCCCCGTCGCGTGTCTTTTGCGCGCATTCAGGAGCCGCTCGAAGTTCCTGACCTTCTCGCTCTGCAGACCGAGTCCTTTGACTGGCTGCTCGGCAACGAGAAGTGGAAGGGGCGGGTCGAGGCGGCTCGCCAGGCCGGGCGCAAGGACGTTCCGGCCCAGTCGGGTCTCGAAGAGATCTTCGAAGAGATCAGTCCCATCGAGGACTTCTCCGGAACCATGTCCCTGTCGTTCCGGGATCACCGGTTCGAGCCGCCGAAGTACTCAGTCGATGAGTGCAAAG
>NZ_BOOK01000054.1 GCF_016863195.1 Paraplanobispora takensis | reverse complement strand
CCGTGACGGCCCGGACCCCGCCCTGCGCCGGCCCGCCCTCCGGCGCCTGATTGAAGGGGAGGCCGGCCGCCCGGGTCCGAGCGCGTCCTCCTCGCGCGGCCGGCCGCTCCCGTCATACGGCGGGCCGCCGCTCGCCGGTCTCCCGCATCGTGGCCAGCGACACGCCCCAGGAGCGGGCGCGTTCGATCTCGCCCTCCAGCAGGGGCCCGGGAGTGCCGGAGACGTAGAAGCTCTGCGACCCGGTGAGGACGGGCAGGCCCTTCCTGCGCAGGAGTTTCTCGGCGCCGCGCCGGGCCGAGCCGGGCAGCCGGGGGCTCTTGACGCGGGTGTCGAACGCCGTGGCGCTCACACCGGGGGCGTGGCCGCTCAGGGCGGACAGCCACTCGCGTATCCCCCGCCCCTTCGACACCAGGCCGGAGGCCGCCTGCTCGGCGGCGGACTTGCGGGTGCCGGCCCGGCTCATGCCGAAGGCGTGCGTGGGCCCGCCGACGACGAGCAGGTCCACGCCGCCGGGAACGGCCGCCGGGGCGGCGCCGACCTCGGCCAGCTCCACGTCCATCCGGGTGGCCAGTCCGTCGGCGACGGCCCTGGCGATCGCCTGGGTGTTGCCGAACATCGATTCGAAGACCACGAGCGCGCGCATGGGAACTCATCTCCTTGTCCGCCTGTGCTCTCCTGGCGGCCGGTCCCGGGGCCGGTCCGGCCGCCCGGCGGTCACCTCCAGCGTCGCGCCCGCCGCCACGCGCATGAAGGGGCCGACGGTCGCGCGCACGAGGGACCAAAGACCCGGCGTGCGCGAGGCTCCGGAGGGGCTCGGCGAGACCGGCAGGCGGTCGGGCCTGCGCCGGCTTCCGGGCGGCCAGGCGCTCCACGACGCAGGCGCTCGTCGCGCGCCGTGGTGTCCATCACGCCTCCCGTCCCGTCCGGGCGAGGCCGGCCCCCGGTGATTCTCGCCTCTCCGGCCCTCTTCGTCGCACCCTGCACCAGTTCCTTTACATTGTAGATTCCAGGATGGACCGGCGGGGCGTTCCACGGGTCCTCATGGGTCTTTCGCCTCTGGGGTATTGCGGTGCCGCAGGCGTAGCGTCGAGGGCGGAGCCACGACACGACCCCCGCCTCGCTCTTTCCCGTGAGGAGACCCCATGTCCGAGCGTTATGCCCTCCCCGGCGATCTGGGACGCCGCATCGCCTGGCGGCGCCGGTCCCTCGGCCTGAGCCGGGAGCAGCTCGCCGACCGCGCCGGGATCGATCCCGGCTATCTCGGCTATCTGGAGGAGCACCCGGCCTCGCCCGGCGCCGAGACCGTGCACCGCCTGGCCGCCGGGCTCGACACCAGCGCGGCGGAACTGCTCGGCGGCGAGGTGGACCTGCCGCCGGGACGCGGGCGCGCCGGGACGCGGCCGGTGCTGGAGGAGCTCGACATCAAGGAGTGCCTGCGGCTGATCTCGCCGGGCGGCGTCGGCCGGGTGGGGTTCGGCAGTCCCGTCGGCCCGGCGATCGTGCCGGTCAGCTACGTCTTCTACGAGGGCGCGGTGGTCTTCCGCACCGCCTTCGGCGGCCCACTGGACGAGGATCTGCGCACCCATGTGAAGGGCGCCACGATCAAGATCGCCTTCGAGGTCGACCACGTCGACGAGGTCAACCGGGAAGGCTGGAGCGTGCTCATCCTGGGCGGCGCCCACCATGTCCCGCCCGAGGAGGAGGCGGCCGTCGCCGCCTCCGGGGTCGAGCCGTGGGCCGGAGGTCAGCGTGACCTCTACATCCGCATCGTCCCCGCGGAGATCACCGGCCGCCGCATCCGCCAGGATTCGGGCCCGCACGCCGCACCGTGACGAGGGGACCCGGGACTTCCGGCGCGGAGAAATCGTGGAACCCGCTGTAACAATCCTCGCGGGCGGCCACTCTTATCTGACGAACGCACCCGAAAGGAACGGAACGACAAATGAGCGAGTTCGAGGTCACCACCACCGACTACGTCGACTACGACGGCGACGGCGGCACCGACGCCCAGCTGATCGACACCGACGGCGACCACGTGGCCGACGAGGAGCGCTACGACACCGACGGCGACGGTGTGACCGACGTGGTCTACCTCGACCACAACGGCGACGGCTACGCCGACGAGGTCCGCGTCGACCTCAACGGCGACGGCGTCTCCGACTACACCGAGTACGCCGGCCCCTTCCCCACCGCCTGACCCCGCCCCCGGGTGCCGCCCGGCGGCACCACGACGGCCGACGGCGAGGGGTGGCCATGTGCCGACCGCCGGTGAGATCATCGCTACCACTCGGTAACATCGGTGGTTGAGGAGCTTGGCGATGCCTTACGGTGCGCACGGGCCGCGGCGCAGCGACGCGCGGCGGAACCGGATGGCGATCATTCAGGCGGCGGTGGATGTGATGTCCGATCCGCGGGCGCCGGTGATGATGCCGGAGATCGCCCGGCGGGCGGGGGTCGGGCAGGCCACGCTGTACCGCCACTTCCCCGACCGCAACGCGCTCGCCGAGGCGGTGATCGGATATGAGATATCCCGCCTGGAGGCCTGCGTCGACGGTCCCGGTGAGCCGGTGCCCTTCCGGGACCTGCTCGGGGAAGTGCTGCGCACGCAGGTCACGATGCGGTCGCTGGTGGCGCTGACGTACCGCCTGGACCCCAGGACGCGGGAACGGTACGAGCGCCGGATGATCACTGTGCTGGCCGGACCGCTGCGGCGCGCCCAGGACCGCCGCGAGGTGCGCGGCGACGTGCGGGCGCGCGACCTGGCGTTGCTGTTCGGCATGGTGGAAGGCGTCATGCGCAGCGCCGGCGGCGACGTGGACGCCGCCACGGCCCGCACCGACGCCTGCCGGTCGATCGAGTTGATGCTGGACGGATTGATGGAGCGCTCTTCCGCGCTCTGAGTTCCCGCGACAAGGTCTGAGTTCCCGCGACGGCCGCGGGGTGATCCAAGGGCAGCATGTACCACCACTTCGCCGGTAAGCACGACCTGGCGTTGACGGCGATCCGCCGCACCGCCGAGGAACTGCGGGCCGCCGCGGAGGCCCGGTTGTCGGCCCCCGGCACGGCCCTCGACCGCATCACCGCCTATCTGCGTCGCGAACGGGACGTGCTGAAGGGCTGTCCGGTCGGCGGGCTGACCCAGGACCCCGACGTGATGGCCGATCCCGCCCTGCGGGCACCGGTCGACGACACCCTCGCATGGCTCCGTGCCCGCCTGGCGCAGGTGCTGGAGGAGGGACGCGCCGCGGGCGAACTGGATCCCCGGCTCGACCCGCCGGCCACGGCCGCGACCATCGTCGCGGTCCTGCAGAGCGGATACGTGCTCGCCCGCGCTTCGGGCACCGCCGACCCGTTCGAGCAGGCCGTATCGGGCGTGCTCGCGCTGTTGACGGCCCACGCCACCGCGACCGCCCGGCGACGCGCGTGAGCCGGGAACCCGACCGGAAGGACTGCCACCCCATGCCCGTCCCGAGAACGCCGGCGACCGCCACCACGTCCACGACCCACCTCGCCGTCGAGGAGATCCCCGGCGACGGCGCCGCGTCGGAGCCGGACGGGCCGGTCACCGACGTCGAGTGCCGCGGCCGGCAGCGGATCGTTCCGGCCGCGGGCACGCCGCCGGTCACCCGTACCGTCGTGCTCGACCAGCAGTTGCCGGCGCCGTCGGCCATCCACCGGGTCGAGGTGCGGCGCATCAGCATCGCCGCCGGGCAGCCCGCCGGGCTGCACATCCACAACTGCCCCGTGTTCGGCAGCATCGAGGACGGCTCCGTGGTGTACCGAATCGACGGCCGGCCGGAGACCGTGCTCACCCCCGGTGACACGTTCTACGAACCGGAGGGCGCCCGCATCGCCCGCTTCGACGCGCAGGACGACGGAGTGACGTTCCTGGCGTACTTCCTTCTCACCGCCGGGCAGACGGTCGAGCTGGAGTTTCCCGACGCCTGACCCGGGATGTCGATCAGCCGCGGCCACGGGCTCGCCGCTCCCGGCGAGGACCGCCGTCAGGAGATCGACCACAGCTGCGCGACGCCGTCGTGGGCGGCCACGGCGAGCCGCGTGTCGTCGGCAGACCACGCCAGCGCGTGCACCACCCCGCGCCCCGGCTCGACCTCGCGCAGCAACGCCCCGTCTGCGGCGCGCCAGATCTTGACCACGCCGTCCCAGCCGCCCGAGGCCAGAAACCGTCCCGACGGGGCGAAGGCCAGCCCGGTGACTCTGCCGACCGGTTCGCCTTCGCTGTAGGCCATCGGGGCGTGCACGCGCAGGGTGTGCGCCGCCGTTCCGTCGGCCACCCGCCAGACCCGCACGGTGCCGTCGGATACGCCCGCCGCGATGAGCTTGCCGTCGGGTGAGTACGCCACGCTGTCGACGTTGTGCTTGCCGGTCGTAAGCGACAGGACCCGCTGACCGGCGCCCGCCTCGACGATCGACACGGCCCGCCAGGCGGGAAGCGCCAGGCGGCCGCCGTCGGCGGGAGAGAAGGCGATGTCGCCGACACCCAGGGGGCCGGCCTTCACCTTCGTCTCCCACAGCGTCCGCGCGCTCCCGGGATCGCGTACGGCCACCCGGCCGTCGCCCGCGGCGCACGCGGCGTGGCGGCCGTCGGGCGACCAGGCCAGGGCGAGCACGTACGCGTGGTGCCGCCATGTTCCCGGCAGCAGCCGGGCAGCCGCCGGACCGCCCGAAAGGTCCCAGATCCGCACCTGTTTGTCATTGCCCCCGGCCGCGAGCATCGTCCCATCGGCCGAGAAGCGCACGCTGTGGACGGCGTTGCCGGTCTCGGCGAGCACCTGGCCGCCGTCCGGCGCCTCCGCGTGCCAGAGCCGGACCGTGCCGTCGGCGCCTCCGGTGGCCACCAGCCCGCGCGACCGCGACAGGTGGACGGTGAACACCGCCGCGCTCCTGCCCGTGAGGAGTGAGCCCGATGTCATCCGGTGCCCCGTCAGCTCCCGGTCCAGGCCGGCCTCGACCCCGCCGACCTCGGTAGCGGCCGACTGCGCGACCATCCTCTTGCGCCTGACCGCCTTGCCGGCGCCCACAGTGCGCTCCAGGAGGCGTTGGAGCACTTCCTGAAAGATGTCCATGATGGTCCTCCGCAAGCGGCCGGCAGGAGTGCGTCCCTCCATCTCCATCAGAGACCCGGCCGCCCGGTTTGATACGTGACGGCGGTGGCCCGTGACACCGGCCTGCGGACCGACGCGGTGCGGGCGCCGCGCTCGGGAGGCGGTTTCCCGGGGTCATCTCAGCGGGACGTCGAGGTAGGACCCTCCGGTGATGGTGATCGAGCCGTCCGGGGCGTTCTCCTCGTGATACAGCGGGTCGACGGTGTCGACGACGAGGGTCAGGGAGTGACCCGCCGGCAGATCGTAGGCGGTCGCCGACAGGGCGAGATCGATGCTGCGGTCGCCGCCGGCGGTGCCCTGCCAGCCGGCGGGGGCGTGCGTGATCAGCCTGGCGTTGCCGAACCGATCGAGGTCGTACAGGTAGGCCACGACGGTGCCCCGGGGAGCGGTGCCGGTCAGCTCCAGGTGCAGCTTCGGGATGCCGCGGATCCGCTGCGCCGTGGACGGCCGCTCCGAGGCCCACACCCCGGCGCGGTCGCGGTTCACGGCGGGCAGCCAGATCTTCGGCCGCTCGCCGGTGAAGGCGGCGATGCCGTTGGTGATGAGCACCGGACCGCCGGTGGCCCTGGTGTCGCGGTCGGCCGGCAGGGTCTTGCTCCACCCGGCGGCGGGGGCCCCGCCGAGCAGACCGGTGTCATCCAGCCGGCGGATCCGGCCCAGGCCGTACCGGCGGGCGGCGGGGCTGAACTCCGCCCAGTCGCGATATCCCTCGGTGGCGGCGTTGTGCGGCTTGACCTGGACCGACGGCTCACGGCCGATGCCGGTGTCGATACCGGCCAGATGCTGGTCGAACCAGCGGTACAGGCTGGTCCACACCTCGTTCTCCAGGCCCAGCACGCCGGCGGCCTCGGCGATCGCGTGGTCGCCCGGCCTCAGCTCCAGGCGTTTGGGGGTCCTCAGCCGGTCGTAGAAGTCCACGAGCTGGTTGGGCGGGAAGAACGAGTCGCCCCAGGCGTTGGCGATCAGTACGGCGGGCCGGTTGGCGTTGATGGCGTCGAGATAGGTCGCCGGGGAGCGGACGCCCGCCCACGCGATGATCTCCTCGACGTTGCGGTCGGCGGCGAAGTCGTCCAGTTTGCCGGTCAGGTCGGGGCCGGGGTTGCCCAGCGTGCCGGCGGCGAACTCCAGCAGCCCGGCCGACTGCCGGTGGCGGGTGAGGTCGCCGTAGAGCGAGTAGACCAGGTCGGTCCAGCCGCTCATCATGACGACGGCCCGGATCCGCGGGTCGAACGCCGAGCCGAGCAGGCTGATGCCGGCTCCGTAGGAGATGCCCGCCGCGCCGATGCGGGCGGGATCGGCGGCGGTGTTGGCGATCGTCCAGTCGATGACCTTGGACAGGTCGCTCATGTCCAGGGGCCCGGCGGTGTCGATCTCGCCTTCGGAGGACCACCACCCGCGCGGCGTGTACGACACGACGACGTAGCCGCGTCCGGCCAGGGCCTTGGCCTGGGCCAGATACTCCAGGTCGTTGAGTCCCCAGCTGGAGGGCAGGATGATCGCCGGATACCGTCCGGCGGCGGCCGGGGCGATGACGTTGGCCTTGAGGTTCACACCGGCGCCGGGGACGGTGACGAACCGGAAGGCGGTCGTGGCCACGGGCGTGCCGGCGGTCCGCGCCGCGGCGGGGACCGTGACGGCGGCCCGGGCCGTGACGGAGTCCGCCGCGGCGGGGGCGGCTCCGGCCGCACCGGTCAGGACCGTGGCGGTCATGATCGACAGCAGGGAGATGGGCAGGGTCGGGCGAGGTTTCGCCATGCGCGCTCCTGGACGGGCTGGAGTGGGGGGTGAGGGGTGCGGGACGGGTACGGCGGGCGGCCCGCCGACGCACCCGGTCCGGAGCACGGCACGGCCTGCCGCACTGCCGTGGCCGAAGCGTATGGACCGATAATGAGAATTTGTAGGCGGTGAAATTCTCGTTACCAGTCGGTAACGTAGAGGATTCCCAGGTCGCCGGTCAGCGTGCCGGAAAGCGGGCGATCCGCGGAAATCCGGCGGCATACGCGGAACCGCCTCCACCCCTGCCTCGTTGGGCTTTTCAAAGATCCACCCGAGGATCCGGAAACCCGGCGGCAGGAGGAGTCATTGCCTGATTTCGGAGACGACCGGAGAGCGGTCTCCGCTCCGTCGAAGTGGCCGGCCCGAGCGATGATCGCCTCACTGGTCACCGGCGTCCTGTTGATGGCCGGCTACTACGTGGCGCCCGACGCGCCGGTCCTCGGCTCCCTGGGGAACTGGAACCTGCTGATCGCCTATGCCCTTCTCCTGCTCGGCGTGATCCTCGCGATCGGCCTTCTCCTGCGTCGCAGGTGACGGGATCGGCGGGCCCGCGTGTTCGCCTCAGGATGAGGGTCGCTCGCCGGGAGAGTCGATCCAGCGGGCGATGGTGAGGGCGAGCTGGTCGTAGTCGAAGGGCTTGGCGATGAAGTCGTCCATTCCCACGGCCAGGCAGCGCCTGCGGTCCTCGGCGAAGGCCCCCGCGGTCAGCGCGATGATCGGGGTGTGCCGGGAGGCGCCCTCCTGGCGGCGCAGCAGCGTGGTGGCGGTGTAGCCGTCCATGACCGGCATCTGGCAGTCCATCAGGATCGCCTGATAGCGGGTCTTCTCCGCCATCTCGACGGCCTCGGCGCCGTTGGTGGCCAGATCGGCCTGATAGCCGAGCAGGTTCAGCACCTCCAGCGCCGCCATCTGGTTGAGCTCGTTGTCCTCCACCAGAAGCAGCCGGGAGCGGCCGGCGGAGACCGCGGAGGCGTCGCCGCCGGCGGCGACGGGCTCGCGCGCGGCGGCCTTCACCGGCGCCAGCAGCAGCGTGCAGGTGAACGTGCTGCCCTTGCCGGGTTCGCCTGACACCCGCAGATCACCGCCCATGGCCCGGGCGAGCCGGCGGGAGATGGC
Source organism: Paraplanobispora takensis (assembly GCF_016863195.1). GTDB lineage: Bacteria > Actinomycetota > Actinomycetes > Streptosporangiales > Streptosporangiaceae > Planobispora > Planobispora takensis. The sequence goes on along the minus strand of NZ_BOOK01000054.1, from coordinate 19,546 downwards.
CAGGCCCAGACCGGTGCCGCCGTAGCGGCGGGTGGTGGAGGCGTCGGCCTGGACGAAGGGGTCGAACAACCGCTCCCTGGCCTCGGCGGGGATGCCGATGCCGGTGTCGGCGACCTCGATCCGGATCTCCGGCCTGCCGTCCGGCGCCGTGCCGGCCAGATCGGCGCGGACCGTGACGCTGCCGTCCGGGGTGAACTTCACGGCGTTGTCGACGAGGTTGAGCAGGATCTGCCGGATCCTGACCGGGTCGCCGCGCAGGACGGCGGGCACCCGCGGCCCGCACGAGCCGGTCAGGATCAGCCCCTTGTCGCGGGCGGTGGCCGACAGCAGGGCGACGACGTCGTGTACGGCGCCGCCGAGGTCGACCTCGCCCTCCTCCAGGACCAGCTGATCGGCTTCGATCTTGGACAGGTCCAGGATGTCGTTGATGATCGCCAGCAGTGCCTGTCCCGCGCTGAGGATGCCCTCCAGCTGCCGGCGCTGCTCGTGGCCGAGCGGACCGGCCAGCAGGACCGCGGCCAGGCCGATGACCGCGTTCATGGGGGTGCGGATCTCGTGGCTCATGGTGGCCAGGAACTGCGACTTGAGCCGGGAGGCCTCCAGCGCCCGGTCGCGGGCGGTGGCCAGGTCCCGCTCGAACCGCTTGCGCTCGGTGATGTCCCGGGCGAAGGCGTTGAGGTGCCGGCGGCCGGCGGACTCCACGCACCAGACGGTGATCTCCACCGGGAGCGGGCGGCCGTCGCGGTGCCTGGCGGTGATCTCCATGCGGTCCCCGCAGGAGTCCGGCGCGGAGAAACGCTCGGCGTACACCTCGGCGGGGATGATGAGCCCGGTCAGCGGCCTGCCGACCGCCTCGGCGGCGGACCAGCCGAAGGTCGTCTCTGCGGCGTGGTTCCAGTCGGTGACCGTCCCGTCGGCGTCGAAGCCGACGAAGGGGTCGCGGGCGGTGGCGATGATCGATCGGGTGCGCTCCTGCTGGTCGTGCAGCGCGGCGGTCGCCTGCTCCCGCTCGGTGATGATCGCCGCCACCAGCGTGCTCGTGGCGATCAGCACCACGGTGTAGCTCTGGGTGACCAGCAGGGTGGTGGACAGGGATTCCTGCACGAACGGCCCCACGCCGCGCGCCGCCGCGTAGATCACCACGGCGGAGGTGAACAGGCTGGACAGGCTCGCGCCCGGCAGCCGGAACCGGATCGCCGCCCACAGCAGCACCGGGACGACGAGGGTCAGCCGCCCGGCCCCCAGGACCGGCCAGGTGGCCAGCGGAAGCGCCAGGCACAGCAGGCCGGCCTCGGCCACCCGGCCCCTGCTCGGGACCGGCCGCCGGCGCCGATGGGCCCAGGCCGACAGCAGCACCGGGGTCAGGGTGATCACGCCGATCGCGTCGCCGAACCACCACAGCACCCAGGAGGACGTCATCTCGGCCGTGGGCACGATCCCGCCGGCCCACAGCGCCGTCACCCCGATGCCCGCGCTCACCGCCGTGCCGCCCAGGCCGGCGAGGCCGACCAGGAGCAGGACGTCGCGCAGGCGGGCGACGGGCCGGCGGAACCCGGCCCGGTTCAGCAGCCCGGCGGCGACGAGCGCCTCCAGGGCGTTGCCCGCCGCGATGAGCGCGGCCACCCACAGCGGGATCCCGGTCGAGGCGTTGAACACCAGCGCCCCGAGCAGCACCGCCGGTGCCATGCGGTAGCCGTACAGGACGACGGCCGCCACCGCCAGCCCGCTGGGCAGCCAGATGGGCGAGATGCTGGTGTTGACCGCCGCCAGCGCGGACGCCGCCTGGGCGGTCAGCACGTAGAGAACCGTCAGCAGGACGATCCCCCCGAGATACACCGCGCGGTGGCGAAGCATGGAAGCAAGCTCCTCACATCGGGCCCACAGGTCCCGGCTCCAGCCGTCAGGTCCTGCTCCGTGGGCCGGGCGTCGGGGTCGCGGAATCACGGCGCGTCCCGAACCGTGCGGTGAGTTTACTCCCGTCCACTCCCTGCGATGTGCCCAGGTCCGCAAGCCCGGCCCCGAAATCTCCGCCGTGAGTCGATCGTCCGGCTCGGACGGCGGGCCGCCGGGATCAGGACCGGTGTCCGAGCCGGGCGTAGGCCGCGGGCGGCATGCCGACCGCGGCGGTGAAGTCGCGGGTCAGGTGGGCCTGGTCGGCGTAGCCGAGCTCGGCGGCCAGCGTGGCGAGGTCGAGGCCCCGGTAGATCCGCTCCGCGGCCTCGTGGAGCCGGAACCGGCGGATCACCCATTTGGGGCCGATGCCGACGTAGTCCCGGAACAGCCGCTGCAGCGAGCGCACCGACCGCCCCGATCCGGCGGCCAGCTCGTCGACCCTGGTCACCGACACCTCGCGCTCCGCCGTCGCCACCAGTGCCGCGGCCTCCTGCGCCAGCGGATCCGGGTGCGGCTCCAGGTCCAGCAGGAACGTCTCGACGAGCGCGACGGCGGCCCGGGGGTCGGGCTCGGCCAGGACCCGCTCGACCAGGGTCGCGCCCGCCGCGCCGTACATCTCGCCGATCTCCACGAAGCGGCCGGTCAGCCGGGACACCGCGGCGCCGAGGAACGGCCGGAACCCGCCGGGGCGGAAACGCGTGCCGAGCACGCGGCCCTCTCCCCGCATCGTGTAGGAGAACCCGCCTCTGATCACCCCAGCGATCCGGTGGAAGTCCCGGGCGATCGCCATGTTCACCGTGGGGTGCGAGACGATGCGCTGCTCGTACGGCTCGGCGAGGCCGGTCCAGGTGACGGCCCAGAAGTGGTCCACGTACGCCGAGAGCGCGGGTGAGGGCTCCCAGCGGAGATAGTCGAAGGCGTCGAGCCCCGCGTACGGGTCGATCCAGCCGCGCTGTCGCGTTTCTACAAGCCGCGCCTCGGGCACGCGGGGCACGATCCCTGCCATGGAAGACATGATGCCGGTGATGACCCGCGCCACTGAACGGACCGCGGGGCTGGTGCGGGCGGTACGGCGGGAGCAGCTCGGCTCCCCGACCCCGTGTGAGAAGTTCGACGTCGAGAAGCTGGTCAACCACCTGGAGTGGGTGGCGGAGATGTTCGAGTCGCTGGGGCGCGGCGGGCCCGCCCTGGAGCAGGGCCCCTACGCGGGCGACTTCCCCGAGCGGGCGGCGCGCACGCTGGCCGCCTGGTCGCGGCCCGGGGCCTGGGAGGGGGTCAGCTCCGCCATGGGCCTGCCGATGACCACTCTGGCCCACATGTTCCTCGTCGACATGGTCGTGCACGGCTGGGATCTGGCTATGGCCACCGGCCAGGAGTACGAGCCGGATCCCGAGGCCGTCGCGCGGGCGCTGGCCTTCACCGAGCAGATGGTGGAGATGGGCAGGCGGCGGGGCGTCTTCGGGACGCCGGTGACGGTGCCGCAGGACGCCCGGCCGTTCGACCGCCTGCTCGGCCTCATCGGCCGCGACCCGGCCTGGAGCCCGTTGCCCTGAGCCCGTTGCCCTCAGCCCGTCCCGGGCCCGGACGAGAGCTGCCGATCGCCTCGCGCGGCGAGGCGATCGGCTACTCGTCCATCATCTTGACCCAGTCGTTGACCAGCTTCTCCAGCGTGGCCCTGTTCGCCTCGATGTCGTCCATGGAGCGGAACTTGGCGTAGGCCCGTCCCTTGGGCCCGGCCTCCAGCAGTCCGGAGTCGTCGTCGAACAGGGAACCCTTGTGGAAGATCACGGGGACGTAGTCCTTCACCCGCGGGTTGAGGGTGGCCATCTCCTCCTTGTAGGCGAAGCTGGGACCTCCCCACTTCACGTCTTCCTCGATCTTGGGGTTCGCCTTGACGATGATGTCCCGGACGGCCTCCATCTCGGCCTTCATCGGGTGGTCGAGCTTGCTCAGGAAGTCGTCTACTTTCTGCGTCGCACTCATATCCGCAGTAGTACACGACGACGGCGGAGGGGGCGACGCCCCGGCCCGCCTTCAGGGGTCCCGCCGCCCGGATTAGGGGTGCGGGCTCATTCCGGCCGATAGCCGGGGATGTCCTCGACCCGGTGGTAGACGGGCAGGCCGCGCTCCGTCGCGATCCGCACATCCTGGTCGGCGCCGGTGGACTCCCCCGGCAGCCGCAGGACCGCGTCGCAGTGCCGCAGCAGGCGCTCCGCGGTGGGATACATGATCTGTTCGGCCACCGGGTCGGCCGGCCCGTCACCGCCCGCGCCGCGCAGCACGGGCAGCGCGACCCATTCGCCGATCATCGGGACGTGGCCGCTGCGGAAGACCGGCCACGCCGCCTCCTCCAGCCGGGCCAGATTGCGTGCCATCAGTTCGGGGTCGTCTCCGGTGCCGGAACGGTAGGGGCCTGCGATAAGAATCATCATGCCGCCGACCATAGTGTGCAACAATGTGAAAAAACAAGGAGAAACGTGCATGCTTGCCGCTCAGCGTCGTGATCTGCTGCTCGAACGCCTCCGCACGGACGGCCGGATCGTCGCCAAGGACCTCGCCGCCGAACTGGGCATATCCGAGGACAGCGTCCGGCGTGACCTGCGCGACCTCGCCGCGGCCGGTCTGTGCCAGCGGGTGTACGGCGGCGCGCTGCCCGCCTCCCCGGCCCTCGCCGACTACACGACCCGCCAGGGCGTCGAGGTCCCCGGCAAGCAGCGGGTGGCGGTCGCGGCGGCGGCGCTGGTCGAGCCCGGCGCCACGGTGATCCTCGACGGCGGCACCACCGCCCTGGCGGTGGTGCGGGCGCTCCCGCCCGGCCTGCGGGCCACCGTCGTCACGCACAGCCCGACCGTGGCCGCCGCGCTGGTCGAGCACCGGGAGGTGGAGGTCTACCTGATCGGCGGACGGCTGTTCAAGCACTCGATGGTCGCCTGCGGCGCCGCCGCCATGGAGGCCGCCCGCGGCCTGCGCGCCGACATCTTCCTGCTCGGTGTGACCGGCGTGCACCCCGAGGCGGGCCTGACCACCGGCGACGCCGACGAGGCCGCGATGAAGCGCGCCCTGGCCCGCCGGGCCGCCGACACCTACGTGCTGGCCAGCTCGGAGAAGATCGGCGCGGCGTCCCGGTTCACCGTGCTGCCGCTGGCGGAGGTCGCCGGGGTGATCACCGACGCCGGAGCCGGCAACCCGACGGTGCGGGCGCTGGAGGTGCCGGTCCTCCACGCGCCGTGACCCCCGGCGACTCCCGGCCGCCCGACAGCCGTCCGGGTCCGGTGATCCGGTATCACGGACGCGCGAGATGCCTCTATAGAAGAAGAGTCCCTCTCCGGGAGAGGGGACCGTCGAAAGGTGCCCGCCCGCCGCGTCCGGCGGGCCGGGTTCCGCGAACGACATAGCAAGGAGGCATCTGTCATGCCGTGCTCATCCGACCTGCTCCTCATCGCACGGGCGCAGGCCCTGTTCGTGAGCCCCCTGTCGGCGCACGCGCTGTCCAGCGCCGCCGACGTGGCCGAGGCCATCAGGGCGGCCGTGCACAGCCACGGCGGCGTCCGGCGGTGCGCCGGTGAGGTCGCCGCCGCCTACGGGGCCCGCCCCGAGCTCGCCGCGGAGCGCATGCGCTGGGCTCTGCGCACCGTCGGGGGCCTGTACCCCCCGCGCGCGAGGCGGGAGGGCCGGCCCCCCTCCGCCGCGCGGCGGTGTCAGGCTCCGGCCCGGCGGGCGGTGGCCGGTCCCCGCGTGTAGTCCTTCAGCTCGACCCTGTCGTGCATCCGCACCCCCCGGCCGCCGAGGCCGGTCAGGGCGCGCAGGACCGGCGTGGGAACGCGGTTGACCATCCGGATGCCCTGGACCATGCCCCACAGGGCCGTCCGGCTGCCGGGGATGAGCCGCCGGGCCGCGCCGACGGCGAAGGTACGGCTGCGCCGTACGTAGTCGCCGATCTCCCGCTCGTAGGCGGGGAAGGCCCGCGCGTGGTCGCCCCCGGCCGCGGCCAGCTCGCCGGCCAGGACGTAGGCGCCCACGACCGCCAGGCTGGTGCTGCCGCCGACGGCCGGGCCGGGGCAGTAACCCGCGTCGCCGGCCAGGCTCACCCGCCCCCGGGACCAGCTGTCCATGCGGATCTGGGTGATCGAGTCGAAGTAGAACGTCGAGGCGCGCTCCAGCTCCTCGCCCAGCAGCCGGGGCACCTCCCAGCCCAGGCCGGCGAAGTGCCGGCGCAGCAGTTCCTTCTGCCGCTCGACGTCGCGGTGGTGGTAGTCGAGCTCGGCGGCGGGGCGGAACATGAACAGCGCGCGGGCGTCGTCCATGTGCGCCCCGCCGTAGACGCCCGCCATCCTGTCCACCCCCGCGATCCCCTCCATGCGGTCGCGCAGGCCCAGGTAGTTGGGGATCGACATGACCGCCAGGTAGGCCCCGATCCAGGTCGAGAAGCGCGACTCCGCGCCGAAGGCCAGGCGCCGGACGTTGGAGTGCAGCCCGTCGGCCCCGATCACCAGGTCGAACCTGCGGGCGGCGCCGCCGTCGAAGGTGACGTCGACGCCGCCGGAGTCCTCGGTCATGGTGGCGACGGAGTCGCCGAAGAGGTACTCCACCCCGTGCCGGGTGGCCTCGTGGAGGATCTCGCCCAGGTCGTCCCGCATGATCTCGGCGTGCCGGTCGGACACGACGCGGACCAGCCTGCCGACCTCCATCTCGTGCGGGCGCCCGCCGTCCCCGGTGCGGAAGGAGAGCCACTGGGTGCCGGTCTGCCTCTGCCGGATCTGATCGAGCAGGCCCATCCGGTCGACGATGTCCATGGCCGGGCGGAACAGGTCGACCGCGTGCCCGCCGGCCTTGCGCAGCCGCGGGGCCCGCTCGACCACGGTGACCGCGAAGCCGTACCGGTCGAGCCAGTAGGCCAGGACGGGACCGGCGATGCTGGCCCCGGAGACGAGGATCCGCACGCGCTTCTCCTTACTTAACGGAAGGTAAGCCACTTACTTAACGATAGGTAAGCACGGTTCGGCCGGCCGCGCAAGAACCTACTTAACGATAGGTAAGCGCTACCCTTGGGCCATGGCGAGGCCCTCGGACACCAAGACGCGCATCCAGGCCGTGGCACGCGAGCTGTTCATGGAGCAGGGCGTGCAGAACACCAGCCTGAAGCAGATCTCCGACCGGCTCGGCATCACCAAACCGGCCCTCTACTACCACTTCGAGTCACGCGAGGCCCTGGTCAGGAGCATTCTGCAGCCGCTCCTGGACGACCTGGACACCTTCACGGCCACCCTCGCACCGGGAGACGCGCGACGGCTGCTCGAGGACTGCTTCGAGCTCATGTGGCGGCACCGCGAGGTGCTCGTGATGCTCCTGCACGACCCGGGCACGATGCTCGGGCTCGATCTGGTGGAGCGGGTGTGGGAGTGGCGCAAGCGGCTGACCGCGCTGCTGCTCGGTCCCTCCCCCTCCGCCGCCGCGCGGATCCACGCGACCGTGGCGATCGGCGGCATGTCCGACTGCGTGGTGGAGCACGCCTCCCTCCCGTTCGAAGAGGTCAGGGCCGCCGCGGTGGCGGCCGCGCTGGCGGCCCTTCAGTCATGAGATAACACCATTTTCAGACAGCCCATTTATAAATCAGTCATTTACGGTCCGTTTCACATCTCGACTCCGTACGGACAGATATGTATGAATGACCTTGATCTGATGTAACGCGCTGCCCACCCGAAAGTGAGACAGGTGTGACATCCTCGTCCGGGCTGTCCTCGAACAACGTCCGGCTCTCCGACCCCAAAAGGGCACTCCTCGAACAAAGGCTTCGCCGCCGCGCCCCGGCGCAGGTCCCGGCCCTCCCCCGGCGCCCGGCCGACCGTCCGATCCCGCTCTCGTTCGGCCAGGAGCGGCTGTGGTTCATGGACCAGTTCATCCCGGGGAACACCGCCTACACGATCCCGATCTCCCTGCGGCTGCGCGGCCGCCTCGACCCCGACCGGCTGGAGCTGGCCCTGCGCGCCGTCGTGGCCCGGCACGAGAGCCTGCGGATGCGCTTCCCCGCCGGCGAGGACGGCCAGCCGTACGTCCTCGTCGGCGAGGAGGCCGAGATCGGGCTGCGCCGCCTCACCGCCGGTGACGAGGCGGCCGCGGCGCAGATCCTGAGCGCCGAGATGGCCCGCCCCTTCGACCTGGCCTCGGACCCGCCGATCCGCTCCGCTCTCGTCCGCCTGGCCGAGGACGACCACGTGCTGCTGGTGACCGTCCACCACATCGTGGCCGACGGCTGGTCCATCGAGATCCTCACCGAGGAGCTGCGCGCGCTCTACGGCGGCGCCGACCTGCCCGACCTGGAGATCCAGTACGGCGACTACGCCCTCTGGCAGCGCGAGCGCCCGGTCTCCGAGGCGGATCTGGACTACTGGCGCGCGCGGCTGGCCGGAGTCCCGCCGCTGGAGCTGCCCGTCGACGGCAGGCGCCCCGCCGAGCAGACCTATGACGGCGCCTCGCACGCCTTCCTCCTGGACCGCGAACTGGTGGAGGCGGTGGCCGGGCTCGCCAGGCGGGAGGGCGCGACGCTCCACATGGCGGTGCTCGCGGCCTACCAGGCCCTGCTCGGCCGCTACTGCGGCCAGGACGACTTCGCGGTCGGCTCCCCGGTGGGCGGGCGCCCGCGCCGGGAGCTGGAGGGCATGATCGGCCTGTTCATCAACGTCCTGGCGGTCCGGGCCGATCTCGGCGGCGACCCGTCCTTCCGGGAGTTGCTGGACCGGGTCCGGCGGAGCACCACCGACTCCTACGCCCACCAGGAGCTGCCCTTCGAGCGGCTGGTCGGGGAGCTCGGGGTCGTCAGGGACGTGTCCCGGCCGCCGGTCTTCCAGGTCGGCCTGGCCTTCCAGAGCTACCGCGACGCCCGGCGGCCGGCCTGGCCGGGGCTGAGCGCCGAGCCGTTCGACCTCCAGGCCCGCGGCGCCCGCTTCGAGCTGGAGCTCTTCCTGGAGGAGGAGCCCGAGGGGCTGCGCGGGCTCCTCATCTACAACCGCGACCTGTTCGGCGCGGACACCGTCGCGGCCCTGGCCTCGCACTTCGAGGCGCTGCTGCGCGCGGCCGCCGCGGCGCCGGACACGCGGATCTCGGAGCTGGAGATCCTCCCGCCCGCCGAGCGGGAGCGGATCCTCGCCCACGCCGCCGGGCCGCGCGAGCCGTACGACGACGAGGCCACCCTGGGCTCGCTGTTCGAGGCGCAGGCGGCGCGGACCCCGGACGCCGTGGCGGTGGAGTTCGAGGACGTCCGGCTGACCTACGCCGAGCTCGACGGGCGGGCCAACCGGCTGGCCCACCGGCTGCGGGAGCTGGGGGTGGGCCCCGGCTCGCGGGTCGCGGTCTGCGCCGAGCGCTCGCCCGAGCTGGTGGCGGGTCTGCTGGGCGTGCTGAAGGCGGGCGGGGCCTACGTGCCGCTGGACCCCGACTACCCGGCCGACCGGCTGGCCTTCATGCTCTCCGACGCCGGGGCCGCGGTCCTGCTCCTCCAGCAGGCCGTCGGGGACCGCCTGCCGCCGACCGGCGCGCAGGCCGCGCCCGGCGCGCCACCGGAGGCCGCCTCACCCGGCGCCCCTCCGCACGGCTCCCCTCCACGGGACGCCCCTCCGCACGGCCCGGTCACCGTGTCGCTGGACGACCCGCTCACCGGGTATCCCGCCACCCCGCCGCCGCCCGCCGCCACCTCCTCCGACGTCGCCTACATGATCTACACCTCGGGCTCGACGGGCCGGCCCAAGGGCGTGCCCAACACCCACGCGGGCATCGGCAACCGGCTCGACTGGATGCAGCGCGCCTACCGCCTGTCCGGCGACGACGTGGTGCTGCAGAAGACCCCGGCCGGGTTCGACGTGTCGGTGTGGGAGTTCTTCTGGCCGCTGATCACCGGCGCCCGGCTCCTGCTGGCCCGGCCCGGCGGCCACCGCGACACCGCCTACCTGCGCGACCTGATCGCCTCACGGGGCGTCACGACGATGCACTTCGTGCCGTCGATGCTGGCGGCCTTCCTCACCGAGGAGGACCTCGAGCGCTGCTCCCCGCTGCGGCGGGTGGTGTGCAGCGGCGAGGAGCTGCCCCCGCACGTGGCCGAGCGGTTCTTCGCCCGGCTGCCGCAAGTGGAGCTGTACAACCTGTACGGCCCGACGGAGGCGGCCGTGGACGTCACCCTGTGGCGGTGCGCGCCCGGCGACGCCACGGTGCCCATCGGGCGTCCGGTGCAGAACACCACGCTGTACGTCCTGGACCGGCACCTGCGGCCGGTCCCCTTCGGGGTGCCGGGCGAGCTGCACATCGGCGGGGTCCAGCTGGCCACCGGCTACCACGACCGCCCCGCGCTGACCGCCGAGCGCTTCGTGCCCGACCCCTTCGGCCCGCCGGGCGCGCGCCTGTACAGGACGGGGGACCTGGTACGGCTGCGCCGCGACGGGGCGATCGTCTTCCTCGGCCGGATCGACACCCAGGTCAAGATCCGGGGCCAGCGCATCGAGCTGGGCGAGATCGAGGCGGTCCTGCGCGAGCAGCCGGGCGTGGGCGAGGCGGTGGTGACCGTCCGGGAGGACGGCGCTGCCGGTGACAGGCGGCTGGTCGCCTATGTCGTGCCCGGCGAGGCGGGCGATGCGAGTGACATGACGGTCGACACCGCCGTCCTGCGCTCGTCGCTGCGCGCGGCGCTGCCCGACGCCATGGTGCCCTCCGCGATCGTCGTGCTGGAGGCGCTGCCGCTGAGCCCCAACGGCAAGCTGGACCGCTCGGCGCTGCCCGCACCGCAGCGGCACGGAGAAGAGGGCGGGCGGGGCACCGAGCCTGCCACGCCCGCCGAGCGGGCCATCGCGGAGGTGTGGCGGGAGCTGCTGGGCGTGGAGGCCGTCGGCTCCGACGACGACTTCTTCGAGCTGGGCGGCCACTCCCTGATGGCCGTGCAGGCCGTCGCCCGGCTGCGCAAGGCCCTGCCCGGCCTGGAGGGCGGGCGCGCGGTCGGGGTCATGGACCTGTTCAAGAACCCGACGGTGCGCGCCCTGGCGGAGCTGGTCGAGCGGCCGGACGCGCCGCAGGGGCCCCGCTCCCTGCTGTACGAGCTGACCCGGCCGGGCCCGCAACGGAGCATCACCTACGTCTGCATCCCCTACGGCGGCGGCCAGGCGATGGTCTTCCAGCCGCTGGCGGACGCGCTGCCCGAGGAGTGCGCGCTGTACGCCATGGCCTTCCCCGGCCACGACCCCGGCCTGCCCGAGGAGGAGACCAAACCCCTGGACGAGATCGCCGACCAGTGCGTCACGGAGATCCTGGAGGGCATCGACGGCCCGCTGGCGATCTACGGCCACTGCGGCATCGGCGGCGCGCTCGCCGTGGAGGTGGCCCGGCGGCTGGAGGCGCGGGGCCGGGAGCCGGAGGCCGTCTACATCGGCGCGATCTTCCCCTTCACCCGGCCCACCGGCCGCATCGCCGGTCCGCTGGGCCGGCTGCTCCGCACGGACCGGCTGCGCGGCGACCGGGCCTACGAGAACCGGATGAAGTCGATGGGCAACGACGTCTCCGGCCTCGACGAGGAACAGATCAGGTTCATGGTGCGCAACCAGCGCCGGGACACCCTGATCGCCGAGGAGACCTTCACCCGGCTGCTGGCGGAGGAGGTCGCCCCGCTCCGCGCCCCGGTCATCTCGGTGGTGGGCGAGCAGGACCCCGCGACGGACTACTACCTCGAACGCTACAAGGAGTGGCACTTCCTCAGCCCCGAGACGGCGCTGGTCATCCTCGACGAGGCCGGGCACTACTTCCTGAAGTACCGGGCCGAGGACCTGGCGGAGGTCCTGACCAACACCCACATCGCGATGGGGTACGGCGCGGCGCACACCCTCGACCGGACCTCCCGGGGCCCGGCCGCGGGCTGGTGGGTCGAGGAGACCTCCACCCGTCCCCGGCAGGCCCCGGGCGCCGGGGCGGAGAAGAGCGCGGGCACCGCGCCGGGCGCGCCCCCGCCCAGCATGCGGCGTTTCATGATCGTCGCGATGGCCCAGCTGGTCTCGATGACCGGAACCGCGGTCACCGACTTCGCGATCCCCATGTGGATCTATCTGACGACCGGGTCGCTGGCGGACTACGCGCTGTTCATCGCGCTGTCGATCATGCCGGGCGTGTTCGCCGCGCCCCTGATCGGCGCGCTGGTGGACCGGGCGGGAAAGCGCCGGATGATGGTCACGGGCGCCTGCCTGGCCGGCGGGACCCAGCTCGTCCTGGGCCTGCTGCTGTGGAGCGGGAACCTGGAGATCTGGCACTTCTACCCGCTGACGGCGTGCCTGTCGATCGCCCTGATCTTCCAGCGGCTGGCCTTCACCACCGCGCTCCCCCAGCTGGTGCCCAAGCAGTACCTGGGTCACGCGGCCGGCGTCGTGCAGATGGTGATGGGCACCTCCCAGTTCGTCGCGCCGCTGGTGGCCGTGGCGCTGCTGTCCTCGATCGGCCTGAGCGGCGTCCTCGTCGTCGACGTGGCGAGCTTCGGTCTGCTGCTGGTCGTGCTGGTGCTCGTCCGCTTCCCCGCCACGATGGCGCACGTGCGCCGGGAGACGCTGACGGCGGAGATCGCCAACGGGTTCCGCATGTCGTTCGGCAACCGGTATCTGCGGGCCGCCCAGCTGTACTTCGCCGTGCTGAACGTGATGCTGTCGGCGCTGCTGCTGTCGATCTCGCCGCTGGTGCTGTCCTTCGCCTCGCTCTCCACCGCCGGGCAGATCTCCGTCGCCGGCGGCGTGGGCGCCGCCCTGGGCGGCCTGGTGGTCGCGCTGTGGGGCGGCCCGCGCAGGCGCCGGATGCGGGGCGTGATGCTGGCCACCCTGCTGCTGAGCCTCTTCGCGGTCGTCACCGGCCTGCACGCCTCCCCCCTGGTCGTGGGGATCGGCGCCTTCGGCCTGTGGGGCAGCCTGTCGATCGTCAACGGCATCTTCATGACGATCGTGCACGTGAAGGTGCCGCAGCGCTTCCACGGCCGGGTCATGGCGGTCAACCAGATGATCTCCTGGTCGACGCTGCCGCTGGGCATGGCCGTGGTCGCGCCGCTGGGCGAGCGCCTGCTGGAGCCGCTGCTGGCCCCCGGCGGCGCGCTGGCCCCGACCGTGGGCGCCGTGATCGGTGTGGGCGAGGGCCGGGGCATCGCCTTCATGTACATCGTGTTCGGCCTCGGCATCGCCGCCCACGTGCTCATCTCGATGCGAGTCCCCGTACTGGCCCGGTTCGACGAGGAGATGCCCGAGGCCGTCCCCGACGACCTGGTCGGCGCGCAGGTCCTGCGCGAGCGGGCGGGCAACCGCGTCAGCCTGGCCTGGAGCGCGCCCGCGTTCGCCAAGGCGCTCACCATGCCGCTGCCGGCGAGCAAGGCCGGCGAGCTGCTGGGCGCCGAGGTCGAACGGGTCGTCCTGCGCACCGGCGGGGAGATCAGCGCCGTCTACGAGGTCCGCTGCGCCGACCGGAGCCTGCCGCACCCGGACGTGATCGTGAAGATCTACCCCGACCTGTTCACCGCCAGGCTCCACAAGGAGATGCAGGTCTACGACCTGCTGCGCGGCAGCGGCGTCCCGGCGCCGGCGGTGGTGAAGTGGGACGACTCCAGGCGCGACCTGCCCCGCGCCTACCTGATCATGACGAAGGTGGCGGGCAGGCCGCTGTCGGAGGTGTCCGGCGCCCTGCCCGAGGCGGCGATCGCGGGCCTGTACCGGGAGATGGGGGCCGCGCTGCGCGCCCTGCACGACGTCGGACTGGCGCAGTTCGGCCCCCTCGACGGGGTGCGCGAGCCGTCCAACGAGGCCTACCTGGGCGGCCAGCTCGACCTGCGCACGGCGCAGTTCGCCGAGTTCGGCGGCGACCCGGCGCTGCACGCCGAGGTCACCGGGTACGTCGCGGCCCGGCGGCACCTGCTCGCGCGCTGCCGCACGCCCGTGCTGTGCCATCACGACTTCCACGAGCGCAACGTGATGGTCGCCGAACGCGACGGGTCCTGGCACCTCACCGGTGTCATCGACATGGAGAACGCCCTGGGCGGCGACCCGCTCATGGACCTGGCCAAGACCGACTACTTCGCCGTCAGGGGCGATGCCGTACGCCGCCGGGAGCTGCTGGCCGGGTACGGCGAGCTGCCCGCCGACTGGTCCGAGCGGGTGGATCTCTACCGGCTCTACCACGCCCTGGACCAGTGGTGCTGGCTGGCCACCGTAGGCGAGACCGACGCACTGCAGCCCATCACCGACGAGATCCGCGCCTGCCTGAAGGAGAGCCGATGACCACCGAGGACCTCTTCCCCGCCTCCTTCGCCCAGGAGCGGATCTGGTTCCTCACCGAGCTGCAGCCCGAACTGGCGGTCTACAACGTCGCCGCCTGCTCCGCCCTGCCCTGGATGCGGCCGGTCGACCCCGACCTGCTGGAGCGGGCGCTGGGCCTCCTGGTGCGCAGGCACGAGCCGCTGCGGACCTCCTTCGCCTTCCGGGACGAGCAGGTCGTCCAGCGGGTCGCCGCGCAGGTTCCGGTGGTCCTGGAGCGCAGCGACGTGTCGGGGGCGGCCGACCCGCAGGCGGAGTTCGAGCGGATCGCCGAGCGGGAGGCCCGCGCGCCGTTCTCCCTGGACCGGGCCCCGCTGTGGCGGGCGCGGCTGGTGTCGCTGGGGCCGGGCGAGACGGGCGAGCAGGAGTGGCGGCTGCTGTTCGTCGCCCACCACACGGTCTACGACGCCTGGTCCTCGCAGGTCCTCTCGCGCGAGCTGGCCGAGCTCTGCGCGGCGCTGCGGGAGGAGCGCCCGCCGGACCTGCCGGAGCCGGCGATCCAGTACGCCGACTACGCCGTCTGGCAGCGTGAGCGCCTGGCCGGCGGGGCGCTCGAGGCCGACCTGGACTACTGGCGGGCCAAACTCGCCGGGACCGTCCCGCTGGAGCTGCCCGCCGACCGGCCCCGCCCGGCCGAGCTGAGCTACGCCGGCGCCAACCTCGACTTCTCCGTTCCCGGCGAGACCGCCGAGCGGGTGGCCGAACTCGCCAAACGGACGGGCTCGACCCCCTTCATGGTGCTGCTGGCCGCGTTCGCGACCCTGCTGGCCCGCTGGACGGGCCGCACGGACGTCGTCGTGGGCTCCCCGGTGGCCGGCCGCGAGCTGCCCGAGCTCGGCCCGCTGATCGGCATGTTCGTCAACACGCTGCCGCTGCGCGTCGATCTGGACGGCGACCCGTCGTTCTCCGGGGCGCTGGAGCGGGTGCGCGCCACCGTGCTGGAGGCCCTGGAGCACGAGAGGGTGCCCTTCGCCCGGCTGGTGGAGGAGCTGCGCCCGCCGCGCGACCCCGGCCGCACCCCTCTCTACCAGGTCGGCTTCAACCAGCTCCCGGTCGAGGCGCACGGGCTGCAGCTCGGCACCGGGACGGCCAAGACCGATCTGACCCTGGAGGTGCTGAGCTCGCACGGCGGGCTGGGCGGGTGGATCGAGTACAGCACCGACCTGTTCGAGGAGGACACCGTCCGCCGCCTGCTGTCGGGATTCCTGACACTGCTGGAGGCGGCCGTACGGGACCCGGAGCTGCCGATCTCCCGCCTCCCGCTGCTGGACGCCGGGGAACGCCGCCGGCTGCTGACCGCCTGGCACGGCCCGGCCTCGCCGTACCCGGACCGCCCGCTGCACGAGCTGGTCGCGGAGCGGGCGGCGCTGGCCCCGGACGCCCCGGCGATCGTGTCGCGCTCGGGGACGCTGACCTACGCCCAGCTGGAGCAGCGGGCCGACGACCTGGCCCGGCGGCTGCGCCAGCGCGGGGTCCGGGCGGAGAGCCCGGTGGCGGTGTGCCTGCCGCGCGAGCCGGAGCTCGTCGTGACGCTGCTGGCGGTGCTGAAGGCCGGGGGCTGCTACGTGCCGCTGGACCCCGACTACCCGGTCGACCGGCTGCGGTTCATGCTGGCCGACTCGGGCGCCGTGCTGCTGGTGACCCGCGCGACGCTGATCGAGCGCCTGCCCAGCGACCATCCCCCGGCGATCCTGCTGGACGCGCTGCTGTCGGGCGCCCTGCCGCCGCTGCCCGAGGAGAGCGTCCCCTCCGACGCCCTCGCCTACGTGATCTACACCTCCGGGTCGACGGGGCGGCCGAAGGGCGTCACGGTCCCGCACCGGGGAGTGGTGAACCTGGTCACCTCCCTGGGCTTCACCGAGGCCGAGCGGATGCTGCTGCTGACCTCCCTGTCCTTCGACATCGCCGGGCTGGAGATCTTCGGCCCGCTGCTGGCGGGCGGGACCGTGGTGATCGCCCCGCCGTACGGCACCGGCTCGCTCGGTGAGCTGGTCGCCCGGCACGAGGTGACCACGGTCCAGGCGCCGCCCTCGGTGCTGGCGGAGATCCTGGAGCGGCTGCCGTCCGGGCTGCCCCGCGTCTTCAGCGGCGGGGAGCCGCTGCCGGTCCACCTCGCCGGCCGGATCCACCGCGTCGCCGGGCAGCTGTGGAACCTCTACGGGCCGACGGAGACGACGATCTGGTCGACGGTCCACCGGGTGCCGCCGGACGCCGCGGCCATGTCCATCGGGGTGCCGGTGGCCAACACCGTCGCCCACGTGCTGGACGCGGCGATGGAACCGGTCCCGCCGGGGGTGGCCGGCGAGCTGTACCTGGGCGGTGACGGCCTGGCGCGCGGCTATCACGGCCGCCCCGGGCTCACCGCGGAGCGGTTCGTGGCCGATCCCTTCGGCGACGGCGCGCGCCTGTACCGGACCGGTGACCTGGTACGGCGCTCGCCCGACGGCGGCCTGGAGTTCCTGGGCCGGGTCGACGACCAGGTCAAGGTGCGCGGCGTGCGGATCGAGCCGGGCGAGGTGGAGGCGGCGTTGTCGGCCCACCCCGCGGTGACCAGGGCGGTCGCGGCGGTGCGCGAGGACGCCCCCGGCGGGCGGGCGCTGGTCGCCTACGTGCAGTACGCCGGTGCGGAGGTCCCCGCCGGGGAGCTGCGGGCGTTCCTGCAGACCCGTCTGCCCTCCACGATGCTGCCCAGCCTGTACGTGCCGGTCGCGGGCTTCCCCCGGCTGCCCAACGGCAAGCTCGACCGGGCCGCCCTGCCCTCCCCGCTCGGGGACGGCGGTGCGGCCCCGGCCGCCGGGCCGTCCACCGCGAGCGAGGAGCTGGTGCACGAGGTCTGGTGCGAGGTCCTGGGACGCGAGGACCTCGGGATCGACGACGACTTCTTCGACGTGGGCGGCCACTCGCTGCTCGGCACCCGGGTGATCGCCAGGATCTGCTCCGAGATCGGCGTCGACCTGCCGCTCAACGCCCTGTTCACCGCGCGGTCGATCCGCCGCCTCGCGGCCGTCGTGGAGGAGCTCCTGGCGGCCGAGATCGACCAGCTGTCCGACGAGGAGGCCGAGTCGCTGATCGACGGGCGCCCCTGATCCGGCGGACGGGTCCCGCCGCGCGGGAGGGGCGGGCACCGCGGGCCGGAACATCCGGGCCCGCGAACGCGGTGGGAGCCGGATCTGAGGGTAGGCGGACGCCATGGCATCTTCCTCACCCGATCCGGCCCCGCCCGGCGGAGGGACCGTAGCCGTGCACGCGCTGGCCCGCGGCGTCGCGGCGGTGCGCGGCGGCCGGGCCCTGCACACCCGCGGGCGGTTCTTCCGGGCCACCTTCGAGGTCGTCGACCATCCCGACATCTACCTGGGCATTCCCATCCTCGACGATCCGGGGAGAACAGAGGTGACGGTGCGCCTGTCCAAGGGCGCGTCCCTGCCCGGCCCGCTGCCCGACGTGCTGGGCCTGGCCCTGCGGCTGCCGTGCCCCTCCACGCCCCGCGGCCATCTCGACCTGCTGCTGTCCACGGCCGGCTGGCCGAAGTTCCTGCCCTTCCCCAGCACCGGGTTCGCCGCGGGCGTCTTCTCCACGCTGGTCTCCTACCGGCACGCGGCCGGGCGGATCCGCTTCCTGGCCGTCTCGGCGGACCGCGGCCGGCGCCTGTCGGCCGACCCCGACGCGCTCGTGCCCGCCGTCCAGGCGCGGCCGGTGCGCTTCGCCCTCGGCATCGAGGGGTTCCAGCAGCGGCCGGCGGCGTTCCTGACGCTGCACACGTCGCTGCCCGACGACCTGCCGGGCGGGGATGACCGGATCTCCTTCGACCCGGTGCTGAACAGCCATCCGGCCCTGCAGTTGCACGGCCTGCTGCGGCGGCTGCGCGCGGTCGCCTACGCCGGATCGAGGCTGGGCCGCCAGGAGAATGCACGGGATGGCGTATTCCCCGCGCACGGGGCAGCCGGATCTCCAGATAATGGCTGGGAAACGAACAAGTCAACTACACGTCAGGCTATATAGGGACTTCCGGAGTCATACCATTGCCTGACCTGATCTGGGTCGAGAGATGCGATGGTGAACGATGGCTGAGACCGCCGACACGGCGAGGCGCGCTACCCCGACTGCCGGAGGCGTGGAGGAGCTGGACCTGCGTCAGCTCCTGGCCGGTCTCACAGCCGTTCGCGACGGCGACTTCGGCACGCGCCTGCCCGACGAGGGCGACGGGCTGCTGAAGGAGATCGCCACCGTCTTCAACGGCATGGTGGACCAGCTCTCCTTGTTCACCTCGGAAGTGACGCGCGTGGCCCGCGAGGTGGGCACCGAGGGCCAGCTCGGCGGCCAGGCCGACGTGCCGGGCGTCTCGGGCACCTGGAAGGACCTGACCGACTCGGTGAACGCCATGGCGGGCAACCTCACCGACCAGGTGCGCGACATCGCCCAGGTGGCCACGGCGGTCGCGACCGGCGACCTGTCGCAGAAGATCACCGTTGACGTCCGCGGCGAGATCCTGGAGCTGAAGAACACCCTCAACACGATGGTCGACCAGCTGTCGTCCTTCGCCGCGGAGGTCACCCGCGTGGCCCGCGAGGTGGGCACCGACGGCCGCCTCGGCGGTCAGGCCGAGGTGACCGGCGTGGCGGGCACCTGGCGCGACCTGACCGACTCGGTGAACTTCATGGCGGGCAACCTGACCAACCAGGTGCGCTCCATCGCCCAGGTCACCACCGCGGTCGCCAAGGGCGACCTGTCGCAGAAGATCACGGTCGACGCCCGCGGCGAGATCCTGGAGCTGAAGAACACCATCAACACCATGGTCGACCAGCTGTCGTCCTTCGCCGACGAGGTCACCCGCATGGCCCGCGAGGTCGGCACCGACGGCCGCCTCGGCGGTCAGGCCGACGTCAAGGGCGTCTCCGGAACCTGGCGCGACCTGACCGACTCGGTGAACTACATGGCGGGCAACCTCACCGACCAGGTCCGCAACATCTCCCAGGTGGCCACCGCCGTCGCCCGCGGCGACCTCTCGCAGAAGATCACCGTTTCGGCCCGCGGCGAGATCCTGGAGCTGAAGAACACCCTCAACACCATGGTCGACCAGCTGTCGTCCTTCGCCGACGAGGTCACCCGGGTGGCCCGCGAGGTCGGCACCGAGGGAAGGCTGGGCGGCCAGGCCGACGTCAAGGGCGTCTCCGGGACCTGGAAGGCGCTGACCGAGTCGGTGAACGTCATGGCCGACAACCTGACGGCGCAGGTGCGATCCATCGCCGAGGTGACGACCGCGGTCGCCAAGGGCGACCTGTCGCAGAAGATCCGGGTGGACGCCCGCGGCGAGATCATGGAGCTGAAGGAGACCATCAACACGATGGTCG
>NZ_BOOK01000053.1 GCF_016863195.1 Paraplanobispora takensis | reverse complement strand
TGGCCCGCGAGGTCGGCACCGAGGGCAACCTGGGCGGCCAGGCCACGGTGCGCGGGGTCTCGGGCACCTGGAAGGACCTGACCGACAACGTCAACGTCATGGCCTCGAACCTGACCAGCCAGGTGCGCTCCATCGCCCAGGTGGCCACCGCGGTGGCCAGGGGCGACCTGTCGCAGAAGATCACGGTCGAGGCCAAGGGCGAGGTGGCCGCGCTCGCGCAGACCATCAACACGATGGTCGACACGCTGTCGGCCTTCGCCGACGAGGTCACCCGAGTGGCCCGCGAGGTCGGCACCGAGGGCCAGCTGGGCGGCCAGGCCCGCGTGCCCAACGTGGCCGGCACGTGGAAGGACCTCACCGACAACGTCAACTCCATGGCCGACAACCTGACCAGCCAGGTGCGCTCCATCGCCCAGGTCACCACCGCGGTCGCCCAGGGCGACCTGACCAGGAAGATCGACGTCGACGCCCGGGGCGAGATCCTGGAGCTGAAGACCACCATCAACACCATGGTCGACCAGCTGTCGTCCTTCGCCGCGGAGGTCACCCGAGTGGCCCGCGAGGTGGGCAGCGAGGGACGGCTGGGCGGCCAGGCCGAGGTGGAGGGCGTCTCCGGAACCTGGAAGCGGCTGACGGAGAACGTCAACGAGCTGGCGGGCAACCTGACCCGCCAGGTCCGCGCGATCGCCGAGGTGACCAGCGCCGTGACCTCGGGCGACCTGACCCGCTCGATCACCGTCGACGCCTCCGGCGAGGTGGCCGAGCTCAAGGACAACATCAACTCGATGGTGAAGTCGCTGCGCGAGACCACCCTGGCCAACCAGGAGCAGGACTGGCTCAAGTCCAACCTGGCCCGCATCTCCAGCCTCATGCAGGGCCACCGTGACCTCGCCGTCGTGGCCGAGCTGGTGATGAACGAGCTGGCCCCGCTGGTGCGCGCGCAGTACGGAACGTTCCTGCTGGCCGAGGAGGGCGCCGGCGGGCCGGAGCTGCGGGTGGTCGGCTGCTACGGCCACCAGGAGAACGAGCGCCGCCACCGCTTCGGCGACTCCCTGGTCGGGCAGGCCGCCGTGGCCAAGCAGCTCATCCTGGTCGAGGACATCCCCGCCGGGTACATCACCGTCGCCTCCAGCCTGGGGACCGCCGCCCCGGTCAGCCTGATCGTGCTGCCGATCATCGTCGAGGACCAGGTGCTCGGCGTGATCGAGCTGGCCAGCCTCAACCGGTTCACCCAGGTGCACCAGGCCTTCCTGGAGCAGCTGGTGGAGACCATCGGCGTCAACGTCAACACCATCGTCGCCAACGCCCGCACCGACGCCCTGCTGGTCGAGTCGCAGCGCCTGGCCACCGAGCTGCAGATGGGCCAGGAGGAGTTGCAGCGCTCCAACGCCGAGCTGGAGGAGAAGGCGGAGCTGCTCGCCCGGCAGAACCGCGACATCGAGACGAAGAACCGCGAGATCGAGCAGGCGCGTCAGGAGCTGGAGGACCGCGCGCAGCAGCTCTCGCTGGCCTCGAAGTACAAGAGCGAGTTCCTGGCCAACATGAGCCACGAGCTGCGCACCCCGCTCAACTCCCTGCTCATCCTCGCCCAGCTGCTCGCCCAGAACCCGGCCCGCAACCTGACCGCCAAGCAGGTCGAGTACGCCAACGTCATCCACTCGGCGGGCACCGACCTGCTCCAGCTCATCAACGACATCCTCGACCTGTCCAAGATCGAGGCGGGCAAGATGAACCTCAGCCTGGAGCCGCTGCCGCTGCGCCAGCTCCTGGACTACGTCGAGGCGACCTTCCGCCCGCTGACCACGGAGAAGGGGCTGCGATTCGACATCGCCGTCGACTCCGACGTCCCCGCGCAGCTGCTGGTGGACGAGCAGCGGCTGCGGCAGGTGCTGCGCAACCTGCTGTCCAACGCGGTGAAGTTCACCGAGAAGGGCTCGGTCGGGCTGCGCGTCGAGCGGATCGCCAACGCCGACCTGCCCGGGGCGCGGGAGCAGGAGGCCATCGCCTTCCACGTCGTGGACACCGGCATCGGCATCGCGCAGGAGAACCTCTCCCAGATCTTCGACGCCTTCCAGCAGGCCGACGGCACCACCAGCCGCCGGTACGGCGGGACCGGCCTGGGCCTGTCGATCAGCCGGGAGATCGCCGCCCTGTTCGACGGCGAGATCCGGGCGGTCAGCGCGGTGGGCAAGGGCAGCACGTTCAGCCTCTACCTGCCGATCATCGACGCCGGTTTCGGCCCGTCCAGGACGATGGGGGACGAGCCGGTCGAGAAGACCGTTCACGGGCCCGCGGCGATCGCGGCGCAGCCCGCCGCGCCGGAACCCGACGTCTCATCCGACGGGGAGGGCCGCCGCCTGCTGGTCCTGGAGTCCCGTCCCAACGGGCTGCTGTCGCAGCTGGCCGAGAGCGTGGTCGCCGACCTGAGCGAGACCCACGGGCCGGTTCGGGTGGCCACCGCCAACGACCCCGCCGCCGCGATGAAGGCCCTGACCCTCGACGACTACCACTGCGTCGTCCTGGACCTGGGCATGCGGCAGGACGCGGCGGCCGAGTTCCTGCGCATGCTCGACGAGAACCCGGCGTTGCGGGAGCTTCCGGTGCTGGCCCACCACACCCGCACGCTGACCCGCCCGCAGGAGAACCTCCTGCAGGGCCGTTCCACCACCCAGCCGCTGGAGCGCCTGCCCAGCCTCGACGAGCTGCGCGAGCGCATCACCCTGCACCTGTCGGCGCAGCAGCCCGGCGACGTGCTCCCGCTGGTGCAGGCCAGCCCCGACGAGCGCCCGCGGGCGGCGGAGGCGCCGGACACCGGCCTGACGGGACGCAAGGTGCTGGTCGTCGACGACGACGTGCGCAACGTCTTCGCGCTGACCAACATCCTGGAGCTGCACGGCATGCAGGTGCTGTACGCCGAGAACGGCCGCAAGGGCATCGAGGCGCTGTCGCACAACGAGGACATCGACCTCGTGCTGATGGACATCATGATGCCGGAGATGGACGGCTACGCGGCCACCGCGGCCATCCGCAAGATGCCGCGCTTCGCCGCCCTGCCGATCATCGCGGTGACGGCCAAGGCCATGCGGGGCGACCGGGAGAAGGCCCTGTCGGCCGGGGCGAGCGACTACGTCACCAAGCCGGTCGACGCCGAGGAGCTGATCTCGCGCATGCAGCGGTGGCTGGAGCTTTGAGGAGTCATCCGGCGTCCCCGCGGTGTGCACCGTGCGTTCACCGTGACGCCGGATGATTGCGAGCCGGAGGCCCGCGCGAGAAGGAGAGGGATGAGCGGCTCGGACGGCGTGCCGGACGGAGGTGACAGGCTCGCCGGCGACGGTGGAGGGCATGGCCGGGGCGCGCGGCGGGGCCGGGCGCTGGGCGAGGTGGCCGCGGTCTTCCTGAAGCTCGGCGTGATCGGGTTCGGCGGTCCGGCCGCGCACATCGCGATGATGCGCGAGGAGCTGGTACGGCGGCGCGGCTGGGTCAGCGACGAGCGTTTCCTCGACCTGATGGGCGCGACCAACCTCATCCCGGGGCCGAACTCCACCGAGCTGGCCATCCACCTCGGCCACGAGCGGGCCCGGTGGAAGGGGCTCGTCCTGGCCGGAGTGTGCTTCATCCTTCCGGCCTTCGCCATCGTGCTCGCCCTGGCCTGGGCGTACGTGCGCTACGGGCAGCTGCCCGCGGCCGAGGGGCTGCTGTACGGGATCAAGCCCGTGGTGGTGGCGATCGTGGTGTGGGCGCTGGCCGGCCTGCTCAAGACCGCGGTGAAGGACCGGACGACGGCCGTGCTCGCCGTGGCCGCGCTGGCGGCCTACCTGCTCGGGGCCGACGAGCTGGCCGTGCTGGCGGCCGGCGGGCTGGCGCTCATGGCCGTGCGCACCTGGGCGGGCCGGTCGCGGGACGGCGGGATGCACGCCCTGACGGCCCCCGTGCTGGGAGCGCTGCCGGGATGGCTGCCGGGATCGGCGTACGGGCCGCGCTTCCCCGACCCCACGGGCGGTCAGCCGGCCCAGCTCTTCCTGATCTTCCTGAAGATCGGTTCGGTGCTGTACGGCAGCGGTTACGTGCTGCTCGCCTTCCTGGAGGGCGACCTGACCGAACGGCTGGGATGGATCACCCGCACGCAGCTGCTGGACGCGGTCTCCATCGGGCAGGTCACCCCGGGACCGGTGTTCACCACCGCCACCTTCCTCGGCTACGTGATCGCCGGACTGCCCGGCGCGGTCCTGGCGACGATCGGGATCTTCGCCCCCTCGTTCGCCTTCGTCGCCCTGCTGACCCGGATCGTCGACCGGATCCGCGGCAGGGCGTGGTCGGCGGCGTTCCTGGACGGCGTCAACGCCACCGCGCTCGCGCTGATGGCGGGGGTCACGATCGAGCTGGCGGGCGAGGCCTTCGTGGACCCGCTCACCGTCGTCCTGGCCGTGGCGGCCCTGCTGCTGCAGTGGCGCACCCGGCTCAACACCGCCTGGTTCATCGCGGCCGCCGCCCTGATCGGCCTGGGACGGGTGCTGCTGTTCCCCTGACGCGTTGCCCTTCCCTGACGCGTTGCCCTTCCCCGGCGCGCGGCCCCGGACCGCGGGACCGTGACGCGGGGTACGGCCCCGGAGACAGGATGGTGTGTCCGGCAGGTGATCTCCCCCTTCCCGCCCGCCTGTATACGATCTTCCCCCGGGCGTCGTCGAAGAGGATCCCCCCGTGACCGAGCTGCCGCGCGTTCCCACCGGGGTCGACCCCACAGTGCCCAGCTCCGCCAGGGTCCACAACTACCTGCTGGGCGGCAAGGACCACTTCGAGGCCGACCGGGCCCTCGCCACGCGGTTGCTGAAGGCGGCGCCCGACAGCGCGGCGCTGGCCCGGGCCGGGCGGCGCTTCCTGGCCGGGGCCGTGCGGCACATGGCGCGGGAGGGGACGGAGCAGTTCCTCGACCTGGGGACGGGCATCCCCGCCCCGCCGAGCGTGCACGAGGTCGCCCGGGAGATCCGCCCCGGCGCCCGCGTCGCCTACGTCGACTACGACCCGGTCGTGGCGATGCACAACGAGGTGATGTTCGCCGGCGAGGAGGGCGTGGTCAGCGTGCGGGGGGACGCCCGCGACCCGCAGGCCGTACTGCAGGACCCGCGGATCACCGGGCTCCTCGACTTCTCCCGCCCGGTGGGGCTGCTGCTGGTCGGGGTGCTGCACTTCGTGACCGAGGAGGAGGACCCGGCGGGGATCGTGCGCGCCTTCCGCGACCGGATGGTGCCGGGCAGCCACCTGGCGCTGTCGCACGGCATGGCCGACAGCGACCCGGAGGCGGTGGCCCAGCTGCAGGCCGGGGCCGAGGGCACGCCCACGCAGTCGGTCCTGCGCACCCACGAGCGGGTGCTGGCGCTGTTCGAGGGCTTCGACCTGGCCGAGCCGGGCCTGGTGCCCGTGCAGCGCTGGCGCCCCGAGTTCGACGATCCCGTACGGGGGCTGCGCATCGAGGGAGGCGTCGGCGTGCTCCGGCCCGCCTGACCGGCCCGTCCGCACAACCGGCACGACCGCCTGACCGGCTCTTCCGGCCGGCCCGCCTGACCGGCCCGTTCTCAGCCCGCCCCGGGGTCCGGCATGGCCGCGGCGATCCGCTGCCGCATCGGGCGCCGGCGCAGGGCCCGCAGGGCCTCGTCCACGATCAGGCTCAGCGGGGCCGACAGCTCCTTCTCCAGTTCGGCGGCCGCGGCGGCGGTGGCCTCCCACTCCACCTCCAGCGCCGGCAGGAGCCGCTCGGCCCGCGACGTCAGCCGGACGATCCGCCGGCGCGCGTCCTCACCCGGCACGACCGTGACCAGTCCCTGCCTGGCCATCTGGGCCACCGTCTGGCTCGCCGCCGAGTGGGTCACCCCGGTCGCGGTCGCCAGGTCGCGGATGGAGCGGGGGCCGTGAGCCGCCAGCACCCTGACCACCGGGGTGAACCGCGGGCGGTACCCCTGCAGGCCGAGGTCGTCGTAGACCGAGGCGACGCCCGCGTCCAGCAGGTCGAGCAGGTGGCGGAGCCGGGTCCCGAGCAGCTCGGGGCCGGGCGCGGGGGAATCCATGCGCATAATGTAACAGGACTGTTGCATTTATGGCGGGCGCGGTCACGGGTCCGGCCACAGGCGGCTCTCCCCGGCCATGGGGTCGTGGGTGAGGTGCCCGGGTGTGTCGAATATCCAGGTGGGACGGGTCCGCAGGTCGTACGGCGGCCAGCCGGGATCGCCGGTGGCGACGAAGCGCACCCAGGCGGCGTGCATGTCGTCGGCCAGGGATTGCGGAGGGTTCGGGCCGCACATCCGGCCCACCCCGCCCGCGTCCAGGTTGTCGAACACGAACGGCAGGTCCACGCAGTGCCCCGCGCCGACCGCCCCGCCGCGCGCGGGCGAACGCCAGCGGAACTCGTAGGCGTGCACCGTACGGCCCGCCCCGGCGCCCGCCTCGGTGAGGCGCAGGGTCGGCATCCGGAAGATCTTGTCGGTCAGCATCTGGCCCAGGACCTCGAGCCCGGCGGGCAGCCGTTCCTCGTAGAAGCGCCGGGCCCCGGGACCGGCCCCGAGGCCGCGCAGGGCATCCAGGTAGGCCTCCTGTCCGACGGGGCCGGGCTGTGCACGGACGCTCTCGTTGAACTCCTCCAGGGTGGCCCCGATGAGCAGCCCCGCCGGGTGCGCCGAGCCGTCCCGGATCATGTCGTACGGGCTGCGGGCCACCGCCTCGCCGTCGTTGACCGGGTTGAACCCCTTGGGACCCGGCCGGAAGATCTCACCGAGCGGCCCTGGGCCGGGCTCGCCCGAGCCCAGCGAGGCGTAGGCCGCGACCAGCTCCTGCGGCGCGAAGGCCGAGAACGCCTCGCGCGTGGGCGGCACCCCCAGGCGCCCGGCGAGCGCGCGGGCGGCCCGGCAGGCGGGCTCGACCGGTTCCCACGTCACCGCCCCGCCGCTCATGTCGATCACGCGGTGCAGCAGTCCCGCGGCCCCGGGCACCGCGAGCAGGGTCACGCTCGCCTGCCCGCCCGCGGACTGCCCGCCGACGGTCACGGCTCCGGGGTCCCCGCCGAAGGCGGCGATGTTGTCGTGGACCCAGGTCAGCGCCCGGACCCAGTCCAGGACCCCGAGGTTGACCGGGGCCCCGTCGAGCGGGAGGAAACCCTCCACGCCCAGGCGGTAGTTGACGGCGACGAACACCACGCCGTCGCGGGCGAAGGTGGTCCCCCGGTACCACGGGCTGGCGTTGCTGCCCCCGTTGAAGGCGCCGCCGTGGATCCACACCAGCACCGGGAGCCCGGCCGCGCCCGGGTCGGGGGTGAAGACGTTGAGGTTGAGGTAGTCCTCGCCCGCGATGAGCGGCTCGGGCACGCCCTCGGTGTAGTCGCTCGGCGGCTGGGGGGCGGTCGGGCCGTAGGCGTGGCAGTAGCGGACCCCCTCCCACGACGGCGCGGGGACCGGGGCGGCGAAGCGCCGCTCCCCGACCGGAGGCGCGGCGTAGGGGATGCCGAGGAACTCGGCCACCCCTCCGGCCCAGTGTCCGCGCACCCGTCCACCGGTGGTCCTGACATGGGGGTCCATGCCCTGTCTGTACCCGGGGCCGGGCCTTCTCGATCCACATCCCGGTCCCGGGCCCGGCGCGGCCCGCACCGGCGGGTGTCCGGATCCGGACATGATTCGCCCCGACGGGCCGCGGGCGCCGTACAGGGGGTGACGCCATCCCTTCGACGAAGGAGGCCGACGTGAGACGGATCTTCGCGGCGTGCGCCGCGGTCTCACTCGCCGTGCTGGCCGCGGCGCCGGCGTCCGCGACCACCTGGACCATCACTCCCACCCCCGGCGGCGACCTGAGCCGGCTCAACGCGGTCGCCGCCCTCTCCCCGACCGGCGCCTGGGCCGTCGGCACCGCCTACGACTTCGGTCTCGGCGCCGAACGCACCCTGATCGAGCGCTGGAACGGCACCTCGTGGTCGCGCGTGACCAGCCCGAACGGCTCGCAGTTCTACAACCAGCTCTACGGCGTGGACGCCGCCTCCTCGACCAGCGCCTGGGCCGTGGGCTCGATCGAGACGGCGCACGGGGCCAACGGCGGCGGCGACGGGCCGAAGAAGGCCGCCGCCTGGCGCTGGAACGGCAGCACCTGGAGGATCGTCGACCTGCCCAAGCCGGCGACCACCCCCACGGTGACGGGCGTGGACATGCTGTCGGGGACCGAGGCCTGGGCCGTCGGCTGGTACTACGAGACGCTCAGCCCCGCGCTCGGCGTGCCGTACACGGCGCGCTGGAACGGCAGCGCCTGGACCGAGGTGGACGCCCCGACGCCCGGCAGCTACCTCAACACCCTCTACGCCGTCTCCGGCACCTCCGCCGCGGACGTGTGGGCGGTCGGCAACTGGCGCAACCGCGGCTCGGGCGAGCGCTACCATCCGCTGGCCCTGCACTGGACCGGCTCGGCCTGGGCCCAGGTCCCGGTGCCCGATCCGGCCGGGGGCGTCGGCGGGTCGCTGCGCGGCGTCAAGGCGATCTCCCCGACGGACGTGTGGGCGGTCGGCTACCGCGACTACCGGACGCCCGCCGCCTTCCACTACGACGGCACCGCCTGGAGCGAGGTGCCGCTGCCCGCGCTCGGCGGGACCGGCAACAACTTCCTCTACGGTGTCACCGCCGTCGCCGCCGACCAGGTGTGGGCCGCCGGGTACACCTCGGCCGGGACGAACAACCCCGAGCCGCTGGTGATGCGCTGGAACGGTACGGCCTGGCGAGTGGAGACCCTGCCCGCCACCGAGGCGGGAGGCATGCTGAACGGCGTGGCCGCCGCGCCCGGGACCGTGCTGGGCGTCGGCTCCCGCGTCGCGTTCTCGGGTTCCTCCTGGACCGACAGGACGCTCGGCGTGCGCGGCGCCGGCGGCTGACGAAGACGCCCCGGTCACCGGGCGGGGGGCTCGGTGATCGGGGCGGCGGCCCGGTGATCGGGGCGGCGGCCCCAGGCCGCGCAGCCGGCGTACTCGTGGCGGCGCCAGAGCATCGCGGCCAGCATGAGCGGGAACATCGCCACGTGCGCGAAGGTCATCAGGCCTCCGGCGTCGATGACGCCCAGCCACAGCAGCGGGAAGAGCGGCACGACGGGCACGAACATGGCCGCGCACATCTCCAGCGTGCTCGCCCAGCCGTGGCCGCGATAGCGCATCCAGACCGCCATGCCGACGGACATGTTGAACGCCATCACCAGGTAGGCGAGCTCGGGGTCCTCCGAGTGGGACAGGCCGAGACCGGCGGCGCTCAGGAGGAATCCGAGCGCGGCCATGCCGACGAACATCGCGATGACCATCTCGACGTAGTGCCAGGCGAAGCGGCCCCAGCGCATCCGCCCGCCGGTCGCCGCCGGAGCCGTCTCCCGCGCCGTCGCGCTCGCCCCTCCCGTGGTCGCGGTCGCCTCTTCCCTCGTCACGGTCGCCTCTCCCGTCGTCGTGATCGCCTCCCGCGCCGTCCGGCCCGTTTCCCGTGTCGTCGTCCGAGGTGCTGTGTGGGTCATGGCCCAACTGTCGCCGCCCCGCTTGCGGGGCGGCGAGGCCGGAGGGCTGTCAGGTCTGAAAACTTGGGTTCCCTGTCTTTCTGACGTAGGGTCGGGGCATGGCCGAACCCCGCCGCGTCACCGTCGTCGGCTACGACGCCGCAGAGTTGCTCGACATCGCCTGCGTGACCTCCGCCCTGGAGAGCGCCAACTGGCAGGGCGCCTCACCCCCCTACAAGGTGCGCCTGGCCACGCCGGGCGGCAACCCCATCACCTGCGGCACCGGCCTGACCCTGCAGGCCCAGACGACCCTGGAGCGGGTCACCGGCCCGCTCGACACGCTGGTCGTGTCGGGCGGGATCGGGCACGAGGAGGCGGCCTGCAACCCGGTGATCGTGGCGCACGTCCGCCGGCTGGCGCGCGAGAGCCGCCGCATCTCCTCGGTGTGCACGGGAGCGAGCATCCTGGCCGCCGCGGGCCTGCTCGACGGCCGCCGCGCCACCACGCACTGGCAGTGGGCGCGCAGACTCGCCGACCGCCATCCGGAGGTCGCCGTCGACCCGGGCCCGATCTTCATCCGCGACGGGAACACCTCGACCGCGGCCGGCGTCACCAGCGCCCTGGACCTCACCCTCGCCTTCATCGAGGAGGACAACGGCGCCGACGTGGCGCGGCGGGTGGCCCGGCAGCTGGTGACCTACCTGCAGCGGCCGGGCAACCAGGCGCAGATGAGCATGTTCACCGCCACGAGACCGTCGGAGAACACCCTGGTCAAGCAGGTCGTCGACCGCATCACGGGCGACCTCTCCGGCGACCTGGGCACGGTCGCGCTGGCGGCCGGGGCGGGGGTGAGCGAGCGGCACCTGACCCGGCTGTTCCTCAAGCACCTCGGCCAGACCCCGGGCCGTTTCGTCCGGCGCGCCCGCACCGAGGCCGCCGCCCACCTGCTGCTCTCCACCTCCCTGCCCATGACCGGAGTGGCGGCCCGCTGCGGGTTCGGCACGGCGGAGACCCTGCGCCAGGCGTTCGTGGACCGGTACGGGGTCTCCCCCTCGCACTACCGATCGACGCAGGCCTCCGCGTAGCGGGTGCCCGCGAAGTCACGATCGCCCCGCTCCGGCGCTCCTCCGCCGCGGGACTCGCTCCGGCCTCGGCGGACCCCGGACAGGGGCAGGCGTCAGGTACGGCCGATGCCGGCCGGACGCCCGTGACCCGACCGGTGGCGGTCCAACCAGGCCAGGCCGCGCAGCATGACGGCCTCTCCCGCGCCGTTC
This sequence comes from Paraplanobispora takensis, assembly GCF_016863195.1. GTDB lineage: Bacteria > Actinomycetota > Actinomycetes > Streptosporangiales > Streptosporangiaceae > Planobispora > Planobispora takensis. Next base: position 41,604 of record NZ_BOOK01000053.1, on the reverse strand, counting down.
GCCGCATGGCGGCAGGCCGCCAGGGCGGCCCGGTGGGTCTGTTCCAGGGTGCCCCAGTCCTCTCGCAGCACGGCGAAGTCCCGGATCGAGCGGGCCAGCTCCCAGGCCAGCTCGTCGAGGCCGGCGGCGCAGGCCTGCAGCACCGCGGCCACCAGGCCGGCCCGCTCGCTCTCGAACCAGGACAGGGGGTCGGCGAGCAGCTTGTCGCGGACACGGGCCGGAGGCGGCCAGCGTGGCGCCCTGCCGCGGACCGGCCCGTCCCCGTAGGACGGCAGGCGGTCGCCGGCCTCCTCCGCCAGGGCGAGCAGCGCGGCGAGGGTCCTGGTGAGCACGGCGCCCAGCGTGGTGGCGTGCTCCTCGGCGACGGCGCGCTCGCGGGCGTAAAGCCGGACGAGCCGGTGGAACCGGTAGCGGGTGTGCCCCGTGGCGTCCGGGCCAGCGGTCTCCAGGAGACGCGCGTCGGCGAGGACGTCGAGGAGTTCTTCCGCCGCCTCCACCGACGTCTCCAGCGCAGCGGCGGCCGCCCACGCCGCGAACGACGGAATCTCCGGCAGCCCGAGCAGGCGAAAGGCCCGCTGCGCCGCCCCGTCGATGCGCTGATAGTCGGCGGCCACACCGGCGCGCACGTCCAGGTCGTCGAGGACGAGCTCGTCCAGGCCGCCGGCGCCGAGCCGTTCGGCGAACCGGCCGAGCGTCCAGTGCGGGCGGGAGACGATCCGGGCCGCGGCGACGCGCAGCGCCAGCGGCAGCCGGTCGCACAGCCGGACGAGTTCGGCGGCGGCCTCGGGTTCGGCTTCGAGGCGCCCGGGGCCGAGGATCGCCGCCAGCAGGCTCCGCGCCTCCCCGGCTTCCATCAGGCCGACGTCGACCGAGTAGGTCCTCGCGAAGCCGGACAGCCGCGACCGGCTGGTCACGATGACCGCGCAGGTCGGCGAGCCCGGCAGCAGCGGCTCCACCTGTGACCGGCCGGCGGCGTCGTCGAGCACCACGAGCACTCTGCGCCCGGTGAGCCGGGTGCGATACAGGTCCACCTGCTCCTGCGGGTCCTGCGGGATCGCCGAAGGGTGGACGCCGAGGACGCGCAGGAATCGGGTGAGCACCCGCCCGGGGTCGGCCGGCCGTCCCCCGGTGCCGAGCAGGTCGGCGTAGAGCCGTCCGTCCGGGAAGTCGTCGCTCAACCGGTGCGCCACGTGGACGGCCAGGGCCGTCTTGCCGGCGCCGCCCTGCCCGGTGACGAGCGCCACCGGGACGGGTCCCGGCCGGCGGTCGGCCAGCGTGCCGCACAGGCGGTCGACCAGTTCCCCGCGCCCGGTGAAGTCGGCGATGCCGGCCGGCAGGAGGGAGGGCCACGGGGCGGTCTCCGCGGGGGGCGGCGGCTCGTAGAGGGGCGCGGGCGCCGTCTCCTGTCTCAGGACCTGCAGATGCGCCGCGCGGAGCTGCGGGCCGGGATCGATGCCGAGCTCGTCCAGCAGTCTGGCGCGTATCGACTCGTATTCGGCCAGCGCCTCGACCTGGGATCCGGAGGCGGCGAGGGCGAGCACGAGCCAGGAGCGCACGACCTCGTTCAGCGGTTCGGCCGCGGCGACGGCGTACAGATGCGGTGTGACCTCATCCGCCAGCCCGAGCTGGAGTGCGATCTTCGTGGCCTCCAGGAGGCTGCCGACGCGCTCGTGGTCGACCGCGCGGACCCACGGATGCCCCTTCAGGAGATGGTCGAGGTCGGACAGGCACGGCCCCTGCCACAGCCGCAGCGCCCGCAGCAGCAGCTCCAGGGTCTCCCCGGCGGACATCGCCCGCCGGGCCTCGGCCACCGTCGCCCGGAAGCGGACCAGGTCCACCTCGCACCGGTCGAGCCGGACCTCGTATGCGGATCCCAGCCCGGCCAGCCAGGAGGAGCCGGAGCGGGCCACGTGGTCCGGGTCGACGCCGCGCCGCAGCCGCCCGACGTATGTCTGGACCAGATTGATCACGGAGTCCGGCTCGTCGCCGCCCCAGACGGCGTCGATGATCTCCTGTCGCCGGACGGGCGTGCCCGCTTTGAGGAGCAGCATCCCGAGCACCGCTCGCTGTTTCTCCGAACCGAGCTTTATTTCGGTTTCTCCGCGCCATATCCGCAACGGTCCCAGCAGGTGAAACCGCATCTCCGCCATATCTCTCCCGAAAACCACATCATTATAGAAATTCGAGTAATCAAGCTTTTGACATAATGTAAGAATAAAATGTCAAATACCAGGACGCACCATGTCCGATAGTGGCCATCTTCACCTCCCCCGTCGGCGCGTTCCCCAGCCGATCGGGCTGCGGGGCATCGCACCGACATTCGGCTGAACACCCCGCCTGGACGCGTCGAGCCGGCGTCCAGTACGGCTCCGACCCCGTTCCAGCCCCGCTCCAGCGCCGGCCGTCACCGTGAACGAATGCCCCGCACGAGTGGAAGGAGGTGCGAGATGAAGAAGATCAAGATCCGTAAGGCCGGCCCGGTCCGTCTGACCGCCGCGGCGTGCTCCATCTACAAGAAGCCGAGCTAATCCGGCCCCCGGCGGATGCGCCGGGGCGGGACACGCCCGCGCCCGGCGCATCCGCTGAATCCACCCCGCTCACACGCTCCCCATCCACCCGACCACGCCGCGGGAGGGCTGTCCCTTGACCGACACGGAGGCCGTGAACGACGGCCCGGAAACCCGCCACGCCCCGGACCGGCCGCTCCCGCTGCACCCGCTGGTCTATCTGGCGGACGGCGAGGAGGTGACGGTGGGCAGGCGGGACACCGACTCCTACGGCATCTTCCCGCCGGACGGCGCCGAGCTGGTGCGCAGGCTGGAGCAGGGCGTCCCGCCGCGCGAGGCGGCAGCCTGGTACGCCGAGACCTACCACGAGAGCGTCGACATCGACGACCTGATCGCGGCCCTCGACGAGCTCGGCTTCATCCGCTCGCCCGACCAGGCGCGTACGGCCGGCGCCCCCGTCCGCTGGCGGCGGCTCGGCTCGGCGGTCTTCTCCCCGCCCGCCTGGATCTGCTACGCGGCCCTCGTCGGATGGGCCCTGATCGCGATGGCGCGACGGCCCGACCTCGTGCCGGACTACCGCAACGTCTTCTTCACCGAGTACTACACCGTCATCCAGGCGACCCTGTTCGTCGTGGCCGTCCCCCAGCTGCTCCTGCACGAGGGCTTCCACGCCCTCGCCGGCCGGCGGCTGGGCCTGCGGTCCCGCCTGCGGGTGGGGCGCAGGTTCTACTTCATCGTGCTGGAGACGTCGCTGGACGGCCTGGTCGCCGTGGACCGGCGTAAGAGGTACCTGCCGATCGTGGCCGGCATGCTGGCGGATGTGGTCGTCGTGGCCGTGCTCACGATCGCGGCCGACCTCAGCCGGGGGCCCGGCGGCGAGTTCTCCTTCGCGGGCCGGTTCTGCCTCGCCTTCGCCTTCGCCGTCCTGCTCCGGATCGTCTGGCAGTTCTCCTTCTATCTCCGCACCGATCTCTACGTCCTCATCTCCACCGCCCTGGGCTGCGTCGACCTGCACACCACGGCCGCCCGCCTGCTGCGCAACCGCCTGAACCGGCTGCTCGGCCGCTCCGGGCGGCTGATCGACGAGTCGGACTGGCATCCCGTCGACCGGCGGGTGGCGCGGTGGTACTCCTGGCTGATCGTCATCGGCTACGCGGTGAGCCTCGCCGCGTTCCTCCTCGCGGTCGTCCCGATCCTCTACCAGACGGCCATCGGGGTGCTCAGCCGGTTCACGCAGGAGGGGGCCCCCTGGCCGCAGATGCTGGACTCCGCCGTCTTCTGCGGATTCGTTCTGCTGCAACTCGCCGTTCTCGCCTGGCTGGCGGCCCGGGACCGATACCGCGACCGGGAGCGGCGGTTCGACCACGTCATCACCTGAAGGGACGCACCATGGGCAACCACCGCTGGATCCGGGCCGCCCGGCGCCGTGACCGCGACCTCCTGAGGGACCGGCTCGATCTGCCGCCGGTCCTGGCCGTGCTCGACGCCCACCGGCGGCTGCGCGGGCCGTACACCGCCGCGGGCACGCTGATGCGGCTGATCGGGCAGGACGCTCTGAAGCGCCTGCCGGAGCTGGGACCCGGGCACAACATCGAGATCCTGACCAGCACCCCGGAACTCGCCCACCTCGTCCCCCCCGCGTGGACGACGCTCGAATGGTCGGCGGGCGAGGGGGAAAGGACCCGCTTCTACTCCCGGCTGCACACGCTGAACATCGCCAACGGGCTGGCCGAGTTCCTGCGCGACTATCTGCGGGCGCTCGGCGGCGGACCGCGGACGCTCGTCATCGAGAACCTGCACGAAGCCGACGCGACCGACCAGGAGTTCGCCGCCGTCCTGCTCCGCCGCCGGGACCTCGGCGGGCTGACCGTCGTGGCGGGAACCGGGACGGCCCCGATCGCCGACCCGCCGGGTGAGCTCGTGATCTCCCTGGCCCGGATCCTGGAGACCTGCGCCGAGCGCGTGGACGCCCCGGCGGCCGAGGTCCCGGACGCGCCCGCACCGGACGCCCGCGCCTACGTGGACGGCGACGGGACCAGCGACGACCCCCGGCTGCTGGAGGCCTACGAACGGCTCGCCCCCGCCGAACGCGCGCGGCTGCACGACGAGCGGGCGGCGGAGCTGACCGGCCGGGGAGAGTTCTCCCTGCTGCTGGGCGCGGTCCCCTACCACGCCGAGCACGGCGGCGACCCCTCCGGCGCCGGCCTGGCCGCCCTGCGCACGGCGATGGACCACTGCCAGGGCATCGGCCTCTACCAGGCGGCGGCGGAGCTCGGGCTGCGGGGCAGGGCGATCGTGGACCGCTCCTGCCAGGAGGAGCTCTGGTGGCACTTCACCAACGCGACCAGCACCGTCCTGGCCTCCCTCGGACGGGCCGACGAGTCGCTGGCCCTCTACGACGAGGCGCGCGCCGCCACCGACGACCCCGCCATCCAGATGGAACTGGCCTACGGCACCGCGATGCTCTACGCCCGCCACTACCCGGAACCGCGCCGGGACTACCAGCGGGCACGGGCCTGGATGAACATGTCCATCGCCATCGGGTCCCTGCTGCCCGACCCCAGGAAACGCGCCTTCCACTCGGTCTTCGGGCACAACGGGCTCGCCCTGGTGGAGGTACGGCAGAAGCGCGCGCAGGAGGCGCTGCGGCTCCTGGAGGAGGGCATCGCCCGGCTGAACCGGGAGCTCGCCCCGCACGAGCACGTCCTGCACCGCGCCGTGCTGCGCTACAACCGGGCCCAGGTCCTGGGCGCGATGGGCAGGCTGGAGGAGTCCCTGGACGACTACAGCGCGGTCGTCGCCCTCGACCCCGACTTCCCCGAGCACCACTTCAACGTGGGCAACATCCTGCGCCGGCTGCACCGCGAGGAGGAGGCGATCGCCGCCTACGAGCGGGCGCTGCGCCTGTCGCCGCCGTTCCCCGAGGCGTACTACAACCTCGGTGACGCCCGGCTCGAACTCGGCGACGTGCAAGGGGCGCTGAGGGACTTCGGCTACACCATCGAGCTGGATCCCGCTCACGTGGACGCCCGGGTGAACCGGGCCGGGCTCCTGTACGAGCTGGGCGAGACCGACGCCGCCTGGCAGGACGTCACGGCGGGGCTCGACCTCGCTCCGGCCAACGTCCACCTGCTGTGCCTGAAGGGACAGCTGCTCGCCGAGCGGGGCGAGGTCGAGGCGGGGCTCCGGGCGCTGTCGGCCGCACTCCGCCACGACGGGCACCTCGCCGAGGCCTGGGCGCTGCGAGGCGTCCTCGCCTACCGGAGCGGTGACCCGGCCGGCGCCCTGCGAGACCTGGATCGGGCGGCCGAACTGAGCGACGCGCCCGAGATCCGGTTCAACCGCGCCGTCGTCCACCAGGAGTCCGGCCGCTACGCCTCAGCCGCCGCCGACTACGAGGCCGTGCTGGCCGCGACCGGCGACGAGGAGAGCGGGGAGCGGCTGGACGCCTGTCTGGCCGCCCTCCGCCAGGGACCCGCCGATCTACCGGCCTGAGATTCACCGAGGAACCCGTGATGCCCGATCTGTTCGAACCCGTCCGCCTGGGACGCCTGCGGCTCCCCAACCGGCTGGTGATGTCACCGATGACCCGCAGCCGCGCCGACCGCCGGGGAGTGCCCCCGGCGGAGGCGGCCCTCTACTACGCGCAGCGGGCGACCGCCGGCCTGATCATCACCGAGGGCGTTCAGCCGAGCCTGGCCGGCCAGGGTTATCCCGGCACCCCGGGCCTGCACACGGACGAGCAGGTCGACGGCTGGCGGGCGGTGACGGAGGCGGTGCACGCGGCGGGCGGGAGGATCTTCACCCAGCTCATGCACACCGGCCGCATCGGCCATCCGAGCCTCAACGGCCTGCCGCCGGTGGCGCCGTCACCGGTCAGGGCCGCCGGGCGGATCCTCACCCCCGCCGGGCGGCGGGACCTGCCCGTCCCCCGGCAACTCACCGCCGCCGGGATCCTGGCGACCGTGGACGACTTCGCGCACGCCGCCCGGCGGGCGCTCGACGCCGGTTTCGACGGCGTCGAACTGCACGGCGGCAACGGTTACCTCATCCACCAGTTCCTCGCCTCCCGGACCAACCTCAGGGACGACGGCTACGGGCGTGACCGCATCCGGTTCGCCGTCGAGGTCGCCTCGGCCGTGGCCGGGGCGATCGGCGGCGACCGGGTGGGCCTGCGGATCACTCCGGGCAACCCGTACAACGACATGGCCGAGGACGGAGCCGACGAGGTCTACCCGGCGCTGATCGACGCCCTCGCCCCGCTCGGTCTCGTCTACCTGCATCTGGCCGGCAGCGCGGCGGGCACGCCGCTCGGCGGGAGGATCCGCGCGAGCTGGCCGGGCCGTCTCGTGGCGGCTCCCGGATCGGGAGGCGAGCCGTCCGCCGACGGCGGCAGGGCCGAGGGCGAGCGGTGGCTGGCGCACGGCGCCGACCTCATCGCGTTCGGCCGGGCGTTCCTGGCCAACCCCGACTTCGTCGAGCGCCTGCGGACCGGCGCGCCGCTGAACCGCCCCGATCCCGCCACCTACTACGGAGGAGGCGCACGCGGCTACACCGACTACTCCCCCGCCTCCGCCGGATGAGCCGGCTCAGGTGGAGGCCGCCAGGGGTTCCTCCCCCGCGGAGGCCACCATGATCTCCTCGATCTCCTCCTCCATCTCCTCCTCGGAGACGGCGCCCTGGAGCACCAGCGGGACGCGCTCGGCGACCTTGCGCTCGATCAGGTCCAGGAGGGGTACGCGCAGGTCGACGTGGTCGAACCCGCCGAACGCGGGGAAGGAGTTGGTCTCCAGGATGACCGGGCCGTCCTCGCCGCGCAGCAGGTCGGCGCTCATCAGGTCGAGGCCCGACGCGCGGGCCGCGCGCTCGACGATGGAGATCTCCTCCTCGGTGAGGGTGACCGGGCGGCAGACGTCGCCGGGTCCGTTGGAGCGGAAGTCCCCGGGCCGGCCCGTCTGCTCGACCGCCGCGACGAACCTCCCGCCGATGACGACCACGCGGTGGTTGCGCCCGGCCGCCTCGGCGACGAAGCGCTGCACCAGCAGCGGCGTGCCCCGGCCCCGGATCGAGGCCGCCCTGGCGAGCAGCTCGTCCTCGCCCGCGGCGAGGGTGACCTCCGCGCCCCGCGCGCCGTCGGGCTGCTTCAGCACGACCGGGTATCCGTAGTCGCGGGCGAACAGCCGCAGCTCGTGGTCGTTGGGGCAGAAGGCCGTGGGCGGGGTGGGCACGCCGTGGGCCACCAGCCGGACGTGCGTGGCGAACTTGTCGGCCGAGCGCAGGACGGCGTCGACGGAGTTGAGATGCGGGACGTCCTCCTCCACCGCACCGAGGATGACGAGCCCGTCCAGGGCGTCGGTGGACATCTGGTGGACGATCCCGTCCACCTCCAGCGGGACTCCGTCGGCGCACAGCCGCGGTCCCCGGCTGTCGAGCGCCACGCTCAGCTGGGTCCAGGGGACGACCCGGGGCAGGTGCCCGCGCTGTCGCGCCCCCTCCTCCAGGTACCTGATGTCATCGTTCGCGGGGCCTTCGCCAGTTATGATCAACAAGCGAAGGCCGGGTCTTCCCGTGTCACTTTCCATACTTTCTGTATTTCCTCGGTTACATAAAGTCACCGCCCGGCGGGAGCAACGGTTCTCCACCGCCACGGGGCCCGTCCCCTTTCTCCGGCTTCCCCGGGGCCTCCGCCGTACCGGAAAACCGGTTGACGAGCCGCTTAGCCTTAACGGGCTCTGCACCGGGAATGGTGAAGGGCGCCGCCAACTGAACACCGTGAGGAGCGTGCTGCCTGCCGATGCCCCCTGATACCACCGCCACCGACGACCCAGCCTCCGACACCCGACAGCCGCACCAGCACAGGCCCCGCCACCCGCATCTGGCCAGGATGCGCTCGCTGTGGCGGATGAAGTCCTACCTGCGTCCCTACACCACCCGCATGACCGTCATCTGGGTGACCTCCTTCGCCGGGATCGGGATCGGCATCGCCATCCCCCTGGTCAGCGGAGCGATCGTGGACGGTCCCGTCGCCCGCGGCGACACCGGCGCCCTGCTCCCCCTGGCACTGCTCGCCCTGGCCCTGGGCGTGATCGAGGCGCTGCTCGTCCTGGTACGCCGCTGGCTGCTGGCCGACGCCGTGCTGGGAGTGGAGACCGCCATCCGCGACGACCTCTACCGGCACCTGCAACGGCTGCCGATGAGCTTCCACGGCGCCTGGCAGTCCGGCCAGCTGCTCTCGCGCGTGACCACCGACCTGTCGGTGATCCGCCGCTTCCTCGGGTTCGGCATGCTCTTCCTGGTGCTGATCACCGTCCAGATCGCCGTGGTGACCGTGCTGCTGTTCCAGCTGTACTGGCCGCTCGGCCTGTTGGTCACCGCGTCGGCGGTGCCCATCGTGATCACCTCGATGCGCTTCGAGCGCGGCTACATCGCCATCTCCCGCCAGGTCCAGGACGAGCAGGGCGACCTGGCCACCGTCGTCGAGGAGTCCGCGGGAGGCATCCGCACGATCAAGGCCTTCGGCCGCGGCGGGCACGTCTTCTCGGCCTTCGACGGCGGGGCGCGCAAGGTCTACCGGAGCTCCATGGAGAAGGTGGGGCTCTCGGCCCGGTTCTTCACCTTCCTGGAGGTCGTCCCGAACGTCACCCTCGCCGTCGTGCTGCTGCTGGGCGCCCTCGCGGTCGGCGCGCAGTCGTTGTCGCTGGGCGACCTGGTGGCCTTCACCACGCTGATGCTGCAGCTGGTGTGGCCCATCTCCTCCCTCGGCTACATCCTGGCCATGGGCCAGGAGGCGATGACCGCGGCGGACCGGGTCGCCGAGGTGCTCGGCACCGAGCCGGACATCGTCGGCGGCCCGGGCGCGGTCGAGCGCCCGCGCGGCCATCTGCGCTTCGAAGGCGTGGAGTTCCGCTTCCCCGGCGCCGCCGAACCGGTGCTGCGCGACGTCTGGCTGGAGGTACGGCCGGGCGAGACGGTCGCGGTCGTGGGCGCGACGGGATCCGGCAAGACCACGCTGACCTCCCTCGTCCCCCGGCTGCACGACGTCACCGCCGGGCGGGTCACGATCGACGGGCACGACGTGCGCGAGCTGTCGCTGCCCGCGCTCCGCTCGATGGTCGCCACGGCCTTCGAGGAGCCGACGCTGTTCTCGATGAGCGTCCGGGAGAACCTCACGCTGGGCCGGCCCGACGCCGGCGAGGAGGAGATCGAGGCGGCGGTCGAGGTCGCCCAGGCCGGGTTCGTCCACCGGCTGCCGTGGGGGCTGGAGACGCGGATCGGCGAGCAGGGCATGTCCCTGTCCGGCGGCCAGCGCCAGCGCCTGGCCCTGGCCCGCGCGGTCCTGTCCCGCCCGAACATCCTGGTCCTGGACGACACCCTGTCGGCGCTGGACGTCGAGACCGAGGCCCTGGTGGAGGAGGCACTTCGGCATGTGCTGCGCGAGGCCACCGGGATCGTCGTCGCCCACCGGGCCTCGACCGTGCTCCTGGCCGACCGGGTCGCCCTGCTGCTGGACGGCACGATCGCGCACGTCGGCCGGCACCACGAGCTGATGGCGACCGTGCCGGAGTACCGCGCGTTACTGTCGGCCGACCTGGACGACGACCCCGGCGGCCCGAAGAGCGGCTTCGACGGCGACGCCGACGGTGACATCGACGGTGACATCGACGGCGACATCGACGACGGGCTGGACGATCTGGACACCGAGGGGGTTCTCCGGTGAGCGGCCAGACGACCACGCGGGACTGGCGCGGCGTGGCCGCCGAGGAGCGCGAGGAGGTCCCGGAGCAGGCCTCGCTCGTCCTGCGCACCCGTTCCCGGCGGCTGCTGGCCGACCTGCTGCGGCCGTACCGCTCCCGGATCATCCTGCTCATCGCGATCATCGTGATCTCCAACGCCGCCTCCCTGTCCATCCCCTTCCTCGTCAAGGTGGGCATCGACGCCGGCATCCCGCCGATGCAGGCGGGCGAGGGGTCGGGCACGCTGGTGATGACCGTCACGGCGATCCTGGCGGCGGCGATCATCCAGGCGGTGACCCGGCAGGCGTTCCTCGGGATGGCCGGCCGGATCGGCCAGGGCATCATCCTGGAGCTGCGACGGCGGGTCTTCCGCCACTTCCAGCGGCTGTCGCTGTCCTTCCACGAGGACTACACCTCGGGACGGGTGGTCTCCCGGCTCACCTCCGACATCGACGCCATCTCCGAGATGCTCCAGTCCGGCTTCGACAGCCTCGTCACCGCCGTGCTGACGCTGACCGGGACCGCCGTCCTGCTGCTGGTGCTGGATGTGCACCTCGGTCTCGTGGCGCTGCTGCCGCTGCCGGTCCTGCTGCTGTTCACCCGCTGGTTCCGGCGGCAGTCGAGCATCGCCTACCGCAGGACCCGGGAGACCGTGGCGCTGATGATCGTCCACTTCGTGGAGTCGATGACCGGCGTGCGCGCGGTCCAGGCCTTCCGCGCCGAGCCGCGCAACCAGGAGATCTTCTCCCGGCTCAACGCCGACTACCGCGACGCCAACCTGCGGAGCATGCGCCTGGTCGCGATCTTCATGCCCGGCGTCAAGCTGATCGGGAACGTCACGATCGCCGCCGTCCTGTTCTACGGCGGGTGGCTGGCCATCGGCGGGGAGGTCACGGTCGGCGTGCTGGCCGCGTTCCTGCTCTATCTACGCCAGTTCTACGAGCCGATGCAGGAGATCAGCCAGTTCTACAACACCTTCCAGTCGGCCGGGGCGGCGCTGGAGAAGCTCTCCGGCGTGCTGGAGGAGCGTCCGGCGGTGGCCGAGCCGCGCGACCCGGCGCCCCTGGAGCGGCCCCGGGGGCGGCTGCGCTTCGAGGAGGTGGAGTTCTCCTACCTCGACGGCACCCCGGTTCTGCCCCGCATGGACCTGACGATCCCCGCGGGGCAGGTCGTGGCGCTGGTCGGCGCCACCGGCGCGGGCAAGACGACGCTGGCCAAGCTCGTCGCCCGGTTCTACGACCCGGTGGCCGGCCGCGTGCTGCTGGACGGGGTCGACCTGCGCGACCTCGCCGAGGACACGCTGCGGCAGGCCGTGGTCCTGGTGACGCAGGAGAACTTCCTGTTCACCGGTTCGGTCGCGGACAACATCAGGTTCGGCCGCCCGGAGGCGACCATGGCCGAGGTCGTCGAGGCGGCCGGGGCCGTCGGCGCGCACGAGTTCGTCTCGGCGCTGCCCGAGGGGTACGACACCCCGGTCGGCAAGCAGGGCGGGCGGCTGTCGGCCGGGCAGCGCCAGCTGGTGGCCTTCGCCCGGGCCTTCCTCGCCGACCCCGCCGTACTGATCCTCGACGAGGCGACCTCCAGCCTGGACGTCCCCGGCGAGCGGCTGGTGCAGCGGGCCATGCGGACGATCCTCGCGGACCGTACCGCCCTGATCATCGCCCACCGGCTGTCGACCGTCGAGGTCGCCGACCGGGTGCTGGTGATGGACGGCGGGCGCGTCGTGGAGGACGGCCCGCCGGAGCGGCTCATCGCGCGGGCGGGCCGCTTCGCCGGGCTGCACCGGGCGTGGCTGGACAGCATCTCCGACCACGGCCCCGGCGGTGTGCCCGATGAGGTGTCCGGCGGCCTGGGAACGCGCGGATAGATCCGGCGAACCCGCGGACGGCCCCGAGCGCACGGACGGGTTCCGGGGCTCGGGGCCGACCGCGGACCCGGCCGCGTCGCCCGGATTCCCGGGACCGGTTCCGGGGCCGTGCGCGCATCCGGCCGCGTCGTCCGGAGTCCCGGAGTCCCGGCGTGCCGTCATGGCGGAGGGCGCCCGTCGCGGGCGTGACGCCCGGTCCGCCCCCTCAGTGGCCGGGCGGTCGTACGGCCCGCGCCCCCTCGGGCGGCCGGTCTCCCCCTGCGTCCAGAGCCTCCATGAACGCGGCGGCGGCCGGTGAGGGACGCAGGCGGCTCCAGACCAGGTGCTCCACCCGGGTGGGCGGATCGCTGAGCTCGACGACGCGCACGTCGCGGAGTTCGGGCACGAAGGCGGCGGGCATCATGGCGATGCCCAGGCCCAGCCGGACCAGCCGCGCCATGAGGTCGGCGTTCGTTATCTCGAAGGCGACCTCGCGGCCGACGCCGGCGGCGGCGAACGCCTCGTCCGACTGGATGCGCGCGGCCGTGCCGGCGGGGAAGTCGACGAACACCTCCTGCGACAGCCGGTGCAGGTCCACCCCGGTCGCGTCGGCCAGCGGATGACCGGGCGCCACCACCACGACCAGCTCGCCCCGCGCCAGGGCGCGCCCCTGGACGCCCTTCGGCCGCACGCTCGGCGGCAACCCGAGGAACGCGATGTCCAGCGTGCCCTGGCGCACCTGTTCGGCCAGCTCGTCGCTCGCCCCCACGCGCAGCGTGATGCGCACCTGCGGATGGCGCACGTGGAAGCCCTTCAGCGCGCTCGGCAGGTCGACCGCCGTGACGGTGGGGATGGCGCCGATGGCGAGCCGGCCGCGGAGTTCCCCGGAGGCCGCCGCCACCTCGGCGCGCGCCCGTTCGGCGGCGTCGAGGGCCTGCCTGGCGGCGGGCAGGAACGCCTCGCCCGCGGGGGTCAGCCTGACCCGGCGGCTGGTGCGCTCGAAGAGCCGGGCGCCCAGCTCCCGTTCCAGCCGGGCGATCTGGTGGCTCAGTGCCGACTGGACGACCTGGCAGCGCTCGGCGGCCCGGGTGAAGTTCGCCGTCTCCGCCACCGCGAGCACATAACGCATCTGCTGCAGCTCCACGGATCAATCGTGGATCACGATCGATCGATTGACAAATATGCGTTGGACTCATTGATCGTCGGTGCCCGAGCCTTAGGGCATGACGAACACGGCCCCACCGGGCGCTGCGCGCCGTACGACGCACCACGAGGCCGCCGGGGCGCCGGAGGGCGCCGCGCCGCCGAGCCGCGGGCTGCTGCTCCTGATGTCCGCGGCCACGGGACTGGCCGTGGCGAACAACTACTTCGCCCAGCCGCTGCTGGACCTGCTCGGCCGGGAGCTGCGACTCGGCACCACGACGGCCGGGATGATCGCGACGGCCGCGCAGGTCGGTTACGGGCTGGGCCTGATCCTGCTGGTGCCGCTCGGCGACCTGGTGGAACGCCGCAGGCTCGCCGTCGTGCTGTACGCGGCCACCGCGGCCTTCCTGCTGGTCTCGGCGACCGCGCCCGGCGGGGCCCTGCTGCTGGCCGGCACCCTGCTCACCGCGTTGACCTCGGTGGCCGCCCAGGTCCTGGTGCCGTACGCCGCCACACTGGCGGCGCCGGCGCAGCGCGGCCGGGTGATCGGCACGGTGATGAGCGGGCTGATGCTGGGCGCGCTGCTGTCCCGTACGGTCGCCGGAGGGCTCGCCGAACTCGGCGGCTGGCGGACGGTCTACTGGGTGAGCGCGGTCCTCGTCGCCGGGGTGGCGGTGCTGCTGTGGCGCTTCCTGCCGCCCCTGCACACCCCGAGCGGATTGTCCTACCCGGCGCTGCTGCGCTCGACGATCGCACTGTTCCGCCACGAGCCCGTGCTGCGATGGCGGGCCGGCATCGCAGCCCTGTCGCTCGCGTCGTTCAGCGTGCTGTGGACGGCGGTGACCTTCCTGCTCGCCGGCCCGCGGTACGGCTGGTCCGAGGCGGCCATCGGGTCGCTCGGGCTGGTGGGCGCGTTGGGCACGGTGGCCACGACGGTGGCCGGCCGGCTGGCCGACCGCGGTCGCGCGCAGTGGGTCACCGGGATCGGCAGCGCCGCGCTGGCCGCGTCCTGGCTGCCGATCGGCGCGGGCGGCAGCTCGATCTGGTGGCTCCTCAGCGGGGTGATCGTCCTCAACGTTGCCCACCAGGCGGTGCTCAACAGCAACCAGAGCGTCATCTACGCGCTGCGCCCGGAGATCCGCAACCGGCTCAACTCCGCGTTGATGACGGCCTTCTTCGCCGGCGGCGCGGCGGGCTCGGCGCTGGCCGCGGTGGCGTGGGCGCACGGCGGCTGGACGGCGGTGAGCGTCCTGGGCGGAGTGACGGGCTGCGGGATGTTCGTGCTCTGGGTGCTGGAACGCCGGGCCGCAAAACCGGTTTCATCATGACCGATCGAAAGGATCTCGCAGTGTCGGAAACGAAGACCGTCCTGGTCACAGGCGCGACCGGCGGTCAGGGCGGCGCCGTCGCCCGCAGGCTGCTCGACGGCGGCTGGGCGGTGCGCGCCCTCGTCCGCGACCCGGACGGGCAGGGGGCAGGGGAGCTCAGGGCGCTCGGCGCGGAACCGGTCACCGGCGACCTCGACGACCCGCGGTCGCTGCGCGCGGCGGTGCGGGGCGTGCACGGCGTCTTCAGCGTGCAGCCCGCCGACCTGACCGACCCGGACCCCGAGGCCGAGGTACGGCGGGGCAGGAACGTCGCCGACGCGGCCGAAGCAGCGGGGGTTGCGCACCTGGTCTACAGCTCCGTCGGCGCCGTCGGGCGCGGGTCCGGCGTCGCGCACTTCGAGACCAAGGCGGAGATCGAGGCGTACATCGACGCCCTCGGCGTGCCCGCGACGGTGCTGCGGCCGGTGTTCTTCATGGAGAACTGGCTGTCCATGATGCCGCGGGCGCGCAACGGTGAACGGGTCGCCTCGATCGCGCTGGACCCCGGCACCCCGCTGCAGATGATCGCGCTGGCCGACATCGGCCGGATCGCCGCGGACGCGTTCGGCAGGCCGGCCGAGTTCGTCGGCAGGAAGATCGAGATCGCCGGGGACGAGCTGACCGTGCGGCAGATCGCCGAGGCGTTCACCAGTGCAGACGGCGTCCCGACCCGCTTCGAGCGGCAGCCGATCGAGGAACTGCGGGCCGCGGCCGGGGAGGTGGCGAACATGTTCGACTGGTTCGACCGCAAGGGGTACGGTGCCGACGTCGCCGCGCTCCGCGAGCGGTACCCGCGGTTGCTGACCTTCGAGGCGTGGCTGCGCGGGAACCGGTAGGAGGTCGGAGTCCGTTGCCGGTACGGCGCGCGGATCACCGGCCACCTGCGTGTCGCCGCCCGTCAGGAAGACGTGGCGGGCGGCCCGGGAGGGAAGTCGTCCCCATCCCCGCGGGCACCCGGTCGATAGAACGCCTCCTGCGCGGGCAGGGATCCGGTGCTCTGTTCCCGGATGACAGGGTTCCGGATGACAGGGTTCCCAGATGACAGGGTCCCCGGATGACAGGAGGTGGCGGGCATGGCGGAGGAGACGCCGGCCGGTCGGGCGGATGACAGGCCGATCGTCGTGATCGGTCTGATGGGCGCGGGCAAGACCAGCGTGTCGCGTCTGCTGGGCAAGGCACTCGACCGGCCGGTGCGCGACAGCGACGAGTGGCTGGAGGAGCGGTACGGCGTGACGGCCGCCGAGATCTCCGAGACCGAGGGCGTCACGGTGCTCCACGAACGCGAGGCCCTGCACCTGCGGGAGTCGCTCGCCGAGCGGCCAGCGCCGGTGATCGCCGCGGCGGCCAGCGTGCTCGACGACCCCGAGTGCCGCGCCGCGATGAAGCAGGCCCTGGTCGTCTGGCTGGACGCCTCCCCCGCGTTCGTCGCCGAGAAGATCGCGGCCAAGCCGCACCGGCCCCGGTTCGGCAAGGAGCCCCTGGACCTGGCGATCGAACTGCGCGAACGCCGGGCGGCGGCGTTCGCCGAGGTGGCCGACCTGCGCTTCGAGCGGCCCGCCATGTCCAAGCGCGACGTGGCGCAGGCCGTACTCGACCAACTGCCGGGCGGGCGCGAGGTCTCCGCGCACTGAACGGTACGCCGGACCGCGTGCCGGACCGCACGGGGACGACCGGCCGGAGAGGACCGGCCGGGCCTCACGACCGGGACGGGATCACGGCCGGAGCGGGATCACGGCCGGAGCGGGATCACGGCCGGAGCGGGATCACGGCCGGAGCGGGATCGCGGCCGGGACCTGCGCCCGCCGGGTCCGGCCGTGCCCCACAGCGGGTCCCGGTGAGAAGCGGGGATCACAGCAGCCCGCGGTCGCGGGCGTAGATCGCCGCCTGGGTGCGGTCGCGCAGCCCGAGCCTGCCGAGGATCCGGGAGATGTGGTTCTTCACCGTCCCCTCGCTGAGATAGAGGTGCCCGGCGATCTCCCGGTTGGTCGAGCCGCGGGCCACCAGGCGCAGCACCTCTACCTCGCGGGCGGTCAGGGCCAGGTCGGTCCCGCCGTCGGCCGCGGCGGATCCGGGCCCCGCGGACCCGGCCCCCGCGGACGAAGGACCGGCGGGTCCGGATCCCGCAGGCGCGAGGCCGGCGGGTGGGGGACCGGAGAACTCGGGGCCGGCGGGTGGGGGACCGGAGAACTCGGGACCGCGTGCCGGAGGACGGGCCGCCGGACCGCCCGCCGCCGGACCGCCCGCGGCCGATGGCCGGGTGAGCGCGGCGGCCAGGCGCGCGGCCGCCGCGGGGTCGAACTGCACGACCCCGGCGTGCGCGAGCCGTACGGCCGCGGCCAGCTCGCGCGCCGGCAGGTCCTTGAGCAGGTAACCGGTCGCGCCCGCGTGCAGGGCCTGGACGACGTACTCCTCGTCGTCGAACGTGGTCAGCATGACCGCACGGCAGGCCGGGGCGCGGTGCCGCAGCTCCGCGACGGCCCGCACCCCGTCCATCCCGGGCATGCGGACGTCCATGAGGACCACGTCCGGTTCCAGCTCCACCGCCTTCTCGACGGCCTCCCGCCCGTCGGCGGCGGTCCCCACGACGGTGATCCCGGGCTGGATGCCCAACAGGGAGGCGATGCTCTCCCGGATGAGCCCCTGGTCGTCGACGACCAGGACACTCACGACGTCGTCGCCGCTCACGACCCGCCTCCCCGGGGGATGGTGACCGTCAACCGGGTACCGGCCCCCGGCTCGCTGTCGAGGTCGAGCCTGCCGCCCGCCAGTTCCGCCCGCTCCCGCATGCCGAGCAGGCCGAACCCGCCACGCCCGGACAACGAGCCGCCGTCACCCACGGACGGCGCCCCGCTACGACGCCCGGCCGGTGCCTCATCGCGACGCCCGGCCGGCGAGCCGGCACCGCCGGGTGACGGGTCGGTCCCGTTCCCGGACGACGGGCCGGGACCGCCGGACGACCGCCCGGATCCATCCTCGCGCGACCGGCCCGGACCGCCGGATGACAGGCCGGGGCCGGGATCGCCGGACAGGACGCCAGGTGGCAGGCCGCTGCCGTCGTCGGCGACCGTCAGCCGCGCGCCGGACTCGTCGAGGGCGACGGTGACCGCGATCGTGGTGGGGTCCGCGTGCCGCCGGGCGTTGGTGATGCCCTCCTGCGCGGCGCGATAGAGCGCCACGAGCGTCGGCTCGTCGTAGCCGCTCTCGTCGCCGGCGAACTCCAGTGTGACGCTCACCCGCCCGTCGTCGGCCTGGCCGTCCACCAGGCCGGTGAGCGCGGCCGACAGGCGGAACGGCGCGGTCTCGGTGCGCAGCGCGCGGACCGACTGCCGTACGCCGTCCAGTGCCCGCCTGGCCGAACCGTGCGCGTCGTCGACCGCGCGCTGGGCGAGCGCGGGGTCGCGGTCGCGGAAGGCCGTGGCCTTCTCCAGCAGCACGACGATCGCCGTCAGGTGGTGGCCCAGGTCGTCGTGGATGTCGCGGGCGAGCCGGTTGCGCTCGGCGGCGGCCGACAGCTCGGCGATCCGGGCCGAGGAGGCGGCCAGCCGCCGGTGGGACTCCTCCAGGCGCGCCCTCCCCCGCCGTTCCTCGGCGGCGGTGGCCGCCATCGCGACGGCCAGGACCAGGCCGACGCAGAACATCAGCAGGTCGGAGACCTGTTCGAGGTCGGTGTACCAGCGGGGGGTGCCCAGCTCGTACCCGACCACGACCAGCCCCGCGCAGGCGACGGCGAGCACGACGGCGGCCGTGCGGCCGAAGGCGAAGTAGGCGGTGAACGGCACCAGGACGAACAGCACCCGAGACAGCCCGGAGCCGTCGGCCGCGGCGACGACGGCGAACAGGAGCACCCGCGCGCCCAGCAGCGCGGCCGCCGGCAGGGGCGGGGTGCCCCCGGGATATCGCCGGCGCTCCGCCAGGTCGACGGCGAACAGGACGGCCAGGCCGCCGGCGAACTGCGCGATGCGGGTCGCGCCCAGCCCCGTCAGACCGGCGTACAGACCGGCGACCAGTACGGTGCCGTAGAGCACGGGAGACACCCAGGGCACGAGCCGCGTGGAGGACACGCCGTAAGCCTACGGCCGGCCGGCGCGCAGCTCGCCGGCCCCCCGGACGCCCGGCCGGACCGCGCCCGCCGTACCGGCCGCGCCCGCCGACCACACCGAGGCCGACATCCAGACCAGCACCCCGCACGCGATCACGTGGACGCCGCTGGTGAGCGGGGTGTCGGGCAGCTGGGCCAGCACGGTCAGGGCCACGAGCGAGAGCATGTAGGTCCACGCGGCCGGGCGCGGGAACACCCGCGCGCGGACCATGGAGATCCCGAACAGCACGGTGCCGACGGCGAAGACCGCCACACCGGTGAGCAGTGCGAACCTGGTGGGCCCGGCGAGCAGTCCGGCGACGACCGGCGCGTCCAGGAAGAAGATAACCAGGTTCAGCGCGAACGCCACCCCGGAGAACAGGCACAGGCCGATGAGGTTCACGGCGTAGGCCACGGCGCCGAACCGGCCGGCGGACTCGCCCTGGTGCAGATAGAAGGCCGTCAGAGCGGGGGCGCCGAAGGCGGCTCCGAGGCCGATGATGAGGCTCGTCAGGGCGGTCTCGCCGGTGAAGGCCTCGATGAGCCCGGGGACTCCGATGGACAGCCCGAGCACGACTCCGCAGGCCGCGCCGAAGCGCGAGATCCATGATGGGAACATCCGGTGACACTCCTTTTTCCGTGACAGGGTGGGAAGACGCTCCGACCCTAGAAATCCCGGGTGCGCTCCCGGGAGTGCCTGACGGCCACACCTGGAGCCGGCCCGGAGCCGAAGGTCATGGGTGACGCCGCGGGCCGGTGGCCGATCGGCACGTGCCCTTCCGCCCTCCCGGGGGCCTCACCGCCGAGGGGTCCGTTTCAAGCGCCGAAATGCGCAAGGACATCCTGACTTGACCGCTGTCGCCTCGCCGGTCAACGTGGATTCACTGCTACCGGACCCTTAAAAAGGTGGCCTCATGCCCGGTGGACCGGAGCCGTTCTTCGTCGGCCGCGAACGCGAACTGGCCGCGCTGGACGAGGCCCTGGAGCAGGCACGACGGGGGGAGCCCCACGTCGTGCTCCTCGACGGTCCCGCGGGGATCGGGAAGACCGCGCTGATCCGTGTCTTCCTCGGTGCCGCGCCGGGGACGCGGGTGCTGCAGGCCAGCGGGGACGAGGGGGAGGCGGCGCTGCCGTACGGCGTGCTGGACCAGCTGACGGCCACGCCCGCCGGCGACGTCGAGCCGCTCGCGGCCGGGTCCGCCCTCCTCGACCATCTGGGCCAGCTCCAGGACGCCGGGTCCGTCGTCCTGATCGTCGACGACGCGCACTGGGCCGACCGCCCGTCGCTGCAGGCGCTCACGTTCGTCTTCAGGCGGCTGCGCCTGGACCGGGTGCTCGCGATCCTGGTGACCAGGGACGGCGGCGACCCGCGTCTTCCCGAGGGCCTGCGGCGCGTGCTGGCCGGTCCGGCCGCCCTGCGGCTCAGTCTCGGCGGGCTCGACGCGGGAGAGCTGCGCCGCCTCGGCGACCTGCTGGGCCTGCCGCCCCTGCGCCCGCAGGCGCTCGAACGGCTGCGCGAGCACACCGGCGGCAATCCCCTGCACGCCCGGGCGCTGCTGGAGGAGGTGCCGGGCGACATCCTGGACAACACCGACGCCCCGCTGCCGGCGCCCCGGTCCTACGCGTTGCTCGTCCTCGGCCAGCTCGCCCGGTGCGGTCCGCGGACCCGGCAGCTGGTCGAGGCCGCCAGCGTCCTGGGCATGTCCTGCCCCAGCCACACGGCCGCCTCCCTCGCCGGTCTCGCCGACCCGCTGGACCCCCTCGAAGAGGCGGTCACGCTGGGGCTGCTCACCGAGCGGCACGACGCCGGAAGACTGATGATCTCCTTCCCCCACCCCCTCGTCCGCGCCTCCGTCTACCAGAACCTGGGACCGGCCAGGCGGGTGGGGCTGCACCGGCGCGTCGCGGACCTCACCGAGGACGGCTTCCACCGCCTGCGGCACCGCGTCCGCGCCGCCGACCGGCCCGATCCCCCGCTGGCCGCCGAACTGGCCGAGCACGCGCGGGCCCAGGCCTCGGCCGGGCACTGGGCCGGCGCCGCCGACCACCTTCTCGACGCAGCGCATCTCAGCAGCAGCCCGGCGGCCCGCGGCCGGTTCATGGCCGAGGCGGTGAGCGTGCTGCTGCTCGACGGGCGGATCGAGGAGGCCAGGCGGCTGATCGACGAGCTGCCCGCCGACACCGAACCGGCGGTGCGCGCCTGCGCGGGCGGCCATCTGGCGATCGTCACCGGCCACACGGGTGAGGGCCACTCCCTGCTGGCCAGCGCGTGGGCGGAGCTGGAGCCCACCGGCGCGCCGGACCTCGCCAGGCGCACCGCGCAGCAGATGGCGCTGCTGTCGGTGCTGCGCGGCCGGGGCGAGGAGGCCGTCATGTGGGCGGATCGGGCCGCCCGGCTGGGTCCCGGACAGGGCGTCACGGACTTCACCGTGTACACCCGCCTGACCGGCCTGTGCATCTCCGGCCGCACCGCCGAGGGGCTGGCGCTGGTCCGCGATCTCGCCGACCCCGCCTTGGCCTCCTCCCAGCACGAGCTCGACGCCCTGCTCGGCCGCGGGCTGCTGCGCACCTGCTGCGACGACCTCTCCGGAGCGGTGGCCGATCTCCACGGCATCCTCGTCGCCTGCCGCGACCGGTCCGTCCCGTTCAGGATCCTGGCCACGGCCATGCTCGGCCAGGCCGAGCACCGCGCCGGGCAGTGGGACGACGCCCTCATCCACACCGAGATCGCCGCCTCCCTGGCCGACGACGCCGAGCAGGTCTGGGTGGCGCCGATCTGCCACGCCCTGGCCGCCCTCGTCCCCGCGGCTCGGGGCGAGTGGGAACGCGCCACCGCCCACATCCGCGCGGCCGAGGAGCGGATGGCCCACGGCGGGAACCTGGCCTCGCAGGTCCACACCGCCCACGCGCGCGCCCAGCTGTCGGCCGCCGGCAGCGACCACGCCGGCGCCGTCGCCGCCCTCGAACCGCTCCTCGATCTCGGGACGCACGACCTCGTGCACGAGCCGGGCGTCGTCCCCTGGCACGACCTCCTCATCGACGCGCTCGTCGCGCTGGGCAGGCCGGAGCAGGCGCAGGCCGTACTCGACCGCGCCTGCAAGCTCGCCGCCGAGCGCGAGCGTCACTCCGTGCTGGCCGCCCTCGCCCGCGCCCGGGGCAACCTGCACGCCTTCCGGCACGAGCCCGAGCAGGCGGAGCGGGCCTTCCACGAGGGCCTGGACGAGGCGGCCCTGTGCGGCGGCTCGCCGTTCCTGCGGGCGCGTCTCCACCTGCACTTCGGGGCCTTCCTGCGCCGGGCCGGCCGCCGTTCCGCGGCCGCCGAGCAGCTCCGCTCCGCCCGTGAGCTCCTGGTACGGCTCGGCGCCTCGCCCTATCTCGCGCGCTGCGACCAGGAACTGGCCGCGTGCGGCCACCCGGCCGCCGACCGGCAGGGCGGCGACCCCTTCGGGCTGACCCCCCAGGAGGACGCCGTCACCCGGCTGGTCGTCCGCGGCATGACGAACCGGCAGGTGGCCGGCGAGCTGGTGCTCAGCGTCAAAACGGTCGAGTACCACCTCGGGAACGTCTACGCCAAGCTCGGCGTCTCCTCCCGGACCGCGCTGGCCGCGAAACTCACCTCGGTGACATGACCTCCGGTGACGTGACCCGCCCCCGGTGACGTGACCCGCCCCCGGTGACGTGACCGCGCCGGCGCTTCCGGACGCGGCGCACCCGGACCCGCCGGCCTTCCGCGCCGTTTTTCTGCGCCGTTTTCTGCGCCGACATCCCGAGCCGGTCTCCTCCGTGCGACGCACGTTTGCAACCCATCTGCACCCGAACATCGCCTCAGCGGCGGCCCGCGCCCGCCGAATGGTCAGCCGACAGCAGGATGGGCGCGGACCGCTCTGCCCGCGGGTGCGCGCCTGACCCGGCCGGTTTCACCGGCCAGGCTGAGGCCTCTCCTTCGCATGCCACCGGGGCCTCTCCTTCCCCGCGGGCAGCCGGAAGGAGACGTGTCCTTGTCCGTTCTGTCGCGCATCTGGTACCGCGGAAGCCTGACCGCCGGTCTGATCGTCGCCGGTACCGCCGGCTTCGCCGTCCTGCCCGCGGAGGCCGCCGTCACCACCGTCACCGCCGACATCCCCGGGATCGACGACGGTCAGTCGAGCCGGATCCCCTTCGAGCAGATGCGCGCCCGGATCTCCGAGATCGAGGGCGATATCCAGAACTTCGAGAACCGGATCTCCACGTCGGAGTCGTCCATCACCGAGCCCCAGTTGCCGGGCCAGGACACGGCCGCGGAGATCCCGTCCCTCGACTCCGCCCAGGACACCGCCGCCACCGGCCTCGACCCCTCCCAGAGCACCGGCATCCCCGTGGTCGACCAGTTCCTGTCGGCGGCCACCCAGACCCAGACCCAGGCACAGACCCAGCCTCAGAGCACCGCCGCCGCCACCGGTGTCGGCACCGCGCAGGGCGTCATCGCCACCGCGCTCAGCAAGGTCGGCGAGGGCGAGGCCGCGGACGGCACGACCGTCTACGGCAAGTGGTACGAGAAGTACACCGGCCAGCAGGGCCAGGGCTTCGCCTCCGCCGCCTGGTGTGACATGTTCCTGGCGTGGGTGGCCACCCAGCACGGCCTGCAGGACCAGATGGGCATCTTCGCCTACACCCCCTCGCACGCCGCGTGGTTCAAGAAGAACGACCGCTTCAGCCGCACCCCGCACCCCGGCGACATCGTCTTCTTCGACTGGGGCGGCTCCAAGAACATCGCCGCCATCGACCACGTCGGAATGGTCACCGCCGTCAACGCCGACGGCACCGTCACCACGGTCGAGGGCAACACCAGCGACAAGGTCATGACCCGCAAGCGGAGCATGGGCACCATCGTCGGCTTCGGCCACCCCGCTTACGCGGGCTGAGCCTCCGGCCCTGAGGACGCCTCCGGTACCGGGCAGCCCTAGGGAATTCCCTAGGGCGGCCACCGGGGCGTGGGCGGTGGCGGGTGCGTATCTTCCCCCGTAGTGGCCCGATCCGCTCGGTCGCGCAGGTGAACAGCGATGCCCGTCGAAGAACCGCCCGGTGGTTGCGCCCCGACCCGCGCGCGGGTCACGGAGCTGCGCATCCACGGTGTGGCCGGGGCCACGCCCGGGTCCGTCCTGTACCCCGGCTGTCCCGACCAGGTCGAGTTCCTCGGTGACAGGACGCGTGACGCGGTGGGCGTCTACCTGCCCGCCGAGCGCGGCCCCGGCATCGCGTGGCAGCGCGAGGCCTACGTGTGGGGCGACCTCACCTCCGGCTCCCGGTCGCGGGCGTTCTGGCTGCTGCTGCTCCCCTTCGCCCTGGCCAACATCGCCTTCTACATGACACCGCGGCGGATCGCGGACGGCCGCGAACACCTGGCGGGGCTGCGGCGGACGGTCGGCGCCGGGCACCGGCTGTTCGCGCTGTCGCTGACGGGAACCCTGATCGCGGCCCTGGCCGGGACCTCGATGGACGTCGTCGGCTGGCAGGCGGCCGGCGCCGGACATGACTCCGCCCTCCCCGGCTGGCCGGGCGCGGCGGTGGCCGAGGACACCGTGCGGCGGCTGGCCCTGGCCTCCCTGCCGCCCGCGCTGCTGCTGGGCCTCATCTGGTGGCTCGGCAGCGTCTCCTGGGCCCGCTACGACATGCGGATGGTCGGCGGGAACCGGCCGGAGCCCCTGGCCGCGGGTGTCCCACCGGCCGACCGCCGGATGTGGAACGGCGGCGCCCCGGTGGGCCGCCTCCGCTCGCTCCACGTCGCCTTCGGCTTCGCCCTGATCACCCTGTTCCTGGCCCTGCCGTTCACGTCGGTCCAGCCGTACGGCACGCTGTACCCGGCCGGGCTGGCGGTGCTCGCCGTCTCGGCGGCGCTGGTGGCCCTGCCCCGCACGGCCTCCCGGCACCGGCCGGGACGGGAACCGGCCTGGTCGTCGCTGCTGGGGAGGGTCTGCGCGGGGCTGCGCTCGCTCGCCCTGGTCCTGTACGGCACGGCCTTCACCGCCGGGATGCTCGCGGGAGGCCGGGAGATCTCGCTCGGGAGCCGGGCCCTGCCCGGTTTCCACGGCGTCCTGGAGACGCTCTTCTGGGTGCAGGCCGCCGTGCTGACGGCCGTGGCGGCGGGAACCCTCGTCCTGGCCCTGGGCCCGGGCGACCCCCCGGAGGCCGGCACGCTCTATCCCCGGGCCCTGTGGGGTCTGGCCGCCCCGGTGACGCTCCTGATGGCCTGGACCCTCGCGGCGGTCTTCGCCATCGGGCTGGCCTTCGCCGTGGCGCGGGTCGTGGGGACGCCGTCCTTCTCCGGCGACTCGGCGGGCGGGATCATCCTGCCCGGCCCCTACTGGTGGGCGACGCTGGCCACGCTCACGGCCGTCCTGTCGGTCGTGCTGCTGTCCCTGTGGCTGCTGGCGGAGTGGCGGCGGGAGCGGGCGCGCCTGCTCCCCGAGGTCCGCCGGAGATATCCCGACCACGCCGAATACGTGAGCGGGGCCTGGGCGACGGCCGGGCTGACGGACCGCATCGGCCGGGTCGCGGCGGTGATCGCGACGGTCGCGACCGCCTCGGTCGCGGTCGGCGTGATCCTGCTCGCCGTACGTCCCGGCGGTGTGCCGACGGGCCCGGCCGTGGTGCTGGGCATCGTGATCACGGCGGGCGTGGCGGTGGGACTGATCGTCGTGGGCTGGCGGGCGTACGAGCATCCGGCGCTGCGCTCGACGGTCGGCGTGCTGTGGGACATCACCACGTTCTGGCCCCGCGCCACGCACCCGCTCGCCCCGCCGTGCTACGCCGAGCGGGTCATCCCGGATCTGATGGACAGGGTCAGGACGCTCGTCCGGGACGAACGGCGCACCGTCGTGGTCTCCGGCCACAGCCAGGGCAGCGTGATCGCGGCGGCCCTGGTCCTGCAGCTGGATCCCGGGGACCGGCGGCACACGCGCCTGCTGACCCACGGCTCACCGCTGCGCAGGCTCTACGCGCGGTACTTCCCCGCCTACTTCGGGTTCGGGACGCTCCAGGCCGTCAAGGAGATGCTCGCCGCACCCCGGCCGCCGGACTCCGGGCAGCCCCCCTGCCTGTGGTCCAACCTGCACCGGAGCTCCGACCCCGTCGGAGGCCCGGTCTTCGCCTTCAGCCACCCCTGGGCACCCTCCGGCGGCGTGGACGAACCTCTGTGGGACCCGGCCGCCCCCGGCACGGAGCGGCCCGCTCCCCCGCGCCGCCCGCGGGACGGCCCGGAGACGCCCCCGCGGATCTTCGGCCACATCGACTACTACCTCGACCCCGCCTATGACGACGCTTTCCAGCGACTGATCACCTGAGACGAGCACCACGGAGGCGTCGTGCGGTTCATCCTCGACCTTCACTACACATCCGACGGGGACGTGTACGGCCGGCTGACGCCCCAGGGCGCCGGCGCGGCCCAGCCCTTCACCGGCTGGCTGGACCTGCTGCGCCTGCTCGAACCGTCCGGCCCGGCGGACCTGGCGGCCGGGCCGCCCGCCGACGGGGACTCGGCGACCGGTTGACCTCGACCAAACTTGAGGTTGAACACTGGCCGGGACGCTGTCTCACATGAAGGGTGTTGCCCATGCGCGCGATCCAGGTGGCCTCGTTCGGCGGTCCGGAAGTGCTCTCCCCGGTTGAACTGCCCGACCCGGTGCCCGGGCCCGGCCAGGTCGTCGTCGGCATGGCCGCGGCGGACGTCATCTTCCTCGACACCCTGCTGCGCGGCGGCTGGGGTCAGGACTTCTTCCCGCGGACGCTGCCGTACGTGCCGGGCGGCGGCGGGGCGGGCGTGGTGCTGGAGACCGGCCAGGGGGTTGACCCGGCGTGGGCCGGCCGGCGCGTGACCGTGCGGACCTCCACCGGCTACGCCGAACGGGTCGTCGCCGGCGCCGGGGAGATCACGCCGGTACCCGACGGGCTGGACACCCACGCGGCGGCGGCGCTGGTGCACGACGGCGTGACCGCCTTCATCATGGACCGCCTCGGCGCGCCGGAGAAGGGCGAGTGGGTGCTGGTCTCGGCGGCGGCCGGCGGGGCGGGGTCGCTGCTGGTGCAGCTGTCCGCCGACGCCGGCGCCCGGGTGGTGGCCGCCGCCTCCAGCGACGCCAAGCTCGCGCTGGCCCGCGAGCTGGGCGCGGAGGTCACCGTCGACTACACGCGGGCGGACTGGGTCGAGCGCCTGCGCGAGGCGACCGGCGGCGGCGTCGCCCTGGTCTACGACGGCGCGGGCGGTGCGCTCGGCACGGCCGCCGTGGGCGCGCTGGCCGACGGCGGCCGGTTCGTCACCTACGGCACCGCCGACGGCTTCGCCGCCCCGGATCCCGAGCTGACCGCCCGCCGCGGCGTGCGGGTGTTCACCCCGCTGATGGACGGCCCTCCGGATGAGGAGACCGCAGGCGACCTGCTGGGCCTGGCCCTGGAACGGGCCGCGCAGGGGCGCCTGCGCCCGGTGATCGGCGCCACCTATCCGCTGGAGCGGGCCGCCGACGCCCACCGCGCCCTGGCCGCGCGCGCCACGGTGGGCAAGTCGCTGTTGACCACCGGCTAACGATGCTCGGGGTTCTCGTAGTCGAAGCGGCAACCGGCGTCCCATTCGGAACGCTGGTTGCCGTGGGCGGGGATCCCGCCCGCGTCCTTGAGCATGCGCGCCAGGTGCAGCAGGTTCCAGGTCATGAACGTGGTGTTGCGGTTGGTGAAGTCGTTGTCCGGGCCGCCCGATCCGGGATCCAGGTAGGACGGTCCCGGCCCGGCCTCGCCGATCCAGCCGGCGTCGGCCTGCGGGGGGATCACGAAGCCGAGGTGCTGGAGGCTGTAGAGCAGGTTCATCGCGCAGTGCTTGATCCCGTCCTCGTTGCCGGTGATCAGGCAGCCGCCCACCTTGCCGTAGTAGGCGTACTGCCCCGCCTCGTTGAGCAGGCTGGAGCAGGCGTACAGCCGTTCGACGACCCGCTTGGCGACCGAGCTGTTGTCGCCCAGCCAGATGGGCCCGGCGAGCACCAGGATGTCGGCGGCCATCACCTTGCCGTAGATCGACGGCCAGGCGTCGCTCTCCCAGCCGTGCTCGGTCATGTCCGGCCACACGCCGGTGGCGATGTCGTGGTCGACCGCCCTGAGCTGCTCCACCCGCACGCCCTGTTTCTCCATGATGTGCGCGCTGAGGTCGATCAGCCCCTGGGTGTGGCTGCGCTCGGGGCCCCTTTTCAGGGTGCAGTTGACGAACAGCGCTCGAAGGTCGTCATAGTGACGTGGTGGGGACATTCTCCGCCTCCCGGTCTCCGTACGGCTCGCATCTCCCGTCTCCACGGACCGTCTCACACGAGAGTGCTTTCGGGGAGGCATCCTGCGGCCGGCGGAGCCGGGCGACTGTGAGCAATCGGGCGTAAGAAAACGACCGGGTGCCGACTTAGGCTCGGCGCATGCCGGATGACTACCCCCTCGAGCCCGACGGTCGGCAGATGCGCGCCATGGGCGCCGCCGCGATCGAGCTCGCCGCCGAGTTCATCAGCGACATCCCCGAGGCGGGGAACGACCTTGAGGGGGCGCTCGAAGCCGCGTCCGGCCTCCGGGAACCCGCTCCCGAAGACGGCACGACGATGGAGGCGGTGCTCGACGTCGTACGGCTCGGCGCTCAGAAGTCGTACAACAACAGCGGGCCGGGCATGTTCGGCTACGTCCCGGGCAGCGGGCTGTACGCCTCGGCCGTCGCCGCGTTCCTGGCGGCGGCGACGAACAAGTACGTGGCGCTGTGGTCCGCGGTGCCGATGTACGCCCAGATCGAGACGACCGCGGTCCGCTGGCTGGCCGACATGGTCGGGTATCCGGAGTCGGCCCGCGGGGTGCTGACCTCGGGCGGCACGACATCGGTGTTCTCCGGTCTGGTCACCGCGCGTGCCACCAAACTGGGCGAGGACCTCACCGGCGCGGTGCTGTACGTGACCGAGGAGACGCACCACGCCGCGCTCAAGTCCGCCATGCTGGCGGGTCTGCCGCGACGCGCCGTCCGGACGGTGCCGACCACCGACGCTCTGACCATGGACACCGCCGCCCTCGACCGCATGGTCGCCGAGGACAGGGCGGCCGGGCTCCGGCCGTTCTGCGTGGTGGCCAGCGCGGGCACCATCAACACCGGCGAGGTCGACCCGCTCGCCGACATCGCCGGGATCTGCCGCCGGCACGAGCTGTGGCTGCACGTGGACGGCGCGTACGGCGGCGCCTTCCTGCTCACCGAGCGCGGCCGCGCGGCCATGCGCGGCATCGAGCAGGCCGACTCCGTCACCCTCGACCCGCACAAGGGCTTCTTCCTGCCCTACGGCACCGGTGCTCTGCTGGTGCGCGAGGGCAGGCGCCTTCGCGAGGCCCACCACTTCGACGCCGCGTACCTGCAGGACGTCGCGGAGGAGTCGGAGATCCCGAACCTCTCGGAGTACTCGGCCGAGCTGAGCCGCGACTTCCGCGGTCTGCGGTTGTGGCTGCCCGTCAAGCTGCACGGCCTGGCGGCCTTCCGCACCGCGCTGGACGAGAAGCTCGACCTGGCCCGGTACGCCTACGACGAGCTCAAGGCCGTCCCCGGGATCGAGGTGCCGTGGTCGCCGAAGCTCAGCATCGTGGCCTTCCGCTACGTCCCACCGAGCGGCGACGCCGACGCGGCCAACCAGGTCCTGCTGGAGAAGATCAACGAGTCCGGGCGGATCCACCTGTCCAGCACCATGATCCGGGGCTCCTTCTTCCTCCGGATCTGCGTGCTGTCCTTCCGCACCCACGCGGACAGGATGGCCGAGGCCGTCGAGATCATCCAGAAGGCCGTGGCGGAGCTGCAGTCGGACCTGTGATCGGCACGTGATCCGCAACCGATTCCGACACGCGAGCAGACGCACGAAGACATCCCCGAGGGGAACATCCGATCGGCCGCCGGGCGAGGCAACGCCCGGCGGCCGATCGGGTTGCGTCGTCTAGCAGTGGATGATCGCGCCGTCCCAGTCCTCGTCCGGCCCGAAGAACCGGCGGGGCTTCAGCACGCTGCGCTGACCCGTCAGGACATCGCTCGGCACGAAGGTGCCGGTCTCGACGGGCTCGACCTCGCACGGGACGTCGAACTCCCGCGCCAGCAGGTCGCGCAGTTCCTCGCGGGCGGCCGCGGCGTGCTCGGGCCCGACCTCGATCTGCACGACCAGGCGGTCGGGGTGCGCCTGGCCACGCCAGAAGATCACTCCGTACTCCGCGGGCAGCCGGAAGACCGCCTCCTCGACCTGCGCCGCGGAGAGCTGCCTGCCGGCGACGTCGTAGTCGTGGGAGATGCGGCCGAACACCTTGATCGTGGGAAGCTTCCAGCCGCACTCGCAGGGCTCGTAGCGCAACTCGACGTGGTCTTCGAGGTCGTACCTGATCAGCGGCATGGCCTCCTGGTAGAGGGTGGTCACGACCAGTTGCCCGGTGCCCTCCCGCGCGAAGGTGCCCGACGCCGGGTCGTAGATCTCGGGCAGCAGCCTGTCGGCCCAGAAGTGCATGACCCCCGCCGGGCAGGTGCCGGAGACCGAGCCGATCTCGGTCGAGCCGTAGACGTCGAGGACGGGGACACCGCCCCAGATCTCGGAGATCCTGGCGCGACGGGCCGGGCCGAGCGGCTCACCGGCGGTGTAGAACGCACGCAGCGCCGGGAAGTCCCTGTCCGGCCGGTGACCGGCGACTCGCGCCGCCGCGGACCAGACCAGGCATTCGAAGGGCGTGGACCAGGTGAGGCTCACCTCGACGTCGCGCAGGATACGGACCAGCGCCGGGTACGGGGAGGCCAGGGTGCGCGCGTCGGCGGCGATCACCGTCGCGCCGGCGGTGAGGCCCGCCTGGTGGGCCAGGTGCGCGGCCATGACCAGCGCGTAGGAGATGCGCACCAGCAGGGTGTCGTCGCCGGTCATCGGAATCGGGTTGCGCAGGAAGCGGTCGACCATCTCGGCCCAGTCGGCCGCGGTGTAGAACGTGGGCGTGGGCACCGGGGCCCCGCCGGTGCCGCTGGTCTCGTGATAGGTGACCAGCTCCGACTTGGGCACGGCGAGCATGCCGAACGGATAGGTCGAACGGAGATCGGGTTTGCTGGTGATCGGGACGTCCTCCAGCTTCCAGATGCCGTCGGCGCCCGTCCGCCGCCGGTAGAACGGCGATCCGGCCGCCCGCTGCAGTGCCGCGCTCAGCAGCTTCTCCTGAGCCTCACGGAGTTGTTCGAAGCTGTGCCAGTGAGTGACTGGATGTAGTGCTTCTTTCATGACTTCCCGTCCTGCTCTAGTTGACCGTCTCGACATCCGGCCGGGAGATCGAGGCGAAGCCCTCGATCTCCACGAGGAGGTCGTCTCTGCAGATATCGGCGATGACGTATCCGACCTCGCTCTTCGAGCCCAGAGACGCCGTACAGATCTGACGCACGATTTCGGCTTCGTGCGGGCGTTTCACGTACACCTTCACGCAGTCGAGATCGCGCAGGGTGAGTTCCGCGTCGATTCCGTGACTGCGCAGATTCTTTCCGGACACCAGTGCCGCGATGTTCTCGAGCGTGGTGCGGGTCTGCCGTTCGACGTCTCCCTCGTGCACCGTCAGATGACCCAGAATGCTCGCCGTCCCGGAAATGAACAGATCGCCGGAGCGGCCGCCGGTCTCGGCTGCGACATAGGTCGCCCGCGCGAAACACGGCGCTTCGGGGCCGTAACGCTCGGGATACTCATACGCCGGGACCTGCAGGGGGTTTTCGATTCTGATGACCCCGCGGGAGCGCGTGGCCAGGAAATAGACGGTCGTGTGGTCGTCGTGCCCTCCGATGCCGGTCGCCGCGGGGATGTCCTTGACCGTCAGGCCGCGCTGCCTGAAGACCTGCGCCCGCGCCTGGCAGAACTCGCCGTACCTGTCGGCCGGGCCCTCCGTCGCGACCTGTCCGGTGATCCCGCCGACGATGTTCCACACCCGTGCGACCTCCGGGTAGCCCAGGCGATCGAGAAGCTCGAACGCGCGCACATATGCGTCCCGTGTGGCGGCGGCGTAGTCGGCGGTGTGGCGGATCCGGCCGCTGCAGAACAGATAGCGCCCGTCATATGCGTAGGCCAGCCCGTCATGAAACCCGGACTCGACCCTCCGACTGGTACGCCATACCTCCACCGGTCTCGTCGCCGTCGTGCCGGGAACCGCGATGGAAAGCTCGGGAAATCCGTTGCGCAAGGACGGCGGTCCGCTTCTGTACGCATGCGTGACGACGCCGAGCACACCGTTCGAAATGGAAGGTGGTTCATCCTGGAAACTACATATGAGATCAGGGAGGACATCGGTGACGGGCACTTCGACTCCTTCCGGGCGCACGATTCCGGGCGCCGATGAAGAGTTACGGCCAAAATTCTTCACGCCTCGGGCGGTGCGAGGCATCTTTGGAACTGCTGTCCGGCGTGCCGCGGCTGTCACCAGCGGTCGTGGTGCAGCACCCCCTGCAGCGGGGGCCGGGCCGCCGGGCGGAAGGTGTCGCCGAGGTAGTAAGCCGTCGGTATGAGCGCCCCCTGGTGGACCCCGGGCGGGATCCCCAGCAACTCGGCGATCTCCCGTTCGTACGCCAGGTGGGCGGTGGTCCACGCGGTGCCGAGTCCGCGCGCCCGGGCGGCGAGCATGTAGCTCCACACCGACGGCATCAGGCTCCCCCACAGCCCGGCCTGGC
This sequence comes from Paraplanobispora takensis, assembly GCF_016863195.1. GTDB lineage: Bacteria > Actinomycetota > Actinomycetes > Streptosporangiales > Streptosporangiaceae > Planobispora > Planobispora takensis. Next base: position 9,246 of record NZ_BOOK01000053.1, on the reverse strand, counting down.
TGCCGCCGGGCAACGGACCGCCGGAATCCAGGCAGGCCATGACCAGGACGGGGACCTCGCCGAGGTGCCGGGCGAGATGACCGGCGCTGTCGAGCGAGCGCCGCCGGCTCGCCTCCCGGGGGTTCTCTCCACCCGCCGGCCCCGGCCCGGGGCCGGCCGCCTGCCCGGCCGGCTTCGGGGAGGCCGGGGAGGACACGTAGCGGTCGAACGCCCTCCGGTACAACTCGCCGATCGCCGCCCTCGTCGCGGGGTCGCTGACGACGATCCAGTGCCCGGCGTTGCGGCCCGAACCGCAGGGCGCCTGCTGGGCGATCCGCAGGCATTCCCCGACCAGTGCCACGGGCACGGGCCGGCCCAGGTCGAGCCGCCTGCGCACCGAGCGGGTGGTCGTCAGCAGCCCGTCGGGCGTCAACCCGTCCCCCGCCGGGCCGTACGGGGCGCTCGCGCCGGTCATGCCGAACCTCCGTCCTCTCCCGGTCACCAGGTGACCGGCAGTTCCCACAGTCCGCGGACGAACATGTCCGTCCGCCAGCGAAGCTCCTCCTCGGGGACGGCCAGGCGCAGCGTCGGGAAGGCGCCGAACACGGCCGTCAGGCCGAGGCGCATCTCCAGCCGGGCCAGCTCCGCCCCGAGGCAGTGGTGCGCCCCGAATCCGAAGGTCAGGTGCGAGTTCTCCGCCCGGTCGCCCCGCAGGCACCCGGGCTCCTCGAAGACGCCGGGGTCGTGGTTGGCGGCGTCCGGGATCGGGACCACCACCTCGCCGGCCGGTACCACGACCCCGCCGGGGAGGGCGACGTCGGCGGTCGCCACGTGCGGCACGCCACCGCTGCCGTTCGCGCACAGGTATCGCAGTATCTCCTCGACCACCGGCCCGCTCTCGTCCGGACGATCGCGCACGCGGCGCACCAGTTCGGGATGGCGCAGCATCTCGTACACCGCCGCCGCCAGTTCGTTGCTGGTGGTCTCGTATCCGGCGATGAGGATCCCGGCGGACATCGTGATCACTTCGGCCCGGCTGAGCCGGCGCTCCTCCTTGCGCGGGGTGAGCATCTCGGCGATGAGGCCGGGCACCGTACGGCCCGCGTCGAGCGCCGCCCGCACGTCCTCCACGAGCGCGGTGAAATAACCGTTCATCTCCTGATGGCACCGGGCCACGGTGTCGGCGGGGAACCGGCCCACCGACATCATGGGATCCACCCACGGCTTGAACCGCCCGACGTCCTCCTCCGGCACTCCGAGGATCCGGCACATGACCCGCAGCGCGAACGGCACGGTGAACCGGTCGACCAGATCGACCGGGCGCGGACCGGCCGCGACCTCGGCGATCTGCTCCTCGACCACCCGTTCGACCATCGGCCGCATCCGCCGTACCTGCCGGGCGGTGAAGGCGTGCGCGACGGCTCCCCGCCGGCGGCCGTGCTCGGGCGCGTCGGCCGTGTTCAACGCGAGCGACTCGGTCGTGCGCGCGAACAGCGGGGTGCTGGTGAACGCCGAGCGGCTGAACCTGCTGTCCGACAGCACGAGCCTGACGTCGTGGTATCGCGTGACGACCAGCGCCTCGCGACCGTTGCTGAGCCGCACCCGGGGCAGAGCGGGTTCCTGCCGGATCCGGGCGTACTCGGCCGGCGGCTCACCCCTGATCCCGGCGGGGAAGGGGAAGACCTGGAGGTCGGTCATGGTGCCGTCGCCCTCTCCACGAGGTTGATGATCTGATAGCCGACGAAGCTGACGAGCATGAACAGCGCCGCCTGCCCGTACGGCCAGCGGGCAAGGCCCTCGCGCCAGAACCGCAGCGCGCCGAGCGCCGCGAAGGCCAGCGGTGCCGCCGCCGACCACACCGCCCAGGCCCCTGCGCGCTCACCGCCTCCGGCGGTGACCGAGACGACCAGGACCGCGACCGAGGCCAGCGCGCAGGCCACGGCCAGCGCGGCGGTTCCCGTCGGGCCGAACAGGGTGACGTAGGTGCGCTCGCCCGGACGGGGCCGCCGGGTCGTCTTCCGGGCGAACTCCACGTGCAGGAACGCCAGTGCGGCCACGGCGATCCCGATCGCGCCCGGCCAGACCGGGGCGAGCCCGGCCGAGTACAGCAGGCCGGCGTACAGGAAAGCGTTGATCATGAGCTGGACGGGGAGGTTCACCAGGAAGCCCGCCACGAGCGCGTCGCCGCGCGGCCATCCGAGCCGGCGGTCGGCCCACAGCACCAGGTACGCATACGCGAGCTGACCTGCCAGCACGCACATGACCGGCCAGCGCCACGCGTTGATCGCGAGCACGAGCACGGTTCCGGCGGCGACCATGACGGTCAGGTCGCGGACGCCGACGACGCCTCTGGCGAGCGGCCGGTCGGGGTTGTGCTCCCGGTCGTAGTCCAGGTCGCGGATGTCGTCCAGGGCCCGCATCATCAGCAGGACGACGACAAGGGTCACGGCGCTCACCGCGGTCCCCGCGTCGGGCAGCCATCCGGAGATCCGGGGGTCGGTCAGCGCGCAGGCCGCCGGCGCGCCGACCGCCCACGCCAGCGCGTACGGAACGTACGCTTTGGGCGGGTAACTGCCGGCGACGTAGCGGAGCAGGCGGGTCGTCAGGAGGTCTCCGCGGCGGTCAGGACGCGCACCCTCCCCTCGGCCCCGTCGACCTCGACGAGGGCCCCGTCCTTGATCAGCGTGGTCGCCCCCGGGACGGAGACGACGGTCGGGATGCCGAGCAGTCGTCCGGTGATCGCGGTGTGGGACAGCAACGTGCCCCGCTCCACCACCATTCCACGCGCCGCCATCATGAGGAACAGCCATCCGGGGTCGGTCTCCTTCGCCACGATAATCCGGTCACGGCATGATTCGGGTGATACGGAGGGGTCGAGGACGACACGGGCTTCACCGCGCACCACGCCGTTGCTGGAGGGCAGCCCCTGAAGGTCGCCGGCCACCGTGGCCGGCTCCGGCGCGGGCGGGCCGGGACGCGCACCGGCCGGGCCGCCGGCGTACAGCGGGCCTCCCGGCATGGGCCGGTTGAGCGGCGTGGTCAGCTCGACGCCGGGATCCGGGCGCTCCGCCGCCGCGCTCCGCTCCTCGCGGCGAGCGCGGACCAGGGACCGCAGGTCGGCGTCGACCAGCGTGCCGTCGTAGGCGCCGAGCACCTCCTCGACGGTGAGGTCCACGACATCGCGGCCGCGGTCGAGTCTGCCCGCCTCGGCGAGCAGGTCGCCGAGCCGCCACATCACCTGACGGGTCAGCCCGAACAGCTGGCTGCGGCAGTACCGGGTGTCCTCACGGGTCTTGACCGCCCGGCGCAGCCCGGTGACGAGGGCACGGACCACCAGGAGGCGGACGGTGCCCGGGCAGCGCTCGCGCAGTTCCCGCTCCGCCTCGGCACGGGCGGCGAGCTCCTTGGCGCGGCTGCCGGCCACGGTCAGACCGCCGTGGACCATGGGTTTGATCATTTCGATGATCATGCTTGGCCGCTGGCGGGGTGAGGGTTCCTCCAGCTTCAGGTCGTGCAGGGCCCGGTCACCGTACCGGTGCAGGTGGGTGGCGGCGGCCCGGGCGATCTCCGCTCCGTAGCGGCCGGAGACGACGTCGGCCCAGATCTTCTCGGCGGAGTCGCCCTCCCCGTCACAGCTCCGAATCCGCCCGGCCAGCTCAGGGCGCCCGCAGACCAGCTCGGCGAGCGCGATGGCGGAGCGCACCCCGAGCAGCGACCGGTTCTCCCTCCCGCCCGTCAGCAGGCCGCCCAGCAGCCGCTGCTCGTCGTCGGTGACCCAGCGGCGCAGCGCCGCCGAGGTCAGTGTGGTCCACACCAGGAGGAAGAAGCTGTTGACGAGGGTGACGCCCCATCGCCGGCCCGCCTCGGCCCACAGCCACCGGTAGAAGGCGATGAGGCGCTCGGGCGTCCACTCGTCCATCCCCGTGCTCTGATCGACCACCCGGTCCCACCAGCGCAGGAAGTCCCGGGCCTCTCCTGGCCGCCGGGCCGCGCGCGCCACCAGACCCGGCACGGAGAAGAGCGCGCGGATCTTGTCCGATGCGGAGGGACGATGGTCGCCGCCGATTCCCATCGAGCGCTCCCACCACCGGCGCACCAGCGGGAAGCCGGGGATCTGCCCGTGCAGGGCGAGCCAGGCGTCCAACCGGTAGTAGACGCGGCCGTCGACCAGTCCCACCATGCGGTTGAGGTGGTGCTCCAGCGCCCGGAGCCGGCGGTCGGGCACTCCCATCCGCCGGTAGAGGTCACGGAAGATCAGCCGGTAGAAGGCGCGCGCCTGCGAGTACGTCAGCGCGCCCGAAAGACCCGGGAAGCTCTCGGTGATGTTGTGGTTGCTCCAGCGCACCGCCGGCCCCTCCGGGCGGTCGGCGAACACCACGGGGCGAGCCTGCACCAGGTGGACGGCGCCGTCGGGCGTGATCGTGCCCTCGATGTCCTGCGGCAACCCGAAGAAGGCCTCGACCTCCGTCGCGAGATCGCTCACCCGGCGCACCTCGCCGTCGGTGAGCACGGGCTGCTCGGCCTGCTCGGCGGGCACCGGACGCGGCGCCGGCCCCTCGTCCCCGTCGCCCCCGGTCATCATCACCCGCTTGACGACCACCTCGGACTTGATCCGGCCGGAAGCCGTGTCCACGAAGAAGTGGTCGACGTCGGCACGTTCCTGGACGACGCCCTCACCGATGCCGTGCGCCGCCGCGATGACACAGGCGGCCTCGCCGGTGCGGGGATCGCGGCTGAACGCCACGAACGACCGCACCCCGGGGACCATCACCTGGACTCCGACCGCCAGCCGGACCGAGCCGACCGACAGTCCCCTGCGTACCCGGTACAGGATCGACTGCGGGGTGAATCCCGAGGCCCAGCACTGGACGACCCGCCTGGACACGTCCTCGGGACGCACATACAGGTAGGACTCGGTCATCCCGGCGAACGCGTCGGAGACGCCGTCCTCGCCGACTCCATCCGCGTCGGCCACCACGCAGGCCCGTACCGCGAGCAGGCCGTGCTCACCGGCGAGGGCGGTGGCCGCCTCGTGCAGTTCGGCCGCGAGCGGGCCCGGCGGCACGGCGGACGACAGCCGGGTCGCCGCGTCCGCCGCCCAGGCCGCCAGCTCGGCCTCGCCTCCGGGGTCCGGGGCGGGAGGCAGCAGGTCGCGGGCCACGGCGTCGAACGCGGCGACCGGCACGCAGAAGAACTCGGGCACCCGGAAACCGGCCCGGCGCAGCAGCTCCTGGCGGGCGAACTTGTGCCCGGTCACGGTCGCGTCGGTGAGCCGGGCGTCACCGGATCGGATGAGCGCGGTCATCACCACACTCCCATCAGCAGGCGCGCGCGCCCGGCGGCGAACTTCGGGTATCCGGGAACCGACCACAGCACCCGCTCTTCGGTGCGGATCCGCCAGACCAGGACTCCGGCCAGCAGCAGCAGCGCCGCGACGCCGAACGCCTGGTGGAAGTAGAGGACGAAGCCGATGTTGGCCAGGAGCATGCCGGCGTAGGCCGGGTGCCTCAGGAACCGGTACGGGCCGGTGGTGACCAGCGGGTGCTCGTCGCGGCGCAGGACGTGATGGGTGTAGAGCGCGCCCAGCGCCCGGATCGCGACCGTGCGCAACACGATGCCGGCCAGGAACAGAACGATCGGCGGTGCCATCAGATAGGAGATGTCGTCCCAGGGAGCCGGCGGCACCACGGCCGCGAGCACCAGCAGCATGCGCGAGGAGGCGTACGCGGCCAGGGTGCGGCTCTCGGCGACGGGCTGCGACGGTTTACGGAAGGTGACCGGGATCTCGATGCTCACCCAGGCCAGGTAGCCGGCGATGAGGAGTCCGGAGACGAGGTTCGCGCCCTCGTCGGCGTGGGTCAGGTATCCGACGGCGCGCACCGCCAACGCGGTGACGGCGGCGACGAACAGCACACGGGTCAGCAGGCTCACCAGGCCCCCGGATCTTCCGGCGCTCATGCCGTCCTTCCCGCGTGGCGCAGCCTGCGGTAGATCGTCGGCGAGGCGGCGTAGTAGTCGAGCGTGACGGCGCCGAGCGGCTCGGCGCCCGGGTCGCCGGCGAGGACCTCGATTCTCATGCGGGAGCGTCCACGCCGCGGGGCGGTCGGCGTCCACCCGAGCCGCAGGTCCCAGGGGAGCTCGCACGGCAGGTCGGCCTCGACGGCCAGCAGGATCAACCGGGTGTCCTCCGGTACGGCATGCTCGACGTGGCAGATCATGGTGCCGAACTGCCGGGCCGCGTCGATGATCAGTTCCGCACGGGGCGGCGCGCCCGGTGCCGGGGCGAGCAGATGGCCGTCCGGCGGACGGCGTACCTCTGCGATCCGCGTCGTACCGTGCGGCACCATGCCGCCGATCAGGACGTTCTCCGGGCGGTGCCGGTGGACCAGTTCCAGGCGGGCAGGTTCGGAGCGACGGGTCGATGCGGAGTGGCGGGCCCCGGCAGGGGCGCCGGGCGCGTCGAGGGGCGTCGCCGGGCGGAAGGCGGCCTGCGCCCCGCAGACGACCTGGCCGCCCTGGCGGGCACTCATGACCACCCGTGTCGTGCCGGAAAGCCCGGTGGTGTCGTCGGAAGGGAGCCGGCTCGCTTCGAGGTGGACCGGCGTCTCCAGCTCGCAGAACGCCGGCAGGTCCAGCGACATGCGCATCCGGTGTCCCGGCCGCTCGGGGTGCCCGGTGCCGGTGGCGCGCAGCAGGTCCAGCAGACCGCAGACGAGGACCATACCGGGCAGGTGATCGAGGGGATGGTCGAAGAAGTAGGGATCGTCGGAGTCCACGGCGAGCGTGGCGGACCAGGTCCCGGTCAGCAGATCGACGTCCCGGAGCAGACCGTCGGCCGGTCGCTCCTCCGCCAGGACTCCGTAGTGAGCCTCGGATGCGGTCAGAAGTGTCACAGGTTCCAGCCCCCATTTCGGAAAGGTTCATGAATCCTGTTACCGGCGTGATCTCCAGACATCTTCTGCATTGCTCTCCGCCCATATTTCGGTGCTATGGATCGATCCCGAAACGGCTGTCGGAACATTCGCCCGCGGGCGGCGTCCCCTCTGATCAGGCTCTATGCGGGAGGCACTGCGGGCGGAAAAAAGCCGGCATTTTCAGTCCTCTGTCAACCGCGGATACGGTCGCGCGTTAAAGGACCCCAAGGCGGTCAGGGGCCCGGCGTTCACCGGGGACGCCGGCACCGCATTCCAGAAGATGTGCGGCCGGTGTCCGAGGGGCCAGGATTCGGGCCGCGGCGGGCCGCCGTCGCGGGGAATCCCACCGCGGGGACGTCCGGTTCCGACGACCGGCCACCGCTCGGTAAGCGAGGTCGAGAATGAAGGTGGAGGGCATCCACATCGCCGGAATCGGCACCTACATCCCGGAGTCGTTCAGCGCGGCGAAGGCCGTGGAACTCGGCATGTACGGCCGCGAGGAGCACATGCGCGCAGGATGGTCCGGCGCCGCGGTGGCCGGCCGGACGCCGGCACCGGACATGGCCGTGCGCGCCGGCAGGCAGGCGCTGGCCCGCTCGGGCCACGACGCGTCCGAGGTCGGTCTGCTCCTGCACGCGACCTTCTACCACCAGGGCCCCGACGGCTGGTCGCCGCACCACTACGTGCAGCGCCACACCATCGGCGGCCACGTCCCCGCCTTCGAGATCCGTCAGACCTGCAACGGGATGCTCGGCGCGATGGAGCTGGCCGCGTGCTACCTCACCGCGGGCGGCGGGGACCATACCGCCGCCCTCATCACCGGGGCGGACAACTTCGGCGCGCCGCTCGTCGATCGCTGGCGCTACGCCGAGGGGGCGGCCACCAACCGCGGCACGATCTTCGGCGACGCCGGCACGGCCGTCGTGCTGTCGCGACGCGGCGGGTTCGCCCGGCTGCGGGCGGTCGTCTCCGCCTCGCTCCCGGACATGGAGGAGATGTACCGGGGGGACATGCCGCTGTTCCCGCCCGGATGCACGGTGGGCCGGCCCATGGCGATCGGGGCGCGGATCGCCGAGTTCGCCGCCCGCCGCCCCGCGGAGTTCGACCGGGCCAAGGAGCGGCTGGCGCTGGCGCGCGCCGAGGTGGCGCGGCGCGCTCTGGCCGAAGCGGGGATCGGCCCGCAGGATGTGGCTCGTGCCACGCACGTCTTCTCCGGCGGCGAGGCCTATGTCAAAAGCGTGCTGGAACCGCTGGGCATCGACCCCTCGCGGGGGGTGCTGGAGTTCGGGCGCGGCGTCGGTCACCTCGGGGTCAACGATCAGATCGCGGGACTCGCCCACCTCCTCGAGACAGGAGCCGTCGGGCCGGGCGATCACGTGCTGCTGCTCGGCAACGGTGTGGGCATCGCCCTGTCCTGCGTGGTCGTGGAGATCGTCGAGCCCGTCGGCTGGGCCCTATGACCCGGCGGCCATGCCCTGGTGCGGCGGTGGGGCTCAGCCGTACCGGATGGCGTTGGCGACGATGGCGAACAGGATCAGCACCACCAGCCCGGCCCCGACCATGCCGCGGATCGCCGCCCACGCCGCGGCCTTGGCGGCGGGGATCTTGTCCTTCGCGTCCGCGGCGGCCTTGACCGCCTTGCCGCGCCCTCCCCAGGCGTCCACCGTCCGCTGATAGCGCCGGCCGATGAAGAACACCACCGTCGCGACCACGATGAGGATCAGGACCCTGCCGTCCGAGGAGTCCATCGACACCTCCTGCCGTGGGCAGAAATCTGTTCCCAGGATTATGACGGCCCGGACGCCCCCCGGCCAGAGAACGAATGTCGTACGGTCCTGGCATGTGCCGAAGCATCAAGACCCTTCGCGAGCCCTACTCCAGTGACGTGACCGAGCAGGACGTGCGGGCCGCCGCGCTGCAGTACGTCCGCAAGATCTCCGGTTTCCGCGCCCCGTCGGCGCGCAACGCCGCCGCCTTCGAGCGGGCCGTGGAGGCCGTCGCCGCCGCGACCCGGGACCTCCTCGACGAACTGGAGATCGGCCGCACCGCTCGGGAGCGGCCCCCGGCCTGAGGCCCGGCGCCGCCCGGTCACCGGGGTCCGGGGCGGGAATAGGATCGGCTGCCGCGATGCTTAGATAGTTGAATTTTAAACGGCAGTGGGACGGTGAGCACGATGCAGTTCGGAATCTTCTCCGTGGGCGACGTCACCATGGACCCCACCACGGGGAGGGCGCCGACCGAGCACGAGCGGATCAAGGCGATGGTCGCCATCGCGCTCAAGGCGGAGGAGGTCGGTCTCGACGTCTTCGCGACCGGCGAGCACCACAACCCGCCCTTCGTGCCGTCGTCCCCC
>NZ_BOOK01000052.1 GCF_016863195.1 Paraplanobispora takensis | reverse complement strand
AGTACTCCAGCCGCACTTATCGATCTTTGAGTCGTTGTCGCTGGTAGTGGGATCGTCGAGCGCGGCCCTGATGGCGTAGCCGCCATGCCGACCAGTGGCGGATGCGTTGCTCATCGAACGGTGGCCGGGTCAGCGCCGCGAACAGGCGGCGGATCTCGTTGGCGGACACCGCGATCTCTGCGGTCCCGTTGTGTGGTGCGCCGGGTGCCTGGTCGTGCTCGTCCAGCAGATCGGCGCGGGCGACCGCGAGGAACGCCAGCGCGAGCATGGACAGGGTGATGTAGCGATACCAGGCCGGATAGAGCCGGACCTGGTAATGGTCCAGGCCGACCTCGTTCTTGCCGGTCTGGAAGCACTCCTCGATCGTCCAGCGCATCCCGGCCACGGCCACCAGCCGCATCAGCGGGACCGGAGCGAGGCTGTGACACAGATAGAAAGCCAGCTCCGACGGCCTGGAGACCGAGCGGCGGACCAACAGCCGGTGGGCCGGGCTGGTGGTGGCGATCAGCGCCCAGTCATAGCGCCGCTCTCCCTTGGCTCCGGGGCCGGCCGAGTGGCGCTGCCAGGCATTCTTGGGGATCTTCGTGATGACGGCGTCAGCGCGGACCTTGCCCGCGCCGGTGATGATCTGATGGTCGCGGGCCACCGCCAGCACGTAGCCGAGCCGCTGAGCTTCCAGGAAGCGGCGCAGCGGTCCGTTGTCGCCGTAGGCCTCATCGGCCGTCACCCACGCGAACGGCACCCCCGCGGTGATTGCCCGGCCGATCATCGCCTGCAGCAACTGCGGCTTGGTGGCGAACGGCGTTGCCGCCGGGACTTTCGCCGCGGCGCACCGATCGGCATCAGCGACCCAGGACGTGCGCGGCAGATACAGTTCCCGGTCCACCAGAGCGCGGCCCCGCACGGTGGCGTAACCGAGGAACACCCCGATCTGGCAGTTGGTGATTTTGCCGACGGTGCCGGTGTACTGCCGCTGCACCCCGGCCGAGCAGAGGCCCTTCTTCTCGAAGCCGGTGTCGTCGTCGACCAGCACCCCATCGGCGTCGCCCAGGCGGTCGATGACGTAGCTGCGCAGGTCGTCGCGGACCCCGCCGACGTCCCATCGGGCACTCGTCATCAGCCGTTGCATGCCGTCGGGCGTGGCCTCTCCGGCGTGCTCGGCCAGCGACCAGCCGGTCTTGCGCTCCAACCCGGACAACAGCCCGCCGAGGCAGGCGCGGGCGCGTAGCCGTACCTCCCGCCGCTTGAACCGGCCCGCCACCTGGGCGAACAGGTCATCCAGACCGCGCCGCAGCCGATCAGCGCTCAGGTGCTCTACGCTGGCCAACGCGGCCACCGCATGATCTTCAGTTCCATCACACCTGAATGATCACAGCGGTGGCCGTCTGCTTGTCATCCGGCTACGAGCACACTCGTTCCTACTCGTCTGCACTCGTATGCGCCTGCCGTGATGCGCATGAGCGGCCTGAGTGGACCGGGTACCAGCTCACATCGCAATGTGCGGCTGGAGTATTAGTCACGCAGAAGACCAGGAAGGCCGCTCCCGTGCTCAGGGAGTGGCCTTCTATCTGGTGTTTCTCGGTGCCCTCGGCTGGATTCGAACCAGCGTCCTCCTGCTCCGCAAGCAGGCGCGCTCTCCTCTGCGCCACGAGGGCCGGGCCCGGAGAAAACCTCGGAGGAAGTCCCGGAGAAAGCCGGGGAAAGTCTCCGGGGATGTCCTCGGGAAAATCCGGGGAAATCTGGGGAAAGGAACCGGGCCGTGGCGGGTGTGGGAATCGAACCCACCTGAAGCGGCTTATGAAACCGCCGGGCACGCCAGCGCCCCCACCCGCCGGGAATGCGAAGAGCCGCCCCGGGAACATGTCCGGGACGGCTCGCATGGGACGTCGCCAATCGTCACATGCGAGCCTGCCCGGGCATGCTCATTCGGCGTCGAGTCCGCATTCTTCGTCCTTCCATCGGTATTCCGTGAACCGATCGTGTCGCGCCGGGGCGTCCCGGCGCAACACGTTTTCCGGTGGCCTTCCCGGAGAACGGGCTAACCGGCCAGCTCGCCCTCCAGCATGGTCATGAGAATCATGTCGTGCCATTTCCCGTCACGGCGGAACGCGTCGCGGCGCCTGCCGTCCCTGGAGAAGCCGACCTTCTCGTAGACCCGGATCGCCGCCTCGTTCTCGGCGACGACCCACAGCTCGATCGAGTGCAGCCGCATCCTGTCGAAGCCGTAGCGGCAGATCTCCCGGGTGGCGTCGGTGCCGTAGCCCTTGCCCCAGCAGTCTTTCTCACCGATGTAGATGTCGAGTTCGGCGCTGCCGATCTCCGGCTCGGTGTCGCCCAGCCGGACGATCCCGATCAGCCGTCCCTCGTCGAGGGTCTCGATCCCGAGGAGGACATTGTCGTAGGAATTGCGGTTGCGATCCTCGCACCGCTCGGTGATCTGGGCCAGGGATTCCGGATAGCCCTCGCCCATCCAGCGCACGACCTCCGGATCGTTGTTCCAGCGCCACAGCGTCTCGGCTTCCGACGGCTCCATGGCCCGCAGCCGTACGAGTTTCCCAGTGAGCATTCACGTGCTCCGATCGGTAGCGGCCTGTACGACCGATCAGTTCCTAGCAGCTGCCGTTCTCGCGGTTCAACCGGTTGACCCGGGCGCCCTGCCGAGCCGGTGCAGGCGCAGGGCCAGACGGGTCTCCAGCGCGCGGCCGGGGCCGTCCCAGCCGGGGCCGAGGAGTTCGGTGACGCGGCGCAGGCGCTTGTACAGGGTGTTGGGGTGGATGTGCAGCGCCGCGCAGGTGTGGGCGTGATGGCGGAAGCGGTCCAGATAGGTCTCGGCCGTCGTCACCAGATCCCCGGATCTGCGGTGGGCGAGCAGCGGGCCGACCGTAGCCGTGACGAAGCGTTCCAGCTCGCCCGACCCGGCCTGGCGGAGCAGTACGCGGTAGACGCCCAGCTCGTCGGGGAGCGCGCAGCCGCTCCGGCCGAGCGCCCGCAGCAGCGCCACGCAGCCCACCGCTTCTTCATAGGCCCGCCGTACCCCCGCCGGACCGCCGCCCGCATGCCCGCCACCTGCGTGCCGGCTGTCTGCATGGCCGTCGTCTTCCGCGTGCCTGTCCGCGTGCTCGTCACCGCTTGCGTGCCCGCCTCCCGCGCGCCCGGTGGCGGGTGCGACGGCCGCGGCCGGGATGCCGGGGGCGAGGGCGAGCAGACGGGCGCGGACGACCACGGCGTCGTGCGCGGGCAGCAGCACCACCGAGTGGCCGTCGTGCTCGGCCGCCCAGCCGCCGTCACGGCACAGGCGCTCGGCAACCTCCGGAGCCGGAGGGGACAGGACCGCGACGCAACCGGTGTGGTCCAGGTCCACTCCGGCCAGCGCGGCCCTGCGCCGGGCCGTCGCCTCGTCCAGCCGCCCGCCGAACAGGGCCGCGACCAGCTCGCCCCGGGCCCGTCGCTCGGCCTCGGCCACCGCCCGTTCGGTGGCGATGGCCAGCGCCAGCACGGTCGCGCCCGTCTCCACCAGGTGGGCGGGGGGATCGGCGCCGCTGACCACCAGCTCGCCGACCGGTTCCTCGCCCACGAGCACCGGTACGGCTCGCCCACGCGGGACCGGATGTACGGTCTGCCCACGTGAAACCTGCTCGTATGAAGCCGAAGGCACGGCCCGCTCGTGCGGAGGTGACGGTACGGCCTGCCCGCGTGAAACCGGAGGCACGGCCTGCCCGCGTGGATCCGCAGGCACGGCCTGTCCGCCGTGCCGTTCCGCACGACCGGTTCTCCCGTCGTGGCGGGCCGTGGGCAGGAAGACGACCTCGGCTCCCAGGGCATCCGCCAGCGCCGTGACGATCTCGGCCGGGCCGCCGCCGCCCGTGGCGATGCGGACCAGGCGCTCGTGCAGGTCCACCGATCGGCTCAGCGCGTCGGTGGCCCGCTGGTAGCGCTCGAACAGCCGGGCGTTGTGGATGGCCACCGCCGCGTGCGTGGCGAGCGACGACAGCAGCACCACCTCGCGGTCGGCGAACGGCCTCGGTCCCCGGGCGGCGGCGAACAGCACCCCGATCGCCCGCCCGGCCACCCGCAACGGCACCCCGATGATCCCGCCGAGCCGCTCGCCGGCCGCCGCCGCGTCGATCGCGCGCGCATGCTCGAGCTCGCCGTCGGTCAGGTAGTCGGCGCTCCATCGTGGCTCGCCGGTCTGCATGATCAGGCCGCCCAGGCCGACGCCCCGAGGCACCTCGATGCCGTCCAGGGCGTTGCCGAGGGTGCCCTCGGCGACCTCGATGCGGAGCACGCCGTCGGCGCGGGCCAGCATGATGTAGGCCACGTCCACGCCGAGCAGCCGCCGGGTCTCCACCGCCACCCTGCGCAGCACCTCGTCGGGTGCGTGGATGGAGGTGAGGCGGCTGCCGAGGTCGTTGAGCACGGCCAGTTCGGCCGCGGAAGGCGCCGGATCGCCCACCCCGCCACGGTGACCGGCCCCGCCTCCGGCCATGGCAGACGCGCCCGGGCCACGGCGATCGGTCTCGTGTCCCGGTACGGCGGGCCCGTTCCGCTCTCGGCCGCCGGGGCCGTGCCGGTTCCGGTCCCGGTCGCCGGGCACGGCGGGCCCGCTCCGGTCCCGGCCGCCGGGGTCGTGACCGGTCACCTGGCGAAGGCCACCAGTTCCTCGCTCAGCCGTTCGGGCTGGTCTGATGTGACCACGTGGCCGCAGTCGTCGATCACCGTCGCGGTGGCCTTCGGGTTGAGCGCGGCCGCGGCGCTCGCGTGCCCGCACGGCCAGAACTGGCTGTCGCGTCCGGCCAGGAAGAGGATGGGGACCTCCGCCCGCTCCACCACGTCCCGCCAGTCCTGGAAGGCGTGGTCGCGCAGGAGCGGCCGGGTCTCCGGGGCGGGGCCGGGGGAGGCCGCGACCAGTGCGGCGATCTCCTCGGTGTAGGGCGGGTTGCCCCGGCCGGTGGCGGGGATCCCGTGGTCGAAGAAGGTGCCGGCGTTCTGCGGGGTCAGGCCGTAGAAGCCGTGGGACCAGTCGCCGGTGTTGATCATCTTGGGGGTCTGGTCCACGCTGACGACACCGCGTACCCGGCCGGTGCCGAACAGGTCGATGTACGCCCAGATCACGTTGGCGCCCATGGAGGCCCCGACCAGCAGCGCGTCCCGTACGTCCAGCGCGTCGAGGAACTCCGCCAGGTCGGCGCCGTGGCGGGCCATCCGCCGGCCGTACGCGGGGTTGCCGGACTCGCCGTGCGAGCGCCGGTCGAAGGCCAGCACCCGCCGGCCCGCCGCGACCAGGGCGCTCTGCTGCGGGGCCCAGCCCGCGGCGGGCGCGCCGTACCCGTGCACGAGCACCGTGACGGGCCCGGACCCCTCGTCGAGATAGTGCAGTTCCACCCCGTCGCCGCTGGTGATCCTCGGCATGCCTGCGTCCTCCTTAGATGATCTTTCCAGGGTTGAAGATCCCGGCCGGGTCCAGGGCCGACTTGATCGCGCGGTGCAGCGCCAGCACGTCCTCGCCCACCTCGGCGTGCATACCCCGCTTCTTCAGCAGGCCCACGCCGTGCTCGCCGGTGACGGTGCCGCCCAGGGCGATCGCGTCGTCGAGGATCGCCTCGAACGCCCGCTGCGCCCGGGCGCGCGCCTCGTCGTCCCCGGCCGGGACGACGATCAGCGGGTGCAGGTTGCCGTCGCCCGCGTGGGCGATGTTGGCGATGTGCACGCCGTGGGCCTCCGCGTGCCGCTCGATGCGGGCGAGCATCTCCGGCACCAGCCCGCGCGGCACGCACACATCCTCGGTCAGCACCGGCCCGAGCCGTTCCAGCGCGGGGTAGGCGAGCCTGCGGGCGGAGAACAGCGCCTCGGCCTCCTCGGCGTCGGTCGAGCGGGTGCTCCACACGGCGCCCGCCGCGTCGAAGCACCCCTGCAGCGCGGCGGCCTCCAGCTCGTCGCCGGTGTCGATCCGGCCGAGCAGCAGGACGTCGCCGAGGTCGGTCAGGCCCATGTTCTTCCAGTCGTCCACCGCGCGCAGGCAGTAGCGGTCGACCAGTTCCAGGGCGCTCGGCGTGATGCCGGCGGCCGCCGTGGCCGCGACCGCCCTGCCCGCCCCGACCAGCGAGTCGAACGCGCCCACGATCGTCCTCGGCGTGTCGCGCGGCGGCCGCAGCAGTCGGACGGTGATCTCCGTGATCACGCCCAGCGTGCCCTCGGACCCGACGAACAGCCCGGCCAGGTCGTAGCCGGCCACGCCCTTCCTGGTCCGGCGGCCGAGCCTGACCAGCTCGCCGGTGCCGGTGACCACCTGCAGGCCGAGGACGTAGTCGCGGGTCACGCCGTACTTCACGCAGCAGACGCCGCCGGCGTTGGTGGCCGCGTTGCCGCCGATCGTGGACCACGGCGAGCTGGCCGGGTCGGGCGGGTACCACAGGCCGTGCTCGGCGACCGCCGCCCGCAGGCGGTCGTTGACCACGCCGGGCTGCACGACGGCGAGCTGCTCGTCCCGGTCGATCTCCAGAATGCGGTCCATGCCGTCCAGCGCCAGCAGGACGCAGCCGTCCACGGCGTTCGCGCCGCCGGACAGGCCCGTGCCCGCGCCGCGCGGCACGATCGGCACCCGGTGCTCGGCGCAGACCGCAACGGCCGCCCGCACCTGCTCGGCGCTCTCGGGCCTGACCAGGGCGACGGCCCGGCCCTGCGGCGCCCAGGCGGCCTGGTCGCGGGAGTGGGCGGCCATGACGTCGGGGTCGAGGACGATCCGGCTCGGCGGCAGGGCGGCGGACAGGGCGTCGATGAAGCGCACGAGCAGCACGGTAACAATCCATCCGCGCCCGGTGTGAGGTGGACACCCTCCGCCTTTTCCGGGTTTCGGGGTGGAAGATGCCCACCCTTCGGAGGGGGTACGGCGGGCGCGGGCGAGGTCAGCCGCAGGTGATGTCGGTGAAGGCCGGCGGCGTGGCGGCGGCGCCGACGAACCCGATGCCGGAGACGGTGGCGCCGGGGGCCAGGACGGGGTCGGCGGCCGGAGCGTGGATCATGGCGATCGGGCCGCTCTGCATGTGCGTGCCCTTCCAGGCCTGGGTGATGGTCACGCCCTGTGGAAGCAGCCACTGGATGTACCAGTCGCGCATCGGGGTGCCGGTCCGGTTGCTGATCGTCGCGGTGCCCCGGTAGCCGCCCGGCCAGGACTCGACGAGGGTCAGCGTGGCCGTACACCCGGCGGACGCGGTCGTGGAGTGCGGGGAGGCCGCGGGGGAGGCCCCGGGAGGGGAAGCGGAGGAGCTCTCGGGAGGGGGAGCGGAGCTCCCGGAGACAAAGGCGGGGGAGGCCCCGGGAACGAGGGCGGAGGAGGGCCCGTGCCCGGCGGCGTGCGGCCTCGGCGGGGTCTCGCCGAGACAGGCCGCCGCGACCAGGGCCACCGCGGCGGCCAGGGACGCGGCGCCCAGCAGCGTCGTGGTCCTGCCTTGCGGCACGGCGGGCCCTCCTCGGGGAAGGGGGCCCGGTCCGGGCGGACCGGGCCCCGCGGGTCGTCAGGGAGTGGTACGGGTCAGGTCGTCAGTGGCCGGTACGGGCCGGGGCGTCAGGGACTGGTACAGGTCAATGTGGGAGAGCCGCTGGTTCCGTTGGCGGTGAACCCGAAGGTGGTGGAGCCGCGTGCGGGGATGCTCCGGTTCCAGTCGGCGTTCTTGGCTGTGACGGTGGATCCGGAGACGGTATGGGTCCCGTTCCATAGGCTGTTGATGGAGCTGCCGCTGTCGAGCGCCCACTTCACGGTCCAGCCGTTGATGCCGGAGGATCCGGGGTTGCTCACGGTGACCTCGGCCTGGAAGCCGCCCGACCAGGAGTTGACGGTCCGGTAGGTGGCGGTGCAGGCGCCCGGCTCACCGGTGGGCGTGACCGTGGGGGTCACAGTGGGCGTCACCGTGGGCGTGACGGTCGGGGTCGGGCCCGGACGGCCGACGCCGGTCACCTCGCCGTTGCCGCCGTCGAAGACGACGTCGGAGCAGTTGTAGAAGGTCTCGGCGCTGTCGGAGCGCTTCCACACCGAGTAGATGATGTGGCGGCCGGACTTGCCCGAGGGCAGGGTGGCGTTCCAGTAGTAGTGGGCGTCGTTGGTGCCCGGCGAGCCGACGCTCTGCGGGTGGTCGGCGGTGTGGAAGGGCTGTTCCTCAAGGTCGTCCCAGGTGAGCGGCCGGTCGGGGTTCCAGCCGTCCTTGGTGACGTAGAGATAGAACCAGCCCGGGTGGGCGGCCCACTTGTTGTACCGGAACTGGATCTGCGCCCCGGAGGTCAGGTGGGTCCTCGGCCAGTCGGCGTGCGCGAGGTCGTACCCGCTGAAGTTGGGGTTGCCGCCGCTGCACAGCTGCCCGTCGGGGATGAAGCCCCGGGTCCGTCCGGCACCGTCGGAGCGCAGCACGCTGAACCAGTTGTAGAGGGAGTTGGCCCCGCTCTGGGCCACGGCGGACGAGCAGGCGGGGTTGATGGGCACGATGTTCCCCTGCGGGCTGAGCCCGTCCTGCCAGCAGAAGAAGGTCCGGCTGCCGGGCACCATCATGGCGCCGTGAGCCGAGGCCGTGCCCGGGAGGAGGACGACCGCGGTGAGTGCCGACAAGACGGCGGCCGCACAGGCGACAGCGATTCTTCGCCAATTGCGCACGGGAATGACCGACCTTTCGAAAATGACGGATTACCGATCGGATGCAGCGAAGCGCTCACGCGAATCGGACTGTAGGCCGGTGTCCCTGAGGGAGTAAACCGAAGATCGCGCCGCCGGGTGCGGCGGGGACGACAACCCGCAGCTCACGAAGGAGCGGCGGGAGCGGGGGCGGATGAAAGATTCATGACTCCCGGCCGGTCGGCGGGCGGATCCGCCTGTCAGGAAACCGCCGGAAACCAGCGGGGAGTCGGCGGGAAATCAGCGGGAAATCAGCGGGGAAGCGGTCGGGAGCCCGCCGGGAACCGGTCGGGTCAGGGCGCTTTCCCGCCGTTCGGCGCGTCCCGGAATGGCACGTCAGAGCACCCTTTCGTCATTTCAGAGCGCCCTTTCGTCATTCGGCGGCGTTCTCGGATCACTGTCGGCTCCTTCCGGCGAGACGCTGGAGCTGATATTCGTGCACGCCGGCCACCCAGTCCCAGCCCTCCTTGGCCGACGGGCCGATCCGCGGGTCGTCGACGACCTGATCGTCGCGCAGGGCCTGCACGTACGCCCGATCCCGGTCGATCCGCGCGTGTACCTCGTCGGCTCCGCCGACGGACCCGTGGCCCGGGACGAAGGCGTCGACGTGGCCCGCCGCGCCCTCCAGCAGCCGCAGCGCGGTGAGATAGTCCTCGATCGGGTCGGCGGCGTCCATGTCGAGCATGGGGATCAGGACGTCGGAGAGCATGTCGCCGGCGACGAGAACCCCGCGTTCCTCGATCAGCAGCGCCGCGTGGCCGGGGGCGTGCGCCTGATGCTCGATGATCCGGACTCCGGGGCCGTCCCAGGGGATCTGCTCCGTCCCGGCGGGCAGGCCGGTGATGATGCCGAGCAGGTCCAGCGGTACCTGCCCGGCGATTTCCGTCTCGAGCAGGTGGTCGGCGATCCGGGCCTTCGCATCCGCGTCCGGCAGCTGATCCCGGACGGTGGCCGCGCAGCGCGCCGTGCCGTAACGGGGCGCCTCGCCGAAGCGGGCGTGCCAGAGCAGATGATCCCAGTCCGGATGCGTGGAGAACCCCGCCACGACGGGCCGGCCCAACTCGCGGAGGTCGTCGGCGAGGCAGTCCATCTCGGAGCCGGTCACCCCCGGGTCGATGAGCAGCGGACCGGCCGGGCCCTGCACGACAACGGCGTTGCTCTGCACGAACTCGCTCTCGTGGACCAGCACACCATCGGCGATCCGCCTCAGCATGAGCCCGCCTCCTTCGCGTCCCGGACGGCGTAGCGATGCATCGTGACACCCCGCTCGAACGATCGCTGCTCCAGCAGGTCGAGGTCGATCGGCAGATCGTAGTCGTCGAACAGCGGCCTGCCGAAGCCGAGGATCGCGGGATGGGTGAAGAGCAGCAGCTCGTCGAGCAGCCCCGCCCGGAGAAGCTGCGTCGCGAGCGCCGCGCCGCCGACCCCGATCGTGCCGTCGGTTTCGGCCCGGAGCGCGGCGAGCTGCTCGATCGCGTCGTCGCCGCCGATGATCCGGGTGTTGTGGCCGGCGCTGCGGCGGGTGCGGGAGACGAGCACCTTGGGCTTGGCGGTCCAGATCTCGCCGTACTCACGCAGGACGTCCGGCAGCGACGTGTCCTCGCGCGCCCGTGGCCAGTACTCCTCCATGACCTCGTAGACGACCCGGCCCTGGACCATCAGGGCGAGCGCCCGCGCCCGCGCGTTGAACTCGCGGTGCAGCTCCTCGCCGATGCGCAGCCACTCGCCCGCGCCGTTGTCCCCGGGAACCTGTTCGATCCGCAGGTCGAGGGACACGTTCATCCAATATACGAAGCGGCCCATCATCTCCTCTTCCCGTATAGTGCTTGCATTCTGCAACTACTATTATCGGGGGCGAAATACCTGTCAAGGAGGAATCGTGGAACCACGGTCCGGGTGTCCGATCAACACCGCCGTCGAGGTGCTCGGAGATCGCTGGTCGTTGCTCGTGCTGCGCGACGTCATCTTCGGCGACCGCCGATACTTCCGCGCGCTGCTCACCGGGTCGATCGAGGGCATCGCCTCGAACATCCTCTCCGACCGGCTCAAGCGGCTCATCGACGCGGGGCTCCTCACCCGCGGCACCGCGGCCCGCGGGCAGCGCGCGCGCTTCAGCCTCACCGAAGCCGGCATCCAGACGCTGCCGGTCATCTACGCCCTCGGCAACTGGGGCCTCGACTGGCGCCCGGGCAGCGCCGAGCTCCGAATCCGGCAGCAGCTCATGCGCGATGAGGGTCCGGCGTTCGTCGAGGAGCTCATGGACGAGCTCCGCGTCCGCCACCTCGGCGCCCCGCCGAAACCGCACGACGGCCCGGGCCCGTTCGAGCGCCTCGACGCCGCCTACGCCGCCGCCGAGCGGGAACGAGCCGATTGAGCGGCCGGGGACTCCGCCGCCCCCGGCCGCGTCCCATCCGTGGTCACCACGACTCCGCCTTCACCCCGCCGGGCCGCCGGAGGGCTCCGTCATCCGGGTCATCCGGGTCATCCGGGTCATCCGGGGACGCCGCCGAAGACGTCCCGGTGGGCGATGGACAGGGCGGTGAACAGCGCGCCGCGCAGGATCGCGTTGCCCTCGACCGTGCTCGGCCGTACCTGGACCGGGACGGGGGAGAGGGCGGCCAGGTGCTCGCCGGTCCGCGCCGCCAGCGCGTCGCCGCCTGAGTGCCCGGTCCCCCCGCCGAGGACGACCAGCCCCGGATCCAGGACCGCGACCAGGGTGAAGGCGATCTCGGCGAGCAGGGCCGCGAGGGAGTCCGGGTCCAGAGCGCGGGCGGCCTCGCTCGTCACCATGTCGCAGATCGCCGTGCCGCCCGGCCGCAGGAACCCGATCTCGCCCGCGCCGCCGGAGACGCCGCGCCGCAGCCGCCCGTCGAGGGTGATCGCGGCGCCGACCCCGTCGTCCAGCCAGAGCAGGACGAAGTCCTCACGTCCCCGGGCGGATCCGGCGCGGTGCTCGGCGACGGCGGCGAGGTTGACCTCGTTCTCCAGAGTGACCGGGGCGTCGATCCGATGGCGCAGGGTCTGGAGCAGGTTGGGCTTCCAGCCGGGCACGCCGTTGTCGGCCACCAGGTCTCCGGCGTCCGGGTCCACCAGGCCGGGAGCGCCCAGGACGACGGCGTGCATGCTCCTGGACCCGGCCGCCTCGGCGACCGTGGCGACGATGAGCTCGGCCAGGTCGTCGCCGGGCCGCAGGGGTCGTACGGCCGAGCCGGCGGTCCGGCCGGTGATGTCGGCGACGGTGACGTTGACGGCGGAGCGGCGCACGTCGATCCCGGCCACGTGGGCGCGGTCGGCGACGATGCCGTAAAGGCGGGCGTTCGGGCCCCGGCGGTCCTCCCCGCTCTCTCCGGCGACCTCGATCAGCCCGTTGACCCGCAGTCGCTCGATCAGGTCCGAGACGGTGGGGCGGGACAGGCCGGTCAGTGCCCGTAGCTGGGGGGCGGTCAGCGGGCCGCGCTCCAGCAGCAGGTCGAGCGCCAGGCGGTCGTTGATCGCCCGGGCCATCTGCGGAGTCGCGGTCCTCATTTATCCCCTTTTCATCAGGAAGCCTGCCTGTTAATTTTTAGCATCATGCGTACCGATCTTCAACGTGCCAGGATCGCCGTCGCGGCCGTCTTCGCGGTGCACGGAGCCGTCTCCGGGAGCATGGCGACCCGTATCCCGTGGCTGCAGGATCACCTCGACCTGAGCCCCGCCATGCTGGGCTTCGCCCTGTTCTGCCCGGCTCTGGGAGCCTTCGTTGCCATGCCGATGGCGGCCCGCCTGGTTCACCGGTACGGCGGTCGCCGGGCCACCCGGGTCCTGCTCGCCCTGTGGTGCGCGGTGCTGGCGCTGCCCTCGCTGGCCCCCGGGTTCGGCTGGCTCTGCGCGGTCTTCCTGCTGTACGGCGCCGCCGCAGGCATGTGCGACGTCACCATGAACGCCCAGGGGGTGATCGTCGAACGGGGGCTGAAGCGCTCCATCATGTCCGGTCTCCACGGGATGTGGAGTGTGGGAGGCCTCGTCGCCGCCGGGGTCGGGACGGCCGCCGCCCAGGCGGGCGTCGACGCGCGGCTCCACCACGGGGTGGCGGCGCTGGTGCTGCTCGCCTTCGGCGCCGTGGTGAGCCGTAGGCTCCTGGACACCCGGCCGGAGCCCGGGGAGAAGGCCCCGCCCCGGTTCACCGTGCCGTCGCGGGCGATCCTCGTGATCGGCGCCGTCGGCTTCTGCGCGACCTTCGCCGAGGGCGCCAGCCAGAACTGGGCCGCCGTCTACATCAAGGACGTCACCGGCGGCGGCGACGGCGTCGCGGCCGCGGGCTACGCCCTGTTCGCCATGTCCATGGCGGTCACCAGGCTCTCCGGCGACCTGATCGTCCGCAGGCTCGGGCCGGTCACGGCCGCCCGGCTCAGCGGCCTGCTCGCCACGGCCGGCGCCGTCCTGGTGGCCTTCGGCCGGACCCCGGCCCTGGTGATCGCGGGCTTCGTCCTGATCGGCCTGGGCGTCGCGGTGGTCGTCCCGCTGGCCTTCGCGGCCGGGGGCAACGCCACCGCGGACCCCGGCCAGGGAGTGGCGGGAATCGCCACGTTCACCTACCTGTCCAGCCTTCTGGCCCCCGCGGCCACCGGCTGGATCGCCCACGCGACCTCGCTGCCCGCAACCTTCGGGATGATCGCGTTCATCACCCTGACGGGCGGCCTGCTCGCCGCGGCGCTGCGGCCCCGCACCGCTCCGCGGGAGGCCGTCCCGGAACCCGTGGGCTCCTGACCCGGCCCGCCGGGGACCGCGTGCTCCGGAGGCCGCGATCCCCGGCGGGAAGGCCCGGTGCGATCCCCGGCGCGAGGCCTCGCACGATCCCGGCGGATCCGCGCCGGGCGGGGCGCCCCGTCAGGTGCGCACCTGCTCCGCGAGCCGTTCGAGGCTCTTGTCCAGGGCGTGGTCGACCTCCTCGGCGGGCGGGGCGTGCTCCTCGTCGAAGAAGGACAGGTGCACGGTCACCTCGCTCGACTGGTCGCTGATGCTCGTGACCTGCAGCCACCCCGCGTAGTGGTCGTCGTCGCGGGTGCCCCACTCCATGCGGAGCTGGTCTCGCTGGGCGCGGAACAGCCCGCGCTCGTCCCTGCCGGTGGCGTCCTCGTGCACGGTCACCGCGGGCAGTTCCTCGGATCGCACGTGCAGATCCCGCGGGAGCCAGGTGTCGAGCCGGTCCACGTCGCTGGCCCGGTCGAAGACCAGGTCGGGCGGGGCGGTCATCGTACGGGAACGCTCGTGTTCGCTCATCGGATCCTCACTTCTCGATTGGGAGCCTGCGGCCGGGACGTACCCCGCCCGCGCCCCTCCATCCCCGGTGAAGCGCGCCCGGGAGGCAGGGACGCCCGGGACAGGGACCAAGGTCCTTCCGGGAGGGGACCTCGGAACCGCGGGCCTGAGCCGTACGGCTCTGCGGGAACAGGGGGTGCAGCCGATTGACTGGGTGACGTAAGAGAGAGAACGCAAAGCACGGAGCAAGAGGAGCCAGTCATGGCCGTCATCGAGGGACGCAAGCCGATCAACGGCCACGCCGTCACCACTACCGCCGCCCCCGCCGCCGCCGCGCGGGGCCGTACCCCCGCCGTCGCCTACGCCTGGGCCGCCGCCCGCATCGCCCTGGGCTGGGTGTTCCTGTGGGCCTTCCTCGACAAGACCTTCGGTCTCGGGTTCGCCACCCCGGCGGCCAAGGCCTGGGTCAACGGGGGCAGCCCCACCACCGGCTTTCTGAAGGGCACCGGCGAGAACGCGCTGGGCGGCTTCTTCAGCGCCCTGGCCGGTCAGGCCTGGGTGGACTGGCTGTTCATGCTCGGCATGGCCGGCATCGGCACCGCGCTGATCCTGGGCATGGGCCTGCGGATCGCGGCCGGCGCGGGCGCGGCCATGATGCTGATGATGTGGGCGGCCGAGCTGCCCCTGGTCACCAACCCGTTCATGGACGAGCACATCGTCTACGCCATCGTGCTGGTCGCCCTGGCCCTGGCCCGGGCCGGCGACACCCTGGGCCTGGGTGCCCGGTGGGGCAAGACCGCCCTGGTCAAGCGACTGCCGATCCTCAAGTGAGGGCCGCCGAGACGCCCGTCCCCTGAACGCGGGGGACGGGCGTTCGGCATGTCCGGGGTCTTCCACGCGGCTCCCCCGGCCGGCTCCGGGGACTTTCAGGCGGGCACCCTCTCCAGCATCCGGGTGCACGCCCGGTCGGCGAAGGCCGCGATGGTCAGGGAGGGGTTGGGACCCACGGGGCCGGGCATGGCCGCCCCGTCCAGGACGTAGAGGTCGGGATGGCCGAAGACCTCCCCGTTGGCGTCGCACACCCCCTCGTGCGGTCCGTCGCCCATGGGCGCCCCGCCCAGCGGGTGGACGGTGATGATCCGGCGGACGAACCAGGAGAACCACACCGGGTTGTCGATGTACGACGCGCCCAGTTCGTCGGCGATCGCCCGCATGGTGGTGCGGACCCGCTGGAAGTACTCCATGCTCGTGCGCGTGCTCCACCGCACGTCGAGGCGGCCTTCGCGCAGCCGCATCACGCCGTCGGGGATGTCGCGCCCCATGCCGAGCAGGGGCAGCGACCCCGACGACAGCGTCCCGTCGGACAGCAGCCCGGAGATCGCCGAGCTCAGCCCCGTGTCGGCCGAGCGGGTGGTCTGGCTGTAGAGCCACCTGATCGCGAAGTCGGCCGCGCGCAGCAGGAGACGGACCCGGCCGCCGCCGCTGTACTCCGCCAGCCAGTCCACGAAGGCCGGGTACCCGCCGTCCTGCACGTAGTAGCCGCGTCCCTCACCGCCGTCGGCGCCGTCGGGGACGCGGACCGCCATGGTGATGACCGGCCCCCGGCTCGCCCGCATCAGGGCGGGGGCCGCGCCCCGGCCGGGCAGCAGGAAGGTCAGCAGGTCCCCGTTGCCGCAGAACCGCGTCCCGAGCGCGTCGCTCAGGCCGGGCAGCTCGGCCCTGCTGCGCAGCAGCAGCAGCGTCGTCCCGTACGTCCCGGCGGCGAGGATGAGCCGGTCGCAGGTGATGTGGCGCTGGGGCAGCGTGCCCGGGACGACCTTGTGCCCCTCGTAGGAGGGATCGTGGTGGACGTAGCTCACCTCGTACCCGCCGGAGAGCCCGCGGCGGATCCCGCGCACCTCGCACCGGGTGCGGATGTCGGCGTCATGGTGGGCGGCCGCCGACAGGTAGGTGTGGTCGAGGGTGTTCTTGGCCCCGTCGTTGCAGCCGATGTCGCACTCCCCGCACAACCGGCAGGTCTGGCGCGGCAGGCCGTGCAGGTTGCCGTACTCCGCCGGGGCGATCGGCAGGCCCAGGCCGGGCGGGGCGCCGGGCGCGGGCGCGAAGCTGACGGCCAGCGGCGGCAGCTCGAATCTGAGGTGGAGCTTGGCGGCCGCCTCGCGCAGCTCGGCCGTCTTGGGGGTGATGCCGTAGGCGGCCTCCTCGAACGGATAGGGCGAGGGGGTGAGCATCGCCTCCACCGCGTCATAGTGCGGGTCGAGGTCGGCGCGGGTGATCGGCCACGTCTCGTAGCCGCCGCCGGGCAGCGGGTCGTCGCGTACGAACCAGCGCTCGTCCTTGCGCAGCAGGACGTTCGCGTAGATGAGCGATCCGCCGCCCAGCCCGCTGGAGACCACCGAGCTGAAACCGTTGAAGCGCCAGACGTCGAACAGGCCCTGGAGCCCCTCGTGGGGATCCCAGAAGGCCCGCTTCATGTCGGCGGGCGAGCGGGGGAAGCTGCCCGGAGGGTAGGCCCGCCCCCGTTCCAGGACGACCACCGACAGGCCGGCCTGCGCCAGCCGGTAGGCGGCGACGGACCCGCCGAAGCCGGAGCCGACGACCACGGCGTCGACGTGCTCGGTACCCCTGTCATCCCGATGGGCCGCCATGGGTCAGCCCCTCCCGGACCTGGAGGGCTCCTCCGGCCAGCCCTTCAGCGCGCGCTCGGCCTGAGCGTGGCCGAACTCGATGAGCCGGTCGGCCGTCTTCTCCCGGAACCCGAGGAAGCCGCTGAGCGTCAACTCCGTGCCCTCCGGCTCGATGAGCCTCAGGTCCACCTGCTTCTTGTCGCTCGCCAGCTCCGCCTGCGGGGCCTGCTCGATGAGCGTGTTGATCGTCTTGGCGTGCTCGTAGCTGCTGTAGACGGAGTAGCGCGCGATGTTGTCGGCGATCCGGCTGATGGCCGCGCCGAGCGAGGTGGGCGAGCCGAGCACCGAGCTGACCCCGGAGGCCGAGACCACGACGACCGCGTCGGGCCGGTAGTCGAAGACCGGGGACAGCGGGGTGTTGGCCACCAGGCCGGCGTCCACGTGCTCCTGGCCGCCGTGCATCCCGGGCCGGAACAGCAGCGGTACGGCGGCGCTGGAGAACAGATGGTCGACGGTGAGATCCTCCTGCAGGTACTCGTACGACAGGCTGTAGGGCCGTTCGGCCGACGCCGGCGCCCGGTCGCGCTCCGGCTTGTTGTTGGTGAAGCGGACGACCCGCCCCGTCGACAGGTTCACCGCCGAGACGATCAGCGTCATCCCCTCGCGGACGGGGATGCGGCCCTTGGAGTCGTTGGGCCGGCCGAGGTTGTCCAGCACCCACCGCCGGGCCTGGCGGGTCTCGGCGAACCAGGTCCAGGCGATCGTGCTGAGCAGATAGTCCGTCAGGCCCGTGGTCGGCCCGCGCAGCAGCGCGCCCCAGTTGATCAGTCCGAGGTCGAAGCGGGGGCCGACGAAGTCGAGCGGCCGGACCGACCGCCACATCCTCGCCAGCTCCTCGGCCTTGAGGCCGACGGCCACCGCCGCGGCGTTGAACGCGCCCGCCGAGGTCCCGGACACCACCTGCACCCGGTCGAGCAGTCCCCGCTCCTCCAGATGGGCGATCACTCCCGCGCCGAAGTAGGCGGCCGGCGCCCCGCCGCCCGACAGCACCAGCGCCAGCTTGCCGCTCACCGCTCCCACCCCGCCTCGGACGGTACGGCGCGCCTGCGGGCGGCCTCGGCCCAGGCCTGGGGACGGCTCAGGTAGGCCTCGCGCAGGTTCCTGCCGAACAGCAGCCCGAACACCGCCATGGCGCGCGCGGCCTCATCGGGCGAGGCGGCCTCCCGCGCCCGCATGGACGCGATCATCCTGGCCAGGCCGGCCAGCCCGATCCGCAGGACGCCGCCGCCCTCGACGGCGTCGCCGTTGCGGTACAGCCGCGAGTGGAGGGTCGTGGTGTCGGGCATGAGGTCGAACCCGAAGTCGTCGCGCACCCTCTTCTCCCCGGCGAAGCGGTGCCGCGCGCCGGCGTGCTCGAACTCCGCCTCGTAGGTCATCAGCCGCAGCCCCGCGCCGCGGGAGGGCACGAAGAGCTGGAAGGTGCCGTTGCGGAAGGGGATGCGGCGGGTGATGCCGGGAAGCTCGATCTCGCCGGAGAGCGCGGCGGTGTGCTGGGGGTCGGCGACGAACCGGTCCACGTTCCCGATCGTCACGGTGGAGTGCAGGCGCAGCCGCCATCCGGTGCGCCGGCCGACCCGCTCGCCCTCCTGCGGGGTGTCCACTCCCATGGCGAACGGTCCGCTCATCGTCTCGTGGAAGACAAGTCCAGTCATGGCGGGCTCACCCCATGTGCCGCTTGAGGAAGTCGATCATGTAGGGGAAGACGTCCAGGTGGGCGTGCTGCCCCATGAAGATGTCCTGGTGGCCGTAGCCCGGGAAGACGGCCAGCTCGTGCCGTCCGGGCGCCACCGCCTGCAGCCGCTCGTGGCACACGACGTTGGAGTCGGCGAAGACGTGGTTCCTGTCGCCCGTGGTCAGCAGCATCGGCGTGTCGATCGAGGCCGCGTCGGCCAGATAGTCGCGGGGCAGGGCGTCGTAGCGGGGGTTGCGGGTGTCGTACTTCACGGCCCTGCCCGCCCGCACCATCTTCAGGACGTGCCGGTAGTAGTGCAGGCCCGTGGGACCGTAGAGGTCGCCGCTGCGCCGGTGGGTGACCGGGTGGAGCTTGTCGTGGGCGTAGAGCGCCGGCCAGCCCGTGCCCCACATGAGGCTGAGCATGTGGCAGGCGGGCTCGTCGCACTCGGGGTGGAACAGCGACACGAACTGGGAGAACATCCGCCCGCGGGACAGGAGCGGCTCGTTGTGCCAGGACGGGTCCAGGTAGGGCAAGCCCAGCACGTACTCGACGAGGGTGGGCGCGAACGTCAGTTTCGCCCGCGACCAGGCCGGCACCCTGGGCGTGAGCGCCGCGCTGTTGGCGATGACGCTGCGCACGCCGGACACGGCCCCGCCGAACAGGCTCATGGTGAACGAGACCGCGCCGAGGCAGTGGCAGACGACGTGCACCCGCCGCTCGCCGGTCACGCGGCGGAGCGTCTCCAGGGCGGCCGGGTGGTCGTACAGCGCGATGTCGTCGAGCGTGAAGCGGTGCATCGACCGGTTGTACGGATGCCGGTTGCTCATCCGGTAGTCCAGCGTCCACACCTCGGGGAACCCGTTGTCCAGCAGGTAGCGGACGAGGTTGTCGTGCTCGGGCATGATGAACATGTCGCTTGAGGTGGTCAGCCCGTGGATCACCAGGACGACGTCGTCGCTCTCGCCGCGCCTGAATCGCAGCATGTCGAGGCCCAGACCGTCGGCGGTGGTGAACGGGTGGGTGGAGACCTCGGCGTCCGGAACGCCCTCAAGACTGAACAGGGGGATGTGGCGTGTGATCGGTGTCATGGCTGTCTCCCCGGTGAGGCCATGGGAACCCGTCCATCCTCAGCGCCCCACCCGGGATGCGAATCAGGGAACGTCCTAGGGAAAACCCCGGGCCCGGGTCCCCAGGGGTGGGCCGCTCCCCGGGCGGGGACGCGCGCTGGCTACCCTTCAGCCATGGTCGCCGCGCTGGAGCTCTATCTCGATCCGGTCGCCGAGAAGCGGATCAGGACGTTGTGGGACGCGCTGGCCCGGGAGGGTGTCCCGTCGATGCGCGACCTGCTCAAGGGCCGCCACCGCCCGCACGTCTCGCTGATCAGCGCCCCGCGGCTGGACGGTCCCGCGGTGGCCGCGGCGCTGCGGGGCATGGAGGTGGCCGTCCCGCTCGGTCTCCGCTTCGACTTCGTCGGGCAGTTCCTCGGCCGGGTGCTCTGGCTCGGCCCGGTCCCCACGCCGCAGCTGCTGGCCCACCACGCGGCGGTGCACGAGCGGCTGGCCGCGGCGGGGATCACCGGGTTCGACGTCTACCGGCCGGGGGCGTGGGTGCCGCACTGCACGCTGTCGATGCGCGTGCCGTTCCCCAAGCTGCTCGACGCGCTGCGGCTGTGCATGGACGTGCTGCCGATCGAGGCGACCGTGGTCGCCGCCGCCGTCGCCGACCACGCCAGGGACACGCTCATCCCGTTGTGAGGCGTCCCGGTGAGGGGGCCCACTGTGAGCTGCCGCGGGGCGCCGCGGATCACGACGCTCCCGCCCGACGCCCCCGCCGGCGGCTCGGGCCGGGTCAGCGGCTCCGGTCGAACTCGTCGGCCTTCACCCCGCCGATGAACGCGTCCCACTCGGCGGGGGTGAAGAACAGCGCCGGGCCGTCGGGGTCCTTGGAGTCGCGCACGGCGATCAGCTCGGCGTGCCCGGTCTTGTGGCGGGGGCCGGCGGTGACGCCTGTGAGCTCCGCGACCTCGACGCAGTTTCCGCCGTTGTCGCCGGAGAGACTCGATCTGGTCCACCTGGCCTTACTCAGGTCCATTTTTCCTCTGCCGCCCTCTGGATGAGATCGATGGACATGCTCAACGGCAACGCCTCGGTGCGGATGGCCTCGAAACGCTCCACGGCCGCCGCGACATCCTCATGGTCGCTCGTGGTGAGGCCTCGTACCGCCGTCTCCGCATACAGTACGTCGCTTCCCCCGTCGAGGGCCGCGATTGCGAATCCGCCCATCAGCCCGGAGTGCATGCCGTGCGGCAGGACCTGCACGCTCAGCCGGGGGCCGGTCATCGTCACCAGGCGTTCCAGCTGTTCCCGCATCACCTTGGGGCCGCCCATCGGGCGGTGCAGGACCGCCTCGTCGATCACGCACCGGAAGATCGGGGGCGGGGGGTCGTCGCGGGTGAGGATGGTCTGGCGGGCCAGGCGCGCCTCCACCGCGGCCTCGTCGCCGCGCAGCAGCACGCGGGCGTAGGCCTCGGTCTGCAGCAGGCCGGGGAACACCAGCGGCTCGTAGGCGCGGAGGCTGGTCGCGACCTGCTCCTTGTCGCGCCATCTGCCGAACCAGGAGGGGATCTGCTGGCCCTTGCGCCAGTCGAGCAGCCGCTGGAGGGCTCCGCCGGTGCCGAGGGTCTCGTCGCAGACGCGTGCGAACTCGGGGCCGGCCGGCAGCTGGCCGGTCTCGATGCCGCTGATCAGGGACTCGCTGAAGTGGATCCGCTGGGCGAGCTGGGCCTGGGTGAGGCCCGCCGCCTGGCGGTAATGGCGTAACTCTCTGCCCCATATCGCCTGAGGTGTATAGAGATCAGCCATGAAGTCCTCCTTGTCGGAGTTCAAAAAGGGGGGAGTGAACTCCAACACTCCACTGTGGTAATCATTCGACTACCAAAAGTAGCGGATCTTCGTCACGCTGACATCATGAGATCCACGGCGGGGAGGCGGGACATGGAACAGGTCCTCAAGGCGTGCTCGATCCTCGCCGG
Organism: Paraplanobispora takensis; assembly: GCF_016863195.1. Classification (GTDB taxonomy): domain Bacteria; phylum Actinomycetota; class Actinomycetes; order Streptosporangiales; family Streptosporangiaceae; genus Planobispora; species Planobispora takensis. The sequence continues at coordinate 61,177 of NZ_BOOK01000052.1, read as the reverse complement.
GCACCGCTACGCGCTGGATCCCGCGATCCGCACCCTGGGGGAGAAGCGGGTGCCGCGCGAGGGGCGGGTCGTCGCCTCCGTCCGGCGCTTCGTGCGCGACGTGGCCGCCGACTGGGGCGCGGCCGACGGCGTTCCCGAGGTCGCCGAGCTCCTGGTGTCCGAGCTGGTCACCAATGCCGTCGCGTACGGCGCGGCGGGCGTGCCGCACGAGACCGCCGTGCGCGTCGTGGTCGGCAGGGAGAGGGAACTGCTGATCGTGGAGGTCTACGACTCCTGCGTCACGATCCCCCGGATGAGGCGGGCCGGGGACGCCGACGGCTCCGGCCGGGGGCTGGCCATCGTCGACACCCTCGCCCACGCCTGGGGGTGGACCCCCAACCCCCACGGCAAGTCCGTCTGGTTCCAGCTCGCGGCCTGGCCCCCGGACTGACCCGGCCGCTCGGGGGAGCCGGGGGCGCGGCGGGGATACGGCTAGCGGTACTGCGGGTTCTTGTGGGAGCCGCCGCCCTGCTGGTGGAGGCCGCCCTGCGCGCGGGCGGGCCTGCGGCGCAGGAGGATGAGGGCGATGACGCCGCCGATGAGGAAACCGCCGCCGCCGGCGGCCATGGCCAGGCCGGCGGTCCGCTGGGCGGACTCCTCGTCCAGGTCGGTGGAGGCGAACCCGTTCCACCTCGCGATCTCCTGGGTGAGCTGGTCGTAGCGGGCCGGGTCGCTCTCCTTGGCCGCCTCCGCCTCGCGGCTCAGCTCCTCCGCCTTGGCCAGATGGCTCTCGACCCGCGCGCCCGTCTCGCCCGCCCGGGAGAGCGGGATCACACTCGCGCCGGCGACGAGCAGGCCGATCACCATCGCCGCGATTGCGACCCACCGAATGTGCGCCACCGAACATCACCTTCCGTCAGTGCTCACCGCGGCCGTGTGCGTGCCGGACGCGGGCGGCGGGCCGGCTCCGGCTGCCGCAGGGGAACGCTATCCCGCGTCTTGGCCGGTCACATCCGTCATGCGGGGGACCGTGGCTCACCCGTCCGGGCGATCGCCGCGGTGCGCGCGTCATTCCTGCCAAAAGGGGTATGCAGGTATTTATATCTACAAAGGGGGAGAAATGGTAGCAAAGAAGATGGAAGGGAACGAGGATCAGCGCCGCCGGGCGGCCCGCCAGGCGCGGGAGGCGGGCAAGACCCCGAGCGAGATGAACGCGACGAAGGGGGGCTCCAAGCAGCGCCACTCCCGCCCGAAGAGCGAGCCGCACCACCACGAGGAGCGCCTGTCCTCGGCCCACCGTGGTAAGCAGGAGGGCGTCCGCAAGACGATGAGCGCCGACTCCAAGCCCGAGTACGAGTAGGACGACCCGCCCGGCCGCCCGGTGCTCAGACCACCTGGGTCGCGTGCAGGCGGGACACGGTCCAGATGCGCTGACGCCGGGCGGCGCGGACGGTCAGCAGCAGCGACCCGGCGATCCACAGGACGAGCACCGCCGCGGCGTGGCCGAGACCGGGGGCGTCCCCGGCGATCAGGCCGCGCAGGCCGTTCACGGCGTGGGTCATCGGCAGCAGGCCGTGCAGCGACTGGAAGAGCGCCGGGGCCGTCTCGATCGGGTAGGTCCCCCCGGCCGAGGTGATCTGCAGGCTGACGAAGATCAGCGCCAGGAACCGGCCCGCGCCGCCGAAGGTGGCGATCAACGCCTGGTTGACCGCGGTGAAGGTGAGCCCGACCAGGATCGCGAAGAGCGCCACGCCGGGCAGGCCGGCCATGTCGACCCCCACCGCGAAGCGCAGCACGCCGACCAGCAGCAGCGCCTGCGCCGCGGAGATGACCGTGCCCGGCATGTATCCCGCCAGGACGATCCGCCAGGACGGCGAGGTCGACACGAGGGCGCGCTCCGAGAGGGTGCGCAGCAGCATGTAGATCGACATGGCGCCGACCCACAGCGCCAGCGCCATGAAGTAGGGCGCGAGACCGGCGCCGTTGGCCTCCACGCCGTTCAGCCGCTCCATGTCCTGCACGACGGGGGTGGCCGCCACCTTCCGCAGGACCTGCCGCTCCCGGTCGCTGTAGCTCGGGATCCTCTCGGCCCCCTCGGCCAGCCCGTCGGCGAGTTCGGACGACCCGGAGCGCAGCCGCCCCGCGCCGGAGGCGACCTGGGAGGTGCCCTCGGCCAGCCGGGTGGCGCCGCCCGCGGCCGAGGAGGTCCCCTCGGCCAGCTCGGAGGCGCCGGAGTCGAGGTCGGCTGCGCCGGAGGCCAGCCGGGCGGAGCCCCGGCCGAGCCGGCCGGCGCCGGAGGCCGCCTGGGAGATGCCCTGCCGCAGGCGCGGGGCGGCGGCGGCCAGCTGCGAGGTGCCGCGCGCCAGCTGCCCGGCCCCGCCCGCCAGCGTGGAGGCGCCCCCGCTCAGGGAGGACGCGCCGCCGGAGAGCGTGCCGACGGCGGCGGCCAGCCGCGGTCCGGCGGCGGCCAGCGTGGCCGTCCCGCGCTCCAGCCCCTCGGCGCCGGCGTGCAGGCGCACGATCCCGGCCCGCAGCTCGCCGGCGCCCTCCGCGACCTCGTCGGCACCCGCCGCGGTCGCGTCCGCGCCCGTGACCAGCGGGTCGATCCCGGCGGCCAGCAGGGCGAGCTGGTCGCAGTAGGCGGGCGCCGCGCCCGAGGCGGGGCACCCGGCCGACACGGCCGCCAGCCGCGCGCCGTACTCCTCGATCCCCGCCGAGAGGGATCCCGCGCCGGCGGCCAGCTCGTCGGCGCCATCGGCCAGCGCGGCGGAGCCGGTGAGCAACCGGTCGGCGCCCTCCTCCAGCCGGGCCGCGCCCTCGGCCAGCAGCCGGGTCTGGGCGGGCAGCTCCCGGGTGCCCCGCTCCAGCCCGGTCAGGCCCCCGGCCAGGGTGGAGGCTCCGGTGGCCAGCTTGCCCGCGCCCCCGGAGATCTTCCGGGCGCCCCGGTTCAGCTGCGCGGACTGCGTGGGCAGGCCGCGGGTGCCGCGGGCGAGCACGCCCAGCCCGTTCGAGAGCGATGCGGCCCCCTCTGCCAGGTCGGAGGCCCCGCCGGAGAGCTGCCCGGTGCCCCGGCTCAGCTGCCCGGCGCCGGACGACAGCCGCCGCAGGCCCACCACGAGCTCGTCGGCCCCCTCGTCGGTCCGCGCGGCGCCGGAGGCCAGCCGGCGGGCGCCGCCCGCCAGGTCCGCCGCACCCTCGGCGGCCTGGCCGATCTGCCCGTGCAGGGTGGTGAAGGCGACGTACACGTTGTCGAGGTAGGTCTCGGTGACCTGGGAGTTGAGCGCGGCCGTCGCGGCGGCCCCGACCGACCTGGCCAGGGTCCCGGCGAGATAGTTGTGGGCGTCGTTGCTGCGCACCCGCAGGACGGCCTGCTCGGCCCGGGTCCCGTCCTCTCCCGCGGTCGAGGTGACGGCTGCGGAGAAGTCCTCGGGGATCGTGACCACGGCGGCGTAGCCGCCGTCGGCGAGCCCGGCCTGCGCGTCGGCGGCGTCGGTGAGCGTCCAGTGGAAGTTGCCGTCCCCGGCGCCGGTCAGCTCACCGGCCAGGCTGCGGCCGAGCGGCACGGTCCGGCGCGTGCCGTCGGCGCCCGTCGTGGTGACGGGTTTGTCGAGGTTGACGACGGCGGCGTCGACGTTGTGGAGGTTGCCGACGGGGTCCCAGTTCGCCCACACGTACAGCACGCCGTAGAACAGCGGCACCACCGTCACCGCCACCAGCGCGGCCCTGGTCAGCCGGTTGCGCCGGAACCGGGCGAGCTCGAACCAGGGCAGGGACGGGAACGGGAGCATCAGCGGACCTTCTCGCGCGCCGGGTGGACGGTGGTCATGTCGAACGGGATCAGCCGCTCGCGCGGGATCGCGGCGAGCGCCTCGGCGGGGTCCTGGCAGCTCGCCACGACGGTCACCGCGGGCAGGGTGTCCGCCGCGCCGCCGGGGTGACGGATCTCCGGGCTCCCGGTGAGCCAGGCCAGCGCCCGCCACAGCGCCCTGCGCTCGTCCGGCGCGCGCAGGCCGTCGGCGTCGTCGACGACGACGAGGGAGGGAGAGCCGATCATGGCGAGCGCCAGCCCGAGGATCCTGCGCTCCAGCGGCGTGATGTCGGCGACCAGGCTGGTGCGGTCCAGGCGGGCGGCGGCCCCCGTGGCGGCGGCCACCGCGGCGTCGATGGTGTCGAGGACCCGGGTCACGGCGGCCCGGGAGACCCACGGCCGCAGCGACAGGACGGCCAGCCGCTCGGCGACGTGCTGCTCGACGCTCAGCGACTCCTCCAGGTCGTTGATGCCCGGGGTCTCGGCGAGCGCGCTGCGCTCCCTGACCGCGCCCGCCTCGCCGGGCAGGCCGTGCCCGCAGACCTTCAGCCGGCCGGAGTCGAAGGGCATGCGGCCGGACAGGGTGAGCAGCAGGGCGGTCTTGCCGGTGCCCGGCGGGCCGTACGCGACGAGCACCGTCCTGGGCGGGACGGCCAGGTCGACGCCGGTGAACACCGGCCCCCGCGGGCCGGAGAGGCTGAGACCCTCCGCGCGGATCACGTCGGCGGACCCCGGCGCGGGCCAGCCGGCCAGCTCCAGCCGGTGACGCAGCGCCTCGCCCTCGACGTCGAAGGAGGGCAGCAGGCGGTCCAGCCGGCCGGGCAGCCACCACGCCGCGCGCCCCAGCAGGGCCAGTACGGCGGGCACGAAGGTCATGCGCACGACGAAGGCGTCGAGGAGCACCCCCACGGCGAGCGCGAGGGCGATCGGCTTGACGTTCGCGTCGCTGTGCGGGACGAACGCCGCGAAGACCGCGATCATGATCAGCGCGGCGGCGGTCACGACCCGCGCGCCGGAGACGTAGCCGACGGTCACGGCGTCGCGGGCGTCCCGGCCGTGCACGTACTCCTCGCGCATCCGCGAGACGAGGAAGACCTCGTAGTCCATGGCCAGGCCGAACAGCACGCCCATCACGATGATCGGCATGAAGCTGATGACGGGGCCGGTGCGGGCGACGTCCAGCGGGCCGGCCGCCCAGCCCCACTCGAAGACCGCGGCGGTCACCCCGAAGGACGCCCCGACCGAGAGCAGGTACCCGGCGGTCGCCTTGATCGGGATGGTGACCGAGCGGAAGACCGCACCGAGCAGGATCAGGGACAGGCCGATGACCAGGACGGCGAAGGGCGGCAGCGCCCCGGCCAGCCGGGCGGAGACGTCGACGGCGACCGCCGTGTGGCCCGTCACGGCCACCTCGACGCCGTACTCGTCGGCGAAGTGCCCGCTCAGGCCGCGGATGCGGGTCACGAGGTCCTCGGTGGCCCGCGACTGCGGGTCGCCCTCCGGGACCAGGGCGATGATCCCGGTGTCGGCGGTGGGGTTCGGGGTGGCGGTGGTGACGGCGGCGACCCCGGGCAGGTCCCGCAGCTCGTCGGCGATCCGGCGCACGACGCCGACGGGGTCGGTGGTCCTGATGATGTCGGCGGTGACGAGCAGCGGGCCGTTGAACCCCGGGCCGAAATGCTCGGCGACCAGGTCGTAGGCCTGGCGCTGGGTGCTGTCCGGCGGCGCGGTGCCGTTGCCGGGCAGCGCCAGCCGCAGGTCGCGCGCCGGCAGGGCCAGCGCGCCCATGGCGAGCACCACCAGTGCGACGGTGACGGCCGGCCGGCGGGTGACGGCGCGGACCCAGCGCTCGGCCGGGCGGGTGCCGCCGGTGCGCTCCCTGCGCTCCTTGCGCCAGGGCAGGCGGGAGGGGGCCCGGCGCGGCCGGAGCCGGTCCCCCGAGACGCCGAACAGGGCCGGCAGCAGGGTCAGCGCGACGAGGACGGCGACGAGCACCGCGCCGGCGGCCCCCAGGCCCATCGTGGTCAGGAAGGGGATCCGCGCGACGGCGAGTCCCAGCAGCGCGATGACCACGGTGAGCCCCGCGAACACGACCGCAGACCCGGCCGTGGCCACGGCCCGCGCGGCCGACTCCTCCGCGTCGAGCCCCTCGGCGAGCTGGTCGCGGTGCCGGGACAGGATGAACAGGGCGTAGTCGATCCCGACGGCCAGCCCGATCATCAGGGCGAGCAGCGGGACGGTGGAGGAGATCGCGGTGAACGCGGTCGCGGCCATCACCGCCGCCATCGCGATCCCCACGCCCACCACCGCCGTCAGCAGGGGCATCCCCGCGGCGCGCAGGGAGCCGAAGGTGACCGCGAGCACGATGAGCGCGACCAGGACGCCGAGCGCCTCCGTCACGCCGGGCCGGGGCGGGGCGGTCCCGAAGGCGGCTCCGCCGAAGCGCGCCACGGCGCCCGCCTCCCGGAGCGGCCGGGCGGCGGAGACCAGGGCGGAGCGCAGCTCGTCGGTCACGTCGTCCCCGGCCATGTCGAGCTGGACGGTCACCAGGGCCGCGCGGCCGTCCTGCGACAGCGCCGAGGTGACGTCCTCGTCGTACGGGTCGACCACCGCGGCCACCCCGTCGACCTCGCCGAGCGCGTCGGCGACCTGCTCCACCCGCGCCTTGACCGGGGCGTCGGTGACCTTCCCGCCGGCGGGGGCCACCACGATCATCTGCGCCTGCGCGCCGCCGGCCTGGGGGAACCGTCTGTCCAGGGTGTCCAGCGCGTTCTGCGACGGGGTGCCGGGGATGGCGAAGGAGTCGCTCGTCCCGGCCGAGACCGCACCCGCGGCGGAGCCGAGGGCGGCGAGGAGCGCGATCCAGCCGATGATCACCGGTGTCCGCGCCCGGTAACAGGCCCGCCCGAGCGAGTACAGCAGCGACGACATCGTCCTCCCGATCGCACACTCCCGAGCCCGCCGCCCGCCGGCGCGTCAGCGTCCTCATGCCACCCGGAACTCCTCGGCGACACACGGACCGAACCCCGTGAACGGCAATCCGGGGGACGGATTTGGCGACGCCGGGAGGATCACGGTGACGGCCGGGACGCTCCCCTTGCCGTCCCCGGAGGACGGCTTGGCGCGGAAGGGCCCCGGCGGAGATCGATCAGCGGGGGTGGGTGCCGATCAGCGGACGTCGACGTAGCCGGTGGCGCTCCTGGTGGCCAGGCGCTTGGAGTCCCCGGCGTAGACCGCCTGCCAGGAGCCGTCCTTGCCCGCCGTGAACGTCTTGCGGAAGGTACCGGTGGCGGTGGTCGTGGCGGTGCCCGCCGTACGCCAGGCCGCCGATCCGCGGGGCCTGAACCTGATCGTGACGCGCTGCTTGGCGGCGCCCGTGCGGGTGCCGGTGGCGGTGTACTGGCTGAGGGTGCCGACGAGCGTCATCTTCCGGCCGCGCTTGATCCGGTCGGGCCCGGTGTTCACCAGGGAGACGCGGGTCTCGGCCTTGGCCGCGGGGGCGGGGGTGACGGCCCCGGTGCTCTGGCCCGTGGCCAGCTGCTTGAGCTGCGCGGCGGTGCCGTTGAAGACGTTCTGGTCGCCGGGGAAGGTCCCGGAGCTGGCGTACTGCCAGATGGTGTGCCGGGTCCAGCCCGAGGGCAGGGTGCCGGCGGAGGAGGCGTAGCGGGCGATCCAGAGCGGGTGGTCGCCGAAGGCGGCGCTGCCGCCGGTACAGGTCTGCCACCAGTAGGTGTTGGTGTAGATGGTGGGCCGCCTGCCGGTCAGCGCGAGATAGCGGTCGCTGAAGGAGCGGATCCAGCTCACCATCTGGGCGGGCGACAGGTCGTAGCACGTGTCGAGGCCGTTGGAGGACTGGTAGGGGTTGAACTCGATGTCGAGCGCGCCGGGCAGGGTCCAGCCGTCGGCCGTCCAGCCGCCGCCGTTCTTCACGAAGTAGTCGGCCTGGGCGGCGCCGCCGGACTTGTGGGGCAGCGCGAAGTGGTAGGCGCCCCGGATCAGGCCCGCCTGGCGGGCGCCCTGGTACTGCGTGGCGAAGTAGGGGTTGCGGTAGGTCACCGACTCGGTGGCCTTGACGTAGGCGAACCGCCCGCCCGCGCCGTACACCGACGGCCACGACACGCTCGGCTGGTGGGAGCTGACGTCCAGCCCCTGGATACCCGCCGGGACGGAGGCGGCCAGCGCCGGCCCGGGGACCGCCACGCACGCGGCGGAGGCGAGCACCAGCCCGCCGAGGACAGTTCCGGACAGACGTTTCACTGATGCCCCATCCCTCACAGGGCGCTCTGCGGCGCCGGCGTTCCCCCCTCCGATCGGCCGTCACGCGAAGGGCATGAGGAAGGAGGACCGGGCAGGGATGTGAGGTGGGTCACGAGTGGCCGGGCAGGTGAGAGCCCGGTGGGCGGTGGGGTGCGCTCACCGGGCTCTCACGATCTTCACCGCCGGAGGGGCGCGGAGCCCGTGCCGGACGATGTCACAGGGGGGTCACTCCGCCATGGGCAGCCAGACGCGCATCGTCGCGGGGCCGCGGTTGCCCCAGCGGTGGTACGGCACCAGCCGCAGGGTGATCTTCCGCCCGTCGTCCGGACCCGTCGCCCCGGCGCCGGCCGGTTCCGCGTTCACCGGGTCCGTGCCCGCCGGATCCGGGCCTGCCGGATCCGGGTCCGCCCCGGAGGGCCCGGATCCGGCGGGCGGCGCTTGGCCGGGCAGGGTGGTGTACGGCCAGGCGGTCTGGCCGGGGGAGTGGAGCAGGGCCTCCGTCTCCAGCTCGACGACCCCCTCGGCCTCCCGCTCGGTGAGAGGACCGGGCAGGACGTCCACCTCGGCGAGCGGCGGCTCGTCCCCCGGTGACTCGGCGCAGTAGACGATCGGGCCGCGCTCCACGGCGGCGCAGCCGCGCAGCGCGTCGATCCCGCGGCCGGGCCCGGTCCACCGGGGCCGCACCGGCAGGTCGAGCCGGATCACGTCGCCCGGCCGCCAGTCCCCGTCGGCCACCGCGTACCCGGGCGCCGCCTCCCGGCTCACCCATCCGGAGTCGTCCCCCCGGGAGAGCCGCCCGGACGGCTCCCCGGCGACGCCCCGTCCGTCGGGTCCCCGCCCGGACGCGTCCTGGCGGGGACCGCCGTACGACAGCACCGCGCCGCGCGCCCACGGCGGGACCCGCAGCGACACCCGGCCGGGACCGCCCTCGACCACGTGCACGGTCACCCCGCCAGACCAGGGATAACCGGTCTCCACCCGCAGCACCAGGCCGCCGTTGCGGATCTCCCCCGAGGCGTGGTGGTGGATCTGCACCCCCGACGCGTCACCGGTCGCGACGTAGGCGGGCAGCGAGGCGAACGTGCGGGCGATGTTGTTGGGGCAGCACGAGACCTCGAACCACGGCGAGCGCAGCCCGCCCTCGGCCGCCGGGTTGATCCCCGCGGGCGGTTCGGCGGGGACCCGGACCTGCAGCGGGTTGGAGTAGAAGAACGAGCGGCCGTCCAGTGCGGGGGCGGCCGCCAGGACGTTGAACATGGTCCGCTCGGCCAGGTCGGCGTAGCGCGCGTCGCCGGTGGCCAGCAGCAGCCGGTGGCAGAGCATGACCGAGGCCACGCCCGCGCAGGTCTCGGCGTAGGCCCGGTCCGGTGGCAGCTCGAAGTCCTCGCCGAACGACTCGTCGGTGTGGCGCGAGCCCATGCCGCCGGTCAGGTGGGTGCGCCGGGCGACCGCGCGCTCCCACTGCGCCTCCACGGCCTTCAGCAGCTCCGCGTCGCCCGTCTCCACGGCCACGTCCACCGCGCCGCAGGCCAGGTAGAGCGCCCGTACGGCGTGCCCGCGCAGCACCCGAGCCTGCCGTACCGGCACGTCGTCCTGGAAGTAGCCGCGGCCGAAGGGGATCTCGCCGAGCGCGGGCAGGCCCCGGCGCTCGACGAAGCGGCGGGCCATCTCCAGGTAGCGCTCGGCGCCGGTGGCCCGGTACAGCTCGACCAGCGCCATCTCCACCACCGGGTGGCCGCAGGTCTGGGCGGTGTCCATGAAGCGGTCGCAGACGTGGTCGGCCGCCCGGCGCACGACCCCGGTCAGCTCGTCCTCCCCGTGCGCCCGCAGTCGGGCCACGCCCGCCTGGATGAGGTGGCCGTAGCAGTAGAGCTCGTGGCCCCACTCCAGGTCGGTGTAGCGGGCGCCGCCCCAGCGCGTGTTGAGGTAGCCGTCGGGCTCCTGCGCGGCGGCCACCGTCCCCGCCAGCTCGGGCAGGCCGGGATCGCCGGCCCAGGCCATGGCCTCCAGCAGCTTGTAGATCTCCGAGTCGCTGAACTCCCTGCCGCGGTGCGGACCGCCGGGGGAGCGGAAGTTGCCGATCCAGCCCTCCCGTTCCATCCAGTCCCGGCAGTGGGCGATGACGACCTCGCGGCCGAGCCGGACGCGGTCGCCCCAGAAACCCGGCGAGAGCCGTACGGCCTGCAGGCCCAGGGGGGACAGCACGCCGCAGGAGGGCAGGACGGGACTAACCACGCAGGGCTCCAGACATGAATCCGCGCACGTAGTGGCGCTGCAGGACGAGGAAGAGGATCAGGCAGGGGACGGCCATGGTCATGACACCCGCCTGCAACATGCCGTAGTGGATGGCGCCGAAGGTCTGCTGGGTCATGCTGACCACCGCCACCGGCAGGGTGAAGTTCGCGCCGTCGTTGAGCAGGATCAGCGGGGCGAAGAAGTCGTTCCACGAGGCGAGGAAGGCGAACAGGCCGACGGTGATCAGAGCGGGCCGTACGGCGCGCAGCAGGATGCGGCGAAAGGCCCTGAACGTGCCGCAGCCGTCGACCAGGGCGGCCTCCTCCAGCTCGCGGGGGACGGCCTCGAAGGCGTTGCGCATCATGAACAGCGCGAACGGCAGCTGGAACATGACGAACACCAGCGCCAGCCCGACCAGGGAGTTCTGCAGGCCGATGACGCCGAGCAGCACGTAGAGCGGGATGAGGATGGTCGCGTACGGCACCATCAGGATGGCCAGCGTGACCAGGAACAGCAGGTTCTTGCCCGGGAAGTCGAAGCGGGCGAAGGCGTAGCCGCCGAGCGAGGAGACGACGAGCGTCCCCGTGACGGTCATCGCCGAGACCAGCACGCTGTTGGCGGCGTAGACGCCGACGCCCTCGCCGTAGCGGGCCATCTCCAGATAGCTGCCGGGATCCTCCAGCGACGCCCACCCGCTCCACAGCAGCGGGAACAGAAAGAGCACGGCCAGCGCGGAGACCGTGGTGTAGTACCTCATCTCCCCCTCCCCCGGAGCACCCGCATCTGCAGGACGTTGAGCAGGACCAGCGCGACGAGCAGCACGACCGACAGCGCGGCGGCGCCGCCCAGGTCGAAGCGGAAGAAGGCGTCCCGGTAGACCACCATCACCATCGAGACCGTGCTGTTGTCCGGGCCGCCGTTGGTGAAGACGAAGAACTGGTCGAAGGCCAGCAGCGAGCCGGTGACGCTGAGGATGAGCATCAACGCGATCGTGGGCCGCAGCAGCGGCAGGGTGATCCTGGTGAAGATCTGCAGGCGGCTCGCGCCGTCGGTCCTGGCCGCCTCGTAGACCTCCGCCGGGATCGCCTGCAGCCCGGTCAGCAGGATGAGCATGTTGAACCCGGCGAAGCGCCACAGCACCAGCCCGATGGTGGAGAACAGCGCCATGTCGGGGGTGCCGATCCACTTGACCGGCTCGTCGGTGATCCCCAGGGTCTGCAGGATCGGGTCGATCGGGCCGAAGTCGTTGTTCAGCATGCCGTAGAACAGCAGCGCCGCCGCGGCGAAGCCGACCGCCCCCGGCAGGAAGAACGCGGTGCGGAAGAAGCCCACGCCCGGCCTGCGCTCCTGCACGAGCAGGGCCAGGCCGAGCGCGAGCCCGGACAGCAGGATCGTGGTCAGGACCGTGTACTTGAGGGTGAACGTCACCGCGTCCAGGAACAGCGGGTTGTCGGCGATCTTGATGTAGTTGTCCGGCGCGTTGAACCGGGCCGGGCCCAGCAGCGGCCAGCGGTGCAGCGACATCCAGACCACCAGCGCCAGCGGCGCGACGAACAGGACGGACACGATCAGCGCGGTGGGCATGGCGTACCACCAGCCCTGGGCCCGCCGCCCGCGCCACCACGGCGCGGGCGGCGGTCCTGGCCGGTGCGCGGGCCCGGACCGCGGCCGGGCGAGCGTCACACTCATGTGCTTCTCCTCGAAGGCCGGCTCCCGGGCCGGCTGCCGGATCGGGGACCGGGTCGGCTGCCGGTCACTGCTGGAGTGACTTGGTGACCTCGGTGTTGAGCTGGGGCACCTTGGCCGGGTCCCCGAACACCGCCTCGCGGGCCAGGCGCAGCCACGGCCCCTGGGGGTCGTTGTAGGTCTGGCCGAAGCGCAGCGCGTACGGCGTCTGCCCCTTGGCGACCAGTGAGTTGATCAGCACCACGCGCGGGTCCTCGGCGGAGTACTTGTTGTCGGCCAGGTCGGTGCGCGCGACCACGTCCTTGTTCTTGGCCATGACCTCCACCTGCGCCTCGTCGGAGACCGTCCACGCCAGGAACTCCCAGGCCGCGTCCGCGTTCTTGGAGGTGGCGGAGACGCCGACCGAGTCGCCGCCGACGAAGGTGGACTCACCGCCGTCCGGGCCCGCGATCGGCGCGACGCCGATCTTCATGTCCTCGGGCATCGTGCCGAGCGTGGTCGAGGGCATGGGCATGACCCCGATCTCGCCCCTGGGGAAGAAACCGGTCCAGGTCGGCCCCTGCTCCTCCTTGGCGGTGGGCCCGGTGACGCCGTCGGCGTACAGGTCCCGGTAGACCTCGAAGACGTCGGTCATCGGGGGCCTGTCGTTGAAGGAGGTGGTGCCCTCGGCGTCCATCACCTGCCCGCCCGCGGCCCAGACCGAGGGCCAGAAGGTGAAGACGTAGCAGCCGCCGCAGTTGCCGCCGAAGAAGGTGCCGTGGACCTTGCCGTCCTTGCCGAGCTTCCGGTCGACGGCCCTCGCCTGCTCGGCGAACTCCTTCAGGGTGGCCGGGCCCTTCTCCGGGTCCAGCCCCGCCTTCTCGTACAGGTCCTTGTTCCAGAACCAGACCGACAGGTCCAGGGTGTGCGGCACCGTGTACGTCCTGCCGTCGAGCGTGCCGAGCTTCATGTGCGAGGGGGCCAGCTCGTCCTTGAACGGCAGAGCGCCCACCCGGTCGGTGATGTCCAGGAACAGGCCCTGCGAGGTGTAGTTCGGCACGAAGATCACATCGGCGGCGAAGACGTCCGGCAGCTGCCCGGCCCCGGCCGCGGCGGCGATGCGCGGCTGGTAGTTGTCGGTCGGGATGACGGTCAGTTTCACCTGGTTCTTGTGACCCTTGTTGTAGGCGGCGACGAGCCGCTCGCTCTGCGCCTGGGTCGCGGCGCGGGTCCACATCGTGATCGTGACGCCCCCGGTGGCGCCGGGAGCGGCTTGCTCCTCGGCTCCGCCGCAGGCGGAGGCAGTTGTTAGCGTTAACATCGCGAGCAGTGCGAGACGGATGCGCCAGCGTGGCTTCATGACCTCTCCTCCCGGCATCCCCCCGTGACGCGCGAAACAGAAATAAAAGGTTTTCGGAAACGTAAGAGAAACCGGGGGGCGTGTCAATGCCCCATGTTCCCGGCCCGCTTGCGCGCCGGTGAGAAGGGTGGTTAAGGTCCAGGCGGCGGCTTCCCGGCGCTGTTCGGCTGGGTGCGACTGAGAGAAAAGGGTTTCGCTCCATGACCGACAGGCGATCACGACCGGTGACCATCAGCGACGTGGCCGCGCTGGCGGGGGTGTCGATCGCCACCGCCTCCAAGGCGCTCAACGGGCGCGACCGGGTGCGGGCCGAGACGCGCCAGCGGGTGATCGAGGCGGCGGAGCGGCTCTCCTTCCGGCCCAACGCCCTGGCCAAGGGCCTGCTGTCCGGGCAGACCCGCACCGTCGGGCTGCTCACCAGCGACAGCGTCGGCAGGTTCGGCATCCCGGTCCTGCTCGGCGCGGAGGACGCCTTCGGCGCGGGGGAGATGGCGGTGCTGCTCTGCGACGCCCGCGGCGACGCGATCAGGGAGATCCACCACCTCCGCACGCTGCTGTCACGCCGGGTCGACGGCCTCATCGTGGTCGGGGAGAGCACGAACCCGAGGCCCTCCATCAGCCGCAACGTGCCCGTCCCGGTCGTCTACGCCTACGGTCCCTCCGGCGACCCCGACGACGTGTCGTTCGTCCCCGACGACGTGGGCGGGGCGATGCTGGCCGTACGGCACCTGCTGGCCATGGGCAGGCGCCGGATCGCCCACGTCACCGGCCCGATGGACTACAAGGCGGCCACCGACAGGGCCGAGGGGGCGCGCCTGGCGCTGGCCGAGGCCGGTCTCGCGCAGGCGGGCGAGACGCTCTACGGCGCGTGGTCGCAGCGCTGGGGGCGGCACGCGGCGGAACTGCTGCTGACGGCGGAGCCCGAGGTGGACGCGGTGTTCTGCGGCAGCGACCAGATCGCCGCGGGGTTCGTGGAGACGGCCAGGGAGCGCGGCCGGCGCGTACCGGGGGACGTGGCGGTGGTCGGCTACGACAACTGGGAGGTGCTGTCGGTCGAGACCCGCCCGGCGCTGACCAGCGTCGATCCCAACCTGGAACGCCTGGGCCACACCGCGGCCCAGCACCTGTTCGCGGCGATCGACGGCAGAGCGACGCCCGGTGTGCACGCGATGCCGTGCAGGCTGGTGGTGCGCGACTCCACGGCTCCTTCGGGCGGCTCGTGAGGGTCGCGTTCCCGGGTCCCATGGTTTCGGGGTCCGGCGTTTCCGAGGTCCGTGTTCCCGGGTCCCATGGTTTCGGGTCCCATGGTTTCGGGTCCTCTGTGAGGCCCGTGTTCCCGGGTTTCCGCGTGGTCGTACGGCGGAGCCGCGGATGCGGGGCCTTCCCCGGGCCTCAGTCCGGGAGCGGCTCGTCGGACAGGTAGGGCGGCGCGGGGTCGTACTGGATGAGGCGGCGGACGGCACGCGCGTGGTCGCGCCCGTGGAGCCGGCCGATCAGCCACAGGGCCATGTCGATCCCGGCCGACACGCCCTGGCTGGTGACCAGGTTCCCGTCGACGACGTACCGGGCGTCGCGGACCACGGTGATCTCGCCGCGGGCCTGCAGCCCGTCCTCGAACGAGCGGTGGGTGGCCACCCGGCGGCCGCGCGCCGGGCCCGCCTCGTGCAGCAGGAGCGCGCCGGTGCACACGCTGGTGACCCACGAGACCTCGGCGGAGGTCTTGGTGATCCACTCGATCACCGCGGGGTTGCCCGCCTCCCTGCGGGTCCCCGTACCGCCGGGCACCAGGAGCACGTCCAGCGGCGGATGGTCGTCGAGGGTGTGGTCGGGCAGGACCCGCATGCCCTTGTTGCAGCGTACGGGGCCGTCCTGCTCGGCGATCAGGACCGAGGTGTCGGCGCCGCCCCGCAGCGCCGAGGAGACGGTGAACACCTCCCACGGTCCGGTGAAGTCGAGCTCCTCGACGCCTTCGAAGATCAGCAGTCCGTATGTCGTCACGCGCACTCCCTCGTCGATCGCCTGCCCGGTGCTCCGGCGGCGTGGCGCCAGTGATCCACTTCTCCACGGTGCCGTCCCACCTGATATCCCGTCAACGGGAAGGAATGCCGCCAACCACAGGAAAAAGGACACGGGCTCGGGGAGTGCCCGGCGGAGCGTGTCCTTCCCACCCGTGGAGCGCGTCCACGGCGGGCCACGCGCTGCCCGCCCAGGCTGCGCCTCCCGACGGCCGAGTCCGCCTTCGGGGCTGGGGCGGCGACGGTGGAGGGGGTGAGATCGGTGGGCTGCCCGTCCGGGGTAAGGCGCAGCTCGGGTGGGCGACACCCGGCCCACCTCACCACCCTTCGCGGCTGTCATTCCGGTGTTGCGGACAGACTCGACCTCTGGATGGGAATGTCGTCAATTCTCCTGAATGATTTCTCTGCGCCATTTAATTGAATTAGGACATGCTGTCCGCTATTGGACAGAAGCGGGCCTGGTCAACGTCGGTGGGCGGCGGAGGATGAGGTGTGAGCGGCACAGCCGTCCCCCGCCGGATGTGAAGTCGCAGCGGTCATGATTCGGCAGGTATCACCAGCGCTGTCAGAGGATCTCTGATGACAGGAACTCGCCCTGCCCTGCCCGACACCACCACACCTGAGTTCCAGGCCGAAGCACTCGCCGAAGCCAACGCCTACCGGGCCAAGCACCACGCGCCTCCGCTGGTCATGGACCCGGAGCTCAACACCTACGCCAAGGAGCGGGCGTCCTCCCGCTCCGAGCAGGAAGGGCTCAAGGCCGGTCACACCGGCCTGCGCTCGCAGACGGGCGAGAACATCTTCTGGGGCGGCGACATGGAAGCGCTGCCCGGATCGAAAGCGGTCCAGGAGTGGTACAACGAGGTCAAGAACTACGACTTCGCCGCGGCCCAGTTCTCATCCGGCGCCGGCCACTTCACCCAGCTCGTCTGGAAGTCCAGCACAAAGGTCGGCATCGCACGGGTCTCGGGACAGGTCGGCGAATTCGTCGAGACGTACATCGTGTTCGTATTCGAGCCGCGCGGAAACATGCAAGGCGCTTTCGCGGAGAACGTCCTGAGCGCCTGACCGGCAGGGCGCCTGACCGGACACCGCCTGACCGGCAGGACGCCTGCCCGGGCATCGCACAACTGCGGCGACGGCTCTGACGACGTGGCCGGTGCAGGCTGATGGGGCCCGGCCTGCCCGAGGCGCAGCCCGGGCGGGCAACGCTTGACCGGCTGCGGACGCGCCCCACGGGTGGGCAGGACGTGCTCCGCCGGGCACCCCTGCCGTCTTTCGCGGTACGGCGGGCGCACCACCCGGTGCGCCCGCCGTACCCGCTCCTGACCCGAGGCCGTGCCCGGCTAGTCGTTGACCGTGATGGTGAAGGTGGACGTCGTGTTCCTGATGTCCTGGGCGTTGCCGCTCATCCGCAGGTTGTCGAAGACGGCCGAGCCCACCGCCGGGCCCTGGCCGGCCTCGGGCATCTCGTTGGCCCAGATCCCGAACCCGGACTTGGCGTCGTAGGCGTCACCGCTCTTGCGGGCGCCGGTGATCGAGACGTTGGTGAACACGGTGTCCTTGACCGGGTTCTGCGGCCGGCCTCCCACGTAGTTGGTCTGGAACATGATGCCGTGGTACGTCGGGTCGACGATGTCCACATTGCTCACCCGGATGCCCTGGAACACCTTCGAGGCGGAGAAGACCCAGATGCCGGGGAAGGTCTGGGAGCCCCAGAAGTGGCCGCCGGCCCGGACGATCGAGATGTTGTCGAACCGGGTGGGCGGGTCGGCGCCGAAGCCGTTCATCGGATAGCCGAAGTCGAGCGAGCTGATCGTGATGCCGGAGTACACCAGCGTGTCGGCGATGTGGATGTTGCGGAAGACGTTGTCGTACCCGCCGTAGACCGCGACGCCGGCGGCCCGCCAGGTCAGGATCGAGGTCAGGTTCTCGTAGACGTTGCCCTTGACGTCACCGCCGCCCGCGTCGATGGCGGAGAACAGCGCGAAGCTGTCGTCGCCGCTGGCCCGCGACTCGTTGTTGCCGACCAGGTTGCCGGTGCTGCCGTTGGTC
The DNA here is from genome assembly GCF_016863195.1 of Paraplanobispora takensis. Lineage (GTDB taxonomy): Bacteria > Actinomycetota > Actinomycetes > Streptosporangiales > Streptosporangiaceae > Planobispora > Planobispora takensis. The sequence goes on along the minus strand of NZ_BOOK01000052.1, from coordinate 43,803 downwards.
ATGTTGATCGCGTCGGCGAAGGTGTTCCGGATGCGCGAGTTCTTGATCGTCATCCGGTCGGTGTTGGCGCCCCAGTAGAGGCAGACCATGTGCTCGGCCCAGACGTCGTCGATGGTGATGTCCGCGACGTTGGCGAAGTCGAACACCTTGCCGGGGCCGTCGATGCGGGAGGTGTAGTTGCCGAAGTAGGCGAAGCCCGCGAACGTCGAGCCGTTGGCCGAGGCCTCGGCGCGGAAGCCGACGTCGGTGTTGTCCTGCGTGGCGGGTGCGTGGAACCTCGTGTACCAGGGCCCGGCTCCGACGATCCTCACCGGCTTGCCGTACACCTGGAACTTGTTCGAGGTCTGGTAGTCGCCGGGCGGCAGGTAGACGCCCAGCCATCCCGACTCCATCCGGGCCCGGTCCAGGGCGTTCTGCACGTCCTGGTGGGTGAGGCCGGTCGGCGTGACGTAGCGGGCCGGGTCGGGGTTGGCGACCGGCGCGACCTGCTCGGTGTTGACGAAGTCGATCGCGTACGTGGTGGTGTTGGCCGCGTCCTTCTGCAGCCTGATCCTGCTTCCGGCCGGGACGGTCGTGTCGAGCATCATGTTGGCCTCGTCGTAGATGTGACGCGGCCCGCCCGAACCGGGGGAGTTGCCGGGACTCGTCTCGTTGCCGTACAGCCAGGCGTACCGGGAGGTCAGGTTGATCGCCTTGTGGAAGGCGCCGTCGACGTAGACGTTGAGCGTGGAGGTGATCCCGCCGCCGCCCGGCGCGTCCGGGATGGAGAAGCGGGTGACCAGGGTGTTGGTCGGCGCCTTGGTGGTGAACTCGACGTAGGAGCCGGTGGTGTTCAGCGTCACCGCCTTGCGCCCGGACGCCTCGCCCGCCAGGTCGCCGACGGTCCGGTTCGGGCCGACGACCTGTGCGCCGCCGCCGACGGAGCCGTCCTCGGCCTCGTACATGTCGTAGGGCATGTTCGCGCCCCGGCCGACGAACAACGGGACCGTGCTGACGTTGTTGCCCCGTTTGACCGGCAGCTCATCGGCGTCGGCGGCCAGTTCCGTCCGGACGGTGTACCGGCCGTTGGCGGCGGTCCACGTGCCGAGGTTCACCGGCGCGGTGGTGGCGCCCGCGTTGATCGTGCCGTTGTGGGAGCCGGTCAGCGTGCGCACGACGGTTCCGGCGTCGTTGAGCACGGTCAGCGTGATGCCGTGCGCGCCGCTCGCCGAGGCGGCGTTGCCCTGGTTCTTGATCGCCACCGAGAACATGACGGCGGTGCCGTTGGCGGGGTTGCCCGGCGTCCAGCTCACCGGCGAGGCGATGAGGTCGGAGCTGTCGACCGGCCGGACGGTCAGCGGGGAGGAGGCGGTGAGTTCGTTGTTCAGGTCGTTCTGCTCGATGACCGCGTTGGCCTCGTCCACCTTGGCCGTGACCGGGTAGGAGCCCGCATTCCGCGCGCCGACGTCCGCCGGGACGGTCGCGGACGCGCCCGTCGCCAGCGCCGCCACCGGAGCGGTGCCGACCTTGGTCCCGCCGAGGTAGAAGTTCACCTCGGTGGCGCCCGAGGCCCGGGTGCCGGAGTTGCGCACGGTGGCCTGGAGCCTGATCGTGTCGGTCTCCACCGGGGAGGAGGGCGTCCAGGTCAGCGCGGTGATCATGAGGTCGGGGTTGGGCGCAGGGGTGCCGATCACCTGGAGCTCGGCGACCTGCCCGCCGCTCGATCCGGTGTTGGAGGTGATCTTGAGCTGGACGTCGGCCGTGTCGGCGGTGACGGGGATCGTCACCGTGTTCCCACCGGCCGGGTCGAAGGAGTACGGCGCCGCCGCCTTCAGCGTGGTGAACGCCGAGGCGCCCTGCTCGCGGCCCAGGACCTCGATGGTCTGGGTACGGGCGCCCCAGACGGCGTCCGGGTTGAGCTTGACCACGACCGAGGTGATGCTCGCGTTCGCGCCCAGCCTCACCGTCAGCGTGTTCGGGTAGGCGCCGGGCGCGGCCTCCCAGTAGGTGGCCGTGCTGTTGTCGTTGGCGTTGGCCGCGACGAAGGTGTGGACGTACGACGAGGCGCTGATCGGCTTGCCGACGGCCAGGTTCGAGCCGCCGCCGCTGCCGGTGCGGGTGACGGCGTTGCTGCCGGCCGACTGGTTGCCCGCCGCGTCCTTCGCCCTGACCCGGTAGGTGACGGTGGCGCCCGCGGGCTGGGTGTCGGTGTAGGTCAGGACGTCGCCCGCGACGCTGCCCCGCAGGACGTCGCCGGCGTAGACGTCGTAGCCGGTGACGCGGACGTCGTCGGTGGAGGCGGTCCAGGTGAGCCGGATCTGCCCGGGAGCGGGTTCGGTGTAGGCCAGGTTGCCCGGTGCGGTGGGCGCCTGGGTGTCACCCGTGTCGCCCCTCCTGGTCACCGTGTCGCTGGCGGCGGACTGGTTGCCCGCGGCGTCCCTGGCCTTGACGTGGTAGGTGACGGTGGCGCCCGCGGGCTGGGTGTCGGTGTAGGTCAGGACGCCGCCCGCCACGCTCGTGCGCAGGACGTCGCCCGCGTAGACGTCATAGGCGGTGACACCGGTGTCGTCGGTGGAGGCGGTCCAGGTGAGCCGGATCTGCCCGGGAGCGGGTTCGGTGTAGGCCAGGTTGCCCGGCGCGGTGGGCGCCTGGGTGTCGCCGCCGGCGGTGCCGTACACCTCGAACTCCGCGATCTGGGCGGCGGGCCAGGCGGTGTTGGCGGTGAAGCGCAGCCGCAGGTGGCGGGTGGTGACGGCGTTGAAGGTGATCGTGGCCGCCGGCTCGAAACGGTGCGCGGCCGAGGCGACGACGGTGGAGAAGGACGTGCCGTCGGTACTGCCCTGCACCTCCAGGGTCTGCGTGCGGGCCTCCCAGCCCGCCGGGATCTTCAGCACGAGCCGGTTCACCCGTACGGCGGAGCCCAGGTCCACCTGGAGCCACTGCGGGAAGGCGTTGCCGGCGCTCTCCCAGTAGGTGGACTGGTTGCCGTCACCGGCGTTGGCCGCCACGTAGGTCTGCGTGGAACTGCCGGCGGTCATCGGCCTGCCCTGGGCGAGGTTGCCCGAGGAGCCCGTCGCGCCGTACGCCTCCAGCTCGGCGACCTGCGCGGCGGGCCAGCCGGTGTTGGCCGTCACGTTCAGCCGGACGTAACGGGCCTGGGCGGCGGGGAAGTCCACCGTGACGGTGTTGCCGGAGCCGGGGCTGAAGGCGTGGGCGGCCGAACCGGCGAGCGTCGTGTAGGACGTGCCGTCGGCGCTGCCCTGCACGGCGAAGGTCTGCGTGCGGGCCTCCCAGCTCGGCGGGAGCTTCACCACGACCTGGTCGACGCTCGTGGAGGCGCCCAGGTCGACCCGGACCCACTGCGGGAAGGCGTTGTTCGGGCCCTCCCAGTAGGTGGACTGGTTGCCGTCGTTGACGTTGCCGGGCGTGTAGGGGCCGTTGGAGGCGCTGGCGGCGGCGGGTCTGCCCGCGGCCAGGTTGGGTCCGCCGGCGGCGGAGGCGGGGGAGACCGGTCCGGCGGTGACGGTCAGGACGATCACGGCCAGGATGGCGACCAGTCGTGAGAGCGCTGTGTGGGGGGTTCTCATCCGTTCCTCTGTCTCGTTCGCAGAACGACGGGGACATGACTCGGCACTCGTGTGATCTCAACTGCTCCCGGTAAGGGCAGCTGGCCGAACCGTAAGATGGCAAGCAGATATCGGCAATATTTCGACTGAATTTCGCAAGACGTATGGTGGGATGCGGCATGAGGGGAGGCTGCGTCATCGCTGGCGGGAGGGCCGTTAGCGGGCGGAAAACCTGTTTCGTGCTGCGTAACGGGTTGACGTTCGATCAGCGCAAGTGTGTGCAAATGGTTGCGCTGTTTGTCGTATAGTTTGCGGCATGACGCGACGACTTGCAGAGGTGGCCAAGAAGGTCGGGGTGAGCGAGGCGACGGTCAGCCGCGTGCTCAACGGAAAGCCCGGCGTGTCCGAGGCGACCCGCGAGGCCGTGCTGACAGCCCTCGACGTGCTCGGCTACGAGCGCCCCACCCAGCTGCGCGGCGACCGGGCCCGGCTGGTCGGCCTGGTCCTGCCCGAGCTGCAGAACCCGATCTTCCCGGCCTTCGCGGAGGTCGTCGGCGGCGCGCTGGCCCAGCAGGGCTTCACCTCGGTGCTGTGCACCCGGACCGTGGGCGGGGTCTCCGAGGCCGACTACGTCGACCTGCTCCTGCAGCAGCAGGTCTCGGGCGTGGTCTTCGCCGGCGGCCTGTACGCCCAGGGCGACGCCTCCCACGAGCACTACGAGCTGCTGCGGGAGCGCAAACTCCCCACGGTGCTGGTCAACGCGGCCGTCGAGCACCTGGGCTTCCCCCAGGTCTCCTGCGACGACGTGGTGGCCGCGGAGATGGCGGTCGGGCACCTGAGGGCGCTGGGCCACGAGCGCATCGGCATGGTGCTCGGCCCCAGGGACCACATGCCCTCGCGCCGCAAGCTGGAGACGTTCCTGGCCTCGGGCGGCGATCCGGCGCTCGTCGAGCACACGATGTTCTCCCTCGAAGGGGGGCACGCGACGGCGGCCAGGCTGCTGCGCAAGGGGGTCACCGGCGTGGTGTGCGCCAGCGACCTGCTCGCGCTCGGCGCGGTGCGGGCGGCCCGCCGGTCGGGGCTGTCGGTCCCCGCCGACGTCTCGGTCATCGGCTACGACGACTCGGCGCTGATGAACTGCACCGAGCCGCCGCTGACCACGGTGCGCCAGCCGATCGACGCGATGGGGCGGGCGGCGGTGGACCTGCTGACGGCGCTGATCGACAAGGCGGTGGTCCCGGCCGACGAGCTGCTCTTCGAGCCGGAGCTGGTGGTGCGCGCCTCCACGGCGCGGCCCTCGCTCTGACGGGGCTCCCGCCCTGATCGGGCCCTCGCTCTGATCGGGCCCGCCGCCCGCGAGGGGGTGACACGGTGATCGTGTCACCCCCTCTTCGTGTTGTCGGACATGTGTCAGGCCCACGCCGTACCAGCATGTCACGTAACTCAGTCGTTATATTGCAATTCTCTGTCGAAACATTGCAGAGATGTGTCGTGGAGCCTATCGTGAGGGCCACGCCGGAGCGGATCGCCCGTCTCACTCCGCCGGCGTCCATCCGCATCAGAAGGGTCAGCTCCATGACGAGATCCGGCTATCGCAGAACCGCGGGACTGCTGCTCGCGACCGCCCTCGGCCTCACGGCGTCGGCGTGCGGCACCGACGAGGCGCCCGCCGGGGACAACGCCAAGCCCACGGCCGAAGGCGCCGCCGCCGGGCCGGTGTCGATCACCGTCAACTGCATGCCGCCGAAGACGAACAAGGCGCAGCGCGCGACCTTCCAGGAAGACCTCGACGCGTTCCAGAAGCTCAACCCGAACATCAAGATCGAGAAGGCCACCGACGCCTTCCCGTGCTACGAGCCGCGCACGTTCGAGGCCAAGCTGGCCGGCGGCCAGCTGGAGACCGTCTTCTACGTGAACTTCCCCAACGTCGGGCGCCTGATGGAGAGCGGCCAGGCCGCCGACCTGACCCCCTACGTCGGCGAGCTGAAGACCTTCAAGGACTACAACGCCTCCATCGACATCTTCAAGAAGGACGGCAAGATCTACGGCCTGCCCACCGACGGGTACGGCATGGGCCTGGTCTACAACCGCGAGGTCTTCACCAAGGCCGGGCTCGACCCGAACAACCCGCCCAAGACCTGGGCCGACGTGCAGGCCGCGGCCAAGAAGATCGCCGCCCTCGGCCCCGGCTACGTGGGCTTCGGCGAGTACAGCGGCAACAACGTCGGCGGCTGGCACTTCACCGCCTCCCTCTACGGCCGCGGCGGCGACGTGCTCACCCCCGACGGCAAGAAGGCCGCCTTCAACACCCCCGAGGGCCAGGCCGTGCTGGAGAACCTCAAGCAGATGCGCTGGACCGACAACAGCATGGGGTCCAAGCTCTACATCGACTGGCCCGCCCTGATGAAGGCCATGGCCGGCGGCAAGATGGGCATGATGCTCGGCGCCCCCGACGTGCTGATCGGGCTGCGCAACGACTTCCAGGCGAAGTTCGAGAACTACCAGGTCACCTCCCTGCCCGAGGCCAAGGCGCTGTTCAACGGCGGCGCCGGCTACATGATCAACCCCAAGGCCACGCCCGAGCAGATCAAGGCCGGCCTGAAGTGGATCGAGTACGAGTTCCTCACCCCGGGCAAGGGCCAGCTCGACTACGTGCGGGCCAAGGGCGCCAACCTCACCGTCGGCCAGCCCTACCCCGACCTGTACGGCGCCGACACGCCCTCCGGCCAGGAGGTCCTGAAGCTGCGCACCGAGAACGCCAACGTCGACCCCGCGCAGTTCGCGCTCTGGGTCGAGGGCTCCAAGGGCATCGCGCCGAAGGCCGAGCCGGGGCCGTACGCCCAGGAGATCTACGCGATCCTCGACACCCCGATGTCCGCGGTGCTGACCAGGCAGGACGCCGACATCGCCAAGCTGCTCTCCGACGCCGAGGCGAAGGTCAACGCCCTGCTGGAGAAGAAGGGCTGACCCCGCAGGGGCCGGGGGCGGCGGCGGGACCGCCGCCCCCGGCCATCATGTCGAGATCGGAAAACGGATGACTGCAACCAGCATGCGCCTCTCGCGGAGCCCGCGGGGATCACGGGGGCGGCCCGCGACCAAGCGGCGGCGCGAGGTGCGGCGGAACATCACCGCCTACGGATTCCTCTGCGGGGCACTGATCTGCTTCGCGTTCTTCTCCTGGTACCCCATGATCTGGGAGGTCGTGCTCAGCTTCCAGCAGACGAACTTCGTCGACCCGCCGATCTGGGTGGGGCTGGAGAACTTCGTCACGGTCTTCCAGGACGCGGCGTTCGGCCCCGCCTGGAAGAACACGGTGATGTTCACCGTGCTCGCCCTGGTCTTCGGGTACGGCGTGCCGTTCGTCATCGCGCTCGTCCTCAACGAGCTGCGCCACGCGCGGGCCTATCTGCGCTTCGTCGTCTATGTGCCGGTGATGCTGCCCCCGGCCGTCGGCGTGCTGCTGTTCCAGTGGTTCTACGAGCCGGAGTACGGGCTGTTCAACCAGGTCCTCGGCTTCTTCGGGCTGTCCGGCCTGGACTGGCTGAACTCCACCGACACCGCGCTCATCTCCCTGGTCATCGTCTCCACCTGGATGAACCTCGGCACCGGCACGCTGATCTATCTCGCCGCGCTGCAGACGATCCCCGGTGAGCTGTACGAGGCCGCGGAGCTGGACGGCGCGGGGATCTTCAAGCGGATCTGGCACGTCACGATCCCGCAGACCAAGCTGATCCTGCTGGTCATGCTGCTGCTGCAGATCGTGGCGACCATGCAGGTCTTCATCGAGCCCTTCCTGCTCACCGGCGGCGGCCCGGAGAACGCCACGGTCAGCGTCGTCTACCTCATGTACCAGTACGCCTTCAACTTCGGCAACATCAACGGCGGCAACGCGCTCGGCGTCATGCTGATGATCGTTCTGATGGTCTTCTCCGCCATCTACCTGCGCGTCTCGCGGGAGGACAAGCGCTGATGTCGAACCTCACCGTCATCCCCGAGTCGCCGAAGCGGCCCGGCAGGAGCGGGCCGCCCGCCTCGGCGGCCGCCCGCCCGGAGCGGAGGGCCCGGCGGACGCCGCGGAAGATCCGGCAGGAGTTCCGCACCGTCGTCTCCCCGCACCAGCTCAACTCCCGCCACGGCCGGGTGATCTACTGGATCGTCCTGGTCACGGTGGTGGTGAGCTTCACCGCGGCCTTCGTCTTCCCGCTGTACTGGATGGTCACCGGGGCGATGAAGACCACCGAGGACCTGGTGCAGATCCCGCCGACGTTCCTGCCGCCGCGGTTCACGCTCGACGCCTACGCCGAGGCGTGGGAGCTGATGGACCTGAGCCTGCTGCTGGGCAACACCGCCCTGTACGCCGGCGGGGCGTGGCTGTTCACACTGGCGATCGACGTCACCGCCGCCTACGCCCTGTCCAAGCTCCGGCCGGTCCTCGGCAAGCTGGTCCTGGCGCTGATGCTGGCCACGCTCATGATCCCGCCGATGGTGATCATGCTGCCCGCCTACCTGACGGTCAAGGACCTGCCGCTGCTGGGCTGGGACCTGCTCAACACGCCGTGGGCGATCTGGCTGCCGGCGGCGGCCAACGGGTTCAACATCTTCCTGCTCAAGCGCTTCTTCGACTCGATCCCGCGTGAGCTGCTGGAGGCCGCCGAGATCGACGGCGCGGGCCCCGTCCGCATCCTGTGGTCGATCGTGATCCCGGTCTCCCGACCGATCCTGGGCGTGGTCTCCATCCTGACCGTGGTCGCGGTGTGGCGGGACTTCGTCTGGCCGCTGCTGGTGCTGACCGACAGCGAGAAGATGTCGGTGAGCATCGGCATCGCGAGCCTGTCGTCGCAGATGCCGCAGAACGTGCTCATCGCCTCGCTCGTGATCGCGAGCCTGCCGACCATCGTCGTGTTCTTCCTGTTCCAGCGTCACATCATGGCCGGCCTGACCGCCGGAAGCCTCAAGGGCTGATATCTCCAGCCGATCGCTACAGATCAGCCCTTACCTACAGCAAGGAGTTGTGTTCAGCATGCCGGAAACGTGGTGGCGGGGGGCCGCGATCTACCAGGTCTACCTGCGTAGCTTCGCCGACGGAAACGGTGACGGGATCGGGGACCTGGCCGGCCTGCGCACACGTCTGCCGTACCTGGCGGACCTCGGAGTGAACGCGGTCTGGCTCAACCCGTGGTACCCCTCCCCGATGGCCGACGGCGGGTACGACGTGGCCGACTACCGGGACATCGAGCCGGTCTTCGGCACGCTCGCCGAGGCGGAGGAGTTCATCCGGGAGGCCCACGGCCTGGGCATCAAGGTGATCATCGATGTGGTGCCCAACCACAGCTCCACCGCGAGCGCGTGGTTCCGGGAGGCGCTGGCCGCCGGGCCGGGGTCGCCGGCCCGGGAGCGGTTCTGGTTCCGCGACGAGCCGGGCGACTGGAAGTCCATCTTCGGCGGGCCCGCCTGGACCCAGGTGCCCGACGGGCAGTGGTACCTGCACCTGTTCGACCCCGGGCAGCCCGACTTCAACTGGACCAACCCCGAGGTGCACGCCGAGTTCCACGACGTGCTGCGCTTCTGGTTCGACCGGGGCGTGGACGGCATCCGCATCGACTCGGCCGCGGTGCTGGTCAAGGACTTCGACGGCGGCGACCCCGACGGCTACACCGACCTGGACGAGGTCCACGAGATCTACCGGGGCTGGCGCCGGCTGTCCGACGAGTACGACGAGCGCGTCCTCGTCGGCGAGGTCTGGTTCCCCGACCAGGAGCGCTTCGCCCGCTACCTGCGCCCGGACGAGCTGCACACCGCCTTCAACTTCGACTTCCTGGCCTGCCCCTGGGAGCCCGCCGCGCTGCGCCGCTCGATCGAGCAGACCCTCGACACGCACATCCCGCTCGGCGCCCCGCCCACCTGGGTGCTGTCCAACCACGACGTCGCGCGGGTGGCGACCCGGTACGGCAGGGCCGACACCTCCTGGGACCACGGCGACCGCCGCGACGGCGTCCCCTCCGACCTGGAGCTCGGCCACCGCCGGGCTCGGGCCGCCGCGCTGCTGGCCATGGCCCTGCCCGGCAGCGTCTACGTCTACCAGGGCGAGGAGCTGGGCCTGCCCGAGGTCGACGACATCCCCGACGAACTGCGCGAGGACCCGATGTGGACCCGCTCGGGGCACACCGTGCCGGGCCGCGACGGCTGCCGGGTGCCGCTGCCCTGGTCGGGGGAGGAGCCGCCGTTCGGCTTCGGCTCGGGCGAGCCGTGGCTGCCGCAGCCGGAGGACTGGCGCAAGCTCACCGTCGAGGCCCAGACCGCGGACCTGGGCTCGACGCTCAACCTCTACCGCGCCGGACTGCGCATCCGCCGGGAGCGGCTCGGCGACGGCGCGCTCATCTGGCTGGACCTCGGTCCCGAGGTGCTCGCCTTCACCCGCGAGTCGGGGCTGACCTGCGTGGTCAACCTCGGCGCCGACGCCGTACGGCTGCCGCCGCACGAGCGGGTCCTGCTGTCCAGCGGCCCGCTCGACGGCGCCGACCTGCCCTCCGACACCGCCGTCTGGCTCGGCTGACCCTCCGCGGGAGAACCCCGGGCAGGACGACCGGCACGGCCGGACACGGTGCTCAGCCGATGATCCGGCCGTGCCGGTCGCGTGCCTTCAGCCGGACGGTGGGCAGTTCGGGGGCGGGCAGCGGCGCGGCGTCGCAGCCGGAGACCGTGCCGAAGCGGTCGCCCCCCATCCAGTCCTCGCGCGCCCGCACGATCTCCTCGTGGGAGCGGCCGACGAAGTTCCACCACATCACCAGCGGATCCTCGAACGGCTCCCCGCCGATCAGGAACAGCCGGGCCGGACCGGCGGTCTCGACGGACGTCTCCGACCGGCCCCGCCCGAGGTACAGCAGCGCGCCGGGCTCCAGGGCCGTCCCGGCGACCGTCGCGGCGCCGGACATGACCAGGACGGCGGTCTCGAAGCCGCGCTCGACCGGCAGCAGGCAGCGCCCGGGGCCGGCGAACAGGATCTCGGCGGCCACCAGGGGAGTGTGCACGAGCGCGGGCGAGCGCGCCGATCCGAGCTCGCCCACCGCGACGGTGACGGTCGCCTCCCCCTCCCGCAGCACCGGCATGACCGGGTGGTGCTCGAAACGCGCCGGACCGTGACGGGCCTCCTGCGGCAGGGCGATCCACAGCTGCACCCCGTGCATGCCCGGCGGGTGGTCCGGCGGGGACTGCTCGGAGTGGGAGATGCCGTGGCCGGAGGTCATCAGGTTGAGCTGCCCGGGGACGATCGTCTGGGCGCTGCCCAGGCTGTCGCGGTGCATGATCTCGCCCTCGGCCAGCCAGGTGACGGTCTGCAGGCCGGTGTGCGGGTGCGGTGGCACCTGCATGCCGGGGCGGCCGCTCACGTCGTCGGGGCCGAAGTGGTCGACGAAGCACCAGGCGCCGACCATCCGGCGCGGCCGTTGCGGCAGCAGCCGGCGCACCGTGGTGTAACGGCCGAGCGGCACGTCGTGGCCGGGCAGCAGCACGCTCTCCGGCTCCGCCTCCTGCGCGACCGTGCAGCCGTACACCGCCTGGCCGGACTCCCGGCCGAGATCACTCATGGTCCGACCCTACGCCCCGCGGCCCGCCGGGGACTCCCGCCCGCCGGCCGGGTCCGCGCCCGGTCCCCTTGGCCCGATCTTCCCCCACTGTTTACCCGCAGCGCCCCGTGGCGGCCGTTTGCCCCCTCCGCCAGCAGGAACAACGTCCGGGACGACCGATCGGGAACGCAAGAGGCCATCCCGCCGGGACACATCTGAGGAGCCGTCCTTCATGAGCAGCGTCAAACTCGCAGTGATCTACTACTCGGCCACCGGCACGCTCCACGCCATGGCCGAACGCCTGGAGGCGGCCGGTCAGAAGGCGGGCGCGGAGGTGCGCCTGCGCCAGGTGCCCGAGCTCGCCCCGGCCGAGGCCATCGCCTCCAACGCGGCCTGGAGCCAGCACTTCGACCGCACCAAGGACGAGCCGAAGGCCGCCGCCGACGACATCGTCTGGGCCGACGCCGTCCTGTTCGGCACGCCCACCCGCTACGGCAACGTCTCCAGCCAGCTCAAGCAGTTCCTCGACACCCTCGGCCCGCAGTGGGCCCAGGGGCTGCTGGCCGACAAGGTCTACGCCGGGTTCACCGCGTCGATGACCTCCCACGGCGGGCAGGAGTCCACCCTGCTGGCGCTCTACAACACCATCCACCACTTCGGCGGCGTCATCGTCGCCCCCGGCTACACCGATCCGCTGAAGTTCGCCGACGGCAACCCCTACGGCGTCTCCCACGTCACCGGCGGCAGCAACACCGACCCGCTGACCGACGCGCAGTACGCCGCCCTGGACCACATGGCCGGCCGTGTCGTCCGCGTGGCCGGCAAGCTCACCGCCGCCTGAGGCCCAGCCGGTCGGTCGGCCCGCCCCCGGGGTCACGCCGGTCGGTCAGGCCGCCGGGGGAGGGGCGGTGCTGCCGCGCGGCACGAGCCGGGCGGCCTGGTCCTCGAAGCCGGTGATCTTCTCTTCCTCGCCGGAGATGAGCGAGAGCAGGGTCCGCGCGGCGTGGGCCCCGTAGGCGGGGATGTCGCGGGTCAGCGCGGTCAGCGAGGGCCGTACGACCCGGGAGAGCGGGGAGTCGTCCCAGGCCACGACGGACAGCTCGGCCGGCACCTCCAGGCGCATCTCCTGGGCCACCGACAGGCCGGCCACGGCCATGATGTCGTTGTCGTAGACGATCGCGGTCGGCCGCCCGGGGGAGCTGAGCAGCCGCCGGGTGGCCCGCGCGCCCTCCTCGCCGGTGTAGTCGGTGTGCATGATGGTGTGCGCGGCCAGTCCCAGCTCCCCGCACACGGCGGTGAACGCCTGGTCGCGCAGGACGGTGTGGACCAGCTCGGGCAGTCCGGCGACCCTGGCGATCCTGCGGTGCCCGAGCGCCGCCAGATACTGGACGGTCTCGCGCACGGCCACGGTGTCGTCGGACCAGACCGGCGCCAGCGAGCCCGACTCCGAGGGGTGGCCCACCACGACGGCCGGCAGGCCCAGCTCCTCCAGCTCGGTGATGCGCGGGTCGGAGAAGCGCAGGTCCACCAGGATCGCGCCGTCGACCCGCCCCTCGCCCCACCAGCGGCGGTAGACCTCCATCTCCTGACCGGGGTCGGCCACCACCTGCAGCATCAGCGCGTAGGAGTGCGCCGACAGCTCGGTCTCGATCCCGCTGATCAGCTCCATGAAGAACGGCTCGACGCCCAGGATCCGCGCCGGGCGGCACACGGTCAGGCCGACGGTGTGCGCCTGGGCGCCGTTGAGGGCCCGCGCCGCGCTGTTGGGCCGCCAGCCGATCTCCTCGGCGATGGCCTTGATCGTGGCCCTTTTGGCCTCCGACACCCCCGGGCGGTCGTTCAGCGCGTATGAGACCGCGACCTTGGAGACGCCCGCGCGCCGGGCGATGTCGGCGATCGTCGGTCGCTTCACCGAACCCCCTGATTGAACCGGTTAGCCATCATGTCGACCTGACCTTACTACCTGGTCGTCGTCCGGTCTCCACAGCGGCGCCGGGCGGGTACCCTCGCTTGGACATGGCGGGTTTTCACTGAGTGTGACCGGGGCGTGGTCAGGAGGGAAAAATGGACCTTTCACGAGAGTGTGCACGGGCCGGGCGGTACGTCTCGAACGGGTCACGACTATTGACGCCGCGGTCACGCGGAATTTACGTTCACGGTGCTTATCCGGTTCAGCGGAAGCGTGGACGACCGGGGCGGATGCCGGACCATCCGCTCCGGGGGTGGTCGGCGTCGACGCGGACCGGATGAGGGCAGGGGCGGCCCCGTCCGACATGTATGGGAGCGCTCCCAGCCAGGCGGGGCCGTAACCCTCCGCCATCGGGGTCTGTGAAGACGTTCGGACCTCCGCACAGCGCGGAGGAAGGAGAGACGCGATGCGAAACCGGGTGCGGATCACGATCCCGCTCCTGGCTGCGGGCCTGCTCGCCGCAGCCTGTACCTCCGGTGGGCAGACGCCCGCCGGCCAGGCCTCGCCGGGGGGCAGCGCACCCGCCGCCAACCAGGCCAACCCCAACTCGCTGCCCCGCAACGAGACGCTCTACACCAGCGGCACGCAGTGGGGCCCGCCGGCCAACTTCAACCCGGTCCGGGAGTGGGACTACGCGACCGGGACGGAGGGGCTGGTCTACGAGTCGCTGTTCCACTTCGACCCGAACACCTCCAAGCTCGTCCCGTGGCTGGCCGAGAGCGGGGCCTGGAGCGACGACAAGACCTACGAGATCAAGCTCCGCCAGGGCGTCACCTGGTCGGACGGCAAGCCGTTCACAGCCAAGGACGTCGTCTTCACCCTCGAACTCGGCAAGATGGAGACGGTCCCGTACCACAACATCTGGGAGTGGATCGAGAAGGCCGAGGCGGTCGACGACCAGACCGTGAAGGTCACCTTCTCCAAGAGCAACTACCAGGAGTGGGACTTCCAGCTGTACGGCCGCGCCATCGTGCCCCAGCACGTGTGGGAGGGCCGCTCCGAGCAGGAGGTGCTGGACGGCAAGAACGAGAACCCGATCGGCACCGGCGCCTACAAGTACATGAGCCACGACCAGGACCGCGTCGTCTGGCAGCGCCGCGACGACTGGTGGGGCAAGACCGTGCTCAAGATGGAGCCCAAGCCCAAGTACATCGTCGACATCGTCAACTCCAGCAACGAGGTCGCGATGGGCCTGCTGCTGCAGAAGGGCATGGACCTCAGCAACAACTTCCTGCCCGGCGCGGCGAACCTGGTCAAGGGCAACTTCGGCATCTCGACCTACTATCCCGAGGCGCCGTACATGCTCTCGGCCAACACCGCCTTCCTGGTGCTGAACACCACCAAGAAGCCGATGGACGACCCGGCCTTCCGCAAGGCGCTGGCCAACTCGATCGACACCAAGAAGATCGTCGAGGGCGTCTACGGCAACCTCGTCAAGCCCGCCAGCCCGACCGGCCTGCTGCCCCAGTGGGAGCAGTTCGTCGACCAGTCCGTCGTGAGCCAGAACGGTTTCTCCTTCGACACCGCCAAGGCCAAGAAGCTGCTGTCGGACGCGGGCTACCGCGACCGCGACGGTGACGGGTTCGTGGAGAACAAGGACGGCTCGAAGATCAGCCTGAACCTCATCGTGCCCTCCGGCTGGACCGACTGGATGGAGTCGATCCGCGTCATCGCCGCCAGCGCGAAGGAGTCCGGGATCAACGTCACCACCGACTTCCCCGACTTCAACGCCCTGGTCGACAAGCGCAGCAAGGGCGACTTCGACATGCTGATCAACAACGAGCGCCAGCTGTCGAACACCCCGTGGACCTACTACGACTACATGTTCCAGCTGCCGGTCCAGAAGACGCAGAACACCGTCAACTTCGGCCGGTACGAGAACAAGAAGGTCTGGGAGCTGGTCCAGCAGCTCGACCAGGTCAAGTCCGACGACACCGAGGGCATGAAGAAGGTCATCTCCGAGATCCAGAAGATCCACCTGGAGGAGATGCCGATCATCCCGCTCTGGTACAACGGCCTGTGGTCGCAGGTCAGCGGCGCGGCCTGGAAGAACTGGCCGTCCTCGGCCGAGGGCGCTCCCAAGACCGCGCCCACCATGTGGCGCAACTGGCTCGAGCTCGGCGGCTTCGAGACGCTGACGCAGCTGCAGCCGGCCGCCTCCTGACCGGCTGACACCGCGCCCCCTCCTCCCTTCCCCCACCGGGGAGGAGGGGGCCTTCCTGGAGAGACTTCTCGTGCGTCGTTACTTCGGCCGGAAACTTCTGGTCTACGGGCTGACGTTCTTCGTCGCCGTCACGGTCAACTGGATGATCCCGCGGTTCATGCCGGGCGATCCCGTCTCGAGCATGGTGGCCAGGACGGGGGCGAGCAACCCCGCCGCCGCGGAGACCATGCGGGTCTACTACACCAACCTCTTCGGCTTCGACCAGCCGCTGTGGAAGCAGTACGTCAACTTCTGGGCGGCCCTGTTCCAGGGCGACTTCGGCATCAGCATCTGGGTGTTCCCCACCCCGGTCAGCGAGGTCATCCTGGGCGCCGTGCCGTACACGCTGGGGCTGATGATCCCCTCGGTGCTGCTCAGCTGGGTCGTGGGCAACTGGTTCGGGGCCTACGCCGCCCGGCGCAAGGTGCTGGACAACACCCTCCTGCCGGTCGGTTACGTCCTGACGGCGATGCCGTACATGTGGCTGGCGGTGCTCCTGGCCTGGGGGCTGGGCGTGGTGGCGGGGTGGTTCCCGGTCGCCGGCGGCTACAGCTTCTCCATGCAGCCCAGCTGGTCGTGGGACTTCATCCTCGACCTGCTGCACCACTGGGTGCTGCCGTTCAGCTCGCTGTTCCTGGTGGCGCTCGGCGGCTGGGCGATCGGCATGCGCAACATGATCATCTATGAGCTGGAGTCGGACTACTCGAACTACCTGGCCGCGCTCGGGGCGCCGCAGCGGCTGATCCGCCGCTACGCCTTCAGGAACGCGGTGCTGCCGCAGATCACCGGCCTGGCGCTGCAGCTGGGCGTGCTGGTGGCCGGGGCGCTGGTGACCGAGATCGTCTTCTCCTATCCCGGTCTCGGCAGCCTCATCCTCAAGGCGATCCAGAACCAGGACTTCTTCCTGCTGCAGGGCGCGTTCCTGTTCATCGTGCTCGGCGTGCTGATCGCCAACTTCATCATCGACATCGTCTACGTCGTGGTCGATCCGCGCACGCGGGCGGGAATGGCGGGTGCTGCGGCATGACGGCACTTCAGGAGGTTCCCGCGCAGGACGCGGCGGCCCCCGCGGGCGTGCGGCGCGAGGCCCTGTACTTCGCGCTGCGCAACGGCAAGCTGCTGACCGGCTTCGGCATCGTCCTGGCGCTGTTGCTGCTGGGCCTGCTCGGCCCCCTGTTCCTCAGCGGGACCGGCAGCGAGTACGGCACCCAGCCCATGCAGCCGCCCTCGGCCGAGCACTGGTTCGGCACCACCACCTTCGGCCAGGACGTCTTCACCCAGTTCGTGTACGGCCTGCGCACCACCTTCGTGGTCGGCGCCCTGGGCGGCGGCATCGCGGCGGTCATCGCGATGCTGGTCGGCTTCGTGGCCGGCTACCGGGGCGGGCTGGTGGACGAGATCCTCAACATGTTCACCAACATCGTCCTGGTCATCCCGACGCTGGCCGTCCTGCTGATCATCAACGCCTACCTGGGCGTGCGCAGCGTCGGCGCGCAGGCGCTGTTCATCGGCCTGACCTCCTGGCCGTGGGCGGCGCGGGCGATCAGGGCGCAGACCTTCTCGCTGCGCACCCGGGACTTCGTGGACCTGGCCAGGCTCAGCGGCGCGAACACCTGGAAGGTCATCACCAGGGAGATCGCGCCGAACATGAGCTCCTACCTGTTCATGACCTTCATCCTGCTGTTCGGCGGCTCGGTCCTCATCGCCTCCTCGCTGGACTTCATCGGCCTGGGGCCCACCGAGGGCACCTCGCTCGGGCTGATGCTGCAGAACGCCAACCAGTGGAGCGCGATGCAGCTGGGCATGTGGTGGTGGTTCATCCCTCCGGGCGCCGGGATCACCGCGATCGTCGGCTCCCTGTACGTGGCCAACGTCGGGCTCGACGAGGTCTTCAACCCGAAGCTGAGGGAGACATGAGTCTGCAGGTCGACGACCTGAGGGTCTACTACAGGACCCTCAAGGGGGATGTGAAGGCGCTCGACGGGGTCTCCTTCTCCATGGAGGACGGGGAGATCCTCGGCCTGGCCGGGGAGTCGGGCTGCGGCAAGACGACCCTCGGCAAGAGCCTCATCCGGATGGACGGCCGCATGCGCCACATCGGCGGCACGGTCGAGCTCGACGGCCGGGAGCTGCCCATCGGCGACGACCGGCGGATGAACGACTTCCGCTTCCGCGAGGTCTCCCTCATCCCGCAGTACTCCATGAGCGCCATGAACCCGACCCGCAAGATCGGCAGGATGGTGCGCGAGCTGCTCAGGTCCCGGGGCGCCACCCTGGACCTCGACGAGCTGGAGTCGCGGCTGAGCCTGGTCGAGCTGCCCCACGCGGTGCTGGACCGCTATCCGATCGAGCTGTCGGGCGGCATGAAGCAGCGGATGGTCATGGTCATCTCCACGCTGCTCGACCCGTCGCTGCTCATCGCCGACGAGGTCACCTCCGCCCTGGACGTCTCCACGCAGAAGGCGGTGGCCCGGGCCCTGATCGGCTTCCGCGACGCCGGGTTCGTCAAGAGCATGATCTTCGTCACCCACGACCTCGCGCTCACCTCCCACATCGCCGACACGATCATGGTCATGTACGCAGGGAAGCTCGCGGAGAAGGCGCCCGCCACCGCGATCGTCAAGAAGCCGCGTCATCCGTACACCAAGCTCCTGCTCGACTCGCTGCCCGAGGTCGGCGTGCGGTACACCGACAAGCGGCTGGCCGGCATCGCCGGCAGCCCGCCGTCGCTGCTCGACCCGCCCGCGGGCTGCCGCTTCCGGGACCGCTGCCCGATCGCCGGTGAGGAGTGCGCGCAGGAGCCGCCCATGGCCGAGATCGAGCCCAACCACTTCGTCGCGTGCTGGAAGGCCTGATGCTGAAACTCGACAACGTCACGAAGGTCTACAAGGTCGGCGCCTTCGGAGGGAAGGTCTTCGCCGCCGTGGACGGGGTGAGCTTCGACGTCCAGGCCGGCGAGGTCGTCTCCCTCATCGGCGAGAGCGGCAGCGGCAAGAGCACGATCGGCAAGATGATCCTCGGGCTGGCCTCGATCACCGGCGGCTCGATCACCGTCGACGGCGTCCCGGTCAAGCCCGGCAAGGACTACTACCGGCACGTGCAGGGCGTCTTCCAGGACCCCTTCAGCTGCTACAACCCGGTGTTCAAGGCCGACCGGGTGTTCCGGATGATCAAGGAGGCCTACTACCCGCAGGTCGGCGAGAAGGAGTGGGACGAGCGGGTCCGCTCCACGGTCAGGGACGTGCGGCTCGACCCCGACCAGGTGCTCGGCCGCTACCCGCACCAGCTCAGCGGAGGCCAGCTCCAGCGCCTGCTCATCGCCCGGGCGCTGCTGCTGGATCTCAAGCTGCTGGTCGCCGACGAGATCACCAGCATGCTCGACGCCTCGACCCGCATCGACGTGCTCAACCTGCTGGCCGAGCTGAAGGAGCGCGGCCTCGGGGTGCTGTACGTCACGCACGACCTGTCGCTGGGCAACTACCTGGCCGAGCGCACGGTCGTGCTGCGGCGCGGCACCGTGGTCGAGATGGGGGTGACCGGCAAGGTCTTCGGCAACCCCCTGCACCCCTACACCCGGCAGCTGCTGTCGGCGGTGCCCCGGTTGCACTCCCCCTGGGAGGACGCCGCCCCCATGCAGACCTGCCACTATCACGAGAACGCGGCCTCCGGCGCGATGTTCGAGGCGGAGCCCGGACATCTCGTGGCCTGCGCCCAGCTCGACGCCTGCCCGCAGTGACCGGCGCGAGCGACCGTCAGAAGGAGCTTCACTTGAGTTCGTACCGTCCGTTGCACGACGGCTGGATCCTCATGGCCGCCTCACCGGACGCCGGAGTGGCGGGCGTGGCCGCGACCGTGCCCGGCTGCGTGCACACCGACCTGCTCGCCGCCGGGATGATCGAGGATCCCTACCTGGACGACAACGAGACCCGGCTGTCCTGGATAGGCCGCACCGACTGGATCTACGAGACCGCCTTCGAGTGGGTCCCCGACGACCACGAGCGGACCGATCTGGTCTGCCGGGGGCTGGACACGGCGGCGACGGTCACGCTCAACGGCGTGCAGATCGCGGAGACCGCCAACCAGCACCGCTCCTACCGCTTCCCGGTGCGGCACCTGCTGCGCGAGGGGACCAACACGCTGACCGTGCGCTTCGGCTCGGCCTACGCCTACACCGAGGCGCGGCGGGCCGCGCTGGGCGAGCGGCCCGGCCCCTACACCGAGCCGTACCCGTTCATCCGCAAGATGGCCTGCAACTTCGGCTGGGACTGGGGCCCGACCGTGGTCACCGCCGGCATCTGGCGGCCGATCGGCCTGGAGAGCTGGAGCGGCGCCCGCCTGGCCGAGGTGCGGCCGCTGGTGACCATGCGGGGCGCGGACGGCCACGTCGAGGTGCGCGTCAGGGTCGAGCGCGTCACCGAGGATCCCGTGACGGTCACCGCGGAGGTCGCGGGCGTCTCGGCCGAGGCGCGCCTGGCGCCGGGCGGGCGCGAGGCGGTGCTGGAGCTGACCGTGCCGGAGCCCGAGCGCTGGTGGCCGCGCGGGTACGGCGCGCAGCCCCTGCACGAGCTGACCGTGCGGCTCGGCGAGGAGAGCGTGACCCGCAGGATCGGGTTCCGCTCCGTACAGCTCGACACGACCGACGGCGCCTTCACCCTGCACGTCAACGACGTTCCGGTGTTCGTGCGCGGCGTCAACTGGATCCCGGACGACTGCTTCCCCAACCGGGTCACCCGCGAGCGCCTGGCCGGGCGCTTCGGGCAGGCCGCCGACGCGGGCGTCAACCTGCTGCGGGTGTGGGGCGGCGGCCTGTACGAGAGCGAGGACTTCTACGACCTGGCCGACGAGCTGGGCCTGCTGGTCTGGCAGGACTTCCCCTTCGCCTGCGCCGCCTACCCCGAGGAGGAGCCCCTGCGCTCGGAGGTCGAGGCCGAGGCGCGCGAGAACGTGGCCAGGCTCGCGCACCGCCCCAGCCTGGTGCTGTGGTGCGGCAACAACGAGAACATCGAGGGACGCGCCGACTGGGGCTGGCAGGAGGAACTGGCCGGACGGAGCTGGGGCGCCGGCTACTACTACGACCTGCTGCCCTCGATCGTCGCCGAGCTGGACCCCACCCGCCCCTACTGGCCGGGCAGCCCGTACTCCGGCGCGCCAGACCTGCCGCCCAACGACCCGGCCCGCGGCACCATCCACATCTGGGACGTGTGGAACCGCGAGGACTACTCCCGCTACGGCGCCTACACGCCGCGCTTCGTGGCCGAGTTCGGCTTCCAGGGACCGGCCGCGTACGCCACCATGCGCCGCGCGATCAGCGGCGAGCTGGCCGCCGACGCGCCGCTGGTGCTGCACCACCAGAAGGCGATCGACGGCAACGGCAAGCTCCTGCGCGGCCTCGGCGAGCACCTGCCGCAGCCGGAGACCTTCGACGACTGGCACTATCTGACCCAGCTCAACCAGGCCCGCGCGATCGAGTTCGGCATCGGGCGCTTCCGGTCGCTGGCGCCGCACTGCGCGGGCACGATCGTCTGGCAGCTCAACGACTGCTGGCCGGTCACCTCCTGGTCCGCCGTGGACGGCGACGGCCGGCGCAAGCCCCTGTGGTACGCCCTGCGCCGCGTCTACGCCGACCGCCTGCTCGTCGTCGGCGACGGTTCGGTCGCGGTGGTCAACGACGGCGACGAGCCGTGGCGGGGCGAGCTGGAGCTGGTACGGCACAGCCTGGCCGGGGAGCCGCTGGCCAAGGAGGTCGTCGCCGTGGAGGCGGCACCGCGCTCGGTGGCCGCGGTGGCGCTGCCCGCGGCGGTCGGCACGCCCGACGACCCCGGGGGCGAGCTGCTGGCCGCCCGCCTGGGCGAGAGCCGTACGGTCGCGTTCTTCGCCGAGGACACGCGGGTGGCCCTGCCCGAGGCCGCCTACGACGCGCAGGCCGAGCCGGTCGAGGGCGGCTACCGGGTGACCGTCACCGCGCGCACCCTGCTGCGCGAGCTGGCGCTGTTCCCCGACCGGCTCGACCCCGCCGCCTCGGTGGACGACATGCTGGTGACCCTGCTGCCCGGCGAGAGCGCCGTCTTCCACGTCGCCACCGGGCGGCGGCTGGACCCGGCGGCGCTGACCGCCTTCCCGGTCCTGCGCTGCGTGAACGAGGCCCGGCGGTGAGCTCCCCGAACGGAACCGGGGAGACCCGGACCGTGCTGGCCGTGGACATCGGCGGCACCAAGTTCGCCGCGGCCGCGGTCACCGCCGACGGCGGCATGCCGGTCCGCGCCGAGGTGCCGCTGAGCGCCTTCGCCTCGGCGGACGCGGCGCTGGCCGAGGTCGTCGGGCGCGTCACGGCGCGGGTGGACCGGGACGGGATCGAGGGCGTGGGCATCGGGTCCGCGGGCCCCCTCGACTCCGTCAAGGGCAGCGTCAGCCCGGTCAACATCCCCGGCTGGCGCGACTTCCCGCTGGCCGACGCGGTGAGCCGGATGCTGCCCGGCCGGCCCGTGCGGCTGGCCGGCGACGGCCAGTGCATGGCGCTGGGGGAGTGGTGGCGCGGCCTGGCCGAGCACACCCCCTCCCGCGCCGTGCTCGGGATGGTCGTCTCCACCGGGGTCGGCGGCGGCCTGGTCCTGGACGGCACGCCCTACCTCGGCCCGACCGGCAACGCCGGGCACATCGGCCACATCGCCGTCGACCCGGGCGGCGAGCCCTGCCCGTGCGGGGCGGCCGGCTGCGTCGAGACCGTGGCCAGCGGCCCGAACATGGTCCGCTGGGCCCGCGCGAACGGCTGGAGCGGCGAGGACGCCAAGGCGCTGGCCGCCGACGCCCGCCTCGGCCACCCCGTGGCGCTGCGCGCCTTCCGGCGCGCGGCCGACGCGCTGGCGACCGCGATTCTGACGGCGGCGGCCCTGTTCGACCTGGACCACGTGGTGGTCGGCGGCGGGGTGGCCGCCGCCGGAACAGTCCTGTTCGATCCGCTCCGGCGGGCCGTCACCGGGTCGGCCGGGTTAGGCTTCCTGCGTCGCGTGCGTGTGGATCCCACCTCGCTCGGACGCGACGCCGGGCTGCTCGGCGCCGCCGCGCTCGTCCTCCCCCAGGACAGCCCGTGCTGAGGCGTTCTCCGCGCCCCGGCTCCCCTACCCCCACGGAGAGCACATGTATCTGCTGAACAACACGGTCAAGGACTACGCCTGGGGATCGCAGACCGATATCGCGGCGTTCACCGGCAGGCCTGTGCCCGCCCCCCGGCCGGAGGCCGAGATGTGGTTCGGCGCCCATCCTGCCGGGCCGTCGCTGCTGGCCGGTGACGGCCGTTCGCTGGGCGAGGCCATCGGCGCCGACCCGGCCGGGCAGCTGGGGCAGGCGGTCGTCGACCGCTTCGGCGCGCGCCTGCCGTACCTGATGAAACTCATCGCGGTCGCCCGGCCGCTCTCCCTGCAGGTGCACCCGACCGCCGAGCAGGCGGCCGACGGGCACGCGCGGGGCGTCTACGCCGACCCGTGGCCCAAGCCCGAGCTGGTGTGCGCGCTGACGCCGTTCACCGCGCTGGCCGGCTTCCGCGCGCCCGAGCAGTCGGCGATGCTCGTCAAGCGGCTCGGCGTGCCGGGGCTGCAGCCGGCGGTGTCCCTGCTGGAGGCCGGTGACATCCGCGAGGCCCTGCGGGCGCTGCTGCGCGACCGCCAGGTGGTCGAGCAGGTGGTGTGGGCGGCCTCCGCCGTGCACCACCCCGACTACCAGCTGGTGGTACGGCTGGCGCGCTGCTACCCCGGTGACCCCGCCTGCCTGGCGCCGCTGCTGCTGCGGCGGCACGAGCTGCTGCCCGGCCAGGCGCTCTTCCTGGGCGCGGGGGTGCTGCACTGCTACATCCGCGGGTTCGGCGTGGAGATCATGGGCAGCTCCGACAACGTCGTGCGCGCCGGCCTGACCGGCAAGCCCGTCGACGTGGAGGAGCTGCTGCGCGTGGCCGACCCGTCGGCCGCGCCGCTGGAGGTGGAGGCCACCGCCGAGGGCCTGTACTCCACGCCGTCGCCGGAGTTCAGCCTGCGCCGGCTGGCCGAGGGCGAGCACCGCCTGGAGGGCGGCGTGCCCAGGATCCTGCTGTGCGCCGAGGGCACGGCCGGGGTGGGCTCCCTCGACCTGGGTCAGGGCGAGTCGGCCTTCGTGCCGGCCTCCCAGCCCGCCGTCGCCGTGCGCGCGGGCGGGTCGGTGTACTGCGCCGAGCCCGGGACCGTGTGACCGCCGCGGCGCCCGGTGCGGAGTGATTCCCGGGCCGCGCGGTGTGCGGCCCGGGCATGACCCCCGCGGGGGCGCTCAGCCCTCCAGGATCGCCACGGTGTCCGGCGGCAGGGTCAGCTCGTCGCCGGAGAGCCGGACGCCCGGGTCGGAGACGGCCAGGACGCGGCGTCCGCAGGCGACCAGCGTCCGGGTGGAGGCGCCGAGGTTGGCCGCCACCAGGACCGGCCCCCGCTCGACGCTGAGCAGGCCGGCGCCGTCGTGCCCGGCCTCGACCCGGTCGATCCGGCCGTCGGTGAGGGCCGGGATCCGCCGCCGCAGCGCGATCAGCTCTCGATACCAGGCCAGCAGCCGCGCCTGGGACTCCTTGTCCACCTCCGTCCAGTCCAGCCGGGACTGCTCGAAGGTGGCGGCCTCCTGGGGGTCGGGCACCTGCTCGGGCTCCCAGCCGAACACGGCGAACTCCCGGCGGCGGCCCTCGCTGACCGCCTGGCCCAGCTCCGGGTCCTCGTGGTCGGTGAAGTACAGGAAGGGGGTGGTGGCCCCCCACTCCTCCCCCTGGAACAGCATGGGGACGAACGGCGCGGTGAGCAGCAGGGCGGCGGCCACCCGCAGGCGGCCCTCGCCCATCAGCGCGGAGCTGCGCTCTCCCCGGGCCCTGTTGCCCACCTGGTCGTGGTTCTGCGTGCACACCACGAATCGGTGCCCCGGCAGCCCCGCCGGGGACCTGCCGTGCACCCGCCCGCGGTGCGGCGACCAGGTGCCGTCGTAGACCCAGGCCTGCCGCAGGGCCTTGGCCAGCAGGTCGAGGGAGCCGAAGTCCTCGTAGTAGCCGTCGGTCTCCCCGGTCAGCGCGGCGTGCAGGGCGTGGTGCCACTCGTCGGCCCAGGCCGCGTGCACGCCGTACCCCCCGGCCTCGCGCGGGCGCACGAACCTGGGGTCGTTCAGGTCGCTCTCGGCGATGAGGAACAGCGGGCGGCGCACGTGGGCGGCCAGCTGCTCCACCTCCTCGGCCAGCCGGTCCAGGATGTGCACCGCCGAGTCGTCGGCGATGGCGTGCACCGCGTCCAGGCGCAGCCCGTCGCAGTGATAGTCGCGCAGCCACATGAGGGCGTTGCCGACGACGAAGTCGCGCACCTCGTCGCTGCCCGGGCCGTCGAAGTTGACCGCGTCGCCCCAGTTCGTGCTGTGCCGGTCGGTGAAGTAGGGGCCGAACTCCGGCAGGTAGTTGCCCGAGGGCCCCAGGTGGTTGTAGACCACGTCCATCACCACGCCCAGGCCGTGCGCGTGGCAGGCGTCCACCAGGCGCTTGAGGCCCTCCGGCCCGCCGTAGGCGTGGTGCGGCGCGTACAGGCTGACGCCGTCGTAGCCCCAGCCCCTGCGGCCGGAGAACTCCGCCACCGGCATCAGCTCGATCGCGTCCACGCCCAGCTCGACCAGGTGGGGCAGGTACTCGATCGCCCCCTCGAAGGTCCCGGCGGGGGAGAAGGTGCCCACGTGCAGCTCGTACAGGACCGCGCCGGGCAGCGGCACGCCCCGCCAGCGGTCGTCGCTCCAGGCGAAGGAGGCGTGGTCGACCAGCCGGGAGGGCGCGTGCGGCCCCCGCGGCTGGTACGGCGAGCGCGGGTCGGGGCGGGGCGGCCCGCCGTCGAGCGAGTAGGCGTAGTCGGTGCCCGGACCGGCGTCCTGGACCGTCAGCTCCCACCCGCCGCCCTCGGTCCGCCGCATGGGCAGCCTGCGCTCGCCGAGCACCAGATCCACCCGTTCGCGGTCAGGGGCCCATACCCGGAATCCGTGCGCCACCTGTCGTCTCTCTCCCTCCGGCGCCCGGCATGCGGCCGCCGCCTCGACACCTGTGATCATGGTGGGCCCACCCCGAACCGGCGATGTGTGGCCACTGCACCACGTCTCTACCCATCCGGACCGTTCACACGCTCCGCGGAGGTCTCCGGCCTATGGGAGAGGAAGGAGTGACAAGTCGCAAAATAAAGTGCTTTCACGGTTGTCGTGTGGTTCCGTCGACCACTATGGAAGGCATGGCGGACATCGATCGGGACGGTGCGCACGCTCTGGCCGAGAGCCTCCGGCGGCTCTGCGGCGCCGTCGCGGAGAAGGCCAGCGAGGAGAACGCGGCCTCCCCCTGACCGCCGACCGGGACACGGCCACGGCCGTGCGCGATGAGGTGAACCGGCTCAAGAAGGAGCACGACCCGTTCCGCGGCCAGGTGCTCGGCTTCGGCTTCACCGAGCACCGGGACAACGTGCTGGTGAGCTTCCTGCCCCGGCCGGAGCTGGCCGCGCACGAGGTGATCCTGCCCGAGGGGCGGCTGGAGACCGTCGAGGAGCACATCGTGGGCATCGCGGAGGTGGCCGAGCGGCTCACCGCCGCCGGGCGGCTGCGCGAGTGCACCGTGATCGTGATGACCGGGCCGGCCATGCGGAAGATCGACTACGCCGTGTCGATGGCCCGCACGCTCCAGCCGTCCATGGTCGTCATCGAGGACGTCGACCTGATCGCCGAGGACCGCAGCCGGTACGAGGCGAGCCCGCTGCTGTTCTCGCTGCTGGGCGCCCGCCGGGACGGTGATGAGACCGGATCGCACGACCACCGCGCTCCCGCCCGGCTGCAGCCGCCCTGTGACTGAGCACTCCTGTGACCGAGCCGCCCGGTAATCGGGCCGCCCGGTAATCGAGACCCGTCCGCCTCCTGAGGTGCGTGAACCCTTTTTCTGGGCAAAGGGTGCGGAAAATCAACCGGCGCGCTTCAGGGGTGGTCGTATATGGCGGGTCTGGCGGAACCGATCGCGGTCGGTGTCGAGGAGGAGTTCCACGTCGTCGACGTCGAGACCCGGCACCTGGTGCCGCGGGCGGGAGCCCTGCTGGAACGGCTGCCGCAGGAGCGCTTCACCCACGAGCTGCACCGGTCGGTGGTGGAGGGCAACAGCCGGCCGTTCGTCCGGCTGGAGGACCTCGGGCACGACCTGACCGCGCTGCGCCGTACGGTGATCAAGGCGGCGGACGGGCTGGGCCTGGGCATCGCGGCGGCCGGCAGCGTGCCGCTGGTCGACACGGAGGCCCTGAAGATCTCCCCGGACCCGCGCTACGAGCAGATGCTCGCCGACTACCAGCTGCTCACCCGCGAGCAGGTGATCTGCGGCACCCAGGTGCACGCCGAGGTCGACGACCGCGACCTGGCCGTCGTCGTCGCCCACCGCCTGGCCCCGTGGGTGCCGCCGCTGCTCGCGCTGAGCGTCAGCTCGCCGTACTGGCTGGGGGCCGACACCGGGTACGCCGCCTACCGGCCGCTGGTGTGGCAGCGCTGGCCCACGGCCGGGCCGGTGGCCCGGTTCTCCTCGGCCGCCGAGTACGACCGGCTGATCGAGGACCTGGTGCGGTCCGAGGTGATCACCGACCCCGGCATGATCTACTTCGACATCCGGCCCTCGGCCCACGTGCCCACCGTCGAGCTGCGGGTGTGCGACGCCTGCCCGCGGGTGGGCGACATCGTGCTGATCGCCGGGCTGTTCCGGGCGCTGGTGGCCAGAGAGCTTCAGGACGTCCGCAACGGGGTCGACCGTTCGGTCCGGCTGGAGATGGTGCGGGCGGCGAGCTGGCGGGCGGCGCGGTCGGGGCTGGAGGGCCGGCTCGTGGACCCGGTCGAGGGGGTGCCCGCCCCGGCCGCCGAGGTGGTCGGGCGGATGGTGGACGGCCTGCGGCCGCAGCTGGAGGAGTTCGGCGACTGGGACCTGGTCTCCGAGCTGGCCCGGGAGTCGCTGGCCCGGGGCAGCTCCTCGGCCCGCCAGCGCCGGGCGTTCGCCCGGGAGGGCCGGCTGGCCGACGTGGTCGACCTCGTCCTGGCCGAGACGCGCTCCCAGGAGTGGGAGGCCTCCTTCGGCGGGCCGGCGCCGCGGATCCGCACGCGCCTGCTCGACGGCTACGACGCCCCCGGCGACGAGGTGCTGATCGAGGGCACCGTGCGGGAGCCGTACCAGCCGGTCCTGCGGGTCCTGGACCGGCTGGGCGCCGACGGCCTGCGCGAGCGGGAGCGTCAGAGTGAGCGGCACCAGCGCCGCAACGGCATGACCTTCAGGCCGCAGGACGGCGACGGGCACCGGGCCCTCCCGTTCGACCTGGTCCCGCGGCTCGTCCCGGCCGACGAGTGGGCGCAGATCGGCAGGGCCCTGCCGCAGCGGGTGCGCGCGCTGGAGGCCTTCCTGCGCGACGTGTACGGCGAGCGCCGCATCGTGCGCGACGGCGTGATCCCCGCCTGGGTGGTGGAGGAGTCCCCCGGATACCGCGAGTCCGGGCGGCTGACGCCGCGGGAGGCCGTGCGCTGCGCGGTCGCCGGGCTGGACCTGGTGCGCGACGGCGTCGGCCGCTGGGCGGTGCTGGAGGACAACCTGCGGGTGCCCTCGGGTCTCGGGTACGCCGTGGCCGGCAGGCGCCTGATGGCCGAGGTCATGCCCGAGCTCGTCCCCGCCGAGGGCGTCGCCGACCCGCGGCAGGGCCTGCGGATGCTGCGGGAGACGCTGCTGGCGGGCGGGCGCCGGAACATCGCCGTGGTCTCCGGCGGGCCGGACCTGCCCGCCTACTCCGAGCACCGGATGCTCGCCGAGGAGCTGGGGGCGGTCCTGGCCGATCCCGCCGACCTGAGCGTCAGGGACGGGCGGGTGGAGGCGGCCGGGCGCCCGATCGACGTGATCTACCGCCGGATCGACGAGGACGCGCTGTTCGCCGGGACCCTCGGCGAGGAGCTCCTGCGGGCCGCCGGGAGCTCCGCGCTCACCCTGGCCAACCCGCCGGGCAACGGCGTCGCCGAGGACAAGCGCCTGTACCGGTACGTGCCCCGCCTCATCGAGTACTACCTGGGCGAGGAGCCGCTCATCGGCAACATCACCACCTACCTGTGCCGCGAAGCCGGCGACCTGGAGCAGGTGCTGGACCGGCTGGAGGAGCTTGTGGTCAAGCCGGTCGACGGGCGCGGCGGGCAGGACGTGGTCGTCGGGCCCGAGGCGTCCGCCGCGGAGCTCGACGGGCTCCGCGACAGGATCGTCGCCTCGCCCGGCCGGTGGGTCGCCCAGGAGACGATCCCGCTGGCGACCCACCCGTCCTTCGACGGCGAGCGGCTCAGCCCGCGCGTCGTCGACCTGCGGGCCTTCGTCCTGTCGGGGGAGACGGTCGCGGTCCCCCCGGCGGCGCTGACCCGCGTCGCCCCGGCCGGGAGCATGATCGCCGACTCCTCTCCGGAGGGCGGGTCGAAGGACACCTGGCTCCCGGAGACCGGCCGGGCCGCCGGGTGAGCGGCCGCGGTGCGCGGCGGGGCGGGCGGCGGGCGGCCGCGGACCCGGTACTGTGCCGCTGAACGCATGACGATCGTAGGAGTCGGGCAGTGACGGAGCAGGCGGAGCCGAAGGTCGCGGACAACCCCGGGGCCGGGCGGTTCGAGATCACGGTGGACGGGACGACGGCCGGCTTCGCCGTGTACACCCGGGCGGGTTCGAAGATCTCGCTCACCCACACGGAGATCGACCCGGGCTTCGAGGGCAGGGGGCTCGGCTCCGTCCTGGCCCGCGGCGCGCTGGACGGCGCCCGGGCGCAGGGGCTGGCGGTGCTGCCGTTCTGCCCGTTCATCCGCGGCTACATCGAGCGGCACCCCGAGTATCTGGACCTGGTCCCCGCCGACCAGCGCGCCCGCTTCTCCCTGCCCGCCGATCCGTCCGCGGGCGGGCCGGCCTCCGCCTGAGGCCCGGCCTCCCCGCCGCCCGCATCCCCGCCCTCCGCCGCCCTGTTCCGGCGCGCTCCGCCGTACCGCGCGGGGCGGCGTGGAATGCCCCATAATTTCGGGCATGACGGATTTTGCCGGTCTTGTCCGGGAAGCCGCTGACCGCCTGGCGGCTCAGCACGTGGGTGTGGTGGTCGCCGCGGTCTCCGGGGAGGCGGTGGAGATCCACGGCGCCGGCCGGACGGGCGGCGATCGGGACGGTGTGCCCGGCGCGGACACGATCTTCGAGATCGGCTCGGTGACCAAGGCGTTCACGGCGCTGACGCTCGCCCGGCTGGCCGTGGCGGGCACGGTCGACCTCGACGAGCCGCTGGCCGGGCTGCTGCCCGAGGGGTCGCGCGTGCCGTCGCGGGACGGCGAGGAGATCACACCGCGGCGCCTGGCCACGCACACCTCCGGCCTGCCGCGGCTGCCCAAGGGGATGCTGCTGAAGGCGCTGCTGCGGCCCTCGGCGCCGGACCCGTACGCCGGCTGCACCGCCGAGTTCCTGCTGAAGGGCCTGGCCGGGACCCGGCTGGGCGCCACGCCGGGACGCCGCTTCCGCTACTCCAACCTCGGCGCCGGGCTGCTGGGGCTGGCACTGGCCCACCGGACCGGCACCTCCTACGAGGAACTGGTCGCCAAGGAGATCTGCGCGCCCCTGGGCATGGCCGACACCGGCATCACCGTCGAGGGCGACAGGTCCGCGCGGCTTGCCCGGGGACACGACCGGCGCCGCCGTCCCGTCCCGGCGTGGCACCTGGCCGACCTGGCCGGGGCGGGCGGGCTGCGCTCGACGGCGGCCGACATGGTCGCCTTCGTCCGCGCCCAGCTGGACGACGCCGGAGAGCTCGCGGAGGCCGTACGGCTCACCCGCGCGACCGAGCACCGGATCAGCCCCTTCTCCTGGACGCACCTGGGCTGGATGGGCCAGCGTCTGCACGAACGGCAGGGCGGCCATCTGCAGATCTGGCACAACGGGATGACGGGAGGGTTCTCCTCCTTCACCGGCTTCGACCCGGAGAAGGGCGTCGCCGTCGTCATGCTGTCCAACGTGAACCGGTCGCTGGACCGCCCCGCCTTCGACCTGCTCCGTACCCTGCAGGAGCAGCGCGCCTGACCGGGTGGCGGGGGCGAATCGCTCGCCCCCGTCAGGCGATGAGCGGGCGGGCCACCTGCAGCCCGTCGTGTTCGATCAGCCAGCGGACGGATTCGAGCACGGCGGCCTCCGGTTCGTAGCGCGGTGCGTAGCCCAGGAGGGCCTCGGCTTTCCCGATGCTGAAACAGTGACTGCGGTAGAGGTGCTCCCAGCTCGTCCCGGCGTGCTCCGGGGTCGTGGTCCGGCGGAACTCCTCCCAGGTCACCGGTTCCAGTGACGCGCTCTGCCCGAACCAGCCGGCTGCCGTGTGAGCGTACCCGCGGACGTTCAGCGCCGTGGGGGCGACGACGTTGAAGTCCTCTCCCGCCGCCGCGTCCCGGTGCTCGATCGCCCGCTCGAAGGCCTGCGCGACGTCGTCGGCGTGCACATGGTGCATCAGCTCGGCGCCGTCGCCCGGGATCTGCAGCGGCTTCCCGGCCGAAAGCGTGGACCAGACCGCGGGGTCGAGGTTCCCCAGCGGGCCGATCGGGTGCCAGCCGGGACCGACGATGTGCCCGGGGTGCAGGGACGTGGTCACCAGGCCCCCGGAGGCGGTCTCCTCCTTCAGCATCCGTGCGATCCGATCCTTCTGGATCCCGTACTCCCCGAAGGGGGCGGTGCCCGTGGTCTCGGAGATCGGCAGCTTGTGACTGGGGCCGTAGCGCCAGACGGAACCGCAGTGCAGCAGGTGCCCGGTCCCGCCGCGGAGCCGTTCGACCAGCGCGGTGGCCGCCTCCACGGTGAAACAGATCAGGTCGACCACGACGTCCGGGCTCAGCCCGGCCACCCTGGAGCCGAAGACGCCCTCACCGTCCTCTCGCTGCCGGTCGGCGAGGACCTGGCGCACCTGCTCCCATTCGGGAGCGTCGGCGTAGGGGGCGCGGGCGCCCCGGCTGATGCTGATCACTTCGTGACCGGCCCGCACCAGCCGGGGGACGAGGAATGTGCCGATGTGCCCACTCCCGCCGATAACGACGACTCGCATGTTTATCCAATCGACGTCGGATGGGGTCGTTACCCCATCTTCGCGGCATGCGGCCGCAACCCGGGAGGGTCAGTGCGCCGTTCAGGACGAGACCGACACCGGGCCGCCGTCCTCCTACGGCCCGCAGCTCCGGCGTGACGGGAAGCTCCCGCAGCGCCCCGAGCAGCTCGCCGACGCGGACCGGATCGCCGGCGCCCGTACGGCTAGGCCACCCACGAGGGTCCGGCGGTCCAGGTGTTGCAGTCGCCGGGAGAGGCCTCGTCGTAGCCGGTGAGCAGCCATTGCACGATGGACTCGCCCTTGCCGTATTCATGCGTGCCCCAGTAGCCGTCACCTCCTTGGATCGACACCAGCAGGAAGTCCTTCCATGCGCTCTTCGGCAGGTCCAGGGACTTCCACACGCTGCGGGCGAAGGCGGCGGACAGACAGTCTGCCTGCAGGTCGTACCGGCGGGTCTGCTCGTAGCGCTCCCTGGTGTTCCGATGGGGCAGCTCGGCGTAGGCCTGCTGGATGCCGTACAGCTTCTGCACGTGGTGGGCGTACTCATGGGCCATCGCCATGAAGGCGTACTGCTTCGACACCTTGGTGGTCGATCCGTTCAAAAGGAACACGATGGTGCTGTCCCGGAGGCAGTAGTCCGACAGCATGTCCTTGGGCCATGGCCTGCCGCAGTAGTCGCGCGGCTTGGAATGGAAGCGGATCCGGGGCGGGGTGAAGGGCTTGCCCGCCTTCCTGAGGTGCGCCGACCAGGTCGCGTCCAGGCACCGGGCCACGGACCGCAGGTAGCGCTCGGCGGAGGAGGCGCTGCCCGCCTTGGGGGCGGCCGGCCGGCAGGAGGTCGTCTTCAGCCTGCCGGTCTCGTAGAGGGCGTTGTCGGTCAGGACGGGGGAGTCCTTGACGGGATATCCGGAGGCGTGCGCCGTACCCGGACAGAGCGCGACCGCCAGGAGGCAGGCGACGAGGAGGGAGAGGGGGGTCCGCATGAGACAAGGAGATTAGAGGGCGGCGGAGAAGATGACCATGGTGGGTCCGGGCGGGCCGGTTGCCAGATCGAATCTGGCGGCTGCCCGGGGCCGTCTCGCGCCTGGGGGGTGAATGCCGAGACGGACGAAGGACAGATCATGAACAGACGAGTGACCGACCTGGCGGTGGAGACGTCGGGGCTGGTCAAGATATTCGGAGACACCCGGGCGGTGGACGGCCTCGACCTCACGGTGCCCGCCGGGACCGTGTACGGCGTGCTCGGTCCCAACGGGGCGGGCAAGACCACCGCGGTGCGGATGCTGGCCACCCTGTTGCGCCCCGACGGGGGGCAGGCCAGGGTCTTCGGCCACGACGTGGTGCGCGAGGCCGACGCCGTGCGCAGCCGGGTGAGCCTGACCGGGCAGTACGCCTCGGTCGACGAGGACCTGACCGGGACGGAGAACCTCGTCCTGCTGGCCCGGCTGCTGGGACACCGCAAGCCCGCGGCGAGGGACAGGGCCGGGCTGCTGCTGGAGGCGTTCGGGCTGAGCGAGGCCGCCGAGCGCCAGGTGAAGACCTACTCGGGCGGCATGCGCCGCAGGCTGGACATCGCCGCCAGCATCCTCAGCACCCCCGACCTGCTCTTCCTCGACGAGCCCACCACCGGCCTGGACCCGCGCAGCCGCAGCCAGGTGTGGGACATCGTGCGGGCCGTGGTCGCCCACGGCACCACGGTGCTGCTGACCACCCAGTATCTCGACGAGGCCGACCGGCTCGCCGGCCGCATCGCGGTCATCGACCACGGCCGGGTCATCGCCGAGGGCACGCCGGGCGAGCTGAAGTCCTCGATCGGCACAGGCACGGTCCACCTGCGGCTGCGCGATCCCGCGCAGCGACCCGAGGCGCAACGGGTGCTCACCCGCGCGCTGGGCGTGCCGGCGCACGCGGAGGCCGACCCCGTGGCGGTGACCGCCCGCGTCTCGGGCACCGGCAGCGAGTACGGCGCCGCGGAGGAGGCCTCCCGCGTGCTCGCCGAGCTGGCCGCCGCCGGCATCGTCGTCGACGACTTCTCCCTCGGCCAGCCCAGCCTCGACGAGGTCTTCCTGGCCCTCACCGACCGTCCCGCCGAGCCCGCCGCCACCGAGGAGGCCGCAGCATGAGCACCCAGACGACCACTCAGACCCGCGTCGAGCCCGAGGCCGGGCAGAGCGCGGCGGTGACGTACACGCCCGCGGCCGAGAGCATCGGCGCCGTCCTGACCCCGGGGGAGCGCCCGAAGCGGCCGAGCCCGGCGGCGGCGTCGACGGCGTTCGGGTGGCGGGCCATGCTGAAGATCAAGCACGTCCCCGAGCAGCTCTTCGACGTGACCGCCTTCCCGATCATGATGGTGCTGATGTTCACCTACCTGTTCGGCGGTGCGCTGGCGGGCTCGACGCAGGAGTATCTGCAGTTCCTGCTGCCGGGCATCCTGGTGACGAGCGTGGTCATGACCACGATGTACACCGGGGTGGCGGTCAACACCGACATCGCCAAGGGCATCTTCGACCGGTTCCGCACGCTGCCCGTCTGGCGGCCGGCCGCGATGGTCGGCTATCTCCTGGGCGACGTGCTGAGGTATGTGCTCGCCTCGATCACGATGATCGTCGTGGGGCTGATCATGGGCTTCCGCCCGGCCGGAGGCGTGGTGGGCGTGGTGGCCGGAGTGGGCCTGCTGGTGGCCTTCGCCTTCGCCTTCTCCTGGATCTGGACCATGTTCGGCCTGCTGCTGCGCAGTGAGAAGTCGGTGATGGGCGTCAGCATGATGGTGCTGTTCCCGCTCACCTTCCTCAGCAACGTCTTCGTCGACCCCTCCACGATGCCCGGCTGGCTCCAGGTGTTCGTCGACGCCAGCCCCGTCACCCACCTCGTCTCCGCGGTGCGCGGGCTGATGGCCGGCGCCCCGGCCGCGGGAGAGGTCGCCTGGGTCCTGGTGGCCGGCGCGGTGATCATGGCGGTCTTCGGCACCCTCACCATGCGGCTGTACAACCGCAGGTGAGCACCTCTCACAGACTCCACCGGATCTCGTGGCCGGGCCGGTAACGGCAACTGGATCCGGTGGAGACGGCGGCGCGGAGATGGGCGGCGAGTTCGGGATGGATCGGGCCGAGTTTGCGCAGGGTGTCGCGGATGCGGGCGGTGACGGCCTTGCGGGCGCGCTCGGCCTCGTCGCCCAGCCGCCGGCCGCGCCCGCCGAGCCCGGTGGCGGCGCGCAGCTCGTTCAGCAGGGCCTCGCGCTCCCGGTCGTACTCCACCGCGCGGCGGTCGTCGCCCAGCTCCGCCGCCCGGTCGATCTCCTCGTCCAGCAGGGCCAGGCGCCGCCGGTAGCGGGTCCTGGCCTCGTCGTCGAGGACGAGGTCGCCGCCCATTCGCCGCGCGGCGACCACGACCTCGCCGCCCTCCGGATCGAGCAGCCGTACGGCGGGCACGTCGGCACCCGGCAGGCTCAGCAGCGCGTGCAGGTCGCGCAGGCCCTTGGCGTCGGGCACGTGCACCCTGCGCCCCCCGAAGGCCAGCGACCACACCGCGCCGTCCCGGCGGAACTCGTTGGTGACAGCCTCGTCCTCACCGGCTCCTTCCCGGCGGAACCCGTCCGCGGCGAACCCGTCCGCGGCGAACCCGTCCGCGGTGGCCCCGTCCGCGATGAATCCGTCCGCGATGAATCCGTCCGCGGGGGCGCCGCGTCCCGCCGGTGCCGTGGCCGCCTGCGCCGCCCGGTCGCGGGCACGCCGTACCCGGCCGGAGATGTGCCGCATGCCGAGGTCGGCCGCCTCGCGCCCGATCTCGTCGAGCATCGCCGCCGCCGTCCGCGCGTCGCCGGGCTCTCCCCGGGCGAGCAGCGTCTCGGCTAGGTGGCAGCGGGCCTCGACCGCCCAGGTGCGCGACCGGAGCCGTTCGGCGGACCGGCAGGCGGCGGTGAGCCGGGTGAGCGCCTCGGCCCAGCGGTCCTGCGCCGCGTCGAGAAGGCCCAGCCAGAGGTCGACGGGCCCGCTGATGTCGCAGCCGTACATCGACACCATCCACTGCCCGCTGTAGGGCTCCAGCGCGGCGCGGGCCCGGTCGCACAGCTCCCCGTCCAGGGCCGCGGCCGCCGCCTGGGCCAGGAAGCGCAGGCCCAGCGGCGCGAGGTTGCGCGGATAGGGCTCCTGCCCGGGCGCCTCCTCCGGCAGGAGCTGGAGCGCGGTCCCGACGTCGCCCCGCTGCAACGCGGCCACGCCCTCCAGCAGGTCGGGGTGGGAGTGGCCGTGCTCCAGCAGGTCGCGGCGCAGTCGCCGCAGCTCCTCGAAGCGGCCCTGGGGGATCAGGGTCGACCAGCGCAGCTGGTCCGCCATGGCCAGGAGACCGGAGTGGTCGCCTTCGCAGAAAGCGGGCAGGCCGTGGTCGAGGTGACCGTGCGCCTCCTCGAAGCGGCCCTGCAGGGTGCTGACGATGTTCTTGTCGATGAACAGCGCGGTGGCGAACCGGGGCGTGCCGTGGCGCTCGGCCAGGGAGACGAACGCGTCGTACTGGTCGAGATAGCCGGGATCGCCCAGCTCCAGCAGGGCCACCCAGCGCAGCGAGGAGGCCAGGAGCTCGGTGTCGCGGTCTCCGGTGCGGCGCGCCACGTCCATCAGCTCGTCGACGAGCTTGACCCGCTCCGCGGCGGTGCCCAGCCCCCAGATCGTGTCGTGCCGCGCCCACAGGCCGAACATCAGCTCGTCATCGTCGTCGTCGCGCCGGGCGAGCATGAGGAGGTGGACGGTCAGCTCCTGGGCGAGGTCGTCGGGCGACCTGGACTCGGCGGGAGCGTCGCCGACCAGTTTGGCGTACGCCCGTCTGAGCGTCCCGGCCCGCAGCCGGGCGGCCCGCTCGTCGTGGTCGTCGACCGAGTGGAGCGTGAGCGCCGCGCGCGCCAGCAGTCTGCCGTCGTCGAGGTCGCGGGCGACGGCGACGCCCTGCTCGAAGGACTGCCAGGCGCCCTCCCTGTCGCCCTCGTGACGCAGGTGCCGGCCCAGGTCGAGCGCGATCAGGGCGCGGCGGGCGGGGTCGTCGGCCACCTCCAGCGCGCGGCGGCAGTGCCCGATGGCCTCCTCGACGGCCATGCGGGTGCTCGCGTCGCGCGCCGCGGCGAGCAGGTGGGCCACCGCGCGGGCCGGTTCGAGGGCGTCCCCCGCGAGATAGGCGTGCCGGGCCAGGTCGCTGGGGAAGACCCGCCGGGCCAGCTCGGGCGCCCCGTCGAGCGCGCCCACCACCCCGGCGTGCCGGCGGCGCGCCTCCTGCCCGCCCAGCGCCTCGTAGAGCGACTCGCGGACCAGGTCGTGGGCGAAGGCGAAGCGGCCGTCCTCGCGCGCGACGACGAGCCGGGCGGCCACCGCCTGGCCGAGCAGCCGGTCCACCTCGGCGAGCGGGACGGACCCGGCGGCCGCGAGGACCTCGCGGTGGAACTCCCGGCCGAGGACGGCCGCGGTGGTGAGCAGCCCGGTGACCGCCGGGGGCAGCAGCGACAGCCTGCGCCGCAGGGCGTCGTGCACGCCCGGCGCCGTCGCGGTGACCGGGCCGCCGCCGTGCCACAGCCGCGCCGTCTGCTCCACGAAGAACGGGTTGCCGCCGGTGCGGCGGTGCACCTCGGCGACCAGTCCGGCGTCCGGCTCGCGGCCCGCCGTACGGGCCATCAGCGCCCCGACCTCCTCGTGGCCCAGGCCGGTCAGCGTCACCGTCGTCGCCTTCGCGGTCAGCGAGGTGAGCATCGGCCGCAGCGGGTGGTCGGCCGCCTCGGTCTCGGCATCACGGTAGGTGCCCACCAGCAGCAGCCGCTCGAACCAGGTGTGCTGGGCCGCGAACTCCAGCAGCTTGAGCGAGGCGACGTCGGCCCAGTGCAGGTCGTCGAGGACGACGACCACCGGCCGGTTCTGCGAGACCGACACCAGCGCGCCGGTCACCGCGTCGTAGAGCCGGAAGGCCTCGGCCTCCCCGCCGCGGCGCGACTCGCCCAGCAGGAGCGACAGGCCGGAGCCTGCCGCCTCCAGGGCCGCGGCCCACTCTCCGGCGCCGGCCCCGCGCCGCAGGGCGCGCACGACCTGGACCCAGGGCCAGTAGCCCGGCGCGCTGTCGGAGTCCCAGCACGAGCCGCCGAGGACCAGCGCCCCGCGCCGCCGCGCCTCCTCGGCCGCCTCGGTCACCAGCGCGGTCTTGCCGATGCCCGCCTCTCCGGTGACCAGCACCAGGCCGCCGTGGCTGTCGGTCACGCGCCCGATCTCGGCGCGCAGGACCCCGGCGGGATGATCTCGCCCGATGAGCGCAGGTGTCATATCGAGATCGCCGTCTCTGACGCGGTAGGCATGGCGCTTCGACCGTATCCGTCTCCGCCGACAATTCTCCCCTCCCCGCCGCTCCTCCATTCGGGGGGTACGGCGTCGGGGGTGCGGTCCCGGGGGTACGGCTCCGGGGGTACGGCGCCGCCCTCCCGGCGGAGGGCGAGTCCGACGACGGTCGTACTCCGTCGGCGAAAGTCGCACCCCGGCGGTGACCGCCCGGCCGAGGCGGCCGCGGGCCGGGCCCCGGCAGGGTGATCCACATGTCCATGTCACCCATCCGCGGGGCCCTGGCCGCCGCCGTCGCCGTGCTCGCGTTCGCCGTACCCGCCGTCGCCGCACCCGCACCCGCGGCCGCCGCGCCCGCCGCCGGGGACGGCGCCTCCGCCCCCACCCCGACCGAGCCGCCCGGCGCCTCCGCTCTCGCGCTGCCCGAGCCGACCGGGCCGTACCCGGTCGGCACGACCGTCCTGCACCTCGTGGACGACTCCCGCCCGGATCCGTGGGTGCCCACGGTGAAGTCGCGCGAGCTCATGGTGTCGCTGTGGTACCCCTCCCGGGAGTCCCGCGGGCGCCGGGCGCCGTACATGACCGAGAAGGAGGCGGAGCTGCTGCTGAAGGAGAACGGCATCGGCGGCGTGCCCGCCCGGCTGCTCAGCGGGACGCGGACCAACGCGGTCACCGGCGCCACGCCGCTCGGGCGCCGGCGCGGCCTGCCTCTGGTCGTGCTGTCGCCGGGGTTCGGCGCCCCCCGCACCTCGCTGACGGGGCTGGCCGAGGACCTGGCGAGCCGGGGGTACGTCGTGGCGGGGGTCGACCACACCTACGAGGCCGCCGGCACGACCTTCCCCGACGGCCGCACCGTCACCTGCGTCGCCTGCAGGGGGCAGGACTACGGACCCAAGACGACCAGGGGCAGGGCGGCCGACGTGTCCTTCGTGCTCGACCGGCTGACCGGCGAGGACCCGGCCTGGAAGCACGCCGGGCTGATCGACCCGTCCCGGATCGCGATGGCCGGCCACTCCATCGGCGGCAACAGCGCCACCTGGACCATGCTCAACGACTCCCGGGTGCGCGCCGGCATCAACATGGACGGCAGCTTCTGGATGCCGATCCCCGGCAAGGGGCTCTCCCGGCCGTTCATGCTGCTGGGGGCCGGGGAGATCCACGAGCCGGACGGCCAGGACACCACCTGGAAGCGCGACTGGCAGCGGATGACCGGGTGGAAGCGCTGGCTCACTGTCGGCGGCGCGGGCCACGCCTCCTTCCTCGACTACGCGCCGCTGCTGGCCGGCAAGGTCGACTTCGAGGACCTGGGCACGCTGCCCGGGACCCGCTCGATGGAGATCACCCGCGGGTACGTCGCGGCCTTCCTCGACCTGCACCTGCGCAAGCGGCCCCAGCGGCTGCTCGACGGCCCGTCCCGGCGCTATCCGGAGGTCCGGTTCTGGCGCTGACCGGCGCGCGGATCGGCGTGCGGATCGGTGCGCACGGGTACGGCGCGCCGTACGGACGCCTGATCCGCGCCGGGCGCATACCTGATCCGCGCCGCCGGGGACCGGTCGGATCAGGTATGCGTGACGGATTCGCCCTCCTCCGGATCTCCGTAGCGTCGTGACCCGTAGGGAAGAACGTCCCAAGGTGACGGGAGCAGGAAGATGACGGACTTCACCGCGCTGGCCGAGCAGTACATCGCCCTCTGGAACGAGACCGGCCCGGCCCGCCGCAAGATGATCGACGCCCTGTGCGAGGAGGACGTCGCCTACACCGACCCGCTGGCGGCGGTGCGGGGCCGCGACGCCCTCGACGGCCTGATCGGGGCGGTGCGGGAGCAGTTCCCCGGCATGGTCTTCCGGCTCGGGGGACCGGTGGACGGCCACCACGACCTGGCCCGCTTCACCTGGCACCTCGGTCCCCGGGACGGTGAGGGGATCGTGACCGGGTTCGACGTCGTGGTCGTGAGGGACGGCCGGATCGGCGCCGTGCACGGCTTCCTCGACAAGGTCCCCGCGGCCGCCTGAGCGGTCCGGCCCCGGCGGTCACGTCGCCGGGGCCGTCTTCAGCATCTCCACGTAGTGGGGGTTGTACATGACGCCGAGGATGTTGCCGAAGGGGTCGACCACCGAGGCGGTGACGAACCCCTCGCCGCGCTCCACGGGAGGCTCGTACTCCTCCGCCCCCAGCGACAGCAGCCGGTCGAAGGCCCCCTGAAGGTCGTCGACGTGCCAGAACGTGACGGCCCCCGACGGGACGTCCGGCCGGCCGGCGGGCGCGTACCGGCTGTCGATGACGCCCAGCTCGTGCTGGTAGTCGCCGACGCGGAACTCGATGTATCCCAGGCTGCCGTCCGGGTTCTCCCGGTTGAAGTACGGCTCGATGCCCAGCACCTCGGTGTACCACCGCTTCGCCGCCTCGAGGTCGGCCGCGTAGAACGAGATGGTGGCGAATCCTCGCAACATCTGAGGTCCCTCCGTCGTGGGGTGACAGTCCCCGTTCGGCTGATGAGAACCATTCTTCGCCTCAAAGCGCTCACCGAATGAGCACTTTTCTGGCGAGAATCGATCCATGCGCGCCGACCGCCTCGTGGCCACCCTGTTGCTGATGCAGTCCCGCGGCCGGGTGACCGCCGCCGAACTGGCCGGGGAACTGGAGGTGTCGGTGGCCACCGCCCGCCGGGACCTGGAGGCGCTGTCGGCCGCCGGGGTCCCGGTGTATCCGCAACCGGGCCGGGGCGGCGGATGGTCGCTGGTGGGCGGGGCCAGGACCGATCTCAGCGGGCTCACCGCGACCGAGGCGCGGGCGCTGTTCCTGCTCGTCGGCCCGGCGGCGTCCGCCTCCCCGGCGGTCAAGTCGGCGCTGCGCAAGCTCGTACGGGCCCTGCCCGGCACGTTCCGGGCCGAGGCCGAGGCCGCGGCGGCCGCCGTCATGGTCGACCCGGTGCGCTGGGGGGAACGCGACCAGGAGCGTCCCGAGGTCGTCGAGCTGCTGCAGACCGCCGTCGTCCGCCGGCTCAAGATCCGCCTGACCTACGACGGCCGGGCGCGCGAGCGCACGCGGCGGCTCGTGGACCCCTGGGGCCTGGTCGACAAGGACGACGTCTGGTATCTCGTGGCCGGGACCGAGAAGGGGCAGCGGACCTTCCGGATCGACCGGATCGCCGAGGCCGTGATGACGGACCTGCCCTTCGAACGGCCCGGCGGCTTCGAGCTGCCGCAGGCATGGGGGCGGATCGTGGACGAGGTGGAGCGGCGGCGCTCGCTCGTCTCGGCGACGGTGCTCGTCGGCGCCGTCCACCTGCGGGTCCTGCGCGACCAGTTCGGACGTCACTGCGAGGCCGGCGAGACGCTCGACGACGGGCGCGTCCGCGTCCGCCTGGCGGCGCCCACGGCCCTGGACATCGCCCGGCATCTGGCGGGCTGGGGCACCCTCGTCGAGGTCGTGGCCCCGGACGGGGTCCGCGCCGAGCTCGCCAGGATCGGCGCGGAGCTGACCGGGCGCTACGGCGAGGAGCCGGGGATGACCACGGTGGGGAAGCCGGCGCCGGGAATGACCACCCCGACGTGCACGGACAGGTGCTGATCCGCAGGATGACATCGGATCTCTCCGTTAAGCCCCAGGCCACCGGCACACTCCGGACTTGACCCGGAAGTTGACGGGATGTTGCCGTGGGAGCGCTCCCAAATTTTGGACCGTATCTGTTGTCTCCGGCCTCTTGCGCCGCTACGGTGTTCACAAATGAGAATTCAAGGATGGAATGTCGTGGTCCGGGGATCCCCGCGCGAACGCAACTCCTGAGACGCGGCGAGAATCGTTGCAACAATGACGGTGAAAACAGCAGTTATTCCCGCACGGACATTCACCCTGCCCGGTGCATAGCGTTGACCGGTGATCGGGCCGGTCGCGTCCTTCCGAAGACCGTGCGCGAGGCCGGACCGGCGACCGGGGTCCCGGCATGCCCTCGCGGTCCCGCCCACCGGTCCGCGGCCCGCCCGGCGGGCGCGCCCGAGCCGCTGTCGGGGGCGTCCTCCTCGCCCCCGACAGCCAGGACGCCTGGACTCATGACGACGGTTTCCCTGATCATCCCGTGCTACAACGCCGCCAGGACGCTGCGCTTGTGCCTGGAGTCGGTACTGGCCCAGACCCGGCCGCCCGACGAGATCGTCGTGGTGGACGACGCGAGCACCGACGACTCCGCGCGGATCGCGCGCGAGCTCGGCTGCCGCGTCGTGAGCCTTCCCGACAACCGCGGCGTCTCGGCCGCCCGCAACGCCGGCGTCGACGGCACGGACGGGGACGTCGTCTTCTTCCTCGACTCCGACGTGGCGCTGCGGCCCGACGCGGTCGCGAACGCGCTGGAGATCCTCGACCGCGACCCCGGATGCGGCTGCGTGCACGGCGTCTACGACACCGAGCCGCTCATCGACGACGGGCCGGTCGAGCGCTACCGGATCCTGCACGCCGTCCACTGGCGCCGCCGTCACCTGGGCGAGGTCAACGGCGTGGTGTTCGCCCTGGCCGCCATCCGGCGCGAGGCGCTGCTCGCGGCCGGACGGCTCGACGAGAGCCTGCGCGACTCCGAGGACGTCGAGTACGGCAGCAGGCTCTCGGCCCGCTGCCGCATCGTGCTCACCGACACGGTGGCGGGCCGCCACGACGACGGGAGCCGGCTGCTGCCGATCCTCGCCGAGCAGTGGCGGCGGGCCCTCCCGCTGATCCCGCTGCTCGTGGTCGCCGCCTCCCGGGACGGCGGGAGGCCGGAGCACGCCAACCGCCCGGCGGGGATCCTCGCCTGCGCGCTGGCGCTGGCCGGGCTGCCGCTCGGCCTGGCGCACCCCGCGCTGCTGGCCGTACCCGCCGCCATGGTCGTGGGGTTCGTCCTGGCCGACCCGCCGCTGCTGAGGTTCGTCCACCGGGAGCGAGGGGCGGCCTTCACCGCCTACTTCATGGCCGTCCACTTCGCCGTGCACACGGCACTCGTCGCGGGGCTGGCCGCCGGTTGCCTGCGCGTGCCCGCGATGCTCCTGGACCGGGGGAGAAGGACCCGGCCGGAGGCGTACGAGAAATCCGGGGTCGGATGACCGGCCGCCCAGATGGTTGAAAAACGCAATAACCCGATCGGGAAAGGAAACCGATCCCTCGGGAAAAGAATGGCCCGGTGAACGGCCTTCCCGGGCGCCGCACGTCATAAGGCTGTGAATGCGAATGTTCCCCCTGGTCTCCGCTGCGAAGGCGCCGCTCGACCTGCCCCGTCCCGCCGGAAAACCGGCGTTGACATCGGATGAAAGGTTCCGGACCTCATGACGGCGCGCGGTGGCGTCCCGCCGTCCTCCCCGCCCCTCGACGGCCGGGACGTCCCCGGGGAAGGTCCGGACCGCGACGACGCGCCGGCCGCCGCACGCGGATGGGCCCCCCATCTGTGGTGGATCTCCCTGCTCGCCGGGGCGGCGGGCTTCGCCTTCGTGTGGCTGGTCATGCCGCACGGCCGGGAGGCCGGGACGGTGTGGGAGTTCGCGGCCAAGCTGCTGGCCTTCGCCCTCCTGTGCTGCGCCGTCGCGTTCTTCCCGTGGGTGTCGTGGCGGCAGCACTGGCTGCTGTACGTGCCGTTCGTCTTCTTCACCGGCTACGTGATCCCGCGGATCAGCTACTTCTACTACGGCGACGTCGGGCGCGTGCAGGACGATAGCTTCTACACGCACCTGTACCTGCTGCTCTATCCCGGGATCGTGCTCACCTCCGCGGCCGCCTACCGGATCGGCGGAGGCACCCCGGGACGCTGCCTGAAGATCGCCTTCAGCGGCATCGTCATCGTGTTCTCCGGCTTCCTCGACATCATGTGGCAGCTGGTCAACCCGGTGGAGATCCCCGCGTCCATCGACGCCCCGCACATCACGGTGTTCACCGGGGGACCGATCTCCTTCGGCGCGACGATCGCGTTCGCCCTGGCGCACATCCCGATCGTCGTCGTGATCAATCTGCTCCCGCTGGACCGCTGGATCGGCCGCCTGCCCGGGGCGGAGCGGCTGACCGCGGATCGGGCGAGGTGAGGCCCGTGACCTCCGTCCGCGCACCACGCAACCCCGCGCCCGAACCCGGCGGGGGAGAACGGCGGGGCGCCCACGACCCGTCCCGCACCGTCGACG
>NZ_BOOK01000051.1 GCF_016863195.1 Paraplanobispora takensis | reverse complement strand
TCCGGGCACAGCCATCGCCTCTGGCCAGGGTGTGGCCGTCGCCTCTGGCCAGGGTGCGGGTTCCCCGGCGTGGCGGGCGGGTGCCCGCCGGTCACGCTCCGGGCTCCGGTCACCGGTGCGTACGGTCGTCGCCAGCCTGTCGCCGGTCTTCAGCGTGGCGTGGGCGGTGGATGCCTCCCGGGAGACCCGGCCCTCCGCCTCCGACGCGGGGCGTCACCGTTCCCGCCCGATCAACGGGTGCGGCGGACGGCCGCCAGAGTCGGGATCACGGCGGCGCTCACGGCCAGCACCAGGCAACCACCGACGACGGCGAGCACGACCGGCCACGGGATGACCAACTCCACCGGTGCGCCGACCTGAGCGGTCAGCGCGGAGCCCATGCCCAGCAGCGCGGGCAGCGCGACCGCCACACCCAGCGCGGCGCCCAGCCCCGCCACGATCACCGACTCGGCCGTGACCGTCCCGAGCACCTGCCGAGGCGTGGCCCCCGACATCCGCAGCACCCGGAAGTCGGAGGCCCGGTCCACGGTGGACATCACCATCGTGTTCGCGATCGACAGACCGGTGTAGCCCACCGCCATGCCGGCCAGGATCAGGGTGAAGATCCAGACCAGCCGGTCGTCCTCGGTGCGGGCCTGCCTCGCGTAGGCGCCGGGGTCGAGCACCCGCCCGCCGATCACCTCGTCCCGGACGGCGCCGTCGACGAGGATCTCCGGGGTCAGCGCCGAAGGATCATGGGACCGTACGGTGTCCCGGGGCAGCAGGAGAGGGGTCGGCGCGTCGGCGACGACGGCCGTCACCGGCAGCGTCTCGCTGCGGCCGTCCTCGAAGGTCAGCGGGAGTCG
The DNA here is from genome assembly GCF_016863195.1 of Paraplanobispora takensis. Lineage (GTDB taxonomy): Bacteria > Actinomycetota > Actinomycetes > Streptosporangiales > Streptosporangiaceae > Planobispora > Planobispora takensis. Next base: position 83,898 of record NZ_BOOK01000051.1, on the reverse strand, counting down.
CGTCCCGGTCCGCCATCCGCGCTCGTCCGCCAGCCATCGCGCCACGATCACCCCGCCCTCGCTCGCGGCCCCGTGATTTCCGCCTTCGTTCCCGCCGTCGCTCGCGGCCCCGTGATTTCCGCCATCGTCCGCACCGGCGGTCTGCGCGGGGTGACGGCCGTCATCTTTCCCCGCGGTCTCCAAGCCCCCGTCCTCACCGGTGGTCTCCACGGGGCGGTCACCGTCGCCGGCTTTCCCCGCGGCCTCCAGCGCGCCCTCGACGACCCGCAGCCGGTCCGCCGCGCGGGCCAGCGCCTCGGAGGTGATCCCCGAGGCCTCCAGCGGAGGCAGGCCCTCGGCGTAAACCGTGGTCGGCAGCAGCGCGATCCCGTCCGCCGCGGCGACCGCGGCGTCCGACAGCCCGGGAGTGCCCTCCGGCAGGACCACCGCGTCGGCCCGGACCGCCGTGGTGCGGTCCGTCGCGACCGCGGCCGCCGTCGTCTGGGTCATGCCGGTGACCAGCGTGGCGAAGCCCACGGTCACCAGCACCGGCGCGGTCGTGGCTGCGGTGCGCCGTACGGCCGCCAGCATGCCCTGGCGCACCAGCACACCGGTCGCGCCCCGCGTGCGTGACAGCGGCCAGGCGACCGCTCGCACGACCGGCGGGATGATCGCGGGGGCCAGCAGGGTCAGGCCCACGATCAGGGCCATCGCGGCGTACAAGGTGAGGTTCACGGCCGCGCCGGGCTCGGCTCCGGCCGTGGCCACGGCACACGCGATGCCGGTCGCGGCGAACGCCGCCCCGGCGACCCACCGGGACGGGGTCATCGTCCGCCGCTCCACGCTCGCCTCGCGCAGCGCCTCCAGCGGGCGTGCCCGGCCCGCTCTGCGCGAGGCCGACCAGACGGCGAGCAGGGCGACGACCAGGCCGGCCGCGAACGAGGCCGCCAGCGGCCAGGCCTCGATCCGCACCGAGAAGCCCGGCGGCTCGAACCCCGCCTCGACCAGGAGGTCGCCGAGCAGGGGCGCCAGCGCGGTCCCGAGCGCCACCCCGGCCACGGCGGCGACGGAGCCGACCGCCAGCGCCTCGCCGTACACCATCCGCCGCACCTGCCGGGGCGTGGCCCCGACCAGCCGCAGCAGGCCGAACTCCCGCCGCCGCTGGACCACGCCGAACGCGAACGTGGACGCCACCACGAAGATCGAAGCGAACCCGGCCAGGACTGTCATGCCCGTCAGGACCTGCGTGCCGATCCACCGGACCCGCTCGTCGGTCCTCGGCTCCAGCGCCGAGCGCGCGTCCCCGGAAAGCACCTCGCCCCGTCCGCCGACGACCTCGCGGGCCGCCCTCTCGACCTGCCCGAGGTCCGCTCCGGTCTCGGTGACCAGCCCGATGACCCGGACCCCGCCGGACAGCCGGGCCGCCTCCGCGTCGGTCACGTGGAAACCGGGCGCGTCCAGGGCGCCGGTCACGGTGTACGGCGCGGGGCCGGCGGCGGTGAGCAGGGTGACCGGGGAGCCGGGGGGAAGGCCGAGCTCCCTGTCGAGCACGACCTCGCCGGGTCGCTGCGGGGCCCGGCCCGCCACCGGCTCGTACGGCGCCAGCGCGGTGCTCGCCCAGCCGTATCCGCGCAGGTCCGCGGGGACGGGACGGCCTCCGACGACGGCCTGGGCGTAGAAGGAGCGGTCGGGCACGGCCGCCGTCACACCGGGGATCGCACTCAGACGGCCCGTGAGCTCCGCGACGGTCTCCGGGGACCAGGGCCGGTCCTCCAGGAAGAAGCCCTCGACCTGCTCGACGACCGGCGTGCGGACCAGCACGCCGGCGCCCGCGTATCTGTCCGGGACGCGGGGTGAGGCCGACACGTGGACCAGAGCCGTCATCGAGATGAGCGCCACCCCCAGGCAGAGGGTGACGAACGCTCCGGCGAACCCGCTCCACCGCCCCCGCGCCATCTCCAGACCAGTCCTCAGCACGACGCCTCCAGGGCGGCCATGCGGGCCGCGATCGCCTCGGCGCCCAGCTCGCGCCTCGCCGGGCCGGGAACCCTCCCGCCACCGGATTTCCCGTCGGCCCTGTGGCTCGCGGGACCGGTGTCGCGGACGGGGAGGTCGGCGGTGGCGAACTCGTCCACCACCCGGCCGTCGGCCAGCAGGAGCACCCGGTCGGCGTGGGCGGCGGCGACCGGGTCGTGGGTCACCATGATCACGGTCTGGTGCCGGTGGTCGGTCAGGGAGCGCAGCAGCCGGAGCACGTCCCGGGAGGTCCTGCTGTCGAGCGCGCCCGTGGGCTCGTCGGCGAAGAGCACCGCGGGCCCGGTGATCAGGGCCCGGGCGACCGCCACCCGTTGCCGCTCTCCGCCGGACAGCTCGCCGGGCCGGTGCCCGGCCCTCCCCGCCAGGCCCACCTCGGCCAGCGCGGCGCGCACCTCCGCGCCCCGGGGCCGGATCCCGGCCAGCCGCAGCGGCAGGGCCACGTTCTGCTCGGCGGTCAGGGCCGAGACGAGGTTGAAGGACTGGAACACGAATCCGATCCGCTTCCTGCGCAGCAGCGTCAGGGCGGTCTCGTCCAGCGGGCCGAGGTCGGTCCCATCGATGATCACTTTGCCGTCCGTGGGCCGGTCCAGCCCGGCCGCGCAGTGCAGCAGGGTGGACTTGCCGGACCCGGAGGGGCCCATCACGGCGGTGAAGGTGCCCGCCTGAAAGGAGACGGTCATGTCGTCCAGCGCGGTCACCTCGCCCGCCGCGGAGCCGTACACCTTGCGCACCGACCACAGCTGGACGGGTTCGGCCGCCGCCGTGCGGGGCGCGGCGGAAGGGGAAGTCGTCATGGGACAAGCCAACGGCGGACCGGCCCCCGGCGCACTGGCGGTGAGGCGAGGAACGGGACTACACCTGGCACTACTGTCCCGCGCGTACGAGACGGCTACGGTCGAAGTATGCATCCCCCCCTCCGGCACCCCCCGTACCTCACGGCGGGAGATGGGCCGGGACACATGACCGGCGCTCGAACGCCGGGCCCCGGGACGAGCGCGTCCGGCCTCACGGAGGCCGCATCCGGCTTCGTGGGTGCCGGGGCCGGGTCCGAGGGCGTCGTCCCGGGGGCAGGAGGTACGGCTCGCGGCTCCGGCAGGGTGGCGGGGGGCGCGCGGACCGCGCTGGAGGCGATCACCGGGCGGCCGCTGAGTTTCCTGCGGTCCTCGTGGCCGTGGAGGTCCCTGGCGTACCTGTTGTCCGGTGCGCTGTTCGGGCTCTTCGCGCTCGTCCTGATAGACGTCATGGTCATTTTCAGCGTCCCGGCGGCGGTGGCCCTCGGTGTGCTCATCGTCATGTGCGGCGGGCTCGTGATCGGGCGGTTCGAGCGCTGGCGGCTGCGGCTGGTCGACGCCGCGCCCGTGCCGGACCCGCACGGGAGACCTCGCGAGCCGGGCGCGCGCGCCTGGTTCCTCGCCCGGTTCGCCGAGCAGACCACCTGGCGGGAGTTCGGTTACGCGCTGGCCGCGCTGCTGGCTCTGTGGTGGATCGACCTGGGCGTGCTCGCCCTCTCCTGCTGGCTGCCCCTGACGCTCATCTCGGGGCCGTTCCAGCCGAGCCTGTCGCTGCCGCTGGGACTGCTCGCCACCGTGGCCGGCTTCGTGATCCTGCCGGTCACGGCCTATCCCATAACGGCCTGGGCCGGGGCGCGGGCCGCGGTGGCGCGGGCGATCCTCAGCCCGCGCGACGCCGAGCTGATCGAGGTCGTCCGCTCCCGGGCCCGCCTGGTGGACGCCTTCGAGCTGGAGCGCCGCCGGATCGAGCGGGACCTGCACGACGGCGCGCAGCAGCGGCTGGTCGCGCTCACGCTGACGCTGGGCATGGCACGGCTCGACCTGGAGCCGGGCTCGCCCGCGGCCGGACGGGTCGCCGAGGCGCACGAGCAGGCCCTGCTCGCCCTGGCCGAGCTGCGCGAGCTGATCCGCGGTGTGCACCCGAAGGTCCTCACCGACCGGGGTCTGCCCGACGCGGCCGTCGACGTGGCCGGGCGCTCGCCCGTCCCGGTCGAGGTCGACATCGAGCTGTCCGGCCGGCTGCCCGCCCCGGTGGAGGCCGCGGCCTACTTCGTGATCAGCGAGGCGCTCGCCAACGTGGCCAGGCACAGCCGGGCGGGCCACTGCCGGATACGGGGTCGCCTGGTCGGAGAGAGGTTCCTGATGGAGATCCGCGACGACGGGAGGGGAGGGGCCGACCCGGCCGGGGGCACCGGGCTGGCGGGGCTGGCCGACCGGGTCGCGGTGGTGGACGGCAGGATGACGCTGTCCAGCCCGGAGGGAGGTCCCACCGTGGTGCGGGTGGAGATCCCGTGCGGGTGACACTTGGCCGGAGCCGGAGCCGGAGCCGGAGCCGGAGCCGGAGCCGGAGCCGGAGCCGCTGCGGTCATGGTCATGACCGCGGTGGGAGACATTCGATGATCATGATCGGGAGAGGTGTGCCGTGCGGGTGGTCCTGGCTGAGGACTCCGTTCTGCTCAGAGAAGGGCTGGCCGGGTTGCTGGAGCGCTTCGGCCACACCGTGGACGCCGCGGTGGCCGACGCCCCCGCGCTGGTCGCCGCCGTCGAGGAGCACGCGCCGGACGTCGTGGTGACCGATGTGCGGATGCCTCCGGGCTTCACCGACGAGGGCCTGCGCGCCGCGCTCACCCTGCGGCGGGCGCGTCCGGAGCTGCCCGTCCTGATTCTCAGCCAGTACGTCCAGCAGGCCTACGTCGAGGAGATCATGGGCCCGGGCGTCGGCTACCTCCTCAAGGACCGGATCGGCCACGTGACGGAGTTCGTCGACGCGCTGGAAAGGGTGGCCGCCGGAGGCACCGTCGTCGACCCGGAGGTGGTCAGGCAACTGCTGGCCAAGCGCCGCGACCCGCTCCGGCGCCTGACCCCGCGGGAGCGCGAGGTCCTGGCCCTCGTCGCGGAGGGCCGCTCCAACGCCGCCATCGCCCGCGCCCTCGTGGTGACCGACGCCGCCGTCGCCAAGCACATCGCCGGCATCCTCGCCAAGCTCGACCTCCCCCCGGCCGAGGACGACCACCGGCGCGTCCTCGCCGTCCTGGCCTTCCTCAGAGGCTGAGGCCGTACGATCCCAGCGGTCAGACGCCGAATGCGGCCAGCGTCGCCCAGGCCGCGCCGCCTCCGGCGATCACTCCGGCGACGACCTGGGCCGGGGTGTGGTGCCGGAGCCGTACCCGCGCCCAGCAGATCAGCGCCACGATCAGCCCGCCGGCGGTCAGGGCGGGTACGGCGGGCAGCACGTGGGCCAGGAGCACCACGGTGCCCGTCGACACCGCCGCGTGGAAGGAGATCTTCCAGCGGAGGGTGATCGGAACCGTCAGGGCGAGCGCGGCCAGCATGGCGGTCACCGTGGCGACCAGCAGGATGGGGGCGCCCAGCAGGACCAGGAGCACCAGAGCGACCGACACCGCCGCCATCGCCACCAGCAGCGGCCTGGTCCGGCTCTCCCGGTCGACCAGATGGTGGGAGTCCAGCCGTCCGGAGCGCACGCCGGCCAGGATCACCCCGGCCGGCACCCCGCCGCACAGCGCCGAGGCCACCAGCCCCCAGCCCGCTCCCGGCCAGCCGCCGGTCAGCAGCCCGATCAGCGGCGGGAGCACGATGACCAGCGCCTGCGGGGCGAACACGCCGGTCACCCACCGGGCGACCCGGGTGGCGGCGGGCTCCCGCGCGCCGGCAGGCGCATCCGGCGAGGGATCACCCGCGTCGGCAGGCTGGTGCGGCAGGGGATCCCCCGTGCCGGCCGCGGGAGGGGTGATGTCCGCGGCCGGGTCCCGTGCCGGTTCGTACCCGGTCACCCGTCAGTCGTTGGCGTGCAGGGCGCTGTTGAGCTCCACGCCGGAGCCCCGGCGGGGGACGGCCTCGACGGCGCCGGTGGTGGAGTTGCGGCGGAACAGCAGGCCGGAGGCGCCCGACAGCTCGGCGGCCTTGACGACCTTTCCGTCGGGGAGGGAGACCTTGGTCCCGGCGGTGACGTAGAGGCCGGCCTCCACGACGACGTCGTCGCCGAGGGAGATGCCGATGCCGCTGTTGGCGCCGAGCAGGCAGCGCTGCCCGACGGAGATGACCTGCTTGCCGCCGCCCGACAGGGTGCCCATGATCGAGGCGCCGCCGCCGACGTCGGAGCCGTTGCCCACGACGACGCCCGCCGAGATGCGGCCCTCGACCATGGACGCGCCGAGCGTGCCGGCGTTGAAGTTGACGAAGCCCTCGTGCATCACCGTCGTGCCGGAGGCCAGGTGCGCGCCCAGGCGGACGCGGTCGGCCTCGGCGATCCGGACGCCGGTCGGCACCACGTAGTCGACCATCCGCGGGAACTTGTCGATGCCGTAGACGGTCACCTGGCCGCGGCGGCGCAGGCGCAGGCGGGCCGCCTCGAAGCCCTCGACCGGGCACGGGCCGTGGTTGGTCCACACGGCGTTGGCCAGCAGGCCGAACACGCCGTCGAGGTTCTGTCCGTGCGGCTGGACCAGCCGCGCGGACAGCAGGTGCAGGCGGAGGTAGGCGTCGTGCGCGTCGGCCGGCGGCTCCGACAGCTTGGCGATCCCGGTCTCCACGGCGATCACCTCCACGCCGCGGTCCTCGTCGGGGCCGAGCAGCGCGGCGACCTCCGCGCCGAGGGCCTGCGCCGCCTCCTGCGGGGTCAGCCGCCGGGTGCCGGGGGAGGAGGGTTCTCCCAGGCGAGGGGCGGGGAACCAGGTGTCGAGCACGGTCCCGTCGGGGGTGATGGTCGCGATTCCGGTGCCGTGGGCACCCGAGGTCTGAGCTGCTGCGTTCACAGGGACGTTCACAGGGACCAAGAATAGTGACCTTCACCGGTCCGCATGGGGACGGGCTCACCGCGGGGCGCCCCCGGACACCGGTAGCATCGGTTTCCTGACCACTCGATGAAGGAGCAACCGTGTCTGCCGTGCCAGAACTTCGTATCACCCTCGCCGGAGCCGAGCGTGTGGTGGCGGGGGGCACGACGTACGGCGAGGTCCTCGGCGCCGACGGCCGCTCCGTGGTCGCCGCCCGGGTCGACGGCGAGCTGAAGGACCTCGCGGCCCCGGTGGCCGCCGGTGACGTGATCGAGCCGGTCGAGGCCGGCAGCGCCGACGGCCGGGCCATCATCCGCCACTCCACCGCGCACGTCATGGCCCAGGCCGTCCAGGAGATCTTCCCCGAGGCGAAGCTGGGCATCGGCCCGCCCGTCGAGAACGGCTTCTACTACGACTTCGACGTCACCGCCCCGTTCACCCCCGACGACCTCAAGCGCGTCGAGAAGCGCATGCGCGAGATCGTCAAGCAGGGACAGCTGTTCTCCCGCCGTCCCGTCTCCGACGACGACGCCCGCCAGGAGCTCGCCGCCGAGCCGTACAAGCTGGAGCTGATCGGGCTCAAGGGCGGCGCGGCCGACGAGGAGAGCGTCGAGGTCGGGGCCGGTCAGCTGACCATCTACGACAACCTCGACGCCAAGACCGGCGAGCTGTGCTGGAAGGACCTGTGCCGCGGCCCGCACGTGCCGAGCACCCGGTCCATCCCGGCGTTCAAGCTGATGCGCTCCGGCGGCGCCTACTGGCGGGGCAGCGAGAAGAACCCGCAGCTGCAGCGCATCTACGGCACCGCCTGGGAGTCGCGCGAGAAGCAGGACGAATACCTGCACCTGCTGGAGGAGGCCGAGAAGCGCGACCACCGCAAGCTGGGCGCCGAGCTCGACCTGTTCTCCTTCCCCGACGAGCTGGGCTCGGGCCTGCCGGTCTTCCACCCCAAGGGCGGAGTGATCCGCAAGCTCATGGAGGACTACTCCCGGCGCAGGCACACCGAGGCGGGCTACTCCTTCGTCAACACCCCGCACATCACCAAGGACAACCTGTACAAGGTCTCCGGTCACCTCGACTGGTACGCCGACGGCATGTTCCCGCCCATGGAGCTGGAAGGCGCCAAGTACTACCTCAAGCCGATGAACTGCCCGATGCACAACCTGATCTTCAGGGCGCGCGGGCGGTCCTACCGCGAGCTGCCGCTGCGGATGTTCGAGTTCGGCACGGTCTACCGCTACGAGAAGTCGGGCGTCATCCACGGCCTGACCCGGGTGCGCGGCCTGACCCAGGACGACGCGCACATCTACTGCACCCGCGAGCAGATGCGCGAGGAGCTGGCCTCGCTGCTGCGCTTCGTGCTCGACCTGCTGCGCGACTACGGCCTGAACGACTTCTACCTGGAGCTGTCCACCAAGGACCCGGTCAAGTTCGTCGGCAGTGACGAGGACTGGGAGGAGGCCACTCAGACGCTGCGCGAGGTCGCCGAGTCGGAGAACCTGGAGCTCGTCCTCGACCCGGGCGGCGCGGCGTTCTACGGGCCGAAGATCTCGGTGCAGGCGCGTGACGCGATCGGCCGCTCCTGGCAGATGTCGACGATCCAGCTGGACTTCAACCTGCCGCAGCGCTTCGAGCTGGAGTACCAGTCGGCCGACGGCTCGCGCCAGCGGCCCGTCATGATCCACCGCGCGCTGTTCGGCTCGATCGAGCGCTTCTTCGGCGTCCTGGTCGAGCACTACGCGGGCGCCTTCCCTCCCTGGCTCGCCCCGGTGCAGGCCGTCTGCATCCCGATCGCCGAGGCCCACGCCCCCTACCTGCAGGACGTGGCCAAGAAGGCCCGCGAGCGGGGCGTCCGGATCGAGGTCGACGCCTCCGACGACCGGATGCAGAAGAAGATCCGTAACGCGCAGAAGGCCAAGGTGCCGTTCATGCTCCTGGCGGGCGACGAGGACATCGCCAACGGCGCGGTCTCCTTCCGCTTCCGCAACGGCGAGCAGAAGAACGGCGTCCCGGTCGACCGGGCGATCGACGAGATCGTCGACGCGATCGAGCGCCGCGTCCAGGTCTGACCTTCCGGGACGGCCTCCCGGACGACCGGTGCCACCCGGGGGGCCCGTGCTCCCGTACGGCGCGCACGATCCCTTCCGTGAGGCGCGCCGTACCGTGAGGCGAGGTGCGCCGTACCGCGAGGTGAGCCGTCGCGTGAGAGCGGCGCGTTCTCCGGCGGGCTGTGGTGGACTGGCGCCATGAGCTCACCGGCAGTGCGCGCCGTCCTCGTGGTCCTGGCGGTGGCGGCGGCGCTGCTCGGGCTGGTGTGGGCCTTCCAGCGGCGCCTGGTCTACCTGCCGGACCCCGGGCCGGTGCCGCCCGCCGCACAGGTCCTCCCCGGGGCGCGCGAGGTGTCGTTCACCACCGACGACGGGCTGCGGCTCGACGCCTGGTTCGTGCCCGGCGAGCACGAGGTGGCCGTGCTCGTCGCCGGAGGGAACGCCGGCAACCGGTGGAACCGGGCGCCGCTGGCCCGCGCGCTGGCCGCGCACGGGCTGCCGGTGCTGCTGATGGACTACCGGGGATACGGCGGCAACCCCGGCAGCCCGACAGAGGAGGGGCTGCGCCTGGACGCGGAGGCGGCCCGGCGCTTCCTCGGCGACGTACCGGTGATCTATTTCGGCGAGAGTCTCGGCGCGGCGGTGGCGACCCGCCTGGCCGCCGACCATCCGCCGGACGGGCTGGTGCTGCGCTCGCCCTTCACCGACCTGGCGGCGGCGGGACAGGCCAACTATCCGTTCCTGCCGGTGCGGGCGCTGCTGCGCGACCGCTTCCCGGTCGCCGAGCGGATCGCGGGCATCCGGGTGCCGCTGGTGGTGATATACGGCACGGCCGACACGATCGTGCCGGCCGTGCAGAGCAGGGCGGTCGCCGCGGCGGCCCCGGGCCCGGTCACGGTGGTCGAGATCCCCGGCGCGGGGCACAACGACCTGGTGTTCCTGACCGGCCCCGAGACGGTGGGCGCCGTGACGGACCTCGCCGACCGCATCGCCGGCGCCCGCTGAGGGCGGCCCCGCCCGAGAGGGCCCGCGCGGGAGGAGCGCTCGACGATCCCGTGCGGGGCGACCGCTCGGCGGCACCCGCGCGGGAGGACCACTCGACGACATCCGCGCGGGGCGACCGCTCAGAAAGCGGCGACCTCGTCGGCCTCCGCCGGGCTCTCCTGGCGGTTCTCACCGGGCAGGCGGACGTCGTCGACGGTGACGTTGACCTCGACCACGCGCATGCCCAGCATCCGGCTGACGGTGCGGGCCACGTTGGTCTTGACCTCGTTGGCCACGTCCATGACCGCGTGGCCGTACTCGGCCACGATCGTCACGTCCACGGCGACGGTGCGGTCCTGGACGTGGGCGCTGACCCCCTGCGGGCCGCGCCGGGCGCCGGTGCGCTCGCGGAGCGCGCCGATCGCCTCCGCGGGGTCCTCGCCCAGGTCGGCGACCCCGGACACCTCCAGCGTGGCCAGGGCGGCGACCTTCTCGACCACCTCGTCGGCCACCTTGATCCGGCCCTTCACCACGGCCGAGGACGTCGGCTCCTGGGCCGAGGCGACGGACATGCTCAGGGAGAACGGGCGGGGGGCGGCGGTCGTCTCGCTGACGATGGAGAGCTCCGGGGACTCGGTCTCCCCGGTGGTCTCCTCGGCCGCGTCCTCGACGGAGAGGTCGGTCATGACGTGCTCCTCGGCTGTGTCTGTGGCACTCGCTGAATCCTGCCGGAAGTATGCCGTAAATGTCCGCTACTACTGGACAAAACACCCCGACCGGGAGCCGCGAGAGGTCACGGATCTGCCTGGCAATATGCTGGCCGCCATGAGCGACGAGCCGCAGCCGCAGGACGGGACCGGAGTGCCGGACGCGTTCGAGAGGCTCTGGACCCCCCATCGGATGGCGTACATCAAGGGAGAGAACAAGCCGACCGGCTCAGGTCCGCAGGACGGCTGCCCGTTCTGCGACATCCCGAAGTTGAGCGACGAGGACGGGCTGGTCGTCGCCCGTGGCCGATGGGTCTACGCCGTCCTCAACCTCTACCCCTACAACTCCGGTCACCTGCTGATCTGCCCCTACCGGCACGTCCCCGACTACACCGACCTGGACGGCGAGGAGACCGCCGAGCTGGCCGGCTTCACCCAGCGCGGGCTGACCGCGCTGCGCAAGGCCAGCGGCGCGCACGGCTTCAACGTGGGCATGAACCTCGGCGTCGTGGCGGGCGCGGGCATCGCCGCCCACCTGCACCAGCACGTGGTGCCCCGGTGGGGCGGCGACACCAACTTCATGCCGGTGGTCGGCCGGACCCGGGTGCTGCCTCAGCTGTTGCGCGACACCAGGTCGTTGCTCGCCGGCTGCTGGCCCGCCGACGTGTAGGACGCCGTACGGCGGGCGCGCAGGACCGCGACGCCCGCCGACAGCGTCAGCGGTACGGCCAGCGCCAGGGCCATGGACAGCACGGCCGCGCCCGAGTCGTTGACCAGCATGCCGACGACGCCGCTGACCAGGGTGCCGATCAGCCCGGCCCGCAGCGCGGGGGAGTGCTCGAAGGCGGCCGGCAGCACTCCCGCGCTGGCCGCCCCGGGCCGCAGCAGGGCGTAGACGAGGAACGCGATCGCGACGATCACGATCGGCATGAGGTTGGGGTTGAGCAGCGTGCCCAGCATCGCGCCGAACTTGCGGCCGATCACGTCCATCGCCTCCCCGCTGAACACCTGGCCGACGAACCGGCCCAGGTGGGTCTGGGAGGCGGGCGGGCGCAGATAGTCGAGATAGGCGATCACCATCACGGTGACGCCGCCCGCCGCCACGAGCGCGCCCAGTTTGACGATCGACACGCGGCTGCCCGCCAGGAGCATCGCGGTCACCGCGATGCCCGGCACGAACGCGATCACGCCGCCGAAGTCGCTGCCCACGCCCGGCCAGCCGCCGAGGATCATCGCCGAGCAGCCGAGCACCACCACGACGGCCACGGCCGCGGTCCTGTGCCCGTCCCGGCGCGACAGCCGGTGCGCGATCACCGAGGCCAGCAGCAGCACCGAGGTGGCGAACAGGGCGAAGGGGATGTTGCCCAGACCGTAGTAACGAGCCCCGACCACCGCCGTGTATCCCATCACGCTGTTGAGCTGCAGGGGTGTGCCGGCCAGCAGGTCACCGGCGAGCACCGCCGCGGTCACCCCCGCCACGATCGCGAGCGGGCCGAGCGGACTGCCGCCCCGGGGCGCCGGGTGCTCGGAGGACGGCGGGGAGCCGTCCCGCCGCAGGCGCGCCCACAGCGCCGGTACGGCCAGCGCCGCCACGGCCAGCAGGAGGGCGATGCCGACGATCCCGGCGGCCAGGGAGAGCAGGGGCGAGCCCGCGTGGCGCCAGTCGGTGAGGTTGACCAGGTAGGTCGATACGGGCAGCGAGGCGAGGAAGACGGCGGCCGCGCGCACGAGGCCCAGCCCGCGCCCGCGGCGCAGCAGCAGGAAGGCGCCGAGGTAGAAGGCCACCTGGAGGACGGCGACGGCGGTGAAGAACGCCCCGCCGATCTCCCTGATCGTCCGGCCCGCGACGTCGGCGGCCTCCAGCTCGGCCCGCGCGCGCTCGGTCCCGCCGGTACGGCTCCCGCTCACCTGCCAGGGCGACCCGACCAGCCCCTGCGGCGCGGGCACCCCGGTCAGGGAGAGCATCGTGGCCGTGATGTCCGGCAGGATCGTGACGTCCTCGCGGTGGGTGGAGGCGGCGCCGAGGAAGCGCTCCTGCGCCTGCGGCCCCTGCCCGGCCGGTCGCATCATGGCCACCCGCAGATGCGGCTGGGAGCCGTGGTCGGACAGGCCCGCCAGCAGCACGGTGGCGTCCTCGGGCAGCACGCTGAGCACCGCCCCGGCCTTGACGTCGGCCCGCCGCAGCGCCGTCGCCCGGTCGTGGGCGGCCAGGGCCTCCTCCACCTGGGGAAGGCGGTCACCGGTCAGGTAGGGCCGGATGAGGTCGTCCACGTCGACCGCGATCACCCCGCAGCGGGTGAGGGCCTCCGCGCGGATCTGCGCGGGGGAGGGGGCGTAGTGGTCCACCTGTCCGCCGCGGTCGGCCAGGGCCAGCGCGGCGCCCGGGCCGATCGCGAGCGTGCAGCCGCCGGCGGCGTGCACGGCCTCGCCGAGCGCGCCGGCGTTGCGCTGCCCGGCCGTCTCGAGCAGGTAGTCATAGGCGGGGATGAACGCCCCGCCGCCCTGCGGCTCCGGCACCGGGGGCAGGCCGCAGCCGTACCCGACGGCGGACCTGACGCCCGCCGAAACCGTCAGCCACGCGTCGTAGGGGCAGGTCACCCGGCCGACGGTGCGCACCGACAGCGAGCCGACGGCGCTCTGCCCGGCCAGCTGCCACAGGTTGGGGGTGCCCTCGGCGCTCAGGTCGCTCCAGCGCAGGCCGGGGACGCCGATCAGGACCACCCGCCCGCCCTCGGCGGCCGGAGCGCGCGCCGCGGCCGGGGCGGGGACGGCGGCCTGCGCCGCCCCGGGCCACAGCACGCCCAGCAACAGCACGATCGCGAACAGCGTTCGCCTCACCGGTGACCTCCCGACCTTCGGCCGCATGCTGCCGTCGAATGCTGGCACCGTAGGGGAAAATCGGGTCCTCGGTCCAGTGAACGGATCAGACGGGCCTCAGGCGGGCGGGGCGGGCCTCGCGCGAGGCCCGGCAAGCCCGGGGGGAAACCCTAGGGAAGCGCGGCCTTGGTCGCGGGACTCTCGTTGTGCAGGCCGTCCAGGGCGGAGACCAGGTAGGTCCCGCGGGCGCCCGCCGGCAGGGCGAAGGACTGGCGGGTCTCGCCGTTGTCGCGCACGATCGCGACCAGGTTGCGGGCGTCGGCGACGGCGCACGAGTCCGCCCGGCCCGAGACGACCCGGTACACCGCGTAGTGACGCGCGCCCTGCGACGACTTCCACAGCAGGTTGGCGCCCTGGACCCGGACGTTGCCCGGCCGGTCGGGGGCGTTGCCCTCCAGGCCCTTCATCAGCGGCAGCATCGCCGGACGGGAGTACTGGCCGGCGACGATGCGGTCCATCACCCGCAGGGGGTTGGACAGCAGCTGCTTGGCGCTGAAGTAGACGTCGCCGCGGATCTCGGGGTACTTGCGGTTCAGGGTGAGGTGGCCGGGCAGCTCGCCGGGCTTGGTCCAGGCGGGGGTGTCCTTGGCCCCGACCCGGTAGAGGGCCTGGCCGATGTACAGGTGCACGCCGGTGCCCCTGACCTGCTTGGCCCACCACGGCGCCAGCACGTTGTAGTCGGCGACGCGGAAGCCGCGCGGCCAGTACAGCTGCGGCATGACGTAGTCGACGGTGCCCTCGCGGATCCAGTGGCGGGCGTCGGCGTAGATCGAGTCGTAGGCGGACATGCCGCTGGTGGCCGACCCGGCGGGATCGTTGGAGGTGTTGCGCCAGATGCCGAACGGGCTGATGCCGAACTTCACCCGCTTCCTGGTCGCGTGCACGGCCTTGTCGACCTGGGCGACGAGCTTGTTGACGTTGGCGCGGCGCCAGTCGGCCAGCTTCATCTCCCCGCCGTACCGGGCGAAGGCGGCGCCGTCGGCGAACTTCTTGCCGCCGCCGGGGTAGGGGTAGAAGTAGTCGTCGAAGTGCACGCCGTCGACGTCGTAGCGCTTGACCACGTCCTTGATGACCTCGGTGACGTGGTCGCGGACCGCGGGCAGGCCCGGGTTGTAGTAGAGGCGCCCCTCGTGCTTGACGACCCAGTCGGGGTGGACCCGGGCGGGGTGGGAGGCGGGCAGCTCGCCCAGGTTCGTGTCGTAGGCCGCGCGGTAGGGGTTGAACCAGGCGTGGAACTCCAGGCCGCGCTTGTGGGCCTCGGAGATCAGGAAGGGCATCGGGTCCCAGCCGGGGTCCCTGCCCGCCGTACCGGTCAGGAACTTCGACCACGGCTCCAGAGAGGAGCGGTAGAAGGTGTCGGAGGCCGGGCGCACCTGGACGAACACGGCGTTGAACCGGCGCTTGGCCGCGGCGTCGAGGAGCTTGACGTACTCGGCCTGCTGCCGGTCGGGCGCCAGGCCCTTGCGGGAGGGCCAGTCGATGTTGTTGACGGTCGCGATCCAGACGCCGCGCAGCTGCCGCTTGGGGAACCTCGGGTCGATCGGGCATGAGGCCGCGGCGGCGACCGCCTCGGTCGTGGTCATGGCCTCGTCGGCCTCTCCCCGCGACGGCTTGGCGGCCCCGGCGCCCGGTCCGAAGGTGTAGGCGGCTGCGGCGGTGAAGGCGGCGAGGGCGGCGGCTGCGATCAGAGGTCGTCCGGTGCGCATGGTCCTCAGTGTGGCATCGGCTTCGTGATGCTTTGGCCGAAAGAACGAAATGGTTCTGTGATGTCACTGTGACAGGTGTGACTGGCGGGAGACGTGGGGCACGGGCCCGCGCCTCCCGCCGGGAGTCAGCCGGTCACCTTGTCGACCAGATGAGAGGGGAGTGGTTCGTAGCGCAGGAAAGTGCGCTGGAAGGTCCCGGTGCCGTGCGACATGGACCTCAGGTCGATCGCGTAGCGGGTGATCTCCAACTCGGGCACCTCGGCCCGGACCAGGGTGCGCCCGACGCCGACCGGCTCGGTGCCGAGGACGCGGCCCCGGCGTGAGGACAGGTCGGACATCACCGAGCCGACGTAGTCGTCGGCGACCAGCACCGCCACCTCGTCGACCGGCTCCAGCAGCAGCGTCGACACCTTGGCGGCGGCCTCCTTGAGCGCGAGCGCCCCGGCGATCTGGAAGGCCATGTCGGAGGAGTCGACCGAGTGGGCCTTGCCGTCGTAGAGCGTCACGCGGATGTCCACCATCGGATATCCGGCGACCACGCCGCGTGTCATCTGGGTGCGCACGCCCTTCTCCACCGACGGGATGAACTGGCGCGGCACCACCCCTCCGACGATCTTGTCCACGAACTCGAAACCCCCGCCCGAGGGCAGGGGCTCGACCTCCAGATGGCAGATGGCGTACTGGCCGTGACCGCCGGTCTGCTTGACGTTGCGGCCCATCACCTGGCATTTGCCGCCGAAGGTCTCGCGTAGCGGCACCCGCAGGTCGATTTTCTCGACCTCGACGCCGTGCCGTTTGCTCAGCCGGTCCAGCAGCACGTCGGCGTGGGCCTCGCCCATGCACCAGAGCACCAGCTGCTTGGTCTCGGCGTTGTTCTCCAGCCGCAGGGTCGGGTCCTCGGCGGTGAGACGGTTCAGCGCCTGGCCGAGCTTGTCGTCGTCGGCCTTGGACCTGGCCTGGATCGCCACCGGCAGCAACGGCTCCGGCATCGTCCACGCGGTCATCAGCAGGGGGTTCTCCTTGTCGGAGAGGGTGTCGCCGGTCTCGGCGCGGGAGAGCTTGGCCACCGCGACGATGTCGCCGGCCACGCACTTGGCCGCCGCCCGCTGGACCTTGCCCAGCGGGGACGACAGGGCGCCGATGCGTTCGTCGACGTCGTGGTCCTCGTGCCCGCGGTCGGCCAGGCCGTGCCCGGAGACGTGCACGGTCATGTCCGGCCGCAGCGTCCCGGAGAAGACGCGGACCAGGCTGATGCGGCCCACGTAGGGGTCGCTGGTGGTCTTGACGACCTCGGCGACGAGCGGGCCCTCGGGGTCGCAGGCGATGCCGGAGACCGGCTTGCCGTCGATCGTGGTGATCTCCGGCATGGGGTGCTCCATCGGCGAGGGGAAGCCCTGCGTGACGAGCTCCAGGATCTCCGTCGCGCCCACGCCCGTCCCGGCGGCCAGCACCGGGTAGAAGCCGCCGCGCGCGACGGCCTTCTCCAGGTCGTCGATGAGCACCTTGGTGTCGATCTGCTCGCCGGCGAGGTAGCGGTCCATGAGGGACTCGTCCTCGCTCTCCTGGATGATCCCCTCGATCAGGGCGTCGCGGTGCTCCTCGATCTGGCTCTGGTAGTCGGGGCCGGGCGCGTTCTCGGTCCGGGTGCCGGTGGCGTAGTTGTAGAACTTCTGCGACAGCAGCCCGATCAGGCCGTTCACCTTGCCGTTGGTCACCACCGGGAGATAGAGCGGCGCCACACCGTCGCCGAAGGCGTCCTGGCAGACGGTGAGGACCTCCTCGAAGTCGGCCCGCTGGTGGTCGATCTTGGTGATCACGACCGCGCGGGGCATGCCGACCGCCGCGCACTCCTCCCACAGCATCCTGGTCAGGCCGTCGATGCCCTCGGCCGCCGAGACGACGAACAGCGCCGCGTCGGCCGCCCGCAGGCCCGCGCGCAGGTCGCCGACGAAGTCGGCGTATCCGGGCGTGTCCAGGAAATTGATCTTTATGTCGTTGTGGACGACCGGGGCCACAGTGAGGTTCACCGAGCGCTGCTGGCGCATCTCGACCTCGTCGAAGTCGCTGACGGTGGTCCCGTCCTCGATCCTGCCGGTCCGCTGGATCGTCTTCGTCGCCGCCAGGAGCGACTCGACCAGGGTCGTCTTGCCCGCTCCCGAATGGCCGACCAGCACCACATTGCGCACCATGTCAGGCCGGTCGGCCATAGGTGCCCTGCCGGCGGCTCCCGCAGCGCCTGTCGTTCTTTCCGCCATCTCGCCTCCCGTGTCGTTGCATGGGGGTCGTCGCGAGGGCGCGGTCGCACGCGGCCACGCCCTCGGGTCCGCTGCCGCGTCCGGACACCGCTAGGACGCGGTGTGTTCACCAAATACCCATGTGGCGAATATCACAAGGGGGCTGGCCGTATCGGCGCCGGATGACGCCGGACGCGCGTCCGGTGGCGGGTTGGCCTACGATCAGTAGCGCGATGCTGAAACTTCTGCGCCCCGCCGTCACCCGAGTCCTGACCCCCCTGGGCAGGGCGCTCGTCAGGCGGGGCATCGGCCCCGACGCGATCACCGCGGCGGGCACGCTGGGCACGGTCGCGGCGGCACTGTTCTTCTATCCCCGGGGCCAGCTGTTCGCGGGCACGATGGTGATCACCTTCTTCGTGCTGGCCGACCTCCTCGACGGCGTCATGGCCCGGATGACGGGGCCCGGCAGCGTCTGGGGAGCCTTCCTCGACTCGACCCTCGACCGGGTGGGCGACGCCGCGATCTTCTCGGGGATCCTGCTCTGGTTCGTCGTGAGCGACGAGATGGTGCTGGCCGGGGTGGCGCTGTTCTGCCTCGTGGCCGGGGCGCTGGTGTCCTACGTCAAGGCCAGGGCCGAGGGCCTGGGCCTGACGTGCGACGTCGGCCTCGCCGAGCGGCCCGAGCGCCTGGTGGTGGGCCTGGTCTCGATCGGCCTGTCCGGCCTCGGTGTGCCGTACATCCTGCCCGTGGGACTGTGGCTGCTGGCCGTCGCCAGCGCGGTCACGGTCGTCCAGCGACTCCTGCACGTCCGCCGCCAGGCGGCCTCCGTCCCGCCCCGACCCCTCCGCTGACCGGGAGAGCCATGATCGAGCTTGTCGAGATCATCAGTAGACACAGCATCTTGGTCAGGCGACCGACGAAGGAGGGCGCATGAGCGACAAGCCGTCCCTGCAGGATCGTCTCGTCGCGGCCGGGTTCGGCGCGGGCTGGGCGATCGTCCCCCGCATCCCCGAACGCCTGGCCGCCCGGGGCTTCGACGCCGCGGCCGACCGGCTGTGGAAGCGCCGCGGCAAGTCGGTGCTCCGGCTGGAGGCCAACCTCGCCCGGGTCAAGGGGACCTCGCCCGACGACCCGGCGATCCGGGAGCTGAGCCGCGCCGGCATGCGCTCCTACTTCCGCTACTTCCACGAGGTCTTCCGCCTGCCGTCCATCCCCAGGCAGGAGGTCGTGGCCCGCATGCACGTCACCGGTGCGGAGCGGATCTTCGACAACCTCGGCGAGGGGCGGCGCGGTGTGGTGCTGGCCCTGCCGCACATGGGCAACTGGGACCAGGCGGGCGCCTGGCTCGTCGGCGCCTCGGGGGTGCCGTTCACGACCGTGGCCGAGCGGCTCAAGCCCGAGTCGCTGTTCCGCCGCTACACCGCCTTCCGCGAGGGGCTCGGCATGGAGGTGCTCCCGCTGACCGGGGGCGACGGCCACAACTTCGGCACGCTGGCCCAGCGGCTGCGCGCCGGCCGGGCGGTGGCCCTGCCGGCCGAGCGCGACCTGACCGCCAAGGGGGTGGAGGTGCAGTTCTTCGGCGCCGCCACCCGCATGCCGGCGGGCCCGGCGCTGCTGGCCGTGCACACCGGCGCCGCCCTGCTGCCCGCGCTGCCGTACTTCAACGGCCGCGACTGGGGCCTGGAGATCGCCGAGGAGATCGAGGTCCCCGCCGAGGGCACCCGCCAGGAGAAGACGGCCGTCGTCCTGCAGAGCCTGGCCGTCGCCTTCGAGAAGGGCATCTCCGAGCATCCGGAGGACTGGCACATGCTCCAGCGCCTGTGGCTGGAGGACCTGGAGCCCAGGCCGGCGAGCGAGCGATGAGGGTCGGCATCGTCTGCCCGTACACGTGGGATGTGCCGGGCGGCGTCCAGGCGCACATCCGCGACCTCGCCGAGGCGCTCATCGCGGACGGCCACCAGGTCGAGGTGATCGCGCCGGCCGCCGACGACGCGCCGCTGCCCTTCTACGTGACCCCGGCCGGCCGGGCCGTGCCCGTCCCCTACAACGGGTCGGTGGCGCGCCTGGCGTTCGGGTTCCTGTCGGCCAACCGGGTGCGCCGGTGGATCCGCGAGGGCCGCTTCGACGTGCTCCACGTGCACGAGCCGTTCGTGCCCAGTCTGGGCGTCCTGGCCTGCTGGGCGGCCAAGGGGCCGATCGTGGCCACCTTCCACGCCTCCTACCAGCGATCGCGGGCGCTGTCGGTCTCGGCGCCGGTCCTGCAGAGCGCCGTCGAGAAGATCACCGGCAGGATCGCGGTGTCGGACGCCGCGCGCAAGACCCTCGTCGAGCACATGGGCGGCGACGCCGTGCTGATCCCCAACGGGGTGACGGTCGGCCGCTACGCCGAGGCCGAGCCGCTGCCCGGCTGGGACGAGGGCGAGGTGATCGGCTTCCTGGGCCGGATGGACGAGCCGCGCAAGGGCCTGCCCGTGCTGCTGGAGGCCTTCGCGCTGCTGGCGCCGGAGCGGCCGGAGCTGCGCCTGCTGATCGCCGGTCCGGGCGACGCCGACGAGGTGATGGAGAAGGTCCCCGCGCAGTTCCGCGACCGGGTCGGCCTGCTCGGCATGGTCAGCGAGGAGGACAAGGTCCGCGCCTACCACTCGGTGGACGTCTTCTGCGCGCCGAACCTGGGCGGGGAGAGCTTCGGCATCGTGCTCACCGAGGCGATGTCGGCCGGGGCGGCGATCCTGGCCAGCGACATCCCGGCCTTCCGCAGGGTCCTGGACGACGGCCAGGCCGGCGCGCTGTTCGAGACGGGCGAGGCCGCCTCGCTCGCCCGCGAGGCCGCGGCGCTGCTGGACGACCCCGCCCGCCGGGCCAAGCTGTCCGACGAGGCCCGCACCGCGGTGTGGAAGTACGACTGGTCCACGGTCGCGCGCGACGTCGTACGCGTCTACGAGACGGTGGCGAGCACGGGCGGGGTCGAGGAGGACGACAGGCCGTGAGCGAGCGGGCCACGGACGCGGCCGGCGGAGGACGACAGGCCGTGAGCGAACGGAACGGGCGAGTCATGGGCACGGCGGCACTGCGAACGCGGCCGGTGGAGGACGATAGGCCGTGAGCGCAACGTTGATCCTGGTGGTGGGCGTGATCGTGGTGCTCACCGCCGTCTACGTCTCCTGGCGGGCGGGCCGGCTGGACCGGCTGCACATCCGGCTGGAGCTGGCCCGTGAGTCCCTGGACGCGGCGCTGGTACGGCGGGCCGCCGTCTGCCTGGAGCTGGCGGCCTCCCGGATCCTGGACCCGGCCACCAGCCTGGTGCTGGCCGCCGCCGCCCACGAGGCCCGTACGGCGGGCCCCGAGGAACGCGAGCACGCCGAGAGCGACCTGTCGCGCACCCTGCGCGCGGTGCTCGACCAGGAGCGCTTCCGCGAGAAGCTGGCCGAGACCGAGGCCGGTCCGGAACTGCTGGAGGAGCTCGACGCGGCGGTGGCCAAGGTCGTCTACGCCCGCCGCTTCTACAACAACGCCGTCGGCGTCGCCCGTTCCGCCCAGCGGCGCTGGCTGGCCCGCACCCTGCGGCTGGCCGGGCACACCGCCTACCCGGACTTCTTCGAGATCGACGACGACCCCCCGTCGGCGATGGCCGCCGAGTAGGCCGTCCGGGCCGGGTCCGCCCGCACGGGTTCGGCGACCTGGCCGAACCCGCGTATGCGACAACTCGGGCGAAGGTAAGCTCTTGGGGATTTCAGGCTTGATATGAGGAGATGAGCCGTGCGGGTCCCCAGGATGCTCACCGTCACGCTGGCCGGAGCGGCGGTTCTGGCGCCGGCCGCGGCCTGCTCGTCCGAGGATCCCGCCCCGGGCAAGGCCCCGCAGGCGGCCACCGCCCCCGCCGCCACCCCCACCGCCGAGCAGCCGACCCACCCCTTCACCGGGCTGCCCGGCTCGGCCCGCCGGCCCGTGCTCGCGGTGAAGATCGAGAACACCTCGGCGGGCAAACCCCAGCTCGGCCTCAAGAGCGCGGACATCGTGTACGTCGAGCAGGTCGAGGCGGGACTGACCCGGCTGATGGCCATCTTCTCCTCGAAGATCCCCGCCAAGGTCGGCCCGGTCCGCAGCGCCCGCATCTCCGATCTGCACATCGTCCCGCAGTTCGGCAAGCCCGCCTTCGCCTACTCCGGCGCGCAGACCAAGATGCTCCCGCACATCGCGGCCGCCTCGCTGTTCGACGTCTCCGACAGCCGCGCCCCCGGCGCCTACTTCCGCCAGCCCGGCCGCTACGCCCCCTACAACCTGTTCGCCAACACCAAGCAGCTGCTGGCCGGGGCGCCCAAGGCGAGCAGGGCCAAGGACGTCGGCTTCACCTTCGGGGAGGCCCCCGCCGAGGGCGGGACGCCCAGGAAGTTCTTCAACGTCAAGTATCCGGCGGCCCGCTTCACCTTCGGCTGGTCGGAGAAGGCCGGCAAGTGGCTGATCTGGCAGGACGGCAAGAAGGACATGGCCGCCGAGGGCGGCCAGCTCGCCGCCCCCACGATCGTCGTGCAGTACGCCAAGACCGAGCGCTCGGAGTTCCACGACAAGAACCAGAGCTACACGCCCCTGGTGCACACCACCGGCAAGGGACGCGCGGTCGTGCTCCGCGACGGCCAGGCGTTCAAGGCGCGGTGGTCGCGGCCGACGGAGAAGGAGGGCACCGTCTTCACCACCGAGAGCGGCGAGCCGATGAACTTCGCCCCCGGACAGGTCTGGGTCGTGCTGGCCGCGCCCAAGCCCGTCATCCCCTGAGCCCCCCTGACGTCCCGCGCCCGGCCGCCGAGCCGTACATGATGTCCAACATGGGCGGGCGAGCGCGACAAGGTGGCATGTAAGGGAATAGGCGGACGACCGCCTACGATGAAGAACGTGGTGGCCGCCGTTCTCCCGGTCGGCCCCGATCCGCAGCAACCAGCCGTCGTGAGGTAGAGACCGTGTCCAGCAGCACGCCCGAAGTCACCGAGACCACCGTCACCGGAACCGCCCGGGTCAAGCGCGGTATGGCCGAGATGCTCAAGGGCGGCGTCATCATGGACGTCGTCACCGCGGAGCAGGCAAAGATCGCCGAGGACGCGGGCGCCGTCGCCGTCATGGCGCTGGAGCGCGTGCCCGCCGACATCCGGGCGCAGGGCGGCGTCTCCCGGATGAGCGACCCGGACATGATCGAGAGCATCATCGGCGCCGTCTCCATCCCGGTCATGGCCAAGGCCCGCATCGGCCACTTCGTCGAGGCGCAGGTGCTTCAGTCGCTCGGCGTCGACTACATCGACGAGTCCGAGGTCCTCACCCCGGCCGACTACGCCAACCACATCGACAAGTGGCAGTTCACCGTGCCCTTCGTCTGCGGCGCGACCAACCTGGGCGAGGCGCTGCGCCGCATCACCGAGGGCGCGGCCATGATCCGCTCCAAGGGCGAGGCGGGCACCGGCGACGTCTCCAACGCCGTCACCCACATGCGCACCATCCGCGGCGAGATCCGCCGGCTGTCCTCCCTGCCCGAGGACGAGCTGTACGTCGCGGCCAAGGAGCTGCAGGCGCCGTACGAGCTGGTGGCCGAGGTCGCCAAGACCGGCAAGCTGCCCGTCGTGCTGTTCACCGCGGGCGGCATCGCCACCCCGGCCGACGCCGCCATGATGATGCAGCTCGGCGCCGAGGGCGTGTTCGTCGGCTCGGGCATCTTCAAGTCCGGCAACCCGGCCCAGCGCGCCGCCGCCATCGTCAAGGCCACCACCTTCCACGACGACCCCGACGTCATCGCCAAGGTCTCCCGCGGTCTGGGCGAGGCCATGGTCGGCATCAACGTCGACGAGATCCCGGTCCCGCACCGCCTGGCCGAGCGCGGCTGGTAGCCGGAGGCCGTACCCGCCGGGCCCCTGGAAAGGCCGAGCCCGCAGGAAGATCAGGTCCGCAGAAAGATTCCGTCAAAGGCGGCGCCCCCACGGGGGCGCCGCCTTTGACGTGTCCGGAAATTCCGCTCAACTGTCGTCACCTCCCGAAGCCGCCGGCGCCTGCGCCCCGATCGCTCCGGGAGGACGAACCCCATGCCCCTGCTCACCCGGCGCTCCTTCCTCGTCACCGGGATCGCCGGTCTCGCCGGGACCGCCACGGTCTCGGGCGCGGCCGCCGTCACGGGTCTTCCCGCCGCGGTCCCGGCCGCGCGCCTGCGCACCGATCCCTTCACGCTCGGGGTGGCCTGCGGCGACCCCGGTCCCGGCGGGTTCGTGATCTGGACCCGGCTGGCGCCCCGGCCGCTGGCCGAGGACGGCAGGGGAGGCATGCCCGCGCGGCCGTTCTCCGTGCGCTGGCAGATCTACGCCGACGAGAGGGGCCGCCGGGTCGTACGGCGCGGCGAGACGACGGCGGCGCCCGCCTGGGGGCACAGCGTGCACGTCGAGGTCGACGGGCTGCGGGCCGACCGGGAGTACTGGTACCGCTTCAAGGCGGGCCGTCACCTGTCCCCGATGGGCCGGGCCAGGACCGCTCCGCACCGGACGTCGTACGGCTCCGGCCTGACGATGGCCTTCGCCTCGTGCGCGCAGTACGAGCACGGCTACTTCACCGCCTACCGGCGCCTGGCCGAGGAGCAGCCCGACCTGATCCTGCACCTGGGCGACTATCAGTACGAGCACCGCGCCGGCGGCTACGTCATCCCCGGAGGGAGCGTCCGCCTGCACGACGGGCCGGAGACCGAGACCCTCGCCGACTACCGGCACCGGCACGCCCTCTACAAGACCGACCCCGACCTGCAGGCCGCCCACGCCGCCGCGCCCTGGCTGGTGGTCTGGGACGACCACGACCTGGACAACAACTGGGCGGGCGCGGTGCCGGAGCGGCCGGGCGTCCCCCAGCCCCACTTCCGCAGGCGCCGCAGGGCGGCCTTCCGGGCCTACTACGAGAACATGCCGCTGCGCCGCCGCTCCGTCCCGCGCGGTACGGGCATGCAGCTCTACCGGCGGATCCGGTGGGGGCGGCTGGCCGCCTTCCACATGCTCGACACCCGTCAATATCGCAGCGACCAGGCCTGCGGGGACGGCTACCGCGACTGCCCGGAGGCCGCGGACCCGGCCCGCTCGATCATCGGCGGGGAGCAGGAGCGCTGGCTGCTGCGGGGCCTGCGCCGCTCGCGGGCGCGGTGGGACCTCATCGGCCAGCAGGTCTTCTTCGCCCAGCGCGACAGCGACACCGGGCCGGCGAAGATCACCAGTCAGGACGCCTGGGACGGCTACGTCGCCTCCCGGCGGCGCATCACCCAGGGCTGGCTGGACGCCGGGGTGCGCAACCCGGTGGTGCTCACCGGCGACGTGCACGCCCATTGGGCCGGCGACCTGAGGCTCGACTACGACGATCCGGCGGCGCAGACGGTCGGAGCGGAGCTGGTGACCTCCTCGATCAGCACCGGCGGCGACGGCGGCGACTCCGACCCGGCGACCCATCCGTTCCTGGCCGCGAACCCGCACCTGAAGTTCTACAACAACCAGCGCGGCTACGTGCTCACCAGGATCGGGCGCGGCCTGCTCAGCGCGGACTTCAAAGTGCTGCCGCAGGTGACGCGGCCGGGCGCCCGGGCGTACACCAGGGCGAGGTTCCTCCTCGAGGACGGGATCCCCGGTGTGCGGCAGGCCTACCTGCGCCCGCTCGACGACCGGGCCGCGCAGGCCGCCGCGGAGGAGCAGGTCTGATCACGTCGTGCGGCGCGCGGCCGGCCGGGTGGAAGGCGATATTCACCGCGGATGCTGACTTTCCACGTTGATCGGAGTTCATCCCCCTGTCACGATCCTCGGCGAGGCTACGGGGGCCCGCGTCTGATCCTCCCGGGAGGCCCCCTTGTCCCAGCTCAGCCGCCGTTCGTTCCTCGTCACCGGCATCGCGGCCGGTGCCGCGGCCGGCGTCCCCGCCGCGCACGCCGCGTCCGGACCGGCGGGCGGCTCCCGCCCCTCCCGGGAACTGACCTCCGATCCCTTCACGCTCGGAGTGGCCTCGGGCGACCCCGACGCCGACGGCTTCGTGATCTGGACCCGGCTGGCGCCGCAGCCGCTGGCCGAGGACGGCATGGGGGGCGTGCCCGCGCGGCCGTTCCGGGTCCACTGGCAGGTCTACGCCGACGAGGCGGGCCGCAAGGTCCTGCGGCACGGCGTGGCCACGGCGGCGCCCGAGTGGGGGCACAGCGTGCACGTCGAGGTCGACGGGCTCTTCTCCGACCGGGACTACTGGTACCGCTTCCGGGTCGGCCCGCACGTCTCGCCCATGGGCCGGGCCAGGACCGCCCCGCACCCGCTGGCCTACGGTTCCGGCCTGACGATGGCCTTCGCCTCGTGCGCGCAGTACGAGCACGGCCACTTCACCGCCTACCGGCGCCTGGCCGAGGAGCACCCGGATCTGGTGATCCACCTGGGCGACTACCAGTACGAGTACCAGCGCGACACCTACACGATCCCCGGCGGCAACGTCCGTCACCACGAGGGCCCGGAGACCGAGACCCTCGCGAACTACCGCCACCGGCACGCCCTCTACAAGACCGACCCCGACCTGCAGGCCGCCCACGCCGCCGCGCCCTGGCTGGTGGTCTGGGACGACCACGAGCTGGACAACAACTGGGCCGACGAGGTGCCGGAGAAGCCCGAGATCCCGCAGCCGAACTTCCCGGCCCGCCGCGAGGCCGCCTTCCGGGCCTACTACGAGAACATGCCGCTGCGCCGCGCGTCCGTGCCCAGGGGGATCGACATGCAGCTCTACCGGCGGATCCGGTGGGGGCGGCTGGCCGCCTTCCACATGCTCGACACCCGGCAGTACCGCAGCGACCAGGGGTGCGGCGACGGCTACGTCGCCTCCCGCCAGCGCATCACGCAGGGGTGGGTGGAGGCGGGGGTGCGCAACCCGGTGGTGCTCACCGGCGACGTGCACGCCCACTGGGCCAGTGACCTCAAGCTCGACTACGACGACCCGACGACCCGCACGGTCGGCTCGGAGCTGGTCACCTCCTCGATCAGCACCGGCGGCGACGGCCGGGACTCCGACCCGGCGACCCACCCGTTCCTGACCGTCAACCCGCACCTGAAGTTCTACAACAACCAGCGCGGCTATGTGATCACGAAGGTCGAGCGCGAGCTGCTCACCGCCGACTTCAAGGTGCTGCCCCAGGTCACCCGGGCGGGTGCGGCGGCGCACACCAGGGCGACGTTCGTGATCGAGGACCGGGTGCCGGGCGTGCAGCAGACATACCTGCGCCCGCTCGACCCCCAGGCCAGGATGCTGCCGCCGGAGGACCAGATCCAGGAGACGGTGGACCTGGAGACCGGGCGTCCCTGACGGGAGGAGACCGGCCGTCCCCGGCGGACGGGCGGGCGTGGGCGCGGGGCGGTGGCCGTACGGCTGCCGCCCTGTTGCGATTCGGGGGATTGCGGGGGGATGAAGACGAATGTCCGGCACGTTGAACAGCAGGGACTACCCTCTAAGGCGAATATGACGAGCCGGACGAAAGGATGACCGTGCCCACGATCGGTGTGTTCGCCCTCCAGGGGGACGTGCGCGAGCATGTGCGCTCGCTGGAGGAGGCGGGCGCGAAGGCGGTGCCCGTACGGCGGCCCGCCGAGCTCGATGCCGTCGACGGACTGGTCATCCCCGGCGGGGAGTCCACCACGATGTGGAAGCTCGCCGAGACCTTCGACCTGCTCGAACCGCTGCGGATGCGGGTCAAGAACGGCATGCCCGCCTACGGATCCTGCGCGGGCATGATCATGCTCGCCGACCGGATCCAGGGCGGCATCGAAGGACAGCAGACCATCGGCGGCATCGACATGACGGTCCGCCGCAACGCCTTCGGGCGTCAGGTCGACTCCTTCGAGGCCGACATCGACTTCGCCGGCCGCGGCGCGCTGCGCGCGGTGTTCATCCGCGCCCCCTGGGTCGAATCCGTCGGGCCGGAGGTCGAGGTGCTGGCGCTGGCCGAAGCTGGGGATAGGATCGTCGCGGTCCGCCAGGGACCGCTGCTCGCCACGTCGTTCCACCCGGAACTCACTCCGGACGCGGGCGTGCATTCATACTTCGTTGAGATGGTTAGGGAGCTTTAGCCGATGTCGGGCCACTCCAAATGGGCGACGACCAAGCACAAGAAGGCCGCGCTCGACTCCAAGCGCGGCAAGCTGTTCGCCAAGCTCATCAAGAACATCGAGGTCGCGGCCCGGACCGGAGGTCCCGACCCGGACGGCAACCCGACGCTGTACGACGCCATCACCAAGGCGCGCAAGAGCTCGGTCCCGATCGACAACATCGAGCGCGCCCGCAAGCGCGGCGGCGGCCTGGAGGCCGGCGGCGCCGACTGGCAGACCATCATGTACGAGGGCTACGCGCCCGGCGGCGTCGCGGTGCTGATCGAGTGCCTCACCGACAACCGCAACCGGGCGGCCTCCGAGGTCCGCGTCGCGCTGACCCGCAACGGCGGCTCCCTGGCCGACCCCGGCTCGGTCTCCTACATGTTCAACCGCAAGGGCGTCGTGATCGTGCCCAAGGGCGAGCTGAGCGAGGACGACGTGCTGACGGCCGTCCTCGACGCCGGTGCCGAGGAGGTCAACGACCTCGGCGAGGCCTACGAGGTCGTCTCCGAGGCCGGTGACCTCGTCCCGGTCCGCAAGGCCCTGCAGGACGCCGGGATCGACTACGACTCGGCCGAGTCCGGCTTCATGCCGACCATGAACATCCAGCTCGACGAGGACGGCGCCCGCAAGGTGTTCCGGCTCATCGACGCGCTGGAGGACAGCGACGACGTCCAGAACGTCTGGTCGAACGCCGACGTCTCCGACGAGGTCCTGGAGAAGCTCGACGCCTGATCCGGGGTCACACCCGCCGCCCGGCCCGGGAAGGGGAGGCCCCCTGCGGGATCCGGGCGGCAGGCGTGCGCGGGGCCCGGTGCGGGCACGCCCCGCCGCGCCGGGCGGGGTGCCGGGCGCCCCGTGCGTACGGCATGCGGACCGGGCCGTGAAACGCCCTCGGTGTCCGGGTATGCCGGAGGAGTCCGAGGGTATGTGCGCGGGATCATGGGCAACTCGGATCTGATCTTCGCGGTGGCGGGCGTGGGCGCCCTGCTGGCGGCCATCCTGCCGCGGGTGCTCAAGCGGCGGCCCTTCTCGCTGCCGCTGGCCTGCCTGCTGGGCGGAATCCTCCTCTACATCCTGCCGATCGGCCTGCCCCGGCTGGACCCGGTCACCCAGCGGGCGGCGGTCGAGCACATCACCGAGATCTGCGTGATCATCTCGCTGATGGGCGCGGGGCTGGCGATCAACCGGCCCTTCGGCCGGCGCAGGTGGTCCTCGACCTGGCGCCTGCTGGGCGTGACCATGCTCCTGACCGTCGGCGCCGTCACCGTCGCGGCCCACGGCCTGCTGGGCTGGCCGGTGGCCGCGGCCCTGCTGCTGGGGGCCGTGCTCGCCCCGACCGACCCGGTGCTCGCCTCCGACGTCCAGGTCGGCGAGCCGGTCGACTCCGAGAAGGCCGACGACGAGGTGCGCTTCGCCCTCACCTCGGAGGCCGGGCTCAACGACGGCCTGGCCTTCCCGCTCGTCTACGCCGCCATCGCGATGGCCCTGGCCGGGGGCTCGGCGTGGGCCGGGGAGTGGGCGCTGGTCGACCTGCTCTACCGGTGCGGCATGGGCGTGCTCGTCGGCCTGCTGGCCGGCAAGGCGCTGGGCCGGATGTTCTTCCGCGCCCAGCGCCCCGACCTGCGGCTGGCCGAGCACCGCGAGGGCTTCGTCGCGCTGGCCGCGACCTTCCTGGCCTACGGCCTCACCGAGCTGGTGCAGGGGTACGGGTTCATCGCGGTGTTCGTCACCGCGTGCACCATCAGGGCCGCCGAGCGCACCCACGGCTACAACGGCGTGCTGCACGGCTTCATCGAGCAGATCGAGCGGTTGCTCACCGCCTGGCTGATCCTGCTGCTGGGCGGGTTCGTGGCCGGCGGCGGCCTGGCCTGGCTCACCTGGCAGGGGGCGGTGACCGGGCTGCTGCTGCTCCTGGTGGTCCGGCCGCTGACCGGCTGGCTGGGCCAGCTCGGCGGCCGGGCGGGCCCCCGCGAGCGGGGCGTGATCGCCTTCTTCGGGATCCGGGGGATCGGCTCGCTGTACTACCTGGCCTACGCCCTGGGCCACGCGGACTTCGGCGTGCCCGCCCGCGAGCTGTGGGCGGTGGTGGGCTTCACGGTGCTGGTCTCGGTGGTCCTGCACGGCGTCACCGCGACGCCGGTGATGGCGAGGCTGGACCGGATGCGCGCCCGCGCGGCCGAGAAGACCAGCGGCGAGCCCGCCACCCAGCATCTGTGAGGCCGGGCCGGAACTGCCGCCGTGCTCCATGCGCGTGCCGTCCGCAGGCGGTAGAGTCGGGCACCGAACAGGTGTTCGGCGGGTGGGAGGCAGGTCAGTGCGGGTGCCCGAGCTGCGGGTGATGGGGGTCGACCCGGGGCTGACCCGGTGCGGGCTCGGGGCGGTCGAGGGACGGCCCGGCGCGCCGCTGAGCCTGGTCAAGGTGGGGGTCGTGCGCACCTCCCCCGACGACGGGATCGGGGCCAGGCTGGTGGCCGTCGAGGCCGGGATCGAGCAGTGGCTCGACGAGGTCAGGCCCGACGCCGTGGCCGTGGAGCGCGTCTTCGCCCAGCACAACCTCCGGACCGTCATGGGCACCGCGCAGGCCTCGGCCGTGGCCATCCTGTGCGCCTCGCGGCGGGGGCTCCCCGTCGCGCTGCACACCCCCTCGGAGGTCAAGGCCGCGATCACCGGCAGCGGCACGGCGGACAAGCAGCAGGTCGGCACCATGGTGACCAAGCTGCTCCGGCTGGACGCCATGCCCAAGCCCGCCGACGCCGCCGACGCCCTCGCCCTGGCCATCTGCCACGTGTGGCGGGGCGGTGTGCAGAACCGCCTGGCCGAGGCGGCGGCCCGCGCGGCCGCGGGGCCGGGCACGACCGCGGCGGCCTACTTCCGCGACCGCGCCGGATATTCGAGAGGAAGAAAGCAGTGATCGCCTCCGTACGGGGACAGGTGACCGCGATCGCGCCCGACGGGGCGGTCGTCGAGGTCGGGGGGATCGGCGTGCTGGTGCACTGCACACCGGCCACGCTCGCGACGCTGCGCGTGGGGGAGGAGGCCCGGCTGGCCACCTCCCTGGTGGTCCGCGAGGACTCCCTCACCCTGTACGGCTTCGCCGACGACGACGAGCGCCGGGTCTTCGAGCTGGTGCAGGGCGCCAGCGGGGTCGGGCCCAAGGTGGCGCTGGCGATGCTCGCCGTGCACACGCCGAACACGCTCCGGGTCGCCGTGGCGAGCGCCGACGTCAAGGCGCTGACCCGGGTCCCCGGCGTGGGCCCCAAGGGCGCGCAGCGGATCATCGTGGACCTCAAGGACAAGCTGGGCGCCCCCGAGGAGGCGGTCAACGCCGCGCTCAACGGCCGCGCGGTCGTCTCCCCCTGGCGCGAGCAGGTCCACTCCGGCCTGGTCGGCCTGGGCTACTCCTCCAAGGACGCCGACGAGGCCGTCGCCGCGGTGAGCCCGCAGGCCGACGCCGAGCTGGCCGAGGGGCGCACCCCGCAGGTGGCGGTGCTGCTGAAGGCGGCGCTGCGGACGCTGAGCCTGCGATGAGCAGGACGCGCCGGGCGGACCGGCCGGACCGGAGGACTCCCGCGGGCCGGGGGTTGCGGGAAGCAGGCGACGGGCGCCGCGGGAAGCGCGCTCCCGTCCGGGTGAAGGCGGGCTGAGGTGGGTTCGGAACGCGATCTGGTGTCGGCCGAGGCCGAGGGCGACGAGCGGCTGATCGAGGCGGCGCTGCGGCCCAAGCGGCTGGAGGAGTTCATCGGTCAGGCGCGGGTGCGCGAGCAGCTCTCACTGGTGCTGCACAGCGCGCTGCGCCGCAACCGCCCGCCGGACCACGTCCTGATGAGCGGTTCCCCGGGGCTCGGCAAGACGACCCTCTCCATGATCATCGCGACGGAGCTGGGAGTGCCGCTCCGCATCACCTCCGGCCCCGCCCTGGAACGGGCCGGCGACCTCGCGGCGATCCTGTCGACCCTCTCGGAGGGCGAGGTCCTGTTCATCGACGAGATCCACCGGATGGCCCGTCCGGCGGAGGAGATGCTCTACCTGGCGATGGAGGACTTCCGCGTCGACATCGTGGTGGGCAAGGGGCCGGGCGCGACCGCGATCCCGCTGGAGATCGCCCCGTTCACCCTGGTCGGCGCCACCACCCGGGCCGGGCTGCTGCCCGCGCCGCTGCGCGACCGGTTCGGCTTCGTCGCCCACATGGACTTCTACGAGGCCGGGGAACTGGAGCAGGTGCTGCACCGCTCCTCGCGGCTGCTCGGGCTGGAGCTGCCCGGCGACGCGGCCCGCGAGATCGCCGGGCGCTCCCGGGGCACGCCCCGCATCGCCAACCGGCTGCTGCGCCGGGTGCGCGACTTCGCCGAGGTCCGGGCCGAGGGGGTCATCACCAAGGAGGTGGCCGCGGCCGCTCTGAACCTCTACGAGGTCGACGCCCAGGGTCTGGACCGGCTCGACCGGGCGGTGCTGGGCGTGCTGCTGCGCAGGTTCGGCGGCGGCCCGGTGGGCCTGTCCACGCTCGCCGTCGCCGTGGGGGAGGAGCCGGAGACGGTGGAGGTGGTCGCCGAACCGTTCCTCGTCCGCCAGGGTTTACTGGCCCGGACCCCGCGGGGCAGGGTCGCCACGGCCGCCGCGTGGATCCACATGGGGCTGACCCCGCCGCCCGACGCCTTCGGCGCCTCGGTGGCGGCCGATCTGGCCGGTCAGGACGAGGACCCTTGACCTCGCCTTTTTCCGCCGCGATCGTATGGAGTCCATCACGGATCGGTGACAACCATCTCAAAACGGGAACTTCCCCGCGCGCCAGATCGTGACTTCGTTGCCGCGCTCCGAACAGCTCGCCTAAACTCCGTGGCTTGGCTGGCTGTGTAGGCTGACGTGCTGAGCGGCGTGGCCGTATTCGACGTCCGGCGCCAGGCCGGTTTCTTAAGTGAAGGAGCGGCCCCATGGGCGGCAACTACTCAAGCCTTATCATGATCGCTCTAATGGTCGTGGTGTTCTACTTCCTGCTCATCCGCCCGCAGCGCAAGCGGCAGCAGGAGCAGGTGCAGATGCAGAACTCCCTCGTTCCGGGGACGCGCATCATGACCACGACGGGTCTCTTCGCGACCGTGGTGGCGATCGACGCCGACGACGTGGTCCTGGAGATCGCCCCCGGTGTCGAGACCCGCTGGGTCAAGGCCGCGATCGGACGGGTGCTGACCCCGGTCGACGACGCCGAGGACACCACCCCCGAGGCCGTCGAGGACGTGACGGAGACCGCCGAGCAGCAGGGCGAGGACCAGGACTCCGCCACCAAGAAGTCCTGACCACCTCGCCGACAATCCTCTATAGCCGAAAGAACTGACGACCAGTGGCCCGACCGACCAGCGGCCAGAGCAGACCGGGGCGCATGCTCCTGCTGCTCGTGGCGCTCATTCTCGCCATGGGCGGGGTGATGCTCCTGAGCAAGGCGTACACCCCGGAGTATGGCCTCGACCTCGCCGGCGGCACGACCGTGACGCTGCAGCCCATCACGCCGAACGGGAGCGCTCCTTCCGAGGAGAGCATCAACCTGGCCGTGAACATCATCCGGGAGCGGGTGAACGGCACGGGCATCTCCGACGCCGAGGTCGCCAAAGCCGGTGACAACATCATCATCTCCGTCCCGGGAGCGGGACAGGAGGAAGTCGTCAAGCTGGTCGGCACGACCGCGGAGCTGCGTTTCCGCCAGGTGCTGGCGATCGCGGCGGGCGCGCCCACGCCTCCGGGCGAGATGCCCACCCAGGCGCCGACGCCCTCCGCCTCGCCCACGGCCACCGGTAAGGCCCGCCAGAGCACGCCGAAGCCCTCCGCGACCGTTCAGCCGAGCCCGAGCGGCACGCCGGCCGGCCGTGGCCTGTCCTCGGCGCTGACCGACCCGAGCCCCGCCTCCTCGGCCAAGCCCAGCGGCAGCGCCGCGCCGTCCGCCGAGCCGAGCGGCAGCGCCGCTCCGTCGGCGCAGCCGAGCGTCCTGCCGACCGAGGACCCGATGGCGGGCGTCGACCCCACCGGCATCGACCCCGCCGTGCTCAAGGAGTTCCAGGCCCTCGACTGCTCCAAGAAGGACCGCGGCCAGGGCGCCCAGGACGACCCGAACAAGCAGTTCGTCGGCTGCAGCGACGACGGCAGCGCCAAGTACGTCCTCGACAAGGCGGCCGTGACCGGCACCGCGATCGACAGCGCCTCCGTGGGCCAGGAGCAGAGCACCGGCGAGTGGCTCGTCCAGCTCTCCTTCAAGGGCGACGGCCCGCAGCAGTGGTCGAAGGTCACCACGACGGCCTTCAACTCCCAGGCCCCGCGCAACCAGGTCGCCATGGTCCTGGACGGCGTGATCATCTCCGCCCCGGTCATCCAGGAGCCCATCACCGGCGGCCGGGCGCAGATCTCCGGCAGCTTCACCCAGGTCACCGCCACCGAGCTGGCCAACCAGCTCAAGTACGGCGCGCTGCCGCTGAAGTTCGAGAAGAGCTCGATCGAGGAGGTCTCCTCGACCCTGGGCGCCGACCAGCTCCGCGGCGGTCTCATCGCCGGCGCGATCGGCCTGGCCCTGGTGGTCGTCTACTCGATGCTCTACTACCGCGGCCTGGGCGTCGTCTCGGTGCTGAGCCTCGGGGTCGCCACGATCCTGACCTACCAGTCGGTGGTGCTGCTCGGTCACTTCGCGGGCTTCCGCCTGTCGCTGCCGCACATCATCGGCCTGATCGTCTCGATCGGTATCACCGCGGACTCGTTCATCGTCTACTTCGAGCGAATCCGCGACGAGATGAAGGAGGGCCGCCGCTCGCTGCGCGCGGCCGTCGAGGTCGCCTGGGTCCGCGCCCGCCGTACGATCCTGATCGCCGACGCGGTCATGTTCATCGCCGCCGTAGTGTTGTACTTCCTGGCGGTCGGCGGTGTGGCCGGGTTCGCGTTCGCGATGGGCCTGACCACCCTGATCGACATCGTCGTGGTGTTCGTGTTCACCAAGCCGTTCATCGCACTGCTGGCCCGCCTGAAGTTCTTCGCCAAGGGGCACCCGCTCTCCGGCCTGGACGCCGAGCGCATGAGCGTCCAGCCGGTCGGCGGCCCCAAGACCGTTTCCCAGGAGGCATGATGGCCGGCCTCGTTAGCCGCCTGTACCGGGGCGAGGTCAACGTCGACTTCGTCGGGCGCAAGAAGCTCTGGTACGGCCTGTCCGCCCTCCTGCTCCTGGTGTCCATCGCGGGCCTGATCATCAACGGGCTCAACCTCGGCGTGGAGTTCAAGGGCGGCTCCGTCTTCTCCTTCAAGGCCCCCTCGGCCTCGATCGAGCAGGTCCGCACCACCGTCCTGGGTGCCGGCGCGCACCAGGCGATCGTGCAGGAGACCAACAACGGCTGGCGGGTCACCACCGACAGCCTGCCCGCCGACCGGGTGACCACGGTGCAGAAGGCCACCGCCCAGAAGTTCGGCATCCAGCAGAACGACGTCACCGTCCAGGTGATCGGCGCCTCCTGGGGTGGTCAGGTCGCCGACAAGGCCATCGTCGGCCTGATCGTCTTCATGCTGGCGATCATCCTGTACCTGACGATGGCCTTCGAGTGGAAGATGGCGCTGGCCGCCATCGTCGCGCTGATCCACGACCTGGTGATCACCGCGGGCGTCTACGCCTGGTCCGGGTTCGAGGTCACCCCGGCGACCCTGCTGGGCTTCCTGACGATCCTCGGATACTCGCTGTACGACGCGGTCGTGGTGTTCGACATGATCAAGGAGGTCACCGCCAAGCTCGGCACGACCTCCAAGGTCACCTACACCCAGGCCGCCAACGACGCGCTGAACCACACGCTGATCCGGTCGCTGAACACCACCCTGGTGGCGATCCTGCCGGTGGCGGCGATCCTGTTCATCGGCACCACGCTGTTCGGCGCGGGCACGCTGAAGGACCTGTCGCTGGCACTGTTCGTCGGCATGATCGTCGGCACCTACTCCTCGCTGTGCGTGGCGACCCCGCTGCTGGTGACGCTGAAGGAGCGCGAGCCGCGCTACCAGGCGATCGCCCGCAGGCTCGCCGCCACCGGCGGCGGGACGGGCGCCAAGGGCGGACGCCAGCCGGTGACGGCCGGCGCCTCCACCGGCACCACGGCCGACGAGAAGCGCAAGAAGAAGTAGATCCGGTGAAGACGATGCCTCCGCTCTCCGCACAGGGGAGCGGAGGCGTTTTCTCGGACGGTTTCCCCGGGGCACGTCCCGCGGAGCGGGACGGCTCCGCGGGACGCGCCCCGATCGGCGTTCTCCAGCAGGGATGTGACCATGAGTGACCTGAGCCGGCTGATCCGGGACCGGATCCGCGACGTGCCCGACTATCCGAAGCCGGGGATCCTGTTCAAGGACATCACCCCGCTGCTGGCCGACCCCGGGGCGTTCGCCGCCGTGACGGACGAGCTGGCGGGACTGCACTCCGTCGACAAGATCGTCGGCATCGAGGCCCGCGGGTTCATCCTGGCCGCGCCGGCGGCCTACAAGGCCGGCGCCGGGTTCGTCCCGATGCGGAAGAAGGGCAAACTGCCCGCGGAGACGCTCGAGGCGTCATACGATCTAGAGTACGGCTCCGCCACCATCGAGGTTCACCGGGACGCCTTCACCCCCGGCGAGCGCGTCCTCATCGTCGATGACGTGCTGGCCACCGGAGGCACGGCGCGCGCGGCGGTGGAGCTGGTCCGCAGGGCGGGCGCCGAGGTCGTCGCCGTCGCCGTGCTCATGGAACTGTCCTTCCTCAAGGGTCGCGACCGGCTCGACGGCGTCGAGCTGCACCCCCTGGTGATCGTCTGATTACCCCCTGGCGGGCAACGATCCGGGCCGGTCTGGATACACTGAGGGATCTGGACTCGAACGTGAGGAGTCTGAGTGCCCCGTGATGTGGTCGTGCCCGACGTGACCGCCGGCGGTGGCGGTCCCGACATGACCGTCCCGGCAGGCGATGCCGGTTCCGCCATGTCCGGAGCCACCGAAGAGAAACCGGCGGTGCGGCGAAGGATCGCCCGCTTTGGGGGGCAATGGGGTGGCGCCATGAACCCGGTGCTTGAGCCGCTGTTCCGCACGGTCCGCGCGACCCATCCGAAGGCGGACCTGCGGCTGATCGAGCGCGCCTACGACGTGGCGGCCTACCACCACCGTGACCAGAAGCGCAAGAGCGGCGACCCCTACATCACCCACCCGCTGGCCGTGGCGACGATCCTGGCCGAGCTCGGCACCGACGACGAGACGCTGTGCGCCGCGCTGCTGCACGACACCGTCGAGGACACCGCCTACAGCCTGGACGAGCTGCGCGCGGACTTCGGCGACAACATCGCCCTGCTGGTCGACGGCGTCACCAAGCTCGACAAGGTCAAGTTCGGCGACGCCGCCCAGGCCGAGACCGTGCGCAAGATGGTCGTGGCGATGTCCCGCGACATCCGGGTGCTGGTCATCAAGCTGGCCGACCGGCTGCACAACATGCGCACCATGCGCTACCTGCCCGAGCACAAGCGGCAGCAGAAGTCCCGCGAGACGCTGGAGATCTTCGCCCCGCTGGCCCACCGGCTGGGCATGAACACGATCAAGTGGGAGCTGGAGGACCTCGCGTTCGCCATGCTCTACCCCAAGCGCTACGACGAGATCGCCCGGATGGTCTCCAAGCGGGCCCCGCGCAGGGACCTGTTCCTGCAGGAGGTCATCGAGAAGGTCTCGGCCGACCTGCACGAGGCCAAGATCCGCGCCGAGGTCAAGGGCCGTCCCAAGCACTACTACTCGGTCTACCAGAAGATGATCGCCAGGGACGTCGCCTTCGACGACATCTACGACCTGGTCGGCATCCGCGTCCTGGTCGACACGGTCCGCGACTGCTACGCCGCCCTCGGAACGATCCACGCGCGATGGAACCCGGTGCCCGGCCGGTTCAAGGACTACATCGCGATGCCCAAGTTCAACATGTACCAGTCGCTGCACACCACGGTGATCGGTCCCGAGGGCAAGCCCGTGGAGCTGCAGATCCGCACGCACGGCATGCACCACCGGGCCGAGTACGGCGTGGCCGCGCACTGGAAGTACAAGGAGGACATGACCACCTCCGGTCCGGGCGGGGCGAAGCTGAAGCCGGCCAGCGACATGGCCTGGCTGCGCCAGCTGCTCGACTGGCAGAAGGAGACCGCCGATCCGGGCGAGTTCCTGGAGTCGCTCCGGTTCGACCTGTCGGTCTCGGAGGTCTACGTCTTCACCCCGCGCGGGCAGGTGATCGCCCTGCCCGAGGGCGCGACCCCGGTCGACTTCGCCTACGCCGTGCACACCGAGGTCGGCCACCGCTGCATCGGCGCCCGGGTCAACGGGCGGCTGGTGCCGCTGGAGTCCCGGCTGGGCAACGGCGACACCGTCGAGATCTTCACCTCCAAGTCGCCGGACGCCGGCCCGTCCCGCGACTGGCTGAAGTTCGTCAAGTCCGGCCGGGCCCGCAACAAGATCCGCCAGTGGTTCTCCAAGGAGCGCCGCGAGACCGCGATCGAGGCGGGCAAGGAGGCCATCGGCCGGGCCATGCGCAAGCAGGGGCTCCCACTGCAGCGCCTGATGTCCGGAGAGTCCCTCCTGGCGCTCGCCAGGGACCTGCGCTACCCGGATGTCTCCTCGCTCTACGCGGCCGTCGGAGAGGGCCACACGGCCGCGCAGACGGTCGTGCAGAAGCTGGTGCAGTCCCTGGGCGGCGTGGAGAGCGCCGAGGAGGACATCGCCGAGGCCGCGGTCCCGACCAAGCTGCGCGGCCGTCCCCGCGGCGGGGGCGGCGCGGGCGTGGTCGTCGCCGGCGACTCCGACGTCTGGGTACGGCTCTCGCGCTGCTGCACCCCGGTGCCCGGCGACGACATCGTCGGCTTCGTCACCCGCGGGCACGGCGTGTCGGTGCACCGCACCAACTGCCCCAACGTGGAGCAGCTGAAGTCCGAGCCCGACCGCCTGGTGGAGGTGGCCTGGTCACCCGGTGACGACTCGGTCTTCCTGGTCGCCATCCAGGTCGAGGCGCTCGACCGCCCCCGCCTGCTGTCGGACGTCACCCGGACCCTGTCCGACCAGCACGTGAACATCCTGTCGGCGTCGGTGACGACGTCCCGCGACCGGGTCGCGATCAGCAAGTTCACCTTCGAGATGGGCGACCCCAAGCACCTGGGCCACGTGCTGAAGGCCGTGCGCAACATCCAGGGCGTCTACGACGTCTACCGCGTGAGCGGCGCCGGAGGCTGACGCCCCGCCGTCGCACCACGGCATCGAACGGACGGGCCGGGCGGGACGCGCCCAGGGGCTGACAGCGGCTACGGCGGTGCACGCCGGGTGGTCGGACCCGCCCGTGAGGTGCGTTTGCCCAGGTGGCGGGCCCGGCCCGTGAGTGAGGTGTGTCCGGCCAGGAGCCGGGCCTGCCCGCGAGGCGCGTCCGTGGCGGGCCGGGTGCCGCCCACCCGAGCTGCGCCGTACGACAGCCGGACGGATGCCTCCGACAGCCAGTCCATGATCGTCGGCGATCGGCGACCGGGATGCTCGGCGATCAACAGCGGGTCATGGCTGAGGACGCCCCTCAGGGCCGGGCGTTCACGGAGTCTCGATGTGGCCGGCGTCGTGGTCGGAAGGGCCGTCAGGAGAGCGCGGGAGCCGCCGGGGCAGGAGAACCCCCGGCGGCCTCGGGCCGGGGAATCCCCGGCGGCGTCAGGTCAGGAGAACTCGGCGAGCGTGCGCTCGGCCTCCTCCAGCCAGGAACGGCGGGCGGCCAGGGCCTCCTCGGCGTCCTTGGCGTCCTTGTCCTTGCCGGCGGCGCGGGCCTTGCCCAGGCGGGTCTCCAGCTGCTCGATGGACTTGCGCAGCTGGTCGACGGTGTTCTGGGCGCGGGCGCGGGCCTCGGGGTTGGAGCGCTTCCACTCCGCCTCCTCGGCCTTGCGGATCGCGTCGTCGACCTTGCGCAGCCCGCCCTCCAGGCGGTCGCGCTGCTCGCGGGGGACCGGGCCGGCCTCCTCCCAGCGCTCCAGGAGGCCGCGCATGGTGCTCCGGGCGGCGCGGGCGTCGGTGACGGGGAGGATCTTCTCGGCCTCGACCAGGAGCTGTTCCTTGATCTCGGCGTTGGCCGCGAGCGAGGCGTCCCGCTCGGCGAAGACCGCGGAGCGGGCCTGGAAGAACTGGTCCTGGGCGCCCTTGAAGCGGGCCCACAGCTCGTCCTCGACCTCACGGGAGGCCCGGCCGGCGGCCTTCCACTGACGCATCAGCTCCCGGTAGGCCGAGGCGGTGGGGCCCCAGTCGGTGGAGGAGGCCAGCTCCTCCGCCTCCGTCACGATCCGCTCCTTGACCGAGCGCACGCTCTCGCGCTGCTCGTCGAGCCCCGCGAAGTAGGCCTTGCGCCGCTTGGCGAAGGCCGTACGGGCGGCCGACAGGCGCTTCCACAGCGCCGCCTCGGTGACCCGGTCGATCCGCTCGGCGGCCTTCCACTCCTCCACGAGCTGACGCAGGCGCTCGCCGCCGGTCTTCCAGTGGGTCGTGGACTCGGCCACGCTCTCGGCCTCGGTGACGATCCGCTCCTTGACGCTCTTGGCCTCGGCGCGGGCCACGTCGCGGGCGGCCTTGACCTCCTCGCGGCGCTGGGCGACCAGCTCCGTGAGGCTGTTCAGCCGGCCCAGCAGCGCGTCGAGGTCGCCGACCGCGTGGGCGTCGGTGATCGCTTCGCGGAGCTTGACGATGGTGGCCTCGGCCTGAGAAGGGGGCAGGTCGGTGCCTCGGACGCGCTGCTCCAGGAGCGTGACCTGCCCGGCCAGCTCGTCGAATTTGCGGCGGAAGTAGGCGAGCGCCTCCTCCGGCTCGCCGGCCTGCCAGGACCCGACGGCCCGCTCTCCCTCAGCCGTACGCACGTAGACGGTGCCGTCGTCGTCTACCCGGCCCCACGGGTCGGTGCTCACCGTGTCCTCCCGCACTTTCATCAGCCTTTCCGGGACCGTGCGGTCCCGGGTCCGTATGCCTGTTTGTATTACGTCAGCTCTTGGCGGACATTGTCACGTCTTCGATCTCGACGGTTTTCTTCGGTGCCCCGGTGCCGTCCTGTCCGGGAGTGATGACACCACCCTTGTTCACCTTGTCGACGATCTCCAGGCCCTTGGTAACCGTACCGAACGGGGTGTAGTTCGCCGGCAGGGTCGTGTCGCCGTACACGATGAAGAACTGGCTGCCGTTGCTGTTGGGCCCGCTGTTGGCCATGGCCACCACGCCGCGGGTGTACTTGGCGCCTTCGAGGTTCTCGTCCACGAAGCGGTAGCCGGGGCCGCCCTGGCCGTCGGTCAGGCCCTTGCCGTCGGCCTTGGCCAGCGGGTCGCCGCACTGCAGGACCGGGAACTGCTCGGAGCCCAGACGGTGGCACTTGGAGCCGTCGAAGTAGTCCTTGCTCGCCAGATGCGCGAAGGAGCCGACCGTGCAGGGGGTCTTCTGGCCGTCCAGCTTGATGACGATGTCACCCTGGCTGGTCTTCAGCGTCATCGACTTGGCGGAGACGTCGAGCTTGGCCGGAGGCAGGCCGACGTCCTTGACCTGGCCGCTCTCCGCGGCGGTCACGTAGCCGCAGCCGCCGGTGGCCGGGTCGAAGGCCGCCGGTTCGGCGGTGGACTGGCTCGCGGAGGGCTCGGGCGTGACCGCGGCCTCCGTGTCCGAGGGGTCCGAGGACCCTCCGATCAGGGCCACCGCGGCGATGATTCCGCCCACGACCACCACGGTGCCCACGGTGCTACCGATGATCGCGTTGCGTTTGGCCTTGGCCTCGCGCTCCACGCGTCGCTGCATCTGCCGCTCGTAGTGCTCGCGCGCCAGCTGCTTCTGGCGGTCCTTGCCGCTCACCGCTTCGCCCTCCCGAGTGCCGGAGTATTACATATTGAGTGGGCGAATCGTATCGGCCACAGGGCGATGGTTCGCAGCCCGCCGACCCGCACCGGTACCCTTCGGTTACATTCCCATCCGCATTCTTGACGAGATCAGCTGAGGCAGATGCTCATCGCCGGCTTTCCCGCAGGGTCCTTCCAGACCAATTGCTATGTCGTCGCTCCCGCCGCGGGGGAGGAGTGCGTCATCGTCGATCCGGGGCAGAACGCCGTCGGCGATCTGGACGAGGTGCTGCGCGAGCATCGACTCAAGCCGGTCGCGGTGCTGGTCACCCACGGTCACATCGATCACATGTGGTCGGTCGCCCCGGTCTGCGGCGCGCGCGACGTGCCGGCCTGGATCCACCCCGAGGACCGCGATCTGCTCTCCGACCCGGGCAGGGGACTGTCGCTGACGACCCGGCAGCAGCTGTTCGGCGGGCTCACCTTCACCGAGCCCGACGACGTGCGCGAGCTGTCCGACGGCGCGGTGCTGAAGCTGGCGGGCATGGAGCTCACGGTCGACCACACTCCCGGCCATACCAGGGGGTCGGTGACGTTCAGGTTGCCCGCCACGGACGAGATCCCGGACGTGATGTTCTCGGGTGACCTGTTGTTCGCCGGCTCCATCGGCCGCACCGACCTTCCGGGCGGCGACTACCCGACGATCCTGCGCAGCCTGGCCGTCAAGTGCCTGCCGCTGCCGGACGACACGGTGGTCCTGCCCGGCCACGGACCACAGACCACGATCGGCCAGGAGCGCGCCACCAACCCGTATCTCGCGGAGGCGGCTCCCCACGCCGGTCCCAGCAGGGGACTTTAGAGAAATGAGCTTCCAGGCGCCCAAGGGCACCTTCGACTGGATCCCGCCGCGCTCCGAGCGGGTCCTCGCCATACGGGAGGCGCTCGCCGCTCCCGCCCGCCGCGCGGGCTACGGCTACATCGAGACACCGGTCTTCGAGGACACCGCGTTGTTCGCCCGCGGGGTGGGGGAGTCGACCGACATCGTCTCCAAGGAGATGTACACCTTCACCGACAAGGGCGGGCGCTCCATCACGCTGCGCCCGGAGGGCACCGCGTCGGTCGTGCGCGCGGTCCTGCAGCACGGCCTGCACAACGGGCAGCTCCCCGTCAAACTGTGGTACTCCGGCAGCCAGTTCCGCTACGAGCGCGCCCAGAAGGGCCGCTACCGCCACTTCTGGCAGGTCGGCGCCGAGGCCCTCGGCTCGGAGGATCCGGCGCTGGACGCCGAGCTGATCATCCTGGCCGCCGACGGTTACGCCGGGCTGGGCCTGACCGGGGTCCGGCTGCTGCTCAACACGCTGGGCTGCAAGGAGTGCCGTCCCGGCTACCGGGCCGCGCTCCAGGAGTTCCTGCGCGCGCTCGACCTCGACGAGGCCACCCGGGCCCGGATCGAGATCAATCCGTTGCGCGTGCTGGACGACAAGCGTTCGGAGGTGCAGGCCCAGCTGGCCGGCGCGCCGATGGTCGTCGACCACCTGTGCGGGGCGTGCAAGACCTACCACGAGGAGGTCCGCTCGCTGCTGACCGCCTCGGGCGTCGCCTTCACCGACGACCCGCGCCTGGTGCGCGGTCTCGACTACTACACGCGCACCACCTTCGAGTTCGTCCACGACGGGCTGGGCTCGCAGTCCGCGGTCGGCGGCGGCGGGCGCTACGACGGGCTGAGCGAGATGATCGGCGGTCCGTCGCTGCCGAGCGTCGGCTGGGCGCTCGGCGTGGATCGCACGCTCCTGGCGATGGAGGCCGAGGGCCTGCTTGCGGACGAGTCCGCCGGGGAACGTGTGCAGGTGTACGGTGTCCCGCTGGGCGAGGAAGCACGTCGCCGGATGTTCCTTCTGGTCACGCAACTGCGCCGGGCGGGCCTCGTCGCCGACATGTCGTTCGGGGGCAAGGGCCTCAAGGGAGCGATGAAGGGCGCCGACCGGTCGGGTGCCCGTTACGCGCTGGTCCTGGGCGAGCGCGACCTGGCGGCCCGCGCCGTACAGCTGAAAGACCTGACCACCGCAGAGCAGACCGAGGTGCCGTTGGCCGAGGTCGTCGACATTCTGAAGGGGAAGTTTTCGTGATCCGCACGCACACCGCCGGTTCGCTCCGCAAGGAGCACGCGGGTGAGCAGGTAACGCTGGCCGGATGGGTGGCACGCCGCCGCGACCACGGCGGCGTGGTCTTCATCGACCTGCGCGACGCCTCCGGCTCGGCCCAGGTGGTCTTCCGCGAGGAGGACGACGCGCACGGCCTGCGCGCCGAGTACTGCGTCAAGGTCGTCGGGGAGGTGCGGGTCCGCCCCGCGGGCAACGAGAACC
The DNA here is from genome assembly GCF_016863195.1 of Paraplanobispora takensis. Taxonomy (GTDB): domain Bacteria; phylum Actinomycetota; class Actinomycetes; order Streptosporangiales; family Streptosporangiaceae; genus Planobispora; species Planobispora takensis. The sequence goes on along the minus strand of NZ_BOOK01000051.1, from coordinate 40,227 downwards.
CCGATCTGCCCACCGGTGAGATCGAGGTCGTCGCCTCCGAGGTCGAGGTGCTCAGCGAGTCGGCCCCGCTGCCGTTCCCGATCGAGGGCAACGCCGGTGTCTCGGAGGAGGCCCGGCTGAAGTACCGCTACCTCGACATCCGCCGCCAGCAGGTCGCCCAGGCGATGCGCGTGCGCTCCAAGGCCACCTACCTCGCCAACGAGGTGCTGAACGAGCACGGGTTCGTCTACGTCGAGACGCCGACGCTGACCCGCTCCACCCCCGAGGGCGCCCGCGACTTCCTGGTCCCGGTCCGCCTGCAGCCCGGCAACTGGTACGCCCTGCCCCAGTCGCCGCAGCTGTTCAAGCAGCTGCTGCAGGTGGCGGGCCTGGAGCGCTACTACCAGCTGGCCAAGTGCTACCGCGACGAGGACCTGCGCGCCGACCGGCAGCCGGAGTTCACCCAGATCGACCTCGAGATGTCCTTCGTGGACCAGGAGGACGTCATCGCCGTCGGCGAGGCGCTGATCGGGCGGATCTGGAAGGAGATCCTCGGCTACGAGATCCCTGCGCCGCTGCCCCGGATGACCTACGCCGACGCGATGGCCCGCTACGGCTCCGACAAGCCGGACCTGCGCTTCGGCCAGGAGCTCGTCGAGATGACGGAGTTCTTCGCCGAGACCACCTTCCGCGTCTTCCAGGCCCCGTACGTCGGCGCCGTGGTCATGCCGGGCGGCGCCTCCCAGACCCGCAAGGAGCTGGACGGCTGGCAGGAGTGGGCCAAGTCGCGCGGTGCCCGGGGCCTGGCCTACGTGCTGGTCGGCGAGGACGGCACGCTCGGCGGCCCGGTCGCCAAGAACCTGTCGGAGACCGAGACCGCGGGCCTGGCCGCCAAGGCCGGCGCCGAGCCCGGTGACGCGATCTTCTTCGCCGCCGGTGCGGCCGCCGCCTCCCGCGACCTGCTCGGCGCGGCCCGCCTGGAGATCGGCCGGCGCTGCGGCCTGATCGACGAGTCGCAGTGGAGCTTCCTGTGGGTCGTCGACGCGCCGATGTTCGAGCCCGTGCTCGACGACGCCGGCACCCAGATCGGCTGGACCGCGGTTCACCACCCGTTCACCGGTCCCAAGCCCGAGTGGGCCGACACCTTCCAGGACAGTCCGGGTGAGGCGCTGGCCTACGCCTACGACATGGTCTGCAACGGCATGGAGATCGGCGGCGGCTCGATCCGTATCCACCGCGCCGAGATGCAGCAGCGCGTCTTCGACGTGCTCGGCATCTCCAAGGAGGAGGCCGAGAGCAAGTTCGGCTTCCTGCTGGAGGCGTTCAAGTACGGCCCGCCGCCGCACGGCGGCATCGCCTACGGCTGGGACCGCATCTGCATGCTGCTGGCGGGCGGCGACTCGATCCGCGACGTCATCGCCTTCCCGAAGACGGCCTCCGGCTTCGACCCGCTGACCGGCGCGCCGACCCCGATCACCGGGGAGCAGCGCAAGGAGGCGGGCGTGGACGCCCAGCCAAAGGAGACGGGGCCCAAGGACGCGGAGCAGAAGGACGCGGCGGCCAAGCCCGCCAAGGCCTGACCCTCCCGCGGCAGGAGTACGGCGGAGCCCCGGCGAGCACCTCGCTCGCCGGGGCTCCGCCGCTTTCCGCGTCCCTCGCCGGCCCCGTGCCGATCCCGCGCTCTCCCGGCGTCTCCGCGGCTCGTACGGCGGGCCGTACGCCTTTAGAAACGCACCGGCAGCGCCTGCAGGCCGCGGATGATCGAACTGCTGCGCCAGCCGAGCTCCTCGACGGGGCGGTCCAGGGCGATGCCCGGCAGGCGGCGCAGCAGCGTCCCGAAGGCGATCAAGCCCTCCAGACGGGCCAGCGGGGCGCCCAGGCAGAAGTGGATGCCGTGGCCGAAGGCGACGTGGCGGACGTCGGCGCGGGTGATGTCGAGCGTGTCCGGGGCGTCGACCAGGGCGGGGTCGCGACCGGCCGCGCCGAGCGAGATCTGCACGATGCTGCCCTTGGGGACGGCGACGCCGGCGATCTCCATGTCCTCGGTGGCGAAGCGCAGGGTCGCCCGCTCCACCGGCCCGTCGTAGCGCAGGAACTCCTCGATCGCCGCCGGGATCAGCTCCGGCCTGTCCTGCAGGAGCCGGAGCTGGCCGGGATGGGTCAGCAGGGCCAGCATGCCGTTGCCGATGAGGTTGACCGTGGTCTCGTGCCCGGCGATGAGCAGCAGCGTGAGGGCGGCGATCAGTTCCTGGTCGCTCAGCAGGTCCTCCTCGTCGTGCGCGGTGACCAGCGCGCTGACCAGGTCGTCGCGGGGGTCGGCCCGGCGGGCGGCGGTGATCGCGCCGAAGTAGGCGTGGATGGCGGCGTTCACCTCGTCGCGGAGCCGGATCTCCTCGGCGGTGAACGCGGGGGTGAGCAGGATCGAGGACCAGCGGCGGAAGTCGTCGCGGTCCTCGGTGGGCACGCCCAGCAGCTCGCAGATCACGGTGACCGGCAGCGGGAAGGCGAAGTCGTCGATGAGCTCGGCCCGTCCCCGGGGCTCCATCGCGTCGACGAGCCCGTCGGTGATCTCCTGGATCCGGGGGCGCAGGCTCTCGGTGCGGCGCGGGGTGAACGCCTTGGTGACCAGCTTCCGCAGCCGGGTGTGGTCCGGCGGGTCGGCGTTGAGCATGTTCTCGGCCAGCGCCGGGTTGGTGCGGACCTCCTCCCGGTGGAAGAAGGCGGGGGCGTGACGGGACCCCTTGGCCAGCCGGGGGTCGTTCAGCGCCGCCCGGCCGTGCTCGTAGTCGATGACCAGGAACGCCGGGATGTCCGTCCCCGGGATGAACTCGACCGCGTGGACCGGCCCGCGCTCGCGCAGCGCGCCGTACTGGGTGTAGGGATCCCGGCTGAACTCCGGGCTGAACAGGAACTCGACCGGTAGCTTCTCCGTCGTCGGCTTGGACATGAGCGCCCCTCAGTGAGATGGATCATGGTTCCCTCTCCATCCAGCCTGTCCCCGGCCGCCCCGCGACCGGCGCTTTGTGATCGGTATCACACTCGGAGCCCCGGACACCCCCGGACGCCGGACACCCCGGCGGCAGATCGCCGCCGGGGTGTCCGATGAGCCCGCGTCAGGAGAGCTTGACGTCCTTGATGATGACCGGGATCTTGGGGGCGTTGGAGCCGCCGTCGCCGGTGATGTCCTCGGGGTTGGTGATCCAGCCGCCCGCGTAGACCTTCTCCAGGAGGTCCATGCCCTTGGAGACCGTGCCGAACGGCGTGTAGGCGGGCTGCAGCTGGGCGGTGTCGTCGGCCAGGGAGATCCAGAACTGGCTGCCGTTCTGGTTGCTGGCGTCGCCGGCCTGCGCCAGCGCGACCGTGCCCTTGGTGTACGGGATGCCGCCCAGGTTCTCGTCGTTGAAGACGTAGCCGGAGCTGCCCTGGCCGTCGGTGGGGTTCTTGCCGTCGGCCTTGGCCTGCGGGTCACCGCACTGCAGCAGGCCCAGGCCCGAGTTCTCGGGGGTGGCCAGGCGGTGGCAGCGGGTGTTGTCGTAGAAGTTCTTCTTGGCCAGGAAGGCCATGGAGTTCACCGTGCAGGGAGCCGCCTGGGTGGCCAGGTCGATCACGATGTCACCGTGGTTGGTGGTGATCGTCATGGTCTTCAGCTTCAGGTTCGGCTTCTTCGGCGGGTAGCCGACCTTCTTGGCCGGGCTGCCGCTGGTGTCCTCGCGGTATTCGCAGGAGACGGGCCCGGCGCTCACCGCGGTGCTGGGCGTCGGCTGGGCGGAGGCGGACGTGGAGACGCTCGGCGAGGGCTCCGAGGACGCCGCGACGTTCGCCGTGTCGCCGTCGTCGCCCCCCATCAGGACCGCCGCGGCGATCACGCCTCCGACCACGACGACCGCTCCGATGCCGGCCCCGACGAAGGTGTTCCGCTTGGCCTTCCTGGTCTCCTCGGCACGCTGGACCTGCCGCTCCTTGTGCTCCCGCGCCAGCTGGCTCTGGCGGTCTTCGCCGCTCACCGCTATGTCCTCCAGGATTACCGTTTCATGACTACTGACCCGGCGAAAGCGTACCGGCCCTGGAGTGTGCTGGATGTAAGTGGCGGAATCCTGCGTATGTGACAGGAGGGGGCCTGCGTATGTGACGGGAGGGGAGGAGCCGCAGATCTTTACAGATTTCAGAACCTCTTCGTGCTGAGATTCGTACTCGCTGAAGACGAACCCCGTAAGACCGGAGCACCACCATGTTCGACGAGATCCTGGGCCTTCCCGCCCACCCCCTGATCATCCACGCCACCGTGGTCATGACGCCGCTGCTGGCGGCCCTGGCCGCGGTCTACGCGCTGGCGCCGCGCACACGCGCCGCACTGGGCTGGGCGGTGCTGGGACTCGCGGTGATCACCCCGATCGCCACCCTGGCCGCCAGGCAGAGCGGCATCTCGCTCAAGGAGAACCGCTTCTCCTCCGCGCAGGGGGAGTTCGGGCAGCGCATCGCCGAGCACGAGGCCTTCGGCACGCCCCTGACGCTGGCCGTGGCCGCTCTCGGGCTGGTCTCCCTGGGCCTGATCTACGTGACCCGCGGTGAGAGGTTCGGCGGCCCGGTGCGCACGGTCGTCTCGGCGCTCACGGTGATCCTGGCCGCGGTGGCGGTCTACTACGTGATCAGGGCCGGGCACAGCGGGGCCGCGGCCGTCTGGACGAGCTGAGGCGTCCGCGGGGGGCGGTACTGTCGGGGGCGTGGACAGCCTGTTCGATTCGGCGGCCGAGGAGGCGCACCGGGGCCAGGAGCCCCTCGCGGTCCGGATGCGCCCCCGCGGGCTCGACGAGGTGATCGGCCAGCGGCACCTGCTCGGGCCGGGCACGCCGCTGCGCCGCCTGGTCGAGGCCGAGGCGCCGATGTCGCTGTTCCTGTGGGGACCGCCCGGCACGGGGAAGACCACCCTGGCCTACGTCGTGGCGGGCGTGACCCGGCGCCGCTTCGTCGAGGTCTCGGCGGTCTCGGCCGGGGTCAAGGAGGTCCGCGCCGCCATCGAGCAGGCCCGGCGCGAGCTGGGCATGTCCGGCCGCCAGACCGTGCTGTTCGTGGACGAGGTGCACCGCTTCAACAAGGCCCAGCAGGACGCGCTGCTGCCCGCGGTGGAGAACCGCTGGGTGACCTTCATCGGCGCCACCACGGAGAACCCCTTCTTCTCGGTCATCTCGCCGCTGCTGTCGCGCTCGCTGCTGCTGACCCTGGAGCCGCTGTCCGACGACGACGTCCGCACGGTCGTCGAGCGCGCCGTGGCCGATCCCCGCGGCCTGGACGGGAGGGTACGGCTGGCGCCCGAGGCGGCCGACCACCTCGTACGGCTCGCCGGGGGCGACGCCCGCCGGTCCCTGACCTATCTGGAGGCCGCCGCGCTCATCGCCGACGGCGAGATCACCGTCGAGGTGGTGGAGCGGGCCGTGGACAAGGCGGCCGTGCGCTACGACCGCCAGGGCGACCAGCACTACGACGTGATCAGCGGTTTCATCAAGAGCATGCGCGGCTCCGACGCCGACGCCGCCCTGCACTATCTGGCCCGGATGGTCGAGGCGGGGGAGGACCCCCGGTTCATCGCCCGCCGGATCGTGATCTTCGCCTCCGAGGACGTCGGCATGGCCGACCCGACCTGCCTGCAGGTCGCGGTGGCCGCGGCCCAGGCGGTGGAGTTCATCGGCCTGCCCGAGGGGCGGCTGAACCTCGCCCAGGCGGTCATCCACTGCGCGCTGGCCCCCAAGTCCAACGCCGTGATCACCGCCATCGGGGAGGCCGCCGCGGACGTGCGGCGCGGCGACATCGGCCAGGTGCCCGACCATCTGCGCGACGCCCACTACGCCGGGGCCAAGAAGCTCGGTCACGGCAAGGGCTACAAGTATCCCCACGATTTCGAGCACGGGCTGGTCCGCCAGGACTATCTCCCTGAGCCGCTGCGCGAGCGGCGTTACTACCGGCCCACCAGGCACGGCGCCGAGGCGGGTTTCTCCGATCGATGGTCCAGGATCCGCGCCTTCCTACGCGGCCTGCCGGGGGAGACGGGCAAGACGCGATAGGGTCGTGCCGTTCCGGCCGGGGTGATGTAGGGAGATTCGGCGCATGCTTACCGCGGGAGAGGTCGCCGGGCTGATCGCGGCCGTGGCCTGTGTGGTCCTGGTCTGCTTCATGATCATGGTTCTGGTCAAGCTGGCCCGGCTGGTCACCGAGACCACCAAGATGGTCTCCGACCTGAGCGACCGGGTCGTGCCGCTGCTGGAGGACGTGGCGGTCGCCGTCGGCGAGACCAACCGCCAGCTCGTCGCGGTGGAGGCCATCACCCGTGACATCAAGCAGATCAGCGGGCACGCGGCCAAGGTCAGCAACGTCACCCAGACGCTGGTCACCGGTCCGATGATCAAGGTCGCGGCGTTCGGCCACGGCCTGCGCCGGGCCGTGGGCGCCCGCTCCCGGGGCCGCTCCACCTCGCGCGTGCTGGAAAGGCGGCGGCGATGATCCGGCGGCTGTTCTACATGGGCCTGGGCGCCTTCGGCGCCGTGTGGGTCATGCGCAAGCTCCAGGCGCTGCACCCCAACCACGTGGCCCGCCGCGCCGTCCGCGGTGCCTCCGGCCTGCTGGAGCAGGCCAGGGACATCGCGGGGGACGCCCGCGATGTCGCGGCCAGGCGGGAAACGGAGTTGCGGTCCCGCTTCGGTCTCGACAGTGTGGAAAACACCTATCACTACGACGTAAAGGATGGCCGCTGACATGGAGTCGGCAGAGATCGCCCGCCGCTTCCTGCGCTTCTTCGAGGAGCGTGGGCACACCGTCGTGCCCTCGGCCAGCCTGATCGCCGAGGACCCGACGCTGCTTCTGGTCCCCGCGGGCATGGTCCCCTTCAAGCCCTACTTCCTCGGCCAGCGGAAGCCGCCGTACAAGCGGGCCGCCAGCGTGCAGAAGTGCGTGCGCACCCCGGACATCGACGAGGTCGGCAAGACCACCCGGCACGCCACGTTCTTCCAGATGCTCGGCAACTTCTCCTTCGGCGACTACTTCAAGGACCAGGCGATCCCGTTCGCCTGGGAGCTGCTGACCACCTCCGAGGCCGACGGGGGCTTCGGCTTCCCGGAGGAGCGGCTCTGGGTCACCGTCTACCACGACGACGACGAGGCCGCCGAGATCTGGCACAAGCGGGCCGGGGTCCCGCTGGAGCGCATCCAGCGCCGCGGCCTGGCCGACAACTACTGGCACATGGGCGTGCCGGGCCCCGGCGGGCCGTGCACCGAGATCTACTACGACCGCGGCCCCGAGTACGGCCGTGAGGGCGGTCCCGTCGCCGACGAGAACCGCTACCTCGAGGTCTGGAACAACGTCTTCATGCAGTTCCAGCTCGGCACGGTCCGCAGCAAGGTCGACTTCGACGTCGCCGGCGAGCTGCCGGCCAAGAGCGTCGACACCGGCATGGGCCTGGAGCGCATGGCCGCGATCCTGCAGGGCGTCGACAACATCTACGAGATCGACACCACCTACAAGATCCTCGACCGCGCCGCCGAGCTCACCAAGACCCGCTACGGCCGCGACGAGCGCTCCGACGTCAGCCTGCGCGTGGTCGCCGACCACGTCCGCACCAGCACCATGCTGGTCGCCGACGGCGTGCTGCCCGGCAACGAGGGCCGGGGCTACGTGCTGCGCCGCATCCTGCGCCGCTCGATCCGCAACCTGCGCCTGCTCGGCTCCGGCGAGGAGCGCTACATGCACGAGCTGACCGCCACCGCGATCGACGTGATGGGCGAGCTGTACCCCGAGCTCAAGGCCGACGCGCCGCAGATCCACGGGGTCGTCGACGCCGAGGAGGCGTCCTTCCTCGGCACCCTGCGCACCGGCACCGCGATCTTCGACGTGGCCGTGGAGGAGAGCAAGCGCAAGGGCCAGAGCGTGCTGGCCGGCGAGCAGGCCTTCCAGCTGCACGACACCTACGGCTTCCCGATCGACCTGACCCTGGAGATGGCCTCCGAGCAGGGCCTGAAGGTCGACGAGGAGGGCTTCCGCCGGCTGATGAAGGAGCAGCGCGACCGGGCCAAGGCCGACGCCGCCGCCAAGAAGACCGGCAACGCCGACATCTCGGTCTTCGGGCAGATCCTGGAGAAGGCCGGCAAGGTCGAGTTCCTCGGCTACGACCAGGTGAGCGCCGAGACGGAGGTCATCGGCCTGCTCGTCGACGGCGCCACGGTCCCCGCCGCGGGCGCCGGCAGCACGGTCGAGGTCGTGCTGGGCCGTACCCCCTTCTACGCCGAGGGCGGCGGCCAGCTCGCCGACCAGGGCGTCATCCGCACCTCCGGGGCCGAGATCGAGATCACGGACGTGCAGTCCCCGGTGTCGGGCGTCATCGTGCACCGCGGCAAGGTCCGCGCCGGCGAGGTCCGGGTGGGCGACCAGGCCGAGGCCGAGATCGACATCGAGCGTCGCCGCGCCATCTCCCGCAGCCACACCGCCACCCACCTGGTGCACCGCGGCTTCCGCAACGCGCTGGGCGAGACGGCGGCGCAGGCCGGCTCGGAGAACTCGCCCGGCCGCTTCCGCTTCGACTTCACCTCCGCCGGGGCCGTGCCGCCCAGCGTGCTGCGCGACGTCGAGGACGAGGTCAACGCCGTCCTGATCAACGACCTTCAGGTCAACGCCTTCCACACCTCCCAGGCCGAGGCCCGGGCGATGGGCGCGCTGGCCCTGTTCGGTGAGAAGTACGGCGACGTCGTGCGCATCGTCGAGGTCGGCGACTACTCCCGTGAGCTGTGCGGCGGCACCCACGTCAGCAACTCCGGCCAGCTCGGCCTGGTCAAGGTGCTGGGCGAGTCCTCGATCGGCGCCGGCGTGCGCCGGGTGGAGGCCCTGGTCGGCCTGGACGCCTTCCGCTTCCTGGCCCGCGAGAGCGTGCTCGTCGCCCAGCTGTCGGAGCAGCTCAAGGCGCGCCGCGAGGAGCTGCCCGAGCGCGTCGAGGGCATCGTCACCCGGCTGCGCACCGCCGAGAAGGAGCTGGAGCGCCTGCGCTCGGCCCAGGTGCTCGCGATCGCCGGCGAGCTGGCGTCGGGCGCCGAGGACGTGCACGGCGTCTCGGTCGTGACGCACCGCGCGCCCGACGGCACCTCCGCCGACGACCTGCGCAAGCTCGCCCTCGACGTGCGCGGGCGCTTCCCGGCCGGCCGCGCCGCTGCGGTCGTGGTCGCCGGCGTCCCCGGTGACCGGCCGGTGGTCGTCGCCGTGGTCAACGACGCGGGCCGGGAGCGCGGCCTGAAGGCGGGCAGCCTGGTCGGCGTCGCGGCCAAGGCCCTCGGCGGCGGCGGTGGCGGCAAGGACGACATCGCCCAGGGCGGCGGCGCCCGTCCCGAGGCGATCGGCGACGCTCTCGCCGCCGTCCGGCAGGCGATCTCCCCGACGTCGGCCTGACCCGTCCGGTTACCTGCCCGATGAAGGAGGACGCCCGTGAGCCCGGACCGGCTCACGGGCAGGGGGCGAAGACGATGAGGAACGGCACACGCCTGGGCGTGGACGTCGGCTCGGTCCGGATCGGCGTGGCCCGCAGCGACCCCTCGGGGCTGCTGGCCACACCGGTCGAGACCGTACGGCGCGGCAAGGGCGACCTGGAGCGGATCGCGCAGATCGCGGCCGAGCACGAGGCCATCGAGATCGTGGTCGGCCTGCCGACCTCGCTGTCCGGCCGCGAGGGGCAGGCGGCCGAGCTCGCCCGGGCCTTCGCGGCCCGCGTCGCGGCCCGGCTGGACCCGGTCCCGGTCCGGCTGTTCGACGAGCGGCTGACCACGGTCACCGCGCAGCAGAGTCTGCGGGCCAGCGGTGTGCGGGCGAAGAACCAGCGCGACGTGGTGGACCAGGCGGCGGCCGTGGTGCTGCTGCAGGCGGCCCTGGACGCCGAGCGGGCCACGGGGGCGCCGCCGGGACGGCCCGCCGTACCGCCGCCGGGCGACCGGCCCGGCCGGTGACCGGCGGATCGCGCCCCGGCCGTGGGAAAGATCACACGATTGCGGGAGAGAACCCGCTGGTCACCAGGTCGTTGCGCTGAACGCGCTGGTTGGCCCGGTTTGCCGTTGATAATTTGGAGCATAGAATCACGAAATTCACTGACAAAGAGAGTGAGTTTGTGACAATCCGGGAAGAGTCGAGCGACCACCGCGGGCGGATCTGATGCCCGGCGGAGGGCTCCCCGTCCCGTCACGCGAGGCGGTACGCCCCGGAGGACCGAGACCAGAGGCACGCGGCACCGGCACGTTTGCATCGGTGAACCCCCATGGTTTGGCACACTCTCTTGACGCCGGGCCGTCCGCACCGGGAGATTGGCCAGCGCATCTATGAACGATCTAGACATGGACTTCCTGGTCGGCGCCGACAACGACGATGGTCGAGCGAGGCGCGGATCCCGCGCGTCCTCGGGACGTGACGGCAGGCGTGGCCGCCGTCGCAGGCGCCGCCGCAACAAGGGCGGCTTCCTGGCCCCGATGCTGGCCGTCATCGTGCTGGTGGGCGGCCTCGGCGGAGCCGGTTACTACGGCTACACGTGGCTGCGCGGCGTGGTGACCGTCGAGGACTACACCGGTTCGGGCACCGGTGAGGTCACGGTGGAGATCAAGCAGGGGCAGAGCGCCTCCGACGTCGCCCGGACCCTGGAGGAGCAGGGCGTGGTCAAGAGCGCCCGCGCCTTCACCGAGGCCATCGCCGAGGCGGGCAAGAGCTCCTCCCTGCAGCCCGGCGTCTACACCCTGCGCAAGCAGATGTCGGCCGCCGCCGCCGTCGAGCTGCTCGACCCGAGCAAGCAGCTGCTGGACCGGGTCACCCTCAAGGAGGGGCTGCGCCTGTCCGACACCCTGAGCACCCTGGCCAAGGCGACCGGCAAGCCGCTCAAGGAGTTCCAGGCGGCGGCCAAGGACACCGCGGCCCTGGGCCTGCCCGCCTACGCCAAGGGCAGGCTGGAGGGCTACGCCTTCCCGGCCACCTACGACGTCACCCCCAAGATGTCGGCGGCCGACATCCTCACCGCGATGGTCGACCGCTTCAACCAGACCGCGGAGAAGGACCGGCTGGTGGCCGAGTCCAAGACGCTGGGCCGTACCCCCCACGAGATCATGATCATCGCCAGCATCGTGCAGGCCGAGTCCGGCAGCGTCGACGACATGGGCAAGATCGCGCGTGTGATCTACAACCGCCTCCAGGAGGGGCGGAAGCTGGAGATGGACAGCACGCTCTTCTACGGGCTCAACAGGTACGGCATCGCCGCGACCAACGCCGAGCTGGAGAGCAAGTCGCCCTACAACACCTACCGCAGGATCGGCCTGCCCCCCGGCCCGATCTCCAACCCCGGCGACCACGCCATCCAGGCCGCGCTCAAGCCGGCCAAGGGCGACTGGATCTGGTTCGTCACCACCGACCCCAGCCGGGGCATCACCAAGTTCGCCTCCACCGAGTCGGAGTTCCTCAGGCTCAAGGCCGAGTTCGAGAAGAACCGGGGCAACGGGTGAGCCGCGCCGCGGTTCTGGGCTCCCCGATCGCCCACTCGCTCTCGCCGTACCTGCACCGCGCCGCCTACCGGGCGCTCGGCCTGGACGACTGGAGCTACGAGGCGATCGAGTGCGAGGAGACCGGCCTGCCCGGTCTGCTCGGCGGGCTCGGCCCGGACTGGGCGGGGCTGTCGCTGACGATGCCGCTCAAGCGGGCCGTGCTGCCGCTGCTGGACACCGTCTCGGAGCCGGTCGTCGAGGTGGGCGGGGCCAACACCGTGGTCCTGCGCGACGGGGCCCGGCACGGCGAGAACACCGACGTCCACGGCATCGTGCGGGCGCTGACGGAGGCGGGCGCGGCCCGGCCCCGGTCGGCGGCGATCCTCGGCGGGGGCGCGACCGCCGCCTCCACCTTGGCGGCCCTGCGCGAACTGGGCCTGGGCGAGGCGACCCTGGTGGTGCGCGACCCGGGCAGGGCGGGGGAGACGGCCGAGGTGGCCGAGCGGCTGGGCACGGCCCTGACCGTGCAGACCTTCGACAAGATCGACACCGTTCTGGACGTCGACCTGGTCGTCTCGACCCTGCCCTCGGGCGCGGCCGACGGCTTCGCCGACCTGGTGGCCGGCCGGGTCCCGGTGGTCTTCGACGTCGTCTACGCCCCCTGGCCGACCCGCCTGGCCGGCGCCGTGGCGGAGGCGGGCGGGACCGTGGTCGGCGGCTTCCCGATGCTGCTGCACCAGGCGGTTCGGCAGGTCGAGCTGATGACCGGCCGGACCGACGTGCCGGTGGAGGCGATGCGCGCGGCCGGGGAGGCCGAGATCCTCCGACGGGCCGGCCGGACGAGCTGACCGCCCTTCACGCGTATCGCCCGGACGGGCCGATGCCCCTTCGCACGGTGGAGTCCGGCCGGTCTTCGGACGATCCGGCCGGGCTCCGGCCGTTGCTCAGGTGATCCGTTCGGGAGAGCCCGCGGTCCCCGAGCCGTACGGTGCGAAACCGCGCCTGGCGACGGTGAACACGACGGCCACGAGAAGTATCTGCAGCAGGGCGACGGGCCACCTGCCCTCCGCGGCGTAGCGGACCGGGTCGCCGCCGTACATCAGCAGCACCAGCGGGGCCAGGAGCGCCCCCGCCCGCAGCCCGGCGGGGGTGCGGCTGCCCGCCCCCCACGCCATGGCGATCAGTGCCGGCGCGACTATGCCGTAGAGATAGTCGTCCGGTGCCCACTCACCCGACACGGGCGCCAGGACGTGCGGCAGCACCGCCGCGGCCGCCAGCGTCACGGTGCAGGCCACGGCCCAGCGCAGCAGGACGCGCCGCCCGATCAGATCGAGGCCCGCACGGGGGCTGGGCGCGACGGTCAGCAGGAGGGCCACGAAGAATCCGGGTGAGGCGTCGAGCGCGTGGTCGGCGATGCCGGGCACGCCGCCGGGGAAGGCGCCCGTCCCCATCTCCTCGACGAGGAACGCCGTCGCCGTCACCTTCATCACGGTGTCGCCGACCGCCCAGATCCAGGCGCAGGCCACGGCGAGCCGGCGTGAACCGGCCAGCGCCAGCCCCAGGACCAGGGCGTAGGCCAGCTGCCAGGCCAGAGCGAGCAGCGAGTAGACGTCGACGGCCCACCCGGACGACCAGGCCAGCACGGCCAGGGGGATGGCCGACAGACCAAGATTCACAACGAGCAGGTACAGCGGGGCCAGGACGGCGGCGGCGTTCAGCGCGTCGCGCCAGTGCGGGACGGACTCGGGCCCGACGAACCGCCTGGCGCGTACGGCGATGCCGCCCCGGACGAGGTCGAAGGCGTCGCGGGGGTCGGGCAGCCTGCGGCCGGGCTCCGCCCCGGCCATGAGCACCCCGACCATCTCCTCCCCGTGCCGGGCCCGGTGGTCGGCGGGATACCAGCGCAGGAGGCCGCGGTAGCGGGTCTCCAGGGGACCGGCCCCGCCGGGCTCGGGACGCTCCCGGCCCATGCCGTCGTCCTCCCCGCGACCCGGGCGCTCCCGGCCCATGTCATCCTCCCCGCCGGGGCCGGGGTGCTCCCGGTCCATGCCGTCCTCCCCGCCGGGCGCTCCGGAGGGTGAGTGCTCTCGCGGGCTCATGCCGCACCTCCGGCGGAGAACCCCGGCAGGCGGCGGGCACCGGAGGGGCGGAAGGGGATCTGGAGGAAGACGGCGCCGCCGGCCAGGCGGGCGCGCAGCCGGGTGGCGGCGGCCTCGGCGTGCCGGCGCAGGCGCTCGGCCTCGGCGGCCAGCCGGGTGCCCCCCTCGTCGGTCAGCCGGTAGTAGCGGCGGACACGACCCTCCACGATCTCCTCCCGGTCGGTCGCGATGAGGCCCTCGGCCTGCAGCCGGTCCAGCGCGGCGTACAGGGTGCCCGCGCGCAGCCGTACCCGGCCGCCGGAGATCTCCCGCACGTCGGAGATCACCCCGTAGCCGTGCTGGGGGGCCGCGGCGAGGGCGGTCAGGATCAGGAACGTCGGCTCCTGCATCGAACGCTCGCTCATGTCATCTTTATATATCGATCATTTGCATATCGGCAAGGGATGATTCTGAGCCCGTTCCCCGTTGTGGTAACGTAGCTACTCGATCGGTCCGGCATGCCTGCCGGACGCGCAAGCGGAGGTTCCCCTCCCACCTGGTCGGCTATCAGTCGGCAGGTCAAGGATCACACCGGGTGAAACCGGGGAGCTTACGGCTTCGAGGTTGTGAGCTCAAGTGGCCCCGCATGCGCGACGTGCGGGGCAATTCGCGTTTCGCATCCGGTGAACGGATGCACCGGCGTGTGATCTCCCGGCACGATCGAGCACGTGGCAGCCGCCCCCAAGGGCGGCAGCGGATCGCAACCTAGGAGGCCCCATCAGCGCCGAGCCCCGCATCAACGACCGTATTCGTGTGCCCGAGGTCCGCCTCGTAGGCCCGAACGGCGAACAGGTGGGCATCGTCTCCATCGGCGATGCTCTGAAGCTGGCTCAGGAGGCCGACCTCGACCTCGTGGAGGTCGCGGCCACGGCTCGCCCGCCCGTGTGCAAGCTCATGGACTACGGCAAGTTCAAGTACGAGTCCGCCATGAAGGCACGCGAGGCGCGTCGCAACCAGGCGTACACGATCATCAAGGAGATCAAGCTCCGGCCGAAGATCGACCCGCACGACTACGAGACCAAGAAGGGTCACGTGGTGCGGTTCCTCAAGGCGGGGGACAAGGTCAAGGTCACCATCATGTTCCGCGGACGAGAGCAGTCCCGTCCCGAGCTGGGCTTCCGGCTCCTGCAGCGGCTGGCGGAGGACGTCACGGACCTCGGTTTCGTGGAGTCCCAGCCCAAGCAGGACGGCCGAAACATGATCATGGTGATCGGGCCGCACAAGAAGAAGGCCGAGGCCAAGGCCGAGAAGGCGGCGGCCAGGACGCGGCGCGACGAGGAGTCCGCGGAGCGTGAGACGCCGGTCGACACGGCTGTGGCCGACGAGGCGTCCGCTCCGCAGGAGTGACTCGCATAGCCTGAACGCTCAGGCAGCCGCGAGAAGAATCCGAGACCGGGTCCGGTCTCGCAGTCAGGCATGCCCTTGACTTGGGTTACCGGCCCGGGACATCGGCACGATCGAGGGAGAGACGGCTGAGATGCCGAAGATGAAGACGCACAGTGGTGCGAAGAAGCGGTTCCGGATCACCGGTTCTGGCAAGATCAAGCGCCGCCGCGCCAACCGCGCGCACTACAACGAGTGGAAGTCGTCCACCCTGACGCGCCGTCTCAAGCCCGAGGTCGTGCTGTCCGACGCCGACTCCAAGAAGATCAAGAAGCTGCTCGCTAAGTAACGACCCGGGGAGATAGATACACATGGCACGCGTGAAGCGGGCGATCAACGCCAAGAAGAAGCGCAGGGTCGTTCTCGAGCGGGCGAGCGGCTACCGGGGTCAGCGGTCGCGTCTGTACCGCAAGGCCAAGGAGCAGATGCTCCACTCGATGACCTACGCCTACCGCGACCGCAAGGACCGCAAGGGCACCTTCCGCCGTCTGTGGATCCAGCGCATCAACGCCGCTGCCCGTCAGAACGGCATCACCTACAACCGGCTCATCCAGGGCCTGCGCCTGGCGGAGATCCACGTCGACCGCAAGATCCTGGCCGACCTCGCGGTCAACGACGCCGCCACGTTCGCCACCCTGGTCGAGTCCGCCAAGAAGGCGCTCCCGGCCAACGTGAACGCCCCGGTCGCTCAGTAACCGCGCCGGGCGCCTGCGGACCTTCGCGGGCACGCCGGCATCCGGGCGGGTCCGGTTCCGTACGGCACGCGGCCCACAGCGATCACGCTGTGGGCCGCGTTCGCATTCTTGGGCTTCTCGAAGGACGGATATGGCGGGGTCTGAACTGACCAACATCAAGTCGCCGCGGGTCAAGGCCGCGCGCAGGCTGACCAAGCGGGCCTTCCGCGACCGTGACCGGTCCTTCCTGGCCGAGGGGCCGCAGGCGGTGCGCGAGGCCCTGGCGCTGGACGACGTGGTCGCCGAGCTGTTCACCACGGCGGAGGCCGAGAGCCGGCACGCCGAGCTCGTCGCCGCCGCCCGGGACGCCGGGATCCCCGTCCACCGGGCCAGCGGCGAGGTCATGGCCGAGCTCGCCCAGACGGTCACCCCGCAGGGCCTGCTGGCCGTGTGCCGGTTCGTGCACGTGCCGCTGGAGCGCGCGCTCACCGGCGAGACCCGCCTGGCGGCAGTCCTGGCCCACGTCCGCGACCCCGGCAACGCCGGCACCGTGCTGCGCGCGGCCGACGCCGCGGGCGCCGACACGGTCGTCTTCACCGACGCCTCCGTGGACCCCTACAACGGCAAGTGCGTGCGGGCCAGCGCCGGCAGCCTTTTCCACCTCCCGGTCGTCACGGGGGCCCCGGTGGCGCAGGCCGTACGGGCGCTGAAGGACGCCGGGCTGCGCGTGCTGGCCGCCGACGGCGCGGGCGAGCACACCCTGGACGACGTCGACCTGTCCGGGCCGACCGCGTGGATCTTCGGCAACGAGGCGTGGGGGCTGCCGAAGGAGATCCTGGAGCTCGCCGACGACGTCGTCCGCGTGCCGATCTACGGGCGGGCCGAGAGCCTCAACCTGGCCACGGCCGCCGCGGTGTGTCTGTACGCATCTGCCCGGTCCCAGCGGGCCGCGGGCACCCAGAGCCCGGCTCCGAACCTGCCGTAGAACACGGAAAACCCGCTATTGTCGGCGTTGTAGCGTCGAGGAGGCGGGGTCGTGCACGACGGACACACCGACGGGCGGAGCGCCGACTCCGTATGCGCGATCGATGTGGACGATCTCCCCGACGGCCTGGTGGTGACCGACCGCGACGGGCACGTGCTGGCGGTCAACCGGGCCGCCACCCGCCTGACCGGGGTCACCCGCGAGCAGGCCGTCGGCCGGCACGTGCGCGACGTGTTCTCCTTCCTCGACCAGGACGGCCGTGACTGGTGGAAGTGGCTCGACACCTACGGCGGCCTGCCGACGCGCACCCGCCATCCCGAGCTGCCGCTGCGCACTCCCGGCGGCCACGAGATGCTCGTCGCCGCCCGCCTGGTGCGCGAGCCCGAGCGGGGCGGGCAGGTCGTCCGGGTGGTCGTCACCATGCGCGACGCCGGCGCCCGCGCCCGCCTGGAGCGCAGCCGCGCCGACCTGGTCTCCACCGTCGCCCACGAGCTCCGCTCCCCGCTGACCAGCGTCAAGGGGTTCACCGCGACGCTGCTGGCCAAGTGGACCCGCTTCACCGACGACCAGAAGCTCGTCATGCTGGAGACGGTCAACGCCGACGCCGACCGGGTGACCAGGCTGATCACCGAGCTGCTCGACGTGTCCCGCATCGAGTCCGGCCGACTGGAGATCCACCGGCAGGTCGTCGACATCCCGGCCCGGGTCAGAAAGATCATCGCCGGGCGGATCGCGGCCGGCGAGCCGGAGGACCGCTTCCGGCTGGAGGTGTACGGCGAGCTGCCCGAGACGTGGCTCGACCAGGACAAGATCGACCAGGTCCTGTCCAACCTCATGGAGAACGCGGTGCGTCACGGACGGGGTACGGTGACAATAGTCGTCGAGCCGAACGAGTGGGGAGTGACCGTGTCCGTCCGCGACCAGGGTGAGGGCATCCCGCCCGAGCTGGTCACGCGCGTCTTCCGGCAGTTCTGGCGGGGCAACGCCCGCCGCCGCGGCGGCACCGGGCTCGGCCTGTTCATCGTCAAGGGCCTGATCGAGGCCCACGGCGGCACGATCTCCGTGCAGCGCG
The DNA here is from genome assembly GCF_016863195.1 of Paraplanobispora takensis. Lineage (GTDB taxonomy): Bacteria > Actinomycetota > Actinomycetes > Streptosporangiales > Streptosporangiaceae > Planobispora > Planobispora takensis. The sequence goes on along the minus strand of NZ_BOOK01000051.1, from coordinate 22,519 downwards.
GCCCCGAGGGCGGGGCCGAGTTCCGATTTATGCTGCCCACCGGCACCCCTGACTTCGCCTGAGGGCGGACGCCGGCCCGGTGGGCTCCTTCGCGCAGTCACCGGCCGCGCCCCCGCATCCGCCAGGCCCGGCCCGGTCTTCCCAACGATAGACTCATGGCCGCTTAGGCCCTGGATTCGGAGCTCTCTCTTGTCTAACTACGACCCGGTCGAGGTGACGCCGCTGCACGCCGACGAGGTGGCGCGCATGCAGGCCGACGCGCTCGACGCCATCAAGGCGGCGCGCGATCTCGACGAACTGAAGCAGGTACGGCTCGCGCACGCCGGTGACCGCTCGCCGATCGCCCTGGCCAACCGTGAGATCGGCGCGCTGCCCCCGGCGGCCCGCGCCGAGGCGGGCAAACGCGTCGGCGGCGCCCGCAAGGCCATCGCCGACGCGCTCGCCGAACGCCAGGTCCAGCTGGAGGCCGAGCGCGACGAGCGCGTCCTGGTCGAGGAGACCGTCGACGTCACGCTGCCCTGGGACCGCGCCCCGCGCGGTGCCCGGCACCCGCTGACCACGCTGCAGGAGCGCATCGCCGACGCCTTCGTCGCGATGGGCTACGAGGTGGCCGAGGGGCCCGAGCTGGAAGGCGAGTGGTTCAACTTCGACGCGCTGAACATCTCGCCCGACCACCCGGCGCGCTCCGACCACGACACCTTCTTCGTGGAGTCCGTCGACTCCGGCAAGGTGCTGCGCACCCAGACCTCGCCGGTGCAGATCCGCGCCCTGCTCGGCCGTGAGCTGCCGGTCTACGTGATCTCGCCCGGCAAGGTGTTCCGCACCGACGAGCTCGACGCCACCCACACCCCGGTCTTCCACCAGGTCGAGGGCCTGGCGATCGACGAGGGCCTGACGATGGCCCACCTCAAGGGCACCCTGGACCGCTTCGCCGAGGTCATGTTCGGCGAGGGCATCACCACCCGGTTCCGGCCGAACTACTTCCCGTTCACCGAGCCCTCGGCCGAGATGGACCTGAAGTGCTTCGTGTGCCGCGGCGCCTCGGCCGTGCCCGGCAACCCGCCGTGCCGTACCTGCAAGTCCGAGGGCTGGATCGAGTGGGGCGGCTGCGGCATGGTCAACCCGCGCGTGCTCATCTCCTGCGGCGTCGACCCGGCGCGCTACTCCGGCTTCGCCTTCGGCATGGGCATCGAGCGCACCCTGATGTTCCGCCACAACGCCGAGGACATGCGCGACATGGTCGAGGGAGACGTCCGCTTCACGCTCCCGTTCGGAATGGAGGTCTGATGAAGGTCCCGCTTTCATGGCTGCGGGAGTATGTCGATCTCCCCGCCGTCACCGCCCACGAGATCGCCGACAAGCTCACCGCCGCCGGCCTCAAGCTGGAGGCCGTCACCTCCTACGGCCACGACGTCAAGAACGTCGTCGTCGGCGAGGTGCTGTCCATCGAGGAGCTGGAGGGCTTCAAGAAGCCCATCCGGCACTGCCAGGTCGAGGTGGGCGAGGCCGCCCCGCGCCAGATCGTGTGCGGCGCGACCAACTTCGTCGCCGGTGACCGGGTGCCGGTCGTGCTGCCCGGCGGCGTGCTGCCCGGCGGCTTCGAGGTCGGCGCGCGCAAGACCTACGGGCGCATGTCCGAGGGCATGATCTGCTCCGAGCGCGAGCTGGGCCTGGGCGAGGACCACTCCGGCATCATGGTGCTGCCCGAGGGCACGCCCATCGGCGCCGACGTGGTCGAGCTGCTCGGCCTGCGCGAGGACGTCATCGAGCTGGAGATCACCCCGGACATCGGCTACGCGCTGTCCATCCGGGGCGTGGCCCGCGAGGTCGCCACCGCCTTCGAGGTGCCGTTCCGCGACCCGGCCGACGTCTCCCCGCCGGCCGAGTCCCAGCCGTCCCACCCGGCCTCGATCGCCGACCCGACGGCGTGCGACCGCTTCGTGCTGCGCGCCGTCAGCGGCTTCGACCCGCACACGCCGAGCCCGTTCTGGCTGCGGGCCAGGCTGACGCGCGCCGGCATGCGCCCGGTCTCGCTGGCCGTCGACGTCACCAACTACGTGATGCTGGAGCTGGGCCAGCCGCTGCACGCCTTCGACGCCACCAAGCTGACCGGCGAGATCGTGGTGCGCCGGGCGCAGCCGGGGGAGACCCTGGAGACGCTCGACCACGTCGTGCGCCCGCTCAACCCCGAGGACGTCCTGATCACCGACGGGTCCGGCGCGATCTCCATGGCCGGCACCATGGGCGGCCTGCACACCGAGATCTCCGACGACTCCACCGAGATCGTCATCGAGGCCGCGCACTTCTCGGCCAGCGGGATCGCGCGCATGTCCCGCCGCCACAACCTGGTCAGCGAGGCGTCCAAGCGCTTCGAGCGGGGCGTGGACCGGGAGCTGCCGCTGTACGCCTCCTGGCGCGCGGTGCGGCTGCTGACCGAGCTGGGCGGCGGCGCGATCCGGCCGGGCGTCACCCACGTCGAGATCCCGGCCGAGCCGGTCCGCATCTCCATCCCGAGCGACCACCCCGGCAAGGTCGCCGGGACGCACTACGACCGCGAGACCGTGGTCCGCCGCCTGGAGCAGGTCGGCTGCACCGTCGAGAGCGGTGCCGTCGCCCCGGCCGACGAGATGGCGGTCCTGCTCGCGGTGACCGGCGACGACATGCTGACGGTCACCCCGCCCTCCTGGCGGCCCGACCTGACCGACCCAAACGACCTCGCCGAGGAGGTCATCCGGCTCGAGGGCTACGAGAACCTGCCCTCGATCCTGCCCGCGGCGCCGGCCGGGGCCGGGCTCACCGAGGGCCAGCGGCTGCGCCGCCGGGTCGGCCGGGCGCTGGCCGGCGCCGGCTACGTCGAGGTCCTGGCCTACCCCTTCGTCGGGGAGCGCGACTTCGACAACCTGCAGCTGCCCGCCGGCGACGCCCGCCGCCGCGCCGTACGGCTGGCGAACCCGCTCAGCGAGGACGAGCCGCTGATGCGGACCACGCTGCTGCCGGGCCTGCTGAAGACCCTGGTGCGCAACGTGGGCCGCGGCTTCGGCGACGTGGCGCTGTTCGAGACCGGCCTGGTCTACCGGCCGGCGCCGGACGCGCCCGCGCAGGCCCCGGTGCTCGGAGTGGACCGCCGCCCGACCCGGGAGGAGCTGGCCTCGATCGAGGCCGCGCTGCCCGACCAGCCCCGGCGGGTGGCCGTGGTGCTGGCCGGCGAGTTCGAGCGCTCCGGCTGGTGGGGCAAGGGCCGCCCGGCCACCTGGGCCGACGCCGTCGAGGCGGCCCGCACGGTCGCCCGCGAGGCGGGCGTCGAGCTGACGGTCCGCGCCGACCGGCACGAGCCCTGGCACCCGGGCCGCTGCGCCGCGCTGTACGCCGGGGACACCCTGGCCGGCCACGCCGGCGAGCTGCACCCGCGCGTCATCGAGGCGTACGGCCTGCCGCCGCGCACCTGCGCGATGGAGCTGGAGCTGACCCGGCTGGAGGCCGTGCTGCCCGGCCCGGCGCAGGCCCCCCCGGTCTCCGCCTACCCGGTCGCCACCCAGGACGTCGCGCTGATCGTCGGCGCGGACGTCCCGTTCGCCGAGGTCGAGGCGGCGCTGCGCGAGGGCGCGGGCGAGCTGCTGGAGTCCCTGCGGCTGTTCGACGTCTACACCGGCGCGCAGGTCGGCGAGGGCAACAAGTCCCTGGCCTGCACCCTGCGCTTCCGGGCGCCGGACCGCACGCTGACGGTCGAGGAGACCACCGCGGCCCGCGAGGCCGCCGTGGCCCTGGCCGCCGAGCGCACCGGCGCCCAGCTCCGCGGCGCCTGAGCACGGCAGAGGAGGCCCCGGCGGACATACCGCCGGGGCCTTTTCCCTGTGTGAACCGCAGGACGAGAGGAAGGACGAGATGAGGTACCTGCTGGTGTTCGCCGATCGCGACGACGCCGAGGAGGTCGCCGAGACGGTGGCAGACCGGCTCCCCGAGCTGGAGGCGCCCGCCGTCGTACGGGAGACCCTGGCGGGTGAGGACGACGCCGAGGACGCCCAGTGGGTCGTGGTCGTCGAGGACCCCGACGGCGCCCTGTCCCGGGAGGAACTGGCGCGTCTGGACGAGCTCGCCGAGGAGTACGACGGCTGGCGCGAGACCGACTGAGCCCGGCCCCCGTCCGGCTCCGCTGCCCGTTGCGGGTTCTGTGTCCCGCGTGATCATCAAAGGGTTCCGGGCCCTCTTGAGAAGGCGTGGCGCCCACCGGATGGGCGTATCCCACACCGTGGTTCCTCATGTCGGCCGTGATCCGGACGATGCGAAGAGATGGCCGACCTTCCGCAGTATCGCCGACAGGTCGTCGCCGTCCCTGTCACGACTGCACGGAAGCATCGATGAACACTTCACCGAGGGTCCCGCAACCCTCCGGCCCACGCCGTACGAGCGCCCGGCTGCGGATCCCCGCCCTGCTGACCGCCCTGCTGACGAGCCTGGCCGTCCTGCTCCCCTTGACCGCGGCTTCGGCCTCGGCCGCCGCCGACAGCACCGTCGTGGCCTGGGGTGCCAATAGCCGAGGTCAGGCCAATGTGCCCGCCGGCCTGACCGGCGTGACCCAGATTTCCGCAGGATACGACTTCAGCCTGGTACTGAAGAGTGATGGCACCGTCGTGGCCTGGGGCGACAATTCCGTCGGTCAGACCGCCGTGCCGCCCGGTCTGACCGGCGTGACGCAGATCGCTGCCGGCGGCGCTCACAATCTGGCGCTGAAGAGTGATGGCACCGTCGTGGCCTGGGGCGACAACTCCCTCGGTCAGGCCGCCGTGCCGCCCGGTCTGACCGGTGTGATCCAAGTCGCCGCCGGCGACAGCCACAGCCTGGCGCTGAAGAGTGACGGCACCGTTGTGACGTGGGGTGGCTTCGCCCACGTGCCACTCGCCGTACCTGCCGGTCTGTCCGGCGTGGTTCAGATTTCCGCTGGATACGCCCACAGTCTGGCGCTGAAGAGTGACGGCACCGTCGTGGCCTGGGGCCATAACGGCTTCCACCAGGTGGATGTGCCGCCCGGTCTGTCCGGCGTGACGCAGATCGCCGCCGGATACAACCACAATCTGGCGCTGAAGAGCGACGGCACGATCGTGGCGTGGGGCCAGGACACCTACGGGCAGAGCACCCTGCCTGCCGCTCTGACCGGCGTGGTTCAGATTTCCGCCGGATACGAACACAGCCTGGCGCTGAAGAGCGACGGCACCGTCGTGGGCTGGGGCGACAACACCTACGGTCAGACCATCGTTCCCGCCAGCCTGGCCGGTGTGACGCAGATCGCCGCAGGGGGCTTGTACAACCTGGCACTGTCGCAGCCTTCAACAGTCGGTTTCACCCAGGCGAGCACGACGCTCGGCGAGGAAGCCGGCACCGTCCAGGTGTCGCTCACCCGCACCGTGACCGCTTTCACCTCCACGGTCGGTTACGCGGTCACCGGCGGCAGCGCCGACGGTTCCGACGTCACCCTTCCGCCGGGCACGGTGTCCTTCGCGCCGGGTCAGAGCACCGCCGACATCGCGCTGACCGTCACCGACGACGGCCTGCGCGAAGGCGATGAGACGCTCACCCTCACCCTGTCGACACCCAGTCCCGGCACGGAACTGGGCCCGCAGAGCGCGATGACCGTCACCGTCACCGACAACGACTCGCCCGCTTCACCGGGAACCGCTCCCAAGGCGCCGAAGGCCCCCAAGGTCCCCAAGGTCGACACCCTGATCAGGACCAGCGGTTCGGGCTACACCGGTGACAACCTCTACGGCCGAACCTCCGCCGCGGCCCAGACCGCGACGGCCACCGTGCACCGCGACCTCGGCGTCGCCGGGCACGCCGGTGCCGTCGCCCTCGGCCGCCGGCCCGTCAGCCTGCGCACCTTCTACGTCCGTATCGCCAACGACGGCACCGCCAGGGCCACCATCACCGTCAAGGGCGGCGCCGCGCCGTCCGGCCTGCGGGTGCGCTACTACGCGGGCCGCAGCAACGTCACCGCCGCCCTGCGTTCGGCCGACGGTCTGCGGGTCAAGCTGGCGGCCGGTGCGCACCGGCGGATCCGCATCCAGATGCTGATCTCTCCCGACATCGAGATCGGCTCGGTCAAGCAGGTCGCCGTCTCGGCGGCCCCGGCCGGTGACGCCGCACAGGCCGACACCGTGCGGGCGGCCGTCCACGTCATCCGCTGACCGGTCGGCGGCGCCCCCTCCTCGACGGGTTGCGGGGCGCCGCCGGCCGCCGTCTCGCGGGGCCTCGCTCAGGATCTTCACAGCCTCACTCAGGGTCCTCACAGCGAAGCCTGACGATGATCAGGCGCATGCGGATTCCAGATGCGCCGGGTATCGGTGAGTTGGGGCGGCGCTGGACGACGGTGCGGAGAGTCGCGGCGTACGGAGCCGCTCTCGCGATGCTGCCGTACTTCGTCATCAAGATCTTCTGGACGGTGGAGGGCCTGCGCGGCGGAGGTCTCCACGGCGGTGCCTGGAGCACGTTGAACTGGGCGGCGATCAACGGCATGACCGTCGGCATGGCGGGTGTGGCGATCCTGCTCGGCCTGGCGCTGGGCCGGCGGTGGGGCGAACGGATCCCCGCATGGCTGCTGCTGTTGCCCGCGTGGATCGGCATGGGCTTCCTGGTCTCGATGATCCCGCTCCTCCCCGCGTCTCTCCTGCCGGCGCGAGAAGACTGGGAGGCGACGGAGAGCGCGGGGCTGCCATCGTGGGAACTTCCCCTGATCGGCCTGTCCTTCACCGGATTCGCGCTCGGGCTGGCGGTCGCGGCCCCCATCTACGCCAGGCAGCGATGGCCCGCCGCGAGGAGCTCGCCAGGACCGTGGGCGCGTACTTCGCCGGTGAGCCCCATTCAGACCGCGGTCTTGGCGAGCTCCTCGCGGCGGGTGCGTTCGCGGACGGCGTGCTCGTCGGTGAGGGCGTCGTAGTTGCGGAACTTCGGCAGGAGTCCGGCCAGGGCGGTGACCGCGCCGATGCACAGCAGGCCGCCGGCGCCCAGGGAGAAGCGGGTGCCGCCCAGGTGGTCCATCAGACCGGCGCGGGCGTTGCCCAGCATCGGGCCGCTGGTGTAGGACAGCAGCTCGATCCCGGCCAGGCGGCCGCGGTAGGAGTCGGGGATGGTCTGGTTCCAGATCGTGGCCCGGAAGACGCCGCTGATCATGTCGGCGGCGCCCGCCAGCGCGAAGCAGGCCAGGACGCCCCACATGTTCGGCATGAGGGCGGCCAGCGCCACGGCCAGGCCCCAGACGAGGGCGGCGACGATCACTCCCATGCCGTGCCGGTGGATGCGGGCGGTCCAGCCGGAGGTGACCGAGGCGATCAGCGAGCCGACGGCCGCGGCGGAGTAGAACAGGCCCAGAGCGTGGGTGGCGCCGAGCTGGTCGGCCAGGAACGGATAGAGCGCCACGGCGTAGGCGAAGACCATCGCGGCGATGTCCACCAGATAGGTGCCCATCAGGTCGGGGCGGCTTACGGCGTAGCGCACGCCGTCGGCCAGCGCGCTGAGCGAGGCGGGCGGGGCGTCCTCGGCCTGCGGCGGGGCCTTCACCAGCCAGAGCAGGACCAGCGAGGCCAGGAAGGTGACCACGTTGATCGCGTAGGCGGTCGCGACGCCGTACGAGGCGGCGATCAGGCCGCTGAGGCCCGGGGCGATGATCGCACCGAGGTTCCAGCGGAAGCTGCTGAGCGCGGCGGCCGCGGTGAGCTGGTCGTGCCGGACGACCCGGGGCATGAGCGATTCGAGACTGGGCCGCTGCAGACTGCCGAGACCGGCCGACAGTGCGCCCACGACGTACAGGACCCAGACGTGGGGGTTCGGCAACAGCGCGTTGACCAGCAGGATCGCGATCGTGAGGCAGAGGCCCACCTCGGTGTAGAGGATGATCTTGCGGCGGTCCATCGCGTCCGCGATGGCGCCGCCCCACAGGCCGCAGATCACCATCGGTACGAACTCGGCCGCGCTGACCAGACCGACCGCCAGGGATGAGCCGGTGAGCTGCTTCATCTGCAGCGGGACCGCCACCACGGTGAGGAACGTGCCGAACATCCCGATCACTCCCGAGCCGAACAGCAGCCGGAAGTCACGGGAGTCGCGCAGGGGGCTCAGGTCCATCCGCATGCGGCGGAGCAGGGACCTGAACGATCGATCGGGATTTTCGGGCACGAACAGCTAGTTTCGGTGGCGGCCCGCCCGAAAGCAAACCAATATCGGGCGGGCCGTACCCGGCTCAGGCGCCGAGGACCTCCTTGCGCAGGTGCGTCTTGAGGATCTTCCCGCCGGGGTTGCGGGGCAGCTCCGCCTCGCGGACCCAGAACCTGACCGGCACCTTGAACGCCGCGATCCGCTCGCGCAGGAACGCCTGGAGTTCCTCGGGGGTCGCCGCGGACTTCAACCGGACCACCGCGCCGACCTCCTCGCCCAGCTCGTCGTGCGGGATGCCGATCACCGCGGCGTCGTCCACCGCCGGGTGCTCGAACAGCGCGGCCTCCACCTCGGCGCAGTAGACGTTCTCGCCGCCGCGGATGACCATGTCCTTGGCCCGGTCCACGATGTAGACGAAGCCCTCCTCGTCCATGCGGGCCAGGTCGCCGGTGTGCAGCCAGCCGCCGACGATGGTCTCGGCGGTGGCCGCGGGGCGGTTCCAGTAGCCCAGGATCACGTTCGGGCCGCGCATGCACAGCTCGCCGACCTCTCCGGCGGGCAGTTCCTGTCCCATCGGGTCGGCGATCTTGACGTCGACCACGGGCATCGGCAGGCCGATGCTGTCGGGCTTGGCCAGATAGTCCGAGCCGCTGTTGTTGATCGCCAGCGCGGTGGTCTCGGTCATGCCGTAGCCGTTGGAGGGCGCCCGGCTGGGCAGCTGCTCGGTGATGCGCTCAAGCAGCTTGGGCGGGGCGGGGGCGCCGCCGTAGCCCAGGGAGGCGAGGCTGGAGACGTCGTGCTTGTCCAGGTCGGGGTGGGACAGCAGCTGCCAGACGTTGGTGGGCACGCCGCTGAAGACGGTGACCTTCTCGCGCTCGATCAGCTCCAGGGCCCGCCCGGCGTCCCACTTGTACATCAGCACCAGGCCGCCGCCGCTGAACATCGTGGTGGTCATCACCGCGAAGCAGCCGGTGACGTGGAACAGCGGCACGGTCAGCAGGGTGACGCGGCGCTGGCCGGCGGCCTCGCCCGGGTCCTTGCCGGCCCGGACCACGGCGCGCAGCATGCTGTAGGCCACGGTCATGGGGGACTGGCCGAGGTTGCGGTGGCTGCCGAGCGCGCCCTTGGGCACGCCGGTGGTGCCGGAGGTGTAGAAGATGGTGGCCGGGTCGTCGGGGGAGAGCTCCACGTCCGGCAGCGTCACGTCCGCCGCCACCTCGCCCAGCACGTCCTGGAACCCCCGGGCGCCCTCGGGGACCTCGCCGCGCGTCACGATCAGAGCCGGGCCGGACGCGGCGAGCTTGGCTGCGCGCTCGCCGTCGGCGATGAGCACCTTGGCCCCGGAGTCCGACAGTCCGAACTCCAGCTCCTGCTGGGTCCACCAGGCGTTGAGCGGTACGGCGATCGCCCCGGCGGCCAGTGCCGCGGAGAAGGAGATGACCCACTCGGGGTAGTTGCGCATGGCGATGGCGACCCGGTCGCCCTTGCCCACGCCGTACTCCTCCACCAGCCGCCGCGCCAGCGTGGCCGCCCGGCGGAAGTGCTCCTCGTAGGTGATGTGCTCGTCCTCGTAGGCCAGGAAGACCTTGTCACCGTGGAACCGGCTGATCTCGAGGAGGGCCCGGAAGTGCACGGGCGCGTGCTTCCAGGTCCTGACCGTGCCGCCGTGGCCGGGGACCTCCTCCATCTCGAACAGCTGTCCGGGGCCGGTGAGCTGGGCCTGGACCTGGTCGTGAGTGACAGTCATGCGTTCTACTCCCCGGGTGTGGAAGGACCGGAAACGTCACGATACCGACCGGTAGGTACGTGCAACAGGGCTGAAATATCACGAAACATTACGCTGTATGACCATGCGCAGACCTGTGTTCTGTCCTACCCTCCGCCCCGGCCTTCACCGGGGGAGCATCCTTCCTTCCGGTATACCCCGTTTGCATGAAGATCCTGCTACATGCATAATCTCTCTAGAAAGCTTATGAGCAACAACGCATGAATATGCAGACACGGGAGGACGGATGAGAGCCGCCATCGCCGGCGCCAGCGGCTACGCCGGGGGTGAGCTCCTGCGCCTGCTGCTGTCCCACCCCGAGATCGAGATCGGCGCCCTGACCGCCGGATCCAGCGCGGGCACCGCGCTCGGGGAGCACCAGCCCCACCTGGCCCCTCTGGCCGACCGTATCCTGCAGGACACCACCGCCGGGACGCTGGGCGGTCATGATCTGGTCTTCCTCGCGCTTCCGCACGGTCAGTCCGCCGAGATCGCCGAGAAGCTCGGCGACGACACCCTGGTCGTCGACTGCGGCGCCGACTTCCGCCTGTCCGACCCCGCCGCCTGGGAGCACTTCTACGGCGGCGCGCACGCCGGCACCTGGCCGTACGGCCTGCCCGAGCTGCCCGGCCGGCGCGAGGAGCTCCGCCGGACCCGCAGGATCGCCGTCCCCGGCTGCTATCCCACGGCCGTCACCCTGGCCCTGTTCCCCGCCTTCGGCGCCGGCCTGGCCGAGCCCGACGTGGTCGTGGTCGCCGCCAGCGGCACCAGCGGGGCGGGCCGCTCCCTCAAGCAGAACCTGCTGGGCAGCGAGGTCATGGGCTCCGTCAGCGCCTACGGCGTCGGCGGCGTGCACCGCCACACCCCGGAGATGGAGCAGAACCTGGCGGCCGTGGCCGGAGGACCGGTGAAGGTCTCCTTCACCCCGACGCTGGCCCCGATGAGCCGCGGCATCCTGGCCACCTGCACGGCCCCCGCCACGCCGGGCCTGACCGCCGCGGCCCTGCGCGAGGCCTACGAGGCCGCCGTCAAGGACGAGCCGTTCCTGCGTCTGCTGCCCGAGGGGCGCTGGCCGGCCACCTCCATGACCCTCGGCGCCAACACCGCCGCCCTCCAGGTCGCCCTGGACGAGCGCGCCGGACGTGTCGTCGCCGTCATCGCCATCGACAACCTGACCAAGGGCACCGCGGGGGGCGCGATCCAGAGCGCCAACCTCGCCCTCGGCCTGCCAGAAGAGCTCGGTCTTCCCGTCAACGGAGTCGCCCCATGAGCGTGACCGCCCCCCTCGGCTTCCGGGCCGCGGGCATCGCCGCCGGCATCAAGGCCGCCGGAGCCCGTGACCTCGCCCTCGTCGTCAACGACGGCCCCTCCCGCGCGGCGGCCGGCGTCTTCACCGCCAACCGCGTGAAGGCCGCCCCGGTCCTGTGGTCGGCGCAGGTGCTGGCCGGGGGCCGGGTCCGCGCGGTCGTCCTCAACTCCGGCGGCGCCAACGCCTGCACCGGCCCGGTGGGCTTCCAGGACACCCACGCCACCGCCGAGAAGGTCGCCGCCGTGCTGGAGGACTCGGCCGGCGAGATCGCGGTCTGCTCCACCGGCCTGATCGGCGAGCGGCTGCCGATCGACACCCTGCTCGACGGGGTCGACATCGCGGCCTCCCAGCTCAGCCGGGACGGCGGCCTCGCCGCCGCCGACGCCATCCGCACCACCGACACCGTCTCGAAGATCTCCTTCAAGCGGGGCGACGGCGGCTACATGGTCGGCGGCATGGCCAAGGGCGCGGGCATGCTCGCCCCGGCCCTGGCCACCATGCTGTGCGTGATCACCACCGACGCGGAGCTGACCTCCGAGCAGCTCGACGCGGTGCTCCGCAAGGCGACGCGGGTCACCTTCGACCGGCTCGACTCCGACGGCTGCATGTCCACCAACGACACCGTGCTGCTGCTGGCCAGCGGCGCCTCCGGCGTCGTCCCGGACCTCGCCGAGTTCGAGAAGAAGATCACCGAGGTCTGCGCCGATCTGGCCCGCCAGCTCCTGGTGGACGCCGAGGGCGCCTCCAAGGCCATCGCCATCGAGGTCATCGGCGCCGCCTCCGAACAGGACGCCGTCACCGTCGGCCGCGCCGTCTCCCGCTCGAACCTGCTCAAGTGCGCCATCCACGGTGAGGACCCCAACTGGGGCCGGGTGCTGTCGGCGGTGGGCACGACCGACGCCGTCTTCGAGGCCGACCGGCTCAACGTGGCCATCAACGGCGTGTGGATCTGCCGGGGCGGCGCGGCCGGCGACGACCGCTCCAAGGTGGACCTGCGCCCCCGCGATGTGACGATCACCGTCGACCTGTCGGCGGGGCCGCACTCCGCGACGATCCACACCACCGACCTCACCGCGGCCTACGTCCACGAGAACTCGGCGTACTCGTCATGACCGGCAACGGAACGACCGGCAACGGAACGACCGGCAACGGAGCGGCCGCCGACGGGATGAGGGCCGACGCCGCCCTGTCCAAGGCCGCCACCCTGATCGAGGCGCTGCCGTGGCTGGCCCGCTTCCAGGGCGCCACCGTCGTCATCAAGTACGGCGGCAACGCGATGACCGAGGAGCACCTGCGGGAGAAGTTCGCCGACGACGTCGTCTTCCTGCGCTACGCCGGGCTCAAGCCCGTCATCGTGCACGGCGGCGGCCCGCAGATCAACGCCCAGCTCGACCGGCTGGGCATCGAGTCCACCTTCACCGCCGGCCTGCGGGTCACCACTCCCGAGGCCATGCAGGTCGTCAGGATGGTCCTGGTCGGCCAGGTCAACCGCGACGTGGTCGGCCTGATCAACCGGCACGGCCCGCTGGCCGTCGGCATGTCCGGCGAGGACGCCCACCTGCTCACCGCCGTCCGCAAGCACGCGGTCGTCGACGGCGCCCCGGTGGACATCGGCCAGGTCGGGGAGATCGTCCGGGTCGAGGCCGGAGCCGTGCAGGCGCTGCTGGACGACGGGCGCATCCCCGTCGTCTCCTCGGTCGCCCGCGGCGAGGACGGCACCGTCTACAACGTCAACGCCGACACCGCCGCCGCCGCGCTGGCCGTGGCGCTGCAGGCCTCCAAGCTGATCGTCCTGACCGACGTCGAGGGCCTGTACCGCAACTGGCCCGAGAGCGACGAGGTCATCAGCCGCCTCACCGCCGGCGAGCTGGAGCACCTCCTGCCCGGCCTGTCCAGCGGCATGGTGCCCAAGATGGAGGCGTGCCTCAACGCCGTGCAGGGCGGCGTGCCCCAGGCCCACGTGCTCGACGGCCGGGTGCCCCACGCCGTACTGCTGGAGATCTTCACCGACGAGGGCATCGGCACCATGGTGCTGCCCGACGAGTCCGCCGCCGCCCCGGCGGCCGCCGTACCCGAGCTGGTCAAGCGCAGGCTGACCGCCACCATCAAGTTGAAGGGGAGCGACACGTGAGCCTGTACGACCGGTTCGAAGCCGCGTTCATGCCCAACTACGGCGTACCCCCGGTGGCGCTGGCCCGCGGGGAGGGCTGCGAGGTCTGGGACGTCGACGGCAACCGTTATCTCGACATGATCGGCGGCATCGCGGTCAGCTCCCTGGGCCACGCCCACCCCGCGCTCGGCGAGGCCGTCTCCCGCCAGGTCGCCACCATCGCCCACACCAGCAACCTGTTCCTGCACGAGCCCGAGGTGCTGCTCGCCGAGCGCCTGCTCGGCCTGCTCGGCGGGCAGGGCCGGGTCTTCCTCGCCAACTCCGGCACCGAGGCCAACGAGTGCGCCTTCAAGCTGGCGCTGAAGTACGGCAAGACCACCGGCAGGACCTACTTCGTCGCCGCCGAGAACGCCTTCCACGGCCGGACCATGGGCGCGCTCTCGCTGACCGGCAAGCCCTCGATCCGCGACCAGTTCGGCCCGTTCCCGGTCGACGTGCGCTTCGTGCCGTACGGCGACGCCGACGCCCTCAAGAACGCCGTCACCGACGAGTGCGCCGCCGTCTTCCTGGAGCCCACCCAGGGCGAGGCCGGGGTCGTGCCCCCGCCGGACGGCTACTTCCGCGCCGCCCGGGAGATCTGCACCGCGGCCGGGGCGCTGCTGGTCGCCGACGAGATCCAGTCCGCGATCGGCAGGACCGGCCACTGGTTCGCCCACCAGCACGAGGGCGTGCTGCCCGACATCCTGACGCTGGCCAAGGGCCTGGGCGGCGGCATGCCGATCGGCGCCTGCGTCGGCTTCGGCGCCGCCGGCACGATCTTCGCCAAGGGCGACCACGGCTCCACCTTCGGCGGCAACCCCGTCTCGGCCGCCGCCGCGCTCGCCGTACTCGACACCATCGACGGCGAGGGCCTGCTGGAGCACGTCCGCGCGGTCGGCTCCGAGCTCGCCGACGGCATCGCCGCCGTCGACCACCCGCTGCTCAAGGGGGTGCGCGGCCGGGGCCTGTGGCGGGCGATCGTGCTGACCTCCCCCCGCTCCGCCCAGGTCCAGGCCGCGGCCCAGCGGGCCGGGTTCCTGGTCAACGCCCTGCAGCCGGACGCGGTACGGCTCGCGCCGCCGCTGGTCATCACCTCCGCGCAGGTCGCGACGTTCGTGACCGCGCTCCCCGCGATCCTCGACGAGGCCTCCCATGACTAGACACTTCCTCAAAGACGACGACCTGACGCCCGCCGAGCAGGCGCAGGTGCTCGATCTGGCCGACGCGATGAAGAAGGACCGGTACGGCTACCGCCCCTTCGAGGGCCCCAAGACCGTCGCGGTCCTGTTCGACAAGCACTCCACCCGCACCCGGGTCTCCTTCTCCGTCGGCATCGGCGAGCTCGGCGGCCTGCCGCTGGTGCTCGACGCCGGCTCCTCCCAGATGGGCCGGGGCGAGTCGATCGAGGACACCGCCCGAGTCCTGGAGCGCCAGGTCGCGGCAATCGTGTGGCGGACCGGTGGACAAGAGAGGATCGAGGCCATGGCCGCAACCTCCTCCGTCCCTGTGGTCAACGCTCTCACCGACTCCTACCACCCCTGCCAGATCCTCGCCGACCTGCAGACCGTCCGTGAGCGCTTCGGCAGGACCGCCGGGCTGACGCTGGCCTACTACGGCGACGGCGCCAACAACATGGCCCACTCGTACCTCCTCGGCGGCGCCACCGCCGGGATGAACGTGCGGATCTGCGCCCCCGAGGGCTACCGGCCCGACCCGGCGGTCCTGGCGCGGGCCGCCGAGATCGGCGCGCAGACCGGTGCCGAGGTCTCGGTGGCCGACGATCCGGCCGCGGCCGCGGCCGGAGCCGAGGTGATCACCACCGACACCTGGGTGTCCATGGGTCAGGACGGCAAGGACGAGCGGGTCGCCGCGCTCATGCCGTACCAGGTGAACGCCGGGGTGACGGCGGCCGCCGCGCCCGGTGCGATCGTGCTGCACTGCCTGCCCGCCTACCGCGGTCTGGAGATCACCGCCGACGTCATCGACGGCCCGCAGAGCCTCGTGTGGGACCAGGCGGAGAACCGCCTGCACGCCCAGAAGGCCCTGCTGCACTGGCTGGCGTCGGCGGGGGAATCGTCATGATGATCCCCATGACCAAGGTGGCCCGCCAGGCGCGGATCGCCGAGCTGCTGCAGCGCCGGCCCGTCCGGTCCCAGCCGGAACTGGCCAAGCTGCTGGCCGAGAGCGGGGTGGAGGTCACCCAGGCCACCCTCTCGCGCGATCTGGACGAGCTCGGGGCGCTCAAGCTCCGGGCGGAGGACGGCTCCCTGGTCTACGCCCTTCCCGGAGAGGGCGGCGGCCGCATACCGCTGGCCCGCCTCGGCGGCGGGGAGACCCCCGCCGCCAGGCTCGGCCGTCTGGCCGAGGAACTGCTCGTCTCGGCCGACGCGTCGGCCAACCTGGTGCTCGTGCGCACCCCGCCGGGGGCCGCGCAGTTCCTCGCCTCGGCCATCGACCACGCCGACTGGGAGTCCATCCTCGGCACGGTGGCCGGCGACGACACGATCCTCGTCATCAGCCGCGACCCGACGGGCGGGGCCGCCGTGGCCGAGGCTCTGCTGCGCCTGGCCGACCGACGTAGCTAGCCCGCGATCCGCGGGCCGGTCCCGGCGCAGTCCCTCGAACGAACGAAGACTTGGAGCAAAGACATGACTGACCGGGTGGTCCTCGCCTACTCCGGGGGCCTCGACACCTCAGTTGCCATCCCCTTCCTCGCCGAGAAAACCGGCGCCGAGGTCATCGCCGTGGCCGTCGACGTCGGCCAGGGCGGCGAGGACATGGAGGTCATCCGCAAGCGGGCCGTCGACTGCGGCGCCGTCGAGTCCGTCGTCGTCGACGCGCGCGAGGAGTTCGCCGCCGACTTCTGCGTGCCCGCGCTGCAGGCCAACGCCCTCTACATGGACCGCTACCCGCTGGTCTCCGCGCTGTCCCGGCCGCTGATCGTCAAGCACCTGGCCGCCGCGGCCAAGGAGTTCGGCGGCACGCACGTCTCGCACGGCTGCACCGGCAAGGGCAACGACCAGGTCCGCTTCGAGGCCGGCCTGGCCGCGCTCTTCCCCGAGCTGAAGGTCGTCGCCCCCGCCCGCGACTACGCGTGGACCCGGGACAAGGCCATCGCCTACGCCGAGGAGAAGAACCTCCCGATCGAGACCAGCAAGAAGAACCCCTACTCGATCGATGCGAACCTCTGGGGCCGGGCCGTCGAGACCGGCTTCCTGGAGGACATCTGGAACGGCCCCATCGAGGACGTCTACGCCTACACCGCCGACCCGGCCGAGCCCCGCGAGGCCGACGAGGTGATCATCAGCTTCGTCAGGGGCGTCCCGGCGGCGCTGGACGGGCGGGCGCTGACCCCCTTCCAGATCATCTCCGAGCTGAACCGGCGCGCCGGCGCCCAGGGCGTCGGCCGGCTCGACATGGTCGAGGACCGGCTCGTCGGCATCAAGTCGCGCGAGGTCTACGAGGCGCCCGGCGCCATCGCGCTGATCACCGCGCACATGGAGCTGGAGAACGTCACCGTCGAGCGCGACCTGGCCCGCTTCAAGCGGTCGGTGGACCAGCGCTGGGGCGAGCTCGTCTACGACGGCCTGTGGTTCTCCCCGCTGAAGAGGGCGCTGGACGTCTTCATCGCCGAGGCCCAGGAGCACGTCACCGGCGAGATCCGGATGACCCTGCACGGCGGCCGCGCCACGGTCACCGGCCGGCGCTCGGAGACGTCGCTGTACGACTTCAACCTCGCCACCTACGACACCGGCGACACCTTCGACCAGTCGCTGGCCAAGGGCTTCGTCGAGCTGTGGAGCCTGCCCTCGAAGATCGCGGCCGCGCGTGACCGGCGGCTCTGAACGGGTGGGGATGTCCATGACCAGCACGCCGGAGGGCGGGCCGGCCGGACATCCCGTAGGGTCGCGGATTGAACTGGGAGGGAGAACGACGGTGACTGATGGTGGCAAGCCGATGAGGTTGTGGGGCGGCCGGTTCGAGGGGGGTCCGGCCGACGCGCTGACCAGGCTCTCGGTGAGCGTGCACTTCGACTGGCGGCTGGTGCCGTACGACCTGCTGGCCTCGCGGGCGCACGCCCGGGTGCTGAACCGCGCGGGACTGCTCACGCAGGAGGAACTGGAGCGCATGATCGGCGCTCTGGACGACCTGGAGCGGGCCTGCAAGGCGGGCGAGTTCCGGCCGACCGTGGCCGACGAGGACGTGCACACCGCACTTGAGCGCGGCCTGCTGGAACGCCTGGGCACGCTCGGCGGCAAGCTCCGCGCCGGCCGGTCCAGGAACGACCAGATCGCCACCGACCTGCGGCTGTACCTGCGCGACCACGTCCGGCACATCGTGTCCCGGCTGGTGGAGCTGGAGACCGCGCTGATGAGCCAGGCCGAGGAGCACGCCGAGACGGCCGCCCCCGGCATGACCCACCTGCAGCACGCCCAGCCGGTCTCCTTCGGCCACCAGCTCCTGGCGCACGTGCACGCCTTCGCCCGCGACATCGACCGGCTGCGCGACTGGGACAGGCGGGCGGCGGTCTCCCCGCTCGGCTCCGGCGCGCTGGCGGGCTCCTCGCTCCCGCTGGACCCGCAGGCCGTCGCCGCCGAGCTCGGCTTCGACTCCGCGGCCCCCAACTCGATGGACGCCGTCGCCGACCGCGACTTCGCCGCCGAGTTCCTGTTCTGCGCGGCGATGGTCGGCACCCACCTGTCGCGGCTGGGCGAGGAGATCGTCCTGTGGGCCTCGCAGGAGTTCCGCTGGATCGAGATGGACGACGCCTACTCCACCGGCTCCTCGATCATGCCGCAGAAGAAGAACCCCGACGTCGCCGAGCTCGCCCGCGGCAAGAGCGGTCGCCTCATCGGCAACCTCATGTCGCTGCTGACGACGCTCAAGGGCCTGCCGCTGACCTACAACCGCGACCTGCAGGAGGACAAGGAGCCGGTGTTCGACTCCGTCGACACCCTGCTGCTGGTGCTCCCGGCGATGGCCGGCCTGGTCGCCACGATGCGGGTCAACACCGCCAAGCTGGAGGCCTCGGCGCCCGACGGGTTCGCCCTCGCCACCGACCTGGCCGAGCTGCTGGTCCGCAGAGGCGTGGCGTTCCGCGAGGCCCACGAGGCGGTCGGCCACCTGGTGGTCTGGTGCCAGGTCAACGACAAGGACTTCGACGAGCTCACCGACGACGAGCTCGTGAAGGTCTCGCCGCACTTCACCCCCGACACGCGCGAGGTCCTGTCGGTGCCGGGCGCGCTGGCGGCCCGCAAGGCCCACGGCGGCACGGCCCCCGACCGGGTCCGCGACCAGCTGACCGCCCTGCGGGAGACCGTCGACGGTCAGGCCGCATGGGCGAGCGGGAACTGAGGCGGCAGGAGGGGACCGGGCCCGCCGGGTCCGGTCCCGGGCTCGCCCGGCTGCCCCGCTCCTTCTTCGACCGGCCCGCGCACGAGGTCGCCCCGGACCTGCTGGGGCGGGTGATCGTGCACGGGCCCGTCGCGGTGCGGCTGACCGAGGTCGAGGCGTACGGCCTGCCGGGGGAGGACCCTGCGGCCCACACCTACCGGGGCCTCACGCCGCGCAACGCGGTGATGTTCGGGCCGCCCGGTCACGTGTACGTCTACTTCACCTACGGCATGCACTTCTGCGCGAACCTGGTCTGCCTTCCCGACGGGGTCGGCTCGGGCGTGCTGCTGCGGGCCGGAGAGGTGGTCGCCGGGATCGAGACCGCCACGGCCCGCCGGAGCACCGGCGCCGGCCGTACCGTCCCCGCCAGGGACCTGGCACGCGGACCGGCGCGTCTGGCCGTGGCGCTCGGCTTCACCCGCGAGCACAACGGGACCGACGCCTGCCCGCCCGGCGGGGCGGAGGAGGCCGGGAACGGCTCGTACGGCGGAGCGGAGCGGTCCGGGCCGGGGGCGGTGGCCGTCCTGGAAGGGCGGCCTCCCGAGGCGGGCCTGATCAGGTCGGGGCCGCGCACCGGGGTCTCGGCGGGCAAGGAGACGCCCTGGCGGTTCTGGATCGCCGGTGACCCCACGGTCTCGCCGTACCGGCCGCACGTCCCGCGCCGCCGGACCTGATCGCCGTGACGACGCGAGGCGGGCCGGGGCCGTCACGGTCGGCATCCGGTTACGGATGGCCGTTGAGCGGCGTGGGCCCGTATGGCGCGGGTCTGCGCGGTGTGGGCGCGTCCGGTGTGGGCCCGTACGGCAGCCCGTATGCCGGAGGCTCAGTCCCAGGTGACGTCCGGCGGGTCGTCGCCGGTCGCCTCGGCGACGAGGCGGGCGCTCTGCTCGGCCTCCGCGCGCCGCACGGACGACAGGGCGCCGAAGAGGGTGATCGTCACTTCGCGGTCGGTACGGCGGTAGCGCCAGATGCCGGCCACCTCGCCGTCGACGAGCAGCGCCCCCGGCCCCGAAAGGGCCCGCCACACCTGCCGGCGCCGGTCGCCGTCCGGGACGAGCAGGGTCCGGTCGACCTGGCGCAGGTAGGGATCGTTCGGCGGGAGGAGGGCGACCCCCTCGGGCTCGGGCGCCTCCCGCACCGCGTCGAGGAGAGCCTCGGGCAGGTCGCAGCGCCGGTCGCCGACCCGGACCCCGACCAGGTCACCGGCCCGTTCCCGCCACAGGCCGGTGGCGGCCGCGACGTCGCCGCCCATCCAGTCGCGGAACACGGTCCTGCCGGTGGGGCCGTTCACCCGGAAGTAGGCGTCCAGCAACGCCGTACGCGGATGGTCGATCTTCTCCTGCCGGTGCTCGGGAGGCGGGTGCAGCACGGTCGTGCGCTGCTCCCCGGGGCCGAGGACGATCCGCGCCTGACGCCCGGCCGCGCGGAACAACGCGTCGGGGACGTGGTCCGCCTCGCACCGCGGGCACCACTCCACCAGCGAGGCCGGTACGCGACCGGTAACCCGGCTGCTCGCCTCCGGCTTCGGCAGGGGAGCGGTCACCACGGCGCCGAGGGCGGCGGCCACCTCCTCGACCGCCCGGACGTAGTCGGCCCCGCCGTCGTCCGACTCCCGGGGGGCGAGCGCGTCGCGCACGAAGTCCAGGTGGGCCGGGCGGTGCGCATGCGGTGCCCCGCGCACGGACCACATGCTCACCAGGGGGCCCGCGCGGAGATCGCGTCCGCGACGCTCGTCGTCCTGGTGCCGTCCGTGCGGGTGCTGTCTGCGCGGGTGTCGCCCGCGGAGGCGCCATCGGTGGGACTGCTGTCCGTGGGGATGCCGTCCGTGCGCTGGATCAGCGACTGCTTGGCGCCGGCCTGCCGGCTGTCCTGCACCCCCAGCAACAGCAGGTCGTCGAGCGTGCTCTCGCGGGACCGGCCGGCCAGGCCGTGCCGCCGCCACCTGAAGCCCAGCCATCGAGCCCTGTCCACGGTGACCACGCCGCTCATCAGCACCACTCCGATCGCCATGCCGTCCGGCCCAGCCGTACCAGATCGTTTTTCCGCTGTCACTGCTCTTTCCCGTGCGCCGGGGACGGTTTCGAGTGGCGCAACGATGCCGGAATCGGGCAGGCTGTACCGCGAAGCCGTACAAGACCCTCGAGAACATTGGAAAGCAAGAATCGTGACCGACATTCTGGATGACCTCGCCTGGCGCGGGCTGATCGCGCAGTCCACCGACATCGACGCCCTGCGGGCGAAGATGGCCGAGGGTCCGATCACGGTCTATTGCGGCTTCGACCCGACCGCGCCCTCTCTGCACGTGGGCAACCTGGTGCCGCTGCTGACCCTGGCCCGGATCCAGCGGGCCGGGCACCGCGCCATCGGCCTGGTGGGCGGCGCCACCGGTCTGATCGGTGACCCCAGCGGCCGCAGCACCGAGCGTTCGCTCAACTCCACCGAGGTCGTGGCCGAGTGGGTCGCGCGCATCCGGGTGCAGGTGGAGCGGTTCCTGGACCTGTCCGACCCGGAGCGCGGGCTCATGGTCAGCAATCTCGATTGGACCGATGGCATGTCCGCGATCGCGTTCCTGCGCGACGTCGGCAAGCACTTCCCGGTCAACCGCATGCTGGCCCGCGAGTCGGTCTCGGCGCGTCTGGCGGGTGAGGGGCTCAGCTACACCGAGTTCAGCTACCAGATCCTGCAGGCCAACGACTACCTGGAGCTGTACAGGCGGCACGGGTGCTCGCTGCAGATCGGCGGCAGCGACCAGTGGGGCAACATCACCGCCGGCACCGATCTGGTGCGCCGGGTGACCGGTGACCACGTGCACGCGCTGACCGTGCCGCTGATCACCAAGGCCGACGGCACCAAGTTCGGCAAGACCGCGGGCGGCGCCGTCTGGCTCAACCCGGAGATGACCTCGCCGTACGCGTTCTACCAGTTCTGGCTGAACGCCGACGACCGCGACGTGGTGAAGTTCCTGAAGATCTACAGCTTCAAGTCCCACGAGGAGATCGAGGCGCTGGAGAAGTCCGTGGCCGAGCGGCCCTTCGCCCGCGAGGCGCAGCGCGCGCTGGCCGAGGAGCTGACCACGCTGTTGCACGGGGCGGAGGAGTGCGCCGCGGTGATCGCGGCCTCGGCCGCGCTGTTCGGTCGCGGATCGCTGCAGGAGCTGCCGGCGCACACGCTCGGGGCGGCCCTGGCCGAGGTGCCGCGCGCGGAGGTGCCCGGGCTGGGGGCGTCGTTCGTGGACCTGCTCGCCGAGAGCGGTCTGGTGGATTCCAAGTCCGCCGCCCGTCGCGCGGTCAAGGAGGGCGGCGCCTACCTCAACAACGTCAAGGTCACCGACGAGGCATACGTGCCGACGCAGGAGGATCTGCTGCACAACCGCTACCTGGTCCTGCGGCGCGGCAAGACGTTCGGCGCCGTCGAGGTCGTCTGACCTGCGGTGCCCGTTGACCGACCGACACCTGAACGCCCCGGCTGCGGCCGGGGCGTTCGTCGTCGCGGGAGTAACGTTCTGATAGCGGAGAACGGCCGTCTTGCAGGGGATCCGGGCTGACCTGCGCTTTTGATCATGGCGGTTGATTTGACGACGGTTCGGAGGCGGCTTATGGTTTTCATGCCCGGGAGCGAGCCGGACGCCTCATGGCGGACGGGCCCCAGGGCCAGCCCCCTCTTACGAACGAACCTTGGT
The DNA here is from genome assembly GCF_016863195.1 of Paraplanobispora takensis. GTDB lineage: Bacteria > Actinomycetota > Actinomycetes > Streptosporangiales > Streptosporangiaceae > Planobispora > Planobispora takensis. Next base: position 81 of record NZ_BOOK01000051.1, on the reverse strand, counting down.
GTTCGTCCTCTGTGCATGTCGCCGGGAAATCGGCTGATTGGACATGGGCCGAATGGCACGGTAAGTTTAGAGGGTTGCCTC
>NZ_BOOK01000050.1 GCF_016863195.1 Paraplanobispora takensis | reverse complement strand
TCTAGCCGGCATCGGGGGCGTCGATCGGCGCCGCTGTGGGGACGACCGGGGCGCCGTCGCACAGCGGCAGGTCCAGCAGCTCGGCCAGGCGACGCAGGTAGGGCGGCACGTTGACCACGCGGGCCGTACCGGCCTGGCACAGCTGCGCCAGCAGGCGCATCCCGCCGGCGTCGACGAAGCACAGGTGCCGCAGATCGATCAGCAGGAGATCGCCGTCGTGCCCGGCGCGGGTCAGCGTCTCGGCCAGGGCGGGGCGGTTGGTGCTGTCGACCTCCCCGATCAGCTGGATGAGGGCCGCGCCGGGCCGGGGCCGGTAGGTCAGGCGCAACTGGCGATCGGCATAGAGGATCGCGTCGGTGACGTCGGCGGCCGTGGCGTCATCGGGCTCGGAAGCGCTGTCGTGCCGGAGGGTCACGGCGCTGCGTGAAAGGGCGGGACGGGGCCGGCGGTGCCCCGGAAAGACGGGCAGATGCCGAGGCTCCGGGGTCGGGGAACAGGCATGGGGACCCCCACTGGCAAAGGGAGACCGGTCAACGGAAATCATCTCACCCGCAGCTTACTTCGAGAAGAGGATTACCGGAAATGAACTTCCGGTAAGATCGGAGGGCAGAGCTACCCCCGCCGCGCTGCCCCATGCGGATCGGCCGGCACCAAAGAGAGGTGACATGGCCCCACCCGGCTCCGGCGAGCCCGCCTCCAGCTGGACTTTTCTGACCCACCACGCCCGGGTGCTGGTGGAGATCGCCCGCGATCCGCAGGTGCGCCTGCGCGACATCGCCACCCGCATCGGCATCACCGAACGCGCCGTGCAGGGCATCGTCTCCGATCTGCACCAGGAGGGCTATCTGACGCGCGAGAAGGTCGGCCGCCGCAACCACTACACCCTCAACCCCGAGCGCGGGTTCCGCTATCCGACCGAGGCCGGCCTGCCGGTGCGGCTGCTCATCGACATGTTCACCCAGCACGACATGCCCGACGCCGAGGCCCCGGCCGTCAGCTAGGCGCTGCCGCTCGTCGGCGACATCTCTGACGGGCATCGCCTCTGAGCGCCGCCCACCCGAAACCGGCGCACGCGCATTCTCCTCACCGGCGCGATCTCACCGGCACAACCGGCGCGATCACCGCTCGCCGCGTGCCGGGGCCTCGTCGAAGCCCAAATGCTGCTGCGTACGCCGCTGCGCGGCCGCCTGCCGATCGACGCCCGCCCCCAGCCGGTCCGAGGCCGCCAACTGGCGGTCGCTTTGGCTGGCCCGCCGATCGTCCTGGCCGGCCTGGCGATCCGCGGCGGTGGCCTGACGATCCGCCGCCGCCCGCTGGTACTGCTGCTCACGGGCGTGTTTCTCGACCAGCCGCTGCTCGCGCAGCTGGGCCAGCAGCTCGCGCAGCACGGCCCGATCGGCCGCGGCCTGCTCCCGCTCGCCGGCCAGCGACGCCAGTTCGGCGGCGATCGGATCGCCGAGATCAGCCAGCCGGTCCTGGCGCCGGGCGGCCGTGCGGTCCCGCTGCTCGGCCGCCCACAGCAGATCGTGTATACGCCGGTCGATCTCCTCGGCGGAAGATTGCTCCCGAGCGGTCGCCCAGCATCGCTCGGCGACCCGGTCCCGTTGCTCGGCGGCCTGATCGCGCTGCTCTGAGGCCTGGTCGCGGATCAGCCCGGCCGCATCGCGCAACTCGGCCGCGCGATCGCGCCGACCGGCCAGCCGGTCGCGCCGCTGCGCCGCGCGATCGCCCCTGTTCTGATCGTCGGCCCGTGATCCCTGATCACCGCTCATGATCACCTCTGAGGTTGTCAATGACCGTGCTCCACCGGCGCGGTGCCGGCCCGGACACCGCTGCGGGGCACCCTCCTTTTTTTCGATACTCCACCCACGGCCGCTGCGGCGCTGCATCCTTCGCCGAATCCGGCCCGCGCGGGGTGGCACCCCGATCGAACGGTGCCGGGGGTTAGCCGGAGCCGCCGGGTAGGAGCACACTGGCCTTTATCGCCCTGATCCCGCGTCCCTGGGACCGCCATGCCTGCCGCCCCTTTCGATCCGCCCTCCTCCCCGGGCGAGAGCATCACCATCCACACCACCGATGAGACGATCACCGTGTGCGTGCACGGCGTGCTCGACCGCACCAGCGCGCCGCTGCTGGAGCACTGCCTGGCCGCGGTGCGGGCCGCCGACATGGCCGGCCCGCACCGCCTGGTGCTGGAGGTGCACGCGCTGACCGGCTGCGACGGCGCCGGACTGCGCGCCGTACTCACCGCTGTGGAACGCGCCGAGCGCGATGGCATCGCGCTGCACATCGACGGCCTGGACGGGGTGGCGGGCCGGGTGCTGGCCGGCAGCCACCTGCGCACCGGCTTCGACGGCCCGGCCGGCCGCGCCCGTCGGCCACCGCACCGCACCCCGCGCGCCCCCGGCGTGCCCGGGCGCCATCGCCCCACCCCGCGCTGACGGTGGTCGGCCGATGGGGCCGGCAGGGGGCACCTCGGTGTTCTGACGCGCATCGGCGGTGATCGGCGACCGGCTGAAACGGTATTTGAAGTGCTCATTCGGTGAGCACTTCAAGGCGGAGGATGGGAGCGGGCTCCCGGTCGAGGGGAAGCGCCGACGACACGCGGGCCGCCCGGCGGCCGCCGTACCCGGAAGGTCATGACCGATGATGCACTTCACCGACGCCGCCCAGTGGGAGTCGTGGCTGGCCGCACACCACGAGGACGAGGGCGGCGCCTGGCTGGTGATCGCGAGGAAGGGCTCGCCCGTCGTCGCGGTCACGATCGAGCAGGCGCTGGAGGTGGCGCTGTGCTACGGCTGGATCGACAGCCACCGCCGCTCCTGCGACGAGCACCGCTTCCTGCAGCGCTACTCGCGCCGCCGCCGGGGCAGCTCCTGGTCGCGGGTGAACGTCGAGCGCGTCGAGGCGCTGACCGCCGCCGGGCGCATGCGCCCGCCCGGCCTGGCGCAGGTCGCCGCCGCCAGGGCCGACGGCCGCTGGGCGGCGGCCTACACCGCCCAGCGCGCGGTCACCGTCCCGCCCGACCTGGCCCGGGCGCTGGCCGACTGCCCGCAGGCCGCCGCCCGTTTCGAGACGCTGGACAAGACCGGCCGGTACCGGATGATCCTGCCGCTGCTGAAGGCCCGGACCCCGGCCGGGCGCGCGGCACGCCTGGACAAGGCGATCTCCGGCCTGTCGGCCTCGTGACCCCCGCCTCCGTCGTCCGGCGTCGTCCGCCGCGGCGGCTGCAGAGGTGCCGGACGGCAGAGGTCAAAGGCAGATCAGAGCCGTCAGGAAGAGGATGAACGCCCCCCAGGTCGTCGCGAGCTGGAGCCAGTTGATCGTGAAGTAGCGCTGCCGTCCCGCCTTCCAGCCCGCCGGCATGGCCTCGGGGTCCCAGGCCAGCATCAGCTTGTAGTGCGGTGTCTTCCACACGTTGGAGACGATGAGCACACCGACGACCACGACGGCCAGGCCGATCGCGGTGAGCACGAACGAGGTCGAGCCGGGATCGTCCCACAGGAGCACGAGGGCGACGATCGGCGCGATGCTCATCCCACCCGACCAGGCATAGTTGAACGCCTTGCCCAAGCCGTTGCCCGCGTATCGGAGGAACGTCTCCATGAAGTTCCGGAAGCCCGGGCCGTCCATCGCTGCGAGCACGGGGCGCAGGATCGTGCACAGCCCTCCCAGGAAGCCCGCGGCGAGCCCCGAGAAGAAAACAGACGCCGCCAGTGCCCATTCCTCGGCCGTCATGCCGGTTCTCCCTCCACACTCGGGGCCCTCAGGTTCGCGAGGTCCGGCAGGACCGTACCGACGTCAGAGCGAGGGACGCATACCCCGTGGAGGGGGAGAATGGGGGGCGGCGGGGACGCCCAGGGCCAGCAGGGCGGTGTCGTCGTCCAGTCCGGCTCCGAAGCCCTCCAGCAGTCCGGTCAGGGCCCGGATGACGGCCTGCGGGGAGGATCCGGCCTGGGCGGCGAGGAACTCCTGCAGGGCGTCGTAGCCGTACAGAGCGGTGCGTTCAGTGCTGGTACGGGCCTCGGTCAGGCCGTCGGTGTAGAGCAGGAGGCTGTCGCCGGGCCCCAGGACGGTGGTGGCGGTGGCGAAGTTCGGGTCGGACAGCACGCCGACGAGCATGCCGCCGGGGGTGGGCAGGAAGTCGCAGGTGCCCTCGGCGCGCAGCACCGCGGCGGGCGGATGCCCGCCCGAGGCCAGGTGCACGCCGACCTGCCCGCTGCCGGGGTCGGGCTCGAGCAGGCCGACGACGGCGGTGCAATAGCGTGAATCACCGTCGGTGTAGCGCTCGTGCAGCACGGTGTTCAAGGTGCGCAGGGCGGCCACGGGATCGGGATCGTGCAGGGCGGCGGCGCGCAGGGTGTAGCGGGTCAGCGAGGTCACGGCGGCGGCCTGGGGGCCCTTGCCGCACACGTCGCCCAGGAAGAACGCCCAGCGTTTGCCGTCGAGGGCGAACACGTCGTAGAAGTCGCCGCCGAGCAGGTCGGGGGAGGCGGTGTGATAGTAGGCGGCCGCCTGCACGCCGGGCATCGCGGGCAGTGCGGCGGGCAGCAGGCTCTGCTGGAGTACGGCCAGCGCGTCCTGCAGCCGGGCCCGGTCGGCCTGGGCCTGCCGGGCGGCCTCCTCGGCCGCGGTACGGCTGCGCAGGAGTTCTTGTTCGTAGGCGCGGCGGTCGCGGGCGTCGAAGACGGTGGTGCGGATCAGCAGCGGCTCGCCGCCGCCGCCGTACTTCAGGACGGAGGAGGCCAGGACCGGCAGGTGCGCGCCGCTCGTGGTGCGGATCTCCAGGGCGATGCCGTTGATCTCGCCCTGCATGCGCAGCAGCGGCGCGAAGTGCGTCTCGTGGTACAGTCGGCCGCCCACGGTCAGCAGGTCGGAGAAGCGCATGCGCCCCACCACCGCCTCCCGCGTCAGGCCGAGCCAGCCCAGCAGCGTCGTGTTGATCTTGGCGATGGTGCCGTCCATCAGCGTGGACAGATATCCGCACGGCGCGTTCTCGTAGAGCTCTTCGGCGCTGTCTTCCAGCAGGGCGGCGAAGGCCGCATCGGCGGCGCCGTCGCCGCTCTGGTGCGGGCCGGACCGGTCGCCCGTCCGGTGCGGGCCGCTCTGGTGCGGGTCGGGCTCGTGGCCGGTCCGGCACATCATCGCAGGCCGGCCAGGAAGCCGGTGATCGCCCGGTTGGTGGCCTCGGGCGCCGACAGATGCGGGCAGTGCCCGGTGGCCTCCAAGGTGACCAGCTGCGAACCCGGGATCCGCGCGTGCACGAAGGCGCCGACCTCGCGCGGGGCGATGGCGTCGTGGGCGCACTCAAGCACCAGCGTCGGCACGCTCACCGTCGCCAGATCGCTGCGGGAGTCCGACAGGAAGGTGGTGCGGGCGAAGACGCGGGCCATGTCAGGATCGGTGGCGCAAAAGCTGTTGGCCAGTTCCCCGCCGAGCTCGGGCCGGTGCGGATTTCCCATGATGACCGGGGCCATCGCGGCGGACCAGCCCAGATAGTTCGCCTCCAGCGAGGCCAGCAACTCGTCGATGTCGGCGGCGCTGAACCCGCCGCGGTAACCCTCGTCGTCGATGTAGCGGGGGGAGGGGGCCACCATCACCAGCGCGCCGATGCGCTGCGGGGCCTGCCGGGCGGCCAGTACCCCGATCATGGCGCTGACCGAATGCCCCACGAACGCCGCCTGCCGTACATCGAGCGCCGCGCATATCTCCACCACATCCTGGGCGTAGCCGTCCAGACGGGCATAGCGGTCTTCCCGGAAGGCCGACAGATCGGAGCGGCCGCAGCCGACGTAGTCAAACAACACCACCCGATGGGTATCGGCCAGGGCCGGCACCGTCAGACGCCACATGTTCTGGTCACAGCCGAAGCCGTGGGCCAGCACCACCGTCGGGCCCTGTAAATTGCCGGTGATCGTGACATTGTTCCTGCGCAAGACATCCATGCCGATCATCCTTACATCCGCGTACCGCTCAGCTGACGGCCACCGGCTCGTGATCCCGTTGGGCTCGCCCATTCAACCGTCGCCGGTCGCGGGCGGATACGGATTCGACGATGATCAACCGTGCTCACCGGTGGCGGCGTCACCCGGACGGAGACGGCGCCCCGTACGGTCGTACGCGTGAGCATCGAAGATCGGAAGGTCCGCCCCGCGGAGCGGCGCCTCGGTCGCGTCGGCCGGTGGCGTCGGGCCGGTGGGACATCGAGGCGGACGGCCCGGACGCGTGGGCGGGTCCTCGCCTCGATCGCCGTACTGGTGAGTGCGCTGATGGCGTTCCCCGGCCTCGTGCCCAACGCCGTCGGCAACCTCGGCAGCCTGCTGGAGACCTTCCTGCCCTGGGCCGGCCTGGCCGTTCCCGTGCTGATGGTCCCGGCGTTGCTGCGCCGCTCGGCCACCGCGACGGTGTCCCTGGTGCTGCCCGCAGCGGTCTGGGCCGTCCTCTTCGGTGATCGGGTGCTCCCGGCCGCCCGGGAGACGGCTCACGACCTGACCGTCGTGCAGCACAACGTCGGCGACGACAACGCCGATCCGCAAGGAACCGCGCGGACCCTGGCCGGGGCCGGAGCCGATCTCATCGCGCTGGAGGAGCTGACGCCCGAGGCCCTGCCCGTCTACGGGGCCGTACTGACCCCCGCCCATCCCCACCACGCGGTCGTGGGGACCGTCGGGCTCTGGTCCCGCCATCCCATCGTGGACTCGCGGCCGGTGGACATCAGGCCGGCGGGTGTCGAGGGGGACTGGAACCGGGGGATGCGCTCCACCGTGCGGACGCCGTTCGGCGATATAGCGGTGTACGTCGCTCACCTGCCCTCGGTCCGTCTCCGGCTGCCCGGCGGCTTCGGCTCCGGCTGGAGGGACGAGAGCGCCGCCGCGCTGGGTACGGCCATCGCCGCGGAAGAGCTGGACGGGATCGTCTTGATGGGCGACTTCAACGGCACCCTCGATGACCGCGGCCTGGCTCCGGTCACCTCCCGGATGACCCCGGCGCAGGAGGGTTTCGGCTTCAGCTGGCCCGCGGCCTGGCCCCTCGCCCGCATCGACCACGTCATGACCCGGGGGATGGTCCCCGCCGGAACCTGGACCCTGCCCGCCACCGGCAGCGACCACCTGCCGGTGGCCGCCCGCATCAGGCGGGGGACGCCCGAAGGTCGAGGCGGGTCGTCAGCGCCGCCTTGACGGCCGGCCGTTCGGCGGCGATCAGGGAGAACACGGCCCAGCCGTACATCACGGGAGGATCGGGCCGGGGGTCATGTCACCGTCCTCATGGTTCCTGACACCGGCGCCCTTTCCCGCGGGCCGGGGGTCGCCGGATCGTCATCGGGCCGGGTGCCCCGGATCCTCCGGCCCGGCGCCCGGCCGGAGGCTACGCGCGTTCGGTTCTCCGCAGCCCGTGCGCGGGCGTCCACCACTCCACGACGAGCATCGTGGCCTTCTCATCGAGGTGGGTGTGCACGACCTCGGTGATGTCGGCCCGGAAACGGTCGCCTTCCGGTCCCTCGGTGGTCGCCCCGGCGAAGAGCGCCCGGCCGGAGATCTTCGCCTCGCCCGGCCACTGCGCCTCGGAGCCCTCGACCGGGTCGACCGTGGCGCTGTGCAGGGCGAAACGCGGATCCCGGCGGAGGTCCGCGCCCTTGCGCGAGTTCGGCATGGAGCCGAAGACCAGTTCGCCCTCCTCGAAGGCCGCCTCGATCCCGGAGATCCGCGGCGACCCGTCGGCTCGCACGGTGGCGAGGGTCTTGTGCCTGCGGGCGTCGAACGACGCCCGCACGCGCTGCGCGAACTCCGGCTCCGCCTGTTCGATCTCATGCCACGCCGTCATAGGCCCATGATGCACCGGCGGATCCGAAATCCCGATCGATCCGAGGACCCGGCGCCCGGCCCCGTACGGCGGGCTCCCGGCATCCGGAACCCGCCGGTTCCCGCGATCAGGCGACGCGCGAGGAGGAGGCGGCGGCCGTACCGGGAGTGAGAACGGCGGTGAGCAGGCCGGCGGCCAGAAGGGAGAGAGGTCTATGCACAGATCGGCACATTAGAGGAAGGAGGCGCCGCCGCGGGACGGCCAGGCTGTGTCGTCGACGGCCAGCCACGGCTCGTCGGCCGAGGCTCCGGGAGACGCCGCGGTGAACGCGCGGACGTCGCGGTGGAGGTGGGACTGGTCGGCGTAGCCGCCGTCCGCGGCCACCTGGGCGGGGGCGTGGCCGCCGGCCAGGCGGTGGACGGCGTGGTCGAAGCGGACCAGCATGGCGGCGCCTTTGGGCGTCGGGCCGATCTGCGCGACGAAGCGTGACCACAGGCGCTGGCGGCTCCAGCCGGTGCGGGCGGCGAGGTCGCCGACGCGGACCCGGCCGCGGGTGGCGACGATGCGGCGCCAGGCGAAGGCGACCTCGGGGTCGATCACGCGATCTGCCTGGAAACGGCGGGACAGCACCGTGTGGATCAGGGCGAAACGTTCCGGCCAGGTTCGCGCGTGATGGAGTCGCTCCCGGACGCGCTCCGCGTCGCGGTCCCACAGATCATCGAGGGCGACCACGGTCCCGTTCAGCTCCGCCGACGGCATGCCGAACACGGCGGGCACGACAAGGGGGGACAGGCGGATCTGCACACACTCGACGGACCGGACGCGCACGTCGACCGCGCCCGGCAGGAGCCCGACGGCCACGCCGCCCGACCAGCTCCGGCCCGCCGCGTGGACGTCGAACGCGCAGTCGCCGAACTCCACGGCCACGGTGACGGCCGGGTGGGGGATGGCCCGCATGACGAGCGGGCCGTCGCCGCGATAGGAGAACCCGGCCATGTCGACGCCGGGCAACGCGCTCATCCGCACCGGCCGCGCGATCTCCCAGGGAAGGGCCGCAGCCGTCTGTGCCGAGTCCGGTCGCACATACGGACCATACGAACCCCTCAGCGGCCCGATCAACCACGCGCGGACGCTGACATTTCTTCAAGACGCCTCGCACCCGTGCCCGTGAGGATGGCGCCGACATCGCGGATCGATTCGATGGAGACACAATGGACGAGACCACCACCTCGCAGCACCCGGACGCGGGGCCGCGAGGAGACGGCACGGGCGCCGGGCCCGGCGAGGACCTTCACGTCGTGCGGAGCGGGCCGCCCGGTGCGCCGACCGTGGTGCTCCTGCACGGGCTGGCCGGCTCGACGGCGTGGTGGGACCCGGTGCTGCCGGCGCTGCGGGACCTGCATGTGGTGCGCGTGGACCTGCTCGGGCACGGCAGATCGGCCAGACCACCCGGCGGGTACGGCATCGCCGAGCACGCGCGCAGGGTCGGGGCCGTGCTCGACCGGCTCGGAGTGCGCCGCGCGACCCTCGTCGGGCACTCCACCGGCGGCATGGTCGCCACGTCACTGGCCGAGCAACGGCGTGACCTGGTGACGGCGGTCGCACTGATCGGCACCGGCCCGCGGGTGGACGCGTACATCGGCGACAGCCTGATCAGCCGCCTGCTCCCCGTGTCGTGGGTGGGCCGGCTGATCTGGGGGCTGCGCAACGACAACATGATCCGCGGCGCCCTCGGCACCGCGTTCACCCGCGAGGTGGCCATCCCCGACCAGATCGTCACCGACGTCCGGGACATGCCCTACCACAGCGTCATCGCGACGTCCCAGGCATCGGAGGCGTTCCTCGCGGAACGGCCCGTGCCCGACCGGCTCGCCGGCCTCGGCCTCCCCGTCCTGGTGATCTTCGGCTCCCGGGACCGGCGATGGCAGCCCTCCTCCGCCCAGGACTATCGCCGAGTCCCGCAGGCACGCATCGAGATCCTCGACGACGTCGGCCACACACCCATGTTCGAGGATCCGGCCGCCACCGCGGCACTCATCCACGGCTTCGCCCTCACCACCGCGTCACCCTGACTCCGCGGTTCCGGGGCGGCGCAGGGGTGGGCGGGTGGTCCAGGTGGCCCAGCGCCAGAGCCATTCGAGGGGGCCCTGGTGACAGTGGCGCAGCCAGAGGGCGGACAGCAGCCACTGGGGGAGGAGGACTGCTCCGGCGATCAGGAGCACCGTCGCCGAGGACCAGCCGTCCGGTGAGCCGCCGATGAGGCGGGCGGCCACCAGGACGAGGACGGTGGCGGACAGATAGTTGGTCAGCGCCATCCGGCCCAGCGGTGCGAAAACCCACTGGAGCACCGGCCGGAGCGGTGTTCTGAGCAGGAGCAGGACGGCGCACACGTAGGCACCGGCCATCAGCAGTCCGGCGAGGGCGAACCAGGAGGCGAAAGCGCCCGTTCCGCCGTCCCCGGACTCGATCTGCAGCCACAGGGCGGGCACCGCCCCCGCCGTGAAGGCCAGGCCGAGCGCGGCCGGGACGCGGGTGGAGTGCTCGATCCGGCCGGTCACGCCGTACCGGGTCAGCGCCGAGCCGAGCAGGAACAGCCCCGGCACCAGGGGCACGCCGTTGCTGCCGAGGATCGGCGGCAGCGCGATGAGGACCGCGGCGAGTCCCGCGACGGCCCGGCGCGGCAGCCAGGTCGAGGGCAGCAGTACCAGCAGGCCGACGACGGCGTAGACGGTCAGGATGTCGCCCCGCCACAGCAGGAACATGTGCGCCAGGCCCAGGACGAGCAGCGCCAGGAGCCGGCGCAGCAGGAGCAGCCTGGGGCGGGGGACACGATCCGCGGCGGAGGCCAGCAGCAGCGAGAAACCGATGCCGAACAGCAGGGAGAAGATCGGGAAGAAGCGCTGGTCGACGAACAGCCCCAGCCAGGCGTCGCCCTGCCCCGTCGTCACCACGGGCTGTACGGCCGGCGCGGTGCCGCCCATGTGGGCGATCGGCTTGACGTTGGCCAGCAGGATCCCGCACAGGGCGAATCCGCGGATGACGTCGAGTGCGGCGATGCGGGGGCGGGGGGCCGCGTGCGGCCGTTCTCGGGCCGTGGCGTGCCGGGCCTGCGGCGCCGGGGGAAGTTCTTCACGTGACATGGGGACACATCCTGCGGGCCCCGGGCCCGCGGCGGCACGGGTCGAAAGCAGGGTTCGCGGCGGGCGGGATCATACTTTCGGCCGGTTCGGGACAGAGGGCCGGCGACCTAGCCTGAAGCGCGTGAACGGCCGGAATCGACTGGACGGACGCCCTGCGGGCGGGGTCCGGGGTGGGCGGATGGCGGCAGAGGCCGGGCTCGGGGCCGTGTTCGCCGGGCTGCTGGCCTTCTGGGCCCATCGGGTCGCCGACAGCTGGGGCGGCGGCTACTGGTGGTTCGGGTGCGCGGCCGGGGCGGTCGTGTGCGGGCTCGCCATGGTACGGCGGCGCGGCCGGGCGTGGGCGGCGGCCGCGGGGCTGGCCGTCGCGGCGGTCGCCGTCCTGGCCTCCCGGTTCGCCGAGCTGCCGGCCGAGCCGGGCCCGGCCATGGCACTGGCCCTGTCCGTGCTGGCCGGGTCGGCGGTCAGGGCGCTCCCGGCCCTCTCCGCCTGCGCCGTCGCGGCCGGCGGACCGGCGGTGGCCGCCGGCACCCTGCTCACCGCCCACCCGTCCGCCTCCGCCCTTCCGCCCGTGACGGCGCTGAACGCCGGCATGTGGCTCGCCGGGGTCGTGACCGGGCTGGGCATGCGGCTGCGGGCCGCCCGCCGCCGGGCCGTGGTCGAGGACGTGCGGCGCCGCGAACGTCTCCGGCTCGCCGGGGAACTGCACGACGTCGTCGCCCACCACGTCACCGGCATCGTGCTCCAGGCCCAGGCCGCCCAGGTCCTCATCCGCAGCCAGCCGGACCGGGTGGGCGGCTCCCTGTCCGGCATCGAGACCGCCGGTTCCGACGCGCTGGCCGCCACCCGCCGCCTCGTCGGCCTGCTGCGCGACGACGCCCCGCCCGCCCCGGCACGCCTCCACCGCCGCGGCGGGTACGGCCTGCTCGGCATGCGCGAGCGCCTGGAGGCCCTGGGCGGCACGCTCCGCGCCGGTCCGCGCCCGGAGCCGGGCGGATGGTCGGTGCTCGCCACCCTGCCTCTGCCCGCCCGGTCACCCGGCCGCCGACCCGCCCGGTATGTCGGTGGCCGCCCCGGGGAGCGGTTGTGACCTGCCCGGTATGTCGGTGGCCGTCCCGGGGAGCGGCCGTGACCGTCCCGGAGTGGTTATGACCGTCCCGGGAGAGCGACTGGCGATCCGGCGAGGGCGCCCATGACGATCAGCGTCCTGCTGGCCGACGACCAGGCGATGGTGCGCGCCAGCCTGCGCGTCATCCTTGAGGACCACCCCGCCGTCACCGTCGTCGCCGAGGCCGCCGACGGCCGTGAGGCGGTCGCCCTGGCCCGGCGGCTGCGCCCGGACGTGTGTCTGGTCGACATCCGGATGCCCCGCCTCGACGGCATCGGGGTCACCCGCGCCCTGGCCGGGCCCGGCGTGCCCGATCCGCTGCGGGTGGTCGTGGTCACCACCTTCGACCTCGACGAGTACGTCTACGGCGCGCTCCGCGGCGGCGCCGTCGGCTTCGTGCTCAAGGACGCCGGACCGGACCTGCTGGTGGAGGCCGTACGGGCGGCGCACGCCGGGGACGCGCTCATCTCCCCGGCGGTCACCCTGCGGCTGCTGCGCCACGTGACGTCCTGCGGAGTCCCGGCCGTCTCCCCGCCGGGGCAGCCGCTGTCGGAGCGGGAGACGGAGGTCGTCCGGGCGATCGCCAGAGGCCGTACCAACCAGGAGATCGCCGCCGAGCTGTTCATCTCGCTCAGTACGGTCAAAGGCCACGTCTCCGCCGTCCTGGCCAAGCTCGGCGCCCGCAATCGGGCCGAGATCGTCGCCTGGGCCTGGGAGAGCGGTCTGATGGCCACCTGAAGCGTTCGGAGGCCGTGCGCCTCGGGCATCCCGGCCTCTGTTGACTTTGTCGCAATCTATGACGCAGTATGTTGATACAAACATTGCGACAAAAGGAGGGGGCATAGTGAACGCCTCCATGTCCGACGCCGGGCCGCCCGCGGAGATCCAGTACGCCGGGAGCTGGCTGCGCCGGCACGGCCTGGGCGAGGGTCCGCCGACGCCGTTGCTGACCGCGCGCCTGATGGTGCGGGGGCGGGTGCGGGTGCTGGACAGCGTCCTGCAGGCCGTGCTGATCATCGCGGCCGCTCTGGCGCAGGTCGCCGCTCTGCCGCAGCCCGCCGACCGGTCGGTGCCGGTGCTGGTGCTGGGCGTGCTGGTCATCGTGCTGTTGCTGGCCCGGGCGCTGCTGGACGCCTGGGTACGGCGCGTCGACCGGCGGGCCGGGGCGGAGCTGGCACGGCGTGCGACCCATCCGATGCGGCCCGGCCTGCGGACTCTGCTCGGGTGGCCCTATGTCGTCCTGTCGGGCGCCACCTTCGCCGGCGCGTTCGCGCTGGGGGTGAGCGCGCTGGCCGTCGCCGAGGGCGTCGCACGGCACGCGGCCATCGTGCTGCTGATCGCCGTGACCGGGGTCGGCCTCGGTGTGATCCTGCAACTGCGCGAGATACTCGCCCGGCCGGTCGTGGCCGAGGACGAGGCCTCGCTGACGGCCGACGTCGTCATGCGCATCGAGGACGCGCGCGAGAGCGCCGTGCCGACCGTGCTGTGGTCGCTGCCGGTGGTGCTGCTGATCGCGTTCATGCCCGGGTGGTGGAACGCCGCCTCCGTGGGCTTCGTGGTGCTGGGGGCGGCCGCCTTCATCGCCGTCCGCGTCAGGGCGCCGTCGTGCGAGACCACGGCGCGCCGGGCGGTGGACCTTTGATGATCGTCATCGATGCCGGCTCGCCGGTCCCGCCGTTCGAGCAGTTGCGGGCCCAGCTCGCCCGGCAGATCCAGGATCGCACGCTGGCCGTGGGCGCCCGGCTGCCGACCATCCGCCGGCTCGCGGCCGACCTCGGCCTGGCCGTCAACACCGTCGGCCGGGCCTACCGGGAGCTGGAGGAGGCCGGACTGATCGAGACCCGGGGGAGAGCGGGGTCGTTCGTGTCGGCCGCCGGTGAGGAGGGACGGGAGCGGGTCCGCCAGGCCGCCGCCGACTACGCGGCCGTGATCGCCAGCGTCGGCCTCGACGAGAGCGAGGCGCTGTGCATCGTGCAGGCGGCCCTGCGATCCGGCGGCGCGGCGGCCTCCGCCTCGTTCTGATCCCGCGGCGGTGAGCCGGGGGCCGGGGCCGGGTCCGGGGCGGTACGAGGCCCGGTGGTGAGAGGTGCGGGGGCGGTGCGGGATCCGGCGTGGCGACGCCGGGTCCCGCGCTACTGCGTCCGTGCGGGCGGGTGCTCCGGGGACGGCGGGGTGATGTGCAGGCGGTCCAGGAGCATCTGGAGGAGCTCGTCGGTGATCTGGTCGAGGGAGGCGTCGACCCAGCCGACGGCCCAGTCGTGCATGAGGCCGTTGACGGCGCCGATGAACGCGGCGGCGGTGACGCGGTAGTCGCGCTGGGGGATGTGGCCGCGGTCGGCGGCGTCCTGGGCCTGCGCGCACAGGAAGTCGATCCAGCGGGCGCGGCGGTCCAGGCGCTGGCGGTCCAGGCGGGGGCTGACGCCGATGATCTCGACGAAGGCGATGCGGGTGTGGCGGGGGTCGCCGGTGGCTCCGGCGGCGTAGGCGCGGAACAGGCGGGTGTAGCGCTCGTGCGGCTCCAGGTGCTGGACCTGGGGCAGGACGTCCAGGACGGACCGCTCGGCCGCGTCGTTGACGTACAGGTGCAGCTCGGCCAGCAGGTCCTCCAGGGAGTGGAACTCCTCGTAGAACTGGCGGGTGGACAGCTCGGCGGCCCTGCACACGTCGGTGATCCTGGTGGCGCGGTAGCCGGGCCCGGCGCCGAACAGGTCCAGACCCGCCCGCATGAAGCGGGCTCGGCGCTCGGCCTGCCGTTCGGTGGCCGACCTGCCCCCGTACCGGCCCGCCGCCGGTGTGATCCTGCCCGCCACCGTGCCCTCCGCTCCGCGATGCCCCGATTTTCTCCCATCGGGGCTTGTGGCGCGCGTCACACGTCCCTACCATCGGGTAACAAGGTTTGAAAATATAAATATTCAGACTTATCCGGGTCCGTCACCACGGGCCGGAAGCCCGCCGGTCGCCCGGTGGCCCCGCACGATCACTTCCTTGCATCCGCGTGGACCCCTGCCGGGTCCCGCGTCATTCCTGAGGCGCGAAGCATCCCTGAGGCGCGAAGTCCGTCTTTCACGCTCCTTCACCCCTCTCACCCCCCATGGAGGAATGACCATGCACGCCCCGACCCGTGCGCGCCGGCGCAGGCCCCTGCTCCGCGGCGCCGTGGCGGCCGCGGTGGCCGCCGCCACCGTCTGCGGACCCGTCCCCGGCCCGGCGCACGCCGTCTCCGGCCCGGCGCACGCCGCCTCCGCCTACCGTGCCTCCGCCTACCGTGCCTCCGCCCTGCAGGAGGTGATGCTGGTCGGCAACAACTGGGAGGGCACCGCCGACGTCATCAGATCGAGCGGCACCTTCGCCAAGATCGGCCGGATCGACCTGATCCCCGACAAGAACGACCGGCTGCGCGAGATCTACCTCAACCCCATCCGGCTGGCCTTCTTCCTGGGCATCCGGGAGACCGTCGGCGAGGGCCACGACCAGTTCGTCGACGACCTGTACACCACCCCCGACGGATCGGCGATCGTGGTCTCCCGTCCCAGCTTCGCCGACGTGGCCTCCGTCGACACCGCCACCGGCAGGCTCAGGTGGCGCTTCCCGGTCTCGGGGTTCCGCTCCGACCACATGGCCGTCTCCCCGGACGGCACCCGCGTGGCCGTCTCGGCGTCCACCTCCAACACCGTTCACGTCCTGGACATCACCACCGGCCGGCAGCTCGGCTCGTTCAGGACCGGCGACAAGCCGCACGAGAACGTCTTCACAGGTGGCGGCGGCCACCTGTGGAACATGTCGATCGGCGAGGTCAACAACGACTTCGACGACCCGTCGCAGGACTGGCTGAAGGGCGACCGTAAGATCACCGTCGTGGACGCCGCGACCTTCAGGAGGATCAAGACCATCGACATGCGGTCCCGGCTCGACGCCTTCGGCCGCAGGGACCTGTCCGACGCGGTCCGTCCCGTCGCGTTCACCCCCGACGAGTCCAGACTGTACTTCCAGGTGTCGTTCTTCAACGGCTTCGTCGAGTACGACGTGGCCGCCGACAGGATCCTGCGGGTCAAGACGCTGCCGGAGAACCCCGACACCAGCGACGACCGCACGACCTTCGTCAACGACTCCCGTCATCACGGAATGTCCATGAGCCCCGACGGCGCCAAGCTGTGCGTCGCCGCAACCATGGACGACTACGCCACCGTCGTGGACCGGGCCACCCTGCGGGAGGGGCCGCCGGTGAGCGCCGCCAAGCCGTACTGGGCCACGGTCAGCGGTGACGGCGCGGCCTGCGTGATCTCCGAGAGCGACGCCGACCAGGTCACCGCCATCGACTTCGCCACCGGCCAGAAGATCACTTCTGTCCCCGTCGGCGACCACCCGCAGCGGGTCCGCCTGGCCCGCCTGCCCGTCGGCTGGACCGGTACGACCGGCTGACCGCCTCCCGGTGCCGGTGCCGGGGCCGGACCCCCCTTGATCCCGCCCCGGCACCACCGGCCCGCCCACGTCCGGAACCGCAGGTCCGCCCCGGTCACGCTCCCGGGACGGCTCCGAGGCGGGCCAGCTCCTCCGGTGAGAGCCGCAGCGCACCGGCGGCGACGTTGTCGGTCAGGTGATCGGGGTTTCCGGTGCCGGGGATGGCCAGCACGTGCGGTCCCTGCTGCAGCGTCCACGCCAGCCGTACCTGTGCGGCCGTCGCCCCGTGGGCGCGGGCGACGGCCAGCACCTCGTCGCCGTCGGCCGCGCCCGCGCCCGCCTCGGCCCCGGTGCCGGCGATCGCGAAGAACGGCACGAACGCGACACCCTGCTCCCCGCAGGCCCGCAGGAATGCGTGGTCCGCGGACCGCAGGCCGATGCCGTAGGGGTTCTGCACGCACACCACCGGGGCGATGGCCAGCGCCTCGGCCAGGTGGCCGGGCGTGGCGTTGGAGATGCCCAGGTGGCGGACGAGCCCGGCCTCGCGCAGCCCGGCCAGCGCGCCGAAGTGCTCGGCGATCGAGCGGGTCTGCGAACCGGGGGGAACGCGCAGGTTCACCACGTCGAGGTGGTCGCGGCCGAGCTGGCGCAGGTTCTCCTCGACCTGCCCGCGCAGCTGCTCCGGCGTGGCCCACCACCACCTGCCCGACGGGTCCCGCCCCGGCCAGACCTTGGTGACGATGACCAGGTCGTCGGGGTACGGCGCCAGCGCCCGGTTGATCAGCTCATTGGCCGAGCGCAGCGGGGAGAAGTAGAACGAGGCCGTGTCGATGTGGTCGACGCCGAGCTCGACCGCGCGGCGGAGCACGGCGATCGCCCGGCCGCGGTCGCTCGGGACGCCGTCGCCGAACGCCCCGCCGTTCTGGGTCAGGCGCATCGCGCCGAACCCGATCCGGTTGACTGTCAGGTCGCCGAGCCGCCAGGTGCCCGCGGCCGCCGCGGTGATCGTCTCTGAGGTCATCGTCGAAGTCTGCCATCGCGGATCCCCGCCTGAGCCGGTCGCCTGACCGATCACAGATCCCGGCTCAGGGTCCGGGCTCCCAGTACGCCTCCACGCGGTGCCCGTCCGGGTCGGCGCATTTGAACGCCACGTAGGCGGGCTCGTCGTAGTCCTCGGCGACGCCGACGCCGTCGGCCCGCATCCGGGCCAGCAGGGCGCGGACCCGCTCCGGATCGTCCAGGCGGAAGCCGAAGTGCAGGAAGTCCGGCATCGGGGCCACCTCCCGGACCGCGTGCAGGGCCAGGTCGAAGCCGTGGGCGTCGCGGACGACGACGGTGCCGTCCTCGTAGTGCCGGGCGGTGGCGGGGTCGAACCCGAAGTACGTCTCGTAGAAGCGCAGGCTGCGCCGCGCGTCGCGCACGGGCAGGCCGAGATGGCTCAGGCGCATGGGTCCAGCGTGCGGCCGGGCCCGTCTCATCACAAGGTCCTTTTCCACGCCGCCGGCCTGCGCGCAGGACGCCCCTCAGCCCTCCCGGGGGCGCCGCAGGGCGGCTATGGCCTCTTCCGGGGTGTCGTAGAGGGCGAGCAACCGGTCCAGGCCCATGATCTGGAAGACGTAGACGATGTCGCGTTCCATGCCGGCCAGGGCCAGGGCGGCCCCGGCCTCGTGGGCGCGCTGGTGCGCGGCGACCAGGATGGAGATGCCGGTGGAGTCGCAGAAGGTCATGGCCGACAGGTCGATCACCACTCCGGCGCCGGGGGCGAGGGCGATCTCGTCGAGGGCCGCCCGCAGGCGGAAGGCGGTGTGGTGATCCAGGTCGCCGGCCACGAGCACCGTGTGGAGGTGGGCCGAATGCGGCCGGAGGGTGACGGTCAGACCGTGCTCGTGTTGCACCAAGGCTCCTGAGGGACGGTCGTCGGACGGGCGGGCGCCACGGTGTCGTACGATACGCCCTCGCCGAGGGTCGCGATCAGTCTATGCACAGTGACGACGAGGTCATCGACGCCGGTGATCCCGGGGCCCTCCTCCCGTCGTACGGCGCGCGGAGCGGGCCCGGGCCGTGGAACGATTTGCCATATCCTACGTAACCGTTGAACTGCTCCTCGTGACCCGCCGGGCCGGACCGGGTGGCCCGGCGCGGGGCGGTGGCCCGGCTCGGACGAAAGGGTGTCGGATGACGGACTGCGGCGACGTCGAGCACGGGCCCGCCACGGTGGCCGGGGCCGAAACCGGGGTCGAGGTCGAGCTGTTCGCCGCCGACGACCAGGTCGGCCGGGACCTGGCGGCGGTGGACTGGCGGGCGACCCCGCTCGGGCCGCCGGCCGGGTGGCCGCAGAGCCTGCGGACGGCGGTGAGCATCGTCCTGTCGTCCCGGTTCTCCATGTGGATGGCGTGGGGGCCGCAGCTGACGTTCTTCTGCAACGCCGCCTACCGCCGCGACACCCTGGGCCGCAAGTACCCCTGGGCCCTGGGCCGCCCGGCCAGCGAGGTGTGGGCGGAGATCTGGGACGACATCGGCCCGCGGATCGAGGCCGTGCTGGCCACCGGGAAGGCGACCTGGGACGAGGCGCTGCTGCTGTTCCTGGAGCGGGCCGGCTATCCGGAGGAGACCTATCACACCTTCTCCTACAGCCCCCTGCGCGATGACGCCGGTGCGGTGGTCGGCATGCTGTGCGTCGTCAGCGAGGACACCGAGCGGGTCATCGGCGAGCGGCGGATGGCGACGCTGCGGGATCTCGGCTCCGACCCCAGCGTGGTCCGCACCGAGCAGGAGATGCTGGCCTTCGCCTGCCGCCAGCTCGGCCGCAACCCGCAGGACCTCCCGTTCACGCTGACCTATCTGTTCGACGACGACGGCGGCGCGCGTCTGGCGGGGGCGAGCGGGATCTCCGCCGGGCATCCGATCGCCCCCGCCGTCCTGTCGCCGGGCGATGCGGACGCGGTGTGGCCAGTGGCGGCGCTGGGCCGGGGGGAGCCGGTGCTCGTGGCGCTCGACGGCGCCCCGTCCGCCGATCTCCCGGCCGGGGGCTGGCCGGAGCCGCCCGCGCAGGCGCTGGTGGTGCCGCTGCTGCAGCAGGGCGGCGCGCCGTACGGGTTCCTGGTGGCCGCGCTCAACCGCTACCGGCCCCTGGACGACGGCTACCGCGGGTTCGTCGAGCTGGCCGCGGGACACGTCGCGACGGGGATCGCGAGCGCCCGCAGCTACCAGGCCCAGCAGCGGCGGGCCGAAGAGCTGGCCGAGCTGGACCGCGCGAAGACCGTCTTCTTCTCCAACATCAGCCACGAGTTCCGCACCCCGCTGACCCTGATCATGGGACCGGTGGAGGAACTGCGCGGCCGTCTGCAGGAGACCGGCGGGCAGGTGCGCGACGAGCTGGAGGTCGTCCACCGCAACGGGCTGCGCCTGGGCAAGCTGGTCAACACCCTGCTCGACTTCTCCCGCCTCGAGGCCGGCCGCATGCAGGCCCGCTACGAGCCGGTGGACCTGGCGGCGGTGACCGCCGAGCTGGCCAGCGTCTTCCGCTCCGCGATCGACAAGGCCGGGCTGGCCTTCGAGGTGGACTGCCCGCCGCTGACCGAACCGGTCTGCATCGACCGGGGCATGTGGGAGAAGGTGGTGCTCAACCTGCTGAGCAACGCCCTGAAGTTCACCTTCGAGGGCACCATCGGCGTCCGGCTGCGGCAGGAGGACGGCCACGCCGTCGTCACGGTCGCCGACACCGGCATCGGCGTCCCCACCGGGGAGCTGCCGCGATTGTTCGAGCGCTTCCACCGCATCGAGAGCGCCCGCTCGCGCTCGAACGAGGGCAGCGGCATCGGGCTGGCGCTGGTGAAGGAACTGGTCGGTCTGCAGGGCGGCACCATCACCGCCGACAGCGTCGAGGGCGCGGGCACATCCTTCACCATCCGGCTGCCCTTCGGCTCCGGTCACCTGCCGGCCGACAGCCTGGTCCCGGCCGGATCGGCGGAGGCGGTCTCGGCCACCGCCGAGCCGTTCGTCCAGGAGGCCCTGCGCTGGCTCCCCGGGGACGACACCGCCGTCCAGGGGACGGACGCCGCCGGCGTCTCCGCCGGTGCGCACCCCTCGGCGCCGGACGGCGCCGTACCGGCCCGGGTGCTGGTCGCCGACGACAACGCCGACATGCGCGACTATCTGACCCGGCTGCTGCGGCCCGCCTACCGGGTGAGCGTGGTCACCGACGGCCGGGCCGCGCTGGAGGCGGTGCGCGCCGACCCGCCGGACCTGGTCGTCAGCGACGTGATGATGCCGGGCCTGGACGGCCTCCAGCTGGTGGCCGCGCTGCGCGCCGATCCGCGCACCGCCGACGTCCCGGTGCTGCTGCTGTCGGCGCGCGCCGGGCAGGAGGCCTCCATCGAGGGCCTGGAGGCGGGCGCGGACGACTATCTGGTCAAGCCGTTCTCCGCCGCCGAACTGCTGGCGCGGGTGCGGGCGAACGTCGAGCTGGCCCGGATGCGCGGCCACCACACCCGATGGCGCAACGCCATGATCGAATCACTGCAGGAGGCCTTCTTCGTCGCCGACGAGAACGGTGCGATCATCGAGATCAACGCGGCGTTCACCGACCTCCTCGGGTACGGGCCCGAGGGCCTGCCCTACACCCCGCTGCACCCGTGGTGGCCGGACGAGGCCGACGACCCCCAGGGGTACGCGATGGTCGCCGACGCCTTCGCCCGGCTCGTCGACGAGGGCAGGGGCAGCTGCGCGGTCCCGGTCAGGCACCGCGACGGCCACCAGCTCTGGATCGGGGTCACCTTCAACGACGTCATCGACCCCGAGACCGGCCGGCGACGGGTCGTGGGCACCTTCCGCGACGTCACCGGCGAGCACTACCTCGTGCAGCGCGAAAGCGCCCTGGCCGCCCTCAGCATGCGGATCTCGCAGGCCGACAACCTCCACGACGCCCTGTGCGGGGCGCTGGAGGCGCTGCGCGAGGTCTGGGACGCCCGGCAGGTCCTGGCCGTCCTGTGGAACGACGGCTCCGGGCCGGAGGTGACGTGCTCCGATCCCGGGACCCGATGGCCGGACCTGCCGCAAAGCCTGCGCGGGAAGCTGACGGAGCTGCGCGGGCACCCGCCGCTGCGCCCGATCGGGCACGAGACCGACGGGACCGGCATCACCCTGGAGCACCCGGGGGGTCTGCTGACCGTCTGGGTCGACCTGGGCCAGAACCGGCCCTTCACCGCCGAGGACCGGACCCTCCTGGCGCTGCTGGCCGGTCATCTGGGCCAGGGGCTGCACCGGGCCCACCAGCTTGACCAGCAGCGCGAGGCCGCGGTGGCCCTGCAGCGCGCCATCCTCGGTCCCTCGCAGCTCCCTGAGGGCTTCGCCGTACGCTATGAGCCGGCCACCCGCCCGCTGGAGGTCGGCGGAGACTGGTACGACATCGTGCCGCTGGCCGAGGACCGGATCGGGATCGTGGTCGGCGACTGCGTGGGCCGGGGGCTGGAGGCCGCGGCCGTCATGGGACAGCTGCGCAGCGCCTGCCGCGCCCTGCTGCTGCAGGACGCCGGCCCCGCCCAGGTGCTCACCGCCCTCGACCGGTTCGCCGCCTTCGTGCCGGGCGCCAGGTGCACCACCGTCTTCTGCGGGGTGCTGACCGCCTCCACCGGTCACCTGGTCTATTCCAGCGCCGGTCATCCGCCCGGCATCCTGGCCCACCCCGACGGCACCACCGAGTTGCTGGAGGGCGGCCGGTCCATCCCGCTGGCCGTACGCCCCGGACATCCCCGGCCCGAGGCCGGGCACACCATGCCGGCCCGCTCCACCCTGCTGCTGTACACCGACGGCCTGGTCGAACGCCGGCGGCGCCCGCTGACCGAGGGCATCGGCCAGGCCGGCGCCGCCGTCCAGGACGGCCGGTGGGCCCCCATCGAGGAGCTCGCCACCCACGTCATGACCCGGCTGGAGCCGGAGCGCGGCTTCAGTGACGACGTCGCCGTGCTGCTGTACCGCCAGCCCGCCCCGCTGGAGGTGGCCTTCCCCGCCGAGTCGGCCCAGCTGGCGCCGGTGCGCGGGGCTCTGCGCGAGTGGCTGCGGCGCTGCGGCCTCAGCTCCTCCATGATCCAGAGGATCCTGGTCGCCGCCGGCGAGGCCTGCGCCAACGCCATCGAGCACGGCCACCGCGAGGCGCCGGGCCGTACGGTCCGCCTGCGGGCGGTCGCCACCGCCGGTGACCTGCACCTGACCGTGGCCGACAGCGGCCGCTGGAAGACGCCGCGGCCCGAGGCCGGCTCCCACCGCGGCCGGGGCATCGCGCTCATGCGCGCCCTGATGCACGAAGTCAGCATCGCGCCCGGTGCCACCGGGACCACCGTCGACATGCATGCGAGGATCAGCCGATGAGCACCCCTCTGACTCTGGCCGCTTCGCGGCGGCCCGACGGGACCGCGGTCCTGGCCGTCACGGGCGAGATCGACATGAGCAACGCGCCCGACCTGGAGGCCGCGGTGACCCGCTCCGTGGGCGACGGCGTGCTGGTCGTCGATCTCAGCGCGGTCGACTATCTCGACAGCGCCGGGCTGTCGGTCATGTTCGCCCACGCCGCGCAGATCCGGGTCGTCGCCAACCCCCTCATCGCCCCCGTCCTGATCGTCTCCGGCCTCACCGAGCTCACCACCGTCGAGGGGATGGGCCCCGAGCTGGACGAGGACGACCTGTAGGCCCGGCCGCACCGAGCCGTCACGACCCGCCGGAAGGATCGGGGCGGCCGGGATCGGGGAGAAGCGCTGAGGAGGGCAGCGTGAGGTGGACGCACACGCCCTCGTGCGTCTCCTTCTCCATCCGGGCGGCGCCGCCGTGCATCTCCATGATCTTCTCGACGATGGACAGTCCGATCCCGGTTCCTCCGGCGGCCTGCTCCTCGGCCTGCCGGGTCCGGTAGAACTCCTCGAAGACGCGCCGCAGGTCCTCGGACTCCACCCCGACGCCGGTGTCGTGGACCTCCACCTCGGGCGGGGGGCCGGCGACGACGACCACGTCGACGGCGCCGCCGCGGTCGGTGAACTTGATCGCGTTGTCCAGCACCTGCAGCAGCGCGTTGCGCAGCTGCTCGGCGTCGGCCCACACCCGAACCCGGTCACGGGCGTGCAGGTTGAGCTGTAGTTCCTTGAGCTCGGCCGCGGGGTCGACCCGCTCGACCGCCTGGCGGGCCAGGTCGGACAGGTCGACCGAGTCCGGGGTGAAGGTGGCGGTCTGCGCCTTCAGGCCGGCCATCAGCAGCAACGTGTTGATCAGATGCAGCATGCGGCCGCTGTTGTGCTCGATGATGCGCAGAAAACGCTGCTCGGTGGCCTCGTTCAGGCCGCCCTCCTGGACCAGTTCCAGATAGCTGCGGATCGAGGTGAGCGGGGTGCGCAGCTCGTGGTTGAGGTTGCTCAGGAACTGGTTCTTCAGCTTCTCCAGGGCGCCCAGCCGCCGGACGACCTCTTCGGCCTGGTGGGCGCGCCCGTGCAGCTCGATCAGGGTGACGGCGTGGGTGGCCAGAGTGTGCAGGGCCTGGCGCTGGGCCTCGTCCAGCCGGTCCGGGCGGGGGCTCATCACGCAGACCGTGCCCAGGGCGTTGCCCTGGCGGGTGATCATCGGCATGCCCGCGTAGAAGCGCGTCCGGGGAGGGCCGGTCACGATCGGGTGATCACGGAAGCGCGGGTCGGCCCGCGCGTCGTGGATCTCCAGGAACTCCCGCCCGGCGATGGTGTGCTCGCAGAACGGGACCGCCGGGTTCACCCCGGTCAGATCGGTGCCGGCCCGCCCCTTGACGTACTGACGTTTCTCGGCGACCAGATTGACCAGCGCGATCGGCGCCTCGCAGACGTGCGCGGCCGAGATGGCGATGGCCTGGAAGTCCGGCTCCAGCAGGCTCTCCAGCGCGTTCAGCTCGTCGAGCTCCCGTACACGCCCGGTCTCGTCGGCCGCCTCCGGCGACTTGGTCATTCTCGGCCTTCCGTCCGCTCCGTCGAGAGATCCTCCCGGGTAGGCCGTACCCGGTTGCGACCGCCGATCATCTGCCGCAGCTCACGGGTCGGGTAAAGAACAGAAGGCAGGAGACCGTCCTGTCCCAGCCGTATCAGTTTTCTCCGGTAACGCCGCCGGATACCTGCCTGCAGTCCGGCCTCAAGCGGGCTGAAAGCAACTCGCCGCACATTGTGCTCAGTCGCAGACCGCAGGAAAGGCCCCCGGATGAACACCGCTCGTGCTCTGGCCGTCATCTCCCTCGCAGGCATCGCCCTCCTCGCCCCGGCCGCCGCCCACGCCGCCACCGGTCCGGCCGTACAGGCCACGGACGCGCAGACCGCCGCCCCCGCCTCGTGGGGGCCCTACCACGCCGCCGGCCGCAAGGCCGTGGCCTCCGGCTCGCTGACGGCCACGCCCAAGGACGACCGCAGCGCGCCCGCGGCCCGGGTCACGGTCACCGGCGCCGTCACCGACCTGACCCGCAAGCCGGCCTGCGGCTGGGCCCTGTTCCGCGTCTCCGTCAAGGCGTCCGGCGGCAAGGTGGCCCTCAAGCACCGCAACTACCGCACCTGCTCCTATGACAAGCCGCGCAAGTTCACCTTCTCCCACACCGGCGTCTACGAGGTCGAGTTCAAGATCTGCTCCGAGGGCAAGGCGGCCAAGCCGTCGCTGAACTGCCTGTACTCCGGCACCTGGAAGCCGCTCTACACCTACTACAACGCGTGACCCGTACGGCCCGGCCGATCTCCACGACAACCGGCCGGGCCGATCATGCATCTAAGGGTGCGTGGAAACAGAAGGCTTGCGCTCGGGGGACCCGGTACGCCTGGGGGATTACTGGCCGGCGACGCGGCTGGGGTCGGGCGGGCAGGGTGTGGTCTTCGAGGCCTACGACGCCGCCGCCAACAGGGTCGCCGTCAAACTGCTGCACCCGCACCTCGTGGGCGACCCCGCCTTCCGGCGGCGCTTCGGCAAGGAGGTCCGGGCGCTGCGGCGGGTTCCCCCGTTCTGCACGGCCCGCGTGATCGACCACGACCTCGAGGGCGAGCGGCCGTACATCGTCAGCGAGTTCGTCCCGGGCCCGAGCCTGCGCCGGGCGGTGAACCAGGAAGGACCCCTGGACGGCGACGCCCTGCACCGGCTGGCGATCAGCATCGCCACCGCGCTGGCCGCCATCCACCAGGCGCACGTGGTGCACCGCGACCTGAAACCGGAGAACGTGCTGCTGGGCCCCGACGGGCCCCGGGTCATCGACTTCGGCATCGCCCGGACCTCGGACGCCTCGGCGGCCACCACCGAGGAGCTGATGGGCACCCCCTCGTACATGGCGCCCGAGCTGTTCGCGGGCGGCCAGGCGGAGCCCGCCGCGGACGTGTTCGCCTGGGGCGCGGTGGTGCTGTTCGCCGCCACCGGCCGTGACGCGTTCACCGGTCCCGCGCCGGTCGCGGTGATCAACCGGTTGCTGACCCACGATCCCGACCTCGGCATGCTGCCGGGCAAGCTGCGCGACCTCGTCGGCGCGGCGCTGTCGAAGGAACCGGCCTCGCGTCCTTCGGCGCAGCAACTGCTGCTCGCACTGCTCGGCGGCGGCGCCCCGCCGGCCGGGGAGGACCTGCTGTCGGACGGCGCGCAGGCCGCGACGGGAGTACGGCCTCCGGACGCCCTGGCCGCCGAGCCCCCTCTGGGCGTGGTCGCCGAGCAGGTCTACGCCGGGCTGCCGCCGGCCGGGCGCGACATGATGCGGGACATGCTGCTGCGCCTGGTGGACGTGCGCGACGACACGCAGCTGCCGCGCGCCGCCGGGCTCGGCGAGCTGACCGAGGGCCTGCCCGATCCCGCCCGGCAGGTGCTGACCGAGCTGGAGCAGGCCGCGCTCGTCCGGGTCACGGCCGGCACGGTCACCATGGGCAAGGCGGCGCTCCTGCACGCCTGGCCGCGGCTGCACGAGTGGATCAGCGCCGACCACGAGGCGATCGGCCGCCATCGCCGGCTCGGCGAGGCCGCCTACCACTGGGCGGCCAACGGGCACCACCCCGAGGACCTCCTGCAGGGCAGCGCCCTGCACGCGGCACTGACCTGGACCTCCTCCGCCCGGGTGCGGCTCAATCCCACCGAGACGGAGTTCGTCCGGACGAGCAGGGCCCGCTCCCTGCAGCGGCGCAGGCGGCGCAGGCTGGTGAGCGCGGGCATGGCCGTACTGCTCGTCGCCTCGCTCACGGGCGGCGCACTCGCCTGGCAGCAGTCACGCAGGAGCGACGAGAGCGACCGGCGGCTGGCCGAGCAGCGCGCGCAGGTCACCGCCCGGCGGCTGGCCCTGCAGGCCGACGCGCTCCGTGACCGCGACCCGGCCAAGGCGATGCTGCTGAGCGTCGCCGCCTACCGCGTCGCGGACGTCCCCGAGGCCAGGGCGGCGGTGTTCGGCTCCCTCGGTCAGCAGCAGCGGCACGTCTTCACCGACCCGGTTGCGGCCAACACCGGACGCGCGCTGAGCGAGGACGGCCGGGTGCTGGTCAGCGCGGGCGGCGACAGGGTGACCGCGTACGACGTGCGGACCGGCAAGACGATCACGACGTTCACCGGGGTCGGCAGGGGCCCTTCCAGCGCCGCGCTCGGCCCGGACGGCGACACTCTGGCCCTCGGCGGGGACGGTGTCCGGCTGTGGAGCCTGCGCACCGGAAAGCCCCTGGGCGGCGGCCCGTCGCTTCCCCGGAGCTTCCGGGCGGACGGGGGGAGCGGGGGCGATCCCAGTGAGCTGCGTTTCAGCCCGGGCGGCGGCTACCTGCACGTGCACGAGAACGTGGGCGGGCCGTTCCGCGGACTGTGGAACGTCACGCGCCGCAAGCTGGAGCTGCCGCAGGATGCGCCTTCGGGCGTCACGGAGGTGGGTGACGCGGTCCTGGGGCCGGGGGATCGCTTCGGCGTGGTCGGCGACAACTCCGGCGCAGGGAAGCTGCGGACCTTCCCCGGGGACGGCCCGGTGGAGAAGAAACAGCTCCCCGGCGACCTCGCCGACCAGGTGCTGGCCTTCTCACCCGACGGCGAGATCGCCGCCGTGGAGCGTGAGGGGAAGGTGCGGTTGTGGGACCTGTCGCACGGCGCGTGGGATGAGCGGGAGCTCGAAGGCGCGGGCGGCGAGGCGGTCTTCAGCGCCGACGGTGAGTTCCTGATCACCTTCGGCGCCGAGTCGGGGCGGTCCACCCTGTTGCTGTGGCGGCTGAGCGACGCCGTCCAGCTGCTCCGTCTTACCATGACCTCCGGCGTCGCCGGACCGCCGAGGATCAGCGCCGACGACCGGATGCTGACCGTGCTGGACGATTCGGGACAGGTCACCGTCTACGACATCGGCCGCCAGACACGCCCGCCGCGCGCGCGGACCGATGTCACCCGGGTGCGCTCCGCCGCGGACACCCTGTTCGGGGTGACCGACGGGACCGTCCGTACCTGGTCGCCGCCCGCGCTCACCGAGAGGGATCTGAAGATCGGAGTCGGTACGGGCGACGAGTCCGAGGAGGTGGGCCTGGCCGTCACCCCGGACGGGCGCACCCTGGCGACCAGCTTCATGAACAACTCGGTCGAGGGGGTGGAGCTGTGGGACGTGGCCACCCGGCGCCGGCTGCGCGAGGTCGAGCTGGAACTCGGCGGCGCCGAGAAGACCGATCTGGAGATCAGCCCGGACGGCCGCCTCCTGGCGGTCAGCGCCGGCCTGCCCAACGACTACCACGGCGGGGGAAGCGTCGAGGTCGTCGATCTCGGCCGCGGGAAAGTCGTCAAGCGGTTCCGGCCGGTCGCCGCAGGGGCGCTGTCCTTCAGCCCCGACGGCACGACTCTGGTCACCGCGGATCCGGGCGGGGTCGACGTGATCGACCTGCGCGCCGGGAAGGTGCTGCCGCGGGAGAAGGGGCCCGGCACGCTCGCCCGGGAGTGGATGGTGCTCGCCCCCACCGGCTCCCTGGCCGTCTCGCCGTACGGCACCAGGGCGGTGACCCTGTGGGACACCCGGACCTGGAAACCGGCCGGGCAGCTGTTCCGGCTGCCCGGCCGGGCGCGGAACGCGAAGTTCTCTCCCGACGGGAGCATCCTCGCCGTCGCGCACGGCACCCAGGTCACCCTGTTCGACGTCGCCACCGGTCAGCAGCTCGGCGCGCCGCAGGGAGCCGCCGTGGACGGGGAGACGGACTACGGCGTGGACGCGCCCTTCGCCGCCTTCTCCCGGGACGGCGGCACGCTGTACATGCTCGGCCCGGACGGAGGCTTCCAGAGCCTGCCGCTCGATCCCCGGCGCGCCCTGGCCGAGGTGTGCGGGCGGGCGGGCCGTTCGCTGACGTCCGCTGAGTGGCAGGAGCACGTGGGCGGCGACACGCCGTACGTGAAGGTGTGCTGAAGGGGCCCCGTGAGCCTTCGCGGGCGCCGGCCCCTCAAGGGGGGCACGTCCGCCACACTGCGGCTCTCGTGCCGGGCCCGCGCTCGGCGGGCACGTCCGTCACGCTGCCGGTCTCCGCGCCGGACCGGCGGCCCGTCACGGCGGGATCGCCTCGATCGCACAGCGCAGGCGGCGCAGCGCCGGCCCGAGCCCGTCCAGCGGCGGCGTGCCCAGCGCCAGCCGGAGGGCGCGGGGACGGGAGGGGCCGGTGGCGAACGCGTCGGCGGTGGAGACGAGGATCCCCTCCCGTGCGAGGAGCGCCGCGACGTGGTCGGGACGCTGGTGCGGCTCCAGGCCGAGCCACACGCTGTAGGAGACGGGGTGCGCCGTGAGGTCCATGCCGGCC
Organism: Paraplanobispora takensis; assembly: GCF_016863195.1. Lineage (GTDB taxonomy): Bacteria > Actinomycetota > Actinomycetes > Streptosporangiales > Streptosporangiaceae > Planobispora > Planobispora takensis. The sequence continues at coordinate 60,477 of NZ_BOOK01000050.1, read as the reverse complement.
AGCGCGGCCCGGGCGATGTCCTGCCGCGCGGCGGCGTCCTCGCGGCGGTCCCGCTCCAGCCGCGCGACCGTGCCGTCGGCGATCCAGCCGGTGGCGAGCGCGACGACGAGACCCGGCACGCCCCACGAGGCCGCCCGCAGGCTCCTGGTGACGGCTGCGACGTGCCGGGCGGGCACCACGGCGAAGCCGAACCGGAGTCCGGTCGCGACGTTCTTGGACAGGCCGGCGACGTAGCAGGTGCGTTCGGGGGCGAGCGTCCGCAGCGGAGGGGGCGGCGCGGCCTCCAGGAACGCGTAGGTGCCGTCCTCGATGATCACGCAGTCGTGGGCGCGCGCCGTGGCGGCCAGCCGCAGCCGCTGCTCCCGGTCGAGCACCCAGCCCAGCGGGTTGTGCACCGTGGGGATCGCGTAGATCGCACGGACGCGCCGCACGCGGCACAGCCGCTCCAGCGCGCCGAGGTCCGGGCCGGTCGGTGTCACCGGGACGGGGGCCAGCTCCAGGCCGTGCTGGGAGGCGAGCAGCCTGATGCCCGGGTAGCTGAGCGCGTCGACGGCCAGGACGTCGCCCGGCCGGGTGAGCGCGCGCAGCACGCAGTCGAGCGCCTGCTGGGTCCCGCCGGTCAGCACGACGTCGGCCGGTGCGGCGTCGATCGCGCGATCGAGCAGGTAGGTGGCCACGACCGCGCGGTCGTGCGGGCGCCCGCCCGGCGGGTGCTGGCGGAGCAGCGACTCGATCTCACCCGAGGAGGAGAGGGCCCGCAGCGCCAGGCGCAGCCGGTCGGCCTGGCCGTGGGCCAGCGGCTGGTTGAACGACAGGTCGGCCACGCGCGGCACCGGCAGGGCACGCGAGGGCTCCGGCCCGTCGTAGCCCGCCTGGTGCCGGACGAACGTCCCGCGCCCCGGCTCGCCCGCGACCAGCCCCATCGCGGCCAGTTCGGCGTAGACCCGGGTGGCCGTGGCCAGTGCGATCCGCCGCTCCCGCGCGAGATCGCGGTGCGCCGGAAGGCGGGCGCCCGCCGGGAGCGCGCCGGAGCGGATCGCCGCGGCGAACTCCTCGACGATGGCCTTGTAGAGCGGTGACCGGATGCCGGACCCCCTGAAGCCGGGACGCTGCTGTATCTAGGACGATTATTCGATCGTCCCAGATTACGGCTCCTAGGCTCGGTACGGCCGACCCCCAGCGAACGGAGTCCCGAGCGCATGACCGTCCACATCGGGCAGAACGACAGCCTGATCACGATCACCATCGACCGGGAGCGCAAGCTCAACGCGCTCGACTATCCGACGATCGACACGCTGCTGGCCGCGCTCGAGCGCATCGAGTCCGACGACTCGGCCCGCGCGGTCGTCCTGACCGGGGCCGGTCCCAGGGCGTTCAGCGCGGGCGCGGACATCCCGTCTCTGGCCGGGAGCATCGCGGGCGGGACCGAGCGCGCTCTCCGCGAGATCGTCCGGCGCGGTCACGCGCTGACCCGGCGGATCGAGGAGTTCCCCAAGCCGGTGATCGCCGCGGTCAACGGCCTGGCCTACGGCGGCGGCTGCGAGATCGTCGAGGCCGCTCCGCTGGCGATCGCCGCCGGGCACGCGACGTTCGCCAAGCCCGAGATCGCCCTCGGTTTCCCCCCGCCGTTCGGCGGCTCCCAGCGGCTGCCGCGCCACGTCGGCCGCAAGCGCGGCCTGGAGATGATCCTGACCGGGGACCCGATCCCCGCCGCGCGGGCCGCCGAGATCGGCCTGGTCAACGCCGTCGTCCCCGCCGGCGATCTCCTCGCCGCCGCGCGGGACCTGGCGGCCCGGATCATCCGGCACGCGCCGACGGCCGTGGCGGCCTGCCTGCGTTCGGTCACCCGGGGCGTCAACCTGCCGATCGACGAAGGACTGGCGGTCGAGGCCGCCTGCTTCGCCGCCACCGTGCCGACCGACGGGGTGCGCGACGGGCTGCGCCGGTTCCTCGACCGCGCCGCGGTGCCCCGCTGACCGGTTCGGGTCGTGCGGACGACCTTTGTGATCTACATAGTCAAGGAGGTCGGCTCGAACAGGATTCCGGCACCCTTCCCCGCGAAGCCGCATGCGAGGTCTGACGCCGCAGGCGATCCTGCTGCTGTCCGGCGCGGTTCATGCCGCATCTGTCGGCTGAGGACGCCGCCGCGCTGGAGAGCCGCATCCTCCCGTCATCGCCGAAGCGACCGGTGGACCGCGGCCAGTGCCTCCTCGTCGGAGGCTCCGGTCCGCCGGGCGGCCCTGACGAACTCCTCGGCCGCCGCGGAGAGCCGGAGACGGAGCTGGTCGGCCGCGCCGGTGATGACGGCGGTGCGGCCGCGGCGCAGCTCTATCAGGCCCTCGTCGCGGAGCTGCTGGTAGCCGCGCAGGACGGTGTGCAGGTTGATGCCGAGGGCGGCGGCCACGGTGCGGGCGGAGGGGAGCCGGTCGCCGGGGGCGGCCGTGCCGCACGCCAGCGCGGCGCGGACGGAGTCGGCCACCTGGTCGGCGAGCGGCCGGGCCGAGGAGGGGTCGATCGTGATCAGCACTGTGTCGTCTCCGGCTGTCGTAGCCTGCGCAGCCATCCGTTGACCAGGGCGGCGGCGGTCTCCGCCTCGCGCGTGGAGTAGACGAACCGGCGGCCGTCGGCCAGGGCCAGAGCGAGCACCGGCGCCCTCCCGCTGACGACGCCCCAGCCCGCCGGGCTGTCGTCCAGTCTGTAGCGTCCGGCGGGGGCCTCTGCCCTGGCCTCGGCGGACCGGATCGACGCGTAGGGCGCCGTCCGCCGCAGGGCGGGCAGCCAGGGGACGCGCACGGTGACTCCCGAGCCGTCGATCTGCAGGCGGGTGCGTGCCTGCGCGGCCTCGAACAGCGTCCACAGCGCCAGCATCGCCGGGCCCTGCCACGAGCGGGGGTCTCCGGAGGCGGCGTACGCGGTGAGCGCGGCCGGCGCCGCGGCCGCCGCCAGCCTGCGCACCGACCAGGCCGAGGCGGTGAACACGGCGCGCTGCCGGGGGCCCAGCGCCATGGCGGGGACGTGTGGCGGCGGTGCGGCGGTGGCCTCCGGCGACGGCGGCAGCGGGCCCGCCAGCGCCCAGCCCAGCGCGGGCGCTCCCACACTGACGGCGATCTCCACCACCAGGTGCCAGCCGGGCCGGGCGGTCGCGCCCGAGGCCGCCGCGAGCATCGACAACGTCTCCGTCACCGGCACCGACAGGCCGAGGAAGAAGGCGAGGGCGACCAGGACCCGCTGGACCCGGGGCAGATGCCGGTAGCGCAGGAAGGTGATGAGCAGTATCGCCTCGAAGTAGACCATCACGACGACGGCGTGTCCGGCGGACCAGCCCTGCCCGGGGCGGCGGTCCGGAAGGTGCTCGCCGTACAGGCCGAACAGGGCCAGGGGGATGAGCAGGAGGAACACCGGGCCGGCGGCCGTCAGGACCAGCCGGCGCCGCCGCCCCGGCGCGGCGGGGTCGAGGGAGCGGGGAGACGTGAGAGTGACCATGGCCCGACCTCCACTGTTTGGTTTTGAATATAACACTCCAAACAGTTTTGGAAAGCGGCCGATGCCGGACGCCTCTTTCTCATCAGTGGAACAGAGGGCCTGCCTGGCGGCGGCGTTCCTGGAAGTCGGTGATCTTCCAGACGATCACCGCGGCCAGGACGGCGCAGGCCAGGGTCGGTGCGGCGAAGAGGGCCTCGCTCTTGGCGGCCAGGAGATCGGACTCCAGGTCTTTGCCGAGCATGAGGTAGAAGTAGACGGCGGTGGGCACGATCGCGCCGGTGATCCACAGCAGCCACCAGGCCAGTACCAACCCAGGGCGGCGGATGGTGCTCAGGGTGAGCCCCGACAGGGTGGTGATGCCCCTGGCGCCCAGCCGGGAGGTCGTCCAGATGTCGTCGACGATCTGGCGGGGGAACCAGAAGCCGGCGATCGGCATGGCCCAGCCGAAGACGATCCAGGCGGCGTGGCGGCGGTGCGGGACGTCCATCATGGCCTCGGCGTTGGAGCGGGCCCGGAACAGCCAGATCACGAAGACGACCGCGGTGATGAGGTAGGTCGCCATCTGTGCCAGTGAGCTCAACGCATTGAGAATGTCACTGGCCTCCGCCTTGGCCGTCTCCACCGAGTAGGGATCCTCCATGAGGGCGGACAGGACGGGGATTCGTTCGAAGGCGGCGGCCAGGGCGAACAGGTCGGCGAGCGCGGTGAAGCCCAGGAGGGTGATGACGGTGATCGCCAGTCCGCCGACGGGACGGATCGGCCGTACGGGCGCATGCGGCATGGTTGCTACGGGCTGGGGATACATGGCTGTCCTTGTGGTGGGGCGAGGAGCCGCGTTCCCGGGGGCGCTGCCTAGCGAAAAGGGTAAAGCGGCTTTATGTACGATTTATGGCTTTTCGTACTGATTGAGAAGTATATGAATGCCTGCGGAGTGTGATGACGCTCAGCCGACCCGCGCGAACCGGGCCCGGTAGGCCGAAGGGCTGAGGCCGGTCTGCCGCCGCATCTGCGCGCGCAGGTTGGCGGCGCTGCCCAGGCCGCTGGCCCTGGCCACCGCCTCCAGCCTGGTCTCCCCGCGCTCGATGAGCCTGCAGGCCAGGCAGACGCGTTCGGCGGTGAGCCAGGCCAGCGGGGTGGTGCCGAGCTCGGCCTGGAAGCGCCGGTGCAGGGTCGCCGGGCTGACGGCGGCCCGGGCCGCCAGGTCGGCGACAGTCAGCGGGCGGTCCAGGTTCTCCTGTGCCCAGCGCAGGAGGGGCGCCAGTGAGACGTCCGGCGCACCGGCCACCGGGCGTTCGACGAACTGGCGCTGCCCGCCGTCGCGGTGGACGGCGAACACCAGCCTCCGGCTCACCGCGTTGGCGACCTCGGCGCCGTGGTCGCGGCGGATCAGGTGCAGACCCAGGTCGAGCGCGGAGGCGCTGCCGGCGGAGGTCAGCACGTCGCCGTCGTCCACGAACAACACGTCCGGCTCAAGCCGTACGGCGGGGAAGCGGGAGCGGAACAGCTCGGCCCAGCGCCAGTGCGTGGTGGCCCGGCGGCCGTCGAGCACGCCCGCGGCCGCCAGGGCGAAGGCGCCGGTGCAGAAGCTGACCAGCCGGGCGCCGCGCCCGGCGGCGCGCCGGACGGCGTCCAGGACCGCCGGGTCCGGCGAGACCTCCGGGTCGGGCCGGTTGGGCACGATCACCGTGTCCGCGCGCTCGACCGCCTCCAGCCCGGCGACGCCCGACATGGTGAAGAACCCGGCGTGCATGACCACCTCGCCGCCCGCGGCGCACAGGCCGAAGTCGTACCACGGCCGGTCCAGTTCGGGACGGCGCAGGCCGAACAGCTCGGTGGCCACCCCCAGCTCGAACGGGTTCGAGCCGGAGCCGACGATCATCACGATCCGGTGCGAGGATCCTTGCGACATATGCGATTCCTAGCACTCGCCGTTCCGTCCGGCCAGCGGGCATGGTGACCGGGTGAGCAACGAACCGATCGAACTGCAGGCTGCACTGGCCACCTTCACCGACCTGTGGAGTCCGCGGATCGTCACGCGGGTGAACGACTACGACGTCCGGATCGCCAAGGTCGAGGGCGAGCACGTCTGGCACGCCCATGACGACACCGACGAGTTCTTCCTGGTGCTGGACGGCGAACTGGACATCAGCCTGCGCGAGGGCGACGGCGCCTCCGCGGCGGAGCGGACCGTCACCCTTCCCAGAGGGGCGGTGTTCGTCGTCCCGCGGGGTGTCGAGCACCGGCCGTCCTCCTCCGGCGGGGCCTCGATACTGATGTTCGAGCCGACCGGCACCCTGAGCGTGGGCGACCGCCACGAGACCGTGCCCTCCCACGTCGACGTCACCACGGGACACGCGCTCGCCGGCCGGCACGGTACGGCGCGCTGACCTCAGCCGGCCGGCGGCCGCCCGTCCCCGCCGCCGCCGGCCGCGGGGAGGCGGACGGTGAACACCGCCCCCGCCCCCGGCCGGCCGTCGGCGGTGATCGTGCCGCGGTGGCCGTCCACCACCTCGCGGGCCAGGGCGAGACCGAGGCCGAAACCCCGCCGGTCGCCGTTGCCCCCGCCGACGAACCGGGTGAACAGGCGTTCGGCGTCGCGGGGGTCGAGGCCCACGCCGTCGTCCCTGACGGTGAGCTGGACCGTGCGCGGGTCGCCGGAGAGGGTCATCCAGACGTGGCCGCCCGCGCCGGTGTGGCCGAGGGCGTTGTCGAGGAGCGCCGAGATCACCCGGCGCAGCGCCGGCTGCGCCCCGCGCACGATGTGGTCGCCGGCGTCCTGGCGGCGCACCTCGATCGTCACCTCGCGCTCCCGGGCGCGGGCCGCCTCGGCCGCGGCCAGCTCCTCGGCCAGCGCGGCGAGGTCGACGGGGCCGAACGACCCGCGCGCCTGTTTGAGCTGGGCCGCCAGCAGCAGGTCCTCCACCACCTCGCCCAGCTGCCGGGTGCCGGAGACCAGCTGGTCCACGTCGTCCATGACCAGGGCCGGGTCGGTGCCGCGCCGCAGCCGGCAGGCGACGAGCTGGGCCCGGGTGTGCAGGCGGGTCAGCGGCGTGCGCAGCTCGTGGCTGACGTCGGCGGTGAAGCGGCGCTGGCGGGTCAGGGCCTCGCCCAGCGGGGCGATCGCCCTGCGGGAGAGACCCTGGCCGATCAGCAGCGCGGCCAGCAGCCCGGCGGCCTCGGCGGCGATGAGCGTGCGCAGCAGCCGGTCCCGCTCGGCGCCCTGGTAGCGCTCGGCCGCCGCGGCCTGGTAGCGCTCCGTCACGGCGGCGGGCCCGCGCCGCGCGGAGGCCTCCTGGCCGTTGACGGTGACGCAGTACACCGTCGTCGCGACGAGGGCGAGCAGCACGGAGAACGCGCCCGCCACCTGGAGGGTGATCCGGCGGCGGGCGCGGATCAGCAGCCGCCGCTCGGGATCGGGCGGACGCCCCCTGGCGGGAGGTCCCCCTACAGCTCGCCCAGCCGGTATCCCACGCCTCGTACCGTGCATACGACGCCCGCCCCCAGCTTGCTCCGCAGGTAGTAGACGTAGGTGTCCACGACGGACTCCGTGTCGGCACCGTCGAAGACCCGCTGTCGCAGTGAACTTCGCGTGTGAACCTGCCGCGGACGGGCCGCGAGCTCGCGCAGCAGCCGGCACTCCCGGCCGGACAGCGCCACCTGCCCGCCGGCCGGCAGCCGTACCAGGTGGGCCTCGGGATCCAGCCATCCCGTTCCGAGCGGCAGCAGCCCCGCCTGGTCCAGGTGCCTGCGGTGCAGCGCCCGCACCCTGGCCAGCAGCTCGTCGAGCTCGAACGGCTTGACCAGATAGTCCTCGGCGCCCGCGTCGAGCCCGGCGACCCGGTCGGCGAGGCTGCCGAAGGCGGTGAGCACGAGCACCGGCGTGGTGACGGCCCGCCGCCGCAGCCGCAGCAGCAGGTCGATCCCGTCGACCGCGGGCAGTCCGCGGTCGACGATCATCGCGTCGTAGGTGCGGCTCAGTCCCAGGTGCAGGCCGCGCTGCCCCTCCAGCGCCAGGTCGACGGTGTATCCCTGCTCGGTGAACACCTCGACCAGCATCCGCCCGAGCTCGCGGTCGTCTTCGATCAGCAGCAGCCGACGGGAGTGCGGGCCGGCTGTGCCCGATGTCCCAGCCACCCACCAACCGTTGCATCCCCACCGCCGAATTACCAGGGTCCGGCGGGGCGGACGGCCGCAGGGCGCGCCGGGGCCGGGCGGACGACGGCGGGGGCTCAACCGGACGGCCGCGGCGGGCCGGAGGGGACCGGCTCACGGTCGGGGGCCCCGGGCGCCGCGCGCCGGGCGCGCTCGTGGCGCTCCGGCAGCGCCAGCTTGTACAGCGGCAGCGCCCCGCCGGTGGTGATGACGGCCACCAGCACGAGCATGGCGAAGAGCTCGGAGGTGATCATGCCCTGCGCCAGGCCGATGTTGATGAAGATGAGGATCATCAGCCCCCGCGCGTTCATGAGCGCGCCCACCGCGTAGGACTCGCGCCAGCCGAACCCCATGGCCCTCATCGTCAGCGAGCAGCCGAAGTACTTGCCGCAGAAGCCCGCGCCCAGGACCGTCGCGAACGCCAGGAGCATGGCGCCGCCGGTGATGCCGCCGAGCCGGGTGTTCAGCCCGGAGAAGGTGAAGAAGACCGGCAGCAGCAGGGTCGAGACGAGGTCCATCATCCGGCCGTGCAGCGCCCGGCGGAAGGCCGGGTCGCGCGGCATCGCCAGCCCGGCGAAGAACCCGCCGAAGACCGCGTACACGCCGATCCAGTCGGTGAGCCAGCCCGCCGTGAGCGGCACCAGGACGACGACGTACATGCCGGTCGGGCCGATCCGCCCGGTCAGCGCGACGCTCCTGCCCAGCGGGCGCAGCATCGGGGCGACGATCTTCAGCATCACCACAGCGAACACCGCCGTCAGGGCGATGGTGGGCAGCGCGCCGTGCGCCCCCGATCCCAGGTGCATCGCCGACAGCACGGCCAGCAGGCACCAGGCGAGGGCGTCGTCGACGGAGGCCGCCAGCAGGGTGAGCCGGCCGATCGGGGAGTTCTCCAGCCCTCGCTCGTACAGGATCCTGGCCAGCATCGGGAACGCCGTCAGCGACAGTGCGCCGCCGACGAACAGGGCGAACTCCAGCGGGCTGACGTCGGGGCGGGAGAGCGTGCCGTACAGCAGGAACCCGGCGCCGCAGCCCAGCAGCATGGAGGGGAGGATCCCCGAGCCCGCCAGCGCCACGGCCCGGCGGACCTCGCCCGGCGGGCTCGCGCCGTGATCGATCCCGGCGCCCACCAGGAACATGTACAGCGTCAGCCCGATGGTGCTCAGCACGTACAGGATCGGTTTGATCTCCGGTGGGAACAGGGCGGCCTGGACCTCGGGGAACAGCCATCCGAACAGCGTCGGGCCGAGCAGGACGCCGGCGATCATCTCGCCGAGGACGCGCGGCTGCATCACCGTGAGCGCCAGGCGGCCGCACACCGCCGAGGTCAGCAGGATGACGACCAGGGCGGGCAGCACCTTGAGGATCAGTTCGAGGTCGGGGTCGGCGGCTGCGGCCCCGGTCAGAGCGGGCATGGCTTGTCTCCGTCAGAGGTTCGGCCCGGGGGTGCGGCGCCCGCGAAGTGGCGCTCGCACAGCCGCTGGCGGCGCGCGTCCCAGACCATGTAGGTGCCGAGGACGAGTTGCAGGAGGCTGCGCCAGAGGTCCTCCCAGCGGTCGCGGACCCGCATGGACAGCAGCAGTACCGCGCGGCGGCCGGGCCGTACGGCGGCGCCCCGGGGGGTCAGCAGGCACGGCCCGCGGTTGGGCAGGGACCGGGTGTGGGAGGCGGTGGAGGCGAGGGCGTACCTGCGCAGGACCTCCAGGGCCGCGACGCGCATGACGATCGGCGCCAGCCGCCAGGCCGGGCAGGGGCGGTTGGCGGCCACGCCGAACGGGATGTGGTTGGGCTCCCCGGCCGCGGACCGGCCGGGGCCGGAACGATCGGGGCCGGAACGATCGGGGCCGGAACGATCGGGGTCGAATCGGCCAGGGTCGAATCGGCCGGGATCGGCCGGGCCCGAGCGGTGGAAGGCGGGGTAGTCGAAGCACAGCACCGAGCCGGCCGGGATCGTCGTGCGCCCGTCGAGCGGGATGGCGCCGGTGGTGATGCGGTGGGCGACGCCGAAGAGCGGATAGAGCCGCAGCGTCTCCGCCATCACCAGGTCGAGGTGGCGTGCGTCGCCCGCGTGCACCCTGGCCTGCGAGTCCGGGTGCTGCGCCAGGACCATCAGCAGGTGCGCCACGGCCTCCGACAGCTGGACGACCGCGGTGGTGAAGAAGACGCCCTGCAGGTACAGCGCCCGTTCCCGGTCCGTCAGCCCGGCCGGCAGGGGGCGCCGCACCTCGGGCAGGCGGCCGAGGAGATAGCGGGTCAGCCGGTCGCGCCGGTCCATGTGCCGCAGCCCGCAGCACTTCAGGGCGGTGACGACGTCGCCGGCACCGGCGGTGATCAGGTCGCGCGCCGCCCGCGGGCAGCGTTCGCCGAAGACGAGCTCGTAGGCGAACTCCGCCCAGACCGGCATCATCAGATCGCGCAACCGGACCGTCCCCCGTGCCTCCGGCCCCCGCCCGTCCGGCCCCCGCACTTCCGGCAGGGCCCGGGCCACGCAGCGGCGGGCGAGCTCCTCGGCCTCCGCCCGCGGCACGGCCAGGAAACCGCGCGTGGCGCGGGCGACCTCGTCGTAGCGCCCGCCCGCCTCCAGGTGCTCCTGGTGCACCTCGGCGCCGGGTGAGAGCCAGTACCAGAACAGGTCCGACAGCGCGGCCCCCCGGCTCCTGCCCCCGGCCGCCGGGTGGGAGTAGACCTCGGTGAAACGCTCGACGCCCACCAGGTCACCGGGGACGGGGATGCCCTCGTCCCCGTTGACGCGGGCGAACAGGCGCATGCGCAGCGCCACGATCCTGCCGGGCAGCCACCACGGCAGGCTCACCGCCGCGGACGCGGCGAGCGCCGCCGCCACCGCCCTGCCCGGCGCGTTCACCGTGACCGCCACGCCGCGCCGGGCCCGCCGTCCGGTCCCGGGTCGCGGACGCGCGCCGTGCCCGGTCCCGCGCCGTGGACGCGCACCATGTCCGGGCCGAGGTCGTGGATCGAGGTGCAGCCGCACAGGGTGAGCGCGTGCTCGATCTCCTCGCGGAGCAGGCCGAGCACCCGGGCCGCGCCCCGCTCGCCGCCGGCCGCCAGGCCCCAGACCACCGGGCGGCCGACCGCGACCGCGTCCGCGCCCAGCGCCAGCGCCTTCAGGACGTCGGTGCCGCGGCGCACGCCTCCGTCCAGCAGCACGGGTACGGCTCCGCCGACGGCGGCGGCGATCTCCGGCAGCGCGTCGACGGCGGCGGGGACGGCGTCGAGCTGACGGCCGCCGTGGTTGGAGACCAGCAGCGCCGCCACGCCGTGGTCGAGCGCCAGGCGCGCGTCGGCGGGGTGCAGGACGCCCTTGAGCGCGATCGGCAGCGCCGTCATCTCCCGGAGCAGGCCGATGTGCTCCCAGGTGATCTCCGGGGACAGGACGACCGGCCGCACCCGCCCGCCGTCGCGCATGTTCTCGCAGTACAGGCCCGGCGGCAGGTCCAGGAAGCCGTTGCGCCGGTCACGGTCCCGCAGGCCCAGGACCGGCGAGTCCACCGTGACGACCAGCGCCGCGCAGCCGGCCGCCTCGGCGCGCCGGACGAGCCTCTCGGTGAAGGCCATGTCCGGCTGGAGGTAGAGCTGGAACCACAGCCGGGCCCCCGGCGCCGCCGCGGCCACGTCCTCGACGGCGACGGTGGCGGCCATGCTCACGATCATGATCGTCTCGGCGGCGGCGGCCGCCCGCGCCGTGGCCCGCTCGCCCTCGGGGTCGGCGAGCCGGTGGAAGGCGGTCGGCGCCACCAGCACGGGCACGGCCGCGCGGCAACCGAGCAGGGTCACGCCGGTCCGGAGTTTCGCGCCGCCGCGCAGCACGCGCGGCAGCAGCGTCAGCCGCTCGAACGCGGCCTCGTTGGCCCGCAGGGTCACCTCGTCGCCGGCCCCGCCGGCGAAGTAGTCGTAGTGCGCCGGGTCGAGGCGGGCGCGGGCCGCGGCCTCGAACTCGCGCAGGGTGCCCGGCGCCAGGGTGTCCATCCCGCCCCGCCCGTCATGCCGGGATCGGGGCGGTCCGGCGGGCGAAGAAGGCCCGGAGCGGTTCGAGGTGGACCTCCCGGGAGGTCCACTCGTTCTCCAGGTTCTCGGTGACGTGGTGCACCGCCGTCGGCGCCCCCGGCCGGTGGTGCCGCACCACCGGATGCAGGTAGTGGCCCTCGTCCGCACGCCCGGCGTCGCTCTGCCGGATCCGGCCGACCGAGACGTCGAAGGGGTCGGCCTTGTCGTGGTCCGGCCCGTACTCCAGCGTGATCGCGAAGTGGCCGCCGTCGCCGACCGGCGGTCCCTGCAGGCCGACCGGGACCTCCTCCAGATAGCGCGCCGTACCGTCGCCGCCGAGGACGACGACGTCGGCCAGCAGGCCGAACTGCTGCCACAGCGCCGAGGAGCGGTTGACCCGCTCCAGCACCGCGGCCGCCAGCGCTCCCGGCTCGGCGGGCAGCTCGCGGCCGGGCCACGGGACGCCGTGGTGCCGCTGCTCCAGGATGCGGTGCAGCGCGCGCACGCCGTACCGGAAACCGTGGATGAACCCGCTGGTGCCGTGCTTGAAGTCGCGCGACTGCGTCAGCGTCCCGGCGAAGTGCAGGCCGGGGACGTCGACCGACTCGTAGGCGGGGGTCAGCGCGGGGAACCTGTCCCCGATCGCCAGCTCCGGCCGGCACCCGGCGTCGAAGATCGAGGCGTCGAACCGGAAGCCGGTGCAGACGATCACCCGGTCGTAGGGGATGTCCTTGGTGACCTCCTCGGCGCGGACGAAGCTCACCGTCACCAGGTAGGAGCCGTCGGCCTGCCGCTCGATGCGCCTGACCTCGCCGTCCAGCAGCGCGTTCTGGGACTTGAGCTGGTAGGTGTCGAGCAGGCCGTTGTTGACCGCGCGCAGGTGCCCGACGTAGTGCGTCCGCCACGCCATCCGGACGGAGCGCGGCCCGGCGACGTGGATCACCGCCGCCGTCTCGACGAGGTTGTCGGCCGTCTCGAAGCCCGAGTTCCCCTTGCCGACGACGAGCACGCGCAGGTCGGTGTAGTCGGCCGGATCGGTGGAGGCGGTGCCGTACAGCTCGGCGGTCTCGACGCCCGGGATCGGCGGGACGTTGGGCCGGGTGACCCCGGTGGCGACGACCAGCCGCCGCGCCTCACGCGTCCGGCCGCGCTGGTCGGTCACCCGGAACGGGCCCGCGCCGGGCGCGCGGGCGATGCGGACGGCCCGCGTGTCGCAGGCGACGCGCAGAGCGCAGGCGCCGGCGTAGTCGGCGAGATAGCGGACCATGTCGCCGGCGTCGGGGAAGTAGCGGTCGCTGTAGCGGGTGAACAGCAGGTCCGGGTCGTCCGACAGCAGCGAGTTCCAGTCCATCCGGAGGTTGAGCTCCGGGTCGTGCCATCCGGTGTGCCTCTTGTTGATCGAGATGAGCCTGCGGTGGCGCGGGAAGGTCCGGAAGAACATGCCCGGCGCGGGACCCGCCTCCAGGATCAGATAGCTGCGCCCCGCCCGGCCGAGGAAGTACCCCAGCTGCAGTCCCGCCGGGCCGGCGCCGATCACCAGATAGTCCAGGACGTCGTTGTCCGGCACGGGAACCTCCGTCACGACGATGTGATTGAACCTTCAACCGCAATGGTGGCGGGGCATTCTCAGAGAATTATCAGAGCGGGCCGTTCAGGGCGCCGGGCTCGCGTACCGCTCCAGCAGGGCGCGTTTGTCCGGCTTGCCGCCGGGGGCGAGCGGGACGCCGGGCACCGTGGTGACCGTCAGGGGGACGCTGTCCTCGCCGAGCTCGGCGCGGACCAGCGCGGCCAGCGCGTCGCGGTCCGGGACCCGGCCGGGGGCCGCCACGACGAAGGCGTGGACGGCCTCCCCGGTGCGCTCGTCCGGCGCCCCGGCCACGTACGCCTCCTCCACGTCGGGATGACCGGCCAGCACCTGCTCGATCGGGCCGGCGTAGACCACCATCGCGTTGACCATGATCACGTCCCGGGTGCGGCCGGTCAGGTACAGCAGGCCCTCCCCGTCCAGGCGGCCGAGGTCGCGGGTGCGCAGCCAGCCCTCGCGCAGGGTGTCGCGGGTCTCCTCGGGCCGCCCCCAGTAACCCGCCATCACGTACGGGCTGCGCACGTGGATCTCGCCGGTCGTCCCCGGGGCCGCCTGCCGGCCGTCCCCGTCCCGGACGCTGATCTCGACGCCCGGATGCGGGCGGCCGACCGAGGCCAGCACGCGTTCCGGTCCCCGGGCGATGTCGGCGGGGGTGAGCATCGAGATCGATCCGGCCTCGGTCTGGCCGTATCCCTGGTAGACCACGGGCCCCAGCAGGTCGGCCGCCGCCGCCAGCCGGCGCGGGCTGATCGGCGATCCGGAGACCATCAGCGCGCGCAGGCTGCCGACGTCGACCGGCTCGGTCCGCAGCAGGCCGAGCATCCGGCCCAGCCGGGGGACGGTGATGATGGAGCCGGTGATCCGGTGGCGCTCGATCGCGTACGGGAACAGCGGCCGTCCGTCCTCCTCGGGGATCACCGCGGTGCCGCCGCCCAGCAGGCACGGGGCCAGGAACTCCAGGACCACCATGCTGGCCAGGGTGCCGAACAGCAGGTAACGCTCGAAGTCGCGGGCGAAGGCGGCGGCGACCGGGGACCACGCCCGGGGCTGCCACGCCCAGTGCGCGCTCAGCGCCCGGTAGGTGATCGCGCATCCCTTGGGCCGCCCGGTGCTGCCGCTGGTGAAGGTCAGGGCGGCCACGTCGTCCGGACGGGCGGTGACGGCCAGGGGACTGCCGTCGTCCGGTACGGCCAGCAGGTCGGCCGCACCGGGACCGGCGGGTCCGAGGGACAGCACCGCGACCGGCCCGGCGGCCGCCGGCAGCTCCGGGGTGAGGGTGGACGCATCGAGCAGGAGGGCGTCGATCCCCGTGCCGAGGACGTGGGCGAGCTGCCCGGCGGGATAGCCGGGGCGCACGCCCACGACGCGGCAGCCCAGCGCGTGCGCGGCCATGTGGGCGGCGAACGCCTCCGGCGTCAGGGCGGTGCGGACGGCCAGGGCGCGGCCGGGACCCAGACCGGCCCCGCGCATCGCCCCCGCCAGGCGCCGTATCGTCTCCAGCAGCTCGCCCCGTGAGACGGTCCGGGGCCCGTGCTCGAAAGCCGCGCTGTCGGGCGCGTTGCGCAGCGACTCCAGCAGCGGGTGGGGGAAGGGGGGATCGGCGGGGCCGCGCGCGATCGCTTCCTCTGGCCGCGGACTGGGCATGATCGGCTCCTCTGGTCGCGGGCGGGTCGCCGCGGCATCCTCGGGGATCCGCGGCCGGTTGCCATAGGCGCGTCACGACATGTCGGCATATAACCGGATTGTCGGTTGACTCGACGGTAGACGGCGCGGATCAGAGACGGATCAGAGACGTGCCGCCCGGAGTCCGGGAGCGGGCACGGCGCGAGACCCTCCCGGCCCGCGGGCCCGGACGCCCTGCGGAGGTTCAGGTGAAGGTGATCGGCGCGGGTTTCGGCAGGACCGGTACGGCGTCGCTGAAGGCGGCGCTGGAGATGCTGGGGTACGGCCCCTGCTATCACATGTCCACGGTCATCGCGCAGCCGTACCGGGTCCGCCAGTGGCTCGACGTCGGCGAGGGGCGCAGCCGGGACTGGGAGGAGGTGTTCGACGGGTTCCCGGCGGCGGTGGACTGGCCCGCCGCGGCGTACTGGCGGGAGCTGGCCGAGCACTATCCCGGCGCGAAGGTCGTCCTCACCGTCCGCGACCCGGACCGGTGGTACGACAGCGTCAGCGAGACCGTCTTCGAAAGCGCCCTGGCGGAGCGGCGGCCGATGCCCCTGCACCGCAGGATCACGCGCCGGCTGGTGGCGTGGCGGGCCCCGGACTTCGCGCTCTACCCGCGCATGGCCAGGGCGACCGTCATGGACCGCGTCTTCGACGGCCGCATCGACGACCGCGCCCACGTCCTGGCGGTCTTCGAGCGGCACGTCGCCGAGGTGAAGGCCGCGATCCCGCCCGACCGGCTGCTGGTCTTCGACGTCCGGCAGGGCTGGGGGCCGCTGTGCGCCTTCCTCGCGCTCCCCGTCCCGGAGGCCCCTTTTCCCCAGGTCAACGAGCGTGCGGCGTTCCGGCGCAAGCGGCCCCGCAGGCGGTTGCGGCTGATCCTGCTCGGGCGCTGACGGCGCCGGAGCCGGGCGTCACCGGCATCAGGGGGTGTAGATCTCCTGAACCTGGACGATCTTGCCGCGGTACACCGTGATGAGCGCCGGTCGCTTCTCGTTCTCGACCCGCTTGATCAGCGTGCTCCCGGAGCAGCGCTTGGCGCCCAGCCCGGTGCGCCGGTCGACCGTCAGGCCGCCGGCGCTCGTGCATCCGTAGGCGCTGAGATAGCGCACACCGGAGGCGAAGGGGGAGGCGTAGGCGCGCACGTCGCCCTCGGGCGGGCCGACGAAGTAACCCTCGGTGTGCTTGTCCCGCTTCCAGCGGATCGGCTCGTACTCGGCGACCCGGCCGCGCACCGCGGTGATCCAGCCGCGGAGGATGCCGTCGCGGCGGGAGTGGATGCCCTTGGTGAAGTCGTGACCGGGATCGGCCTGGAAGGTCGTGCCGAAGATCTTCGGCTTCTTGAAGTCCGGAATCGTCGCGGCGTGAGCGGCGGTGCCCGACAGCACGGCGGCCGCGGCGGCGCCGGTCGCGATCAGGGTGCGGAATGTGTGTCTCACACCGTTTTGGATCACCGGCCGTCCCGGAGGGTTCGCGGCCCGGGCGGTGACGCCGGTCACATTCCCGGATCCGCGACCTCACCGGCCTCCTCGTTCCAGCGGGCGAGGCCGGCGCTCCCGGGACGGCGGGATGCCTGAACGCCTCGATCGCCCGGGTGGGACCCGCCTCAGACGAAGGCGCCGACGCCGGTGATCGCCCGGCCCACGATCAGGCTGTTGATCTCCCGGGTCCCCTCGTAGGAGTAGATCGCCTCGGAGTCGGCCACGAACCGGCCCATGCCGTAGTCCAGGACGATCCCGTTGCCGGCCATGATCTCCCGGCCCCAGCCCACGGCCTCGCGCATGCGCGCGGTGCAGAAGGCCTTGGCCATCGCCGAGTGCTCGTCCTTGTAGACGCCCGCGTCCTGCAGCTGCGCCAGCCGTACGACCATGCCCAGCGAGCAGGTGACGTTGCCCAGCATGCGTACCAGCAGGTCCTGGACCAGCTGGAATCCGGCGATGGGGCGGCCGAACTGCTCGCGCTCCTTGGCGTAGGACAGGGCGCGCTCGTAGGCGCCCATCATGCAGCCCACCGCCTGCCAGGCCACGCCGCCGCGGGTCTGGCGCAGGATCGTGGCGGTGTCGCGGAAGCCGTTCGCGTCCTGCAGCCGGTTGGTCTCGGGGACGAGGCAGTTGGTGAGGGTGATGTCGGCGTTCTGCACCGTCCGCAGGGCGATCTTGTTCTCGATCTTCGTGGCGGTGAACCCCGGCGTCCCCTTCTCCACCAGGAAGCCCTTGACCTGACCGTCGGCCTCGTCCTTGGCCCACACGACGACCAGGTCGGCGAAGGTCGCGTTGCCGATCCAGCGCTTGGCCCCGTTGAGCACCCACACCTCGCCCTCGCGCCGCGCCGTCGTGCGCAGCCCGGCCGCGACGTCGGAGCCGCCCTCGGGCTCGGTCAGGGCGAAGGCGCCGATCTTCTCCATGGCCGCCATCGGCTCCAGCCACCGCTCGCGCTGCTCCCCGGAGCCGAGCCGGTGGATGCTGCCCATCGCCAATCCGTTGTGCACGCCGAAGAACGTGCCCATCGAGGGGTCCACCCGGTTCATCTCCAGCACCACGAACCCGGTCAGCAGGCTCCGCGCCCCCCGGTACGCCAGGCCCGCGACGTCGAGCTTGGCGAACTCCGGGATCAGGTGGTGGGGGAACCTGGCGTTGGTCCACGCCTCGTCGGCGATGGGCGCGACCTTCTCCGCCATGAACTCGCGCACGCGAAGGACGATCTCCTTCTCGTCGTCGCCGAGCAGTTCGAAGTAGTCATAGAAGTCACCTGTCATCATGCGCCGCCCCCTGCCCAGGAAGCGCCGGGTCAACCGGTCGCGGGACGATCCGGCGGTAGACCGGGCGCCTTTCGCCGGGGTGCTTCCCGATGCGGTTCCCCGGCCGACTCGTCGGCCCGGATGCGCAGGTCGTGCCCCTGACGCCCGACACCGCCGTTTCCATGGACGCCTACGGCTTTCGCTCACGAATGACGGAAAGCGGGCCGATCCGGTGCGAGGGGCGCTCATCATCGGCGCGCAATTTCAAAGAAAGACAATGACGTCCTCACAATGCATTACTGAGTGATTACTTTTAGTAGTACGGTGATTCGGTTCGCGGCACCGTCGTACGACGTCCACCCGCCCGCTCACCACCCCCGGAAGGAGCCGGATGACGCTGCAGCAACCATGCGCGGCGCGAGCACGCCGTGTGGATCACAACCCCGTCACGGGAAGGCCACCGTCCACGGGCGGCCCGGGAGGTGATCATGCATCATGATCCCTCTCCCGGCGAGCTGGCCCGGCGCCTCAACGACCTGCAGTACGCCGCCCAGCGGCTCACCTCCCAGGAGCTGTTCCTGGCCGAGCAGCGGGCGAGCGAGCGTCGGTTCACCTCCATCGAGCGGGACCTGGAGGAGCTCCAGCGTCGCATCGACGAGGAGCTCAAGTCGGTCGTCAGCAGGATCGAGGCCCGCGAACGCGACAGAGGGGCCAACTGGCGGCAGAGCGTCTACGCCGGGGTCATCCCGGCGGGCCTGCTGCTGGTGTCCCTGCTGGTCCAGATCTGGCTCTCACTGAACGGAACCGCCTGATGCGCCTGGCCGGATTGCACGTCACCCGACGCGACCTGCTGCTCGCCCTGACCCTCGGGGTGCTGGTCGCTCTGGCGGTGTGGGTGTCGATGGCCATCCGCGACCTCGGGGAGCGGCTCCAGAACGCCCAGTACGACCGTGAGGTGCTCGTCCAGCAGGTCCGTCAGCTGGGCGGCGTGCCGCAGGTCGGCCCGGCCGGTCCCCAGGGGCGGACGGGCCGCGCCGGGCCGATGGGATCCCAGGGTCCCGCCGGGATCCAGGGCCCGCCCGGCCCGGAGGGATCACCCGGCCCGGCCGGTCCGCGCGGCCGCCCGGGTCTCAAGGGGAGGATCGGGCCTGTCGGCCCCGTCGGTCCCCGGGGTGAGACGGGGCCCAGGGGCGAGGCCGGCCCGCAGGGCGAGCGGGGAGCCGAAGGTGAGCGGGGTCCTCAGGGCGAACGGGGACCTCAGGGCGAGCAGGGTCCACGGGGTGAGCGGGGGCCCGCTCCCGACCGGGTGTTCTGCAGCCCCATGCCCGAGGGGACCCCGTGGCCGTGCACCACGGAGAGCGCGCCCGCCGGGACCACGTCCCCCTGATCGGGTCAGGCGGCCGGGGCCAGGCAGCGGCGGGAGGAGCGCGGCGCGCGGTGGGAGGCGGGCCGGCGGGGAGCCGGCACGGGCCGGTGCGGCGCGACGGCGCGGCCGTCGGGCAGCAGGGCGCCGGTGTCCTCGAACAGCACGACGCCGTTGCACAGCAGGGTCCAGCCCTGCTCGGGGCGGAAGGCGACGGGGCGCGCGGCCTCGCGGTCGGACGCGTCGGCCGGGGGACAGTGGGGTTCGTGCTGGCACATGACAGGCCTCGGGGGTTCGTCTCGGGTACGGATGCTGGCCGTCGAACACCCTCAGCATCGCCTCCCGGCCCCGGCCCGTCCTCGTACAAATACGGGTGAGAGCGCTCTGTGGAGAAGTACGGGTCCGTCGCGCCCGCCCGGCCGTCCAGGATTTTTTACCGGTTGCCGCTGTGCAGGGCTCCATGGTGGCGGACCCGCCGCCGGATGACACTCGGGGCATGTCCTCTCTCACCGATCGACTCCTGGAGCTGTGGCAGGCACCGCCCGCCGACCCCGCGGCCGCCGAGGCGGCCTTCCGCTGATCGACGTGCTCACCGTGGAGGACGGCCTGGTGAGCGCCGTGTGGATGGTCGCCGACGAGCTGGACCTGCTCCGCCAGCTCACCGCCGGGCTGCCCGCGGGCGGGCATCCGATCGACCCGGACAGGACGGTGGAGATCCGCCCCCGCGCGGCCGGTTCACGCGGGCGATGACCCCGGCCCCCGCTCGGGCCGGGGATCAACCGCCGCCCAGGATCCGCCAGCCGTGGGCCGGGACGAGGTACGGGTCCGCGGTGGTCCCGCCGGAGGACTCCAGTACGGCCCGGCCGGTGCTCCCGGCCGGGAAGCGGTGGGGCCGGTCGCCCGCGTTGAGCAGCGTCAGGAGCTCCTCGCCGGGGTGGTCGGGGTCGGCGGAGAGCAGGGCGACGGTCGTGTTGTCCAGGTTCCGGGCGCTGGTGCGGGCCCGCACCAGCCACGGGTGGCGCCGGCGCAGCCCGATCAGCCGCCGGTGCAGCCCGTGGACGGGCCGGCCGGCCGCGGGCAGCTCGGCGGGGGAGCCGGGGAAGGCCGGGCGCACCGCGTCGTCGCCGCCCGCGCGCTCCTCCTTGATCCCCCGGTAGGCCTGCTCGTCGCCGTAGTAGACGCTGGGCACGCCCCCCACGGTGAACAGCACGGCCAGGGCGTGGCCGAGGTGGCGCTCGTCGGTCAGACGGCTGGCCAGCCTGGTCACGTCGTGGTTGCCGGCGAAGGTCAGCGGCGCGAAGGTCTTCAGGAACCCGTTGTGCCGCTCCAGGGCCCAGGCGAGCTCGTAGAAGTTGCCGTCGTTGAGCGAGCTCCAGATCGCCTTCCACAGCTCGTACTGGGTGACCGAGTCCAGCCCGCTCGCACTGACGTACTCGGCGTAGTCACCGTGCAGCACCTCACCGGCGAACCAGGCGCCGGGGTGGCGCGGGCGGACCCGCTCCAGGGCCCGGCGCCAGAACTGCGGCGGTACGGCGTAGGCGGCGTCGAGCCGCCATCCCGACACGCCCCGGCCGAGCCAGTGGTCCATGACGCGTACGACGTGGTCGAGTACGGCGGGCTCGTCGTGGTTCAGGGCCACCAGATGACGGTGCCCCTCGAAGGTGTCGTAGTCCCCGCCGGTGTCCCCGCCGGTGTCCCCGCCGGTCTCCGCGCCGGTCGGGGAGCGGCGGAACCAGGCGGCGGCGCGCGGGTCGGCCTCCGCCCGCCCGAACACCGGGAAGCCCCGGGCGACGTGGTTGAACACCCCGTCCAGGAGCACGTGCAGGCCCCGGTCGCGGGCGGCGGCGACGAAACGGTCGAAGTCGGCGTCGTCCCCGAGGCGGGAGTCGATCCTGAAGTGGTCGACGGTGTCGTACCCGTGGGTCTCCGAGGCGAAGATCGGGCCCAGCTGCAGGCCGGAGCAGCCCAGCTCGACGGCGTAGTCCAGCCAGTTCTCCAGGTGCCGCAGGCGGTGCCGTACCGGCTCGTCGGCCGGGAGGGCGGCGGCCTCGGCACCGGTGAACCCCAGCGGGTACACCTGCCACCAGATCGCGTGGTCGGCCCATGACGCCACAGTCGCTCCTTCGCGGGCGGTCCCCGAGGGGAGACGGTCGGCTCCCGGTGTTTTCCGGTCCATCGGGTTCTCCCATGAATGGCGTACCGGAAACCGCCATGTCGTGTTTCTCGTATCACATGCCACATCGCTCCCGCCGTGTTGTGGCGGGAGGCCATAGATCACGGGCGGCGGGCGGGGCCAGGATCGGCTCCCACCGCCGTGACACTCCAGGGGGCGCCCGTGCCGAGCCTGAGACGTTCCGCCACCGGGGCCGCCGGTCTCCTCGCCGCGCTGCTCGCGGTCCTGTTCCCGGCCTCCCCGCTCCCGGCGACCGGCGCCGCGGCCACCGGGCCGGCCGCGGCGGGGACGGACGGGCGGGACCGGCGGCCCTGGCTCGACGGGAGCAAGCCCGTCGCCGAGCGGGTGGAACTCCTCCTCGACGAGATGACGACGGACGAGAAGCTGAACATGGTGCGCGGCCACGGCCTGGCGCTGGTCCCGCGGGGCCGGGTGAAGGGCGTCCCGAGGCTGGGGATCCCGGAGCTGCGCCTGCACGACGGCCCGCACGGCGTCAGCGACGTCAAGGGCGTGACCGCCTTCCCCGCGCCCATCACCCTGGCCGCCACCTGGGACCCCGCCCTCGCCCGCCGGTTCGGCGCCGCCCTCGGCGCGGAGGCCCGGGGCAAGGGGATCAACGTGCACCTCGCGCCCGCCGTGGACATCCTGCGGGTGCCCCAGTCGGGCCGGGTCTGGGAGAGCTTCGGGGAGGATCCGTACCTCACCGGGGAACTGGCCGCCCAGGAGGTCAGGGGCATCCGCAGCCGCAACGTCATCCCCACCGTCAAGCACTACGTCGGCAACAACCAGGAGACCGACCGCATGCTCGTGAACGCGGTCATCGACGAGCGCACGCTGCGGGAGATCTACTATCCGCCGTTCGAGGCCGCCGTCGAGGCCGGGGCCGGGGCGGTCATGTGCGCCTACAACCGGGTCAACGGCGCGTTCGCCTGCGAGAACCGCAAGACGCTCACCGACGACCTGAAGAGGTCCATGGGCTTCGACGGCTGGGTCATGTCCGACTGGCTGGCCACCCGGAGCGGGCAGAAGGCCGCGCGCGCCGGGCTCGACCAGGCCATGCCCGACGACCCGCTGTTCTCCGCCAACCTCAGGGTGGGGCTGGCCGCGGGGACCTTCCCCGAGGCCCGGCTGGACGACATGGCCCGCCGGGTGCTCACGCCGATGATCGCCGACGGGCTCTTCGAGACGAGGTACGGCACGCCGGGCCGGAACGTCCGCACCTCGGCGCACACCGCCCTGGCCCGCGAGATCGCGGTCTCCGGCACCACGCTGCTGAAGAACCGGGGCGGTCTCCTCCCGCTGCGGGAGGACACCGGCGGCATCGCCGTCATCGGGACCGCCGCCCACGACGACGTCCGGATCACCTCGGCGGGGTCGGGGCGGGTGCTGCCGCCGTACGTGGTCACGCCGTACGAGGGCATCAGGGGGCGGGCCGGCGGCGAGGTGACCTACACGCCGGGGGACGGCGAGGGGGAGGCCGGGCTGCGGGCCGCCGCCGACGCCGCGCGCGAGGCCGACGTCGCCGTGGTCGTCGTGGGGCTGGTCACCGAGGAGGGCGAGGACCGCAGGAGTCTGCGGCTGCCCGGGAACATGGACAGGCTGATCGAGACCGTCGCCGCCGCCAACCCGGACACCGTGGTCGTGCTCACCAGCCCCGCCCAGGTCCTCATGCCCTGGGCCGGGAGGACGAAGGCCGTGGTCTCCTCCTTCCTCGGCGGCCAGGAGCTGGGCAACGCGCTGGCCGCCGTGCTGTTCGGCGACGCCGACCCCGGCGGGCGCCTGCCGATGACCGTCGCCGGGCGCGCGTCCGACTATCCGGCGAACACCCGCCGGCAGTTCCCCGGGGTGGGCCTGCGGCAGGTCTACAGCGAGGGGCTGCGCGTGGGCTACCGGCACTTCGACGCGGCCGGCATCGAGCCGCTGTTCCCCTTCGGGCACGGGCTGTCCTACACCACGTTCTCCTACCGGGGGCTGTCGGTCTCCGGGACCACGGTCCGGGCCACGGTGCGCAACACCGGGAAACGGGCGGGCGTCGCCGTACCCCAGCTCTATCTGCAGTTCCCCCGCGGCGCCGCGGAGCCGCCGCGGCAGCTGCGCGGGTTCGCCAAGGTACGGCTCGCGCCGGGGGAGTCGGCCACGGTCACCTTCCGCCTCCCGGCCAGGGCGTTCCGGATCTGGCGCGGCGGCAGGTGGACGACGGTGTCCGGCGGGTACACCGTGCGCGTCGGGGCCTCCTCGCGGGACCTGCCGCTGCGCGGGACGATCCGCCGCTAGAACCTCGGTGGGCGCGGCCGTGGGGTATGAACGCGAGGCGCCGCTTCGACCGGGCCGAAGGAAGTTCTAGACTGGCCCGAACGACCAGAATGGAGTTCGGTAGCGATGCGAATCGGACTGTACCTCGACGAGCCCCAGGGCCCCGAGGCGCTCGGCAAACTGCGGGACAGGATCGCCCGCACCGCCGACGAAGGCTTCCCCTCGGCATGGGTCTCCAACATCTTCGGCCTCGACGCCCTGACCGCGCTCGCCGTGGCGGGCAGCCAGGTGCCGGGCATCGAGCTCGGCACCGCGGTCGTGCCGACCTACCCGCGCCACCCGGCCGTCCTCGCCCAGCAGGCGCTGACGGTCAACACCGCCCTCGGCGGGCGGCTGGCGCTCGGCATCGGGCTCTCGCACCAGATCGTCATCGAGGGCATGTACGGCTACAGCTTCGACAAGCCCGCCCGGCACATGCGCGAGTACCTGTCGGTCCTGGTCCCGCTGGTGCGCGGGGAGAACGTGGCGTTCGAGGGCGAGACCCTCACCGCGAAGATCGGCCTGAGCACTCCGGGCACGGGCGACATGCCGGTCCTCATCGCCGCGCTGGCCCCGCGCATGCTCAAGCTCGCCGGCGAGGTCGCCGACGGCACCGTGCTCTGGATGACCGGCCCCAAGACCGTCACCGAGCACGTGGCCCCCGCCGTCACCGAGGCGGCCCGCGCGGCGGGACGGCCCGCGCCGAGGATCGTCTGCGGCCTGCCGATCTGCGTCACCGACGACGTCGAGGCCGCCCGCGCCCGCGCGGCCGAGGTCTACGCCGTCTACGGCCACCTGCCCTCCTACCGCGCCATGCTCGACAAGGAGGGCGCGGAGGGCCCCGCCCAGGTCGCCCTCATCGGTGACGAGGACACCGTGGGCGCCCAGCTGGAGACCCTCGCCAAGGCCGGCGTCACCGACTTCGCCGCCTCCGAGTTCGGCCGCGACCAGCGCACGAGGGACTTCCTCAAGTCCCTGCTGTGACCTGACGGGGCGACGGCCCGCCCGCGGCGTCGTCGTCCCGCCAGTGGCCGACCAGCCCGGCGTACACGGGCGAGCGGGCCAGCAGTTCACGGTGCGATCCGGTGAGCGCGTCCGCGCCGTCCATCACCAGGACGCGGCCGGCCCTGCAGGCGGAGCTGATGCGGTGGGCGATCACGATGAGGGTGCCCTCGCGGGCGGCGAACGCCGTCTCCGCGCGCAGTTCGGCGGCGGGGTCGAGGTGGCAGGTCGCCTCGTCCAGGACGACGACGCGCGCCGGGGACGCGTAGGCGCGGGCCAGGGTGATGAGCTGCCTCTCCCCGGCCGAGAGCGCGGCCGGCTCCTCGATCACGGCGTCGAGCCCGCCCAGTCGTTCGACGAGCGCGCGGGCGCCCACGGCGTCCACCGCCTCCCGCACCCGCCTGTCCGCGGTCCGCGGGTCGGACGGGCACAGGTAGGCGAGGTTCTCGCCCAGCGTCCCGGCGAAGACGTAGGCCTCCTGCGGCACCAGCGCCACCACGGTCCGCAGGAGGTGCTCGGGTATCGCCTCGAGCGCAAGGCCGCCGAGCCGTATCCGGCCGCCGGTGGGGCGCTGAAGCCCGGTCAGCAGCATGGACAGCGTGGACTTGCCGACGCCGCTGGGACCGACCACGGCCAGGTGCTCCCCTTCGGCGACGGTCAGGTCGAGGCCGTGCACCACGGGCGCGGCCCGGGAGGCGTAGGCGAAGCTCAGCCCCTCCACCTCCAGCCGGTGGCCGGACAGCGGACGCTCCGGCAGCGGGCGACTCGGCAGCGGGCGACCGGCTCCGTTCCGGGCCGGAGTGAGGGCGGCCGGGGTGAGGGCGGCCGGGCTGGGGGAGGGCGGTCCGGGCGGGATCCGGGCGGGGACGGCGACGGTCTCGGCGAGCCTGCCCAGGACGACGGTGAGGGTCACGCCCCAGGAGCCGACGACGCCGACGAGCATGCGCATCGCCGGGTCGAGTCCGGTCGCCAGGTAGGCCGCCGCGCCGACGACCTCGCCGGGGCTGAGGTGGCCCGCCTCGATCAGCGGCCGGGCGGCGATCAGCAGGCCCGCCAGCGGCAGGTGCGCGCCGAGCGTGACGACGAGCCGCCGGCTCACACCCGCCCGGGCCAGCGCCCGGGTGGCCGCCGCCTGGACGGCGACGGCGGACTCCACCGCGGCGTGCGCCTGCGCCCGCGCTCCGCAGGCGGCGATGTCACGCAGGCCCGCCAGGATCGGGGTGGCCCGGGCGGTGAGGTCCTCGTCGGCGAGGATGAGCGCGCGCTGACGGGCCAGGAGTACGGGCATCAGCCTGGCGAACACGGCCAGTGCCGCGGCGACGGGCACGGCGACGGCGGCGGCGACCACGGGGGACAGGATCAGCAGCCCGCCCAGCGCGGCCACCAGCGACATGCCCAGCGTGCGGGCGCTTCGCAGGAGCGCGGAGACCAGGTTCCGCACCGTCTCCACCTGCTCGGTGAGGCGGGTGGCGGCGGCGGGGTCCGGCGCCGCCCCGCCGGCGGCCCGGGTCACGGTGGCGGAGACGAGCGCACGGACCAGGTCGTCGCGGAGCGGCTCGACCACCGCGGCCAGGCAGGGGAACATCATCCGCATGGCCACGGCTCTGAAGAGCATCGCGAACCCGAGCAGGCCGAGCCAGGCCAGGCCGGC
This sequence comes from Paraplanobispora takensis, assembly GCF_016863195.1. Lineage (GTDB taxonomy): Bacteria > Actinomycetota > Actinomycetes > Streptosporangiales > Streptosporangiaceae > Planobispora > Planobispora takensis. The sequence goes on along the minus strand of NZ_BOOK01000050.1, from coordinate 34,372 downwards.
GCCCGGCCGCCCGGCGAGGAAGCCGCCGTCGAGGGCAGCGGCGAGGAGCAGCCCGGACAGCAACGCCGGAACCGCCTCGACGAGGGACCAGGCCGCGGCGGCGGCCAGCGGGCGGCGGCGGGGCCGCAGCAGCGCCGGCAGCAGCCGCCACCCGCTTCCGCCCGCCGGGCCGTCACCCGCCGGGCCGGCAGTGGGGGGTGCGGCGGTGGAGGGTGCGGCGCTCCGTCCGGGCAGGGGGAGTCTCACGGACGGGCCGGGCACGGGTCCTCCTGATCCTGCGGGGACGCCTCGCCCGCGGCGGCGAACAGGGCCCGGTAGGCCGGGTCCCGCCAGAGCCCGCGATGGGTGCCGCGGGCCCGTATCCGCCCGTCCTCCATCCAGACCACCAGGTCGGCGCGGGCGGCGGTGGCGACGCGGTGGGCTATGACCAGCCGGGTGCGCCCGCGCATCCCCTCCAGCAGGGTGCGGGTGACCTGGGCCTCCGTGGCGGTGTCGAGGCCGGAGGTGGCGTCGTCGAGAACGGTCAGGCGCGCCCGCCGGACCAGCGCGCGGGCCAGCCCCAGCCGCTGGAGTTCGCCGCCGGACAGCGGGGCGGTGTCGGCCGGGGTGCCGTATCCCTCCGGGAGGCGGCCGATCACGTCGTCGACGTGCGCGGCGCGCGCCGCCTCCCGGACGGCCTCCCGGTCGACCGCGGGCAGGCCGTAGGAGACGGCCTCGGCCAGATCGCCGCCGAGCAGCACCGGACGTTCGAAGGCGTAGGCGACGGCACCGCGCAGCGCGTCCGGGTCGATCTCCCGCAGCGGGCGTCCGTCGAGCAGCACCTCGCCCCGGTCGGGATCCGTCAACCGTCCGGCCAGCAGGGCCAGTGTGCTCTTACCGGCGCCGGAGCGGCCCACGACGGCGGTCAGCGACCCGGCGGGGACCTCCAGATCCACGTCCTCCACCGGTGCGGTGTTCTCCCGCACCACCGTGACACCGCGGAAGGAGAGCGCACCGGGGCCCTCGGCCGGCGGGCGGGTGCCGGCGGAGGGAACGGGCAGGCCGAGCACCTCGCAGATCCGCCGGGCCGCCGAGCGGGAGTGCGCCAGGGCCATCAGCGCGTCGGTCTGGTCGACGAAGGACAGGCCCAGCGCGGTGTATCCGGCCGCGGCCAGCAGCTGCCCCGGCTCCAGGCGGCCGTCGGCGACGCCCAGCCCGGCGGCTCCGAGCACCGCCACCTCGATGAGCGGCAGCAGCAGGGCGATCTTCCACACGCTGCGGGCCTGCGCCCGCCACAGGGCGTGCCCGGAGCCGGACAGCTCCGGCAGCGGGGCGAGGATCCGGGTGATCTCACGCTCGGCACTGCCCGAGGCCCGCACCGTGCGGATGCCGGCCAGGGCGTCGGTCAGGCGGGCGGCCAACCGGCCCTGCGCCCCCTGGTAGTCGTCGTACAGGCCCGAGACCCGCTCGACGAACACGCGGAGGAGGGCGACCGCGGCGGGGGCGCCGGCCACGAAGGTGAGCCCCACCCGCCAGTCGATCACGAACAGGGCGACGACGCCGCCGACGGAGGTGATCAGTCCGGTCGCGATGCCCACCAGCGTCACCGGGACGCGTCCGGCGGTCGCGGTGTTGCTCACCAGCCGGTTGACCAGCTCACCGGTCGGTGACCGGCGGGCCTCGGCGATGTCGAGCGAGAGCAGGTGGGCGGTGAGCCGCACCCGCAGGGACGACGTGGCGGAGGCGGTGGCGGCGGCCCCGGCCATCATGCCGGCGATCTCGGCGCACGCCGTGAGGGCCAGCACCAGGATCAGGCACACCGTGGCGGTCGGCGGTCCGTGGCCGGTGAGGGCCTCGTCCACCGCGGCGGCCAGTACGGCGGGCAGGACCAGCACGGCGGCGCAGGAGGCGAGGGAGGCGGCGGCGACCACCGCCAGCGGCGCCCGGGAACCGCGCGCGAGGGAGACGAGCAGGCGGTCACCGTGTTCGCGTGTCGCCCGCTCGTGCGACGGGCCCGGCACGGGATCTGGCATCGTCTCCCTCTCTGCGTGGTGGATCCATCGGGACGGCGGCCCCGCGCCTCCGGCGGGGCGGAGCGGGAACCCGCCCCGCTCCGCCGGAAGGTCTACCGGGAGCCCGGCCCGTCACGCCGCGGGTGAACGCCCGCCGGCGCTCACCCGCGGTCCCCGGGCGGGAACTGCGGGGATCAGTACGTGTACCCGGAGCCGTTGCAGCTGTTGTAACAGGTACGGATGTTGATCTCGCAGGTGGAGTTGCAGTCGCGCAGCTGGGTCTCCTCGATCGCGGGGAGCATCTCCAGGGCGTTGATGTCGAGTTCCATCGCGGTTCCTTTCTCCTTGCGGGTTTCTTACGAGGGCGTCACCCCGTTCGGGGTGACCGCCGGTCACGTCCGGACAGGGACGCGACCGGCCACCGGCGAGGCCCCGGCGCGTGTCCGCCCGGGCTCGCCGGAGGTCTACGGAGGGCCGTGCCGATCGCACGGCGGCCGGGGGCGGTCGGCTCCCTCGCTGAGGAAGCCGACGACGCGGTCGAGGAGGAGGTGCCCGCCGGCCTCGGACAGCGGATCGTGGCTGGCGCCGGCGACCTCCAGGTAGGTCAGGCGGGCTCCGTCGCGGTGCCCGCTCCCGCGCAGCCGGTCGCGCAGGCGCCGGGAGTGGGAGACAGGGATGACCGGATCCCGGTCACCGTGGACGATGAGCAGGGGCAGCCGCATCCGGCCGGCCAGCCTCAGCAGGTCGCGGGGGCCGAGGTCGTCGTCGATCTCCTCCCGGCCGCCGAGCCGGTCGATCAGGTTGCGTACCGCGGGCGGCCCGTCGTCGTGCAGGCGCCGCCCGGACAGGAACGGGGCGACGACCGCGGCGCGCGCCCACAGTCCGGGCCGGGCGGCGGCGGCCAGCAACGCCAGGTAGGCGCCGTAGCTGGGGCCGTACAGCATCGGCCGCCCGCGGCCCGGCCCGCGCGCGGCGGACAGGGTGCGGCCCAGATGCAGGACGTCGTCCAGGTCGGGGCCGCCCCAGGCGCCGTGGACGGCGTCGCGGTGCGCCGCGCCGTATCCGGTGCTGCCCCGCTGGTTGGGCGCGACCACGGCGATCCCCGCAGCGGCCAGGCGCCGGAACAGCGGCTCGAAGCCGAGCCGCCAGGAGGACTCGGGGCCGCCGTGCAGCGCGAGCACCACCTGGCGGGCGGTGCCGGGGTCGCCGTACACGACGGCCTCGATGTCTCCCGCCGGACCGTCGTAGGCGCGCACGGAGGGCTGCGCCGGCCGTGGACGGGAGAGGTGCCGGGCCTCACGCGACCTGGACGGCCGGAGCACGGTGATCGGGCCGGGCGGGTGGTCGGGCGTGCTGTGGACGAGGTGGAGCCCGGCGTCACCCCAGTGGGCCCTGCGGTACAGCACGCCTGCCGGGAGGCCGGCCTCCCGGCAGGCGTCCTGCGCCAGGTCGTGCAGGAGCAGGTGGGAGCGGGCGCCGCGGGTGACCGCCAGCGCCAGGTGCCGTCCGGCGGGGTCCAGGGCCAGCGGGGTCACGCCGCCCTCGATCGCGTTCAGCCGGTCGGGGAAGACGGTGGGCCCCTCGTCGCCGCGGCGCCGGACGCCCAGCCGGTAGGCGCCGTCGCGGCGTGCGGCGGTGAGCAGCACCCCGGTGCGGGGGGCCGCCAGCAGCAGGTGCTCGTCATCGGCCAGGCCGTCCGGAGGGGTCAGGACGCCGCGTGCGAGGTCCAGCACCACGGTGCCCCCCGTCCCGGCCCGGCCGGAGGCCAGAGCGAGGCGGTCGCCGGTCCCGTCGAGCCAGATCCCTCCGCTGACCAGGACGGGGAGCTCGGCGATCCGCTCGGGTGGCTCGTCCCGTCCGGACAGCCGCCAGACCGTGGTCGTCCGGTCCGCGCCGGACTCGAAGGCCAGGGCGGCGGTTGCGGGTACCGGGCCGGCGATGAGCCGCAGGGCGGGACCGCCGAAGGTGGCCAGCCGGTGCTCCTGGGCCGGGGCGTCGCCGTCCCGGGAGGGGACGGCGAGCAGGAGCCGGTGCACACCGCCGTCCGGACGGCACAGCAGCACGCGGCCGTCGTCGGTGGCGACGAGTGAGGTCTGCGGGCTCTCTGCGCCGGAGCCGTGCAGGGTCCGGGCGCGCGGGCCGTCCCCCGTGAGGTCCCACAGCTCCGGGGCCAGGCGGTGGCCGCGGCGCACCAGGCAGGCGGCGTACCGCCCGCCCCCGGAGAAGCAGAAGCCGCTGCGCCGGACGTCCTGGAGGACCCCTCGCCCGGTCCCGGCGACGACCCGGTTCATCACGTCCCCGCCCGCCGCGCCGCGCCGGCGTCCGCCGGGTCCGGCGGGCCGTCCCCGGGCGGGTCGGCCATCCAGGGGCGCGGCCCGCCGTGGCGCAGCCGGTGCAGGAAGTCCAGCACACCGGCCAGGCCGGTGTTCCAGCCGACGGTCACCTCGGTCGTGCTCTCGTCCGGGACCACCAGCAACCCGTCGCGGACGACGGCGCGCGCCCACAGGCACCCGGCCAGTTCCCCGGCCAGCTCGTGGTAGACCGGCTCGCCCAGGACGTCGGCCATGTCGAGGAGGAACTGCCCGTCTCCGGCGAGCCCGTGGCAGGCCGCCGTCCCCGAGCTCAGGCGGTGCGCGTGCACGGCGACCGCGGCGCCCCTGGCGGCGTCCAGGAGACGCCGGTCACCGGTGGCCGCGTACAGGCGGATCAGGAACGTGCCCACCCCCGAGGAACCGCTGCACCAGTGCGGGAGCCTGTCCTGTCCGCCGGGGGCGCCCGGCCACCAGAGGGCGTCGCCCTGGCGGTCGGCCGCGGCCAGCAGGGTCTCCCCGGCCGCCACGGCCGTCTCCAGGCAGTCCTCGCGACCCAGAACGGCGCCCGCGGCCAGCAGGAAGGCGCCGACCCCGGCGACGCCGTGGGCGAAGCCGTAGTGCACCACGCCCGCCAGCCCGGAGTCGAAGTCCTCGGGAATCGGCCACAGCACCGTCTCCGGGGTGCGCCGGGCGGCCTTCATCAGCGCGTCGGCGCATTCTCCGGCCCGCTCGCGGAAGCGGACCTCCCCGGTGGCGTACCAGAAATGCAGCAGGGCCAGCCCCGTTCCGGCCAGGCCGTGGCACACGTCCGGGTTCGGCCAGTTCGTCGGCAGACCCAGTGCGAGGCCGGTGCCGGTGGCGCACAGAGCGTCGTCGCCGAGCGCGCGGCCGGCCTCGTACAGGCCCCAGGCGATCCCGGCGCGGCCGAAGTACAGTCCCGGAGAGGGCCGGTGCTCACCGGCGAGGCGGCGCGCCGTCCAGCCCGCCGCGTCCCTCAGCCCCGCCGGCAGCCCGGCGTGCGGCCCCGGCGGTTCCGTCCGCGCCGGCCGGGCGGAGGCCGTGGCGGGCTCGTGCCCCGCCAGTGAGGCGAGCAGGGTGAGCACCCCGGCCGATCCGTACTGCACGGCGCACGGATCGGTGGTCGCCCCGTATCCGTTCGCCCCCTTGAGGGGCCACAGCGCGGCGCGCGCCTCCGGGTCGGCGACCGCGGCCGGGGAGATCGTCCGCAGGATGTGGGCGAGCCCGTCGCCGAGCAGGCGATCCTGCTCGGCCGTGCCCAGCCGGTAGCCGTTCGGAGTCCCGGCGCGGGCCGCGGGCGGGAGCGGTACGGCGGCCAGGCCGTCCAGGAACGCCCGTACCCGCTCCAGGTCCCAGCGCCGTCCGGGCTCCTGCCTCATCAGACCGAGGAAGAGCGGGACCAGCGCCGTCGCCACCGGATCGCCCGCGGTGGCGACGCTCACCAGCGTGCCCAGCCGCGCGTCCCACGACCGCGTCCCGGCGGGCAGGTCCTCCGCCAGCACCGGCTGGCAGTCGGTGGCCGTGAAGAACAGCGTCGCCCCGAGCGCGAACAGGTCGGCCTCCGGGCCGGGCGCGGGGCCGTACTCGGCGCCCCGGACCTGTTCGGGCGGAGCGTAACCGGGGGTGAACGCCCTCACCACCGGCGTGCCGGGCACCGCGGCCGTCTCCAGGTCGATCAGCAGGCAGTCGTCGCCGGTGACGATGACGTTGTTCGGCGTCAGGTCCCGCAGCACGTATCCCCGGCCGTGCACCACGGCGACCAGGGCGGCCAGCCGCCGGGCCAGTCCCATCACCGCGGCGTGGCGATCCGGGTCCGGCGGGGAGAAGCGTCGCCTGCCGGCCCATTCGGTGAGCACGCTCCCGGAGAGGCGCTCCTGGGCGAGGAAGAGGTTGTCGTCCTGCTCGAACAACTCCACCTTGCGCGCCGTGACGCCCAGCGGGGCGAACAGGTCGAGCATGCGCGCCTCGTGGCGGAGCCGGTCGCGCCCGTCCCGCCCGTGCAGGCCTGCGCCCAGGTGCGGGCGGGCGTGCTTGACCACCACCTGACCGCCGGTCTGCCGGTCCTCGGCCAGGAAGACCCCTCCCTTGGCGCCGTGCCGGACGGCCTGGCGCACCACGAACCGGCCGCCCAGCAACACCGCCTCCGGCGCGGTGGTCCGGGCCGGCGCCCGGCCGGACTCGAACGGGCACCGCGCCCACTCCGGAGGGGAGTACCACGCCTTGCGCTCGTCGGTCACCCTGGTGCCGTCGGGCGCGGTCAGCCGCGAGGTGTAGGTTCCGTCGTTGTCCAGTTCGCCGGGGGCGGAGAACACCCCGAAGCGGTAGTGCACCAGGCTGCCGGGCAGGTAGGCGCGGTCGGACAGGATCGGCGGGCCGGGCAGGCCGGAGGTGGCCAGGTGCAGTTCCCCGGCGATCGCCACGGCGGTCTCGTCGTCGGGCGGATAGACCGTGACGAACTTGCCGACGGATCCGCGGTCCCTCTCACGTGACAGGAGGGCGCCCGTCTCGCCGAGCGTGGCGGCGAACTTGAACGGGCAGCGGCGGCGGCCCAGCACCTCCGCCACCCGCGCCAGCACCACGGGGGCCGACAACGGCGTCGCCGACACGTGGAGCTTCCAGCCCTGGGCGCGCCGTACCGAATCAGCCGGAGCCGCGTAGGTCCACGGCGTACCGGGGTGGATCTCCCAGCCGGGCAGGAGCCGTCCGGCGGAGGGGACGGGGCCTCCCGCGGCGGGCTCCGCGCCGGCGTCCGCAACGTCCGAAGCCCGGCCCGCCACCCGCCCGAGGGTCGCCCTGGCGATGTCCTCCAGCAGATGGCGATCCCCGTCCGGACGCCCGACCTCATCCGTACTCCGCACAGCCACGCCTCTCCAGCCCCCTCACCCTCGCCCGACGATCCGTGCGGGGTCCGGGCGGACGGGGACCGGCGGGCGCCCCGTGGCGGAAAGATCCCGCCCGTCCTCGCACCCCACCGGGAACCCGCCGAACGGATCCACGCTGCGGGGATGCTCTCCGACAGCGTTTGCGAGCGGCTTGGAGGAGCTTTTCCGCGAGCTGCTTGGAGCCGCTTGGAAGCGCTTGGAACCACCGGGAACCGTGGCCCGGACGGGGAGCCGGCGATCACGGAGCCGCACGCGACTGACCCCGGCCGCGGGATCCGGGGCCGGGGTCAGGGCGTGCTATCCGTGGCGGCGGGGCCTGTTACTCGTGGTAGAGGTAGAGGTCGAAGAGGGAACCGGTGCGCCTGCACTGGAAGTCCAGGGCGTTGGTGTTGAAGAGGGCTCTGACGCCGGCGCTGCTGCAGCCGCCGCTGGTCGTGTACTGGCCTGCGAACCACCAGCTTCCGGCGGACTGCGCGGAAGCGGCCGTCGCGGGAGCGGTCATGGCGCCGAAGGCCAGGCCTCCGGCTACCAGCGCCACCGCGGCCAGACGACGAGTTCTCATTCTCTTTCCGCCTTTCGTGAAGAGGCGCGCCCGTGAGCGGCGATCACGGTGAGAACCGCACCCGGGCACGTGTTTTCCTGCTGAAGGGTGCATCGGCCTGCTTGGAAATCACTTGGAGGGAGGGCCGGGCTCAGCCCGCACGCCGCGGCGCCGCGCTCCGTCCCCCCGAGATGATGAGCCCGAGCTCCGACCTCGCCCGGTCCCGCCATCGCACGAGCCCGTTGCGGCCCGCCAGCCGTGCCAGCGTCACCAGGTGCCGGACGGCGGTCTCACGCTCGCCCAGCGCGGAGGCGAGCAGGGCCAGGAACCAGTCCACCGGGCCCGCGAACGCGATCGCGGAGCCCACGGAGACGCCGCCGCCGTGCGGCAGCAGCGCCGAGTAGCTCGCCCGGCAGGCGGAGACGTCGCCGAGGGCCGTCTGCGCCGCCGCCTGCAGACAGGTCATGGTCAGCCAGGACCAGTCCCGCGGCGGAGTGCCCCAGCCGTGCTCGGCCAGCCGGCGGGCCTGTGCGGTACGGCCCTGCGCGCACAGGTGCAGGATCCGCGAGTCACGGTCCATGGTGGTGTGGATGCCGGCGACCGAGTCGATCAGGGCTCCGGCGTCGGCCATGGAACCGCGCTGGAAGTGCAGCATGATGCGCCCGGTGGCCACCACCGCGCCCGCGTACCACATGCCGAGCCGCCCGGCCTGCCGCTCGGCCTCGCCGTACAGGACGTCGGCCTCGTCGAAGCGCCCCTCCAGGACCAGCCTGCCGGCGCGCCACATCGTGTGCTGGAAGCGCGGCCAGGGGAGCGGCAGCCGTTCCAGGATCGCGTCGCAGCGGGTGGCGGCCTCGTCGGCGCCGGCCAGGTCGAACAACTGCAACCGGTGGTGGGTGAACAGCATCTGCGCGAGCAGTTCGAACTCGGGCGTGCAGGTGCGCGCGGCCAGGCCGAGCAGTTCGGCGGCGATCCCCAGCAGCTCGCGGGAACGGACGGACTGGGGCAGCGAGAGCTGCCGCGCGTTGAGCGTCTGCATCAGCAGGTGCGGATCGCCGAGCCGGCGGGCCCCCTCGACGGCCTCGGCCGACAGGCGGTCGCAGCGCGGGTCGTCGCTGCCGTCGTACAGCTCCTGCGCCAGCCCGGCCAGCAGCCGCACGCGTTCGGCCCCGTCGTCGGGGGGCAGGCGGTCCAGCGCCGCCTCGAACCGGCGGACCAGATGCAGTTCCACCTCTTCGTAGGGGTTGCGCAGGGTCCAGACCGATGGGGCGTCCAGCGCGGTCAACGCGCGGGTCGTCAGCACGGGGTCGTCCCGCCCGCCGGTGCCGTCGCCGCGGTCGGCGACGCGGATGGCCTGCGCCCGCGCTTTGCGGGCGCCGAGCGCGTCTCCGGCCGCCAGCAGCGCGCGGACCTGGTGGAGCAGGAGGTCGACGTGGTCGAGGGGGTCGCCCGCGGAGGCGCCGTGGGCCGCGACCGCCCGGCCCCACCACAGGGCCGCCTCCTCGTAGGCCAGCCGCAGGGACGCCTGCCGGGCGGCGGCACGGGCCCAGCGCGCCGCCTCGCCGTAGGCCGCCGGACCGGCCTCGACGGCGTGGTGGGCGATGACCGCCACGTCCACGCCGGGGCGGTCGGCCAGGGCGGCCGTCACCTCCCGGTGCACCGCCGCCTTGCGCAGCGCGGGAAGGTCGCGCAGGAGGGCCTCGCGGACCAGGTCGTGGGCGAAGGCCATGCGCGGGGGGCAGGAGACGAGCAGCCCGGCGTGTACGGCCTGGTCCAGCACGCCGTACACCTCTGCAGGCTCCGCGCGGCAGATCTGGGCGACGACACCGGGATCGAAGTCCCTGCCGATGACCGCGGAGACGTTGAGGGCCTCGACGGCCTGCGGGCCGAGCGCGGTCACCCGCCGCCGGATGAGGTCGGCGACCGCGATCGGTACGGCGCCCAGCGTGCCGCCCTGGGCGAGCACGCGGGCCGTCTCCCTGGCGAACAGGGGATTGCCGCCGGTGCGTTCGGTCAGCCGCAGAGCGGTCGGCCCGTCCAGTTCGACGCCCATGCCGTGAGCGATGGTCGTTATGGTCTCCGGGCCGAGGCCGGTGAGCCGGACGTGGCGCAGGTCGTGACGGGCCAGCCGGCCGAGCACGTCGTCCAGGCGCATGCGGTCCGGCCCGTCGCGGAAGGCGGTGACCAGCGTGACGGGGACGGGCTCGGTGGCGTCCGCCAGCAGCGTGACCAGGTCGCTGAGCAGCCGGAGCGATGCGGGATCGGCCCAGTGCAGGTCGTCCAGGACGACGACCAGAGGCCGGGACCGCGCGGCGGTCCTCAGCCAGTCCGCGATGGCCTGATGGCGGCGCAGCAGCGCGGCCTCGGTGGATCCGGCGGGGGTCTCGTCGTCCAGGAGGCCGGTCAGGGCCCGGCGGTCGGGCGGGGGACAGAGCCGGGTGAGCGCGCGCAGCAGCTGCAGCCACGGCCACAGGGGCGGGGAGCCCTCGGTCTCGGGGCAGCGGCTCCAGAGCACCAGGCGGCCGGCGGCGGTGCAGCGGTCGCGGAACGCTCCGAGCAGCCACGTCTTGCCGATGCCCGGCTCGCCGCTGACCGCCGCGACGGTGACCTCTCCCCGCTCCGGCAGGCCTTCCAGCTCGGCCAGCTGCCGTTCCCGGCCGTGCGGGGCACGCGGTCTCACGGGGGTCGCGGGGACGGGCGCCGGGGGAACGGGCACCTGGGGGGCGCAGGGGAGCAGGAGCGAGTCGTCCTGCCGGAGGATGGCCTCCTCCAGGGTCCTCAGCCCCGGACCGAGGCCCAGCCCCAGCTGGTCGGCGAGCAGCCTTCCGGCGCGGCGCAGCACGGCCAGCGCGTCGGCCTGCCGCCCGGTGCGGTAGAGGGCCAGCGCCAGCAGGTGCCACAGCCGCTCACGCAGCGGGTGCGCGGCCGAGTCGGCCTCCAGGCCGGTGACGACGGCCTGCGGGCGGCCGAGGTCCAGTTGCGCCCGGGCACGCCGCTCGACCGCGACGAGACGCAGCTCGCAGAGGCGGGCGACCTCGGAGGAGGCCCACAGCTCCCCGGTGAACTCGCCGTAGGGCGGCCCGTGCCAGAGCCGCAGCGCCGCCTCCGAGCAGGCGAGCGCCTCCTCGGGCGGCAGGGACTCCGAGCGGGTGACGAGTTCGGTGAACCGGAGCGCGTCGAGGTCGGTCGCGGCGAGCAGGTACCCGGGAGGCCGCCCGACGAGCAGGCGGGGGAGGGCGCGCGGCGGGCGTCCCGGCTCGAGGGCCCGGCGCAGGTTGGACACGTAGGCCTGGACCGTGGTCACCGCGCTCGGCGGAGACGCGTCGCCGTACAGATCCTCGATCAGGGTGTCGGTGGAGACGACGGCTCCGCCCGCGACCAGCAGCCGGGCGAGCACCGCGCGCTGGCGCGGGCCGCCGAGCCTGACGGGAACCCCGTCGTCGTAGACCTCGATCGGGCCGAGAACCCGGAACCTCATCCCTACCACCCATGGTCGGCACAGTAGGTGCGGCCACTGCGACAGGAACGAACCCACGTATCAAACATCGCTTCCGCGTGAAGATCAAGTATGTCCGGAACCTGTGACAAACGCTGCTCCGGGAGGTGGCCGGCGCCGGCCGGAACCGCCTCCGACGGGCGGCGATCCGCTACAGGTGATCGCGCAGGAGGGCGCCGAACTCGGCTTCGAACAGGTCGTAGCGGTGGCGCAGACCGGCCCCCGGCCAGTCGCCGGGCAGGAGGCCGGGCGGGAGCAGGGGGTCGGTGAGCAGGTGCCGCAGGATCGCGGCGGCCAGAGCGAACCGGCCGGCGACGGAGGAGGCCGAGTCGAACCCGGCCCGCAGCGCCCGCGCCCGTCCCGCCCAGGCCGGCAGGTCCCACAGGGAGGCCGCCAGCACGGCCGGGTCGCCCTCCGGTACGGCCCGCAGGAACGTGCACTGCCCGGCGACGATCGCGGGGTGGGCGGTGCTCCCGGGAGGGGTGCCCGCGTCCTCCGGGTCGTGCGCGTTCTGAAGGGGCGTGTCCCGGACCAGGTTGTCCGGGCGCATCCACACGCCCTCGCGGATCTCGGCCATGCGCAGCGCCGCCATGGCGTCCCGGAACGCGGCGCGCTCGGCGGCCGGCCGTCGCTCGGCGGTGACGATCGCGACCTCCCACGAGCCGTCCCACCCGCGGGTGAGGGGGGCACGGCTGGCGTCCTGACGGGCCTGGCGTTCGCGCAGGCGCCCGCTGAGCCGGTAGCCGCCGTCCTCCTGGAGGAGGTCGCCCGCCGCGACCATGCGCGACAGCGCCACCCGCACCGTGCCCTCGGAGATGCCGAACAACTCGCCCGCGCGCACCAGGTGGCGGGCCTTCAGGTGGGGCGGGTGGGCGCCCAGCAGCGTGCTGAGGACGACCGAGCGCGCGGTCAGCGGCCGGAGGCCCAGCGGGTCTTCGTTCTTCATCGGAGGTCCAGAGCATAGAGCCTGCCCGGCGGGACTTCGGAGCGCGAGCCGTCCCCACGATCCTTGCCATTACATCTTCCCATCACGTGTCGGAAAAACGTAATATCCGCGTATGGCTTCCTATCTCGTCGAGCCGGTCGACCGGCTGCCCTTCGGCACCCCGGACAAGTCCCGGCGCTACGCCACCGAGCGCTACCAGGGCGCGGCCGGGCTGAACTGGTACGGCTGCGACCCCACCCTGGGCTTCCTGATGCGCCGTCACCTCGGCACCGAGGGCCTGCGCTGGGCCGCCCCCCACCTGGAGCGGGCCGGTAAGCTCATGGCCGGGCCGATCCTGGAGCACGCCGAGGAGACCGACCGCAACCCGCCCCGCCTGGAGCGCTACGACCGCTGGGGCCGCGACGTCAGCCGGATCGTCATGCCGCCGTCCTTCGAGGCGGCCCGGCGCGAGCTGGTCGCGCGCAGCTTCACCCGGCCGGAGTTCGGCGCGGAGGCCAAGGAGGCCGGGGTCGAGCCGTCGGTGATGACCGCGGCCTGGCACTACCTGCTCTACCAGGCCGACATCGGCATGGGCTGCGCGCTCGGCACCGGCGGCGACATGGTGGTGCTGATGGCCGAGTCGTTCGCGCCGGAGGACGTCAAGGCGCGGGTCCGGGAGATCTTCGCCGACGGCATGTTCTCCGGCGAGGCCGCGCAGATGTTCACCGAGCGCTCCGGCGGCTCCGACCTCGGCGCGCTGGAGACCACCGCCACCCCCGACGGCGACGCCTGGCGGCTGAACGGCCTGAAGTGGTTCGCCTCCAACGCCAACGGCTCGGCGTTCGTCGTGCTCGCCAAGCCCGAGGGCGCCGAGGACGGGGTGCGCGGGGTCTCGCCCTTCCTGGTGCTGCGCGAGCGCCGCGACGGGAGCCACAACGGCATCCGGATCCGCCGGCTCAAGGACAAGCTCGGCACCCGCTCGGTGGCCTCGGCGGAGGTCGAGTTCGCCGACGCCGAGGCGTTCCTGCTCGCTCCCGACCCGCGCGGCACCGGCGACGGCAAGGGCCTGGCCCGGATGATGACGCTCACCAACGGCGCCCGCCTGGCCATCGCCATGATGGGCCTGGGCTGCGCCCGCCGCGCGTTGGTCGAGTCGATCTGCTACGCCCGCAGCCGTGAGGCCTTCGGCGCCGCGCTCATCGACCAGCCGCTGATGCGCCGCAAGCTGGCCGAGCTGATCGTCGAGGTCGAGGCCGCCCAGGCGATGGTCTTCGACGGCACCCTCAACCCCGGCCTGCGCCTGGCCCCCGCCCTGGTCAAGCTCCGCGCCGCCCGGCTCGGCGTCACCGCGGCCAGCGACGCGATCGAGATCCACGGCGGCAACGGCTACATCGAGCAGTGGCCGGTCGCCCGCATCCTGCGCGACGCCCAGGTCAACACGATCTGGGAGGGCGGCGACAACATCCTGTGCCTGGACGTACGGCGGGCGATGCTGCGCGGCAACGCCCACGAGCCGTTCCTGGACCGCCTGACTGCGGCCGTCGACCAGGCTCCGCCCGGTGACGAGGCCACCGTCGATCTCGTCCGGGGACGGATCGAGGACCTGCGCAAGGCGATCACCGCCTGGTCGGCGCTCGACCCGGCTCAGGCCGAGGCCCGGCTGTTCCCGCTGGCCCAGTTCATGTGCGACGTCTACGCCGCCGCGCTGCTGCTGGAGCAGGCCGGCTGGGAACGGCGCGAACTCGGCACCGACCGCAAGGCGTTGGTCGTCCGGCTGTACGCCGAGGCACACCTGGCCGACCACGGCCCGCTGCGCGGCCTCGACCGCCCGGCCGAGGACCTGACCCGCTTCGACGATCTCCTCGCCGGAGCCCTCACCCTCTGATTCCGGCCGCGGTCACGGTCCTTCCAGGAGCAGGACGGACGGGAGGGAGGGCTCGGCGAGCCGGAGGAGTCCGTATCCGATGCCGGCCAGGCCCGTCATCAGGCCGGGTGATTCGACGCCGATCGGCAGGCCGCACCGCCGGTGGCCGCGCTCGGCGGCGTCCAGCACCCGGGCCGCCGCCGACGCCGCGCGGGCCGACAGCTCCGACTCGCCCAGCGTGTCCGCGGCTCTGGTGAGGAGTTCGAGGTTCCCCAGATCGCCGTGGCAGAGCGAGTGGCTCTGACCGAAGCCCTGGGCCGTGGTCGTGGCCGCGGCGGTCAGGGCCTCGGAGCGCAGGGTGGCGGCACGGTCCGGTTCGCGGCAGTGCGAGAGCATCGCGAGCCGGCCCAGGCCGATCCCGGCCGCCCCGTGGCACCACGCGACCATCGGTCTCCTGTCGCCGCCGGGATCGCCCCAGGTTCGCAGATCGGGCCAGTTCGCCGGTTCGGCGTCGAACTGCTCGCGTTCGTAGGACAGAGCCTGGTAGGCCGTCGTACGGAAACGTTCCAGCCCGCTGAGCTCCGCCAGTTCGCTCAGGGCCCAGGCGATGCCCGCGGCCCCGTGCGAGAAGCCGGTGAGCGGCCGAGGCCCCAGGGCGGGGTTCGGCCAGGTCGGAACGCCGTGGGCGAGCCGGCTGCGGGAGAGCAGGTGGTCGCCGCACCGGACCGCGGCCGACAGCGTGCCCGGGGTGGGACGCACGCGCTGAAGGCAGGCCAGGGCGCCGACGCATCCGGCCGCGCCGGCGATGACGTCGTACTGGTCGTCCAGCTCGATGAGCGGTGGGATGCGCTCCGCGACCTCCTGCGCCCGGTCGAGCAGCCGCGGTGCGCCGGTGAGCACACCGAGATGCGTCAGAGCGTAGACCGCTCCGGCCAGGCCGTTGAACGCACCGAGGCTCTGCGGCGCGTCCCCGGCACGTGACACCTGTCTTTCCAGGGTCCGGGTCGCGGCCCGCGCGAGGCGGGCGTAGCGCTCCTCCCCGGTGACGGAGGCGAGCCGGCCGAGGAAGAGAGCGATCCCGGCGGTCCCGTCGTACAGGTCGGGACCGAGCACGATGGGCGCCCACTGCCCGTGGCCGGCCAGGCTGAAGCCCGGCCAGGCGGCGTCCTCGCCACCCTTGCCCCGCAGCGCCAGCGCCTCCAGCCGATCCCCGGCCGCCCTGGCGGCCGACAGGAGGCGGGCCCGGCCGGGGAAGGCCGGGCCGGCGACGTCGCGCACCGGCGGCGCGCCCGCGGCCCGGCCCGCGGGCGGGGTCTGCGCGTCCTGCGGATCGAGTCCGCGGCGCGCGGCCGCCAGCGTCCCCTCGATGAGCCAGACCTGCCGTTCCAGGTCCTCCGGCCCGAGCCGGCCGATCCGCCTGCGCACGCGGTCGAGCCCGCTCTCGGGCAGGAAGTCGTCGAACCGGGCACCGGTGCCGGCGATCAGGTCGCGTGAACCGGCCCGTGCGGTGAAGACCGGCACGTCGCCGTCCCACAACTGCTCGCGCTCGCAGGCCACCACGCGGGCCAGGTACGGACGGGTGGCCACCTGCGACCACAGCCGGGCGAACAACAGCTCGCACTCCATCCCGTCGCGCAGCACGCTGGGATGGAGGCTCTCGTACAGCAGCGTGCCGTACGTCCGCGTCTCCCGCAGGACCACGCGGACCTCGTCTTCGGCGAAGGCGGCCAGGGGTCCCGCCGGGGCCAGCAGCTCGCCGCGGTGGGCGAGCAGGAGCCCGTAGAGGTGCCGGAACCCCTGGAGGACGGCGTCGGCGTGGTCGCGGAAGTCGGCGTCGCCGCCGTCGGGCAGCCGGGGGCGGCTGCGGCATCCGCGCACCGGCTTGGGTTCCCTGACCACCCGCATGACGTCCGTACCGGCGTCCTTGCAGTGCGGCACCCCGTAGGGGGTGAGCTGGCCGTCGGCCGCGCCGATGCCGCTCATGTCGAAGCCCGGGGAGCCGGCCGTCGCCCATGTGCGCTGCGGGAGCAGTCCCACCCGCAGGACCGATTCCTCGAGCAGTTCCGCGGCCACCTGCTCGGCGGAGGACAGGTCACGCTCCACCGGCGTGGGATGGAACAGGGCCTCGAGGTCGACCATGACGGGGTGGGCACCGGAGGCGAGCACGTTCTCCCCGTGGAAGTCCGTCGCCTGAAGCGCGTGGAGCAGTGCCAGGAACCCGCCCTGGCGCAGATAGAAGTCCCGGACCTCGCCGGGGGACGAGCACGGCGTGTGCGTGACGTACTCGGCCCAGCCGTAGGCGCCGCGATCCACGACCGTGAGCACGCGCAGCGCGGGGGTCGCCCCGGCGCGGTTGAGCCATGACAGCAGCTGCTGGAAGTGCGCCGCCACCGCCATCGGCCGCGGCTTGTAGACCACGCGCAGCCCACCGGCGAACTCGGCGATCAGGACCGAGCGGCCCCGGCAGTGGCTGTCGCCCAGGTTCCCGGCGACCGCGACCACGCCTCCGGGGTCCCGGCCGGGGCTGAACGCGGCGCGCAGCGCCCGATGGTCCGCGGCGAGCCGCCGTGCGAACTCCAGGCCGGCATGAAGCCACCACTCCGTCCGCACGGCCAGCCGGCGGCCGAGCACCGGATAGCGCTCCAGCAGCTCCAAGGCGGTGCCGGCGTCTGTGAGCCCCTCGACGAACGAGGCGAACCGCTCGCGCGCGGTGGCGCCGCGCAGCTCCCCCCGCAGGCGGTGGAGGTTCAGCTCCATGACCAGCGTACGGTTGACCATGCGCAGCAGTTCGGGGAGCAGTACGTCCAGCAGCGACTCCTCCAGCCCGCGGGGGTCGAAGACCTCCGCGCCCGCGGTTTGCGCGACAGCGGCCAGCCCCGTACGCAGCCGTTCCCGGGCCCGTGTCACGAGCGGCTGGACCAGCCACAGGAACGCGCGCTGCTCCTCACCCCAGGCCGACTTCAGCCGGCGCCCGGCAACCCCGGGTCCGGTGACCGGGGTGCCGTACGGCTGCGGCCGCCCGTAGGCCTGCTGGAGCTCAAGCCGCCACCACGGCGGCGGATCCGTCTGCGACGGCCACGGCGGATCGGCCCGGAGCGCCTGCCCGAACTCCGGCTCCGTCACGCCCGCGTGCTCCAGCCAGGCCGGCCACTGCCCGGCGGGGGCGAACTGAGGCTCCGCGCGCCACCGGGCCAGCACGGTCCGGTCGGCGTCGCGGCCGTCGCCCCGTCCGGCGGGGGCCGTACCCGCCGCCGCGCGCAGTAGCCCGACCCGCTCGTCGAGCCCGAGCGCGTCGGCCCAGCGGCCGGCGGGGCCCGGTGACACCGAGGTCACGCGCCGCTCGCGTCCGGCTCAGGCCTCACAGGCGCAACCGCCGCTCGACTGACACGAGATCGAGACGCAGCCCGCGGTCGAGCAGCAGATCTCCATGTCGATCGTCAGGGTCACGGTGTGGGGGAGTCCCTCTGCGGCCATCACCTGCAGACCCGGGACGTCGAGCTCCACCTCGCCCACGGGATTGACCGGCAGGATGTCCCGCTCCGGCAGCTGGAGGGCGAACAGATAACGCCGGTCGACCCAGGCCCTCGCCACGTCGATCCCCGCGATGAGGTCCTGAAGCCCCCGGGCCCAGCCGTAGGCGCTCTCCATCGCCGCGTCCAGGCTCTCGTCGTCCTTGGCGACCATCGCGAGGGCGAACGTCTCGGCGCCGCGCCGGGCGACCCGCTGGAAGGCCGCCATCCGGCGCTGCTGCCGCAGCCCCGTGAACTCCGGCCGTGTCACCGTGGCGGCGACGGCGTCGTACAGGACGGTCATCTCCCGTCCCAGCAGAGACGGCAGGCACGACGTTCCGCCGGTGTCGATCGGTGAAGCGCCGAAGACCCCCGCCACCGCGGGGTTCCCCAGCACGTCGCGGGCACGGCCGAACACGGCGTCCAACCGGCGATCCGCCAGTCTCAGCGGAGAACCCTCGACGCGCTCGCACGCCTCCTGCAGCGCCGTGACCGCCTCCCGGCCGGCACGGCGCAGCCGCGGCTCGGCGGCACCGGTACCGCGCTCGGTGAAGACGATGGCCGCCTTCCGCACCGCGGCCGCCTCCACGGCCAGCCCGTCGAGCACCCGGCCCGACAGCGCCGCCCGCTCCGCGACGGCGGGCCGGCCCGGGTCGTTGCCCAGCCGGGAGGAGAAGTCGCTCAGCAGGTCGGCGACCTGCTCGGGGACCTGGCCGTAGGGGATGGGACGTTCCGCGAAGTCGTCGGCGATGGCGGCGACGAGACCGATGACGGGATCCAGTGCCCGATACGCGTATAACGATCCGATCGGATTCCAGGCCGAGGCTTGATGGTCCATGCCGCACCGTCCTAAAGAGCATTTGCGGAACGGCGAAACATCGATGGACGTACGCATCGACGTGTCCCCGCTGCCCAAATATAAAGAATGCAATGAATCAGGTGAAGACCTCGCAGAAAGAACGCTTAATGGGATGCGGAGGCGGGGTGCCCGGTCGAGATCTCCGTGGCGTGCCGGTCGCGGTTCAGGGCCGGTTCACCGGTGTCTCCGGCTTGGCGGTGCGATGAGGACGGGCTGGGAGACGTGTCCGAACGTGGCTTTCGGGAGCATTTGATTTGAGTTAATTGCGCCTTTTGTCCTTGCACTCCACGGGTGTTGCCGACAATGGGGCGGAACCCGTCCGTCATGCTCGCCCGCTCGCGTTTCCGATCACGGTTTCCGGGATCGTCCGGCCGCTGTCGCGCCGCCGTTCCATCGGAGGCCGGGCGCGTACGGCGAGTGGATCATTTCACCCGCCCCGCTGGCTTGTAGACGAATGTTCTGGTACGTATGCGCGTATGGACTTGCTGCGCACTCCCGACGAGCGTTTCGCCGCCCTGCCCGACTTCCCCTATCAGCCACGCTATGTCGATCTGCCCGACGGCCCGCGCATGGCCTACGTCGACGAGGGCGAGGGCCCCGTCGTGCTGCTTCTGCACGGTGAGCCGTCCTGGTCGTTCCTGTACCGGCACGTCATCCGGGTGCTGGTGGAGGGCGGCTGCCGTGCCGTGGCCCCCGACATGATCGGCTTCGGCCGCTCCGACAAGCCGGCCGGGATCGCCGACCACACCTACGCCCGGCACATCGCCTGGACCGCCGCGTTCGTCGACGCCCTCGGCCTCAAGGACGTCACGCTCGTCGGCCAGGACTGGGGCGGCCTCATCGGCCTGCGCCTGGCCGTGGCCGACCCCGGCCGCTACGCGCGGATCGTGGCCGCCAACACCGGCCTGCCGACCGGCGACTTCCCGATGCCGGAGACCTGGCTGCGCTTCCGCGAGGCCGTACGCAGCGCGGGTGCGCGGTTCGACGTGCCGCGCGGCATCCAGTCGGGCTGCACGGGCACGCTGCCGCCCGAGGTGCTGGCCGCCTATGACGCGCCCTTCCCCGACGAGAGCTACAAGGCGGGCCCGCGGGCCATGCCGGGTCTGGTGCCCGCCGAGCCGGACGACGTCGAGGCCCAGCCGAACCGCGACGCCTGGGAGGTCCTGCGCGCCTGGGACAAGCCCTTCCTGGTCGCCTTCAGCGACCGCGACCCGATCACCGGCCCCATGGCGGGGCTGTTCCAGAGTCTCGTGCCGGGCGCGCGGGGGATCGACCACCCGGTGCTGGAGGGTGCCGGCCACTTCCTGCAGGAGGACGCCGGCGAGCGCCTCGGCCGCGAGATCGTGCGTTTCGTCCGGGACTGAGGGATCGCGGCGCGGTCCGCGCCCGGGCCGTGTCCCGCGCCGTACCGGCCCGTCTCAGGGCAGGTCGTGCAACGCCGCCAGCGCCTGGTCGATGTAGTCGCCCGGCGGGCGCACCCGGCCGTCGAGGTGCCACTGCTCCAGCGAGCCGAAGTACACGCCGAACCAGTAGGTGCGGGCGGTGACGCGCGCCTGCGTGGCGGACATGCCGCGCTCGCGCAGCAGCTCGGTGAAGCGCCGGCTGCCCTCGTCCAGCGCGGTGTACACCGCGGCGCGCACCGCCGGTTCCTGCAGTACGTAGTGCATGCCGCGCCAGGGCGGTCCGGCGGGTACGGCCTCCTGCGGGGGCGGGTCGGTGACGGCGGCGATGATCCGGCGCAGGGTGCCGGGCAGGTCGTCCGGATCGATGTGGGGCTGGATCTGGTCGGCGCCGATGACCGTGTACGGGTCGGTGGTGAACAGCCCTTCCTTGGAACCGAAGTAGCGGTAGAAGGTGCGCGGTGACACGCCCGCGGCGGCGGCGATCTGCTCGACGGTGACCTGTCCGTAGCCGTGTTCGTCGAAGAGGTCTATCGCGGTGTCGATGATGTGGTGCGCCGCGGCCAGCCGGTTGCGCTCGCGAAGGGGCAGTGCCATCACTCCAGGCTACCAAGCCATGTCATCTTGGCATTCGGTGACTTATTGACAGAGTGTGCCACTAAGGAAGACGCTGTCGCTGATGCCCCTCCCCGGAGGTTCCCGACCATGCCGGTCCACGTCCTCGCCGGTCATCTGGTGATCGTCACCGCCCCGCTGACGGCTCTGCCGGCCCTCTGGGCCGAACAGGCCGGCTCCGGGCTGTACGAGCCTGGAGGTGCCCGGCCGCACATCCCGGTCAGCCGGCGTGCGGCGCCGGAGTCCTTCGAGGCCGTGGCCCCGCACCATCCGGTCTTCCGCGTCCACCCGAACCCGTGATCACCTGCTTGGGGCGCCGCCCGCGGTGGGCCCCGGATCAGATGTCGGCGGGCCGGATGGGGAAGTTGGAACGGAAGACGTTGTCGGGGTCGTAGGCGCGCTTGACCTGCCGGAGCCGGGCGAGATTGGCGCCGAACGCGTCGTGGAGGCGTTCGGGCCGGGGGTCGGTGTCGAAGGACAGATAGAGGCCGTCGGTGTGCGGGGCGACCTCGGCGTCCCACAGGGCGTCGAGCGAGGCCTGGGTGGTGCCCATGGCGCTGAGCAGGAAGTTCTGGTGGCGGTGGGGGTAGGCGGTGGCGTCGGGGGCCAGGTCGTGGGCGGCGCCGCCGGTGGCGCGGATCTGCAGGAAGTAGGACAGCCCGGAGCGCGAGACCGTCTCGAACGCGCGCGTCACCTTGTCGTCGAGATGGGTGACCAGGCCGGAGCGCACGGCGGGGTCCCCGCCGCCGGTGTAGTGCCTGTCGCCCGGCTGGACCACGCCGGAGTAGGGCATCACGTATCCCTGGTGGTCCAGGAGCGGCCCGGCCTCGGCGAGCCGCTCCAACTCCCCGACCGCGGCATCGGTGTCGCCGCCGGCGTAGACGGAGAGGAGCTGGGCGACCGCGCCGCGGCCGCGGGCGGCCGGGGACAGGATGAGGAAGCTGGTCAGCTCACGGGGGGCCTGCTCCATGGCGGCGCCCCAGCGCTGCAGGAGCCCGGCGGTGTCACGGGCGTCGAGGACCATCTGGGAGAAGACGACGTCGCCGAGTTCCATCGCCTCGATCTCGACCCAGGAGACGACGCCGAGGTTGCCCCCCGCGCCGCGCAGGCCCCAGAACAGGTCGGGGTTCTCCTCGGGGGAGGCGTGCAGGATCCGGCCGTCGGCCGTGACGACCTGCGCGGCGACGACGTGGTCGACCGTCAGCCCGTAGGCGCGGCCGAGCAGGCCGATCCCGCCGGTGGTCGCCAGGCCGCCCACGCCCACGCCGCCGTAGTCGCCCGAGCTGATCGCCCACCCGTGCGGCACGAGCGCCTCGGCGACCGCGCCCCAGGTGGCGCCGGCGCCCAGCCGTACCCGGCGGGTGGCCGGGTCGACGACCTCGACGGTGTCGAGCGCGCCGAGGTCGAGCACGATGCCGCCGTCGTTGGTGGACCGGCCGCTGATCCCGTGCCTGCCCGAGCGCACGCCGAGCGGCACCTCCTGGGACCGGGCGTAGGCCAGCCCCTCGGCGATCTGCCCGGCCGTCCGGGGCCGCAGCACCAGGCCGGGTGATCCGCTGCGGAGATAGTTGTGCCGCACCGACTCGTAGGCCCGGTCGCCGGGTTCGACGGCGTCGGCCGCCAGGCTCGCCGGCACCCCGTCGTAGTCGATCGCGTCGCGCCGCAGGGTGAGGGCGGCGCTTCCGCGGCGGGCGGTCGCGGGAGGGGTGCCGGTGGCGGTCCGTTCGCGCGCCACCGCCTCCCGGACGGCGGGGGCGATCTCCCGCCCGAAGATCTGGACGAACCGGGGGTCGTCCGACCCCAGGATGAACGTGCCGACGCCGTCCTCCAGCGCCAGCGCCGTCAGCTCCTCCACCCACTGCTCGACCGGCCCCTGCAGGAAACCCTGCGAGGTCTCGGCGACCGCGCCGCCGATGTTCAGCAGGCGGCGCACCTGGGCGGGGTCGCGCCCGGCCTCCTCGGCCGCCTCATCGATGATCTTGTTGCCGCGTCGCAGGTCGCCCTCCTGGAGATAGGAGAGCGAGGGCAGCCAGCCGTCGGCCTCGCGCGCGAGCAGGCGCTGCATCCGCGGCTTGTAGGCGCCGACCCAGATCGGGATGTCGTGCGCGGGAGCCGGGCCGCGCTTGGCGCCGGAGACGCGGTAGCGCGTGCCGTCCACCCGCAGGACGCCGCGCCCGTCCGCGTCCCAGATGCCACGGATGATCGCCAGAGCCTCCTCCAGCGCCGTCACGGACTCGCCCGGCGTCAGGCGGGTGCCGCCCATCGCCTCGATCGCATCCCAGAAGCCGCCCGCGCCGATGCCGAGCGCGAACCGGCCGCCGGACAGCAGGTCGAGGGAGGCGGCGGAGCGGGCCAGCACCGCCGGGGGCCGCAGCGGCAGGTTGAGCACGTTGCCCGCGATCGTGATCCGCTCGGTCCGCGCAGCCACCCACGACAGCAGCGTCCAGGTGTCCAGGAACCCCGGCTGGTACGGATGGTCCTGGAAGGTCACCAGATCCAGCCCCGCGGCCTCGGAGGCCTGGGCCAGCCGTACCGGCGCCTGCGGATCCCGGTTCTGCGGGGTCAGGAAGCTGCCGAAGGTCAGTTCGTGGCCGTAGTCCATCGTGCCGGGCCTCTCTGGAGGAACGAGATAATCTGCCTGACAGACTATATTGGCTACAACTCATCGTGTTCGCAGCGTATTTCCGGATATGGTGGAGAACGTGACCACCCGCGACCCGGCCGACCTCCCTCTCCCGCCCGCCAGCCCCTCCACGCTCGGGTGGTCCCTCGGCGTGCTGCTGCGGGAGTGGAGCGACCGCGTCGAGAAGGTCTCACGCGACCTTCCCCACGGGGTGCGCGGCTACCAGGTGCTCGCCGCCGTCGTCCACGACGCCCCGCCCACCCAGGCCTCACTCGCCGCCCGGCTCGGCATCGACCGCACCGTCATGACCTACCTGCTCGACAAGTTCGTGCAATGCGGTCTCCTCGAACGCAGGCAGGACCCCGTCGACCGCCGGGCCCGCCGCATCGTCCCCACCGACCAGGGCCGCCGCGTCCTCGCCGACCTCGACGCGGCCGTCGCCGGGGCCGAGGACGAGCTCCTGTCCGGGCTCGCGCCCGGGGAACGGCGTGTCCTTCTCGCACTGCTGGAGCACGCCGCCTCCGGCACCGCGCCCGACGAGGACCGCTGCGCCGCCGTCGCCAGAACGATCGGACCGCCCCGGCACGCCTGACCGCTCCGGGGACGCCGCCCTCAGGCGGGGACGTCGTCCTCGTCCCACTCGATCTCGTTGACGACGTCGACCACCCCGTTGACCCGCAGCGCCATGCGCGCGGCGATCCGGGCCTCGCTGCCGTGCTGCATGTGACCGGCCATCGTCACCACACCCCGGTCGACGGCGACCTCCACCTGGGAGGTGTCGGTCCACACGGAGTGGTCCAGGATGTCCTTGCGGATCTCCGCGGCGATCGTCGCGTCAGGCCGTACGAACACCTTGATCAGGTCATGACGGCTGACGATGCCCTGCAGGACCCCGTTCTCGTCGACGACCGGCAGGCGCTTGACGCCGTGCTCGTCCATCAGCCGCATCGCGTACACCACGGCGGACTGCGGGCGGATGGTGACGGCGGGGGAGGTCATCAGCTCGGCGGCGCTCTCGCCGCGCGCCTTGTCCCGGCCCGACCCCTTCTCCTGGGCGAGCCGGTGGCGCAGCCGGGTACGCAGCGGCGGCCGGTAGCCCTCCCCGTAGTACTGCTCCTTGAACTCCTCCTTGCACAGCAGGTCCGCCTCCGAGACGACGCCCATGACACGGTTCTCGCCGTCGACGACCGGTACCGCGCTCACGCCGTTGGCGATGAGCGCCTCGGCGACGTCCTTGAAAGAGGCGTCGCCGGTGACGGACGCCACCTCGCACGTCATGACCTCGCTGACCTTCACACGCATTGTTCTCTCCTGTGACCCGTGGATTTCCCTCCCCTTCATTCCACCCGCGCCCCAGGGGCCACGGGCAGGGCCGTAAGTCCTCAGCGGCCGGGCCATCGTGCTGTTTTCGCAGCTCCCCGGCCTCCTCGCGGCACCCGCCGGGGAGGGCGCCGCGAGGAGAGGCGATCACATCTCGAAGACCAGCCGGGCCGGGACGGCGCTGCCGAGCACCTCGGCGAAGGAGTCGTTGATCTCGTCGAGCTTGCGGGTCTGGTAGATCACCCTGGTCCGCCCGGCGGCGTGCAGCCGGAAGACCTCGGCCAGGTCGGCGCGGGTGCCGACGATGGAACCGATCACGCTGATGCCGCCCAGCACGGTCTCGAAGATCGGCAGGCTCATCGCGTTGTCCCTCGGAAGGGAGACCAGCACCAGGCGGCCGCCGCGCCGCAGGCAGGCGTGCGCCTGCTCCAGCACGCGCGGGCTGGCGGCCAGCACGATCGCCACGTCGGCCCCGCCGAGCGCCTTGATCTCGGCGACCGGGTCGCCGGTGGCGGCGTTGACGGTGTGGGCGGCGCCCAGCTGCTCGGCCAGGCGGAGCTTGTCGTCGGTGACGTCGACGGCGATGGTCTCGGCGCCGAAGATCTGCGCGTACTGCTGGGCCAGATGCCCCAGGCCGCCGATGCCGAAGACGGCGGCACGCTCGGCCGGGCGCAGGCCCGAGACCTTCACGGCCTTGTAGGTGGTCACCCCCGCGCAGGTCAGGGGAGCCGCCTCGACGGGGGAGACCCCTTCGGGGACCGGGACGACATAGTCGGCGTGGGCGACGGCGTACTCGGCGTGGCCGCCGTCCAGGGCGTAGCCGGTGTTCTGCTGGGACTCGCACAGGGTCTCACGTCCGCTGACGCAGTACTCGCAGGTCCCGCAGGCGTAACCCAGCCACGGGATGGCCACGCGCTCGCCGACGGCCCGCCCGGTGACCGCCGGGCCGAGCTCGGTGATGACGCCGACGCCCTCGTGCCCGGGAGTGAAGGGCGGCGTCGGCTTGACCGGCCAGTCGCCGTGGGCGGCGTGGATGTCGGTGTGGCACAGGCCGCTGGCCTCGATACGGACGAGGACCTGGTGGGCCCCGGGCTTCGGGACGGGGACCTCGCGGATCTCCAGGGGCCGGTCGAACGCGGTGACGACGGCGGCGCGCATGTTCATGTCCTCTCGCTCTCCTCGGTGTCGTCTTCGAGCCTCTGTCCGTACGGCCCGGAGGGGGAGGGCCGAAAGTCCCGGGAGAAGGTGCTGTTCGGTCCGAACCGGCACCGGCGCGGGTACGTGATGAGGACATGGGATACCGCTCGCTCGCCGCCCCGCTGCTCCTGGCCGCCGCCGTCGTCGTGGCGGTGCCCGGTACGGCCTGCGCCTGCAGTTGCGCCGCCCTGGAACCGGCCGAGCAGGTGGAGAACGCGCAGACCGTCTTCACCGGGACGGTGGTGGCGGCCCGCCGGCTTCCGGGAGACCGCTCCGGACCCACCCCGCCGATCGTCTACCGCCTCCGGCCGGACCAGGTCTACAAGGGGGTGCCGGCCGCCGAGGTCGAGGTGGCGACCAACCCCGACGGAGCCTCGTGCGGGTACGCCTTCACCGTCGGCTCCCGCTATCTGGTGTTCGCCAGGGGCGGGGAGACCGGCCTGTTCGCGACCGATCCGGGCGTGCCGCTGCACACCTCGCTGTGCGACGGGAACCGGCCGGTCCGCCCCGGCGACCGGCCGCTGCGCCGGGAGGACGGCGTCGAGGGCGGCGAGCCGCTCGCCCGGGATCTCCTGGCCGCGCTCGGTACGGCCAGGCCGCCGTCGGCGGCTCCCGGGGGCCGGGACGCGACTGAGCCTTCGGAAGCGACGCCTCCGGAAACGACGCCTCCGGAAACGACGCCCTCCCCCGCGGTGAGCTCCCTCCCGGAGGCGACGATGACCGCCTCTCCCGTGTCCGGCCGTACCGACGACGGACCGTCCGTGCCCTGGGTCCCGATCGGCGGGACCGCGGCCGTCGCCGTGCTCGCCCTGGCCGGATGGGGACTGCGGCGGCGCGGGGTACGGCGGCCCCCGCAGGACTGATCCGGAAATCCCGGGCGCGGACCCCCGGCTCCGGTCGTGGGCAGGAAGTCAACGCATCGGATCGGCAACGGAGGCCGGTGCCCCATGGACAACACCGGTTCCAGACGGAGATTCTGTCGCCCAAACCCCCCAGCGGTAAGGATCGTCCGTGAACTCCGCTCTGACCAGTGTCTTCCTGCCCGCCGCCCTCGCCATAATCATGTTCGGTCTCGGTCTGGGACTGACCGTCGCGGACTTCCGCCGCGTCGTCGTCTACCCCAAGGCCGCCTTCACCGCCCTGGCCTGCCAGATCGTCCTGCTGCCGCTGATCTGCTTCGGGCTCGTGCTGGTCTTCGGCCTGGCTCCGGGCCTGGCCGTGGGCATGATGCTGCTGGCCGCCTCGCCCGGCGGCACCAGCGCCAACCTCTACAGCCACCTGTTCGGCGGTGACGTGGCGCTCAACGTCACCCTGACCGCGATCAACTCCGTCCTGGCGGTCTTCACGCTGCCGTTGGTCACCAACCTCGCCATCGCCCACTTCCAGGGCGGAAGCGGCCAGGTGGGCCTGCAGTTCGACAAGACCGCGCAGGTCTTCCTGATCGTCCTGATCCCCGTCGCGATCGGCATGGCGGTCAAGGCCCGGTTCTCGGCCTTCGCCGATTGGATGGAGAAGCCCGTCAAGATCCTGTCCGCGGTGATCCTCCTCGCCGTGATCGCCGGAGCGATCGTCAAGGAGGCGGCGAACCTCGGGGACTACATCGCCTCGGTGGGACTGATCACGCTGGTCTTCAGCGTCATCAGCCTCACCGTCGGCTACTGGGCGCCGCGCCTGGCCGGAGCGGATCCCCGCCAGGCCATCGCCTCCTGCATGGAGATCGGCATCCACAACAGCACCCTGGCCATCACCGTGGCGATCAGCCTGCTGGGCAGCACCGAGGCCGCCGTCCCGGCGGCCGTCTACGGCGTCCTGATGTTCTTCACCGCGGCCGCGGCGGGAGCACTCCTGCGACGGCGCGCGGTGCGGGACGCGGACGTGCCCGTCTGAGGCCGACGGCGAGGTGAACCGCGGACGCCGGCGACCGGTGACCTGAGGGCCCGGTCGCCGGCGGCGCGAGCCGTCGGCGGGCCGGGGCCGGTCAGCGGCGCGGGATCCGGTCGTCAGCGACCGGGAGGTCCGGCTGTCAGCGATTCTGCGGAGGACGGCCGACCTTCAGGGGGACGACCTGTGGCGGTGCGGGCGCCTACCTTCCCCTGACTGAACCCGCACGTTCCGGTGCGGGCTGAAACAGGGAAGGTCTCATGTCGGTTCTCTCCGACCCGCACGGGTTCCGCAGGCGGGCGGCGGGTCTCTGCCTCGTCGTCGCACCGATCGTCTACGTCACCGGCCTGCTGGTCGACCCGGCCATCCGGCAGGGCGGCGATCCCACCGGGATCTACGGCGCGCACCCGGAGCAGGTCTCGGTCAGCGCCGCGCTTCTGCACTGGAGCTGGGTGCTGCTGATCCCCGGGATCATCGGAATGATCCACCTCGTCCGGGACCGGGCGGTGCTGCTCGGCCACATCACCGGCGGGCTGGCCCTGCTCGGCGTCGTGAACTTCTCCGCGCTGATGCTGGGCGACTTCTTCTACTCCCGGCTCGAACGCGCCATGCCGCCGGCCCGGGGAGCGGCACTGGGGGATGAGGCGCTGGCCGACCCCGGGTTCGTGTTCGGGTTCCAGATCCCGGGTTTCGCCGGTCTGCTGGGCCTGTTCGCCCTGGGTTTGACCCTGGCCCGCATCCGCCGCGGGCCGTGGTGGGCTCCCTTCGCGATGCTCCTGGGCATCTTCGGCGCGCCGATCTATCCGATCGGCACCGTCGTGGGCGGCTCGCTCTATCTGGCCGGGGCCGGCGCGATCGGCCTGCGGATGCTCCGCATGAGCGACACCGAGTGGGCCGGGCCGGGACCGGTTCAGCCGGTCTCCATCGGGACGCCGAGCGGGAACCGGGCGACCACGGCGTAGCCGCCGCCCGGCAGCGGGCCGGCGGACAGCTCGCCGCCGTGCATCGCGGTGCGCTCACGCATCCCGATGAGCCCATGCCCGCCCGGCCCCCGGCCATCCGGACCGTGCCCGCCCGGCCCCCGGCCATCCGGGCCGTGACCGCCTGGGCCACGGCCATCCGGACCGCGGTCGTCCGGACCGCCGCCGGCCGGGTCCCGGCCGGTCGGCTCGCGCGGCTCCCCGCCCGGATCGCGCCCGGTGGGGCCGGACTCGGACCAGCCCGCCCCGGTCCCGTCGTTGACGATCTCGGCGACCAGTCCGTCGCGGCCGTAGGCGACGACGACGCGGGCGCCGGCGCCCCCGGCGTGCTTGCGCACGTTCGTCAGGGCCTCCTGGATCACGCGGTAGGCCGACAGGCCGATCTCAGGCGGCAGCGGTCGCGGTTCGCCGGCGATCAGGAGACTGACCTCCAGCCCGGTCCCCCTGACCCGCTGGACGAGCTCGTCCAGGCGGTCCAGGTCCGGCTGGAAGGGTTCCGAGTCGTGATCCTCGCTGCCGCGCAGGACCCCCAGCATGAGCTGGAGCTCCCGGATCGCCTCGCGTCCCGCCTCTTCGATCCCGGACAACATCTCGCGCTCGCGATCGTGTTCTCCCCGCGTGCCGAGCAGCATCCGCACCCCGCCCGCGTGCAGGGTCATGACGCTCACGTTGTGCGAGATGACGTCGTGGAGCTCCCGGGCGATCCTGGCGCGTTCCTCCTCCACCGCCCGCCGGGCCCGCTCCTCGCGTTCCACCTCCAGCCGCGTGGCGCGCTCGGTGAGCCGCAACGTCCGGTCGATCTGGCGGCGCAGCAGGATGCCGCTGCCGTACGCCACGCCCACGAAGATCGCACTGATCATGGTCTCGGCGATGTCGCTGTCGTTCAGCGTCAGCAGGAAGGCGTACGCCCCCAGCACGCAGCCCAGTCCCGCCGCCCCCTGCGGACTGCGCAGCTCCCTCGCGCTGGCCACGGTGTGGATGAGGATGAGCATGGAGTAGAGGTGCCAGGCGGCGTAGTAACCGTCATCCGTGACGTGCCGTAGGACCAGGCCGACCGCGACCAGGAGCATCAGCATGATCGCGGGAAAGCGACGCCGGGCCAGCAGCATCACCCCGGCCGTGACCGCTCCCGCCGCCCACGGCACCGGGTTGTGGATCTGGCCGTAGTCCGGCCCCTGGCGGCCGAAGGACTCGACGAGCCCGGAGACCGTCACGGCGAGGGAGAGCAGCAGGTCCAGCCAGGTCGGCCGCCAGTGACCGGGCGCCGGCCTCAGCACGTCCGCTCCTTCGAGCCGGGCCGTACGATCCCCGTCTCGTAGGCGAAGACGACCGCCTGCACCCGGTCGCGCAGGCCGAGCTTGTTCAGCACCCGGCCGATGTGGGTCCTGACGGTCGCCTCGCCGATGCCCAGCTCCCGTGCGATCTCGGAGTTGCACAGCCCCCGCCCCAGCAGGCGCAGCACCTGCGACTCCCGTTCGGTGAGCTCCGCCAGCGCGGGCGGGGTGACCGGCTCGGCCTGCGCGGCGAATGAGGCGATCACCCGCACGGTGGCCGCCGGGTCGATGAGCGCGTCCCCGGCCGCCGCGATCCGGATGGCCGAGATCAGCTGCTCCGGTGGGGAGCTCTTCAGCAGGAAGCCGTTGACCCCTGCGCGCAGCGACGCGTGCAGGTTGCCGTCGGTGCCGAAGGTCGTCAACATGACGATCTTCGGCGGCTCGGGATCCGCGAGCAGCAGCCGGGCGGCGCCGAGTCCGTCCAGGTGGGGCATCGCGATGTCCATCAGCAGCACCTCCGGCCGGAGCCGCCGGACCAGGGCGACGGCCTGCCGCCCGTCGGCGGCCTCGCCGACGACCTCGATGCCGGGAGCCATCTCCACGACCAGGCGCAGCCCGGCGCGGATCATCGCCTGGTCGTCGGCGATGACCACTTTGATCGTCATGGGTGCGTCCATCTCCCGTCATGCATGCGGAGAACCTATGCGATCGGCGGCTGACCGGCGCCCATCCGGAGCGGGAGGCGTACCGGAGCCCGGGTCACCCGCAGCGTTGACCCGGCCTCCATCCCGGGGAGGACCGCGCGGGGCCCGGACTCTGACGGAACCCGGCCCGGGCCCGTGCCCCGGTGGAACCGGCGCCGTCCGGGCGGTCCCGGGAAGCGGGAAGAGCCGGGAGACGTGCCCTAACCCGGGGACTCTCCCGCGGCGCGGCCGAGGGCTCCGCGCAGGGCCGTACCGGAGAAGGCGGGCAGCACCGCGGCCAGGTGGCCGTCCGGCCGGACCAGGTGAACGCTGTCACCGCAGGCGCGCAGCGCGCCGGTCACCACGCCTTCGGCGTCGATGTCGGTCAGGCCGTACACCTCGACGGGAACCGGGCCCGCGCAGGCCGAGCGGGCCGCCTCGACGCGGTCGGCGCGTGCGGTGAGCACGACGAACCCCGAACCGAGAAGCCGCCTCAGCCGCGTCGGGCGCCCCGCCACGACCACCGGTCCGTCGGGGCAGATGACCCCCGGCGACGGCGGGCGCGGCACGCCCGGCTCGGTCGGCACGGGGCCGCCGGAGGTGGTCAGGGGGGAGTCCACGTACCAGTACGGCTCGGCCAGCTTGCCGGAGTCGATCTCGGCGCGGGCGGCGGGATCGGTCAGGGCCCGGGTGAGCGCCGAGCGCCGTGCCTGCCACCGGGCCTCGTCCTGCGGCACCAGGAACGCCATGGTGTCCCCGGTGACCTTCAGGTTCTCCAGGGCGGCGGCCCGCCGCTCCAGGCCGTAGCTCTCCAGGAGGATCTCGCCGCCCAGCGCGAGCTTCCAGGCCAGGTTCTCGGCGTCCTGGATGCCGGAGTTCAGGCCGCGGGCGCCGAAGGGCGCGTACAGGTGTGCGGCGTCCCCGGCCAGGAAGACCCGGCCGTCCCGGAAGCGGGAGGCGACCCGCTCGTGGAAGCGGTAGAGCGACCGCCAGACGATCTCGTACGGCCGGTCGCCGGTGATCCGGCGCACCATGGCGTCGATGTCGGCGGTGGCCGCGTCGAACGTGGGCGGCACCTGCCAGTCGATGCGCCAGACGGAGTCCGGGCACGGGTGGACCAGGACCTGCCGGCCGGGGTTCCACGGCGGGTCGAAGGAGAAGCGGCGCTCGTCGGGGAAGGGCAGCGCGGCCTTGATGTCGCAGATGAGGAACAGGTCGTCGAAGGATCGGCCGGGGAAGCCGATCCCGGCCAGCCTGCGGACGGTGCTGCGTGCGCCGTCCGCGCCGACCAGGCAGGCGCCTCGCACGCGCGCCCCGCCGGTCGCCGTCGCGGCGTCGACCTCGACGCCGTCGGCGTCCTGGCGGTAGCCGGTGACCGAATGACCGGGGCGGAGCTCGATCAGCGGCTCGGCCCGGGCCCGGGCCAGCAGGAACTCCTCCACCCGGGCCTGGGAGATGTTGATCCACGGCGGGAACAGGCTTCTGCCCGGGGCGGGGAAGGTGACGGAGAACAGCTCCCGTTCCCGGTAGTAGGTGCGGCCGGTGGTCCAGGTGACGCCCTCGGCCACCATGTCCTCGGCGCAGCCGACGCGGTCGAGGACATCCAGCACGTCGCGCTGGAAGCAGATCGCCCTCGACCCCTCCGCCTCCCGGTGCGGCCGGGACTCCAGCACCGTGCTCGGCACCCGCCGGCGGGCCAGCAGCAACGCCAGCGTCAGGCCCACCGGCCCGGCTCCGGCGATCACGACTGCAGGGCGGTCCATACTTCCCGATCCCTCTCGGCGGTCCAGATCACCGGGCGCTCGGTGCCGGACAGCTCATCCCACAGACGCGAGACGTTGAACGGCAGGCAGTGCTCGAAGATCGGCCAGCGGCCGTAGCGGGGCTCCAGAGCGGCGTGCACCGCCGCGAACGCCTCCTTGAGCGTGCCGTGGGCGGCGTGCACCCGGCCGGTCTCCTCCAGCATGGTGCGCAGGAAGGCGCGGGTCTGCTCGATGGCGGCCTCCACCGCGGGGCGGCCGCGGGCGACCGCTCCACGCCCGCCGACGAGAGCCTCCGCGCCGAAGGCGGCGACGTGATCAAGGGTGGTCGTGGCCCACGGGCGGTGGAAGGCGTCGCCGGTGTACAGCGCGGCCTGGGCCTCGACCAGGTCTCCGGCGAACATGATCTTGTTCCGGGGCAGCCAGGCGACGAGGTCGCCCTCGGTATGCCCGCGCCCGCAGTGGGCCAGGACCAGCTCGCCCCGATCCCCGCCCAGGTCGATGGTGAGCCGGTCGGAGAACGTCACGGTGGGCCAGGTCAGGCCGGGGATCGAGGCGGGATCCTTGAACAGCCGGGGCATGCGGGCCAGCTCGGAATCCCAGTCCTGCTTGCCGCGCTCGGCGATCAGGGCACGGGTGGCGTCGTGCGCGATGATCACGTCGGCGCCGAAGGCCGAGGCGCCCAGGGTGCGCACCGCGTGATAGTGCGACAGGACCAGATAGCGCACCGGCTTGCCGGTGTGCTCGCGCAGCCGCTCCAGCCACGCGCGGGCGGCGACCGGGGTGGCCATGGCCTCGAAGCACACCAGGAAGTCATCACCCTCGACTGCGCCGACATTGGGGTCGCCCTCGGCGGTCAGGGCGTAGACGCCGTCGGCGAGCACCTCCAGGGTCTGCTGCTTGTCGGCCAGGTCGGCGGAGGAGGCGAACGGCTTTGCAGTCATGAACGAGCTTTACACCCCGCCACCGCCCCTGGCCAGGGCGCGGCCATCACTCCCGACCAGGGTGCGGCCATCGCTCCTAGTCCGGGCACAGCCATCGCCTCTGGCCAGGGTGCGGCCATCGCTCCTAGGAGCTGTTTGGGGTTCGGATCATGTGGTTGAGGCCAGGAGCTTCAGCCACATGACCGAACCCCGGAGATAGAGCCCGGCCTCATAGCTTTCCGGGGCCTTGTCGTAGCGGGTCGCCAGACCCCGCCAGGTCTTGATCTTCTGGAAACAGCGCTCAACGGTGTTGCGCTCCTTGTACAGATCGCTGTCGTGACTGACCGGCCGACCGCCCCGGCGGCCCTTCTTCCGGCGATTGGCCACCTGGTCCCTCTTTTCTGGAATGACCGCCTTGATGCGGCGTTTCCTCAGATAGGCGCGGTTGGCGCGCGAGGAGTACGCCTTGTCCGCGGCCACCGCGCCCGGCCGGGTGCGGGGCCGGCCGACCGGACCGGGAACGCGGATGTTGTCGATGACGGTGATGAACTGCGGGCAGTCGGCGGCCTGACCGGGAGTGAGCACGAAGGCCAGCGGCAACCCGGCGGCATCGACCGCGGCATGGATCTTGCTGCTCAGCCCGCCCCGGGAGCGGCCGAGCCCGGCCACCTTCGCCCGGGCCCGGCGGCGTCGCCGTACCGCGGCGCGATCGTGGTCCGCCGACGCGTCCGGACCGTCGATGCCGTCGGTGCCGGCGGTGACTTGCGGCGCATCACTCTCAGTACCGGCGGCTGCTGCGGTAGCGCAGCCCCCTTTTCCTCGGTCAGCGCCTGCTCCAGCGCATCCAGCGTCTCCCCGGCCACGGCCAGCCCGGCCGATTCCTGATGGGCCCGCACGATGGTGGAGTCCACGCTGACCAGCTCCAGCCCGACCTGGCCGCGCGCGGCGGCCTCGGCGATCAACGCCTCCATCAGGGCGCAGAACACCCCGGCCTTGGCCCAGGCATTGAACCGGGAGTACAGGGTGGACCAGGGCCCGTAGCGGTCCGGGACATCGCGCCAGCCCGATCCGGTGCGAAACCGCCACAAGATCCCGTTGAACTGATCCCGCAGCCGCCGCGGCAGCGGCCCGGTGGCCGCCACCGGCAGATACGGCTCGATCAACGCCCACTCGGCATCGGTCACATCAAAACGCGCCACGTCTGAGTTCTACCAGCCCTGGCCGGCCCGCTACTGCGCCCATCAAGATCTGAACCCCGAACAGCTCCTAGGGCCTGTATCAAAGCCTGCCGTGGCGGCCCCGCCGCGCTGAAGCTCATG
>NZ_BOOK01000049.1 GCF_016863195.1 Paraplanobispora takensis | reverse complement strand
CCTCGTCGAAGAGCAGTTCGTCCTTGTTGGAGGGGGTCAGCCGCTTGAGGGCCAGCTCGGGCTTGTGCAGGATGACCTGCCGGAGCCGGCCGACCTCGGAGTCGACGTGGAAGCTCATGTCCGTTCCTTGATCGATAGGGGGCGGGCTGTCAGGGGACCGACACCGCTGCAACCGGCACTATCCCCTGTCCACCGGTTCCGACACCCCCTTCACCGGCCCGGCGCCCGTCCACCGGCCGGTGGCCCGGAGCCTGTGACCAAAGTCCTGCGCTCCGGTGACCTCGGCCTCCGATGATCGTGCGGCGTGCGACCGAAAATGAAAGTACACACACCGCACAGGAGGTCGAATAATGAGCACCACGCTTGAAACCGGGCAGGCGGCGCTGGACGGCGCCTGGCGAGGGTTCCACCGGGGCGTCTGGTGCTCGGCCGTCGACGTGCGGGACTTCATCCGGGCCAACTACACGCCCTACACCGGGGACGAGGCGTTCCTGGCCGGGCCCACGCCGCGCACGCTCGCCGTCTGGAACCGCCTGACCGCCATGTTCCCCGAGGAGCGCCGGCGCGGGATCCACGACGTGGACGCCTCGACCCCCTCCTCTATCACCTCGCACGCCCCCGGTTACATCGACCGGGAGAACGAGCTGATCGTCGGCCTGCAGACCGACGCCCCGCTGAAGCGGGCGATCATGCCCAACGGCGGGCTGCGGATGGTGGAGAACGGCCTGGCCGCCTACGGGTACACGATCGACCCGCAGGTCAAGGAGATCTTCACCAAGTACCGCAAGACGCACAACGCCGCCGTCTTCGACGCCTACACTCCGCGTGTCCGCGCCGCCCGCCGCTCGCACATCGTCACCGGCCTGCCCGACGCCTACGGCCGCGGCCGGATCATCGGCGACTACCGGCGCGTCGCCCTTTACGGCGTAGATCAGCTCGTTGCCGCCAAGAAGGCCGAGCTGGTCACCCTGGCCGACGTGCCCTCGCTCGAGGACGTGATCCGCGACCGGGAGGAGCTGGCCGAGCAGATCCGCGCGCTGGGCGAGCTGAAGCAGATGGCCGCCTCCTACGGCTTCGACGTCTCCGGGCCCGCCGCGACGGCCCAGGAGGCGATCCAGTGGCTGTACTTCGGCTATCTCGCGGCCGTCAAGGAGCAGAACGGCGCCGCCATGTCGCTGGGCCGTACCTCCACCTTCCTGGACGTCTATCTCCAGCGCGACCTCGACGAGGGCGTGATCGACGAGACCCGCGCCCAGGAGCTGGTCGACGACTTCGTGATCAAGCTGCGGATCGTGCGCTTCCTGCGCACCCCCGAGTACGACGAGCTGTTCTCCGGCGACCCGACCTGGGTCACCGAGTCGATCGGCGGCATCGGCTCCGACGGCCGCCCGCTGGTCACCCGCACCAGCTTCCGCTTCCTGCAGACCCTCTACAACCTCGGCCCCGCTCCCGAGCCCAACCTGACGGTGCTGTGGTCGCCCGCCCTGCCGGAGGGGTTCAAGCGCTTCTGCGCCAGGGTCTCGATCGAGACCAGCTCGATCCAGTACGAGAACGACGAGCTGATGCGGCCGGTGCACGGCGACGACACCGCCATCGCCTGCTGCGTCTCGGCCGCGCCCGTGGGACGGCAGATGCAGTTCTTCGGCGCCCGGGTCAACCTGGCCAAGACCCTGCTGTACGCGATCAACGGCGGCCGCGACGAGATCACCGGAGAGCAGATCGGCCCGGTGCTGCCGCCCGTGACCGGCGAGTACCTCTCCTACGAGGAGGTCGCCGCGGCCATGGACCGGATGATGGACTGGCTGGCCGAGACCTACGTCGACGCGCTCAACGTCATCCACTACATGCACGACAAGTACGCCTACGAGCGCATCGAGATGGCGTTGCACGACTATCCGGTCAAGCGCACCCTGGCCTGCGGCATCGCCGGCCTGTCGGTGGCCGCCGACAGCCTGTCGGCCATCAGGTACGGCGGCGTGCGGGTCGTCCGCGACGAGACCGGCCTGGCGGTCGACTACGTCGTCGAGGGCGAGTATCCCGCCTACGGCAACGACGACGACCGGGCCGACGCCATCGCGGTGGAGCTGGTGCGCAGCTTCATGGAGAAGATCCGCAAGTATCCCTCCTACCGCGGCGCCGAGCACACCCAGTCGGTGCTGACCATCACCTCCAACGTGGTGTACGGCAAGCACACCGGCAACACCCCCGACGGCCGCCGGACGGGCGAGCCCTTCGCCCCGGGCGCCAACCCGATGAACGGCCGCGACCGGCACGGCATGGTCGCCTCGGCGCTTTCGGTGGCCAAGCTCCCCTACGACCAGGCCGGGGACGGCATCTCGCTCACCAACACCGTGACGCCGGCCGGGCTCGGCCGTACCGCAGAGGAGCGCGTCGGCAACCTCGCGGGCCTGCTGGACGGCTACTTCGACGGCGGCGGCTTCCACATGAACGTCAACGTCCTCAACCGCGACATCCTGCTCGACGCGATGGACAACCCCGACAAGTACCCCCAGCTCACCATCCGGGTCTCCGGATACGCGGTCAACTTCGTCCGCCTGACCAGGGAGCAGCAGCTCGATGTCGTCAACCGCACCTTCCACGGCTCACTCTGAGGCCGGCGGGGCCGGCCTCGTGGAGGGTCCCGTGACCGGTTCCGTCCACTCCTGGGACATCTCCACGGGAGTGGACGGGCCCGGCACCCGCTTCGTGGTCTTCACGGCCGGGTGCCCGCTGCGCTGCCTGTACTGCCACAACCCCGACACCTGGCAGCAGCGCCGCGGCACCCCCGCCACCGTCGACGAGCTCGTGGCCCGCGCCGCGCGCTACCGGCGCTTCATCGAGGTCGCGGGCGGCGGGGTGACCGTCAGCGGCGGCGAGCCCCTCCAGCAGCCGGCCTTCACCGGCGAGTTCCTGCGCCGCTGCCGCGAGATGGGCCTGCACACGGCGCTGGACACCTCCGGCTTCCTCGGCCACCGCGCCACCGACGCCATGCTCGCCGACACCGACCTGGTCCTGCTGGACATCAAGTCCTGGGACCCGCAGATCTACCGGCGCGTCACCGGCAACGACCTGGCGCCCACCCTGCGCTTCGCGCGCCGCCTGGCGGAGCTGGGGCGCCCCGCCTGGGTGCGCTTCGTCCTGGTGCCCGGCCTGACCGACCAGGAGGAGAACGTCGACGGGCTGGCGGCGTTCGTGGCCACGCTGCCCAACGTCGAGCACGTCGACGTCCTGCCCTACCACCGGATGGCCGAGGGCAAGTACGCCAAGCTGGGGCTGCGCTATCCGCTGCCCGACGTCGAGCCGCCGGACGCCGCGCTGCTGGAGCGCGTGCACGCTCAGTTCCGCGCGCACGGCCTCGACAGCCGCTGATCCCCGCCCCGCCGCATCCGGAACGGCCGAGGTGTACGGCGGGCTGGTCACGCGGGGTGCGCTGTCGCCGCCGGACCGGGCCGTCCTCCGCCCCGCCGTCCTCCGTCAGCGCCTGACGGCCCGCAGGACCACGAACTTCGGGTCGCCGGCGACGACCTCGCAGTTGCCGAAGATCCGGCGCAGCTTCACGTGATAGCCCAGGTGCCGGTTGCCGACGACCCACAGCTCCCCGCCGCGGCGCAGCGCGGCGCGCGAGCCGGTGAACATGCGCCAGGCCGTCGCGTCGCCCGTCGCCCGGTGGGTGTGGAAGGGCGGGTTGTTCAGCACCAGGTCGGCCGTCCCGGCCGGCACGTCCGCCATGCCGTCGCCCACCAGGAACCGGGCCTTCGTGCCCGGCGCGGCGTTCGCCTCGAAGGTGGCCCGCGCCGAGGCCACCGCCTGGTGGGACTCGTCGACGAACGTCACCTCGGCCTCGCCGTTGATCAGCGCCGCGGCCGTCCCGACCACCCCGTTCCCGCAGCCGAGGTCCACGATGTGCTCGGGCCCGCGGCTGTCGGGGAGGTTGCGCAGGAAGAACCTGGTGCCGATGTCGAGGCGGTCGGCGCAGAAGATCCCCGCGTGGTTGACGACGGTCCGGCCGGAGACCACCCCGACGTCCTCGGGCAGGGCGTAGCTGCGCGGCCACGGGCTGGGGGTCCGCGGGATCGCCGGGTCGGGCGAGCAGAAGATGAGCCGCGCCTTCCGCTCCGCCAGCGAGGTCCTGGTCGGCCCGAGGACGCGCTCGAACAGCTTGAGCGTCGAGGTGTGGATCTCGGTGACCATCCCCGTCCCGACCACGAGGGTGTCCTCGTGCACGCCGGGCGCCAGCCGGCGCAGCTGGTCCTCCAGGAAGGCCAGGCTCTTGGGCACCCGGACCAGCAGCACGCCGATGCGCTCCGGCGGCGCGTCCAGGGCCGACAGCAGCCGCACCGCCTGCGCGTCGATCCCGTTGCGCTCCAGGTTCGCCCGGGTCGCCTCCTGGGTGAGGAAGGAGTCGGTGACCTGCACGGGGCGGCGCCCGGAGAGCGCGGTGGCCAGGGCGCCCCAGCGGTCTCCCAGCACGACCACCTCGCCCGGCGGATCGGCCGTTTCCCCGCCCGTCCCCGCGAGGTGCCGCAGGAGGTATTCGTCGGCGGCGTCCCAGGCACGGAGCCGGTCACGGGGGTCGTCGGGGAAGCGGGCGAGGTCGAACTCACCGCTCGGCGCTGTCAGAGGGTTCATCGTGCCCTCAGGCTAGCCTTCCGGGCTCCCCGTCCGGTTACGGGGTCGCGGGCCGGTGTCGCGTGCTCCTCAGACCGGGGAGGTCCACGCCGGGACCGGACGTCGCCCCGAGGGGCGGGTCAGAGGGCCCCGGCGTAGACCCATCGGCCCTCGTGGCGGACGAAACGGCTGTTCTCGTCCATCAGACCGGCGTTGCCCCGCTCGACGTAGTGGGCGCGGAAGCGGACCGTTCCCTCGGTGTGGAAGGCGCTCCCGCCGGTGGTCTCCAGGACCTCCAGGCGCACCCACCGCACCGTTTTGTCGAGGTCGACGCGCGGCGGGCGCGCCGCCGGATGCCAGGTGCGCAGGAGATACCGCTCGTCGCCGACGCTGAAGGCGCTGAAGCGCGAGCGCATGAGCAGCTCCGCCGTGGCCGCGGCGGCCTCGCCCCGGTGCAGCCGCCCGCAGCAGTCCCGGTAGGGGGCGGGCAGCCCGCACGGGCAGGCGCCGGTGGCCGCGGGCGAGGTCCGGGGTCGTGATCCGCGTCGGGACATGCCCTCATTGTGCCCGCCTCGCCCACCGCCGGATGCCGCGGGAGCCCTCCCGGCCCCGCACCCCCGGCATCGCGTCCCCTCGACACCGCGCCCCGGCGTCCCGGCGCTCGGAGGTCTTGCGGGCTCAGGCGATCGGGGAGGCGCCCTTCGCGGCGGCGACGATCCGTTCGTACTCCTCGGGGGCGGTGGTCTCACAGCCCAGCCGGTGGCCGGTCAGATCGCCGTGGTCGTCGCTGGAGCCGGTGACGGCCAGAGCGAGATCGCCGGCCAGTCCCCGCAGGCCCGCCCGGGCCGCGGCGTCGTGGCCGGGGTGGTCGGCCTCCACTCCGGTCAGGCCCGCCTGCGCCAGCTCGGCGATCCACTCGTCCGGGACGGTCCTGCCCCGCTCGGCCGCCTTGGGGTGGGCCAGCACCGCCGCTCCCCCGGCCGCCCGCGCCAGCCGTACGGCCCGCACCGGATCGGGGGCGTAGCGCCGGACGTGGGCCCGGCCGCCGGAGCCGATCCACTCGGGGGTGAACGCGTCGGCGGGCCGTCCGACCACGCCCAGCTCGGCCAGGACCCGCGCGATGTGCGGGCGCCCGACCACGCCGCCGCCCGCGACCTGCGCCACCCGCTCCATCGTGATCGGCACGCCCAGCTCGGCCAGCCGTTCCACCATGGCCCGCGCCCGGTCCTCGCGGCCGCCCCGGATCATGGCGCGCTCACGTGCCAGCTCGGGCTCCCGCGGGTCGAACAGGTAGACCAGCAGGTGGACGCTCATCCCGTCCCGGCGGCAGGACAGCTCCATGCCCGGCACCAGCGTCAGGCCGCCCTCCAGGGCCTCGGCCGCCGCCCGGTGCCCCGCCGTGGTGTCGTGGTCGGTCAGGGCCAGCACGTCCAGGCCCGCCGCCCGGGCCCGGCGGACCACCTCCCCCGGCGGGCACGTCCCGTCCGAGGCGTCACTGTGACTGTGGAGATCGATGCGCACGGTCCCATCCTGGCGGGCGGAGCCGCGCGACGCCTCACCGGGGACGGCCGTCAGGTGAGGCAGCCCACGTGCGCGAGGGCCTGCTTCAGCAGGACGCCCTGACCGCCCGCCATCTCCTGCTGCACCATCGGCGAGGCCGCCTCCTCCGGCGTGAACCACACCAGGTCGAGGGCGTCCTGACGCGGGCGGCAGTCCCCGGCGACGGGGACGACGTAGGCCAGCGACACCGCGTGCTGGCGCGGGTCGTGGTACGGCGTGACACCCTTCGTCGGGAAGTACTCCGCGATGGTGAACGGCTGCGGAGAGGTCGGGACGCGGGGCAGCGCCACGGGGCCCAGGTCCTTCTCCAGGTGACGCAGGAGCGCGTCGCGGACCCGCTCGTGGTGGAGCACGCGCCCGGACACCAGGGCGCGGCTGACCGTCCCATCGGAGGCGATGCGCAGCAGCAGTCCGACATGGGTGACCGATCCGGTGTCATCGACCCGGACCGGCACCGCGTCGATGTAGAGGATCGGCATCCGTGCGCGCGTCAGTTCCAGCTCGTCCGGAGATAGCCAGCCGGGCGTAGTTTCGGTCATTTCGGTCATTCGTCAATCGTACTTCCCGGCACCCCCGGAGAAGTGATCATCCCCCAAGTCGGGGCGGTGAATGGTCACACGTCACGGACGGCGGCCCGCCCCGCGGTCACGGCTCCCGCTCCGTCCCGGCGATCTGCGCGGCCGTCGGATAGGAGTCCTGGGCGCCGGCCCGGCCCACCGCGTACGACCCGACGCGTACGGCGAAGCGCGCCGCCCGCGCCAGCGGCTCCCCCTCCGCCAGGCGCCAGGCGAGCGCCGCGGTGAAGGCGTCCCCCGCCCCCGTGGTGTCCACCGCCTCCACCCGCGGGGCGGGGACCCGCGTGAGGCCGTGCGCGTCGGCGACCACCGCGCCCAGCGACCCGAGGGTCAGGGCCACGGACCGGTACCCGGCCTCCAGCAGCGCGCGGGCCCACTGCCCCGGCTCCTCGCCCACCGGTGCGCCGGGGGCGGACGGGCCCTCCAGGAGCGCCGCGGCCTCGTGCTCGTTGACGACCAGCGGATCCACCGCCTCCCGCAGATCCCCGGCGAGCGGCCCGGGCGGCGACTGGTTGAGCAGGCAGCGCACGCCCGCCGAGCGCGCGGTCCGGATGGCGGCGATCACCGCGTCGTCGGGCACCTCGCGCACCACCGACACCACCCGCGAGGCCGCGATGAGCGGCCGGGCAGCGAGCACGTCGTCCTCACCGAGACGGGCGTTGGCCCCCGGGGCGACGATGATCGAGTTGTCGCCGCCCGGCTGCACCAGCACGACGGCCAGGCCGGTGGGGTCCGGGTCCCGGCGCAGCGCCGACAGCTCCACCCCGGACGACTCCAGGGAACGGCGGACCAGCTCGCCGTACGGATCCCCGCCGATCCGGGCCACCAGGGCCGCCCGCGCTCCCAGCCTGGCCGCGGCCACCGCCTGGTTGGCGCCTTTGCCTCCCGGATGCACGGCCAAACCGGACCCGAGGACCGTCTCCCCCCTG
This sequence comes from Paraplanobispora takensis, assembly GCF_016863195.1. GTDB lineage: Bacteria > Actinomycetota > Actinomycetes > Streptosporangiales > Streptosporangiaceae > Planobispora > Planobispora takensis. The sequence continues at coordinate 86,303 of NZ_BOOK01000049.1, read as the reverse complement.
CCCGGCACCCGCGCGACGTCCATGACCAGGTCGGCGTTGGCCGACCCCACCACGGTCAGATGCGGTCCGGTCCCGGCGCCCGTCACGCTGTCCCGCCCTCCGCCTCGGCCCGCCCTCCACGATCACCTTAGAGGTTGTCTCCCCGGTACGGTCAGGCCGCCGACTGGATCCAGGCCAGTACGGCCAGCACCCGCCTGTTGTCGTCCGGGGCGGACTCCAGGCCCAGCTTGGCGAAGATGGCCGCGATGTGGCCCTCGATCGTCTTGACGCCGAGGTGCAGCCGGCGGCCGATGGCCTGGTTGGACCGGCCCTCGGCCATCAGGGTCAGGACGGAGCGCTCCCGCTCGGTCAGCCGGTCGAGGGGGGAGGCCGCCTTGCGGCGGGCGAACAGCCGGCTGATGATCTCACCGTCGACGACCGGCTCGCCCTCGATCACCCGGGCGAGGGCGTCACGGATCGCGGCGGCGTCGTCCACCCGGTCCTTCAGCAGGTATCCGACCCCGCGGGGCCCGATCTCCAGCAGCCGTTGCGCGTAGGCGGTCTCCGCGTAGGTGGACAGCACCAGCACACCCAGCCGCGGATGGGCGGCCCGCAGCGCGGCCGCGCCCGTCAGGCCCTCGTCGGTGAAGGTCGGCGGCATGCGGATGTCGAGGATGACCGCGTCGGGCAGGTGGCCGCGCATCAGCGTCATCAGCTCGGCGACGTCCCTGGCCTGCCCGGTGACCTCGACGCCGACGCCTTCGAGGAGCAGCGCCACCCCGCGCCGGAACAGCGCGGAGTCGTCGCACAGCATCACCCGCATCAGCCGCTCACCGGCCGGGCCAGCCGGGCTTCCAGCCGGGTGCCGCCCTGCGGCGGACTGTGCAGGCGCAGCACCCCGCCCAGGGCGTTGACGCGGTCGGCCAGACCGGCCAGGCCGCCGCCCTGCCGCAGGGCGGCGCCGCCGCGGCCGTCGTCGACGACGGCCGCGACGATCTCGCCGTGCTCCTGGGCGACCGAGACGGTGATACGGCGGGCCTCGGCGTGCTTGATCGCGTTGGTGAGCGCCTCGCAGATGACGAAGTAGAGCGTGGTCTCGGTCGCCGGACCGCTCTCCAGCGGTGCGATGCGGATCTCGATCGGGACGGGCAGCGCCTCGGCGACGCTCCCGACGGCCGCCGCCAGGCCGATCTGCTCCAGCACCGCCGGATGGATGCCCCTGGCCAGGTCACGCAGTTCGGACAGGGCGGTGCGCAGGTCTGCGCGGGCCTCGTCGACCAGTTCGCGCACCGCGGGATCGCCGCTGACGGCGTTGAGCCGGCCCAGCGTCGCGGCCAGCGCCAGGAGCCGCTGCTGGGCGCCGTCGTGCAGGTCGCGTTCCACCCGCCGGCGCTCGGCCACACCGGCCTCGACGATCCGGGCGCGGGAGTCCTCGACCTGGCGCAGCTGCCGCTGGAGGTCGCTGTGGAGCCTGGCGTTCTCCAGGCTGAGTGCGGCCGCGCCCAGCGCCGCCTCCACCACGTCGCCGCGCCTTCGCAGCTCGGGCGCGGTACGCACGTGGGCCAGCGGCCCGCCGGTGCTGCCGGTGATCTGCAGATCGAGCCGGCCGTCGGCGCCGGGCGGGTCGCCGGTGAACAGCTCCAGCCCGGGATCGGCCAGGGCCCGGCGCAGCGCCTCGCGCACCGACTCCACCGTGGCGGGCCGGGCGATGCCGGTCACCAGGTCCGCCACGGCGGCCCGGTCCAGCCGGCGGCGGACCGCCGCGGCGAGGAAGGCGGCCGGGATGAGCAGCGGCGCGGCCACGGCGGAGATCGAGACCACCTCGGGTACGTGGGCCGGGGCGAGCGGGTCGCCCTCGCCGGTGAAGTACGGGATGACCATCCAGACGGCGCGCGACAGGATCGCGAAGCCGTACACGGCCGAGGCGAAGAACACCGGCACCAGCTCCCGCCGCTCCAGGCCGCGCGCCGTCAGGGCGCGGTGCACGACGAGGGCCAGTGCGGCCACGGCGACGGCGATCACCAGCAGCCAGTACACGCCGTACGCGGGGCGCTGCCCGGGTCCGCCGTCGTAGAGGGTGATCCAGGCGAAGCCCACCGGCGGCCGGCCGGGCGGGGCCGGGTTCCAGGTGAGGGCGTCGGCCAGGTCGGCCGTCAGGACGAGCGCGCCCGCGCCGAGGACGAAGGAGCGGTACCCGACGCGCCGGTGGGGGTAGCTCAGCAGGACCGTCATCAGGAGCAGCGCCCCGACCGGCCGCACCGTCCCCGCGACGAAGGGGTGCCAGCCCCACGGGCGGCTGGTGAGAGCGGCGGTCAGCTCGGCGAACGCCGCCGCGACGAACAGGACCCCGACCAGGCGCCTGCCCTCGGCGAGGAACAGCCCGCCGGTGACGGCCAGCGCCACCTGTCCGGTCAGCAGCAGGATCGCGGCGGCGGTGCCGTGGGCGAAGTCCGGCCACACCGCCCACAACCCGTATCCGAGCGCGGCCACGGCGATCAGCAGGGTACGCACGACGGCCTCCTTCCCCAGACGGGCCTTTCTTCGGGCCTCCCTGCCGAGCAGTGTCCTCAGCCCGGCCGCGGATGCGGAAGGGGGAAAACCCGGAACCTCGTCAGGGGCTCCTCTGATGTGCCGAGGCCGGCCGCGCAACCATCCTGGGCGGGCGGCGCCGGCCGTCCGGCCCGGCGAGGCCGCCGCCCCGCGCGGCGAGAACGGACCGGGGAAATCTCCGGACGATGAACTGGGAGAGCGACGATGACACGTATTCTCCGCCGGCGAGCCGGTGAGGCGATGCGGCAGACGGGGGCGTCCGCCGAGTCGGTCGCCCGCAACCTCGCCGGCATCTCGCGGCTCGCCGCCGTCCTGTCCAGGACGACCCGGTCGATCAGGATGGGCGATCCGCCGTACGTCGACACGATCACCATGCGGGACGTGGCCGAGTTCTTCCTGGCCGGCCGCGAACGGGCAGAGGGAGCCGAGGCCGCCGCGGCCGTACGCCAGGAGCACCGCCAAGGCCTGCTGCTGTGGCTCGGTTTCCTGGACGCCGACGGTGAGCCCCTCACCGGCGCCCCGACCAGGACCTACGTGGCGGGCGCGCTCGATCCCGAGCTCGAAGAGCACTTCGGCGCCCACCCCGTCGTCATCTTCTCCTGAGATCCCGAGAGGACAGGGACCCATCCCATGGACCCCATCACCTGGCTCATCCTCACCGCCGTGGCCCAGCTCGTCATCGACGTGGTGATCCGGCTTCTGCATCTCGCGTTCGCCACGCTCACCGACTGGTTCGTCGACAAGCAGGCGCAGCTGGCCACCGACCCGAACGCGCTCGCCGTGACCGTGGCCCAGAGCCTGCGCTCCGGCGACTTCAACATCGTCCAGGGCATCTTCGACCAGCGGGCCGGGACGTTCGTCGGCCGGCCCCGCCGCGTCCGGGCGAACTCGGCCGACCGACGGGTCGTCCAGGCGCACACCGGCAGACCCGTCACGGTCTGGACCTGACGGCCATGCTGATCACACTGATCGTCATCGGCGCCATCGCCTGGGGGGTCAAGAAGCTCTTCTTCGACGAGCCCGAGGCCCGCGCCTATGACAGACCCGTCCATCAGGCGGCCCGCACCCTCGTCTCGGTCACGCTGCAGGCGATCCGCGACTGGCTGGGCCGCCACAGCGACGCCGCCTACGCCGACATCATCCGCCGGCATCTGGCCGACGGCCAGGTCAACGTCGTCACCATCGGCCTGACGGCGCACGGCCGGCAGGTCGCGCACACGACCTGGACCGGGCCGGTCGGCGCCGACCTGCGCTCGGCGTTCGGCACCGCCCACTCCTTCCGCCTCCACACCTGAAGGACCCCCATGCACGGCGAGACCGACTTCCAGAGACTGCTGCGCGAAAGGACCCGCCCGCCGGAACCCGACGGCGAGGCACCGGCGCTCTTCCGCCCGGTCGAACCCGAGCACGACTTCGACCGGCTCATCCTGCCCGAGGCGACCCGGGAACAGCTCATGCTCGCGATCGAGACCATGCGACGGCGCGAGCAGCTGTTCGACCACTGGGGCCTGCGGATGATCGAGCCGCATCCCAACACCGCGATCAGCCTGCACGGCCCGTCGGGGACGGGCAAGACCATGGCCGCCCACGCGATCGCACGGCGCCTCGGCAAGAGGATCATCCTGGCCGACTACACCCAACTGGAGTCCAAGTACCACGGCGACGGCACCAGGAATCTCCACGCCCTGTTCGCCGCCGCCCGGCAGCACGACGCGGTCCTCTTCCTCGACGAGGCCGACACCTTGCTCCACCGCCGCTTCGAGGCCACCAGCCAGGGCTCGGAACACGCCGTCAACACCCTGCGCGGCGCCCTTCTCATGGCCCTGGACGCCTTCGAGGGGCTGGTCGTCTTCGCCACCAACTCCGCGAGCAGCTACGACCCGGCCGTCCACACCCGCGTCAGGCACATACAGATCCCCCTGCCCGACGCCCCGGCCCGCGAGGCCATCTGGCGCGCGCACCTGCCGCCCCGGCTCCCGCTGGCCCCGGACGTCTGCTGCACGACCCTGGCCCGGATGGACGGCGTCTCCGGCCGCGAGATCAAGAAAGCCGTCATCGAGGCCGCCACCCGCGCCCTGTGCGCGGGCCGCCCCCACGTGACCCAGGCCGACTTCCGGACCTCGCTGGAGTCGGCCCGGACCGCCCGCCGGGCGGCCCAGGCCCCGTCCCCCCACCCGGCGCCCCCCGATCTCGCCGAAGCCGTCCTCGACGCCGCTGCCGGTGCCGAGCCTCAGCCACCCGCCGCCGATGAGCCGGAGCCGTCACAGTGAACGCCGCGCGGCCTCCCGCGCCCTGCCGGTGGACTCGCGTACCACCAGGGTGGTCTCCAGCCGGGCCAGGGTGGGGATCCCGGACTCCCCCGCGCTGACGGCCGCCAGCAGCAGGTCGACCGCCATCCGGCCGGCGGCCGCGGTCGGCATCGTGATCGTCGTCAGCTTCGGCCGGTTCAGCCTGCCGGGCAGGCTGTCGTCCACGCCGATGACGCTCAGGTCCTCGGGCACGCACAGGCCCTGCTTGCGCAGTCCCTCGATCAGGCCCAGCGCGACCAGGTCGTTGTAGCAGAGCACGCCGGTCGCCCCGGCCCCGGCGACCGCCTGGGCCGCCGCGAGCCCGCCCTGCTCGGTCGGCCCGGCCGGTCGCAGGACCGTCAGGTCCGCACCGGCCTCGGCGGCGGCGGCGGTGGCGGCGGCCTGCATCTCCTCGCTCGTCCATGAGCCGCTCGGTCCCGGCAGCAACGCCAGCCGCCGGTGCCCCAGCTCCACCAGGTGGGCGATCCCGGCCCGCACTCCCTGGCCCACGTCCATCAGCACCGTGGCCGACCCCTTCACCCGGCGGTTGACCACCACGAAGGGCACCTGCACCCCCAGGCGCTCGATCACCCGGTTGGACAGGCGCGGGCTGCACAGCAGCACCCCGTCCACCTGCTTGCACAGGGTCTCGATCAGCTCCTGCTCCAGCAGCGGGTTCTCGTCGGTGTCGGCCACGAACACGTGATAGTCGCGCTCGCGCGCCTGCGCCTGGGCCGCCTTGATCAGCGGGGGGAAGAACGGGTTGGCGATGTCGGCCACGATCAGGCCCAGGTTGTGGGTACGGCCCGTCGTCAGCGCCCGCGCCGCCCGGTTCGGCCGGTACCCCAGCCCCTCGGCCACCGCCAGCACCCGGTTGCGCGTCTGCACGCTCACCAGGTGCGGCGAGGAGAACGTCCGCGACACCGTCGAGACGTGGACGCCCGACTCCCTGGCCACGTCCCTGATGGTCACCGCCATCGTGCGCCTCCGTCCTCCGTCACGTGGCGGGTGAGCCAGTCGAAGACCTGTTCCTGGGCCGTGAGGCCGAACTCGTGCCCCGCCGGGGCGAACACGCCCGTGTACCCCCGCGGGGCCTCCCGGTAGTGCCCGGTGATCGTCTCGTGGGCACGGCGCATGCCGGCCGGCGGGAGGATCGGGTCGTGCTCGCCGTACCAGACCAGCAGCGGCCGGGGGGCGGCGCAGGCCACCAGGTCGGGCAGGTCGCACAGCCGCGACAGGCCCGGCGGGTACAGCATCCAGGTGTGGCCGGCCACGTAGCCGTCCAGCATGTCCCGGTAGGAGGAGATCATCGCGATCACCGCGACCGCCGCCTGGTCCGGGTCGAAGGCGCCGAGCAGGGCCGCGCGCAGGCCGCCGCCCGACAGCCCGGCGCAGCCGACGGGACCGGTGTCCGGGCGCGAGCGCAGATAGGCGGCCGCGGCCAGGTCCTCCCCCGCCACCGCGCCCGCGTAGGAGGTGCCGAGCACGGTGCAGTACTTGGCCAGCACGTGCTCGTGGTGGGCGGCCGCCACCTCGTAGCGGTCGGCCTCGCCGGGCACCGCCGTCCCCGGCCCGGCGGAGTCGTCCGGAGCGGCGGGGACGCAGGCGAGGGCGGCGGGGGGCATGTCGGTCAGGGGGAACCTGCGGCTGCCCCAGCCCAGGACGTCGGGCACCAGTACGGTGAACCCGCGCAGGGCCAGTTCCCCCGCCCACGCCCGGCCGCCGTAGAGCGCGGCCCGCAGCCTGCCCACCTCGGCGGACGGGGCGTCCGGTCCGTCGGCGATCTTCTCCTTGCCCGCCCGCTTCATCCCGGCGTGGCAGTGCAGCGCCAGGACGCCCGGCAGCGCCGCGCCGCCCGCCTCGCGGGGGCGCAGCACGTAGGCGCGGGTCCGGGGGCCGAACCCGACGTCCCAGGAGACCTCCTCCCCCGCCAGCCCGCCCGACGTCCAGGTCCGCTCGGTGCGCACGTCCGCGGCGGTCAGGTCCAGCACGCCCAGCGCGTCGCGGGCCTGCTCGCGCAGCCGCGGGCCGGGTCTGGGGAACAGCCCGCGCTGCGCGGCGGCGATCCCGGCGAGGGCGGAGAACTCACCGAGGTGCCGCAGGGAGCGCGGGCTGTCTTCGCGATCCGACGGCACGGCTCAGCTGTCCGCCATGCGGGTGCCGCCGTCGACCAGGTGGATCGGGCGGCCGGTGCGGATCGACTCGTTGGCCGAGGCGCCCACCATGACGCTGCGGATGCCGTCGAGATAGCCGGCCTGCCGGGCCAGCGGGTCGTCGTCCGGACCGCGGAACACGTCGTTCAGCAGCAGCCGGTCACCGCCGCCGTGGCCGCCGGCGCCCTGCTCGATCGGGACCTCCTGCGGCTCCTTCCAGTGCTGGTGCAGGACGAGTTTCTCCCAGGTGCCCGTCGCGTGCTCCTTGGAGGCGGCGGTCGGGTCGATCGCCGCGTGCGGCGGCGTCCAGGCGCGCTCGCACACCTCCAGCTCGATCCGCCCGCCGGTGCCGTTGAACACGGCCCGGTAGCCCTCGTAGGGCGCGTGCGCGTTGAGCGAGTAGGTGAGCAGGGCCCGGTTGTCGTAGTGGACCAGGACCGCCATGTTGTCCTCGATGGTGACGCCCTCGGCGAAGACGTCCTGGTCGCGGATGTAGCCGTCCTCGTGCTCGGCGTCCAGGTACAGGCGCTTGAGCCGCGGGTCGGCGGAGATGTCCAGGATGAACGGGTCGCTGCCGAGGCCGGACGCGCCCTGGCCGCGCTCGGGCCGGGTCTCCAGGCCGCGGGCCCGGGCGTTCTCGGCGCCGTAGAAGCGCAGGTCGCCCCGGGCGTACACGCTCTGCGCCGCGGCGGCCAGCCACCAGTTGACCAGGTCGAAGTGGTGGGTGGACTTGTGCACCAGCAGCCCGCCGGAGTTGACCTTGGCGCGGTGCCAGCGGCGGAAGTAGTCGGCGCCGTGGATGGTGTCCAGGGCCCAGTCGAAGTGCACGGAGGTGATCTCGCCGATCGCGCCCTCCATGATGAGGCGGCGCACGGCGGAGTTGCGGGGCGAGTAGCGGTAGTTGAAGGTGACGATCAGGGAGCCGGTGCTCCGCTCCGCCGCAGCGGCGATCGCGGCGCAGCTCTCGGCGTCGATCGTCAGCGGCTTCTCGACGATCACGCGCTTGCCCGCCTCCAGCGCCGTGACGACGTAGTGGGCGTGCGTGGCGTCCACGGTGGCCACGACCACCGCGTCGCACAGGTCGAGCATCTTGACGTAGTCGTCCGGCGCGAAGCACGGGACGTCCTGGCCGATCCGCTCGACGTAGTAGTCCATACGCGTGCGGTTGGTGTCGCACAGGGCGACGACGGTGCCGGTGTCGCGCCAGTCGCCGAGCAGCGCGTCCACGTACATCTGGGCGCGGTGGCCGAGCCCGACGAATGCGTATCTCATCTCTTCTCCCCGATGGTGTGCTGCCGTACGGCCCGAGCGCTCCCGAACGGGCCGTACGGCAGGCGTGAGGGTGTTTCCCGGCCGGGCGTGCGACGCCCTGCCGCCGGCGGATCAGCCGGAGATGGCCGCGTTGGCCTCCTCGAGGAGCTTGGTGGCCGCCTCGTCGGGGCTCTGCTGACCGGAGGTCACGGCCTCGGAGTAGCGCCGGATGATGTCCTCCATCTTGCCGCCGCCCTTCGGCGGGACGACGACCTGGTCGAGGTCGCCCTTGATGGAGTCGATGAAGGTCAGGGTCTGCTGGTCGGCCGGCGGGAGCTTGTCCTTGATGGACGCCAGGACCTTGCTGTTGATCGGCAGGCCGCGGTCGCTGAGCAGGATGGCGCCGGCCTCGGGGTCGTTGAGCAGGAAGTCGACGAACTTCTGGGCCTCGGCCGGGTGCTCGGTCTTGCTGGAGATCGTCCAGTGCATGGCCGGCTGCAGGAACAGCCCCGACTTCTGCGCGTCCGGCGACTTCGGCAGGCGGAGCAGGGTCAGCTCCTGGCCCGAGGACTTGGTCATGGCGCCGAGCTGGTTGGTCCACCACATGCCGAACCCGCCGGTGTTGGTCGCGATCAGCGACTGCTCCTGACCGGCGGCGGCGGTCTCGGCCATCTTGGCGGCGTCGGGCGAGCCCTTGGTCTTGATCAGCTTGTCGAAGTTCGCCCACCAGGCCTTGAGGGTCTCGGGCGTGATGCCGATCTTGCCGTTGTTGTAGAACTGCTCGCCGCGCTGGGCGGCGAAGATGGTCAGGTAGGCGGGGTTGAAGGTGTACTCGGTGCCGTAGATCGAGCCGCCGCCCCCCTTGGTGATCTTCGAGGAGAGCTCGATGTAGTCGTCCCACGTCCAGGTCGCGTCGTCGGGCATCTTCTCGCCCGCCTTCTCGATGGTGGCCTTGTTGGCGAGCACCGCGAAGACGTTGACGCCGGTGGGCAGGGCGTACTGCTTGCCCTCGACCTGACCGGAGGGCAGCACGCCCTGGTCGAGGTCGGCGGTGTTGACCTTGCCGGACAGGTCGGTGAGGGCGCCGCGGCCGGCGTACTCCGACAGGCCCCGGATCTCGAGGGTCATCACGTCGGGCGCGTCGTTGGCCGCGACCTTGGTGGCCAGCGACTCGTAGTAGCTCGCCCAGTCGGAGAACTCGCCCACCACGTCGATGTTCGGGTTCTTCTTCTCGAACGCGGCGATCGCCTGCTCGGTGAGCTTCTGCCGGGAGTCGGCGCCCCAGTAGGAGAAGCGGAGCTTGACCTTGCCGTCGGCCGCTTCGCCGTCACCGCCGCCGCTGCCGCACGCCGTCAGGGTGAGAGCCGCCACCGCGAGCGCGGCGACCGTCTTGAGAGAGCGCATCTCTCGTCCTTCCTCTTTAGCTTTTCTCAGGGGGTTGAAGAGGACTACTTGAGACCCGTGGTGGCCATACCGCGGATCAGGTACTTCTGGCCGGCCAGGAAGAATCCGAAGATCGGCCCGAGGGCGATGATCGACATGGCGAACATCGGACCCCACGACGACTCACCGCTGGAGTCCAGGAAGCTGCGCAGCGCCACCGGGACGGTGAAGTTGTCGGGGTTGTTCAGGTAGAGGAGCTGGCTGAAGAAGTCATTCCAGGTCCAGATGAAGGTGAAGATCGCCGTGGTGGTCAGCGCGGGGGTGCACAGCGGGAGGATGACGCGGAAGAAGGTCCGCCAGTATCCGGCGCCGTCGATCGCGGCGGCCTCGTCGAGCTCGCGCGGCAGCGTCCTGATGAACTGGACCATCAGGAAGATGAAGAACGAGTCGTGGGCCAGGAACTTCGGCAGGATCAGCGGCCAGATCGTGTTGATCATGTCCAGCTGGGAGAACATGATGTACTGCGGCACGATCACCACGTGCAGCGGCAGCATGATCGTGCCGAGCATGAGCGCGAACCACAGCTTCTTCAGCGGGAAGTTCAACCGGGCGAAGGAGTAGGCCGCCAGCGAGCACGCCGCCAGGTTGCCGACCACCGACAGGATCGTGATGAGCGCCGAGTTCCACAGGTAGTAGCTGAAGGGGTGCGCGAGCGCGTTCCAGCCCTGCGTGTAGTTCTCGAAGGTGATCTCGCTGGGGATCAGGCCCGGCTCCCGGAAGATCAGCTCCTCCGGCTTGAGCGAGCTGGAGATCATCCACAGCAGCGGATAGAGCATGACCAGGCCGAAGCCGATCAGCATCAGGTGCTTGGCACCCCTGGTGACGCGGCGCCGGTACAGGACCGGATTGCGGCTACTTACTGTCGCCATAGAAGACCCAATACTTGGACGCGAGGAAGTTGATTCCGGTCAGAGCGGCGATGATGACCACGAGCACCCAGGCCAGCGCCGAGGCGTAGCCCATCTCGTAGTCCTTGAACCCCTTGGTGTAGAGGTAGAGCGTGTAGAAGAGCGTGGAGTCGGTCGGGCCGCCGGTGCCGTTGCTGACGATGAACGACTGCGTGAACGACTGGAACGATTTGATGATCTCCAGCACGAGGTTGAAGAAGATGATCGGCGTGAGCAGCGGCAGCGTGATCGACTTGAACTGCTGGAGCGTCCCGGCACCGTCGATCGAGGCGGCCTCGTAGTAGCTGCTGGGGATCTGCCGCAGGCCCGCCAGGAAGATGACCATGGGGGCGCCGAACGTCCACACGTGCAGCAGGATCAGGGTGCTCAGCGCGGTGTCGGGGTTGTTGACGTAGCTGGTGCCCTGGATGCCGAAGACGGCCAGGATCGCGTTGACCAGACCGTCGGCGCCGAAGATCTTCCGCCAGAGGATGGCGATCGCGACGCTGCCGCCGAGCAGCGACGGCAGATAGTAGATCGAGCGGTAGAACGACAGACCGCGCAGGCCGCGGTCGAGCAGCAGCGCCAGGGCCAGGGCGAAGGCGAGCTGGAGCGGGACCGACACGACCACGTAGACCGCGGTGACCTTCAGCGAGGTCCAGAAGCGCGGATCCTCGGTGAACAGCTTGATGTAGTTCTCCAGCCCGACCCACTTGGCCTCCTCCAGGAGGCTGTAGTCGGTGAAGGACAGATAGAACGACGCGACGATCGGGCCGATCGTGATCAGGAACAGGCCGATGAACCACGGCACGAGGAACAGGTGGGCCGCCCACGCCTCACGGCGGGAACGGAGGGACGGCTGGGGACGCCCGCGCCCGCGCTTGACGGCGGGTGCGGGGGCGGGAGCCGCGGCCTCAGGCTTCAGCGACAGCGAATCAACCACGGCGCGACCCCTGGACGGGCCGGCGCCGGACACGCGGTGATTCAGTCGTCATCACGGGACCTCCCGGTGAGACGTGATTGGATGGCGCTTTCCTATAGGTCCCGGAAAGTTACGTCAACCCTTTGCAGGCGTTACCTAGCTGTTACCGATATATCGTTCGCAGCGTTTGTCCAGCTGAGACCGGTAATGACAGATGTCGGCCAGGTAAACAATTTCGTGAGTATGACTTGGTTGCTACAAGCGGTTGCAGAACCGATGAGCAATACATCGAATCATAGGATGAATAGACCGCAACCGCCTTCGCCCGAGGATTGACGGCATCGATTCTGCTACCGGTTGCGATGCCTCCCATCGTCTCGTGGAAACGAAGCGGCAGGTCAAAGGCACTGTCGAAAATGAGCCCTTGACGTTTCGGGCAGATGCCGACACTGTTCAGTGCAACTGGTTGCAGTCCCTGGCTCGTCCGGGACTGCCAGAAGGGAAAAGACACCCGTGAGCAGAACTCTTGTCACCGGGAGCGCCGGGCGCCTCGGGCGCAGCGTCGTGTCCGCGCTCGCCGCGGCCGGGCACGAGGTGATCGGCGTGGACCGGGCCCCGGGAACGCCCGCCGACGCCGCCGCCACCCTCCCCGCCGATCTGACCGATCTCGGCGAGGCCTACCAGGTGATCGCGCGCTTCCGGCCGGACGCCGTCGTGCACCTGGCCGCCATCGCCACCCCGTTCAGCCACAGCGACGCGGTGACCTTCCGCACCAACACGCAGCTGGCCTTCAACGTGTGCGACGCGGCGGTGGCGCTGGGCGTGGGCAAGGTGGTCGTGGCCAGCAGCCCGACCGTCATGGGGTACGGCGCGCCGGGCGGCTGGACCCCCTCCTACCTGCCCCTGGACGAGGACCACCCGGTCCTGCCGTGGAACGCCTACAACCTGTCCAAGGTCGTCGCCGAGGAGACGGTGCGCTCCTTCGCCCGCACCGCGACCGCCACCAAACTGGCGGCGGTGCGGCCCTGCTTCGTGATCGCGCCGGAGGAGTGGGAGGGCGCCCCGACCCAGTCGGGGCACACGGTCGCCGAACGCCTGGACCGGCCCGAGATCGCCGGGGTCTCGCTGTTCAACTACATCGACGCCCGCGACGCGGCCGACATGCTCATGACCCTGCTCGACCGGCTGCCCGGGCTGCCCAACGGCGAGGTCTTCTTCGCCGGGGCCGCCGACGCCCTGGCGCGCGAGCCGCTGGCCGAGCTGCTGCCCGAGGTCATCCCGTCCACCGCGGGCTTCGCCGACACCCTCACCGGCACCACCCCCGCCTTCTCCTCGGCCAAGGCCGGCGAGCTGCTCGGCTGGCAGGCCAAGCGCAGCTGGCGCACCGAACTCTCCTGACACCCCAGAGCCTTTCCCCCTGGAGCACCGATCATGAATCTCAGCGGAGTCCTGTTCTTCCCCGTGACCCCCTACGACAGCGCGGGCGCGCTGGCGCAGGACGTGCTGGCCGAGCACATCGGCCGGGGTCTCGCGCACGGCACCGGCGGCGTCTTCGTGGCCTGCGGCACCGGGGAGTTCTCCGCCCTGTCCCAGAGCGAGCACGCCCGCGCCGTGCGGGTGGCCGCCGAGACCGTCCGGGGCGCGGTGCCGGTGCTGGCCGGCGCGGGCGGCCCGCTCGGCGCCGCCCTGGAGCAGGCCCGTACTGCCCGCGAGGCGGGCGCCGACGGCCTGCTGCTCATGCCGCCCTACCTGACCCAGGGCACGGCGGCCGGGTTCGCCGAGTACGTGCGCGCGATCGCCGCCGAGCTGCCGGTGATCATCTACCAGCGCGGCTCCGTGGTGCTCGACCCGGCCACGGTGGTGGAGCTGGCCCGCATCCCCGGTGTGATCGGGCTGAAGGACGGCCTGGGCGACATCGACCGGATGCAGCGCATCGTGCTGGCGGTCCGCCGGGAGATCGGCCCGGACTTCACCTTCTTCAACGGCCTGCCGACCGCCGAGCTGACCATGCCCGCCTACCGCGGCATCGGCGTGGAGCTGTACTCCTCGGCCGTCTTCGCCTTCGCCCCGGAGATCGCCACCGCCTACTTCAACGGCGACGACCGGCTGATCACGGAGTTCTACGCGCCCCTGGTCGAGCTGCGCAGCAAGGCCCCGGGCTACGCGGTCGCCCTGGTCAAGGCCGGCCTGCGGCTGCGCGGCCTGGACGTCGGCCCGGTGCGGGCGCCGCTGACCGACCTCACCCCCGAGCACCTGGCCGAGCTGGACTCGATTCTCAAGAACGGCCTCGCCCTGGTGGGCGCATGACCGGCGAGATCAAGGATCTGCGGACCACCCTGCGCTCGGCGCCGCTGCGCCGGCCGTGGGGTGCGGACGTGCCCTGCAACCACGTGATCGTGTGCGAGGTCGTGCTGTCCGACGGCCGCACCGGCACCGGCTTCTCCTGGACCCCGCAGATCGGGGCGCACGCCGTACAGGCCCTGCTGGACCACGACGTCCGCGAGGCGCTGATCGGCCTGCCCGCCCACCCGGAGCTGGTCTGGGACCGGCTCCGAACGCACCTGAGCGAGGCCGGGCGCGGCGGGCTGACCACGGTCGCGATGGCCGGGGTGGACCTGGCGCTGTGGGACCTGCGCTGCGGGGAGTCCTCCCTGACGGAGGTGCTCGGAGCGCGCCGGGAGAGCCTCCCGGTGTACGGCAGCGGCGTCAACCTGCACTACTCCCTGGCGGAGCTGGTCGAGCAGGCCGGCCGGTGGAAGGCCGCGGGCTATCCGGCCGTCAAGATCAAGGTGGGCCGGCCCGACCTGGCCGAGGACGTCGAGCGGGTCGCCGCGGTCCGCGAGGTCGTCGGCCCGGACACGATCCTGATGATCGACGCCAACCAGCGCTGGGACCTGCACCGGGCCCGGCGCGCGATCGCCGCGCTGGAGCCGTACGACCTGCACTGGATCGAGGAGCCGCTGCCCGCCGACGACGTCGCCGCCCACGTGGAGCTGCGCAGGAGCATCGGCGTGCCGGTGGCGGTGGGCGAGAACGTCTACAACGTCCACGGCTTCCGCGACCTGCTCGTGGCGGGCGCGTGCGACGTGGTCCAGCCCAACGTGGTCCGGGTCGGCGGGATCACCCCGTTCCTGCGCGTGGCCGAGCTGGCCCGCGCCTTCGACGTCCCGCTCTACCCGCACCTGCTGACCGAGCTGTCGGGGCAGCTGGCCCTGACGCTGCACCACCCCGCGATGGTGGAGCTGGTCGAGGACGCCTCCCTGACCGATCTCGGGCTGCTGGCCGCGCCGTGCCCGGTGGAGATCGACGGCATCGAACTGCGTTCGGCCGGCAGGCCGGGACTGGGGATGACATGGGCGTGAGCGAGAACGGGGCGGTCAGGGTCGTGCTCGCCGGGGCGTACGGCCACGGCCGCTCGCACCTGGAGAACCTGCGGCAGCTGAGCGTGCGGGGACTGGCCGAGCTGGCCGGGGTCTGCGACGTGCGCGAGGTGGACGCGCAGTGGCTGCACGGCCTGGGCGCCCCCGAGCAGGCGCGCCCCGGGGACCTGGCCGGCCTGATCGAGCGCACCGGCGCGGAGATCACGATCCTGTGCACCCCCATCAACACCCACGCCGACCTGGCGGTGACCGCGTTGCGCGCGGGCTCCCACCTGCTGCTGGAGAAGCCGCCCGCCTCGTCGCTGGCCGAGTTCGAGCGGATCGCCGCCGCGGTGCGGGAGACCGGGCTGGCCTGCCAGATCGGCTTCCAGAGCCTCGGTTCCGCCGCGATCCCGGCGCTGCGCAAGCTGATCGCCTCCGGCGATCTCGGCGAGATCCGCGGCATCGGGGTGGCCGGCGCCTGGGAGCGGCCCGCCGACTACTTCACCCGCTCCGCCTGGTCGGGCCGGCGACGGCTCGACGACGGGCAGGACGTGGTGGACGGCGCGCTCACCAACCCGTTCGCGCACGCCACCGCCACCGCCCTGGCGGTCGCCGGGGCCGAGGAACGCGGTTCGGTGACCTCGGTCGAGCTGGAGCTGTTCCACGCCAACCCGATCGAGGCCGACGACACCGCCGCGGCCCGGATCCACCTGGCGGACGGTCAGGTGATCACGGTGGCGGTGACGCTGTGCGCGACCGGGCGCAGCGAGCCGTACGTGCTCGTGCACGGCTCGCGGGGCACGGCCCGGCTGACCTACACCACCGACGACCTCGACGGGACCGTCCACCCCCGGGCGAACCTGCTGGAGAACCTGATCGAGCACGTCAGGACCGGCACGGAGCTGCTGGTTCCGGCGGCCCGCACCGGCGCGTTCATGGAGTTCCTGGAGGCGGTACGGCTGGCGCCCGACCCGCTGCCGATCGCCGACGAGCACCAGGAGATCCACGCCGACCGGCGCGAGCTGCCGGGGATCAGGGAGCTGACGGACCTCAGCGCCGAGCGGACGGCCCTGTTCTCGGAGCTGGGCGCGCCGTGGGCGGCCGCATCGGATCCGGACACCACCGCGGGAGCCGTACATGGATGACACGACCGTCGGGCAAGCGCGCGAGGGCGGGACGGCCGCCAGGCAGCTGCTGGTCGCGGGCACACCGGTGGCCTCCTACGTGTGGGAGTCCGACCTGCCGGCGACCGACTCGCCGCGGCCGTACCTGCACCCGGTGCGCACCCTCGCGGGCACGCCGGTCACCGAGTTCCGCCCCGACGACCACGTCCACCACCTGGGCGTCAGCCTGGCCGTCGCGGACGTCGGCGCGGTGAACTTCTGGGGCGGGCGGACCTTCGTCCGCGACCGGGGCGCGAGCTGGCTGGACGACCACGGCCACCAGCGGCACGACGCCTTCCAGGAGCGTGCCGACGGGTTCGGGGAGCGGCTGACCTGGATCGGCCCGGACGGCGCGACCGTCGCCCGCGAGGAGCGGACCGTGCTGGCCCGTCCCGTGATCGGGGCGGCGCCGGGGGACGCGTGGGCGCTGGACTTCTCCTTCGCGCTGACCGTGAGCGAGCCGCTGGAGATCAAGAGCTCGGCGTGCAAGGGCCGGCCGGGCGCCGGGTACGGCGGCTTCTTCTGGCGCGCCCCCAAGGAGTCGGCGGACATCGCCGTGTTCACCGCCGAGGCCGGGGGCGAGGCGGACGTGCACGGCAGCCTCACCCCCTGGCTGGCGCTGGTGTCGGACGCCTGGAGCCTGGTGTTCGTCCAGGCGGGCACGGTGGACCCGTGGTTCGTGCGGGTGGCCGAGTATCCCGGCGTCGGCCCCGCGCTGGCCTGGGACCGGCCGCTGGCCGTGACCGGCACGCTGCGGCGGCGGGTGGTCACGGTCGTGGCCGACGGGCGGCTCGGCCGGGCCGCCGCCGCGAAACTGGCCGCCGCGGCGGCTGCGACGGACGCGGTGGAGAGCGCGCCGTGAAGGTCTTCGTCGCCGGCGACTCCACCGCCGCCGCCTACCCGGTCACGCTCGCGCCGCAGGCGGGCTGGGGGCAGGCGCTGCCGCTGCTGTGGGACGTGCCCGTGGTCAACGAGGCCGTCCCCGGCGCCAGCGCGCGCAGCTCGATCGAGCGCCTGGGGATGTACGAGCGGATCATGTCCGCCATCGGGCCGGACGACCTCCTGCTGATCTGCTTCGGCCACAACGACCCCAAGCACGACCAGGGCCGCTTCTCCGCGCCGTTCACCGGCTACCGGGAGCACCTGCGCCGCTACGTCCACGGGGCCCGCGAGCGGGGCGCGCGCCCCGTGCTGGTCACCTCCGTCGAGCGGCGCGCCTGCGGCCCGGAGGGGACGCACGGCCGTTACCCCGAGGCGATGCGGGCCCTGGCCGCCGACGAGGCGGTGCCGCTGGTCGACCTGCAGGCCGCCAGCCTGCGGCGCTGGCGCGAACTCGGCCCCGAGGCGACCAAGGAGCTGTTCCTCTGGCTCGCCCCGCACCCCAACTACCCCAACGGCAGCGCCGACGACACCCACTTCACCGGGCGCGGCGCGATCGAGGTGGCCCGGCTGCTGCTGGAGGCGGCGGGCGACCTGCTCCCGCCCGCCGTCCGGACCCCCCACGCCGACCTCATGGAATGGAGACCCGTCATGTCCGTGTGGAGCCTCGACGCGCGCTCGGGCGAGCGCCGTCGCGAGTTCGCCTCCACCACCGTGGAAGAGCTCGGCGCGATCTGCCGCCGTGCCCACGAGCTGCTGCCCCGGCTGGACGAGGCCGGGCCGCGGGAGCGGGCGGTGATGCTGGAGGCCATGGCCGACGCGCTGGACGCGCGGGTGGAGGACCTGGTCGCCGCCGCCGACGCCGAGACCGCGCTCGGCGCGCCCCGGCTGACCGGCGAGGTCGCCCGCACCAGCGGGCAGCTGCGCCTGTTCGCCGAGGTGCTTCGCGAGGGCTCCTTCCTCGACGTACGGCTCGACAGCGCCGACGCGGTCAAGCCGGACCTGCGCCGGATGAACATCCCGGTCGGCGTGGTCGGCGTCTTCTCCGCCAGCAACTTCCCCTTCGCCTTCAGCGTCGGCGGCGGTGACACCGCCAGCGCGCTGGCCGCGGGCTGCCCGGTCGTCGTCAAGGCGCACTCCCTGCACCCGGAGACCTCCGCACTGACCCTGGCGGCCCTGCAGGACGGCGCCCGCGCGGCGGGCTTCCCTGCCGAGGTCGTCCAGCTCGTCCACGGCCGCGAGGCGGCGGTCGCCCTGGTCAAGAACCCCCTGGTCAAGGCGGTCGGGTTCACCGGGTCGATCCCCGGCGGGCGCTTCCTGTACGACGTGGCCAAGGCCCGTCCCGAGCCGATCCCCTTCTACGGCGAGCTGGGCAGCCTCAACCCGCTGATCGTCACGCCCGGCGCGGCGGCCCGCCGTACCGAGGAGATCGCGGCCGGGCTGACGGCCTCGGCGACGCTGGGCGCCGGGCAGTTCTGCGTCAAGCCCGGCCTGGTCCTGGCCCCGGCCGGCAGCGGGCTGGTCGAGGCGATGGCCCGGCACTTCACCGAGCTGGGCCCGCAGGTGCTGCTCGGCGACGGCATCAGGGAGAGCTTCGAAAGCGGCGCGGGCGAGCGGGAGGCCATCGCGGGCCTGCGGGTGGCGGCCACCGGGCGGGCAGGCGGCGAGCGGCAGGTGACGGCGCGGCTGCTGACCGGGCCCGCCTCCCTGCTGGACGCCTCCGAACTGCTGCTGGAGGAGTGCTTCGGGCCGATGACCGTGGTGCTCACCTACGACGGCGAGGACGAGCTGGCCGAGATCCTGGCCACCACCCCCGGCAACCTGACCGCGACCCTGCACAGCGAGCCCGAGGAGGAGAAGCTGGCCTCCCGGATCGTGGCGGTGATGCGGGACCGGGCCGGCCGGCTGGTCTTCGACGCCTACCCCACCGGCGTCGCGGTCGGCTGGGCGCAGCAGCACGGCGGGCCGTACCCGGCGACCACCGAGCCGTCGACCACCTCGGTCGGCACCGCGGCGATCTTCCGGTTCCTGCGCTCGGTCGTCTACCAGAACTGCCCGGCGCACCTGCTGCCCGAGGCGCTGCGCGAGGACAACCCCTGGCGGCTGCCCCGCCGCCTGAACGGAGTGCTCACGCCGCCCTGATCCGCCCCTTCCCTCTCCCGCTCCGCGTCTCTCTTCTGCCCGGATTCCCATCCGGCCCGCCGCCTCCCGGTCCTGCCCCGGGGTACGGCGGGCCGCGCGGCCCCGGTGGCACCTGCCGCCGCCGGGGCCGTCGGCATGCCCCGGATCCCCCTGCTACTGCAATCGCTTGTAATGGGTAACGGCGATTTCGCAGGGGCTATTGACGTAAATACGGGATTACGCCAACGTTTCTTGCAACCGATTGCCGCATCCCCAAGGTTGCACATGCGACTTCTGAAACTCCCTCCGGTGATCGCCCTCACGATCATCGCCGCGGCCGCCCCGGCCGCCCCGGCCGCCACCGCCTCGGCCGCTCCCGCCGCCATCGTGGTCGCCGCCGACGGCTCCGGGAACCACACGACCGTGCAGGACGCCGTCGACGCCGTCCCGGCCGGCAACACCAAGCCGGTCACGATCCTGGTCCGCCCGGGCACCTACAAGCAGCAGGTGGTCATCCCCGCCGACAAGCCGTACATCTCGCTGGTCGGCGACACCGGCGACCCGCGCGAGGTCGTGCTCACCTTCGACGCCGCCGCCTCCACCCCCAAGCCGGACGGCTCGGGCACCTACGGCACCTCGGGCAGCGCCTCCTACGTGATCGGCGCGCCCGACTTCACCGCCCGCAACCTCACCTTCGAGAACTCCTACGACGAGGCCGCCAAGGGCAACAGCCAGGCCGTGGCCGTACGGACCACCGGCGACCGGCAGGTCTACGAGAACGTCCGGTTCATCGGCAACCAGGACACCCTCTACGCCAACACCGCCGGCGCCGGCGCCGTGGCCCGGCAGTACTTCCGCAACTGCTACGTCGAGGGCGACGTCGACTTCATCTTCGGCCGGGCCACCGCGCTGTTCCACAACTGCGTGATCAAGTCCCTCAACCGCGGCAGCACCGACGGCAACAACGGCTACGTCACCGCGGCCAGCACCGAGATCACCAACCCGTACGGGTTCATGATCTACCGCAGCCACCTGGTCAGCGACGCCCCCGCCAAGACCGTCCACCTGGGCCGCCCGTGGCCGGCCGGCGGCTCGGCCACCGCCCGCGGCCAGGTCCTGATCCGCGAGTCCTGGCTCGGCCAGCAGTTCAAGGACGCCCCCTGGACCGACATGTCCGGCCTGAACTGGCGGGAGGCCCGGCTGTCGGAGTATCTCAACCGCGGTCCCGGCGCGGCCGTGAACGCCGACCGGCCGCAGCTGACCAGGGAGCAGGCCAGGGACTTCGATCCGGAGGACTATCTGAAGGGCCAGGACGGCTGGGACCCCTTCCGCAGCTTCCCCTCCCACTCCGACCGGCAGACCGGCCGCCAGGTGCTGCCCGAGAACGACGGCTGGGCCGCCGAGGGCACCGGCACCACCGGCGGCTCGGCCGCCCGCCCGGAGAACATCCACACCGTCTCCACCCGGGCGCAGCTGCTGGCCGCGATCGGCGATCCCGCCGACAACACCCCGAAGATCATCTATGTGAAGGGCGCCGTCGACGCCGACACCGACGACGCGGGCAACCCCCTCACCTGCGCGAGCTACGCGGTCAACGGCTACAGCCTGCAGGCGTACCTGGCCGCCTACGACCCGGCGGTCTGGGGCCGGGACAAGGTGCCCTCGGGCCCGCTGGAGGACGCGCGCAAGGCCTCCTACGACAAGATGGCCAAGCACGTCACCGTCACCCTCGGCTCCAACGTCACCCTCATCGGCCTGGGCCGCGACGCCGCGCTGAAGAGCTTCGGCATCCGCGTCACCAACGCCGACAACGTGATCGTCCGCAACCTCACCGTCACCGACACCTCCGACTGCTTCCCGCAGTGGGACCCGACGGACGGCGAGGAGGGCGCCTGGAACGCCTCCTTCGACAACATCGAGATCTCCGGATCCACGCACGTGTGGCTGGACCACAACACCCTCAACGACGGTGACAACCCGGACTCCGACCAGCCGCTCCACTTCGGCCGGCCGTACCAGGTCCACGACGGCCTGCTCGACGTGGTGCGCGGCTCGAACTACGTGACCCTGTCGTGGAACCACCTGAGCAACCACGACAAGGTGTCGCTGATCGGCAACACCGACAACGCCACCCGGTACGCCGAGGCCGACAAGCTGAAGGTGACCCTGCACCACAACTACTTCGAGGGCCTGGGCCAGCGGACCCCGCGGGTGCGCTTCGGCCAGGTGCACGTCTACAACAACTACTACACCGGCTCGGACATCCATCAGTACAGCATCGGCGTGGGCGCGGGATCGAAGGTCTACGCGCAGGCCAACGCCTTCGACGGCATCCCGGCCGACAAGGTCCTGTCGGTCCTGAACGGCACCGCGATCACCGTCAGGGACAACGTGGTCGACGGCAGGCCCGTCGACCTGGTCGCCGCCTACAACGCCGCCCACGACCCCGACCTCGGCGCCGACGCGGGCTGGACGCCCACCCTGGTGACCAAGGTCCACCCCGCCCGCACGCTGCGCGGCCTCGTGCCCGCCCAGGCGGGGGCCGGACGCCTCGGCTGAGCCGGACCCCCTCCCCGACCCGGCCGGTACGGCCCCGCCCAGAGCGGAGCCGTACCGGCCGTTCCATTCGGCGGGGCCGTGCCGGTGCCGCCGGATCTCAGCCGGTGGGCATCGCCGTCGGCGAGCCGGGCAGGGCGATGCGGACCGTGGTGCCGTGCCCGGGGACGCTGTCGATGTGCACGGTGCCGCCGTGCATCTGAACGATCTTGTCGGTGATGGACAGGCCCACCCCGGTGCCGGCGATCGCGCGCTCCTCGGCGTCGGGGGCGCGGTAGAAGTCCTCGACGACGTGCTCGAGGTCGTCGACGCCGATGCCGATGCCGCTGTCGCGCACCTCCACGGCCGGGTGGGGCCCGGCGGCCACGGTGACGTCGATGCTCCCGCCCGGCGGGGTGAACTTCAGCGCGTTGTCCAGGACCTGGGTCAGCGCGTGCTCCAGCCGCCGGGCGTCGGCGCTCACCGTCACCGGCCCGTCGGCGTGCAGGCGCAGGCGCAGCTCACAGGTGCGGGCCCGGGCGGTGATCTGGTCGACCGCGCGGCGGGTGACGGCGGTCAGGTCGACGGAGGACGGGTGGTGGACGGCGGTGCGGGCGTTGAGGCTGGCCACCAGGAGCAGCTCGTCGATCAGCCCCAGGATGCGGTGGCTGTTGCGCTCGATCACCTGCAGGAACCGCTGCTCGGTCGTCGGGTCCAGCCCGCCGTCCTGGATCAGCTGCAGGTAGCTGGCGATCGAGGTCAGCGGGGTGCGCAGCTCATGGTTGACGGTGCGCAGGAACCGGTTCTTCAGCTCCTCGACGTCGCGCAGCCGCTGGATGATCTCGTCGGAGCGGCGGGTGTAGTAGTGGGCCTCCAGCAGCCCGGCCGCGCTGGTGGCCAGGGTGGTCAGGGCCTGGCGCTGGGTGCCGCTCAGCCGGCGCGGGACCTGGTCCATCACGCACACCGTGCCCAGGGCGTGGTCGTGGCTGCTGACCACGGGCGTGCCGGCGTAGAAGCGCACGTACGGCGGCCCGGTCACCCAGGCGTCGTCGCGGAAGCGCGGGTCGGCCAGCATGTCGGGCACTTCAATCATCTCCCGGCCGATGATGACGTACGGGCACGCCAGCGACTGCCGGTCCATCTTGGTCGCGGCGATGCCGGCCCGGCCCTTGAAGTACTGCCCGTCGCTGCCGACGAGGTTGACCAGCGCGATCGGCGCCTGGCAGACGGCCGCAGCCAGCTGGGCGATCGCGGAGAAGTCGGGTTCCGGGAGGGTCTCCAGCGCCTGCAGCGCCATGAGCTCTCCGACCCGCTCCTCTTCGTCGATCGGCCGCGGAATGAAGGACATCGCACGTCACCCACCAGAGATTCCGGGATCATCGCAGTTCGGTGAGGCCTCGTTCTCCTAGTGGCGTCGTGAATTGAGCCGCTTGTCGTTTTACCCATGAAAAACAGACATAACCACCAAATAGGACATAATTCCATCTTGCTATCTCACGACCGGGGACGGTCGGACCGCCTTGATCCCGCCGGCCGTCGCGGCAGGTTCGTGGAAGCGCCGTGCGGGGCGTCGAAGGCATGCTGGGCCGTCTCGTCCGCTGTCGTCGGGTCCGGAGGTCGTCGTGCAGGCCGTATTGATCATCGTGGTGGCGGTCTTCTTCCTCGGGATGGGGGTGTTCGGGTTGTCCGCGCCCGCCGCGCTGATCAGGCCGTTCCGGATGATCGCCGACTCGGCCGAGGCGCGCAGCGAGATCCGGGCGGTGTACGGCGGTTTCGGCGTGGCCGTGGGCGGACTGCTGCTGACGGCGCTCGCCGGCACCGGCGGGACGCGCACGGGGGTGGTCCTCACCGTCGCCGTGTCCCTGCTGGGCATGGCCTCCGGGCGGCTGGCGGGGCGGGCGATCGAGCGGCCGGCGGCGTTCCATCCCGTCTGGTGCTACTTCTGGGTGGAGGTCGCCGCCGCGGGCGCGTTGCTGGCGAGCCTCATGTGAGGGCCTCAGGCGAGGGGTCCAGGCAGTGGATCGTCGGGTTCCCGGAGAGCAGGGCGCTGGGCGTGAGACCGAACATGGCGTGGAAGGCGGTGCTCAGGTGGGACGGGCTGGCGAAGTGGCCGTCGGCCGCCGCCCGGGTGAGGTTGTGGCCCGCCGCCAGCGCCCGCGCGGCCCGGTGCATCTGCGCCCACAGCCGGAAGCGGCGGTACGACGTCCCCGTGCCGTCCCTGAACAGCCGCAGGAAGCGGGACTCCGACAGTCCCAGCTCGGCGGCCAGCGGCCCGGCGGGCAGCGGCCGGCGGGCGTCGACGAGCCTGCGGGTGGCGGCCGCGATCCGCGGGTCGGCGTACGACGTCCCGGCGTGGCCGACGGCCCCGGCGATCCAGGCGGTGACCCGCGGGACGGGAGTGTGCGGGGACAGCTCCGCCGCCCCGGCGAGCAGGTCGTCCTCGTGCCGGTGCCCGGTCAGGATCTCCCCCTGCCCGGCGGTGAAGCCGGTACGGCACGCCCGGTCGTCCGCCGAGCCGGGTTCGAGATAGAGGAACACCATGCGATCGCCGGGCATCATGAGCCGGTGGCGCATCCGGGGGGCGATGAGCGCGGTGCGCGCCCGCAGTTCGCCACCGGTCACCGGACGGACGGCGAAGGGCGCGTCCACGCCCACGGCCAGGCACGCGACCGCACCGGAGTGCGGCCCCAGCCGCAGGGACGGCCCGGCGTACAGGGCGCGGCCCGGCCACAACCACACCGCCGCCCCGTCCACGGCGCGACGGGTCGGTGAAGGCGTCGGCATCGGAGTCTCCTTCGGGCCGGGAACGTGCGAGGGAGGATACGGCGCGCCCCGCACAGGACGCGCTCTAGGTGGCGAGGCGGGCCTCGAAACCGTCGAGGATGGCCCGGAGGCCGAACTCGAAGCTGCCCTCGGGCGCCATGGCGTAGTCGGCCGCGGCGGCGGTGCCGAGGCGTTCGCGCAGCCGGGGGAACTCCATGGCGACCTCCGCGGCCCGCGACACGGTCTCGGCCAGCAACCGCTCGGCGTCCGCGCCGTTCCTGCCGAGCCGCCGGGTCAGCGAGACCTGCGAGGCCGGCCCGAGAGCGCTGCCGAGCACGAAGACGAACACCGTGCCGGCCGCCTGGTCGGCGTCGGCGGCGGCGAATCCCGCCTTCTCGTAGATGGCGAGGCTGTGGTCGTCGAGGCGGGCCTTGCCGGGGCCGTACAGCAGGTGGCTGCCGAACGCCTGCCCGAGCCAGGGGTGACGGGTGAGCATCGCGTGCATGCCGGTGGCCATGGCGGCGGCGGCCGTCCGCCAGTCGGTGCCGTCGAGGTCGGGCAGCTCGACCTCCCGCCAGACCGCGTCGCCGGCCAGCCGTACGAGATCGTCCTTGGTCTTGATGTGCCAGTAGATCGCCGTGGCGGCCGAGCCCAGCCGCTTGCCCAGGCTGCGCATGTTGAGGCCGTCCAGGCCCTCGCCGTCCAGCAGCTCGATGGCGGCGCGGACGATCTGGTCCGCGGTCAGTGTGTCCCTCGACATGGCCGCCAGCATAGTTGAACAAAGTTCAATGACGCTATTGCACTTAGTTCAGGAGCGGAATAGCCTCCAATTGCACTTAGTTCAATCGCATGAGCGGAGGACACGATGTCCCAGGAGAAGCTGTCCGGTTTCGTCGAGACCGCGGCCCGGGAGTCCGGCCTGCCCGGCGCCGCCGTCGGGGTGCTGACGGGCGAGGAGGAGTTCCACGCCTGCTACGGCGTCACCAGCCTGGCCGACCCGCTGCCGGTCGACGGCACGACGCTGTTCCATCTGGCCTCGGTGAGCAAGACCTTCACCGCGACCGCGCTGATGCGCCTGGCCGCGGAGGGGAAGGTCGAGCTGGACGCGCCGGTGCGCCGGTACGTCCCCGAGCTCAGGCTCTCCGACGAGCGGGCCGCGGCGCGGATCACCGTGCTGAACCTGCTCAACCACACCGCGGGCCTGGACTGGAACCTGATCGACCCCGGCGAGGAGGACCTCTCCCTCGCCGCGCTCGCGGTGAAGCTGGCAGACCTGGAGATGATCGCACCGCCCGGGGCCCGGGCCTCCTACAGCCAGGCGGGCTACAACCTGGCCGGGCTGGTCGTCGAGAAGGTCACCGGCCTGCCCTTCGAGAAGGCCGTGACCTCGCTGGTCCTGGAGCCTGCGGGGCTGTCGAACACCTTCTTCGACCTGGACGACGTCATGATCCGGCGGTTCGCCGTGGGCCACAACCGCGACGGGGACGGGACCCTGCGGCCCGCCCGGCCGTGGAAGGCGTGGCGGGCCGGCTGGCGCGCCGACAACCCCGGCGGGGGCATCGTGTCCTCGGTGAGCGACCTGCTGCGCTGGGCCCGCTTCCACCTGGGCACCGGGGAGGGCGTGCTGCCCGCCGAGGCGCTGCGCCGCATGCGGGAGCGGACGGTCGAGTTGCGGGCCGGCACGCTCGGCGACGCCTTCGGGATCTGCTGGTTCCTGCGCGAGGTGGACGGCGTGCGCACCGCCGGGCACGGCGGCTCGGGCAACGGCCAGTTCGCCGAGCTGCTCATCGTGCCCGAGCGCGAATTCGCCGTCGTCTCCCTGGCCAACGCCGGTCCGGACGGCGGCCCCTTCAACCAGGCCGTCGTCCGCTGGGCGCTGGAGCACTATCTCGGCGTGGTCGACCGCGACCCCGAACCGGTCCCCCACGACGAGGCGCGGGCGCGGGAGGTCGCCGGCCGCTACGAGAACGACGCCATGAACATCGACATCGCCGCCGACGGGCTCGCGCTCACGCTCGCGGCCGGGATCAAGCCGGAGATCCGCGGGGCGTCGGAGACCGAGATGCCCCCGGACCATCCGCCGGCCGCCATCGGCCTCCTGCCCGGCGACGGTGAGGAGTACATCGTCACCGAGGGCGGCCTGAAGGGGCAGCGCGGCTTCTTCACCCGCGACGACGGCGGCGCGATCGTGGGCGTCGACCTGGCCGGCCGGATCTTCACCCGGCGCCCGGCCGCGTCCTGAGCCTCCGGAGCGGGCGGCGCCCGCGGCGGGCCGTACGATCGCTTCCACGCCTCGCACCAGACGCCGGAGCCAGAACCGATGACCGAGCCGACACCCGCGCCGCGCCGGGGGACGATGTGGCCGCTGTACGCGGCCGGGTTCACCACCGCCTTCGGCGCCCACGGCATCGCCGCCAACCTCGGCGCCCTGTCCGGCGACGCGGTCACCTCGCTGCTGGTGCTCGGCGGCCTGCTCGCCCTGTACGACGGGGCCGAGATCCTGCTCAAGCCGATCTTCGGCACGCTCGCCGACCGGATCGGCGCCCGCCCGGTGCTGCTGGGCGGGCTGGCCGCCTTCGCCGCCGCCTCCGCGGGGTACGTGGTGATCGACGACCCCGGCTGGCTGTGGGCGGCCCGCCTCGGCCAGGGCGCCGCGGCCTCCGCCTTCTCCCCCTCGGCCTCCGCCCTGGTGGCCCGGCTCAACCCGGCGGCGAAACAGGGGCGGGCCTTCGGCTCCTACGGCTTCCACAAGTCCATCGGCTACACCCTCGGCCCGCTGCTCGGCGGAGTCCTGGTCTGGGCGGGGGGCCTGCGGCTGCTGTTCGCGGTCCTGGCCGTCCTCGGCGCGGCGGTCGCCCTCTGGGCGCTGCTCGTGGTCCCGGCCCCGGCCCCGCTGCCCAAGGCCCGGCAGACCCTGCTCGACCTGGCCCGGCGTCTGGCCGACCCGGTCTTCCTGGGTCCCACGGCGGCGCTGGCGGCCGCGACCGCCGCGCTGTCGGTCGGCGTCGGCTTCCTGCCCGTCTCCGGCTCGTCGGCCGGGCTGGGCGCGGTGGCCACCGGCGCCGCGGTGTCCGTGCTCGCCGCCTGCGCCGCCCTGGTCCAGCCCGCGGCCGGGCGCGCGCTGGACGCCGGGCGTCTCACCGTCCGCACCGGTCTCGGCGCGGGACTGCTGCTCACCGCCGCCGGCCTGGGCTGCGCGACGATCCCGGGACTGGCCGGGGTGCTGGCCGCGGCCGTCCTGATCGGCGCCGGCACCGGCCTGATCACCCCGCTCGGCTTCGCCGCCCTGGCCACCGCCACCCCGCAGGCGCGCCTCGGCCAGACCATGGGCGCGGCCGAGCTGGGCCGCGAGCTCGGTGACGCGGGCGGCCCGCTGCTGGTCGCCGGGGTCGCCACCCTGGCCGGGCTCGCCTCCGGCTACGCGGCCCTGGCCGTCCTGCTGGCCGCGGGTACGGCTCTCGCGTTCGCCCTGGGACGCCGTTCCGCACCGGCGTCCCCGCCCGGGTGAGGAGGGGAGCGGCATGCCGCTCCCCTCTCATCCGGGCGGGGTGAGAACGCCGGGCAGCCGGAAGTACGGGGAGAGCTCGGGGCCGAACTGCGCCAGCTCCGTGAGCAGCCCGCCCTCGACGGTGACGACGGACAGGGAGAAGGCCCGGTAGTGCCCGTCCCCGGGGACGCGGATGTAGGTGGCGGCGGGCTGCCGGTTGGCGGCGGTGGGCGTCATCCTCAGGCTCATCCCGTACGGGCCGTGCAGCACCGGCGCCCAGCGCTCGAGGATGGCCGCGCGCCCGCCGTACCAGATCGGCTCGGCCCCGTGGTGGCCGCCGGCGCCCGGCTGGTGGCTGACCCGCGCGCCGGGCGCCAGGAGATCGGCCAGGGCACGGTGGTCGGCGGCCTCGATCGCCCGCATGTAGCGCTCCAGCACCGCGGTCTCGTGATCGGTGAGGGCCGGGCCGCGCCGCCACCGGGCGCGGTCCGGCCCGAGCCGGTCCCGCAACCCCGCCCGTGCCCGCTGTACGGAACTGGTCACCGCGGCCACCGACACACCGAGCAGCCCCCGGTCCAGCAGTTCCCGCACCAGCCGGGCGCTGCCCGCGACCAGGACGCGCTCCTCCCGTTCCGCGAGCGTGCGCACGGCCGCCTGCACGCCTTCGCCGAGCACCGTCGTGTCACCCCATCCCGGGTTCGCCAGGGTGCGCGAGAGCACGTACTTGCGGATGCCGTTGATCTCCGCGGCCAGCGGCACGTCATCGGGCTGGTGGGGCCAGTAGCCGGCGAACTCCTCATAGGTGCGGCGCCCGAGCAGCATCGCGGTGGCGCCGGCCAGCTGACCGGCGAGCACGGCCAGGCTCTCCTCGCTGACGTACGCCGGATGCCACAGGTGCGGCGCCTCCATGACTCCGTCCAGGGTCAGGAACATCGTCGCGCTGATGTGGATCACTCATGCCTCCTCGTCCGGATGAGCCGGCCGAGCGCCGGCACCACCACTGACGGCGCGAGCGGACGGAACTCATCGCACTCATCGGGCCGCCCCAGCATGCCAGCCCCTCTTCCGGCCCCTCTTCCGGTCCCTCTCCCCGGAGATCGGGATGGGGCCGGGGGTCACCGATCCGGTGGCACGGCGGTCATGATGTCGGGTGTGGAGGAGAGAGTCCTACCGGCGGATGCGATCGGCG
This sequence comes from Paraplanobispora takensis, assembly GCF_016863195.1. Taxonomy (GTDB): domain Bacteria; phylum Actinomycetota; class Actinomycetes; order Streptosporangiales; family Streptosporangiaceae; genus Planobispora; species Planobispora takensis. Next base: position 57,331 of record NZ_BOOK01000049.1, on the reverse strand, counting down.
CGGCCCGCGGTGGTGACGCCGGAGCGTTCGCGCTGCTGGTCGAACCGCTGCGGGGAGAGCTGCACGCCCACTGCTACCGCATGCTGGGCTCGGTGCACGACGCCGAGGACGCCCTGTAGGAGACGCTGGTGCGGGCCTGGCAGGGGCTGGCGCGCTTCGAGGACCGCGGCGGGTCGCTGCGCGCCTGGATGTACAAGATCGCCACCAACCGGTGCCTGACCATGCTGGAACGGCGCCGCCGCCGGGAGCTGCCGGCCGACATGGGCCCGGGCTCGCCGGTGACGGAGGCCGCCTGGGTCGAGCCGTACCCGGACGACCGGCTGGGCTGGGTGCGGGAGCTGGATCCCGAGGCGCGGATCCTCGCGAGGGAGGGCCTTGAGCTGGCCTTCGTCGCGGCGGTGCAGCACCTGCCCGGCCGGCAGCGGGCGGCGCTGCTGCTGCGGCAGGTCCTCGGTTTCAGCGCCCGGGAGACCGCCGGGTTCCTGGACACCTCCGTCGCCGCGGTCAACAGCGCGCTGCAACGGGCGCGCGCGCTGCTCGACGGGCGGCTGCCCGGGAGCACCCAGCAGGCCGTACTGCGCGCCCTGGGCGAGCGGCCGGTGCGCGATCTCGCCCGGCGCTACGCCGCCGCGTGGGAGAGCGGGGACGTCGAGGCGATCGTGGCGATGCTCGCCGAGGACGCCCGCTACTCGATGCCGCCGCTGACCGCCTGGTACCGGGGACGGCCCGCGATCCGCGCGTTCCTCCTCGACGGGCCGCTGCGGGGGCGCTGGCGCTTCGTACCGGCGACGGTGAACGGGCAGGTGGCGTTCGGCACCTACCTGTGGGACGACGAGCGGGCGGCCCACCTCCCCTCGGGCCTGGACGTGCTGCGCCTGTCCGGGCCGCGGATCGCCGAGGTGGTGTCGTTCCTGACGGCGGACCTGCCCGCTTTCGGGCTGCCGGCGCGGATTCCCTGAGGAACTGCGGCGGGAGCGATGAGTCGGGGCCGTGCGGCGGGGTTACAGCCGTGACCGCACCGCCGGAGACCAGGAGGAACCAGATGTCCGCCGACCACGCCGCCGCCCGCCGCGAGGAGACCGTTCCCGCCGATGACGAGGCCCTGATCCGGGAGTTGATCGAGCGCTGGGTGCGCGCCGTCGACGCCGGAGACCTGGCCGGGACCCTGACCGACCACGCCGACGACATCGTGATGTTCGACGTGCCGCCGCCGGCGGAGGGTGTGCGCGGCTTCGACGCCTACCGGGCCGCCTGGCCCGCGTTCCTGGACTGGCAGGCGCGGGAGGCCCGCTTCGAGCTGACCTCGCTGGAGGTGACCGCCGGGCGGGACGTCGCCTTCGCCCACGCCCTGCTGCGCTGCGGTACCCCCGGGGAACTGGCCCGCGACCCGCGCAACCGCCTCCGGCTGACCTTCGGGCTGCGCAGGCGGGACGGGCGCTGGGTCGTCGCCCATGAGCACCACTCCTTCCCCAGCTCCTCTGTCCGGCACCTCTCCTGCCCTCACGACCCGCAGACCGGCGCCGCCCGCACCGATCTGCGGCCATGACCGGCACGTGATCGAGGCCTGACGGCTCTCACGGAGGCGCGCTCCGCGGGACGGTGAGGGCCCGCCGCGTCTTCCAGGCCCGCCGCGCCTTCCGGGCCCGCATCCGGGTCCGCCCCGGCGGGCGCGCTTTCAGGCCCATCCTGTGCGTACGCGCAGCCACTCCAGAGCGGTCCTCCCCTGGGCCGCCTGGAAGGCGCGCAGCGTCGGCAGGCCGGGCGGGTCGGGCCGGCGGGACTGCCGGACGAAGTATCCGGCGACCGCGGTGAGCACGGTGGTCACCGCCGCGGGGTCGGCCTCCCGCCCGACCGGGTGCGCGGTGAAGAGCTCCTCCGGGGGAGGGCCTCCCTGCATCCGCACGCTGGGCAGCATGCCCAGCAGATCGAACCAGCCGGCTCCGACGAACGCCCACGGCCAGTCGACGACCATCACCTCGTCGGCGGTGAGCAGCAGGTTGTCCGCCCGGATGTCACCGTGGACCAGGCTGTCTCCCGCGATGGCGTACGTCCAGCGCGCCTCCGTCTGCGCCAGCGCGTCCAGGTGGCGTGCCGCCCACGGATCGAGACCGTCCAGGTCGTCGGCGCCCGCCTCCCGGGCCTCGACCAGACGCCGCCATCCCTGGAACTGCTCGCCGAAGCGCTCCTCGGCGGACGGGGCGGCGATCGGGGAGGGGGCCAGCGCGGCGGCCAGCCGGGTCAGGGAGTCCAGGACCCGGTCCAGCTCGTCGGCCCGCCACGGGTCGGCCGGCGGACGGCCGTCCACGTCCTCGAACAGCAGCGCGACCCAGCCGCCGGAGTCGAACGAGGCCAGCAGCCTGGGCGCGGGCACACCGCCGGGAAGCGCCGCGGCGATGCGGGCCTCGCTCCGGTGGATGTCGGCGGTGAACGGATTCGGTTCGGGACCGGCGGCCTTGACGAACGCGCGCCGTCCGTCCTCCAGCCTCAGCCGTACGGCCGCGCCCGGTGAGAACCCGCCCGGCTGGGTCACCGCGTCGACGACCGGCGCGCCGAGACGCGCCTCGACGGCCCGACGGATCTGCTCGGGCACGTCCTGCCACGGCAGACGCACTCCGCTCGCGGGGGCGTTCATCACGCCATGATGGCGAAGGCCGCCTTCGCCGGCACTTCATTAAATCGTGGCGATCACGGCGTAGCGCTCGTCGTCGATCTCCCGTCCCCACAGCATCGGGTCGGTCAGCGGCTCCACCCGGAGTTCGGTCACCAGCTCGCGCAGGGCCCCGGTGAGGACCGCGGCGCCCACCCCGCCCATCCACGGCATGGCCTCGGCCCCGGCGACGTAGCCGGCCCCGTCCGCCGGCATGTTCCACCGGCCCTCGACCAGCACCAGCCGGCCGCCCGGCCGCAGCAGGTCCGCCCAGCGGCGCAGCGCGGCCCGGGGGTCGGGGAGGGTCCACAGCAGGTGCCGGGCCAGCACGACGTCGAAGCGGCGGAGCCCCACCGGCGGGTCTCCGGCGTCGCCCACCAGCGCCTCTCCCCCGGTGCCGATCCCGGCTCCGGCGAGCTTGGCCCGGGCGTGCGCGATCATCCGCGGCGACAGGTCGACGCCGACCGGCCGGTGCCCCTGCTCGGCCAGCAGGAGCATCAGCGAGCCCGTGCCGCAGCCCAGGTCGAGCACCCGCGAGGGGGCCGGTGGCAGCCACTCCCGCAGCCGCCGTCCCCACGCGGCCCGCACCCGCACGTCGCGCAGCCCGTGGTCGGCCTCCTCGTCGAAGCGCCCGGCCGCAGCGTCCCAGTATCCGGCGATGGATGACGTCGTTGCCATGACGGCATCATGGCAACCCCCACCGACAGATCCGCGGCGTCCGGGGGCGTCCGTGCCCCTTGCCCCGGGCTGCCGGCGGCGCCGCGCGCGATGACCGCGGTGCCCGTCAGCCGTGCTCGGCGTGTTCGCCGTGGTCGTCCACCTGGGCGTCGAACCAGGAGTGCAGCGCCGTCACCAGGGCGGGGTCGGAGGTGGTGTAGGTGAGCTCGGCGCCGCCGGGAAGCTCGGCGTAGGCGACCTCGATGTCCCGGTAGCCGGCCGACAGCTCGCGCAGGCCCGGCATGGAGGAGCCGTGGATGGAGGCCGGATCGCCGAAGTCGCCGCGCCCGAAGCGGGCGGTCTCCTCGGTGAGGTGCTCGCGGATCAGGCGGATCTGCCCGGCGTCGGAGGGGTCGTCGGCGACGACGGTCTGCACCCCGCCGTCACCGGCCTTGGTGAACCGGTGCGTGGTGCGGTCGAGGTCGAACGGCATGACGGTCCGCCCCCGGTCCGCGACCTCCCGCTGCCGGGCGTCGCCCGCCGTGACGCCCAGGGCGGTCAAGCCGGCCGCGACGACGAGGGCTGCGGCCGCGATGACCGCGACGCGGTTCCGGCCGCTCATCGGTGGATTCCGCAGGCCGTACGGGATCGCGGTCTCCGTCGCGACACACCGGTCCCGGAGCAGCGGGATTCAGGCAGCATGGATGACATGGTTCGACCGTACAACCAGATAGTTCGACGAAGCAACCTGTTGGCGACACGATCGGCGCCCCGGCGTCAGGGGGTCCGGAGATACCCCCGGTGGGCACCCGAGACCCGGGCATGCACGGAGGGCCGATTGCGCTATACCCCCTAGGGGTATATATTCGGATGCGTCGACCCTCACCGGCGAGCAAGGAGCACACGATGTCCGGACCCGCACAGCACACGAACCACACCGGACACGAAGACCACCGCGACCATGCCGGCCACGAAGAGCACCGGCACGGCGCCCGGCACCACGCGCATGAGGCACACGCACACGGGACGCAAGGCCAAGGGGAGCACGGGCACGAGGCCCACGGGGCGCACGGGGGCCATCCGGCCAAGGTGACCTGGCGGACGGCGGCCTCGGCCACCCCGCACTGCCTCACCGGCTGCGCCATCGGCGAGATCCTCGGCCTGGTGATCGGCACCGCGCTGGGCTGGTCCACCGCGCCCACCATCGTCGCGGCCGTCGCGCTGGCCTTCTTCTTCGGCTATCTGCTCACCCTGATCCCGCTGCGCCGGGCCGGGGTGTCCTGGGGCACCGCGATCAAGCTCGCGCTGGCCGCCGACACCGTGTCCATCATCGTGATGGAGATCGTCGACAACGGCGTCATGCTCGTGATCCCCGGGGCCATGGACGCCGGGCTCACCAACGGCCTGTTCTGGGGGGCGCTGGCCTTCGCCCTGCTGGTGGCCTTCCTGGTCACCACTCCGGTCAACAAGTGGATCATAGGCCGGGGCAGGGGCCACGCGGTGGTCCACGCCTACCATCACTGACCGCCCGCCGGGGCCCGGCCGTCATCACCCCGGACGCCGGCCCCGCCCTCGCCCGATCCTGAAACTTACACACCGGCCCCGGCGACGCCCCAGGTCAGGCGCTCGCCGGGGCCGGTGATCTGTTCCGTCGCCCGCGGCCGTCCTTACGATCTGCGCAGCCGACGACGGGAGCAGAGATGTCGAGGATCAGCGCCTTACTGGCGGCGCTTGTCACGATGGCCGCGGGGATCCTGGTGCTGACCGCCACACCGGCCAGCGCCGCCCCCGTCAAGATCATGCCGTTGGGCGACTCGATCACCGGGTCCCCCGGCTGCTGGCGGGCCCTGCTGTGGAACAGGCTCCAGAGCACCGGGCACACCAACATCGACTTCGTCGGCACCCTGCCGCCGCAGGGCTGCGGGGTCGCCCACGACGGCGACAACGAGGGCCACGGGGGCTTCCTGGCCACCAACGTGGCCGCCCAGAACCAGTTGCCCGCCTGGCTGGCGGCCACCCGGCCCGACGTCGTGATGATGCACTTCGGCACCAACGACGTGTGGAGCAACATCCCTCCCGCGACGATCCTCGGCGCCTACACCACGCTGGTGAACCAGATGCGCGCGAGCAACCCCGGCATGAAGATCCTGGTGGCGAAGATCATCCCGTTGAACCCGCCCACCTGTTCCGAGTGCGCGCAGCGCGCCGTCAACTTCGACAACGCGATCCCGGCATGGGCCTCGGCCACCTCCACCTCGCAGTCGCCGGTGGTCGTCGTCGACCAGTGGACGGGCTTCAACACGGGCACCGACACCTACGACGGCGTGCACCCGAACGCGGCGGGCGACCAGAAGATCGCCGACCGGTGGTACCCGGCGCTGGTGAACCTGCTGTCCGGGTCCTCCCCGACACCCACCGTCACCCCCACGGCGACGCCCACCGTCACCCCCACGGCGACCCCGACCGTCACCCCGACCGTCACGCCCACGGTGACGCCCACCGTCACGCCGGCCGGCGGTTGCACCGCCACGTTCAAGAACGCCGGCCAGTGGCCCGGCGGCTTCCAGGGCGAGGTCACGGTCAAGAACACCGGCACCGCCGCGACGAGCGCCTGGACGGTCCGGTGGACCTTCGCCGACGGTCAGCGGATCAACCAGATCTGGAACGGCACGCTGACCGTGAACGGCGCCGACGTGAGCGTGCGCAACGTCGGCTGGAACGGATCCCTCTCCCCCGGGGCCTCGGCCACCTTCGGCTTCCTGGCCTCCTGGAACGGCGGCGACGGCGCACCCGTCCTCGCCTGCTCGCCCATGTGAGGCGCCCCGGCGCCGGCGCCGCGGCTCGGGCACGCGCGGGCATCGGGCACCATGGACATGTGGCTCAGGTGGTGGGCGGGGATCCCGGCGGCGTGTCCGGCACGCCGTACGGCTCGGCGGTCGTGTCCTCCGGCCCCGTCTCCGCGGCTCCGCCCCCCGGGCCAGGCCCGGCGGGCACGGGCACCGGCCACCGGTTGCGGATGCTGGCCGATCTCGTCGCGGACGGCGAGGTGGTGGTCCTGAGCGGGGCCGGCCTGTCGACCGAGTCCGGCATCCCGGACTACCGCGGGGAGACCGGCCGCAGGCGGCGGGCCGAGCCGATGACCTACCAGAAGTTCGTCGGCAGCGCCGCGGCCCGCAGGCGCTACTGGGCGCGCAGCCACCTGGGATGGCGCCACATCGCCCGCGCCGCCCCCAACGCCGGTCACCGCGCGGTCGCCGAACTGCAGGACCGGGGACTGATCTCCGGGATCATCACCCAGAACGTCGACGGCCTGCACCAGGCCGCCGGGGCACGGCAGGTGATCGAACTGCACGGCGGCCTGGACCGCGTGCGCTGCCTGGGGTGCGGCGAACGATCCTCGCGAGCTGCTCGACCGGCGTCTGCGCGCGGCCAACCCCGGCTGGCACGCCCGGACCGACACGATCAACCCCGACGGTGACGCCGTCCTGGACGACGACCAGGTCGACTCCTTCCGCGTCGTCGACTGCCCGGGCTGCGGCGGGCTGCTCAAGCCGGACGTGGTGTTCTTCGGGGAGAACGTGCCCAAGCCCCGCGTCGAGGAGTGCTACGCGCTGACCGAGCGCGCCGGCCTGCTGCTGGTCCTCGGCTCCTCGCTGACCGTGATGTCCGGCTACCGGTTCGTCCGCCACGCCGCGCAACGCGCCATCCCCGTCGCCATCGTCAACCGGGGCCCGACACGGGGCGACGCCGACGCCCTGCTGACCCTGGACGCCCCTCTCGGCCCGGCCCTCACCACGCTCCTGGCGGAGTCCGCCCCGGCCGGGTGAGCCCGCCCGCACCCGGGCCGCCGCACCCCGCGCCACCGCTCCGGCGCCCTCCCGGAAGCCGGGCCCTACTCCGCGCGCGCCCGCAGCCAGTCCAGAGCCGGCCCGGCGGAGTTCATGATCGACAGGTGCCCGTCGTCCGGGGACAGCCGCAGCTCGGCCGAGGGGCAGCGGCGGGCGAGCCACTCGCCGTGCGAAGCAGGAACGACCCGGTCCCGGCCGCCGTGCAGGATCAGCACCGGCGCGCTCACCCCGGCCGGGTCGAACCCCCAGGGGGCGACGTAGGCGAGGTCGTCGTCGATGAGCCCGCCGGGGCCGGCCGCTGCGGCCGGGCCGACGACGTCGCCGAACCACGACCACTCCCCGGAGAGCGCGGCGTGGTCGTGCGGGGTGAACATCTCCGGGTCGTACTCGGCCGAGGCCTCGTACTCCTCCTTCGCCGCGCGCCCCTCGGCGGCGGCGCGCAGGGACGCCGCGCCGGAGGCCGTCATGCCCGCGAACCAGTCGAGCCCTTCGGCGCCGGACGGGGCGGGTCCGGCCACGCTCACGACGCCGAGCACGCGTCCGGGCAGCAGCGCGCCGCAGGCCAGGGCGTGCGGCCCGCCTCCGGAATGCCCCATGACCGCGAAGCGGCCGATGCCGAGCGCGTCGGCCACCGCGGAGGCGCAGGCGGCCGCCGACGCCACGTCCCGGCCCGGCAGGGGGGTCGAGCCGCCGTATCCGGGCCGGTCGTACGACACCCAGCGGATGCCGAGCCGCTCGGCGGCCGGGAACAGCGGTCTCGGGGGCGAGCCGATGTTCGGGGTGCCGTGGTGCCAGAAGACGACCAGGCGGTCGTCGCCGTCCGCCCCCGTGTCGTAGACGTGGAGCGTACGGCCGTCGCCCAGCCGCAGATCGCTTTCCTTGATCACCCGGCGAGCCTAACGACCACGGCCCCCCCGCACCAGACACGTCGGCGAGACCGTCAACCGGACGCCCCGGGAGCGTGACCGGATATGCCGTCCATCGCCATACCCAGATATATCGGGATCCTGGCCAGGGTCTCCGGACCGTGGCCGGGCGCGTCGCTCGCGGCGCTATCCCCCGGCGGCGAGCAGTGCTCCGGCCAGCACCCCCGGATCGGCCGTCGAGGGCCAGTCGCTCACCTGGCCGTCGCCCACCTCGACGACCCGCCAGACCCCGTCGGCCCGCCGTACGAGATCGGTCGTGACGAACCGGACGCCCAGCGCCCGCACCGCCGCGCGCACCCCTCCCAGGTCGCCGGGACCCTCGGTCGTCTCATCGGGGCTGTCGGGGTGCGGCCCGGTGAGGACCGGCTCGCCGTCCAGCCACCACACCCGCAGCTGCGCCCCGGTGAAGTGCTCGAACTCCCGGACCACCAGCCCGCCGGTCAGGTCCTCGCCCTGCAGTTCGACGAAGCGGGCCGCGACCCGCGTCAGGGCCTCCGGATCCGGCGCGTAGCACGCCTCGAGCCACTCGTGCTTGCGCGACTTGACGTAGTCCTTGACGACGAGGCCGCCCTCTCCCAGCCCGGCCGCCGACAGCGCCAGCCGACGCCCGTCGGGCGCGGGCTCGCCCGGTTCCATCGGCAGTACGGCCGTGCGCGGCGTCAGCTCCCGGAAACAGGGCAGCCAGCCGGGCAGCTCGTGGGCGCGCCGGTAGTCCGCGGCGCCGGTGAGCAGGCGGCAGCCCCTGGCCGCCAGCGCCTCCTCCAGCTCCGCGTACCGTTCGGCGCGCAGCATCCAGCCGCGGTACCAGGCCGGGCCGAACCCGTCCGGCACCCGCGCCACCGCCTCCCCGGCCCGCCCGGCCTCCAGCGCGTCGTGGTCCACCAGCGCCACCCGCCCGTCCCGGTCGCGTACGGCCGACGCCTGCGCGGCGAAGTGCGGGTCGGCCCGCCTGGGCCGCAGCGGATCGGAGCAGAACAGCACACCCACGGTCATGATCGGCAGGATACGGCCCTCTCCGTCCTCACCCGGCCACGGCCGCCGGGAGACGGCGGGCGCGGACCGTGGCGTTGTGACGCCAGATGAGGGGATTGACCCGGGCGGGGTCCGACCCGCCTGGCAGGGCCGCCAGGACCTCGCGCCGCCGGGCCAGGTCCTCGCGGACGCGGGCGGCCTCGGTGTCCAGGCCCCAGGTGTGCCAGCGCACGGTGCCCTGGGAGGGCGGGGGGCCGGCGAGCAGGCGGCGCAGCTGCCGGATCGCCTGCGGAGTCAGGGTCGTCAGGTGCGAGGGGGCCAGCAGGATCGGATCGGCCGGTTCGGCGTCGAACGGGTTGGTGTCCAGGTGCGGCCGGTCGATGAGGACCAGGGTGCCCGGCCTGCGCTGGAAGGACAGCCCCCACAGCAGCCGTCCCAGCAGCCGGGCGCCGTGCACGTCGGACAGGATGTGCCAGGTGCCGTGGTGGTGGTTGGTGGAGAACCCGGCCGCGGTGCCGGGCCGCAGCGTGATCACATGATACTCGCGGCCGTCCGCCCGCAGGGTCCTGCGGTGCAGCTTCAGCCTGTCCCCGGTCTCGTGCGCGTTCGCCGGCCTCGGCCGCTTACCGCCCGGCACGTCCCACCGTCATCCCTCTCCCCTGTTCACCGTCACATCCAGCCGTCCCGTTCATGGAAGCGCCCGCCGTACGGCCCGCACAACCGGTTTTCCGCGGCGGGCGGCGGGGTTCATCCGGGCCCCGGTCCCGGGCGAATGGAGGTCATTCGCTTCCGGCCGGATCCGCTCGCAACCGGGTCCTTCCGGATTCGCTTCCAGTCAGAGGAGATGAACGATGCGTATGACACTGGCCCTCGCCGCCGCGGCGGCGGCCTGCGCCTGTCTGGGAGCCGCCGTCCCCGCCCACGCGGGGGACGCGGCGGCGCCCAAGGTCGTCGGCCTGGTCGGCGACGACACCCTGGTCACCTTCCGGGCCGACGCCCCGCAGCGGGTCACCCGGCTCGGCCGGATCAGCGGGCTGAGCGGCGACGTCAAGGTCGTCGGCATCGACTTCCGCGTCCAGGACGGCAAGCTGTACGCCGTGGGCGACAAGGGCGGCGTCTACACCGTCGCCGGCACGAGGGCGACGAAGGTCTCCCAGCTCACCGTGGCGCTCAACGGCCGTGACTTCGGTGTCGACTTCAACCCGGCGGCCAACCGCCTGCGGGTGGTCAGCGACACCGGGCAGAACCTGCGGCACAACATCGACGACCCGATGGGCGCGCCCGCCCGGGGGGCGACGGCGACCGACGGCACCCTCACCAACCCGCCGGTCCCGCCGGCCACGACCGGTGCGACCGCGACCGGCGTCTCCGGCGCCGGATACACCAACAACGACCTCAGCCCCGCCACCGCGACCACGCTGTTCGACGTGGACACCACGGCCGACCAGGTGTCGGTCCAGTCCCCCGCGAACGCCGGGAACCTCGCCCCCACCGGCAAGCTGGGCGTGGACGCGGCCGAGGGCGCCGGCTTCGACGTCTTCAGCACCCTGCGCGAGGGTGTGACCGTCTCCAACGCCGCCTACGCCACCCTGAAGGCCCCCGACGGCTATCGCTTCCACTCCGTCGACCTGCTGACCGGCACGGCCTCCCAGATCGGCGCCTTCCCCAGGAACCGCCAGGTCACCGATATCGCCGTCCAGCTCGACGGTCAGGGCTGAGGCGCGGGGCCGCCGGCCGTGCGCCTCAGCGCTGCCTCGGGGCGTACGAACGGTACCCGTTGCCGGGTCCCGGTTCCCTCAGGCCGAGGACGCGGGCGACGATCGAGGTCATCGTCAGCGTGTTGGAGTCGAAGTCGGAGTGGGACGTCGCGTCGCAACGGCCGAGCGGCTGCGCGAAGGAGTGGGAGAAGATCGCCGTCCCCCCGACATCGGCGATCTTCTTGCGCAGGGTGCCGCCGTCCCTGTCCGGCCTGTCGAAGAACTTCTCCATGCCCAGCAGCGGAACCTCCGCGCCGTTGCTGGGCCCTTCGAAGCCGCGCGAGACCAGGTACAGGATCGACTTGTGGTACAGGGCCAGAGAACCCACGCCGCACACGTCGTCCAGCTCCAGCCGGTCGCTCAGCGCGAAGGTGGCGAAGGAGCGCACCTGCCCGTTCACCAGGTGCGGGAGCACACGCTCCAGGAAGGCGTCCACCCGGATCGCGGGCGCCGTGAAGCTCAGCGTCTCGACCGGCACGCGCAGGGCCGCCAGCCGTTCCAGCAGCCCGGCCAGGAAGATCGCTCCGGCGCTGTGGCTCACCAGGTGCACCTTCACACCCGGGTTCTCGGTGACGTACTTGCGCAGGCGCAGCGCGGTGAGCGTCGCCCCGGGCCCCTCCGCGGCGGTCGACCTCCACTCGACCTCCCGGGTCACGGGCGCCGAGGCCAGGCCGGCGTTGTCCTTCATCTGCTTCCACGCCCACGCGAGCCTGGTCCTGGCCAGGGCCTCGGCCAGCCGGTCGACGCCTTCGAAGAAGCCCAGTCCCGCCCCGACGGGCACCCGCGTGCGGAGCAGGTCGAGGACCTGGTCGATCAGGGTGTCCCACGGCCCGGTCTGCCAGGAGAAGAACACCGGGTAGACCCGGTTGTTGCGCCACCACTGGAGGTTCGCCTGGGCGATCCGCAGGCCGTCGGAGACGCCGGTCAGCCCGCCGTGGGCGTACAGCACGACGTGCCTGGCGCCGCCGCCTCCGTCCCGCGCCCAGGTCTCGTGGGCCGCCCTCATCCGCGTGAAGATCCCGTCGATCTGCGCGGGCGAGCTGTCGAGCGGCCCCTCGCGTGAGAGCTTCCCGTCGTTGCCGATGTTGACGACGTACTCCCGCAGCTCGGCCGGGTCGGGCGCGGGGACGGCGCGGATGAGGGAACCGCCGGTGACCCGGCCGGCGCGCCCGGCGGGCGGGGTGCCCGGCACGCCCAGCCGCGCCACCCAGGCGTCCAGCAGGTCCAGCTCGTCGTACGGGAGGGTCGCGTACCCCCCGCGTCCCCACTGCCTGCCCCAGGAGTTCTGCACCAGGAACCCGACCGCGTTGTAGCCGACCAGGACGAAGGCGTGCCCGCCGAGCGCCGACGGGCGGGACGGCCGCCTGATCACGTGCATGGTCTCGCCGTCGTGCCGCTCCCGTTCGGGCCGGATCCAGCCGTCGTGCAGGACGGCGGACACGCAGACCGAGCCGATCTCCCGGATGGCCGACTGCAGGTCGTCGAAGCGCGTGAGGTCGACCCGGTAGTAGGCGCCCATCGGCCGCCGCAGGCACTCGGTCCGGATCTTGGGGTCGGACAGGTCGGGCAGCGGGTCCGGGTCGGGGAACCTCCAGTCCTCCTCGGGCAGCACGCCGTGGTGGTACCACCCCTTCAGCGCGCCGCGCAGCGAGGAGCCGATGTCGGCGGCCCCCTCGAACTCGTCGTAGCGGCGGGCCAGGTCGTAGAGCATGTACGGGCTGACCGGCGCGCCGGTCTCGCGAAGCAGGTTGTTGATCAGCGCCGCCAGGGCGTGGCCCGTGCAGGACTCGCCTTCCTGCTTCATCACGTACCGGCCGGTACGGGTGTCGACGACCGGCTCCAGCGGCGCCAGGCTCGGCCGGTACGGCAGGTCCCGCTCGTCGAACACGTCGGGCAGGACGTTGAGGGCGAAGGAGCCCGCCCCGGGGACCTCGATCTCTCCTGGCGGTGCGGTCTTGATCATGGTGCTCTCCGTTCGGGTCCTGATCCCGCGACCGTACGGCCGCCGCCCCCGGCACCGCGCCGGGGACGGCACCGGGGATTTCCCCGGTCCGGCCGCCGCGGCGGAAGTGGAAGTCCCCATCCGAAAGCGCGTCCGGCGCGAACCAATCGCGTCGCCCGGTTGTCGAAATCGTTGGAACGATCCATATTTCGCCACGATACAGAGCGTCTTCGCACGACTGAACGTGCGGTGGACGGGGGGCTTGATGAAGAGCAAGGGGGGGTCGCGCCCGACGGTGCGGCCGGGGACGAGGCGATGGGCGGCGACGCTGCTCGCCGTGGCCGCTCTGACGGCGGCGTGCGGCACCGGCCGGGCGGCCGATCCGGCCGCGTCCCGGTCCGCGCCGGCCGCCGAGGCCGTGCGGGCACCGGCGGCGGGCTCCGGCTCCCAGGCGTGGCACGCCGTACGGGCCGGCGGGGAGTCCGGGATGCCGCCCGGGATGTCGTCCGGGCCGGCGCTCTCCGTGCGCGCCGCCGGCCAGTCGGCCGGCTGTCGCCGGGCCAAGTGCATCGCCCTCACCTTCGACGACGGCCCCGGCCGGTACACCGGCACGCTCCTGCGCCACCTGGCGGACCACCGGGCCCACGCCACCTTCTTCGTGGTGGGGCGGAACGTCGCCGCGGACCCCGGGCCGGTACGGCAGGCCGTCGAGGCGGGCCACGAGATCGGCAACCACTCGTGGTCCCACCGGAACCTGACCACGCTGTCGGGCGCCGAGATCCGCTCCGACCTGGCCCGCACCGACCGGGCCGTCAAGGCCGCCGCGGGCGTCACGCCGAAGCTCGTCCGCCCGCCGTACGGGGCCTTCAACGAGACCGTCCGCAGGCAGACGACGCGCCCCGTGGTCCTGTGGAGCGTGGACACCGAGGACTGGAGATACCGCGACAGCGCCGCGGTGGCGCGCAAGGCCGTCAAATCGGCTTCCCCGGGGGGCATCATCCTGTTCCACGACATCCATCCCACGACGGTGAAGGCGATCCCGAAGGTGCTGGAGAGCCTGTCCGCGCGGGGCTACAAGTTCGTCACCGTCAGCGAGCTGTACGGCGGGAAAGCGCCGAAGCTCGTCTACGGCGGCTCCCCGCGGCCCGCCGTGGCGCTCTGACGGCGCTCCGACCGGGCCCGCGCCGTACGGGACAGGTCCGCGCAGAATGGGGAGGGTGACCTCACGACGCCTCTACCACGGCACGGGCCCGGGCCCGATCACTCCCGACGGCTGCGCGGTGGACTACTACGCCACCCTCACCGCGAACGGCGAACCCGAGATCATCCACTCCGCGATCCCGCGCGGTGCGGGCATCCTGGAACTCGGCGCGGGCACCGGGCGCATCACCCGTCCCCTGGTCGGCCTCGGCCATCCGGTCGTCGCGGTCGACGAGTCCCCCGACATGCTCGCCCGCATCTCCGGCGCCGAGACGGTCTGCTCCCCCATCCAGGATTTGGACCTGGGGCGGACCTTCGAGGTGGTACCGCGAGTGGGTGCTGGCCGTACCCCGCTGAGGGGCGGGCACCGGAGGCCGCAAGGAGGTCAGAAGAGGGTCAGCGGCTCGGCCGGGAGCGGCTCGGGCAGCGGCTCGACCTCGGGCAGGCGGGCCCGCACCTCGTCGTGGAAGCGGCGGGCGAGCGCGAGGGCGTCGGCGTTGTCGGGGGTGTGGACGAACACCGTCGGCGAGCGGCCCTCGCGCAGCCACTCGGCGACCGTGCCGACCCAGTGCTGCCAGCCCTCGACCGTGGCGGCCTCGTCGTCCCGGCCGATGTAGCGCACGATCGGGCGGTCGGTCAGGGCGAGCGACCGGCGCGGCAGGCGCGGCTTCTTCGCCCAGGCCTCGCGCTCGGCGTCACTTGCCGGAGGACTCCGGAACAGGGCGGTGGTGTCGAAGGGGACCCACTCGGCGTTCGCACCGGCGAGCACCCGCTCCAGCAGGCGCCCGGACTGCGGGTCGTCGAAGAACGCGCGGTGGCGGACCTCGACGGCGTACCGGTGGGAGGCGGGCAGGGCGCGCAGGAACCCGGCCAGGACGGCCAGGTCGGCCGGGCCGAACGACCCCGGCAGCTGCACCCACAGGGCGTGGGCCCGCGGGCCCAGCGGCTCGATCGCCTCCAGGAAGGCCCGGAGCTCCTCCTCGGCGCCGGTGAGACGGCGCTCGTGCGTGATCGTCCGGGGCAGCTTGACCACGAAGCGGAAGTCGGGCGGAGTCTGCCGCGCCCACGACTCCGCGCTGCTCCTGGCCGGTGTGGCGTAGAACGTGGTGTTGCCCTCGACGGCGTTGCACCAGGTCGCGTAGGCCCTCAGGCGCTCCCCGGCGGGAAGCGGATGGGGCAGGAAACGCCCCTGCCATGGCTTGTGAGTCCACATCGCGCATCCCACGTGAAGCCGCATGACCTCGACGTTATCGGAGTCCGGCGAGGGCGTGCCATCCGGGTGATCGCCGGCCGCCCGGCCTGCGGCACGGTGCCGCCGCTCTCCTGACGATCTCCGCGGGGCGTGAGCGGACCCGGCCCCGGGCCTTCACCGGAGCACGGTTCCCGGAGGCCGCCTGCGCCCGGACGCCGCCCCGTCGGCTCCGGTGACGATCACCCGGCCACCGGAGTCGCGCGCGTGCCGGTCGGCGGCGTCGAGGATGGCCCAGCCCGAGGAGTCGATCGCGTCCAGCGCCCTGACGTCCACGATCACGACCGGCGGGACCCGGGCGGCCAGTTCCCTGGCCAGCAGCACGTGGAGCATCGGGGCGGTCACTCCGCTCAGGTGCCCGGTCAGGTGGAGGACGGTCAGGTCGTCGTACGGCTCGACCTCCGCGTGCAGACCGGCGGAGGAGTGCTCGCCCTCGCTCACAGCGCGGCCCCGGAGCGGTGCGGGGACGGAGCGTGAACGACGGTATTGACCATGCTTCGGTTCTCCTGGAAGACATGCGGGAACGGAGCCGACCAGGCTTCCCGGCACACCTGCGCGCAGCCTAACAGCCCGCACCCCATGCAGGGAAAGGGCTTTCGGGCACTCGGGCACGGGGCCGGCCGGGAACTTCCGGCGGGAGACGGCCCTCGGCTAGGGTCGCCCGATGAGAATCCGGTTCGGTCGTCCAGACATCTCCCGTTACGCGGACCGCTTCGACCTGCCCGAGGCCGGTCCCGGTCTGTCCGTCACCTTCCTGGGCGTGGCCACCCTCCTCGTGGAGGACGGCGCCTCGGCCGTCATGACCGACGGATTCTTCTCCCGCCCCTCGCTCCTGTCGGTGGGCGTACGGCGCATCGCCCCGGACCGGGCGCGCATCGACGCCGCCCTGACACGGGCCGGGGTGACCTCGCTCGACGCGCTCATCCCCGTGCACACCCACTTCGACCACGCCATGGACGCGGCGGCGGTCGCGGCCCGCACCGGAGCCCGGCTGGTCGGCGGCGCGTCCGCGGCCAACGTCGGGCGCGGCGGCGGCCTGCCCGGCGACAGGATCGTGCAGGTCGCGTCGGGTGAACGGGTCGAGTTCGGCGCCTTCGCGCTGACGCTCGCCGAGTCCCACCACTGCCCGCCCGACCGCTATCCCGGGACCATCGGCCGTCCCGTGGTGCCGCCGGTCAAGGCGTCGGCCTACCGCTGCGGCGAGGCCTGGTCCCTGCTGCTCCGGCACGCGAGCGGCCGTACCGCGTTGATCCAGGGCAGCGCCGGCTTCGTCCCGGGCGCCCTGAGCGGGTGGTCGGCCGAGGTGGCCTACCTCGGCGTGGGCCAGCTGGGCGTCCAGGACGAGGACTACATCCGGGCCTACTGGAGGGAGACGGTCGAGACGGTGGGCGCGCGCCGGGTCGTCCTCATCCACTGGGACGACTTCTTCCGCCCCCTGGACAGGCCCCTGCGCGCCCTGCCGTACCTCGGCGACGACCTCGACGCCACCATGCGCGTCATCGACCGGCTCGCCGCCGAGCAGGGCGTCCGGGTGCACTTCCCCACTCTGTGGCGGCGCGAGGACCCCTGGGCCGGACTCCCCTGACCCGGCCGGCCGCGGAGGCGGGCAGCGGATGATTCCCCGGCCCTTGTAGGACGGAACCCGGCCTACTTCCGGAATAGCGTCGCATCGACGACCTTCACATTCCCGGAGGAACCATGACCGTCAAGCCGATCCCCGAGGGCTACACCACCGTCACACCGTGGATCATCTCCTACGACACGGCCGGGCTCATGTCCTACCTCACCCGGGCCTTCGACGCCGTGGAGCTGGCCCGGGTGGTCGGCGACGAGGGGCGCATAGGCCACGCGGAGATGCGCATCGGGAACGCGGTGGTGATGATGTTCGACTCCAGACCGGGCTGGCCGCGCACCCCGGCCTTCCTGCGCCTGTACGTCCCCGACGCCGACGCCGCCCACCACCAGGCCGTCGAGGCGGGCGGCACGTCGGTCACGGAGGTCACGCACCTGTACTTCGGCGACCGCGTCGGCCGGGTCAGGGACCCGTTCGGCAACCTGTGGTGGATCCAGACCCGCGTCGAGGACGTCTCCCCCGACGAGATGGAACGCCGCCTGAGCGACCCGGTCTTCGCCAAGGCGATGGAGTACGTCCAGACCGCCGACTTCTTCTGAGCCCGCGGCCGGAACGCCTGCGAGGTGCTTGCCATGCCCGCCCTCACCTCCGGGCCGACGGCTCAGTGGCCCCGGCGGATCCACTCCTCCAGGTGGGGTTTCTCGGCGCCGATCGTCGTGGACGGGCCGTGGCCGGTGTGCACGGCCGTTTCCCCGGGCAGGGTCAGCAGGCGTTCGCGGATCGAGGCGACGATGGTGCCGAAGTCCGAGAACGACCGGCCGGTGGCGCCCGGGCCGCCCTGGAAGAGGGTGTCGCCGGTGAAGACCGCGCCCAGGTCGGGGGCGTGCAGGCAGACGGCGCCGGGGGCGTGGCCGGGGGTGTGCAGGACCTCCAGGCGGGTGCCCGCGACCTTGATGACCTGGCCGTCCGTCAGGGAGCCGTCCGGGTCGCGGTCGGGGTGGGTCATCCGCCACAGCGGCAGGTCGTCGGGGTGCAGCAGGACGGGCGCCGAGGTGGCGCGGGCCAGATCGGGCGCGACCCTGATGTGGTCGTCGTGGGCGTGGGTGGCGATGACGGCCACCACCCGCCGCTCCCCCACCAGGCCGGTGATGGCGTCCACGTCGTGGGGGGCGTCGAAGACCACGCACTCGGCGTCGTCCCCGAGCACCCAGACGTTGTTGTCGACGTCGAAGGTCTGGCCGTCGAGGCTGAAGGTGCCGGAGGTGACGGCGTGGCCGATGCGCGCGCCGCCCGTCACGCCGCCCGTCACAGGGTCACCACCGAACGCAGGACCTCACCGTGGTGCATCTTGGCGAACGCCTGCTCGACCCCGTCCAGCGCGATGGTCTCGGTGACGAAGCCGTCGAGGTTCAGCCGCCCCTGCAGGTACAGGTCGATGAGCATGGGGAAGTCGCGGCTGGGCAGGCAGTCGCCGTACCAGGAGGACTTCAGTGCACCGCCGCGCCCGAAGACGTCCAGCAGCGGCAGCTCCAGCGTCATGTCCGGGGTGGGCACGCCCACCAGCACCACGGTCCCGGCCAGGTCGCGGGCGTAGAAGGCCTGCTTGTAGGTCTCCGGGCGGCCGACCGCCTCGATCACGACGTCCGCGCCGAAGCCGCCGGTCAGCTCCCTGATCGCCTCGACCGCGTCGGTGGTGCGGGAGTTGACCGTGTGGGTCGCGCCGAAGCTCTTGGCCCACTCCAGCTTGCGGTCGTCGACGTCCACCGCGATGATCTTCGCGGCTCCGGCCAGCGACGAGCCCAGGACGGCCGCGCCGCCGACGCCGCCGCAGCCGATGACGGCCACGCTGTCGCCGCGGGTGACGCCGCCGGTGTTGATGGCCGCGCCGAGGCCCGCCATCACGCCGCAGCCCAGCAGACCGGCCACGGCCGCCGACGCCGCCGGGTCCACCTTGGTGCACTGCCCGGCCGCCACCAGGGTCTTGTCCGCGAACGCCCCGATGCCCAGCGCCGGGGACAGCTCCGTCCCGTCCTCCAGGGTCATCTTCTGCGTCGCGTTGTGGGTGTTGAAGCAGTACCACGGACGGCCGCGCAGACACGCCCGGCACTGGCCGCAGACCGCCCGCCAGTTGAGGATCACGTAGTCGCCCGGGGCCAGACCGCTCACGCCCTCGCCGACGGCCTCGACCACGCCGGCGGCCTCGTGGCCGAGCAGGAACGGGAAGTCGTCGTTGATGCCGCCCTCGCGGTAGTGCAGGTCGGTGTGGCACACCCCGCAGGCCTGGACGTTGACCACCGCCTCCCCGGGACCGGGGTCGGGCACGTGGACCGTCTCCAGTGAGACGGCCTGGCCCTTGCCCCGCGCGATCACGCCGCGTACTTCGTATGCCATCGCCTACTGCCTTTCCTTCGTTCCGGGAACCCACGATAGGGAGGGTGGAGGCATGATCACGCGAGACGCGCCCGGACGGGAAGGGACCGCCGGGCGCGTGTTCGGACGTGCCTGTTCCCGCTACGGCTCCGTACCTGTTCGACCCTATTCGGCCGGGACGGTGTTGAGCGGCGCGGCGGGGACGGTCAGTACGGTGGCCACCAGGGCGGCCAGCACCAGGGACGCGACGCCGATCACCCCCAGGGACGGGCCGAGCCCTCCGGTCACCGCGGCCAGGGCGCCGATGAGCAGGGGCGAGAGGAACTCTCCCAGGAACAGGGCTCCGGTCCACAGGCCGGTGCCGCGGCCGCGCTGCGCGAACGGCAGCCGGTTGACCGCCCAGGTGAGCAGGGTCGGCAGGAGCAGTCCCGTGGCGAAGCCGGTCAGCACGGCGCCCGCGACGATCACGGGGACGGCCTCGGTCGCGGCGATCAGGAGCAGGCCGAGACCGGACAGGGCGAACTCCGCGATGAGCAGCACGCGCGCCCCGCGGCCGGAGATCTTGGCGAACAGGCCGGCCCCGACGGCGGTGGCCAGCGACATGAGCGCGGTGACGCCTCCGATGACCGCCGGATCGGAGATCCCCACACCGTCCAGGACGTAGGCGAGCTGGACGATCAGCGTGTAGAAGACGACGCCTCCGCCGACGGTGACCAGGGAGGGGACGAGCAGGGGCCGCCAGGGCCAGGGCTGCCGGTCTCCGTCACGCGCCTCTTCCTGACGCGCGTCCTGCTGGTGCGCGTCTTCCTGATGCGCGGCGGGCTGCCGCAGGAGGAGCGCCATGGGGATCGCGGCGAGCGCGGCGGCGGCGTACAGCCAGAACGGCGTGCGCCAGCCGTCGGCACCGAGCAGCCCGCCGAGCGCGAAGAAGGCGGTCGCGGTGCCGGCGATCGCGTAGCCGACCATGGTGACGATCAGCAGGCGCTTGCGGTCGAACCGGTCGGCGACGGCGCCGGCGAAGGGGGCGCCGAGCGCGACGAACAGCGCCGGGATGGTCAGGATCACCGGGACCAGGACGTCGACGCCCGGTGTGGAGGCGAAGTGTTCACTGATGCGGGGCAGGACCGGGGAGAGCAGGACGGCGCCGAGCACGGGCATGCAGCTGCCGATGAGCAGCAGGACGAGCTGGGGCGCACCAGCCTGCTTCGCGGTGGCCGGCTGGGACATGCGGGCCTCGCTAGAAGTCGCGGGGATGGTGCACAGCACTGTCCGGCACGGGGCGCGGTCCACGGAAGACGGAAATCCTGATACCCCGCATCCACGCGGTGGATGGCCCGGCCCCGCATCACAGCAGAGATCAGGCCCCCGCATCACAACGGAGATCAGGCCCCCGCATCACAACGGAGATCAGACCCCTGCATCGCACCGGAGGAATCCGGCCCATGCGCCACGCCGGAGGAATCCGCCCGTGCGCCACGCCGGAAGGGCCGGGCGCCTACGTCGCGCCGGAGGGTCCGGGCCGGTCGTCGAGGCCGGCGGCCACCCGGGCGGCGGCCTCGCGCAGCCAGATGTGCGCCGCGTCCTGGCCGTGCACGGGATGCCACCACAGGGCCTCCTGCAGGGGCACCGCCTCGAAGGGGCAGGGCAGCACCCGTACCGGCGCGATCCCCTGCAGCATCCGGGCCAGGCGCCGCTGGACCAGGGTGACCCGGCGGGTCCCGGCCACGAGGTTGGGCAGCAGGGAGAAGTACTGCACGGAGACCTCCACATGGGGTTCCAGCCCCAGCGCGCCCAGCTGCCGGGTGACCGGTGCGTCGAAGAAGCGCCGGTAGACCGCCCAGGGCAGGCGGACCAGGTCCTCCATGGTGATGCGCTCGCCGATGTCGGGATGGTCGGCGGAGATCAGGCACACCCACTCGTCACGGTACAGCTCCACGGCGGGGAAGCCGCTGATCACCCCGTGCGGGACCAGCACGCCGTCGACGCCGCCGAGCACGGTGTCGGTGGCCTCCACGATCCGGGAGTCCATGTTCTGGAAGTGCAGCCGGACGCCGGGCGCCTCGGCGTGCAGGACGCGGGCGAGCTCGGCGCCGAAGACCGCGATCGCGTAGTCGGAGGAGAGCAGGGTGAAGTCGCGCTGCTCGGTGCCCGGCCGGAAGTCCGCCCGGCTGGTGAACAACCGCTCCAGCACGCCGCAGGCGTTCGCCGCGGGTTCCCGCAGCGCGGCGCCCAGCGGGGTCAGCTCGTAGCTGTTGCCCTTCCTGGCCAGCAGGTCGTCGGAGAAGTGGCGGCGGAGCCTGGCCAGGGCGGCGCTGGCCGCCGGCTGGCTGAGCCCGATCCGCCTGCCGGCCCGGGTGACGCTGCGCTCCTCCAGCAGAGCGTGCAGGGCGACCACGAGGTTCAGGTCCAGGCTGGCGAGGTTCACAGCTCCTCCTTCCCCGCGGTTATTCGTCTGACGGATTGATCCGATCCGGGGAATCGATTTCCCAGATTCGCCACGTTAGCCCAAGGTTGGGGGCACCGCACCGGGAGGAAACACCGTGGAAACACACCCGCCCCTTGCCGGCCCGTTCGCGCTCGGCACCTTCTCCGCAGGCGGCGGCCCCGCCTTCCCCGGCCTGGTCACCGACGACCGGGTCCTGGACCTGCGCACCGTCCCCGTGCTCGGCGTGCCGGACCTGACCACGCGGGCCCTGCTGGAACGCTGGGACGACGTCCTGCCGCTGCTGCACGCCGCCGCCGGATCGCCGGAGGGAACGTGGCTGCCGCTGCCGGACCTGCGGGTGCACGCTCCGGTCGAGCCCCGGCAGATCCTGCAGTCCGGCGCCAACTACCGCACCCACGTCATCGACCTGGCGGTGGCCCACGAACCCGCGGACGGCCGCCCCGCCGAGCAGGTGCGGGCCGAGGTCGCCGCGATGATGGACCGCCGCGCCGCCGAGGACCGGCCGTATGTGTTCATCGGCCTGCCGTCCTCGATCACCGGCCCGTACGACGACGTGGTCATCCCGTCCTGGTGCGCGAAGCCGGACTGGGAACTGGAGCTGGCCGCGGTGATCGGCCGCCCGGCCTACCGGGTGACTCCGGAGGAAGCACCGGAGCACGTGGCCGCCTACACCCTCGCCAACGACCTCACGGCCCGCGAGCTGGTGTTCCGCCGCGACATGCCGGAGATCGGCACCGACTGGCTGCGGGCCAAGAACGCCCCGACGTTCACCCCGCTCGGCCCCTATCTGGTGCCGTCCGCCTTCGTCGGCGACCCCGGCGACCTGCAGGTGACGCTGCGGCTCAACGGCGAGGTCATGCAGGACGAGTCCACCGAGGACATGATCTTCGACGTGGCGCGGCTGGTCTCCTACGTCTCGCAGACCGTGGAGCTGCTCCCCGGCGACCTGGTGCTCACCGGCAGCCCGGCCGGCAACGGCATGCACTGGGGCCGGCTGCTGCGTCCGGGCGACGTGATGGAGGGGACGATCACCGGCCTGGGCGTGCAGCGCAACCGGTGCGTGGCCGAGTCCACCGGAGACGACGAGTCCACCGGAGACGACGCGTGATGCCCGGCCGGACCGACCCCGAGGGCGCCATCGCCGAGGCCGCCGCGAAGTACTCCAACTGGGGCCGCTGGGGGGACGACGACGTCCTGGGCACCGTCAACTTCATCGACGAGGCCGGGCGCCGCGAGGCCGCCGCGCTCGTACGGCACGGCGTTTCCCTCTCCCTGTCCCAGCGCTTCGACACCGACGGCCCGCAGAAGGGCTGGCGGCGCCGTACCAACCCGGTGCACACCATGACCGACACCGGCATGGAGGCCGTCCACGGCGACCAGGGCTTCCCGCACGGGTTCGGCGGCGCCGACGACGTCATCGCCATGCCGTTGCAGTGCTCCACCCAGTGGGACGGCCTGGGCCACATCTTCGACCACGGCAGGGCCTGGAACGGCCGCCCCGCCGACAAGGTCGTCACCAGCGAGGGCGACCTGGTCACCGGCATCGAGCACCTGGCCGCCCCCGTCGCGGGCCGCGGCGTCCTGCTCGACGTCGGCCGCGTGTTCGGCGACGACGGCGAGCTGCCGGACGGCTTCGCGATCACCGAGGAGCACCTGACCGCCACCGCCGGGGCGCACGGCGTCGCGGTCGGCCGCGGCGACATCGTGTGCGTGCGCACCGGGCAGCTCACCCGGGCCCGCCGCGACGGCTGGGGCGACTACGCCGGCGGTCCCGCGCCGGGGCTGTCGTTCACCACCGCCGGCTGGCTGCACCGCACCGAGATCGCCGCGATCGCCACCGACACCTGGGGCTTCGAGGTGCGGCCGAACGAGTTCGACCACGCCTTCCAGCCCCTGCACCAGGTCGTCATCCCCCACATCGGGCTGCTCGTCGGCGAGATGTGGGACCTGGACGCCCTCGCGGCGCACTGCGCGGCCGACGGCGTCCACGAGTTCTTCCTCGTCGCCGCCCCGCTGCCCGTCACCGGCGCGGTGGGCTCCCCCGTCAACCCCATCGCCATCAAGTGAGGCCTCCATGACAGCAGCAGGGAACGTCCTCATCGTCGGCGGCGGCACCGCCGGATCGGCCCTGGCGATCCTGCTCGCCCGCGGCGGCGTCGCCGTGGACGTCGCGGAGATCAATTCGGAGCCTGCCGCGCTGGGCTCGGGCATCACGCTGCAGGGCAACGCGCTGCGGGTGCTGCGCGACCTCGGCGTCTGGGACCAGGTCGGCGCCGCGGGCTTCGCCTTCGACTCCCTCGGGCTGCGGACCCCCGGCGGGGACCTGATCGCCGAGATCCCCGACGCCCGCACCGGCGGCCCCGACCTGCCGGCCACACTCGGCATGAACCGCCCCGAGCTGGCCGCGATCCTCACCAAGGCCGTACGCGAGGCCGGGGCGCGGCTGCGGCCGGGCCTGACCGTGACCTCCCTGACCGAGACCGGGGACGGCGTGCGGGCGGAGCTGTCCGACGGGACCACGGCGACCTACGACCTGGTCGTGGGCGCCGACGGCATCCGCTCCGCGGTCCGCGGGCTCATCGGCGTCGGCACCGCCCCCCGGCCGACCGGCATGGGCATCTGGCGCATCCACACCCGGCGCCCCGAGGGGGTCGAGCGCACCGACCTGATCTACGGCGGCCCGTGCTTCATCGCCGGATACTGCCCGACCGGCGAGGACACCATGTACGCCTACCTGGTGGAGAAGGCCCGGCCGCGCGAGTCGGTCGCCGACGCCGACAAGCCGGCTCACATGCGGGCCCTGGCCGAGGGGTACGGCGGCGCCTGGGACGAGATCCGCGCCGACATCACCGATCCGGACCGCATCAACTACACCTGGTTCGAGTCGCTGCTGGTGGAGCGGCCCTGGAACCGCGGGCGCGTCGTCCTGATCGGCGACGCCGCGCACGCCTGCCCGCCCACCCTCGCCCAGGGCGCCGCCCAGTGCCTGGAGGACGCCGCCGTCCTGGCCGAGCTGCTGCTGGCCGCCGACCGGCTGGACCAGTCGCTGTTCGACGCCTTCATGGAGCGCCGCTTCGAGCGGGTGAAGGCCGTGGTCGAGGCGTCCGTGCAGCTGGCCGACTGGCAGCTGGACCCCGCGCCGGACGCGGACGTGCCGGGCCTGATGGGGCGGATCTCCGCGACGGTGACGCGGCGCCCGTGAACACCGCTCCCATGGACATCGCTTCCTCCAACGCCACACCCGTGAAGACCGTCGATGTGCACGCGCATGTGATCCTGCCGCAGGTCGAGCAGGCCGTGGCCGGGCAGCCGGGGCTGGCGGCGCACCGTGAGCTGGACGCCCGCCGCAACGGCCCGGAGTCCCTCGCGGTCTCGGGCCGGATGGTCGGCGAGCGGATCGCCCGGCTCACGCAGGTGCCGGTACGGCTGGCCGACATGGACGCCGCCGGAGTGGACGTGCAGATCGTCAGCCCGTCCCCGTCGCACTACCACTACTGGGCCGGCGAGGATCTCGCCGAGCGGGTCTGCCGCCTGGCCGGCGAGGGTGTCGCCGAGCACTGCGCGCAGGCCCCCGACCGGCTGTACGGCCTGGGCCTGGTCCCGCTCCAGCACCCCTCACTGACGGTGAAACTCCTGGAACACGCCCTCGGCCTGGGATTGAAGGGCGTGGAGATCTCCTCCCACGCTCCCGGCCGGGAGTTGTCGGATCCGGCGTATGAGGAGTTCTGGGCACGGGCGGCGGACAGCGGGGCGGTGGTCTTCCTGCATCCGTTCGGGTGCACGCTGGATGAGCGGCTGGACCGCTTCTACCTGTCCAACATCGTCGGCCAGCCGGTCGAGAACGCCGTCGCGCTCTCCCATCTGATCTTCTCCGGGGTGCTGGACCGGCACCCGGGGCTGAAGGTCCTCGCGGCGCACGGCGGCGGCTACCTGCCCACGTACCTGGGCCGGGCCGACCACGGCCGGCGGGTGCGGCCCGAGGCGCGCGGCTGCGCCGAGCCGCCCGGCTCCTACCTGGGGCGGATCTGGTTCGACTCGCTCGTCTACGAGCCCGCCGCCCTGCGCGCCCTCGTCGGCGCCGCCGGGGCGTCCCGGGTGGTGCTCGGCTCCGACTACCCCTTCGACATGGGCGTCGAGGACCCCGTGGACCGGCTGTGCGCCGCCGGGTTCGACCGGGAGACCTGCGACGCGATCCGCGGCGGCAACGCCGCCGCTCTCTTCGATCTCTAAGGAACAACCACCATGTCCGACCGCCTCATCACTCACCTGCGCCACGTCGACCTGGCCGTGCCCGACTACGACAGGCAGCGCGAGTTCTACGCCGGCGTCTGGGGCCTGACCGAGGTCGCCGACGACTCCGGGATCAGCTTCCTGGCCGCCGAGGGCTCGCCCGAGCAGTACATCATCCGGCTGCGCCAGGCCGAGGAGAAGCGCCTCGACCTCATCGCCTTCGGCGCCGCCACCCCGGCCGACGTCGACGCCCTCGCCGAGCGGCTGAGCGCCGCGGGCGTCCGGCTGGTCTCCGAGCCCGGGAAGATCGACACCCCCGGCGGCGGGTACGGCCTCCGCCTCTTCGACATCGACGGCCGCACCGTCGAGGTCTCCGCCGACGTCGCCGTGCGCGCCCACCGCAGGCTGGAGGCCAAGGAGGCGGTACCGGTCCGGCTCTCGCACGTGGTGCTCAACGCCCCCGACATCGACGCCACCCGCGCCTGGTACGAGACCCACCTGGACTTCGCGCTGTCGGACACCCTTGCCCACCCGCGCATGGGCAAGGTCATGCACTTCATGCGCTGCAACCCCCGGCACCACAGCATGGCCATCGCCCGCGGCCCGCACGCCTCGCTGCACCACATCAGCTTCGAGCTGCGCGGCCTGGACGAGTACATGTACGGCACCGGCCGGCTGCTGCGCGCGGGCGTGCGCATGATCTGGGGGCCGGGCCGCCACCTGGCGGGCGACAACACCTTCTCCTACTTCATGGACCCGCACGGCAACACCGTGGAGTACACCACCGAGCTGGAGGAGCTGGACGAGGACGCCTGGCACCCGCACGTCTACGACTTCTCCCAGCCGGAGGTCACCGACCAGTGGGGCACCGCCAACCCGATGAACGAGCTGGTCGCCAAGGAGTCCTTCAACGACGTCGACCGCGGCGTCTTCGTCGCCCCGCCTGTCTGAGCCCCGCCTGTCTGAGCCCCGCCGGTCCGATCCCCACCCGCCTGATCCCCACCTGGCTATCCGGAGAGCACCATGCGTCTGGCCACCTACCACCACCAGGGCCTGCGCCGCAGCGGCGTCGTCGACGGCGAGGCGGTCCTGCCCTTCCCCGAGGGGACCGACCTGCTCGACGTCGTCCGTACCGGCTCCGTCCCGGGAACCGGGGCGGCCGTGCCGCTGGCCGAGGTGCGGCTGCTCCCGCCGGTCGAGCCGCCCTCGGTCCGCGACTTCGTCACCTTCGAGGAGCACGTCGAGGGCGTGCGCCGCAGCGTGAGCGGCGCGGCGGGCGTCCCTGACGCCTGGTACGACGCGCCGACGTTCTACTTCACCAACCCCCACGCGATGATCGGCGCCCACGACGACGTCCCGGTGCCGCCGGGCTGCCGCGCCCTGGACTTCGAGCTGGAGGTGGCCGCGGTCATCGGCCGCGAGGGCCGCGATCTCTCCCCCGAGCGGGCCCGCGACCACATCTTCGGCTACACGATCTTCAACGACTGGTCGGCCCGCGACCTGCAGTCGCGGGAGATGCAGGTCGGGCTCGGTCCCTGCAAGGGCAAGGACTCCGCCACCACCCTCGGCCCGTGGCTGGTCACGGCCGACGAGCTGGAGCCGTACCGCGACGCCGACGGCTTCCTGCGCCTGGCGCTGACGGCCGAGGTCAACGGGGTCGAAGTGGGCCGGGACCTGCTGTCGAACATGGGCTGGCCGTTCGAGGAGCTCCTCGCCTACGCCTCCCGGGGCGCGTGGGTACGGCCCGGCGACGTGCTGGGTTCGGGCACCTGCGGCAACGGCGGCTGCCTGGCCGAGCTGTGGGGCCTGCGCGGCGAGCAGGACCCGCCCCCGCTGAAGCCCGGAGACGTCGTCACCCTCACCGTCGAGGGCATCGGCACCGTCTCCAACACCGTCGTCCCCGGCGCCGTCCCCGAACCGGTCCCGCCCGCCCGCAGGCGCCCGCGCGACCGGCCCTGACCCCGGCCCCCGTGGCCGGGTCATCCCGGAGTCGCACACGGCACCGGGTCTTCGCCCGAAGTGGCAGGTGAAGGCGGACGTTCGGACGAAGCCGGACCCGCGCGTGATCGAAAATCATGGGCGGCATGAAAATCAAGATCACGCGCGGCGCCGGCGTCGCGGGCGCCGTCACGGCGGGCCTGCTCGCCCTTCTGGCGGCCGTCCCCGCCCACGCCGCCGATCCCGCAGGAGTCGGACCCGCGCAGGACGTGAGCCTGGCGCTTCCCGCGCCGACCGGGCCCCGGCCGGTGGGGACCGTCAGCCTGCACCTGGTCGACCGCACCCGCCCCGACCCCTGGGTGCCCGCCGAGGAGGCCAGGCAGCTCATGGTCTCGCTGTGGTACCCCGCCGGGAAGGGCGGCGGCCGGCCCGCGCCGTACATGACCGACGAGGAGGCCGCGGCCCTGCTGGAGGGCCAGGGGGTCACCGGTGTCCCGAGCCGGGCGGTCAGCGGCGCCGCGACCCACGCCGTGGCCGGGGCCCGCCCGGCCGGGCGCCCGGGCACGCTGCCGCTGGTGGTGCTCTCGCCCGGGTTCACGATGCCGCGCTCGTCGCTGACCGCTCTGGCGGAGGAGCTGGCCAGCCGGGGGTACGTGGTCGCCGGCATCGATCACGTGCACGAGTCGTACGGCACCAGCCTGCCCGGCGGCCGGCTGGCCCGTTGCGCGGCCTGCGCGCAGCAGGAGGCCGACCCGTGGGCGTTCGGCGCCAAGGCGGTCGCGGGACGGCAGGCGGACGTGTCGTTCGTACTCGACGAGCTGCTCGGCCGGCACCCGGTGTGGAAGGGCGCCCGGCTCGTCGACCGCTCGCGTGTCGGCATGGCCGGGCACTCGCTGGGCGGTTCGAGCACGTCCTGGACGATGCTGAAGGACGGGCGGGTGCGCGCCGGGGTCAACATGGACGGCACCTTCTTCGCGCCCGTCCCGGCCGGGGGCCTGGCTCGGCCGTTCATGCTGATGGGGGCGGGCGGGATCCACGAGCCGGGCGGCCAGGACTTCACCTGGGGCCGCGACTGGGCGCTGATGACGGGCTGGAAGCGCTGGTTGTCGGTGAAGGGCGGCGACCACGTCTCCTTCACCGACTATCCGCTGCTGGCCGGGCGGACGGCCAGGGAGCTGGAGGTCACCCGGGCCTACGTGACCGCCTTCATGGACCGGCACCTGCGCGGGCGCGGGCGGGAGCTGCTGGACGGGCCCTCCCCGGCCTTCCCCGAGATCGCGTTCTGGAGGTGAGCCCCGCCGCAGGTCGTCCGTGAAAACCGGGGGTTCGGGCTCCGGCGGGGTGGCCGGTCCGCCGAAGCCGAACGAGAGCGGTGCGCCGTACTCCTACCCTAGGACGGTATGAATCGCCCCACGGGGCCCGGACCGCGCCGGCCGGACCCCGTGGCGGCACCGCCCGTTCCCGCGAACCCGCCCGCAAGGAGAGCTCCGACGCCATGGGTGCCAACCACTCGCACGGCCCGTCCGTCCCCCGATCACGGGCGACGGTGTGGGCGACCCTGGCCGTCATCGTCCCCCTGGCGGTCGCCACCCTCGCGGCGCTGGTGTGGATGTGGCCGACCGAGCCCGTCTCCACCGCCGAGCAGGCGAAACTGGAGCGGGTCACCGGGACGATCGCCGGCATCACCTTGACCCCCTGCCCCCAGGAGCCTCCCATCGAGGGGCAGGCCCAGGCCGCGACGGTGCCTGCGGACCCCGCCACCTGCGGTGACGCCAGGGTCCTGCTCACCAGCGGCGAGGACTCCGGGCAGCGCGTCACCAGCCCGCTGCCCAGCGGCCCCGGCGCGCAGCGGTTCGCCGAGGGCGACGACGTGGTGCTGATCCACACCACCGACACCACGCTCGACGTGCCGCCGTACCAGATCTCCGACCACGACCGGTCCACCCCGCTGTGGCTGGTCGGCGCCGCGTTCTCGCTGGCCGTGATCGCCTTCGGCCGCTGGCGCGGGGTGTCGGCGCTGGTCGGGCTGGCCATCACCTTCGTCCTGCTGCTGATGTTCGTCATCCCGGGGATCCTGGCCGGCCAGCCGCCGCTGCTGGTGGGGATCGTCGGCTCCGCCGCGATCATGCTCACGGTGCTGTACCTCACCCACGGCTTCAACGTCACCACCTCCACGGCGATCGTGGGCACCGTGATCAGCCTCAGCCTGACCGGCCTGCTGTCGTATGCCGCCATCGGCCTGGTCGACCTCAACGGCATCACCGACGAGAGCTCCTTCTACCTGGACAGCAGCTACCGCATCAACACCCAGGGCCTGCTGCTGGCCAGCATCATCATCGGCTCACTCGGCGTGCTCGACGACGTCACCGTCACCCAGGCCGCCACCGTCGCCGAGCTGGCCCACGCCAATCCCGGCTACGGCTTCGCCCAGCTGTACCGGGCCGCCTCCCGGGTCGGCCGCATGCACATCGCCTCGGTGATCAACACGATCGTCCTGGCCTACGCCGGCGCCTCCCTGCCTCTGCTGCTGCTCATCAGCGTCGGCGAGGAGCCCGTCGGCCAGGTCGTGACCAACCCCGTCCTGGCCCAGGAGATCGTCCGCAGCGTCGCGGGCACCCTAGGGCTGATCTCGGCCGTCCCGATCACCACCGCCCTGGCCGCGCTGGCCGGCGCCCGCCGTACCCACTCCGGCCACGACCACCCCGACCACGATCACCCCGACCACCCGGCGTCCGGGGCCCGCCACCGCCGTCCCCCGGACGTCCTGCCCGACCCCGTCCGCTGACCGTCCGCCCGGCGGGTGCCGGGGCGCGTCAGGCCGCCGGCCGTACGGCCCGGACGTAGGCGAGCATGACCGGCAGGTCGCCCTCGTCCTGGACGTGGAACCCGGCCTCCGGGATCAGGCCGGCGAGCAGGTCCTTCGGGTTGTGCCGCATCTCGGGGCCGGTCAGGGCGCCGGCCAGGTGGGCGAGCAGATGGTTGGAGGGCGGGCGGAACTCCGCGATCAGCAGACGCCCGCCCGGCTTCAGCACCCGGAACATCTCCCGTACGGCGGTGCCGCGCGCGTCGACCGGCATGTGGTGCACGGCCAGGCTGGAGACCACCACGTCGACGGAGGCGTCGGGCACCGGCAGCGCCTGGCCCACGCCCACCTGGTAGGAGCAGTTGCCCGGGGCGCGGCGGCGGGCGTGCCCGATCATGGATTCGGCCGGGTCGACGCCGGTCACCTGCCCGGACGGGCCGGCGACCGGGGCCAGGATCCGGGTCAGGTAGCCGGTGCCGCAGCCCACGTCGAGTACCCGGTCGCCCGGGCGCACTCCGGACAGGGCGGCCAGCCGGGTGAAGATCTCGCGCCGCCGCCCGAGGAAGCCGATCTCGGCCACGAGCTCGTAGGCGCGCGGGTGGTCGATCGTTCCCCCCTCATCGGCGTGTTCGGTGTGGCCGGTGTGGTCGTGCAGCAGTTTTCCCAGACCCATCGGTTCTCTCCTCTCGAACAACCTGTTCACTTATGGATGATCTGTTCGCTAGCGTGGACGGGTCAATCATCACTTCCGGCGTGGTGTGCCGTACTGGACAGGGAGCGGTGAAGTGCCCGGAAACGCAGCGCCCGGGAACCCCGACAGGCGGGTACGGCGCACCCGCGCGGCGATCCGGCACGCGCTGATGGAGTTGATCCTGGAGAAGGGGTATGAGCCGGTGACCGTCACCGATCTCATCAACCGCGCGGACGTCGGCCGCTCGACCTTCTACGCCCACTTCACCGACAAGCAGGCGGTGCTGTTCGGCTCCCTGGAGGAGCTGGACTTCCTGCGCCCGTCCCCGGACGCCGGCGGCCCGCTGTTCGCCTTCAGCCTGGCGATGTTCGAGCACGTGCAGGAGCAGCGCAGGCTGGTGCGCGCGCTGCTCGGACGGCGTGGCGGCCGGGAGGTGGTGGCGCACGGGGAGCGCCTGCTGACCGCCGCCGTCCGCGACGAGCTGCTCGCCCGGGGCGCGGCCCCCTCCCCCCACCTCGACCTGGTGGTCACCTGCGCCGTCGGGGCGTTCATGGCCCTGACGCGCGCCTGGGCCGACGACGAGATCACAGCCACCCCGGCCGAGCTGGACACGGCGTTCCGCGCGACCGTCATCCCCGGCGTGCGGACGCTGCTGGAGCGGGACTCCGGCCGGCGGCCCTCACCCGCGGAGTGAGCGCATCCCCGGCCGGCCGTCGCCCGCGCAGTCGGCCACAGGCGACCTCCAAGATCGCAATTCTCGATGCGGGCGCACTATACTTCGCGATATGTCGGGTGATCTGGTGCCGGAGCGCCGTGACCTACGTGTCTCACACGAGGAGCGCGACGAGGTCGCGGAGAAGCTCAGGGTCGCCGCGGGCGACGGCCGCCTCACGCTGGAGGAGCTCGACCAGCGGCTCGAGGTGGCGCTGGCGGCGCGCACGTACGGCGAGCTCGAAGCGGTCCTGCGTGACCTGCCCGCCGCTCCCGGTGCGGCCCGGACCCCCGCTCCGGTCTCCAAGGAGCTCATCCACCTGAAGACGGGCAGCGGCCAGATCCGGCGGGACGGGGTGTGGGCGGTGCCCCGCCGCATGGAGGTGGAGATCGGCAGCGGGCATGCGATCCTCGACTTCACCCAGGCCGTCCTCACGCACCCGGCCATGGATCTCTCGGTCGCGATCGGCAGCGGCCGGCTGTTGCTGATCGTGCCGCCCGGCGTGGCGGCGGACGTCGACAGCGTCACGGTCCGCAGCGGCAGCATCCGGCAGCGCGCGCGACTCGAACCCGGTGCACCGGTCAAGCTGCTGGTCACCGTGTCGGGCTCGGTGAAGAGCGGATCCGTCGTCGTCCGGCGGCCGCGCCGCAGCTTCTGGGACTGGCTGCGCCGCCGCCCGCACCCCTGATCGGACGCCCGTCGCCGAGATCGCCCGAGCCGTCGGCACCAGCCCGCGGGCGGTCCAGTACGCCTTCCGCCGCCACCTGGGCACCACTCCGACCGGCTATCTGCGCAGAGCCCGGCCGGAACGGGCGCACCGGGACCTGCAGGCCGCCGGCCCGGCCACCGGCCGCACCTGACCCACCCTCCGGCGCCGGAGCGTCACCGGGAATCGGCGGCCGGTTGGCGGACCGGGGAGAGCGCGGAGTCCACGGTCGCCTCCAAGGCGGCGGCGGCCTCCCCCGCCGGGAGCCGCCCCGCCTCGACTTCGGAGGCGGCCGCGTGCAGGAGGCTGTAGACCGTGGCGAGCAGCCAGTCACGCGGGAGGTCGGCGCGTATGCTGCCTTCTTCCCGCCCGCGGTCGACCAGCGCACCGATCGTGGCCATGGGCTCGTCGTGGTGGTCGCGCATGCGCTCGGGGCCGAGAACGCGGGTGGCCGCGGCGTGCAGGCTGCGGTAGCGGTCCAGGACCTGCCAGCACGAGCGGATCACCCCCGCCAGCGCCTCCCGGGCGGGCAGGCCCTCCGCCGGGACCGCGGTCAGGACGGCGCGGGCATCGTCGATGGCGCGTCTCATCACCTCGTCGAGCAGGTCCTCCCGGGAGGGGAAGTGGCTGTAGAGGGTGACCCGGCCGACCCCGGCGGTACGGGCGATGTCGGCCATGGTGGCGTCGGTGTCCCGGCGGAAGGCGGCGAGCGCGGCCTCGACGATGGAGGCGATGCTCCGCTCGGCGTCGGCCCGGCGCCTGGTGCGGGGGCCGGCGCCGGGAGCGGTGCCGGTGGAGTCGGTGGCCATGGGGCAAGCGTACGATCCCGCTCGATGGGCGAAGTCCGGACCGATGGGGCAAGCGTACGATCCCGCTCAGTGGGCGAAGATCGGGCCGTCGGTCACCGGAGGGCGTCCCTTGGGCAGGACGAAGGCGACGGTCACCGCGACGACGGCCGCACCGATCGCCGCCGCCCGGTAGGCGTCCCCGAAACCACCGAGCTGCGCGGCGCCGATGCCGGTCGCGGCGAGGGTCGAGATGAGGGCGACACCGAGACCGGCGCCGAGCTCGGGCCCGGAGGTGAGCACCCCGCCGAGCAGGACGCCCGCAGCGGCGCCACCGCCGCCGATCGCCGCCCACACGCCGAGCGCGCGGTGCCGCTCGGGTCCGTGGAAGGTGGTGGTCACGATCGACAGCGCCGACGGCGACAGCAGCGAGGCCAGCGTGAACACGACCAGGCCGGTCAGGAAGACGCGGCGGCGGCCGTACAGGTCCGACAGCCGGCCGCCGAGCAGCATCAGACCGCCGAAGCAGAGCGTGTAGGCGGTGACGACCCAGGTCACGGCGGACCGGTCGAGGGCGAGGTCGGCGCCGATGGCGGGCAGGGCGATGTTCACCACGGTGATGTCGAGGATCACCATGAACTGCGCCAGGCACAGGACGACCAGAGCCCGCCGGCGGCGGGGGTCGGGCGGCGCGGAATGCGGGACCGCGTGGGGGTGGGCTGCCGGGTGAGCCATGGGAGCCTGCCTTAAATCGAACATCCGTGTTCGGATTAAGGCAGCACAAACCGAACACCGATGTTCGGGTTGCTTTCCCGTCCACTTCCGAAATACCGTACGGGGGTATAGTGTTAAGACAGGTGACGCGGAGACGACCGGAGGCGGGCACATGGCCGGATACAGCCACGACAAGCAGGACCACCTCAAGCGGCTGCGCCGCATCGAGGGACAGGTGCGCGGCCTGCAGCGCATGGTCGACGAGGACAAATACTGCATCGACATCCTGACGCAGGTCTCGGCGGCCAACCGTGCCCTGCAGTCCTTCGCCCTGGCGCTGCTGGAGGAGCACATGGCGCACTGTGTGGCCGACGCCACCGCCAAGGGCGGCGCCGAGGCCGAGGCCAAGGTCAAGGAGGCCTCCGAGGCCATCGCCCGGCTGGTGCGCTCCTGAGCTCCGCACCCCTTCGGCACCCTCCGCGCTCCCGTTCCCGCTACGTTCGCCGGGTCCAGTGGAGAAGACGACCGCTCGACGACGGCACCGGCCCAGGTGCCGCCGCGGTCGAAGACGTCCCCGTCTCCCCGTGGAGGGTCTTCTTTCCCCATGGTGCCCGCCGTCCGCCGTACCGGCACTCCCCGCGTGCTGACCGCCGCGATGGGGCTGGTCCTCGCCACCGGAGCCGGTCCGGTCACCGGCGCCGCCGCGCGGGCGGGCGACGAGCGACAGGTCATGCTCAAGGGCTCCACCACCGCCTCCTACTTCTGGGACGACGGTTCCGGCCGCGCCGGTGACACCGGCCTGCCGGCCTCGGGCAAGCCCATGCAGAAGGGCCTGGCCGCCTCGCCCTCCTGGCCGCTGCTGACCGAGGGCTACGTGCTCTACAACGGCAGGAAGGCCCCGTTCTTCGTGGGCGACCGCGGCCCCGGCGAGCCCTCCGACCGCGGCGTCATGCTGGACCTGGACGCCAAGACCTTCGCCGAACTGACCGGCGGCACCTTCAACGCCGACACCCTGAACGTGGACGACAACGGCGGCAAGGGCCACATCAAGGTCACCTACGTCATCACCGAGTGGGGCCCGGGCGCGGGCAGGAAGAACCACCCGGTGCCCTTCTCCAGCGGCGCCTACAAGGTCAAGGACACCGACCCCGCCGAGCCCGTGGCCGTCCCGGACGACGCCGGAACCGAACCGGCGACGACCGCTCCCCCTCCGGCCGGCGGCGCTCAGGCAGGGATGCGGACTCCGGCGGCCCCGCCCTCTCCGGGACAGGCCTCTCCCACTCCGAAGCAGGCCGCCGGAACCGCCGCCGCCTCCTCGGCCGTCGACGACTCCGGCGGGATCTACACCGGGATCCTCCTGACGGCTCTCGGCGCGGCCGTCGGAGGAGCGGTCACCGGCAGGCGGCTCCTGGGCCGGCACCCCGTCGGCCGGAACGGCTCACCGCCGCCGAGGCACCCCGCGCACAGGCGAACGCGCGGCCGGCACCGCCGTACGGGCGGCCGCCACGCCCGCCCTCGCTGAACGGGCCGCCTCGCCCGACGGGCGACGGCGGGAGGCCGCCCGCCGGCCGGGTGCCGGTCCGCGACGGGTGTGCCGAGTGACCTGCGAGGGTGGATCGTAGGATGGGAACACAGATGCAGTCGGTCGCCGGAACGCGGGGGGACGATGGACGGGCGGGCCCGGCGGTTCACCGCGTGGGTGCCTCGTCTGCTCATGCTCGTCGCGCTGGTCCTGGGTGTGGCGGCCATGCACACGCTGGGGCATCTCGATCATCACCAGGGGTACGGCGCCGCCCCGGGGCATGAGGGGGTGCACGCGCCGCCCGCTCCCCCGCCCACCGTCGCGGCCGGCATCGAGCAGGAGGCGTCCGGCCTCGGAGGCGCGCTCCCGCGCCTCGATCCGACCTCGGTCTGCCTGGCCGTCCTCCCCTCGCTCCTGCTGCTCCTGATGGCGGCGGTGCTGCTGCGCACGCGGCACCGGAGGAACACCGGTGTCATCGGAGCCCGGCCGGGAGCGCGAGGCGCGCGGTCCTCGGCGGCCTTCAACGACGCCGACGTGGCCTTCGCGCAGATGATGATCCCGCACCACCGGCAGGCCGTGGAGATGGCAGAGCTGGCCGAGACCCGGGCCGCCGACCCGGAGATCAGAGAACTCGCGGCGAAGATCAAGGCCGCCCAGGATCCGGAGATCGCCACCATGACCGGCTGGCTGACCTCCTGGGGCGCACCGGTCGAGCCCGAGGGCGGGCACGGCGGTCACGACATGCCCGGCATGATGACCGGGCAGGACATGACCGCGCTCGAGGAGGCCAGAGGCGCGGCCTTCGACCGCATGTTCGCCGAGCGGATGATCGCCCATCACGAGGGCGCGGTCGAGATGGCCGAGACCGAGCGGGCCCAGGGTTCCGACCCGGAGGCCAGGCGGCTGGCCGCGACCGTCGCCACCGCCCAGCAGGCCGAGATCGAGCAGATGCGCCGGCTTCTCGACCGCCTCTGAGGCTCATCCCCATCCGACCCGTCCGCTGACGGCCCGTCACCGCTGATGGCCCGTCATCGCCCGGTCGGGGCCCGCGGAAGCCTCGTCGGCGGCGGGCCGGAAACGAGCTCGCGCCGGGACGGCGGTAGTGGAACCGGGGTGCCCCCGGAGAGGGACCACGTGCCGTCACCGGCGTCGAGCGCTCGTGTCCGCCCGGCCCCGCCGGCGGTCAGGGGCGGCCGATGCGGACCCGCCAGACCTCCGGGCCGGACTCGGCGTACTCCCAGACGAACTCGCCGGGGTGCTCGGCGGCGAACTGGTAGTACAGGGGCTTGGGGTCGTGGTCGTTGACGAGAACGAACGCCGCGCCCGCGGGCAGTTCCCCGAACGCGGCGAAGATCTGCGCGTGCCGCTGCGCCGGGACCAGGCAGCGTACGTCGAGCTCGCCGACGACGGGCCCCGGAGCCCCGGCCGCGCCTCCCGCGCCCGCCGAGCCCTCGGCCGCCTCCCCCGCGCCGCACCCGCAGCCGCCGCAGCCGCAGCCCGCGGGCTCGGCCGGGGTGCCGAGGATCTCGTGCATCCCCTCGATCAGGGCGGCCAGATCGAAGCCGGCACCGGCGAGCGCAGGCAGCAGGAGCGTGTTCTCCTTGTCCAGGTGCGACTGGAACAGGGCGTTCAGCGCGGCGGCGGCCGCGACGATCTCTCCCCACGTGCCCGCCCGCTCCAGCTCGCCGACCCGCTCGCGCAGCAGGACGTGCTCTTCGCGCATGGCCCGCACGAGCAGCCGGGCGGCGGGCAGCGCGTCGGCGACGCGGTACAGCGTCTCCTCCTCGGCCGTCGCGTGCGGGAGCACCTCCTCGGTGCAGAACGCGACCAGCACCGCCTGACGGGCGGACGGCGAGATCAGCTTGTCGATGGAGCGCGCGATGGTCACGGTGTGATCGGCTACCGTCCGGCCCAGCTGGTCGTGGTGGGCGCGGATCGCCGCCAGGACGGCGTCCTGCGGGTCCGTTGTCGTCTGCGCGGTCATGGGGACTCCTTGTCGTTCTCCGGCCGGTGAGCCGGTGGGTTCTTCGGGGCCGGCGGGTTCTTCACGGCCGGTGATCCGCCGGTCGTCCGTACGGCGGGCCGGGACCTCATGCGGCACCCCTGCTACGCCGCGAACAGGGGGGTGCTGAGGTAACGCTCGCCGGTGTCGGGGAGGACCACGACGACGAGCCTGCCCTCGTTCTCCGGCCGCGCCGCGACGACGGCGGCGGCGTGCAGGGCGGCGCCGCCGGAGACGCCCGCGAGGATGCCCTCGGTGCGGGCCAGCCGCCGGGCGGCGTCCCGGGCGCCGTCCACGTCGGTCCGGAGGATCTCGTCGTAGACACCGGCGTCCAGCACCTCGGGGACGAAGCCCGCCCCGATGCCCTGGATGCCGTGCGGTCCCGGCTCGCCGCCGGAGAGCACCGGGGACTCGGCGGGTTCGACCGCGACCACGTGCACCTCCGGCTTCTTCTCCCGCAGGAACCGGCCCACCCCGGTGACGGTGCCGCCGGTGCCGACGCCGGAGACGAGGACGTCGACCGCGCCGTCGGTGTCGTCCCAGATCTCCTGGGCCGTGGTGCGCAGGTGCACGTCGGGGTTGGCGGGGTTGGCGAACTGCTGGGGCATGAACCAGCCGTGCTCGCCGGCCAGTTCGGCAGCCGCGGCGATCGCGCCCTTCATGCCCGCGGCGGCCGGGGTGAGGACGATCTCGGCACCGTAGGCGGCGAGCAGGGCCCGGCGCTCGAGGCTCATGCTCTCCGGCATGGTGAGCGTCAGCCGGTAGCCCCTGGCCGCGGCCACCATGGCCAGGCCGATCCCGGTGTTGCCGCTGGTGGGCTCGATGATGTGCGCCCCGGGGACGAGGCGGCCCTCGTCCTCGGCCGCCTCGATCATCGCACGGGCGATACGGTCCTTGACGCTGCCGCCCGGGTTGGCGGACTCCAGCTTGGCGACGAGGTCGCCGGGCAGGTCCGCGCCGAAGCGTGACAGCCGGACCAGCGGGGTGCGGCCGATGAGGGACAGGACGTCGGGGTGGATCGCGGACACGGCGGCTATCTCCTGGTGATCGGGAGCGGGCGGACGTTCGAGGCGGCAGCGGCGGCGGTCGCGGTGGTGACGGAGGTGACGGTGGAGGGCGGGGCCGAGACCCGGGCCCCGGCGGGCACGTCGGTCAGGACCAGGGCGTGGGCGCCGATGGAGGCGTCGTCGCCGACGTACACGCGCCCGAGGACCGAGGCGCCCACGCCGACGGTGACCCGGTCGCCGAGGACCGGGTGACGGGCGGCGCCCTTGCCGTCGGCCCGGAAGCCCCGGCCGCCGAGGGTGACGTGGTGGTAAAGCGTGACGTCGTCGCCGACGACGGCGGTCTCGCCGATGACGACACCGGCCCCGTGGTCGATGAACAGCCGGCGGCCGAGGCGGGCGCCGGGATGGATCTCGACGCCGGTCAGGGCCCGGGTGAGCTGGGAGATCAGGCGGGGTGCGAACGGCACGCCCCGCAGGTGCAGCCGGTGGGCCAGGCGATGGGCCCACACCGCCCACAGCCCCGGATACAGCACGGCTTCGAGCGCGCGGGAGCCGTACAGGGCGGGATCGCGACGGCAGGCGGCGCGGAGGTCTTCGAGCATGAGAGGTGTCCTCGGCGAGGTTGCGGCGGTGAGGGCGGGCGCCTCAGACCGCGGAAAACGGCCGGAAAAGGCCCGGGCGGGCGTCAGACCGCGGGACAGCGCTCGTCGAAGACCCGGCGGATGTGGAGGCCGGTCATGGGAGTGGCGAACCGCGAGCCGGCCAGGCGGCGGAACGGGTACGCATCGGACATGGCTGGAACGCTAGGACCTGATCTCCGCGTGGCGTCACCGGCTCAGGTCACTTCGGGACGGGACCTTGGCCCCTGGAAAGCGGGGACCTTCGGCTCCCGGCGACGGCCTTGCGCTCTCGGCCTACTCCCCGGCGGCGGACGGCTCCGGGGTGATGCGGTCCCAGGCGGCGATCGGCAGCATGATCACCGAGGCGGGGAACAGGCCGTGCTCCTCGCTGTCGATGTGCCGGTGCAGCTTCCCGATCGCCTCCAGTACGGCGGGCCAGTCCGGCGCAGTGCGGTCGATCGCGCCGAACACCCCGTGGATCTCGTCGTGCTCGGCGCAGAGCCCGTCGACGGCCTCGGTCAGCGACCCCTCGGCGCGCAGCTCGGCGAACAGGCCGTTCTCCTCGGTGGCGGTGTGCGGCACGAGCCGGCCGAGCAGCTCGTCGAGGAGGGACGCGGCGTCGCCGTACCGGCTCTCGTTGACGGCCCGGCGCAGCGCCCCGGCGGTCTCCTCGATCTGCCAGTGCTCCTCGGAGAGCCGGCCGATCAGCGGGAAGTCCCGGCAGCCGCAGTAGTTGCACATGATGTGATCCCTCGATTTCCTTCAGTGACTCCAGGGTGTCCGGTGGCGGCTCATCGGGGACAGGGGAGAGCGTCCCCTCGGACAGGGCCTTTCGTCCCGGCCTCAGGCCAGCAGCGCGGGGCCGTACTTGAGGACGATCGCCAGGACGAGGACCAGGATCCAGATGGTGACGGCGACGAGGTCGAGGTCGGCGTCGACGAACCTCGTGGCCGCCGCCTGCGCGCGGGGCGGCAGGAACAGGTTGCCGTCGCGGATGTTGACGTGGGTCAGCGTGGCGAACACCAGCGTCGTGGAGACGGTCACCAGCAGGCACCACGGGCACAGTGCGCCGATGACGAACATCGACTGGGAGAACAGCCAGTAGGCGAAGACGAGACCCAGGGCGTAGACCACCTGGGCGGCGAGCATGAACCGGCGCGGGAAGCGCACCCCCGCCAGGCTCGCGACCGCGATGGTGATCACGACGGGTTCGGCCACCAGCCCCAGGAACGCGTTGGGGAAGCCGAACAGCTGCGCCTGCCAGGAGGTGGCGACCGTCCCGCAGCTGATGACGTCGTTGATGTTGCACGACAGGCTGGTGCCGGGGTCGGCCGCCAGGCGCAGCGCGTCGACGGACAGCACGAAGGACGCGGTCAGGCTCAGGCACGCCGACAGCAGCATGGTTCCGAAGATCCAGCCGTCGGTGTGCCTGATGCCGTGCAGGCGCGCCAGGACGGTGGTCACCGCGCGTCCTCGGCGGCGGCGACGGCCGACGTCAGCGGCCCGGCGGTGTAAAGGTCACCGGCGAAGACCTCGCCGTTGATCTTCACGGTGGGCGTGCCCTCGATGCCCGTCTCGAACGCCGCGGCCGTGGACGTCGTGACCCACGGCTGGAAGATCCGGTCGCCGAAGGCGTCCACGACGTCCTCGGGCACGCCTGCGCCTCGGGCCAGGTCGGCGATCTCGCCGTCGGACAGGCCCTTGGTGCCCTCGGCGGGCTGGCGGGCGAACAGTGCCGTGTTGAAGGCCGGCAACTTGCCGGGCGCCCGGTCGGCGACGGTGGCGACCGCGTTCGCGGCCCGGGTCGAGTACTCCGAGCCGTCGGACATCCGGTCCAGGAACGACAGCGGGTACAGCTCCAGGCGCACCGTGCCGTCGGCGACCATCCGGTCCAGCTCACCGCTGTTGGCCCGCTCGAAACGCCCGCAGAACGGGCACATGTAGTCGAGATAGACCTCAAGCTTCACCGGTGCGGCGGCGTCGCCGACGGCCAGGGCCCCACCGGGCGTGGCGATCGCCGGGGCGACGGCCTTGCCCCGCGGCGCCGCGACGGTCCCGGACTCCCCACCCCCCGCCGCGTTGACCAGGCCGACCACGATGGCCACCAGGAGACAGACGATGATCACCCCGCCGCCCGCGGCGATCGCGCGGTTGCGCTTCTTGCTGCGGCGCTCGGCGGCGGCCCGGGCGTCGCGTAGTTCCCGGGATCTGATGCGTGCCTGCGTGCTCATGCTCGTCCTCGCTCCTGCGGGAGATGGGAGATCGGGTACGGCGTGCCGCGTCGTCGCCCGCCTCACGGTCACGCTCCGGCGTGCGGGATGCACGCGGTGTCAGTACCCGCCGTCCACCTTGCCGCAGGACCGCCCGGATGCGCCGGGGCCGAAGGTCCCTTACGGCGGCGACCTCCGTCCCGGATCGGGCATCCGGGCCCCGTAGTTCCCGCCGGGCGGGAGTGACACCGTCCCCGTCCGGGCTCGCCGATGGGACTTTCAGCCCGGATATCGGGGACCGGTGGCTCTGTCCGATCCCCGTGCCGCGGCCGACTCTTCTCTTTGCGGACCTCCCTTTGCGGACCTGGCGGAGAAAGGTCCCGCCTCGGACCGGTCACAGGCCGGCCGCCCCATCCCGTGGAGCTCCTCTCATCGTGAGCCGGAGCCGGAGTCGGCAAGGAGAAGAACCGGTGAACAACGTGCGAGGACTGACGGTGATGCTGCTGCTGGGCGGCGTGGGTGTCGCCATGCTGACGGCGGGTGCCGTGATGACGGTGCGCGGCATGCGCGGAAAGGAGGAGATCCGCGACGAGCTCATCCGCCAGAAGATCACCTTTCCGGAGAAGGGCCTGTCCGCCGAGCGCAGCCGTTACGCCGGACGCCGGGTGGAGAACGGCACCCACGCCCGTGTCTTCTCCGAGATGATCGGCGACAACGTGCGCAAGGCCACCGGGGGGCGGAGCTATTCGGAGATCAGCGCCGACCTGCACGCCGCCGGAGGCGAGGACTCCGCGCTGGCCACGCTGCGCCAGACGGCCTTCATGGGCGAGACCCTGCGCGCCTCGTTGATGAGCGCCTACCAGGCCTGGCAGGTCACCTCCCTGGCGATCGGCCTGGGCGCGGTGCTCATGGGCACGGGTGCGGCGTTCGTCGCAGTGGGCACCGTCCTGTTCTCGGTCCAGTAGGACGGTCCTGCTTCCCGGCCCGGCGAGGAGGTCCGCGAGGGGGCCGACTCGGGGCGGGGCCTGCCGGCTGCCGGCCCGGAGCCCTCCGCCGCGGCAGGCGCCCGCAGGTGACCGGCGACCTCCGCCTTCGGGACTTTGGTCACTACGCCGCCCCCGCACCGGCCCGGTTGAATCTCTCCCGCGCCCGTACCCGGCCGGTACCGCGCCAGCCGAACCGCCGCCGAGCAGGAGGTCTCCCCCGTGACGATCGCCGAACCGTCCACCGGCGCCGCACCCCCGGACAGGCTTCCCCGGATCATCCAGGGCGGCATGGGGGTGGGCGTGTCCGGGTGGCGGCTCGCCCGGGCCGTCGCCCGCACCGGGCAACTCGGTGTGGTCTCCGGCGTCGCCTTGGACGTCATGCTCGCCCGCCGCCTCCAGCAGGGCGACCCCGGAGGCGACCTGCGCCGCGCCCTGACCGCCCTGCCCCTGCCCGGCGTCGCCGACCGCGTCCTGGCCCGCTACCACGTCCCCGGCGGCATCGCCCCCGGCACGCCGTACCGGCCCGTGCCCCGGCTCGGCCTGCGCCCGAACCGCGACCGCACCGAGCTCACCGTCGCCGCCAACTTCGCCGAGGTGTTCCTCGCCCGCGAAGGACACGACGGCCCCGTCGGCGTCAACTATCTGGAGAAGATCCAGATGGCCACGCCCGCCGCGGCCTACGGCGCGCTGCTGGCCGGAGCCGACTACGTGCTCATGGGTGCGGGCATCCCCTCGGAGATCCCCCGGCTGCTCGACGCCCTCGCCGCCCATCGCCCCGCCGAGGTGTCGGTCACCGTCGCCGGAGCCACCTCCGACGACCGCCACACCACCGGCCTCGACCCGGCCGATCTGCTCGCCGGCACCCGGCTGCCCGGCCTGAAACGGCCCCGGCTGCTGGCCATCGTCTCCTCCGACGTCCTGGCCGCCTACCTGGCGCGCAGGCCCGAGACCCGGCCCGACGGCTTCGTCCTGGAAGGCCCCTCCGCCGGCGGCCACAGCGCTCCCCCGCGCGGCCGCATGCGGCTCGACGAGGCCGGAGAACCCGTGTACGGGCCCCGCGACCACCCCGACACGGCCAAGGTCGCCGCGCTCGGCCTGCCGTTCTGGCTGGCCGGCGGCCACGCCGGTCCCCGCGGCCTGGCCCGGGCGCTGCTGACCGGCGCCTCCGGCGTCCAGGTCGGCACCGCCTTCGCGCTGTGCCGCGAGTCCGGCCTGGACGACGCCCTCAGACGCGCACTGCTGCGCCGCGCCGCCGACGGCACCCTGACCGTCCGCAACGACCCGCACGCCTCACCGGCCGGGTTCCCCTTCAAGGTCGCCGACGTCCCCGGCACCCTTTCCGACGCCTCCGTCTACGCCGACCGGCCTCGCCTGTGCGACCTGGGACATCTGCGCACGCCGTACCTCAAACCCGGCGGCGCACTCGGCTACCGCTGCCCGGCCGAACCCGTCGACGCCCACCTCCGCAAGGGCCGCGCCCTCGCCGACACCGACGGGCGCCGCTGCCTGTGCAACGGTCTGGTCGGCGCCATCGGCCTGGGCCAGCACCGCTCCGACGGCTACGCCGAACCGCCGCTGCTCACCCTCGGCACCGACCTGGCCTTCCTCGGCGACCTGCCCGACGACCACACCGCCGCCGACGTCGTCGGCTATCTGCTCGGCACCGGCCACGGAGAAGGGAGCACATCATGAACCCCCCGGCCGCCCCGGGCACGCCCGTCGCGACGGGCGCCCCGGGTACGGCGGTCGCGGCGGGCGCCCCGGGTACGGCGGTCGCGGCGGGCGCCCCGGGTACGGCGGTCGCGGCGGACGACTCCGCCGCATCCGTCGCGGCGGAGACGCCGGGCGCGGGAGAGCGGCGCCCGCGCCCGGTACGGTACGTCCACCGCGATGTCGCCACCGCCCCGTTCATCGTCATCTGGGAGGCCACCCGCGCCTGCCCGCTGGCCTGCCTGCACTGCCGGGCCGAGGCCCGCCCCGACCGCGACCCCGCCGAGCTGACCACCGCCGAGGCCACCGGCCTGATGCGGCAGATCGCCGCATTCGGCCGTCCCGCCCCGCTGTTCGTCATCACCGGCGGCGACCCCTTCGAACGGCCCGACCTGTACGACCTGGTCCGCCGCGCCCGCGAACTCGGCCTTTCCCCCTCCGTCTCCCCCTCGGCCACCCCCGCCCTGACCCCCGCCGCCCTCACCCGCCTGCGCGACGCCGGCGCCTCGGTGATCTCCCTCAGCCTCGACGGCGCCACCGCCGCCCGGCACGATGACTTCCGCGGCTTCGGCGGCGTGTTCGGCCGGACCCTCGCCGCCTGGCGGCAGGCCCG
This sequence comes from Paraplanobispora takensis, assembly GCF_016863195.1. Lineage (GTDB taxonomy): Bacteria > Actinomycetota > Actinomycetes > Streptosporangiales > Streptosporangiaceae > Planobispora > Planobispora takensis. Next base: position 12,495 of record NZ_BOOK01000049.1, on the reverse strand, counting down.
CGAGGCCGGGCTCAAAGTGCAGGTCAACACCACCGTCACCCGTACCAACCTGATGGACCTGCCCGACATCGCCCGCCTGGTGCGCGACCGGGGAGCGCTGCTGTGGAGCCTGTTCCTGCTCGTCCCCACCGGCCGGGGCCGCAGTCTGACCTCGCTGAGCGCCGCCGAGACCGAGGACGTCCTGAACTTCGCCTACGACGTCGGAGCCGCCGTCCCGGTCAAGGCCACCGAGGCCCATCATTTCCGCCGGGTCGCCATCCAGCGGCACATCCTGCACGAGCACGGCGCCGACCACGTCGCCGCACTCGGCCTGGGACCGCTCTATGAGAGCCTGCGGCGGCGCGCCGTACACTCAGGCCTGGTCCGCGCCACCCGCACCCGCCGCCCGCCGATCGACGTCGGTGCCGGCCGCGGCCTGGTGTTCGTCTCCCACACAGGGGAGGTCTCCCCGTCGGGATTCCTGCCGCTGTCCGCCGGCAACCTCCGGGACCGGCCGCTGGCCGAGATCTACCGGACCTCCCCGGTGTTCACCGCGCTGCGCGACCCCGACCGGCTGGCCGGGCGGTGCGGCGCCTGCGAGTTCCGCACCGTGTGCGGCGGCTCCCGCTCCCGCGCCTACGCCGTCGGCGGCGACGCCCTCGCCGAGGAGCCCTGGTGCTCGTACGTGCCCGGGAGCTTCCCCTACCGGGACGAGCTGGCGCGCTGTCTCGGCGCGGACGGCGGGATCAGCCGCCGGTGATCTCGCGGCCGGACACCTGTTCGGCCGCGATGACGATGAAATGGTCCCGGCTGCCCGGCGCCCACGGCGTCAGCGGCAGCCCCGCCAGCCGCTCGGCCTCCGCCGGGTCGTCCACCGCCCGCGCGTGCCCCACCACCGTCACCGACCAGCCGGTCCGGCCCTCCGAGTCGAAGGCGTCGGCCTCGAAGGCCACGATGGCCCGGCGGGTCGCCGCGGCCAGCTTGGAGCCGACCGTCGTGCGGATGACGATGTCGGCGCCGTCCAGCACGAAGTTGACCGGCTGCACCGCCGGGAGGGCCCGATCGGTGAAGACGATCCGCCCGATCGGCGCCGTCGCCAGCAGATTCATGCACTCCTCATGGGAGAGCACCCGCAGACCGGCAGAGTCGAGTTTCATACCTTCCAGCATCGCCGATCGCCTGCGTGCGAGGTCAGGGACCAAAGTCCTCTCCTGTCCGCGCCGGAACGAGCATGCCGTCGTCCGGGGACCGGGGCCCCCGGGATTCCCGGCAGTCGCAGGGCGTCTCGGCCGCGAAGCGTCCCGGCGGGACGGGTGATGCGGGACTTTGGTCCCCGCGGTAACGGCCTTTACGCCCGATCCCCGGCGGGATGTCGGAACCTAGGCTTGACCGCGTCAGTTCCACGCGATGATCAGCGGAGAGAGCCCGGCCGTGGCCACAGAACCGACGGCGGCGCCCCCACGCGGGCGTCGCCGGCCCCCGCAGAACGCTCCGGCCGCCACCTCCCCGGCGGAACCCGACGCCACGCCCGAGGCCCGTCTCCCCGCCGCGTCTCCGGCGGAACCCGGGGCCCGTCCCGCCGCCTCCCCCGCGAAGCCCGGAGCCACGCCCGAGGCCCGTCCCGCCCTCGCGCGGCTCCCCCTGCTGGCCGGGTACGGCTGGCTCGCGACGGCCGGGATCCTGTGGGCGGCGAGCGGTCTGGCGGCCGGGCCGTACCTCTACGACGCGGCGCTGCACGCGTTGTTCCTCGGCTTCGTGATGTCCATGGTGTTCGGGCACGCGCCGGTGATCCTGCCCGCGGTGCTGCGCGTCCGGCTGCCGTACCGGCCGAGAGGCGACCGCCCCCTGACGCAAGTTGAGTAGACATCACTCAGGACCGTCGCCGGCCGCCTCCGCATCCTTGAGGAGCACGCATGCGCGCCGATCGTCGAGGCGCGCGGAGAGGCGGCCGGGCGCGACCGGCCGCCGATCGCTTCGAGGACCGTTCGATCGAGTGCCGGAGAAAGGTCACGCAATGCTCTTCCGCCTGCTGGGGCGCGTCCAGGTCGAGACCGGTGACACCTCTTGCGTCATCGCCTCGGCCCCGATCAGGGGCCTGCTCGCCGCGCTCCTCCTCGAGGAGGGACGCTTCGTTTCGGTGGAGCAGCTGATGGGGTCCCTGTGGGACGACCCGCCCGACTCGGCTCGCAAGAACCTGCGGTTGCACGTGGCCCGCCTACGCGGCCAGCTGGCGCCCCTGGGCCTGCGCGAGCGCCTGAGCACCCTGAGAGGAGGCGGAGGCGGCTATCGCCTGCTGGCCGCCCCCGAGGAGGTCGACGCGGTGCAGTTCAAACGGCTGACCGCCCGGGGCTTCACCGAGTTGCTCGCGCGGTGCGCCGGCGCGGCGGAGACGACCCTCGCCCGGGCCCTCCAGCTGTGGCAGGGGCCCATCGGGCAGGACTGCACCGCCTCCGAACGGCTGAGGTCCCGATTCGTCGCCCTCGACGAACTGCACCTGACGGCGCGGGAACGGCTGGTGGAGGCCCGTCTGTGCCGCGGCCGTACGATCGATCTCATCCCGGAGATCCTCGACATACTGGCCGCCGCGCCCTTCCGGGAGACCTCCTGGGCGCATCTGATGCGCGCCTACTATCTGGGCGGCGACGTGGCGGGGGCGATCTCGGCCTGGGACCGGGCCACCGCGACGCTCGGCGACCGGCTCGGCCTGGACCTGTCCGCCGAACTGTGCGACCTGCATCTTTCCGTGCTCCGCCGAGATGATCACGCCGTTCGCGGCTCGTTGGTTCCGCCCCCGGGCGAGCCTTCGGGCCGGGGGCATTCCGCGACCGTGCACTCTCAGCGGGCCGTCGGCCGCGGCCGCGGGCTGCCGCGGACCGCGTCGCGCGGTGGTCTTCAGTCGTAGAGCCGGGCGGACAGTTCCCGGCGGGTGGTGATGCCGAGCTTCATGTAGACGTGTCGCAGATGATTGTCGACGGTACGGGCGGAGATGCTTAGTTTCGCGGCGATGTCCTTGCTGGAGATGCCCGCTGACGCCAGCAGCGCGATCTCCCGCTCCCTCGTCGTCAGCTCCGCAGTGGTCCGGCCGGTCGTGAGAGCCGGCGTCCTGGCCTCCTCGCAGCGGGCCGACAGAGCCTGCGCGCGGACCGCCGCGGCCTGGCTGCGGCGGGAGTGACCGGTCCGCTTGAGGATCGCGGCCGCGGTGCCGGCGGCCTCGGCCGCCAGCAGGTCGGCGCCGATGGCCTCCATCTCCTCGGACGCCGAAAGCAGGAGGTCGGGGGACTGCGTGCTCCACGCGGCGGCCAGCCGCGCGCGGGCCCGGTGGAATCGGCCGCCGCTCGCCTCACCGATCTCCGCCAGCCGCTCCGCGACCTCGCCGGCCCCTCCGAGCCGGACGATGTCGGTCAGCAGGATGGACTCGAAGGCGACGTGACCGCGGCTTCTGGCGTCCTGCGCGGCCGCCGCGAGTACGGCACGGGCACGGGAGAGCTCGCCCCGGGCGGCGTGCAGCCAGGCCTCTCCCAGGTACTCCTCGGGAAAACGTACGGCGCACGCCAGCCTGCCGTGCTCGGCCAGGGCGGCCTCGGCCGCCTCGACGTCACCTTGCACGGCGGCGGCCGCCGCCAGCCCGGCCAGCGCCATGGGCAGCAGGACCGCGGTGTGGGGCCGCGAGGCCCGGACGACCTCGGCGTACCAGCGGCGGGCCTGCGCGGGGTGACCCGCCAGCCACGCCACGCGCCCCAGGTGGAAGGCCAGCAGCTTGTGCTCGACGCTCACCAGCCCCTGGGCGATCGCCTCGTGGGCCCGCCTGCCCACCGACCGGGCCTGGACCAGGTCGCCGCTCTCCGCCAGGGCCAGGACCAGGACGGACTGCTGCGCCGCCTCGTGCGTGGTCAGCGAGTAGGCTTCGGCGTCGACGGCCGCGCCGACGGCGACGGCGCGCCGTGCCCAGTCGACCGCCTCCTCCCCCCGTCCCAGGAACGCCAGATTTATCGATCTGGTCGTCACGGCGACCAGCCACGTCATCACGTCCGGCCGGTCCCCCCGCTCCAGGGGCAGGGGTTCGAGCAGCGCGAGGCTGCGCTCCAGCTCCCCCACGGCGAAGGAACCCGCGGCTTCGGCGACCGCGAGGACGTGGTGGGCGGGAGGGCTGACGAGACGGCGGCGGGCCTCGGCGATCACGTCGAGAAGGTTCCGGTAGGTGGTCCCCAGGCCCCAGCTGAGGTTCTGAACCCGCTGGGACACCACGGCCAGGACCTCCTGCTCCCCGCGGGCCAGCGCGTCGGCCTCGGCCAGCACGGCCTCCGCCTCCTCGAATTCACCCGCCTCGTAGAGCGTCTTGCCCAGCAGCAACCGGACCTGGAGGTCGTGTCGCTCCTCGGGGACGGCCCGCAGGAGCGAGAGCGCGCACGCGTACTGGCGCGTGTGGGTGGCCAGGGAGGCGGCCTGGACGAGGAGCGCGGGATCCGCCGTGCCCGTGGCCGCCAGCTGGTAGGTGGCCAGGTGGATCGCGTCCTCGCGCCGGCGGGCTCCGCTGTCGTTCAGCGCGGCGATGTGGCCCAGCAGCGTCTCCCGGTGGCGCACCGCGGTCATGTCGTCGCGCAGGACCTCGCCGTACAGGGGATGGGCCAGCCGGACCGCGGTACGGCGCCCGTCACGGCTGACGACGATCAGTCCCTGCTCCTCCAGCCGGTGCAGTGTGTGCGGGGAGACCTCCCTGGCCAGCCGGGCCATCGACAACGGCTCGCACAGCGCCAGCAGGTCGAGCACGCGCCGGCTCGCGGGAGGCGCGGCCGACAGCCGGCGACGGATGATGAGGTCCCGCAGGCGCCGGGTTCCCGACACACGGCCCGGAGCCGTCTCCCACAGCTCACCGTCGCTGTCGAGGCTGCCGTCCGCCGTCATCCCCATCACCAGCTCACGCAGGTACAGGACGTTGCCGCCGCTGACGGTGAACAGCTGGCTGACCGTGTTGCTCCCGACGGGCCCGCCGAGGACCCGTTCCAGCAGCGTTTCGACCTCCGGCCGGTCGAGGGGGGCCAGGTCGACATCATGGACGGCGTCGCCACCGGTCAGGGCGGCCACGGCGGTGCTCGGCGGCTCACCCGAGCGCACCGAGGCGATCAGGAAGATCGCATCGGTGTCCATCAACTGTCTCAGCAGCACCGCCGAGGTCGCGTCGAGCAGGTGCAGGTCGTCGATGAAGACCACCATCGGGGACGAGCGCGAGGCGGATCGCGACATGATCCGGGTGACGGCGGAGAACCCCGAGACGGGGTCCCTCAGGTCGACCCCGGCGGGCAGCAGATGGGCCACCGCCCCCAGGGGCACCGAGGCGGAGGCGACGGTGGCCGTCGCGCGGCCGACGCGCCGGCCGCTCTCCTGCGCTCGTTTCAGGCATTCCTCACCCAGGCGGGACTTTCCCACTCCCGCGGGGCCGAAGATGAAAAAGCCCTTGCTCGCCGGGTCCCGCAAGAGCTCGTCGAACACCTGAAGCTGGAATCCGCGCCCCACCAGCGGCCATCGTCCCAGCGCATATCCCCGGCCCATCCCCACCCGACCTTCGCCGACGCCGACATACCGCCATGCCGACGCCGCAGCATGGCGATTCGTGCTCAGGAACCAGGGTGAGAGGTTATGTCAAAGAGGATTCGAAAGTCGACCGATTTACTACGAAAACATCACACGAAAAAGACAAATGTCATATCGGACGGGAGGCCGATGCGAGAGGACGGACGACTTTGCCGATCATGGCGGCTGCAGGAACATAACCGAAATGGCGGGAATCTATGCTAAATCGGGAATTATCCCCTAAAAGGATGAAACACCCATCGGGGATCGAAGTCTCATCCGCCCGGCGGGGCACCGCGGCGGGGACGGGATCTCCGGGGACGGCGGCGACCCTTTTGACGACCCGCTCGCGGACGGAACCGAGTGCGCCGGTCCGCCCGGGAACGGAGCCGGGCGCGCCGGGCCACAGACCCGTGACCACGACGTCGGCCACGACGACGTCTCCCGGGCGTATCCGGCCGGGCGGCAGCCGCCGTACCAGCACCTTGTCACCCGGCCGGTGGGCGGGTGACATGCTCGCGCCCCGGACGTGCGCCACCAGGAAATTCCCGCGCGCCCAGAGCACGGTTGCGGCGCCGGCCACGAGCGGCACGAGGGCCAGGAGGCCGGTCATCGGCGGACCTGCTCGGCGACGGCCTCCGCATAGCCTTCGGCCTGCATGGAGAACAGGTCGGCGTACAGGCCGCCGCGGGCCGTCAGCTCCTCGTGGGTGCCCTGCTCGACGGCGGTGCCCTCGTCGAGCACGACCAGCAGGTCGGCCTCGCGCACGGTGTTGAGCCGGTGGGAGATCAGCACGTTGGTACGGCCCGCGCGGCGTCGCCGCAGCCCCCGGTGGATCTCGTGCTCGGCCTCGGCGTCCAGGCCGGAGCTGGGCTCGTCCAGGATCATCAGGTCGCGCTCGGCCCGCAGGTGCGCGCGGGCCAGGGCCAGGCGCTGCCACTGGCCTCCCGACAGGGTCACGCCGACGGCGTCGGCGCCGCCCTCGACGGCGTCGTCCCCCTGGAAGAACAGCCGGGACAGCAAAGTGTCGTAGGAGCGGGGCAGACGGCCGACGAATCCGTGGGCTCCGGCGCCGGCGGCCGCGACGGTGACGCGCTCGCGATCATGGAGGTGCTCCAGAGCTCCCAGACCGATGTTCTCGGCGGCGCTGAGGTCGTACTCCATGTAGTCCTGGAAGACCACGCCGATGCGAGCGCGCAGAGCGGCCGGGTCCAGCTCGCGCAGATCGACGCCGTCCCACAGGATCGCGCCGCGCTCCGGATCGTACATCCGGCACAGCAGCTTGATCAGGGTGCTCTTGCCGGCGCCGTTGCGGCCGACCAGGCCCACCGTCCGGCCGTGCGGGATGGTCAGGTCCAGGCCGCGCAGCGCCCAGGGATGGTCGGGGGAGTAACGGAACCACACGTCCCGGAAGACGATCCCGCCCGCCAGCGGCGCGATCGCTCTGGGAGAGCGGGCGACGGGCAGGTCGGGCCCGGCGGTGACCACCTGCAGGTAGTGCTCGAACAGCAGCAGTTGCTGGTGGCACTGGGCGATGGTGTGAACCAGCGACACGCCCGCGTTCTGCACCCCGGCCACCGAGGCCACCATCAGTGAGACGTCGCCGATGCCGATCCGGCCGCCCGCGGCGGCCAGCACCGCCCACAGCAGCGCCCCGCCCGCCACCGCGGTGCCGCCCACGCCGATCAGGGACTGGGCGCCGACCTGGCGGTGGTCAAGGCGGCGGTTCTCCTTGTTGGACAGGCGCCGCTGCTCCGTCATCCGCTCGCGCAGGTGGGCGCCGATGCCGAACAGGCGGATCTCCTTGGCGGCCTGGGTGCTGGTCAGCAGGTCGCGGAAGAACATCTCCCGGCGTTCGACGGGACTCAGCCGCCACGACAGGCCGGCACGGCCGCGGGCCAGCCACAGCTCGACGGCCAGCACAGGCAGGACCGACGCCGTGATCACAACCGGCATCCAGGGCGAGATCACCGTCAGGGCCCCCAGGAAGCCCAGCCCGCCGACGACGGAGCCGACGATCGACAGAGCGGCCGAGACCACCACCCCCGGGGTGGTGCCGCCGTGCCGCAGGGCCATCTGCATCCGGTTGAGGAAGACGGGGTCCTCGAAACGGGCCATGCCCACGAACCGCTCGGTCGCGAGGAACAGGCGCTCCTGGGCCAGGAGCCCGACGCGGCGTTCGGTCTCGCGGGAGGCGTACTGGCTGATGTGCGGTATCAGCCCGGTGACCACGCCTGCGGCGGCGAGCGCGACGCCCTTCCCGAGCACCTCTCCCGGTCCCGCTCCGGCGGTGATGTCGTCCAGCACCACCTTGGTCAGCCAGGCCGTCACGACCGGCATCGGCGCGGTCAGCAACGTGAGCGTGACGAACACCGCGGTGAACAGCGGGCTGGCCTGCCGGCTCAGCCGCAGGGCGATGATGACCTTCCGCATCGCTCAGACCTTCTCCAGGGCCACTGCCACGTCCTGGAGGAGGGAACCCGAGGCGCGTACCACGCCGCCGGGCTCGATGATCCCCAGTGCCGGATACGCCGTGACGCCCAGCGACGCGCAGACCGGCCCGCCGTGGGCGCCCTCCACCACCGTGGTGGCCACCGGATCCAGCAGCGCGAGCTTGTCGGCGACACCGTCGGTGCCGACCACGAGGGCCAGCACCCGCTGCCGTCCTCCGGGGAAGTCCCCGGCGAACCGGACGAACTCCGGCAGTCGCTCTTCACAGGCTCTGCAGCCTATGGAGAAAGCGGCCACCAGCGTGGCGGTCCCGGCGAGGAAGCCCTCGTCGATCGGTGCGCCGTCCACGGTGGTGGAGCTGAAGGCCCCCAGCCGTTCTCCGGCCCGGCGCATCACCGGCGGGAACCCGCCCGGCGGGGGGTGACCGTCCGGCGCCGCGGCGGGCAGCCGGGCCAGCAGCTCACCCTGGGCGCGTAGCCGCCTGGCCACCGCCACGGTGAACAGGAGGTTCAGTGCGCCCAGCACGCCGAGCACACCGATGAGCGCCACCACGATATTCGACACGACAACTCCTGGATTTCCATGGTTGCACCGTCAGCGGCACGCGCGACGGTGATCAGACGAGCGGCCGGAACAGCCCGGCGATGTCTTCGGTGAGCAGGACCAGAGCGGCTCCCGCCAGGCCGACGAGCGCCGCCGTCACGGCGCCGGCCCCTTCCGCTGCGGGGAGCGGGACGGCGACGGTGAGCACCGTCCCGATCAGCCCGGCGGCCAGGAGCACCCCGTTGCGGATGAGCTGGGCCGGTCCCACCGGCGCGGCGGAGGTGCCGAAGCAGTTGCAGGCCACCCGGCGGCGGGAGCGCACGGCCATCGCGATCGCGGCCGTGAACACGCCCAGCAGCGCCACCGCGATCGCGAACCCGGCGCCGGCCGTGCCCGGAACCGCGAGCAGTACGGCCGCGGCCAGCTCACCGGCGACGACCGCGGGCGGTACGAGGGCCGCCGGCACCACCGGCACCCGCGGCGCCAGCTCGCCGGCGGCGGCGCGGAAGGAGGCGTAGGCCTCGCGGCTGCGTATCTTGCCCGCCGCCGAGACCGCGAAGACCACACCGATCAGAAGCCGGCAGCCGATCAGAACGTACTCCATGACACCCCCTACTCCGGGAGGGGCGCCGCGGCTCTTCCCTCGCCGCGGCGCCCCGTTGTCCTCCTGCGGGCGGTTATCCGGCCGGGCCGCTGACCCGGCTCAGCACATCATGAACGGCGGGCAGGTGGGCGGCGGGCACGGACCCGAGGAGGCGGGACCATAGGTGTTCGGGCCGTAGGGCCCCATGCCCCCGTTGCACGTCGGCGTCCCGTAACTGCACGGCTCGCTCCGGACCGCGACCGCGTGGCCGTCGCAGACCCGCATCAAGGTCCTGCCCTTGGCGTAGTTGGGGCACCAGTCCTCCCGCCAGTACTCGTAGCACGCCATGGCCTGCGCCTGCGTGCCGGGGAGCAGGCCCTCCAGCAGCCGGTCGGCGAACGACCGGATGGTTCGAACCATTGTTGGCCTTCTTTCTCTAGACGGCTCCCGCCGGGAGCCGGACGCTGCGACCCAGGCCAACCTAGGGACCGCCCGCATGGAGACGACATGCAAGCGGCATGGACCGTGAACAGGCGCGTGTGGTCCGCCGGAGACGACCGCCGCTCGGGATGAATCAGGATGAAGACGCTGAATGAGTAGTGATTACTCTGCTCCGGCCCGGCGCCGGTTGAAGATCCTGAAGGACGTGAGAGCCGGATTCCGGCTTTCCGTCATTCGGAGAACCCGGCCCGCCGAGGAGCGATCGCGATGAGTGGATCCGTTTTCACCCTGCTTCACCTGGCGGCGACCGCCGCGGAACAGGGCCGGGAACACGAGTTGAGAACGCTGCTCGCGCAGGTGCGTTCCGGGATCGATCCCGACGCCGACTCCCGGGACATGCTGGCCGCCTACTATCTGGCGGGCCTGTCCAGCCGCGTCGAGGGGCGGCGGAGTGCGAACCCCTATCTGAGGAGGTACGAGCAGCCGCAGATCGACCTGTTCCGCACCCTCACCGAGCACCTGCCCTTCGTGCGTGTGGGCATGCTGGCCAACGAGCACCTGCTGGACGCTCTGCGGCGGCACACCGCCGCCACCGTGCTGTCGATCGGCATCGGCCAGGGCCACCAGGAGAGCGCCCTGCTGACCCGGGCCGCCGCCCGCGGTCTGCCCCTGCGCCATCTGGTCGTCATCGGCGTCGATCCCGCCGCGGACAGCCTGGCCGCCGCCGAACTCAACCTGAAGCGCGCCGGCGCCGGACACGGAATCGACGTGACCTTCCACGCCGTACCGGCCGCCACCGAGGAGATGGGCCAGGACGCCTGGGCACTGATCGGCCGATCACCCCGCCCGCTGCTGGCGACGGCCTCGTTCGCCCTGCACCACATGGTCGACCCCCGCCCGGGGCTGGACGCGCGCGAGGTCTTCCTGCGCCGCCTGCGCGCCCTGGAGCCGGCCGCTCTCACACTGTGCGAACCCGACTCCGACCACCACCGGGTGAGCCTGCCGGAGCGTTTCGCCAACTCATGGCGGATGTTCAGCGCGCTTTTCGACGCCATCGACGCCACCCCGCTCACCCGCGCCGAGCACGACGCCATGAAAGGCTTCTTCGGCCGTGAGATCATCGACATCACCGGCGCCGTCGACGAGCGCAGCCGGTACGAACGGCACGAGCCCACCGCCACCTGGCTCCGGCGGCTCCGCCGGTGCGGTTTCCGCACCACCGTCCCGGAGATCACTCCCGAGGTGGAGCGGACGGTGACGGCCCCTCCGGACTTCACCATCTCCGTCCGGCCCGACCACGTGCGACTCGGCTACCGGCGGACCCACCTCGTGTCGATGATGGCGGCCGTCCCCGGCTGTTGAAGCGGAGACTCGCGGCGAGGCCGGACCCGGCGCTCAGCACACCACGCTCGTTCACCGCCAGGTTCACCTTCCGGTACGGCTCCAAGGCGATCGGCCGGGCGGTCTGAGGTCAGAGCTGCCGGCGGTCATTGCCGATGCCTGCCCTCCATGAGCCGATCGGACAGGCGTTGAATGAGGCGATCAAGCGTAGACGCGGCGGATTGGATGAGGTCCGGATGGGGGGTGCGGCCTTCGATGATCTCCAGAGATCGTCGGAGATCGCCCACGCCGCCGGAGAATTCCTTACCGATCTCGCGGCCCAGCGAGAACATCGCGATCTCGGCCCTTATGACGTTGGTGAGCCAGTCCGGCGTTGTCGTGATCACTGGAACGGGAGTCCCGTTCTCCAACGCCTTGTCCAGATGACCGCTGACAGCGCCCAGATAGAGCATCAGGCTGATGCCGGAGCCTCGCGCCTCCGACTCGAGCGCGATACGTCGATCGTGCCTCTTCGTCGCCGTCACCACGGCCCATGCCGTCACCGCGGCCACGATGCCGCCGATCACCGCGGAGAGGCCACCCTGCAAGAGGTTGCCCCACCAGCTCTGTACGCCCATGAGACCTCTTTCGGTTTCAGCCGGGGATGCTGAGCACGCGAAGCCGTTCGGCTTTCCCATTGGGAGCATCGATCAGCTCATCAGCGCGATCAAGAGTTGACTCAAGGCCAGGCAGCGCCGGCCCGATTTGCGGAGGGCGGGGCGTGGCCGCCGGAGGCGAAAGGCACCGGCGGGCGGGGCCTTCGCCCCTACTCGGCCCGGCGCTCGGCGCGGAGGGTGAGGTGGAGGGTCCCGCCGGGGAGCCCGCGTGGAGGTGGAGAGACGTGCGCACCAAACTGACCGTCATGGGGCTGGTCCTGGCCGCGGCGCTGGTCGCCGTCGGCGTCGTGACGGCCGTGGCGCTGGCCGTCGATCTCTGGACGGCGCTCGCCTTCGTGGTGGCCGCCCTGCTGGGGTACGTGCTGGTGATCGAACCGCGAATACGCCGTTGGGGATCCACCGACGTCGAAGTCGATCGGGCCATGCCCGGTGACAAGGTGATCCCGGACGGCAGGGGGCCCACCCGTGCGATCGCCATCCACGCGGCGCCGCACGAGGTGTGGCCGTGGCTGGTCCAGATCGGGTACGGCCGCGCGGGATGGTACAGCTATGACTGGATCGACAACGACGGCCGTCCCAGCGCCGACCGGATCGTCCCGGAGTTCCAGGACCTCAAGGTGGGCGACCGGATCCTCATGCTGCCCGGCTACGGCCCCGAGGTCCGCGCCGTCGAGCCGAACCGGTGGATCCTGTCCGGGGACGCGGAACTCGGCACCTACTGCTGGGCGCTGTACCCGGCCCGGGACGGCGGCACCCGGCTGGTGTGCCGCTTCCGCCAGAACTGGCCGCTCACCGTGGGCACCCTCTTCTGGACGCTCATCGCCGGCCCCGGTTCCTTCATCATGGAACGCAAGATGCTCAAGACCATCAAGGCACACGCCGAGCGGACCGTGACGACCGCGCGGATCTGACCGCGGGGCTCCGCCGTGCGGA
>NZ_BOOK01000048.1 GCF_016863195.1 Paraplanobispora takensis | reverse complement strand
CTGCCCCGTCTCCGAGGCAACCCCTCGAACTTACCAGCCATTGAGCAGTTCTGCGAACCGATCTCCGGAACCGTTGGTTTCAAGGGGTTGTCGACAAGCACAGGGCAGCCCACATCGAAGTCACCGGAGTGAATGGAGTGGTTTGCGCCGGATCTTGGCGACGTCAAAAGATTAGCAGTCCCCGATGACCACTCGGGACAGAACCGCGAAACCCACCGGCACGGCGTTCCGGCTCATCCGGAACCGGCGGGACCGGAAACATAGACTCGGCGAGTGAGCATCGAGACGCCGCCTACGGCGAAGAAGGTTCCCAGCGAGCGGGTGCACCACGGGGACACCGTGGTCGATGACTACGCGTGGCTGATGGCCAAGGACGACCCGGAGACCATCGCCCATCTCGAAGCTGAGAACGCCTACACCCAGCACACGACCGCCCACCTGAAGCCCCTGCAGGAGACGATCTTCCAGGAGATCAAGGGCCGGACGCTGGAGACCGACCTGTCCGTCCCCACCCGCAAGGGTGACTGGTGGTACTACTCCCGGACCGAGGAGGGCAAGCAGTACGGCATCCAGTGCCGGGTGCCCGCCGACGGGGAGACCCCGCCCGACCTGAAGGCCGAGGAGTCACTGCCCGGCGAGCAGATCCTGCTCGACGGCAACGAGCTGGCCGGCGACAGCGACTTCTTCGCCATCGGCACCAGCGCGGTCAGCCCGGACGGCACCCTCCTGGCCTACTCCGTCAACTTCACCGGCGACGAGCGCTTCACCCTGAAGGTGAAGAACCTCGTCACCGGCGAGACCCTCCCCGACGAGATCCCCGGCATCTTCTACGGCGGCGCCTGGGCGGCCGACGGCAGCACGTTCTTCTACACGACGGTCGACGAGGCCTGGCGGCCCGACAAGGTCCACCGGCACGTGATCGGCACCCCGGCCGCCGACGACGTCCTCGTCTACGAGGAGACCGACGAGCGGTTCTGGATCGGCATCGGCCTGACCCGCAGCGAGCGCTACCTCGTCCTCTCCGCCGGGAGCAAGATCACCAGCGAGATCCGCATCCTGGAGGCGGACGACCCGACCGGCGGGTTCCGCGTCGTACGGCCCCGCAAGACCGGCGTCGAGTACGGCATCGACCACGCGGGCGACCGCTTCCTGGTCCTGCACAACCGCAACGCCGAGAACTTCGAGGTGGCCACGGCCCCGATCGACGACCCCGGCACCTGGACGCCGCTGATCGAGCACCGCCAGGACACCCGCCTGCTCGACGTCGAGGCGTTCGCGAGCCACATCGTGGTGCACTTCCGCCGGGACGGCCTCACCGGCATCCGCGTGCTGCCCACGGAGGGCGGCACCGACCGTGACGCGCTCCTGGCGGCGGCGTACGAGATCCCCTTCCCCGAGCCGATCTACGACGTGGCCCCCTCGGGCAACCCCGAGTTCGTCACCGGCCGCCTCCGCCTCGGCTACACCAGCATGATCACGCCGCCCTCGGTCTACGACTTCGACCTGCGGAGCAGGGAGCTGATCCTGCTCAAGCGCAAGCCCGTGCTCGGCGGCTACGACCCCGGCGACTACGAGCAGTTCCGCGAGTGGGCCACCGCCTCGGACGGCACCCGCGTCCCGATCTCGATCGCGGTCAGGAAGGGCACCGAGCGGCCGGCGCCCACCGTCCTGTACGGCTACGGCAGCTACGAGATCTCGATCGACCCGTCGTTCTCGGTGGCCAGGCTGAGCCTGCTCGACCGGGGCTTCGTCTTCGCCATCGCCCATGTCAGGGGCGGCGGCGAGATGGGCCGCAGGTGGTACGAGGACGGCAAGTTCCAGCACAAGAAGAACACCTTCACCGACTTCGTCGCCTGCGCCGAGCACCTCAAGGCCACCGGCTGGTCCTCCAGCGTGGTCGCGCGCGGCGGCTCGGCCGGCGGGCTGCTGATGGGCGCGATCGCCAACCTCGCGCCGGAGCTGTTCGCGGGCGTGGTCGCCGAGGTGCCGTTCGTGGACCCGCTGACCTCGATCCTCGACCCGTCGCTCCCGCTCACCGTCATCGAGTGGGACGAGTGGGGCGATCCCCTGCACAACCCGGACGTGTACCACTACATGAAGTCGTACTCGCCCTATGAGAACGTGAGCGGGAAGGTCTACCCGCCGATCCTGGCGATCACGAGCCTCAACGACACCCGGGTCCTCTATCACGAGCCCGCCAAGTGGGTCGCCAGGCTCCGCGAGGTCGCCCAGGGCGGGCCGTTCCTGCTCAAGACGGAGATGGGCGCCGGGCACGGCGGCCGCAGCGGCAGGTACGACTCCTGGCGTGAGGAGGCCTTCACCCTCTCCTGGATTCTCGACACATCGAAGGTGACGCAGTGACATACATCGCCGCCGCCGACCGCTACGACGGGCGGCAGCCCTACAACAGGGTGGGCAGGAGCGGGCTCAGGCTGCCCGCGGTCTCGCTGGGGCTGTGGCACAACTTCGGCGACGACAAGCCCTTCGGGGTCCAGCGGGACATCCTGCGCCGGGCCTTCGACCTCGGAGTGACCCACTTCGACCTGGCCAACAACTACGGCCCGCCGTACGGCTCGGCGGAGACCAACTTCGGGCGGCACTTCCGCGAGGACTTCGCCTCCTACCGCGACGAGCTGGTCATCTCGACCAAGGCGGGCTACGACATGTGGCCCGGGCCGTACGGCGAGTGGGGTTCGCGCAAGTACCTGCTGGCCAGCCTGGACCAGTCGCTCAAGCGGATGGGCCTGGACTACGTCGACATCTTCTACAGCCATCGGTTCGATCCGGACACGCCGCTGGAGGAGACGATGGGCGCGCTGGACCACGCGGTGCGCTCCGGCAGGGCGCTGTACGCCGGGATCTCGTCCTACTCGCCCGAGCAGACCGCCGAGGCGGCGCGGATCCTGCGTGAGATGGGCACGCCGCTGCTGATCCACCAGCCGTCCTACTCGATGCTGAACCGGTGGATCGAGGGCGGGCTGCTGGACGTGCTGCAGGACGAGGGCGTGGGCTGCATCGCGTTCTCGCCGCTGGCCCAGGGCATGCTGACCGACCGCTATCTCGACGGGATCCCGGAGGGGTCGCGCGCGTCGCTGGGGCACTTCCTCAAGCCGGAGATGCTCACCGAGGAGACCATGCGGCACATCCGCACCCTCAACGAGATCGCGGCGGCGCGCGGCCAGTCGCTGGCGCAGATGGCCCTGGCCTGGGCGCTGCGCGACAGGCGGGTGACCTCGGTGCTGATCGGCGCGAGCAGTGTGGCGCAGTTGGAGAACAGCCTCGCGGCGGTGGGGAACCTCTCGTTCACCTCCGAGGAACTGGCGGCGATCGACAAGGACGCGGTCGAGGCCGGCGTCAACCTCTGGGCGGTCTGAGGACGGGCGGTCTGAGGACCCGGGAGCTCACAGGGCCTCGTTGCGCTGCAGGTAGGTGAACGAGGCCCACCCCGGCAGGACCGGGAGCCAGAAGGTGAGCAGCCGGAACAGCAGCACCGCGGGGGTGGCGATCCCCTGCGGCAGGCCGGCGAGGGTGAGGCCGCCGATGAGGGCGGCCTCCACCGCGCCCAGGCCGCCGGGGGTCGGGGCGGCCGATCCGATGGCGTTGCCGGCGAGGAAGACCACGGCGACGGCGGCGAAGTTGAGGGATCCGCCGAAGGCCCGGACGCAGGAGTCGAGGCAGACGACGAAGAAGATCGTCAGCAGCAGGGTGCCGGTGAACCCCTCGGCGATCTTCCGGGGGGACTGGAGCACGTCCAGCAGCCGGGGGACGACGCCGGAGAACAGCGAGCGCAGGCGTGAGGTGACCATCCGCCGCAGCTTCGGGATGCCCACGACGAAGACGATCAGCACGGCCACGGCCAGCAGCACGAACACCAGCGTGCGCGACGGGGTGAAGGACTCGGCCGTGCCGGATCCGGTGATGTAGGCGAACAGCAGCAGCAGCCCGATGTGGAAGGCCAGGCCGACGAACTGGGAGGCGCCCACGCTGGCCATCGCCTGGCCCGGCGGGATCCCGCGCTTCTGCAGATAGCGGGTGTTGATGGCGACGCCGCCCACCGCGGCCGGGGCGACCAGCTTGACGAACGACCCGGCGAACTGCGCGAGCACGGTGTGGCCCAGCGGGAGCTTCTCCGGCACGAAGCCCATCAGCATCAGCGCGGCGGCCACGTAGCTCAGCATCGCGGCGGCGAAGGCCGCCCCCGTCCAGCCCCACTTCGCCGAGGTGATGATGTTCAGGTTGAGCTGGGTCAGGTAGTACACCACGAAGTAGGCGGCGAAGGCACTGGCGATGATCGTGACGAGGGTCCGCGGGCGGAACCGCTCCAGCCGGACCTCCTCGGCCTCGGCCTTGGGTTCGAGGGCGACGATCTCCTCGCGGATCGCGGTCAGCAGTTCCTTGTTGTCCTTGTTCAGGGCCGCCCTGGTCTCGCGGGTGAGGGCGATGCGCTGCAGCAGCGGCATCGCGGCGGCCAGCGTGTTCGCCCCGGTCACGGCCGCCGCGGCGCGGACCGAGCGCTCGGCGCCGACCCGCAGGCTGAGGTAGGTGAGCAGCTGGGCGATGTCGAGGCGCAGCAGCAGGTCGCCGGCGGCGATCTCGCCGCTGCGGGCGTCCATCAGGACGACCCGGCCCTCGTTGTCGACGTGGATGCTGTCGCCGGTCAGCCTGCGGTGGGCCAGCCGCTGGACCTGCAGGAGCAGGACCTGCTCCCAGATCTGGGCGAGCAGGTGGTCGTCGATCTCCTCGTCGGGGATGTCGGCCAGCGCGCGGGTGCCGGTGTGCTCGTAGACGAGCAGCGCGGCCTCGGCGCCGATCTCGCTGGTGCCGACCAGCCGGGGACTGCCGACCCCGGCGGCCTGCGTGGCGTAGGCCATCAGGGCCTCGCGCTCCAGCTCGGCGCGGAGCGAGCGGATGGCCCGGCGGCGGGTCTCGGAGTTGAGCCGGATCCGGCGCCAGAGGCGGTAGAGCAGGCCGGCGACCTGGCGGTCGCGGTCGAGGACGGTGACGTCGAGGCGTTCGCCGTCCCTCAGGCCGATGGCGTATCTGCGGCTGCCCTGGTGGTCGTCCTCCAGCCTGCGGGCCTTGACCGGGTGGAAGCCCAGCTTGCGGACCGCGGCGACGATCGCGCTGCCCGGCGGGCGGGTGTTGGGGCTGCCGATGCCGTACAGCGTGGCGAACCCGACCGCGAGGCCGACGAGGATCGAGACGATGATGCCCAGGACGGTGGCGGCCAGGCCGGCGAACAGCGCGACCGCGTTGACCCCGACGGCCGTCCACAGGGCCGCGCGCCAGGTGGGGCGGCGGGAGATGCGCATCGCCGTGACGTAGGCGATGACCGAGGTGAGCAGGGTGTTGATCGGCTCGACCCCGGTTCTGCCGCCGGTGAGCAGCAGCCGCAGGTCCTCGGGACCTGCGGTGAGGATCCACTCGCCCAGGACGAAGGACAGCACCATCCCGGCGATGGCCGCGAACAGTCCCTCCGCCACGCGCAGACCGTCGCGGTGGAGCACCCGCTCCACCGCGTAGGCGGTGGGGATGCCGAGCATGGCGACTCCGCCCAGCACGCCGACCAGGCCGCTCAGCAGGAACGGCACGCGCTTGGTGCCGTCGGCCACGTCGGCCTCCAGCCCGTTGAGCGTCTTCTTCGCCACCAGCGCGAGCAGGATGACCGCGGCCAGGGCCGCCAGGGTGGCCAGGAACCGCAGGGCGTCCGAGGGACGGCGGATGCGCTGCGGGAGCAGCGGCTCGACGACGAGTACGACGGGGTCATCCCCGGCCGGCGGCCTGCCGCCGGTCGTCGTCTCGTCGCGTTCCTTGGTGTCCTTCACTGGGAGCGATTCTGCCCGTTTCGTATTACAGGTGCATCACTGATCTTTCCCTCCAGTGTCCACAATGAAGTCATGCGCATCTCACTGGCCTCCGACAGTCTTGACGGCGTGGCGCCCGTTCTGGTCTCCGAACTGGAGGGGCGGGGGCACACGGTCATCGCCCGCGGCGCCGTTTCCGGCGAGCGGGCCGACTGGGCGTGGTGCTGCGCGAGGGCGGCCCGTGACGTGGCCGAGGGGGCCGCCGACCAGGCGGTCGTGTGCTGCTGGACCGGGACCGGGGCGTCGATCGCGGCGAACAAGGTGCCCGGCGTGCGCGCGGCGCTGTGCGTGGACGCGGCGACCGCGGCCGGGGCGCGCAAATGGAACGACGCCAACGTGCTGGCCCTCAGTCTGCGGCTCACCTCGGTCCCGCTTCTGGGGGAGATCCTGGACGCCTGGTTCGACGGCGCTCCCAGCACCGACGAGGAGGACATGGCCAACATCGCGTATCTCTCCGAGATGGAGAATTGACCTTTCCTCCCGTCACGGCGATTGGATCGACCGAGGTGGCGCCTGTCAGGCTGGCTCCGTACCCCGCCTGACGTGGTCGCGGGGGCTTTCCCTCTCCGATGGAGTCAGAGGAGTTCTCGCATGCGCACTCGCGCGTACCTGGCTCTGCCGGCCGTTCTCGCCGCGGCGTCGGCCGTGGCCCTGTCCGCCCCGGTCCCGGCCCTGCCCGCCGTACCGGCCCCGGCATCCCCGGTCGTGTCGGCCTCGGTGCCACCGGTCGTACGGGCCGTGCAGGCCGTACGGGCGGTGCAGGCCCTGCGGGCCGCGCGGATCGCCCGGGCCGTCGTCCCCGATCCCGTACTGCGCCGCCGGATGGTCACGGCCCCCTTCGTCAGGCGGCACCTGCAGACGTTCCAGGAGATCGCCGACGCCAACGGCGGGACCCGCGCCGCGGGCACCTCCGGATACGACGCCTCGGCCGCCTACGTGGCCGGCCGGCTGCGCAGGGCCGGGTACGCGGTCACCCTGCAGGAGTTCGAGTTCCCGTTCTTCCGGGAGATCACCGAGACCACCATGAGCAGGGTCTCGCCCCAGCCGAAGGTCTACACGCGCGACACGGACTTCACGACCATGGTGTACTCCGGCTCGGGCCGGGTCACCGCCGCCGTGCGGCCCGTGGACCTCACCCTGCCGCCGGGTGAGGTCAACACCTCCACCTCCGGGTGCGAGGCGGGCGACTTCGCCGGGTTCCCCCCGGGTGACATCGCGCTGATCCAGCGCGGCACCTGCACCTTCCAGGTCAAGGCCGAGAACGCCCAGGCCGCCGGGGCCGGAGGCGTGATCATCTTCAACGAGGGCCAGGAGGGCGAGGGCGACGCCGACCGCCGCCGCCTGCTGCGCGGCAACCTCGGCGCGCCGAACACGCGCATCCCCGTCCTCGGGACCACCTTCGCGATCGGCCAGGAGCTGTCCGCGCCCGGGACGACGGTCTCCCTGGCCGCGGACACCGAGAGCGACCTGAGGCGCAAGACCCGCAACGTGCTGGCCGAGAGCCGCCGGGGCGACCCGTCGAAGGTCGTCATGGTGGGCGCGCACCTGGACGGCGTCACCGAGGGTCCGGGGATCAACGACAACGGCTCGGGCAGCGCGGCCGTACTGGAGACGGCGCTGAAGGCGGCCATGCTGCCCACCGTGAACCGGCTGCGCTTCGCCTTCTGGGGCGCGGAGGAGCTCGGCCTGCTCGGGTCCCAGCACTATGTGACCGGCCTTCCCCCCGAGGAGAAGGCGAAGATCAAGATGTATCTGAACTTCGACATGATCGCCTCTCCCAACTACGTCTACGCCGTCTACGACGGCGACGACTCCGACGCGGTCGGGTCCCCGGCCGGCCCGCCCGGCTCGGACGAGATCGAGAAGTTCTTCGAGTCGTACTACACGGCCGCCGGCCTGCCGTACACCGGCACCGACTTCACCGGCCGCTCCGACTACGGCCCCTTCATCGCGGCCGGCATCCCGGCGGGCGGCCTGGACACCGGCGCCGAGGGCATCAAGACCGCCGAGGAGGCCCGGAGGTTCGGCGGCACGGCGGGGACGGCCTACGACCCGTGCTATCACCAGGCGTGCGACGACATCGGCAACATCGACGCAACGGCCCTGACGGTGAACACCGGTGCGATCGCCGCCGCGACCTTCGCATACGCCTACGCCGCGGACCTGCCCGGGTAAAGTCGAGGCATGCAGGGTGAATTGCGGGTTCTGGGGGCATGCCCCCTGGATTGTCCGGACACGTGCTCGTGGGTCGTCACGGTCAAGGACGGCCGGGCCGTCGGCATGCGCGGCAACCCCGACCACCCCTACACGCGCGGCGCTCTCTGCGTGAAGGTCAACCGCTATCTGGAGCACGCCGGGGCCGCCGACCGCATCCTGTATCCGATGCGGCGGGTCGGCCCCAAGGGGTCGGGCCGGTTCGAGCGGATCTCCTGGGACGAGGCCCTGGAGGAGATCTCCGTACGGCTGCGCGCGATCGTCGACGAGCACGGCGGCGAGGCGATCTGGCCCTACGTCGGCACCGGCAACCTGGGCTACGTGCAGGGCGCCGAGGGCATCGCGGGACGGCGGTTCTGGAACGTCCTGGGCGCTTCGCGGCACTTCCTGAACATCTGCTCGACCGCCGGCAACGTCGGGCTGTACCACACCAACGGCACCCCGGCCGGCATGGATCCCGAGACCTTCGCCCTGTCGAAGCTGATCCTGCTGTGGGGCACCAACACCCTGACCAGCGGGCACCACCTGTGGAAGTTCATCCAGGACGCCCGCGCGGCCGGGGCGTACGTGGTGGCGATCGACCCGATCCGCACCCGCACCGCCGAGCAGGCCGACCAGCACCTGCCGATCCGGCCGGGCACCGACGCGGCGCTGGCGCTCGGCCTGCTCCACGTCGTCCTGGAGGAGGGCGCCGAGGACCGCGACTACATCGCCCGCCACACGGAGAACTGGGAGGAGTTCCGCGAGGAGATCCTGCGCCACACCCCGGAGCGCGTGGCCGGGATCACCGGCCTGCCCGAGGCGGACATCCGCGCCCTGGGGCTGCGCCTGGCGCGCACCCGGCCCACCGGCATCCGCGCCACGATGGGCATCCAGCGGCACGCGGGCGGCGGCGCCGCGCTGCGCGCGCTGTCCGCGATCCCCGGGGTGACCGGTGACTGGCGTCATCCCGGCGGCGGGATCGCCTACTCCACCAGCGGTCACGTCAACCTGAACGTCGACACCCGCGAGGACCTGCTGGCGAAGCCGGTGCGGACGCTGGTCATGACCCGGCTGGCCGAGGGGCTGGACGAGTCGGTCAAGTGCCTGTGGGTCTACATGGCCAACCCGATGGCCTCCACCTCCGACCAGAACCGCGTCCGCGACAGGCTCCTGCGGGAGGACCTGTTCACGGTCGTGATGGAGCAGTTCGCGACCGACACGGTGGACTACGCCGACATCGTCCTGCCCGCGACCATGCAGATCGAGCACATGGACCTGCACGCGGGATACGGGCACATGTACCTGCTGTGGAACGAGCCGGCCGTGGAACCGCCGGGCGAGTGCCTGTCCACCACCCAGACCTTCCGCCGCCTGGCCCGGCACATGGGCCTGACCGAGCCGTCGCTGTTCGACTCCGACCTGGAGCTGGCCGAGCAGCTGCTCTCCTCCGGGCATCCGTCCCTGAACGGGATCACGGTGGACCGGCTGCGCAAGGAGGGCTGGGTCCGGCTCAACGTGGCGCAGCCGTTCGTGCCGTTCACCGAAGGCTTCCCCACGCCCTCGGGGCGCCTGCGCTTCCCGAAGGGACCGGCCTACGTGCCCCCGCACACGGCCTCGGCCCCGGACGGGCCGTACCCGCTGACGCTGGTGACCCCGGCCGCCCACACCTTCCTCAACTCGACCTTCGGCAACAACCCCGAGCTGCTGCGCCGCGCCAAGGGGCCGCGGGTCTTGGTGAACCCGCAGGACGCCCTGGACCGGGAGCTGACCGACGGGCAGCGGGTGCGGGTGTTCAACGCCACCGGAGCCTTCGAGGCCGAGGTGGAGATCAGCCGGAAGGTACGGCCCGGCGTGGTGGCCTCCACCAAGGGGCACTGGCGCAAGCTCAGCCCGGGGGGCGCCACGGTCAACGCCGTGGTGGAGGAGCGCGACGCCGACATGGGACGCGGCGCGGTCTATCACGACAATTTCGTCGAGGTCACTCCAGTGTGAGCTTGAAGCCCTCGTGGGAGGCGACGAAGCCCAGGGAGTCGTAGAAGCGGTGGGCGTCCCCGCGCCGCTTGTCGGTGGTGAGCTGGACCACCGTGCAGCCGCGCTCGCGGCCCCGCTCGATCGCCCAGCGCATCATGGTCCCGCCGAGCCCCTGCCCGCGCAGGGACGCGGCGATCCGGACGGCCTCGATCTGCAGGCGCAGGGAGCCGCGCCGGGAGATCCCCGGGATGTAGGTCAGCTGCATGGTGCCGACCACCTCGCCTTCCCGCTCGGCCACGATCAGCTCGTTGTTCGGGTCGGCCTCGATGGCCTCGAACGCCTCGCGGTGCTCCCTGCCGTACGTCCCGGTCCGGGCGGCGGCGATGGAGTCGTCGGCGATCATGGCCACGATGTGCGGGAGGTCGTCGAGGCGGGCGGGGCGGAATTCCACTGACATGCCGCTCAACCTAGCCAATACGGCGACACGCCCCTCGCCGGGAGCCGGGAGGGGCGTGTCGCCGTGGAGCGGGGCGCTTACTTGACGCCGCCGCCGCGGATGGCCTTCACCTTCTTCAGCTTCGGCTTCTCCAGCTTGACCTTCGTCTTCCACTTCTTGACGGCCGGCTTGGGCTTGACCGCAGGCTTGGGCTTGACGACCGGCTTGGGCTTGACGACCGGCTTGGGAGCCACGGAAGTGCCGCAGTCGGCCAGCAGGACCGAGACACCCTGCGACAGCCCGCTCGACGTCGCCAGGTCGCTCCGGTTGTCGGCGTTGAAGCGGCCGCTGACCATGTCCAGTCCCATGCTGCCCGCGTTGAAGGAGACGGGCGCCTGGAAGGTGCCGTCGCCCTTGCCGAGCAGCAGCGAGCCGCCCATCGGGGATGTGAAGGCGGCGTCCGTCTTCCCGTCGCCGTTGTAGTCGCCCAGCGTGGGCCACCCCAGGCCGCCGTTCCCGGTGTAGGGAAGCGCGCTCTGGAAGGTGCCGTCGCCATTGCCGAGCAGCACCATTCCGTCGCCCAGGCCGCTGGAGATCAGGTCGGCCTCGTTGTCGCCGTTGAAGTCGGCCGTGAAGACGAACAGGGCGCTCGTTCCCGCGCCGTAGGCGGTGGAGAGGCCGAAGCTGCCGTCGCCGTTGCTGGGGAAGACCGCGATCCCGTTGGTGCCCATCATGCTGCCGTCGCCGAACGCCACGTCGTCGTCGCCGTCGCCGTCGAAGTCGGCCACGGCGGCGAGGGGCGCGTATCCCGTGAAGCCGGTGGGAACCGGCGCCTGGAAGGTGCCGTCGCCGTTGCCGAGCATGATCGAGTTGTCGTTGCTGCCGCTGGTCACCAGCACGTCGAGCCGGTCGTCGTTGTCGAAGTCACCCGGGATGACCATCGAGGCGTTCAGAATCGTCGGGGTGGTGATGGCCGCGCCGAAGGTCCCGTCGCCGTTGCCGGGCAGGACCCGGACCGTACCGCTCGCGGAGTCCGCCACGACGATGTCGATGCTGCTGTCCAGGTCGGAGGTGATGTCGCCGGTGGCGAGGCGGCTCGCCGAGGCCATGCCGGGGTCGGCGCCCACAGCCGGGTCGAAGGTCCCGTCGCCGTTGCCGGTCAGCACCTCGATGTCGCCGCCGCCGTGTCCGTACGTCGCGAGGTCGGTCTTGTGGTCGGCGTTGAAGTCGGCCGTCGCCGCGAAGAGCACCATGTTCGCGGTGGCGTAGGTGACCGCGGGGGCGAATCCGGGGGTGGCGCAGGCGGGGACGGGGACGGCGGAGGCGGGGGCCGCGGTGGCCGCCAGCGCGCCGGAGGTGAGGGCGGCCGCCGCGAGCAGGGAGACCGCACGACGCCGGCGGGGCATGCCGAAGCGCGAGGAAACAGAGATGTTCACAGGAAAGCTCCTCCATGAGCTGGAAATGCCGTGCGCGGAGCCTTCCGTGGACGACTGCGCAGGCGCTGTGTCCCTCCCATCGGCTGACCGAAGGAGTTTCGGAGGGTTTGCGGAGGATTGCTTTCCCCGGACGTGACGCGGGGCGGGAAACCCTGAGGTCCGAGTGGATCTGCCGGGGTAAGAACCAGGGTTCGTCCCCGATGTGGGCGGGGGGTCGCCGCAGGCACCCTGATGTCATGAAAGACGAACTGACTCGACGTGACGAGATGTCCCTCGCCGGCGCGGCCCTGCACGGAGCGCCCTGGAAGACGGCCGCGGTGACCGGTGGCGCGGTGGCGGCGGCCAGCGTCGGCATGGGCTGGCTGCTGCCGGGCAGCGCCGATGTGACCTGGGCGCTGTGCCTGGGTGTCAGCCTCTTCTCACTGATCGCCGCCATCGGCGCGATCGCCAGGCCCAACACCGGCGACCGGGTGACCCGGCAGGCCAGGCAGTGGGCGCTGCGCCACCCGTGGCGGTTCTCGCTCTACCCCTCGCTCGGCGCCGCCGTACTGATGTATCCGGTGCAGCTCGTCATCGACGGCGAGGGCCCGTTCAGCGCGGCCCTGGACGCGGTCCAGGGCGGCGTCGCGGTCTATCTGATCACCGCGGTGCTGGCGCTGGTCCTGCGGGGCCGGGGACAGGCCTCCCTGCCGCCCGGCCGCTGAGCGCCGCTCCCGGGCCCCGCCGTCCGGCGGTCAGGCCTGCCCCGCCCCGGCCTTGACGGCCTCCAGCTCGGCCTTGCCCTGGCAGACGCAGAACTCGTTGCCCTCGGGGTCGAGCATGGTGACCCAGCCGCCGCCGTCGGGCTTGCGGCGGTCGGCCTGAACCGTGGCCCCGAGCCCGAGCAGCCGCTCCACCTCCTGGTCGCGCGTGCTGTCGTCGGAACCGGTGACGTCCACGTGGACGCGGTTCTTGACGCTCTTGCCCTCGGGAACCTTGATGAAGAGCAGATTGATCGGGCCGAGGAGGAGGACCTCGTCGTCCTCCTCGCCCGTGGCCGGGTGGAACTCCAAGCCCGCGGCGTCGCGCCAGAAGGTCGCCAGCTCGTACGGCTGCGCGCAGTCGAAGGTCACGTAGTGGATCTCAATCATGGGCACACCCAATCGCGACACCGTCTAAACCGTCAAGACGGTTACGTAACCCCCTAAACGCTTAGGCCGGTTATGTCACGCCTCATGACGCCGGCTCCCACCACAGAGTGATCCACCGCTCCCGCGGCACCGGCCACATGTCCAGCGCCGTCACGGCCGCGACGACCTCCTGCGCCCGGCCGGGGTCGAGGCACAGCCTGCGGCAGGCGCTCTCGGCCAGCGCGTCCATGTCCGCGAACCGGCTCAGCGGGGCCAGCCGCTCCGTCCGCCGGACGTCGTACCCCAGAGCCTCGGCGATGGCGGCGACGTCGTCGGCCGTGGGCCGCTGCGGGCGTACGACGCCGTGGAAGTGGGCCCACAGCGGGTTGAGCCAGCTCATCGGGTGGCGGTACGGCAGTTCCAGGACGACCCGGCGGCGGGCGTGGGCGGTCAGCCCGGTCAGGAAGGGGACCAGGTCCGGCACGTTGTAGACGACGTGGGCGGCCACCGCGACGTCGGCCACCGGGGCCTGCCCCGCGACGTCGGGCCAGCGACCCCGGATCACCCGCGTGGGCACGCCCAGGGCCGCGGCCCGGGAGGCCAGCTCGGCCAGCATCCCCTCCGAGGTGTCCACCGCGACCAGCTCGCCGAGACTCCCGGCCCCCGCGGGCGGCGCTCCGCAGTCCCCGGTACCGGCCGGCGGCACCGGGGTCCCCGCGGCGGCGGCCAGCGGCAGGGAGGCCGCCCCGGTGCCCGCGCCGACGTCCAGGACCCTGCCGTCCTGCGGCAGGGCCTCGGCGATCCTCGCCAGGGTCGGTCCCTCCGGATCCGCCAGCGCGCGGGCGGTGCGCTCGGCGAAGCGCGCGGGCGAGTGCGCCCACGGATCGGCCGGCGCCTTCGCCGCGATCTCGGGAGGGATGCCCCATCCGGCGAGGTCCGCCCGCCAGCGCTCGCTCAGCCCGTCCAGCCCGTCCACGCGACGATCCAGCCCGTCCATGCGACGAGCCTAGAAGAGCTTGCCCACCTGGTCGATCAGCGTCAGCACCGAGAAGTACCCGAAGAAGGCGAAGACCAGCAGCACGATCACCAGGCGGTAGCCGCGGATCCGGATCTGCTCGGGGATCAGCTTGCGGTTGATGATCGCCAGCAGAGCGGAGTACATGAACATCATGATCCCGCCGACGCTCGCGGAGATCACCAGCAGCGTGATCGGCTGGTCGAAGCCGATCGTGAGCATCGCGATGCCGAAGAGCACGATGAACCAGACGACGAGGGTGTAGACGCGGCTCTCGGTCCATCGCATGCTGTTCGGCAGATAGACGGTCTTGACGATGTCGGCGACCATCCTGCCGACGTAGTCGCAGATGCCCATGCTGGCCGCGAAGAGCGAGAGGGCGCCGATCGACCAGAAG
This sequence comes from Paraplanobispora takensis, assembly GCF_016863195.1. Taxonomy (GTDB): domain Bacteria; phylum Actinomycetota; class Actinomycetes; order Streptosporangiales; family Streptosporangiaceae; genus Planobispora; species Planobispora takensis. The sequence goes on along the minus strand of NZ_BOOK01000048.1, from coordinate 85,423 downwards.
AAGGTGCCGAACCACGACAGCCGCTGGTTGAGCACCTCGCCCTCGGTCTTGAGGAAGGTCACGTTGCTGGCGGTGTCGGCCCCGAAGACGGTGGAGTACGCCAGCATCGACATCAGGAAGATCGTGAAGATCGTGATGGCCACGAACGAGACCAGCTGCTCGATGTTGGCCACCCGCCACCAGCCGCGCCAGCGGGCCATGTTGGCCTCGTCGGGCTCGAAGACGTACCCGGTGGCCGGGGCGGCCTGGTCCTCCCCCGTCACCGGCGAGACCAGGCGCGGGATCCGCGCGCCCATGCCCATGTTCTTGTCGCGGATCCAGTTGCTCTGCACGAGGTTCTGCCCTCCGCCGGCTCCGGCGAAGGCCATGGCGCCCAGCACCAGGGCCGCGCCGAGCTGGGCGGGGACCTGGCCGACGTGGGTGACCGCCTCCCCCAGCCCGCGGTAGGCGTCCCCGGTGATGGCCAGGAACAGAGCGATCACCAGGAAGACGATGACCGCGCCGACCTTGATGAACTGGGTCGCCTCCACGGTCCGGTAGATGACCGGGGACAGCGTGAGCGCCGCGCCGATCAGCAGCAGCTCGACCACGGCGATGACGGTGACGTCTCCCCCGCCGACGGCGTAGGTGAGCACGGTGGCCGAGCTGGTGGCCCAGCCGGGCCAGATGTTGGCCAGCACCGCCATGAGGGCGAAGATCAGGCCCCAGTGCCGCCACAGGCGGCTGAACCCGGCCAGGGCGGTCTCACCGGTGGCGAGCGTGTAGCGCTCGATCTCCATGTTGAGGAAGTACTGGGCGACCACGCCGACCACCGCCGCCCACAGGAAGACCAGGCCGACGTTGGCGGAGATGTAGGGCCACAGGACGAACTCCCCGGAGGCGAGGCCGACCCCCGCCGCGATGACTCCCGGGCCCAGCACCTTCCGCAGCGGCTGGGGGTCCGGGAGGCCAGCCGGGCGGAGCGGGGGAAGCGCCATGTGATCGCTCTTCCCTCAGGACATGTGACAAACGCCCCTATGCCTGCTGTTTTCTAGGGGTTACCGGCGGGTAGCATTCCAGGTAAGGTTACTCACCAGTACGTCCCGAGTCCCAGCTCGCCCGTTCCAAGGAGCAGACCCCATGGGCCACTACAAGAGCAACATCCGTGACCTGGAGTTCAATCTCTTCGAGATGCTCGGACGCCGGGACATCCTGGGCACCGGCCGCTACGCCGAGCTGGACGAGGACATCGTCCGCAGCATGCTCGACGAGCTCAACCGCATGGCCACCGGCGTGCTCGCCGACTCCTTCGAGGAGGGCGACCGCACCCCGCCGGTCTTCGACGCGGCGACCGGCTCGGTGACCATGCCCGCGGGCTTCAAGAAGTCGTACGCCGCCTTCCGCGACGCCGGCTGGACCAACCTCGACCTGCCCGTCGAGCTGGGCGGCCCCGGTGTGCCGCGCAGCGTGGCCTGGGCGCTGGCCGAGCTGATCCTGGGCGCCAACCCGGCGATCTGGATGTACTCCAGCGGTCCCGGCTTCGCCCACATCCTGCACACCATCGGCAACGACGAGCAGAAGCGCTTCGCCGAGACGGCCATCGAGCGGCAGTGGGGCTCCACCATGGTGCTCACCGAGCCCGACGCGGGCTCCGACGTGGGCGCCGGCCGTACCAGGGCCGTGCAGCAGCCCGACGGCACCTGGCACATCGAGGGCGTCAAGCGCTTCATCACCAGCGCCGAGCACGACATGGCCGAGAACATCTTCCACCTGGTGCTGGCCCGCCCCGAGGGCCACGGCCCCGGCACCAAGGGCCTGTCGATGTTCCTGGTGCCGAAGTACCACGTGGACCTGGAGACCGGCGAGCTCGGCGAGCGCAACGGCGTCTACGTCACCAACGTCGAGAAGAAGATGGGCCTGAAGGTCTCCACGACCTGCGAGCTCACCTTCGGCGACAAGCACCCGGCGATCGGCACCCTGGTCGGCGACGTGCACGAGGGCATCAAGCAGATGTTCATGGTCATCGAGCAGGCCCGCATGATGGTCGGCACGAAGGCCATCGCCACGCTGTCCACCGGCTACCTGAACGCGCTGGAGTACGCCAAGTCCCGCGTCCAGGGCGCCGACCTGACCCAGATGGCCGACAAGTCCGCCCCGCGCGTGACCATCACCCACCACCCGGACGTGCGCCGCGAGCTGATGCTGCAGAAGGCCTACGCCGAGGGCATGCGGGCGCTGGTCCTGCTGACCGCCACCTACCAGGACGCGGTGCAGATCGCCGAGTTCGAGGGCCGCCGGGACGAGCACGCCGAGGCGATGAACGACCTGCTGCTCCCGCTGGTCAAGGGCGTCGGCTCCGAGCGCTCCTACGAGATGCTCGCCCGCTCGCTGCAGACCTTCGGCGGCTCCGGCTATCTGCAGGAGTACCCGATCGAGCAGTACATCCGGGACGCCAAGATCGACTCCCTCTACGAGGGCACCACCGCGATCCAGGGCCTGGACCTGTTCTTCCGCAAGGTCCTGCGCAACCAGGGCGTCGCCCTCGGCTCGCTCTACACCGACGTCAAGGCCTTCGCCGCCTCCGAGGCCGGCAACGGCCGGCTGAAGGAGGAGCGCAAGCTCCTCGACGAGGCCGCCGACGAGGTCAAGGCCATGGCCGACACCATGGCCGGCTGGGCGCTCGGCTCGCTGGAGACCCCGGCCGAGGTCTACAAGGTCGGCCTCAACACCACCCGGTTCCTGCTCGCCCTGGGCGACCTGGTGATCGGCTGGCTGCTCCTGCGCCAGGCCGAGATCGCCCTGAAGGCCCTGGGCGAGTCCGACACGGACAAGGCCTTCTACACCGGCAAGGTCGCGGCCGCCTCCTTCTTCACCCAGACCGTCCTGCCCAGGCTGGCCGCCGAGCGCCGCATCATGGCCGCCACCGACCAGGAGCTCATGGAGCTGCCGGAGGACGCGTTCTGAGAAAGGTCACCTGCTCCCGCGGCAGGTAGGCGATGAGAGGGCGGTCCCGTGTGCCACACGGGGCCGCCCTCTCTCCATTCCCCTCCTCCACGGTCCCGCCGGGCCGGGAGAACGGGCCGGGAGAACCCTGTGAGATCCCCGGCGGCCGGTGCCGGTACGGCCCGCGCGGTGGACGACCCGGGCTTCGGCCTCGGGCCGGGCGGCGGGTGTCGTCAGTGCCGCATCTCGGCCAGGAGCCGGGAGAACTCCGACTGCAGGCGGCCCGCCTCGGCGGCGAGGTCCGCCGACAGGCTCTCGATCCGGGCGGCCACCCGGCCGGTCGCCTCGGCCGAGTGCCGCACGCTCACGTTCTGCGCGTCCCCGTTCTCACCCGCGATCGCCGCGGCGACCTCCCCGGTGCTGGTGCCGAGGCTGCGCACGGCGTGGGCCATGCGGTCGATGACCTGCGCGGCGCCCTGGGAGGTGTGCTGGATCGCCTCGATCTCGCGCGCGATCTCGTCGGTGGCCTGCGAGCTCTGCTGCGCCAGCTCCTTGACCTCGTTGGCCACCACGGCGAAGCCCTTGCCGATGTCGCCCGCCCTGGCCGCCTCGATGGTGGCGTTGAGCGCCAGCAGGTTGGTCTGGGCCGCGACCCGCCGGATCACCTCCACCACGCCGCCGATGGTCTCGGCCGCCGCGGTGAGGCCGTTGACCGTGCCGCCGGCGCTGGCCGTCTCGGTGGCCGCCTGCGCCGCCGTCGCGCTCGACTGCTCGGCCAGGTGGGAGATCTCGCGCACGGTCTCGGTCAGCCCGCCGGTGGTGGTGCCCAGTTCCGCCGCGCCGTCCCGCATGGCCAGGACCGCCTCGTCGAGGCGGGCGACGACCGTCGAGACCGTCGCCTCCAGCCGGGTGGCGAGCGTCTCGACGGAGCGGCGGCGCTCCTCCTCCGCCCGTGCCCGCAGTTCCCCGTGCTCGCGCTCCAGAACCTGCTTGCCGGCGAGGTCGTCGCGCAGCACGCCGAGGGCGGCGGCCATCCGGCCGATCTCGTCACGCGAGGCCGGCGGCAGCGTCACGTCGGAGTCGCCGTCGGCGAGCTTGCGGGTCGCGGCGGTCAGGGCCCGTACCGGCCGGGAGATGCCCAGTCCGACCAGGACGAGCACGACGAGCACGGCGCCCACGACCGCGCCGGTCTGAAGGACGGTGCTCCGCTCCTTGTCCAGGACGGTCGCCTGCATGTCGTCGACGTAGATGCCGGTGCCGATGACCCATCCCCACGGCTGGAAGCCCGCGACGTACGACAGCTTGGCGACGGGCTCCTCCTTGCCGGGCTTGGGCCACTGGTACTCGACGAAGCCCGCGCCCTGGGCCCGCACCACCTTGACGAACTCGACGAACAGCAGCTTGCCGTCGGGGTCGGCGTTGCCCGACAGGTCCTTGCCGTCCAGCTCGGGCTTGATCGGGTGCATGACCATCACGGGGCCCATGTCGTTGATCCAGAAGTAGTCGCCCCCGCCGTAACGCATCGCCTTCACCGCGGTCAGCGCGGCCGCCTTCGCCTGCTCCTCGGTGAGGACGCCCTTCGCGGCCTGCTCGTGGTAGCTCTCCACGACCGAGCGCGCCGACTCCACCAGGCTCTGGACCTTCGCCTTGCGTGCGGCGAGCTCGGTCGGCTCGATGTCCGCGAACCTGCTCACCCCCACGGCGAGGACTCCGATGACGGCGACCATGGCGAGCACGGCCAGCTTCGCCAGGATGGGGGTGTTCCGAAGATTGATCACGCTCTGACCTTCCGACCTGTTACGACACACCACCGGTCGGCGGGTGGGCGATCGACATGAGTGATTTGCGTTACACATCGCCACCGAAACTGCGGATTGACAGGGCCTCAAGTCCTTCTCATACTGAGATTGTCTCAGTTTGAGAAGGACAGGCGATGAGTGAGAGTGAATACCTGGCCGGCTACGATCCGCGGGCCTATCCGGCGGTCGCCGTGACGGTCGACGTCGTGGCGCTCACGATCATCGGGGGCGTGCTGCACGTTCTCCTGGTCGAGCGGGGCGAACCGCCCTACGCGGGGCGGTGGGCGCTGCCGGGCGGGTTCATCCGGCCGGGCGAGGACCTGGACCAGGCCGCGCTGCGGGAGCTGTCGGAGGAGACCGGGATGACCGACCGGGTCCACATCGAGCAGCTGGCCAGCTACGGCGCGCCGGACCGGGACCCCCGGATGCGGATCGTCTCGGTGTCCTATCTGGCCTTCGCCCCGGACCTGCCCGACCCCCGGGCGGGCTCCGACGCCGCCGACGCCGCGTGGTACGGCATCGACAACCTGCCGAAGCTCGCCTTCGACCACGAGCGCATCCTGGGCCACGCCCTGGAGCGGGCGCGGGCCAAGCTGGAGTACACCCCGCTGGCCACCGCGTTCGTGGGCGAGACCTTCACGATCTCCGAGCTGCGCCGGGTCTACGAGAGCGTGTGGGGGGTCCCGCTGCACGCGGGCAACTTCCACCGGAAGATCCTCTCGGTTCCGGGGTTCGTCGAGGGCACCGGCGAGACCACCGAGAGCGGCGGCGCCCGGGGCGGGCCCCGGGCCAAGCTCTACCGCGCCGGAGACGCCCGGCTCCTCCACCCCGCTCTGCTGCGACCGGAGCGGGAGGAGGAGATCCGGTGAACGCCGCGACCGGGCCGGGACGGGACCCGGCCGACACCGGGCGGGCGGCGAGGCGGGCGACGACGACGACGGACGAGGCGATCGCCCTGGTCAACGCGGCCGGGGCCCCGCACGACCTGTTCGGCGGCGACGCGCCGGGCACCGTCTACCGCCGGCTCGCCCGGCTCCTCCACCCCGACCTGGCCCCCGGCGCGGAGGCCACCGCGGCCTTCGTCAGGCTGGCCGGGCTGTGGGCCGCCCGTTCCGCCCCCATCCGTCCCACCTCCACCCGTTCCGCCCCCGGGCCGGGCGGGGCCGCCGCCTCGGACCGCGCCTCCTCCGCCCGCCACGGGAGCGCGGGCGGAGAGCGGGGCGGCGGGCCCGGCGGGGAACGGGACGGCGAGACGGTGATCACCACCAGGCGGGGGACCTACCGTCTCGGCGGGGTCCTGCGACGCGGGGCCACGGCCGTGCTCTACCGGACCGACGGCGACACCCTCGTCAAGCTGCCCCGCAGCCCGGCCGACAACGACCTGATGCGGCGCGAGGCCGAGACGCTCCGGACCGTCGAGCGCGAGGGCGACCCGCTGCTCCTGCCGTACGTGCCGCGGCTGGTGGAGTCCTTCCGGCACCGCTCGGACGGGACGGAGCGGCAGGCCAACGTGATCAGCCGGGCGCCGGACGGTTTCCTGACGCTGACCGAGATCTCCCGCCGCCGCCCGCGGCTGGACCCCCGGGACGCGGCGTGGATCTGGCGGCGGCTGCTGGTCGCGATCGGCACCGCCCACCGGGCCGGGATCGTGCACGGCGCCGTCTTCGGCCACCACGTGCTGGTCCACCCGATCGAGCACGGGCTGATCCTCGTCGACTGGAGCCTGTCGGTCCCGGTCGGCAGCCCGCTGACCGCCCTGGTCTCCCGGCACCGCGACGACTACCCGCCCGGCGCGCTCGCCGGGGAGCCGGCCACCGCGGCCCTCGACATCCGCCTGGCCACCCGCTGCGTCGCCGCGCTCATGGGCGGGCCGGACGGTGACACGCACCATCTGCCCGCACCGATGCGCGCCTTCGTACGGGGGAGTCTGCTGAGTCCCCCGCACGACGCCTGGCGCCTGCTCGCCGAACTCGACGAGCTCCTCGACGACCTCTACGGCCCGCGGAAGTACCGGCCGCTCCACCTCTAGCACGCCCCTCCAGCACGACCTTTTCGGAAAACAGGAGTCCCCATGGGAAGCGGAATCTGGTCCACCGACGTCTACTCCGCCGCCGAGCGCCTGCGCGCCGACAGCGGCGCCAGCGCCTTCGCCTACAGCGACAGGGGCGCCCGCACCGTGCACGAGGACCTCGACCCCCACGGCGTGCGGGTCCGCGAGAGCCGCGACTCCGACGAACATCCCCAGTCGCTGGCCGTGGCCGTGCTCTTCGACGTGACCGGCTCGATGGGCGGGGTGCCCCGCGCGCTGCAGACCAAGCTGCCGGACCTGCTCGGCCTGCTGCTGCGCAAGGGGTACGCCGTCGACCCCCAGATCATGTTCGGCGCGATCGGCGACGCCACGTGCGACCGGGCGCCGTTGCAGGTCGGGCAGTTCGAGTCCGACAACCGCATGGACGAGCAGCTGGGCAACATCCTGCTGGAGGGCGGGGGCGGCGGTCAGATGACCGAGTCCTACGAGCTGGCGATGTACTTCATGGCCCGGCACACCTCGATCGACTGCTTCGAGAAGCGGGGGCGCCGCGGCTATCTGTTCATCATCGGGGACGAGCTGCCCTACCGGAAGGTGAAGCGGCGCGAGGTCCGCGACGTGATCGGCGACCGGCTGGAACGGGACATCCCGATCGCCGAGATGGTCGGTGAGCTGACCCGGATGTACGACGTCTACTACATCCTGCCCGCCGGGGCGAGCTACGCGGGCAACCGCGACGTGCTCGACGCCTGGCGCGCGCTGCTCGGGCAGAACGTGCTGGAGCTGGACGACCTGGACGCGGTCTCCGAGACCATCGCGCTCACCGTCGGTCTCGGCGAGGACGCCATCGACCTCGCCGAGGGGCTCGACGACCTGGAGGAACTCGGCTCGGCCGCCGGCGCCTCGGTGTCCAAGGCGCTGGCCCGGCTGGATCGCGGAACCCTGGTGGTGAGCGACGGTCTCGGCCTCGACCACGGCGCGAGCGGGGTGACACGGCTGTGAAGGACCACATGATCGTCGTCGATCTCGGGTACGGCGACGCGGGCAAGGGCGGGGTCGTCGACTGGCTCTGCGCGCAGGGCGACGTCGCCGCCGTGGTCAGGTTCAACGGGGGCGCCCAGGCCGGCCACAACGTGGTGCTGCCCGACGGGCGCCACCACACCTTCTCCCAGTTCGGGTCCGGGACCCTGCGCGGCGTCCCGACCCACCTGTCCCGGTACGTGGTGGTCGACCCCCTGGCGCTGACCGCCGAGGCCGAGCACCTGCGCCGGCTCGGCGTCTCGCGCCCCTACGACATGATCACCGTCGACCGGGAGGCCCTGCTCGCCACGCCGTACCACGTCGAGGCCGGCCGGGCCCGCGAGCTGGCGCGCGGCGAGGACCGGCACGGGTCCTGCGGGATGGGCGTCGGCGAGACGATGGCCTACGCGCTGGAGAACCCGTTCGTGGCGCCCAAGGTCGGCGACTGCGAGCGGCCGGGGCTGCTCGCCCAGAAGCTGAACCTGCTGCGCGAGCGGCTGGGGGCCGGCGGACCCCCGGTCGCCGACTGCGTGGCCGCCTACCGGGCGTTCGCCGGGCGGGTGGCCCTGGTCGACTCCTCTCACATGACCCAGCTGCTGCGCCGCAGGCCCGTCGTCTTCGAGGGCGCCCAGGGGGTGCTGCTCGACGAGTGGCACGGCTTCCACCCCCACACGACCTGGAGCACGACGACCTTCGACAACGCGCTCGCGCTGCTGGAGGGGGTGCACGCCGTACGGCTCGGCGTGCTGCGCACCTACACGCCGCGGCACGGGCCGGGACCGCTGGTCACCGAGGACCCCGGCCTGGCCCTGCCCGAGCCGCACAACGGCGACGGCCGCTGGCAGGGGCCGTTCAGGACCGGGCACTTCGACGCCGTGGCCCACCGCTACGCGCTGGCGGTCGCCGGCGGGGTGGACGCCCTGGCCCTGACCCACCTGGACGCGCCGGTGTCGCGGATGTGCGACTCCTACGGCATCGGGGAGCTGCCGGTGGGCCGCAGGGGCGACCTGGCGGGCCAGGCCGCGCTCACCGCCCGGCTGGGCGAGGCGCGCCCGCACTACGTCGACGGGGTCACCGACTGGCCGGCGGCGGTGTCCGAGGCGCTGGGCGTGCGCGTCTGGCTCGGCTCCTCCGGCCCGACGGCCAGGGCCAAGTCGCTGTTCCCCTCCGCCCCGCCGCGCAGGAAGGACCTGCGCGCCATGGCGCACGCGGGGACGCCGAGGGAGCCGGCCGGCTATCGGCCCCGCCCGCTGCGCTGGGCCTGAGACCGCGATTTTGCGCACGCCGGGGCGGGTATGACCGACCCCGAACGTGTTGTTTACCTGGCCGCTAAGTGTGCCCGGAGGTCCGGATGGGTGTCGGGGTCAGCATCTTCTTTCTCACGCTCGGTGCCATCCTCCGGTTCGCCATCGAGCCCGACGTCCTGGGCAAGGACGTGCACATCGACGTCATCGGCCTGATCTTCATGATCGTCGGCGGGGTGGGGGTGGTGCTGAGCATCCTGCTCGCCCCGCGGCGCGGCAGCACCTCCGACAACCGCCTGATGCACCGGGAGAACAACCCGCCGGAGTTCTGACCGCGGTCGGGCGGTGCGGAGCCCCGGCCGGCGTTCAGTAGGAGTACTGCGCGGCCGAGCGGGAGGCCAGGATCGGCTTGACGTACTGGGCGATCACCGCCTGGTGGGCCGGGTGGTCGCGGTAGACGAGATAGTCGTCGGCGCTGTCGAAGTCCGCGACCAGGGCGAACTCGTAGTTGCCCGGGTTCACCCCGGCGTCGGTGCCGAGGGTGTAGGAGCGGATCTCGGGGATGATCCCGGGGAGCCTGCCGAGCTCGGTCGCCACCGCGGCCCTCTGCTCGTCGGTGGCGTCATCGGCCCAGGTGAACAGCACGACGTGGCGGAACATGGTCGTCCTTTCGGTTCGGATGCCCCGCCAGCGTACGGCCGGCGGGCGGGACGGCCCGCGCCGCCCCGCCCCGTGGGATCCGCGGCCGGCTCAGCCCCAGGCGAGCATGCGCAGCGGGTCCTCCAGCATGTCGCCGACATCGCGCAGGAACCGCGAGCCGAGTTCGCCGTCCACGATCCGGTGGTCGAAGGAGAGCGCCAGCGTGCACACCTTGCGCGGCACGATCTGCCCGTCCACCACCCACGGCAGGTCCCTGATCTGGCCGAAGGCCAGGATCGCGGACTCGCCCGGGTTGAGGATCGGGGTCCCCGCGTCCACCCCGAACACGCCCACGTTGGTGATCGTGAACGTGCCCCCCGCCATGTCGGCGGGCTGGGTGCGGCCCGCCCTCGCGGTCTCGGTCAGCGCGCCGAGCGCCGCCGCGAGCTCCGGCAGCGACAGGGCGTGGGCGTCCTTGACGTTGGGGACGATCAGGCCGCGCGGGGTGGCGGCGGCGATGCCCAGGTTCACGTAGTGCTTGACCACGATCTCCTGCGCCGCCTCGTCCCATGCCGAATTGATCATCGGGTGGCGGCGGGCCGCGACGAGCACCGCCTTGGCGAGCAGCAGCAGCGGCGAGACCTTGACCTCGGCGAAGTCGGGCAGGGCGCGCAGCCGCGCCACCGCCTCCACTGTCGCGGTCACGTCGACCTGGAGGAACTCGGTCACGTGCGGGGCGGTGAACGCCGAGGAGACCATGGCCTGGGCGGTCGCCCTGCGCACCCCCTTGATCGGGATCCGCTCCTCGCCCCCGGCCGGTACGGCGCGCGCCGCCGGGCGGGCGGGCTCGCTCTCCCATCCGGGTGCGGCGTTCGCGGCCGAGTGCACGTCCTCTCGGGTGATCGAGCCCTGCGGCCCTGTCCCGGAGAGGGTGGCGAGGTCCACTCCGAGGTCCTTGGCGAGCTTGCGCACCGGCGGCTTGGCCAGTACGGCGGCGCGGCCCGTACCGGGGCCGTTCATCCCGGAGACCGCCGGGGCGGCGCCGGCGGGCGCGTTCCCCGCAGGAGCCGGGACCGGGGCCGGCGCGACCGGCGCCGCGGCGGCCGGGGTCGCGGAGACGCCGGAGGGCGGGGACGCCGGGGGCTGCTTGCGCGGGCGGCGCTTGGCCGCGCCCATCTTGACGCCGTAGCCGACCAGCACGGGCTGGCGCTCCTCCTTGGGAGCGGCCGGGACCATGTCGTCGGCCAGGGCCTCGTCCCGCCCCGCGCGCTCGGCCGTACCGCCCTCCCCGCCGGACAGCGCCTCCCCGGCCGCCGCGCCGCCGGACCCGGCCGCCGGGCCCGACCCGTCGTCGACCGCGATGATCGGCCTGCCCACGTCGACGGTCTGCCCCTCCTCGGCCATCAGCGCCGAGACCACGCCCTCGAACGGGCAGGGCAGCTCGACCACGGCCTTGGCGGTCTCGATCTCCACGATGGTCTGGTTGACCTTGACCGGGTCGCCGACCTTCACGTGCCAGCGGACGATCTCCGCCTCGGTCAGGCCCTCTCCCACATCGGGGAGCTTGAACTCCTTCATCAGCTCCCTCTCAGAACGCGAACGAGCGGTCGACGGCGTCGAGCACCCGGTCCAGGTCGGGCAGATAGTGCTCCTCCAGCCGGGAGGGCGGGTACGGCGTGGACGGCCCGCCGACGCGCAGCACCGGAGCCTCCAGGCTGTAGAAGCACTCCTCGGTGATCCGGGCGGCGAGCTCGGCGCCGTAGCCGCTGAAGACGGGCGCCTCGTGCACCACCACGCACCGCCCGGTGCGCCGTACGGACTCCGCGACCGCGGGCATGTCCAGCGGGTTGAGCGAGCGCAGGTCCACGACCTCCACCGAGCGCCCGTCCTCCTCGGCGGCCGCCGCGGCCTCCAGGCAGGTCTTCACCATCGGGCCGTAGGCGAGCAGGGTGATGTCGGCGCCGGAGCGGGCGACACGGGCCTGGTCGAAGGCCGGCCAGTCGCCCTCGCCGGGGGAGGTGTCGACCTCGGCCTTGTCCCAGTAGCGCCGCTTGGGCTCGAAGAACACGACCGGGTCGTCGCACCGGATCGCCTGCTGGATCATCGTGTAGGCGTCCGCCGGGTTGGAGCAGGCCACCACCCGCAGGCCCGCGGTGTGGGTGAAGTACGCCTCGGGGGACTCGCTGTGGTGCTCCACGGCCCCGATGCCGCCGCCGCAGGGGATGCGCACGACCACCGGGAGCCTGATCGCGCCCAGCGAGCGCAGCGGCATCTTGGCGAGCTGGGTGATGATCTGGTCGGCGGCCGGGAAGACGAAGCCGTCGAACTGGATCTCGCAGACCGGGCGGTAGCCGCGCAGCGCCAGGCCGATGGCGGTGCCGATGATGCCCGACTCGGCCAGCGGGGTGTCGATCACCCGGTCCTCGCCGAAGTCCTTCTGCAGCCCGTCGGTGACCCGGAACACGCCGCCGAGCTTGCCCACGTCCTCGCCCATGACGAGGACCTTGGGGTCGTCCTCCATGGCCTTGCGCATGCCCTCGTTGAGGGCCTTGGCCAGGGTGAGCGTCGTCATCGGCTGCTCTCCTCGCTCTCGAACCCGGCGAGGTAGGCGGCGAACCGTGCTCTCTCCTCGTCCATCAACCGGTGCGGCTCCGTGTAGACGTGATCGAAGATCTCCAGCGGCTCGGGATCGGGCATCTCCAGGCAGCGCCTGCGCACGTCGCGGCCGAGCTCGTCGGCCTCGGCGTCGATCTTGTCGAAGAACGCCTGGTCGGCCAGCTGGTTCTTGAACAGGTAGGCCCGGACCCGCTCGATCGGGTCCTTGAGCTTCCAGGCCTCCAGCTCGTCCTGCACCCGGTAGCGGGTCGGGTCGTCGGAGGTGGTGTGGGCGCCCATGCGGTAGGTGAAGGCCTCGATGAGCGTGGGCCCCTGGCCCTCGCGGGCGTTCTTCAGCGCCTGGCGGGTGACGGCCAGGCAGGCGAACACGTCGTTGCCGTCCACCCGGATGCCGGGGAAGCCGAACCCGCTGGCCCGGCGGTAGAGGGGGATCCGCGACTGCTTCTCCAGCGGCTCGGAGATGGCCCACTGGTTGTTCTGGCAGAAGAACACCACGGGCGCGTTGAAGACCGACGCCCAGATGAACGACTCGTTGACGTCGCCCTGGGAGGTGGCGCCGTCACCGAAGTAGACGATCGTGGCGGCCCCGTCCTCGCCGACGGCCCCGTCGCGCTGGATGCCCATGGCGTACCCGACGGCGTGCAGCGTCTGGCTGCCGATCACGATCGTGTACAGGTGGAAGTTGTGCTCGGCGGGGTTCCAGCCGCCGTGGTTGACGCCGCGGAACAGGCCGAGCAGGTTCAGCGGATCGACGCCGCGGCACCAGGCCACGCCGTGCTCGCGGTAGGTCGGGAAGGCCATGTCCGCTTCGGTGAGCGCCCGGCCGGAACCGATCTGCGCGGCCTCCTGGCCGAGCAGGGAGGCCCAGATTCCCAGCTCGCCCTGGCGTTGCAGGGCGACGGCCTCCAGGTCGACCCGGCGGATCATGACGAGGTCGCGGTAGAGGCCGCGGACCTCCTCGGGTGTCAGGTCGATGTCGTAGTCGGGATGCTCGACCCGCTCTCCCTCGGGGGTGAGCAACTGGACGAGCTCGGGGGGTGCTTGCGCACCACGAGAGGCGTCGGCTGTCACGTGCCGCTCCTGTGTGCTCGGGGCCGCCTCGGCAGGATCGCTGCCGCCGACCGGCCGGTTAGCGACGCATCGGATCCGTCTGGTAGGGGTTCGTCAGCGCTTGTGGACATCGTGGCAGAGGTCACATACCTGTGCGCAAGACCTGCTCCGGCGTCCATGCCTTCCCCGTTCCCCCGTCGCCCGGCTTTCATCCCCCCGCCCACCCCCTGCCAAGATCTTCGCATTCCCGGAGAATCCCGCCTTCCGGGCGCCAGCCCGGCCCCGGCGACGACCGCCCGTCCGGGACCGTTACGCTTGAGGCGCCCGACCGTCCCGTGACACCTGGAGGAACACCGTGGCGCGCGTCATCGTCGACGTCATGCTGAAGCCCGAGATTCTCGACGCGCAGGGCCAGGCCATCGCCCGCGCGCTCCCCCGGCTCGGCTTCTCCGGTGTCTCCGCGGTGCGGCAGGGCAAGCGGTTCGAGGTGGAACTCGAGGGCCCGGCGGACGAGGCCGCGCTTTCGGATGTCCGAAAGATGGCGGAGACCCTTTTGGCGAATACGGTGATCGAAGATTTCACCGTCACCGTCGAGGCGTGAACGCCTGCCTCCATCGAGGCACAAACAGCCACATATGTAACACACCATTCCGGCCCGGCCACAGGAATTGGTCTAGAGAGCCTGCTGAACGCCACGCCTTGACCAACGGCGGATAACATCACAGTTATTTTGCGGTTAGGCCGGATTCGGGGCGGGAAACCTTCACAAGGTGACGTCTGGCCCCGGGAGGAATCCGGTGGATATCGAGTTCTCGTTGGCTCTGCCAAGAGAGGCCATCGGCATTCCGATGGTCCGTAGAGTACTCGGTGACTCCCTTCGCTCCCTCCACGTCACGGAGAACTGCGTCTCCGACATCCTGCTCGCGGTCAGCGAGGCGTGCGGCAACGCCGTGCGCCACGGCGGCCCCGCCAACCGCTACCACGTCGAGGCGGCCATCGGCCTCGGCCGCTGCGACGTCCGGGTCATCGACAAAGGGCGCGGCCAGGTCCGGATCCCCGAGCAGTACCCCTCCTCCGACATCGAGAACGGCCGGGGGATCCTCATCATGCAGGCCGTGGTCGACGAGATCTCCTTCGAGATCTCCCCGGGCCGGGGGACGACCGTCCACCTGCGCAAGCGGCTCGACGTCGACGAGGAGGCCGTGACCGCGCGCCCCCGCGAGCTCGCCTCGGTCTGATCACCGCTTCGCGGACGCCTCCCGATCCCTTCCGGCGCCCCCGGCCACAGGGTGGCGTTCGTAGGATCCTCCAAAGATCACGAGGTCCGGGCGGGGGCGGCCTGTGCGATCAGACGGATCCCGGTATGACCCTTCGGCGCGGAGCGGATAGCCTAAACGCACCGCCGCAGACCGACGTCCGCTGTGTGAGACGTCGGCGCGGCGCTCGTTTGTGGAGGGGAACGCTGCCATGAGTGCTGCCCGCGTGGGCGTCGTCACTTTTCCCGGAACTCTTGACGATCAGGACGCGGCCCGCGCCGTGCGGCACGCGGGCGGCGAGGCCGTCCCGCTGTGGCACGCCGACCGCGACCTCAAGGGCGTCGACGCCGTCTTCCTGCCCGGCGGGTTCTCCTACGGGGACTACCTGCGGTGCGGGGCGATCTCCCGCTTCGCCCCGCTGATGGAGGAACTGATCCCCGCCGCCCGGGCCGGGCTGCCCGTCCTGGGCACCTGCAACGGCTTCCAGATCCTCTGCGAGGCCCACCTGCTGCCCGGCGCGCTGATGCGCAACGCCGGCCTGCACTACATCTGCCGCGACCAGGGCATCCGGGTGGAGAGCACCGCCACCCCGTGGACCTCGGACTTCACCGAGGGCCGGGAGATCGTGCTCCCGATCAAGCACGGCGAGGGCCGCTACGTCGCCGACGAGGCGACCCTCGCGGCCCTGGAGGCGAACGGCCAGGTCGTCTTCCGCTACGTCGGGGGCAACCCCAACGGCTCCCTCAACGACATCGCCGGCGTCCGCAACGAGGCCGGCAACGTCGTCGGCCTGATGCCCCACCCCGAGCACGCCGTCGAGGACCTGACCGGCGCCCCGAGCACCGACGGCCGCGGGTTCTTCACCTCGATCCTGAAGAAGCTGGTGAACGCGTGACTCAGCCCTCTGCCCTCGACAGCGTCAAGCGCGCCGCCGACACCCCCGACGAGCGTCAGCCGTACGCCGAGCTGGGCATGAAGCGCGAGGAGTACGACCGGGTCCGCGACATCCTCGGCCGCCGCCCGACGAGCTCCGAGCTGGCCATCTACAGCGTCATGTGGAGCGAGCACTGCTCCTACAAGTCCTCCAAGGTGCACCTGCGCCAGTTCGGCACCAAGGCGCCGCAGTCCGAGGCGCTGCTCGTCGGCATGGGCGAGAACGCCGGCGTGGTGGACATCGGCGACGGCTGGGCCGCCACCTTCAAGATCGAGTCGCACAACCACCCCTCCTACGTCGAGCCGCACCAGGGCGCGGCCACCGGCGTCGGCGGCATCGTGCGCGACATCATGTCGATGGGCGCCCGGCCGATCGCGGTCATGGACGCCCTGCGCTTCGGCGGCGCCGACCAGTCCGACACGCGGCGGGTGCTGCCCGGCGTGGTCGAGGGCATCAGCCACTACGGCAACTGCCTGGGCCTGCCCAACATCGGCGGCGAGGTCGTCTTCGACCCCTGCTACATCGGCAACCCGCTGGTCAACGCGCTGTGCGTGGGCCTGCTGCGCAAGGACCAGATCAAGCTGGCCACCGCGCCCGGCCCCGGCAACAAGGTCGTGCTGTTCGGCGCGCTGACCGGCCCCGACGGCATCGGCGGCGCCTCCGTGCTGGCCAGCGCCACCTTCGAGGACGAGTCGCAGGCCAAGCGGCCCAGCGTCCAGGTCGGCGACCCGTTCATGGAGAAGCTGCTGATCGAGTGCTGCCTGGAGCTGTACCAGGCCGACGTGGTCGTCGGCATCCAGGACCTCGGCGCGGCCGGCGTCTCCTGCGCCACCACGGAGCTGGCGGCCAAGGGCACCGGCGGCATGGACGTCCAGCTGGACCTGGTCCCGCTGCGCGACCCGTCGCTGCGGCCCGAAGAGATCCTGATGAGCGAGTCGCAGGAACGCATGATGGCGGTCGTCACCCCCGACGACATCGATGCCTTCATGGCGATCTGCGCCAAGTGGGACATCCCCGCGACCGTGATCGGCGAGGTCACCGACTCCGGCCGCCTGGTCATGACCTGGCACGGCGAGACCATCGTGGACATCCCGCCGGGCACCGCGGCCGACGAGGGCCCGGTGTACGAGCGCCCGTTCCACGAGCCGGACGGCCAGGCCGCGCTCAACGCCGCCACGCCCGCGGACCTGCCCCGGCCCGAGGACCTGCGCGCGACGCTGCTGCAGCTGCTCGGCTCGCCGAACCTGGCCTCCAAGGAGTGGGTCACCTCCCAGTACGACCGCTACGTCCGGGGCAACACCGTGCTGGCCCAGCCCGCCGACGCCGGCGTCCTGCGGATCAGCGAGGCCATGCCCGGCGCCGAGGAGACCACCCGCGGCATCGCGCTGGCCACCGACGGCAACGGCCGCTACGCCCGCCTCGACCCCTACGCCGGGGCGCAGCTCGCCCTGGCCGAGGCCTACCGGAACGTGGCCGTGACCGGCGCCACCCCGCTGGCGGTGACCAACTGCCTGAACTTCGGCTCCCCCGAGGACCCGGAGGTCATGTGGCAGTTCGCCGAGGCCGTGCGCGGCCTGGCCGACGCCTGCAAGACCCTCGGCGTCCCGGTGACCGGCGGCAACGTGTCGTTCTACAACCAGACCGGCTCCGCCGCGATCCACCCGACCCCGGTCGTGGGCGTGCTGGGCGTGATCGACGACGTGGCCGGGCGGGTGCGCAGCGGCTTCACCGGCGAGGGCGACAAGGTCGTCCTGCTGGGCGAGACCCGCGAGGAGTTCGGCGGCTCGGAGTGGGCGCACGTCGCCCACGGCCACCTCGGCGGCCTGCCGCCGGAGGTCGACCTGGAGGCCGAGCGCGCCCTGGCGCGCGTGCTCGTCGAGGCCGCCGCGCGCGGCCTGCTGACCGGCTCCCACGACCTGTCCGACGGCGGTCTGGCCATCGCCCTGGCGGAGGCCTGCCTGGCTCAGGGCGTCGGCTGCTCGGTGGCCCTGACGGGCGAGGACGCCTTCACCGACCTGTTCAGCGAGTCGGCGGCCCGCGCCCTGGTGACCGTGCGTCCGGAGTCCTTCGACGCCCTCGCCGAGCTCTGCGCGACCCACGAGGTGCCGTGCTACGGCCTGGGCACCACCGGGGGCACCGCGCTGACGGTCGAGGGGGTCCTGGAGATCCCGCTCCCCGAGCTGCGCGAGGTCCACACCGGCGCCCTGCCGGCCATCTTCGGCTGACGGCTTCAACGGACGAAGCTGAAGGCTTCAACGGACGAAGGGGTACGGCTCGCGTGAGCCGTACCCCTTCGCCGTGCGAGGGCCCTGCCGCCGAGGCGTCCGAGCAGACGGCGGGCCCTGCATCCCGGGTGGGACCCTCCGGCAGCCATCCGGAGGGCCCTATCTCAGGAGGTCTCGGGATCTCAGGAGGTCCCGGGCCGGGAATCCCGCACCGGGATCAGGAGAAGGACATGCAGACCGCGTAGGCGGTGCCCTTGCTGGTCACGCCGGACACGGTCCAGCCGGTCGGCGTGCCGCCGGAGGGCGCGCTCCTGGTGATCTCGCCCAGGGTGCCGGTGATGCTGTAGCCGCCGCCCGTGGCGATCTGGCCCTGGCCACAGCTCGCGGTCACGCTGCCGCCCGTGATGCCGAAGTTGAACGAGGCGGTGGCGACGGTGACGTCGGGGCTGGAGGAGCCGCCCTGGCCCTTCAGGAACTCCCAGAACTGCTGCAGCGTCTTGTTGCCGTTGCCGGGCTGGGCCTTCCAGACCTCGTAGGCGCTCTTGCCGTCGGGGCCCGCCGGACCCTGCGGGCCCTGCGGGCCGGTGTTGCCCTGCGAGCCGTTGTTGCCCTTCGGCCCTTGCTCGCCCTTCGGGCCCTGCTCGCCCTTCGGCCCCTGAGCCCCGTCCTTGCCGTCCTTGCCCGGGGCACCGTCCTTGCCGGGGGCGCCGTTCTCGCCGGGCTTGCCCTGCGGGCCCTGCTCACCCTGCGGCCCCTGCTTGCCCTGCGGGCCGGTCTCGCCGTCCTTGCCCGGGGCGCCGGTGTCGCCCTTGGGACCCTGCGGGCCGGTGTCGCCCTTCGGGCCCTGGATGCCCTGCTTGCCCTGCGGGCCGCGGAACCCCTGCGGGCCCTGGGGGCCGGCAGGACCGACCGGGCCCTGCTTGCCCTGCGGGCCCTGCTCACCCTGCGGACCGGCGGTGGCCACGCCCTGCTGACCCTGGGAGCCCCACGTCACGCGGACCTCCGTCGTGCGGCACTTGGCCGTCGCGTTGACGATCCGGGTGTAACGCGTCTTCTTGTGGACGCAGGCGTGCACCTCCTCCCCGGCGGTCGCGGCGACTGCGCTGCCGCCCACCGAGAGCATGGTTCCGGCCAGCACTCCGACGGCCACGACACTGATCGTGCGCACGCCCGGGACGTTGAAAGCCACGGGGCTTCCTTTCTGCGACACCAGGGGACTGGTGTGATCTGAGGGTCGGATGTTTCACGTTTCAACCGTTCCAAGAGTTGTCACGGAGAACATCACGCTTTGGCTGCGAAGCCGTGAACACCAGGTCACTCAAGATCAGCCAACAGGGTGCGGTCCACGTGAACCGCACCCTGTCGATCAGCACCCCGCCGATCAGCACCCGCCGATCAGCATCGTGTCGCTCAGCACCCCGTCGTTCTACGAGGTCCCGGACCGGCTCACCGGAGCCGCGGGCCGATCGGGAAGCGCCGGCCGGTGGAAACGCCGTTGGCGACATCCGCGAGGTACCGGAATAATCAAACCGTTCGGGGGAGCCCTGTCCGATGGACGGGGACGGACGCTACAGGGGGTCGAGAACCCCCGCTGAATACGGAGGCCACTGTGCCGACGAACGACCCGACGGCCACCGCGGACACAGGCGGCGCCGGGCGCGAGCCGTACCTTCCCCCGGCCACGCAGCCGGTCCGCGCGGTGGTCTGGACGCTCCACCTGGCCCTGCCGCTGCTGGGACTGTGGCTGCTGCTGGCCAACCCGCACATCAACGTCGAGTGGCATCACAACCCCAGCCACTTCTGGCTGATCATCCTCGTGGCGGGGATCAACGTGGTCCTGGGCGCCATGATCGGCCAGGCCTCGGCCCGGCGGTCGGACGCCAGGCTTCTCCTCGTCTCTCTCGTCTTCCTGAGCAGCGCCGGGTTCTTCTTCATGCACGGCCTGGCCACCCCTCAGATCATCCTTCCGAACGGCAGCTACGGGTTCGACCTGTCCCAGCCGGTCGGCCTGTTCATCGCCTCGGGGTTCGCCCTCGCCTCGGCGCTGCCGCTGAACGAGCGCGCCGCCTCCGCCGTACTGCGCAATCAGGCCTGGCTGCGCGGCGGGCTCGCGCTGGTGCTGGTCGTGTGGGGAGTGCTCTCACTCGTCCCCGGCCTCACCCCGCTCAGCTCCAAGCCGCCGGCGCTGGGCGCCGGTCTCGGCGGGGCCGAACTGATCGGGCTGGTGCTGTACGGCGTCGCCGCGGTGATGCTGTTCCGGATCCACCGCAGGCGCCCGGCGGCGATGCTGATCAGCATGATCACCGCCTACGCCCTGCTGGCCGAGGCGATGCTCGCCGGGATGTACCACCGCAACTGGCACCTGTCGTGGTGGCTGTGGCACCTGCTGCTCACCTTCGCCTTCGTCTTCGTCGCCTACGGCGCCCACATCCAGTCGCGCCGGGAGGGCTCCACCGCCGGGCTGTTCGACTCGATCGCCCTGGCCGCGACCGTCCGGCGGATCCGGGCGGACTACGAGCGGGCCCTGGAGGAGCTCGTCGGCCACCTGCGGCGCAGCGCGGACAGCCGGGTCCCGGTCGCGACCCGGCTGGCGGGCAAGTTCGGGCTCACCGAGGCGCAGGCCGCCGTGCTCGACCGGGCGGGCGAGGCCCTGGCCAACGAGCGGGAGCTGTCGGAACGGCTGGGCGCGCTGGTGGAGCTGGGCAACCGGGCCCGGGTGGGGCTGCCCGAGAACGAGCTGCTCGTGCAGTCGCTGGAACGGGCGCGGCAGGCGTACGGGGACGTGCGCATCGCACTGGTCTCCGACGGGACGGTCTCCATGGGCTCGGCCGAGTACCGCGAGGGCGACTTCCCCGCGAGCGGGCCGGTCCGGTCCGGCGACGCGGTCGTGCACCCGCTGACCGTCAAGGGACGGCTCGCCGGGGCCCTGCGGGTGCCCGTCGGCCGGACCCCCCAGGACGACGCCCTGGCGGCCACTCTGGCCGGCCAGATGTCCATCGCCCTGGAGAACGCCCGGCTCTACCAGGAGCTGGAGACCCTCTTCCGGCAGTACATGTCCCCCGACGTGGCCAAGTCCCTGCTGGCCGACCCCAGGACGGCCGAGCTGGGCGGCGAGCTGGTCGAGCTCACCGCGCTGTTCGCCGACCTGAAGGGGTTCACGAGCTTCTCCGAGCGGGTGGCGCCCGCGGAGATCGTGGAGATGCTGAACCGCTATCACTCGGCGGCGGTGCCGATCATCCTCGGCAACGGCGGCACGATCGTGCAGTTCGTCGGCGACGCGCTGCTGGCGCTGTTCAACGCCCCGGCGCGCCAGGCCGACCACGCCGCGGCCGCGGCCCGCGCGGCCCTGGCCATGCAGGAGGCCGCCGAGAAGATCGTCGCCACGAGCCCCGGCTATCCGCGTTTCAGGATCGGCATCAACACCGGCCCCGCCGTGGTCGGCAACATCGGCAGCCCCCAGCTGCGCGGGTTCAACGCGATGGGCGACTGCGTGAACGTGGCCGCCCGGCTGGAGGGGATCGCCGAGCCCGGCACCGTCGTGATCGGCCAGACCACCCTCGACCTGATCGGCCCCCGGGCCCAGGCCCGCTCACTGGGCGATCTGAGCCTGAAGGGCAAGGAGAACCCCGTGCACGCCTACGTGCTCTCCGCATTGATGTGAGACCGGGGGAATTCATGGCCGTTCACACGGTGGATACGGATCGGGTGATCCGAACGGGAGAATGCGTTTTTCACCCGGGGGCCGTACCGACATAATCGACAGGGCAACCGCACGGCGCCGCACCGCCAGGAGGTTCCCGTGAGCCCTTCATCCGAGCCGGGCGAGTTCCTCGCGCTACTCACCCCCGACGAGGCCGCCGCGCTGCGCGCCGCGGGGCGGATGCGCCGCTGGGATCGGGGGGCGACCCTGATGACCGAGGGCGACGTGTCCGACTGGGTGCTCATACTGACCTCCGGCCGGGTCAAGGCGTCCTCGCACACGGCGAACGGCACCGAGGTGGTCCTCGCCGTGCGCGGGCCCGGCGCGTTGCTCGGCGAGTTCTCGGTCATCGACGGCCTGCCCCGCTCGGCCACGGTCACCGCGCTGGAGCCGGTGGAGGGCGTCGTCCTGCGCGACTTCACCGCCTTCTTGCAGGAGCACGGCCGGGTGGCGGTGCTCCTGCTGCAGATGGTGACCGGCCGGGTCCGCGACGCCGACCGCAAGCGGATCGAGTACGGCGCGTTCGACACCACCGGCCGGGTGGCGACCCGGCTGGTGGAACTGGCCGAGCGGTACGGCAGGCCCGCCAACGGCGGGATCCGGGTGGAGCTGCCGCTCTCCCAGGACGAGCTGGCCGGATGGACCGGGGCCTCGCGCGAGGCGGTCAGCAAGGCCCTGCGCTCCCTCAGGGACCGGGGCCTGATCGAGACCGGCCGCCGCCGAGTGGTCGTCCACGACCTGGAGGGACTGCGCAAGCGCGCCAGGTGACCGCGCCCCGGGCGACGTGCGACGGCGTCCGGGACCGCGGGCCCGTGGCACATCGGGTACGGCGTGCCGGATCATCGTCCGGCGCCACCCCGGACAAAACGGGCGTACGCCGTACGTCACACTGGGAGTCATGGTCGCGATTCCCCAGGACCTCCCCGGCTCCCCGGAGTACGCCTCCAAGCTGCGCTACGCGTGGCGGGTCTGCTCGGTCACCAGCCTCGGCCTGGTGCTGATCGGCGTCTCCGGGAGCACGCTCAACGTGGCCCTGCCGGAGGTGGTCAGGCACTTCAGGGCGGACGCCTTCGCCTCCGGGTGGATCCTGCTCGCCTTCCTGCTGGTCAACACGGCCACCCTGGTGTTCTTCGGCCGGGTGGCCGACCTGCTGGGCCGCCGGGAGGTCTACCTCGCCGGCTTCGCCCTGTTCACCGTCGCCTCGCTCCTGGCCGGCCTGTCGCCGAACGTCTGGTTCCTGATCGCGATGCGCGCGGTGCAGGCGATCGGCGCGGCGATGATCCTCGCCAACGGGACCGTGATCATCACCGACGCCTTCCCGCCCGACCGGCTCAGCCAGGGCATGGGCGTCTACATCGGCACGCTCTCGGTCGCCCAGCTCGCGGGCCCCACGCTGGGCGGCCTGGTCGCCGAGGCGGCCGGGTGGCAGTGGATCTTCTGGGTGAACGTGCCCGCCGGCCTGATCGCCCTCGTCTGGGGGGCGTTCACGCTGCGGAAGGTCGAGCGCGGCGGCGCCCGCGAGCCGGTGGACGCCCTGGGGAACCTGATCGTCTTCGCCGCCCTGTCGGCCGCGCTCATCGCGCTCTCCGAGGCGGGCTCGCGGGGGCCGGGCAGCCCGGTGGTGATCGTGGGGGCGGCGGTCGCGCTGGTCCTGATCCCGCTGCTGGTCGTCGTGGAGCGCCGCGCCTCGAACCCGGTGCTCAACGTGCGCCTGTTCGGCGAGCGCATGCTGGCCTTCGCCAACCTGGCCTCGTTCTGCAACGCGCTGGCCCGCGCGTCGCTGATCCTCCTGGCCGCCCTGTACTTCCAGGCCGCCAGGGGCGTCGACGCCGTCACCGCCGCGCTGGGCGTGCTGCCGGTCCCGGTGGGCATGGCGCTGGCCTCCCCCGTCGCGGGCGCCGTCGGCCGCCGGATCTCCCCCTACGTCCTGTCCGTGGGCGGCGCGCTGCTGAGCACGTCGGGACTGGCGGTGCTGATGCTGAACACCGCCCCGGCGACGCCGTACTGGGTCGTCGGAGTGGGCCTGTTCCTGTGCGGCTGCGGCAGCGGCACGTTCCTGACCGGCAACACCACCCAGGTGATGAAGGCGCTGCCCGCCGGGAGCCTGGGCGTGGTGAACGGCTTCAGGCTCATGGTGATGAACGTCGGCATCGTGCTCAGCGTCGCCCTGACCCTGAGCGTGCTCACCGGCACGGTCAGCCCCGGGCTGCGCTCACAGGTCTACGCGGGCACGCTCTCACGCATCTCCCCGGTCGCCGTGGAGCAGCTCATGGAGGGATTCCGCAGGACGTACGGCGTGCTGTTCGCCGTCGCCCTGGCCGGCGCCGTCCTGGCCGCCCTGGCCCGCCCCCGCAGGACCCCGCCGGCCCCCGCGGCGCAAGACGCGCCTACCGGTGCGGACGGGCGGCCATCGCCTCGATCCCGCCGATGAGCAGGTCGACGCCGAAGGTGTCGTAGAGACCGGCGTCGGCTCCCTCGGCCAGGGGGACGGCCATCTCCACGATGTGCGGGTAGACGTCGGGCGGCAGCGACTGCAGGGTCAGGCGCTTGACGCGCAGGCGCTCGGCGGCCTCCCCCTCCGACAGGCCGGGGCAGCGCCGCCTCATCGGCCCGCCGGCCAGGGCGATCGCTCCCTGCAGCAGGTACCGGGAGATCAGGCAGCTCTCCTCGTAATCGAAGCCGGCCCGCTTGGCCAGGCCGAGGGCGGTGTCCCACACCCGCAGGAAGCTCGGCACGGCCATCTGGTCCACCTCGTCCACCACCTGTACGGCGCACGGGTGGCGGCGCAGCACCCGGACCAGGCCGGTGACGAGCTCGTGCAGCTGCTCCCGCCACGGGGCGGAGAAGTCCTCCTCGATCACGAAGCCCTGGATCAGGTGGTCGGCCATGCCGACGACGAGCTGCTCCTTGTTCTTGAAGTGCCAGTACAGCGCCATCGGCGTGACGCCCAGCTCCTGGGCGAGGCGCCGGATGGTCACCCCCCCGAGCCCCTCGGCGTCACCGATCTCCAGCGCCTGCCCGACGACCGCCTCACGGGTCAGTTTTCCCATCACGCTTGACAACTATACGCCGTACACGTTCCACTATCCACCGTACATATACGCCGTACATGTACTGAATACATCTACGATGTAGAGGAAAGCTGATGACGGACACCCGCAGGTGGTGGGCCCTGGGGGCGATCGCCCTGGCCACCTTCATGACCTATCTCGACAACAACGTGGTCAACGTCGCCCTGCCGACGATCCAGCGGGACCTCGGGCTGAGCATCTCGGGGCTGGAGTGGATCGTGAGCGGCTACATCCTGGTCTTCGCCGGGCTCATGCTGGTCGGCGGGCGGCTGGCCGACCTGTTCGGCGGGCGGCGGATCTTCCTGATCGGGCTCGGGGTCTTCACCCTCGCGTCACTGGCCGCAGGGCTGTCCGGGGACGGCACGACGCTGATCGCCACCCGGGCGCTGCAGGGCGTGGGGGCCGCGCTCTTGACCCCCACCGCGCTGGCCCTGCTCACCTCCACCTTCCCCGACCCGAGGGAGCGGGGCACCGCCGTCGGCCTGTGGAGCGCCGTCGGCGCGCTCGCCCTCGCCCTCGGCCCGCTGACCGGCGGGTTCATCAGCGAGCGGTGGGACTGGGGCTGGATCTACCTGATCAACGTGCCGATCGGGATCCTGACCCTCGGCCTGGGCCTGTGGGCCATCCGCCCGGCTCCCCGCGACCGGGCGCGGCGCGGCCTGGACCTGCCCGGCCTGGCCACCTCCAGCCTGGCCCTGTTCGCGCTGACCTACGGCCTCATCGAGGGCGAGGGCGCCGGATGGACCTCCCCGGAGATCCTGGGGGCCTTCGGGCTCGCGCTGGCCTCGGCGCTGGCCTTCGTCGTGACCGAGACGCGCAGCCGGGAGCCGATGATCGACCTGTCGCTGTTCCGCTCCCGGGTGTTCAGCGGGGGCACGCTGTCGATGGGCCTGTGGGCGTTCGGGGTGTTCGGGATCTACTTCTTCACCGCCCTGTACCTGCAGAACGCGCTGGGCTTCTCCCCCGTCGAGGCCGGGGCCTCGTTCGTGCCGATGGCCCTGCTCATGGCCGTCACCGCCGCCCTCGCCCCCAGGATCAGCGGCGCCCTGGGCACCGCGCGGACCGTGGCCGGCGGCCTGCTGCTGATGGCCGCGGCGATCTTCGGGATCTCCTTCGTCGGCGAGGGCGGATCGTTCGGCGACCTGCTGCCGTGGTTCCTGCTCTACGGGCTGGGCGGCGGTCTGCTGGTGCCGCTGACGACCGCCATCCTGGGCACCCTGCCCGAGGCCCGCGCCGGGGTCGCCTCCGGCGTGCTGAACGTCTCGCGTGAGATCTTCGGCCTGCTCGGCATCACGGTCCTGGGCGCGATCCTCAACGCCCGCCAGACCTCGAACGCCGCGGACGGGGCCGGACCGCTGCCGGCGTTCCTGTCCGCCTACCAGTTCACGCTGGTGCTCGCCGCGGCCATCGTGCTGGTGGGCGTCCCGATCAGCCTGTTCTCCCTGCGGACGGCCCGCCGGACCGCCGGCCGTACGGCGGTGCGGGAGAACGCGGGCGAGCGCCCCGCCGTACCCGCCGCGTAGGGCGGGGGCCGGGCGGGGCGCTCGCGAGGGGGAGAGGAGAGGGGATGCGCGGCCCGCGTCCCGGGGGTCCGCGCCGTGGTCCGGCGGGACGCGGGCCGTACCGGGATCAGGAACCGATCTTCCTGCCCTGCGTGTGCCAGGTCACGGCGACCGAGGGGCGGGGCTGGCTGGTGCCGCCGTCGGGCCAGTGGCTGGCGGGGGCCTCCGGCGAGGCCCCGTCGACCTCACCCGGGTGCTGCACGGCGACGAAGACGCTGCGCTGGTCCTGAGTGATCATGGGGCCGCAGGTCTCCGCGCCGATCGGCACGGTCAGGAACTGGCGCAGGTAGCCGTGCTCCCGGCCGGTGACCGGCATGACGAACAGGCCGTCGTTGGAGCCCAGCGCGTTGCCGTCGGTGGAGATCCACAGGTTGCCGTCGCGGTCGAAGGCCACGTTGTCCGGGCAGGAGATCGCCGAGACCTTGGTCTTGTCGAACCCGGCGAAGTAGGTGGCGGGGTCGTTCGGGTCACCGCAGACCAGCGGCAGCCACCAGGCGAAGGCGGTCGCCCCGGCGTCGTCGCGCCGCTCGACGATCTCCAGGACGTGGCCGTGCCTGTTGGAGGGACGCGGGTTGGCCTCGTCCACCTGGGCGGCGGTCCGGTTGGAGTTGTTGGTCAGCGCCACGTAGACGCCGCCGGTGACGGGGTTGCGCTCGATGTCCTCGGGGCGGTCCATCTTGGTCGCGCCGGCCTTGTCGGCGGCCAGGCGGGTGAAGACGAGGACCTCGGCGGCCGTCATGCCGGGCACGTGCGAGACGTTCCCGGTGACCAGCGGGATCCACTGGCCGGAGCCGTCGAACCGCCCGTCGGCGGGGAGCCTGCCCGTGCCGTCGATCTCGGCGGCCGGGCTGTCGCCGGTGAACTTGGCCACGTACAGCGTGCCCTCGTCCAGCAGGGTGCGGTTGTGGCGGTCGAAGCCGGGGATGTAGCGCTTCTTGGAGACGAACTTGTAGATGTACTCGAAGCGGGAGTCGTCACCCATGTAGGCCACGACCCGGCCGTCCTTGGCCAGGGTGGTGGTGGCGCCCTCATGGGCCAGGCGGCCCAGGGCGGTGCGCTTGATCGGGGTGGAGTCGGGGTCGAACGGGTCGATCTCCACGATCCAGCCGAAGCGGTTGGCCTCGTGCGGGTGCCTGGACAGGTCGAAGCGCTCCTCGACCCGGTCGAAACGCCGCCCGCCCGGGGTCGTCGCGGTGATGTCGATGCCGTACCGCTTGAGCCCGGCCTTCTGCTCCTCGGGGGCGCCGCTGCCCAGGACGAAGTACTGGTTGAAGTTCTCCTCGCCGCTCAGCACGGTGCCCCACGGGGTGGTGCCGCCGGCGCAGTTGTTCAGCATGCCCAGGACGGTGGTGCCGGACGGGTCGGCGGCGGTCTTCAGCAGGTCGCCGCCCGCGGCCGGGCCGGTGAACTTCATGGGGGTCTGCGCGGTGATGCGCCGGTTGTAGCGGCGGCGGCCCCTCGTGACCAGCCTCCACTGCCCGGAGCCGCCCACCCGCTCGATCTCGACGACCGAGCCGCCGTGCGCGGCCAGAGCGATCTTGATCTGCTCCTCGGTCGCGGCGTTCCCGCCGGTGTAGCCGCGGAACATGAGCGCCTCGTCGGAGTACTCGTGGTTGACCCACAGCAGTCCGCGGCTGCCGCCCATGGGGAAGAACGTCACGAAGTCGCAGTTGTAGCCGAACTGCCTGGTCTGGGCCTCGGCCGTCTGGTTCTCGAAGTCGAACGCCGGGGCGTCGGGCAGGACGGGGTCGCCCCAGCGCACGACGGCGGCCGACTCATAGCCCTCGGGGACGACCAGGCGGTCCTCCCTGTTGGGCGCGACCGCGGCGAAGCGGAGCCCGCCCCGGCCCCGGTCGCCGCCGTGCCTGAAGGCCTCGGCCTCCGGCGTGGGCTCGGCCGCGGCGGGCGCGGCCCCGGCCAGCCCGGCCGCGCCGGCCCCGGCGGCCAGCGCCCCCAGCGCGCTCGCGCGGAGCATGCCGCGGCGGGAGAGGACCGAGGTGACCACGTCACCGAAGTAGGCGTTGCCGCTGGCGTTCGCGACCTCGTGCGCGCAGGCGTTGCCACAGCGGAATTCGCAGGTCATGGCGCTGCGACCACCCTTGTGCGGGCTCGTGAGCAGCGGGAGCATTCGGCGCGGCGACGGGTTCGCCACAGGGGCCTCCAAGGGTGTGCAGATGTTCCGGGCCGGGACGCTACGGGCACCGGCCGAACCCCAGGTGAACGACGTTTGCCCGGATGATGAACCATTTGTCGCGAATAGCCGGGTAACGGGCCGTGGTCCGGCTGCGCTCCGGCTGTGCTCCGGCGGAGGAGGACGACGCGGGGGTACGGCGGGCGGGCATGATTGGGGGCGTGCCAGCACACAAGCCCGATCCCGCCAAGATCCACTCTGCCCTGGACGCCCAGCTGACCGCCCTCGGCGAGCCGCCCTACGACGGCCCCGAGAGCCCCGGCGCCCTGCTGGGCGCGTGCGTCACCGTGGTCATGCGGGCCTACGAGCGAGACGTCCGGCCGGAGCGGGAGGCGGCGCGCCTGGCCGTGCGTCACCTGCTGGACCGGCTGGCGGCCGCGGCCCCGGGCCGGACCGTCGAGGTGCGGGTCCCGCCGTACGCGGCGGTGCAGTGCGTCGAGGGGCCCCGGCACACGCGGGGCACCCCGCCGAACGTGGTGGAGACGGACGCGCGGACCTGGCTGGAGCTGGCCACCGGGCGGCTGACCTGGGCCGAGGCTACGGCGGCCGGGCGCGTCGCGGCCAGCGGCTCCCGGGCCGATCTCACGGACCACCTGCCGGTCACCTGAGCGTCGCGGGACTCCGCCGGGTTTCCCGCTCACGCTCCCCTTGCGGGGGCGGGGGCGGGGGCGGGGGCGGGGGCGGGGGCGGGGGCGGGGGTCAGGGCACGGGCTGGAGCTGGATGCCGAACTTCTGCTCGACGCAGTACCGCTGGAGTTCGGTGGGCATCTCCAGGCAGTCGCCGACCTTGTTCGCGAACCAGGCGAGGACCACCGCGGCGATGATCAGGGTCAGGGCGCTCAGGATCAGGCCGACCCAGGCGCGGCCGCGGTTGGAGTTCTTGACGACCGCGACGATGCCGATGATCACGCCGACGATCGCGGTCAGCGCGCCGATCCCGCAGGCGAGGAGCAGGACGAGGCTGACGATGCCGAGCACCAGGGCGGCTGTTCCGAGCCCGCCGCCCCGCCCGGGCCCGAACCGGTCGCCCCGGGGCGGCGCCGGATAGCCCCCGGGTCCCGCGGGATGGGCCGGGGCGTAGGGCTGCGCGCCGTACGGCTGCGCGGAGGCCCCGCCGTACGGATGGGCGCCGGTGGAGGCCGCCTCGGGAGCTCCGGAGGGCATCCCGTGCGGAGGCGCGCCGGGGTGCGCCCCCGCCGCGCCGGAGGCGGGGAAGCCGCCGTACGGGCCGCCGGGCGGAGCGCCGTACGGACCGCCCGGTCCCCCGGGAGCGGCGTGCGAACCGCCCGGGACGGGAGCCCCGTACGCAGGGGCGGCCCCGGCGCCCGGGTCACCGTACGGACCGCCCTGACCGGCGGATGGACCGCCGGGGGCGCCGCCGTACGGACCGCCCTGACCGGCGGATGGACCACCGGACCCCGGGGCACCGTACAGACCGCTTCGAGCCGCGGATGGACTGCCGGGGGTGCCGCCGTACGGGCCGCCGGGCACCGGCTCGCGGCCCGGCGGGAACTCGCCGGTGACGGGCTCGGTGGCCTCGGACGGCACCGTGGACAGGCTCTCCGGCGGTGTCGGCGGGTCGTACCGCGAAGGCTGCACGACGCCCGGCGGCGCGCCGATGTCGTCGAGGGGGGCCTGCTCGGGGGCGCTCTCCCAGCCGGGGTAGGCGGGCGGCGCGGCCCCGGGAACCGGGTAGGAGGCGGGCGGCTCCGCGGCCGGAGACCCCGCCTCCCCCTGCCCTCCGGGGTTCTGCCACGGCTCGGCCTCCCCTGGGACTCCGGCGTCCCCCCGGGATCCCGCCTCTCCGGGTCCCGGGGTGCCCGCCGAGGGCCACGTGTCCCCCGGGCCTGCGGCCTCGGGGGACGGGCCCGCCTGACCGGACCGCGGAGAGTCCGGTGCGGCCGTCTGGACCGGCGGGAGCACCTCGGGTGCGTCCGGCAGGTCCGGGTGCGGCGGCACCGGTTCTCCGGGGGCCGGGTCAGGCAGGCCGGGAGCCTCCCCCGGGGCCGGTTCCGGACGGCCCGGGGGAACCTCGCCGGGGCCGGCGGGTTCCGGAGTGTTCGGTGGCAGCTCGCCGGGGCCGGCGGGCTCCGGGGTGCCCGGCGGCATCTCCCCGGCTCCGGAGGACCCGGCGGCCGAGGGAGGTCGTGAGGCGGGCTCGTCCGGCGTGGACGGCCGGTCCCGGGGCTCGCGCCACGGGTCGGGCTGGGGTGAGTCGATAGGTGATGTCACTTCTGCTCTCCCGACGGTCGAAATGCCGGATACCCCACCATCCCCCGCGTCCCCGCGCCGAAACGAGGACGCCACGGCAAAGCGCCGACGATTGTTCGGTCAGGTCATCGTTGGGGCGAGTTCCGGCCCCGGGGCACGGGCAGCGAAGCGGCCGACCTAAACTGAAGCCGTGCTGAAGGGCGACGGCCAGCTGAGCCATGACCTTGACCCCCATGACCGACCTCCGAAAGACGCCTGTGGCGTCTTCGGCGTATGGGCCCCCGGGGAGGAAGTCTCCAAACTCACCTACTACGGGCTGTACGCGTTGCAGCACCGCGGGCAGGAATCCGCGGGCATCGCGGTCAGCGAAGGCAGCCGCATCCTCGTCTACAAGGACATGGGCCTGGTGGCCCAGGTCTTCGACGAGTCGGTGCTGGGCACCCTCCGCGGCCACCTGGCCATCGGCCACTGCCGCTACTCGACCACCGGGTCGAGCGTCTGGGAGAACGCCCAGCCGACGCTGAGCTCCACCGAGGTCGGCGGGCTCGCGCTCGCCCACAACGGCAACCTGATCAACACCCGTGAGCTGGCCCGGCGCCTCGCGCCGGGCGCCACCCGGGCGACCACCGACACCGAGGTGCTGACGTCGCTGCTGGCCCAGGACCGCAGCCAGCCCATCGACGACGCGGCCGCCGAGCTCCTCCCGCAGGTGAAGGGCGCCTACTCCCTCGTCTTCATGGACGAGAGGACGCTTTACGCCGCCCGCGACCCGCAGGGCATCCGCCCGCTGGTCCTGGGCCGGCTGGAGCGCGGCTGGGCGGTGGCCTCCGAGACCGCCGCCCTCGACATCGTGGGCGCCACGTTCGTCCGCGAGATCGAGCCGGGCGAGCTCATCACCATCGACGAGCGCGGCGTGCGGTCCCGCAGGTTCGCGCTGTCGGAGCCCAAGGGCTGCCTGTTCGAATACGTCTACCTCGCCCGTCCCGACACCACGATCGCCGGGCGCAGCGTGCAGTCCACCCGGGTCGAGGTCGGCCGCGTGCTGGCCCGCGAGCACCCGGTCGAGGCCGACCTGGTCATCCCCACGCCCGAGTCGGGCACCCCGGCCGCCGTCGGTTACGCCGAGGCGAGCGGGATCCCGTACGGCCAGGGCCTGGTCAAGAACTCCTACGTCGGCCGGACCTTCATCCAGCCGTCCCAGACCATCCGCCAGCTCGGCATCCGGCTCAAGCTGAACCCGCTGAAGGAGGTCGTGGCGGGCAAGCGGCTGGTCGTCGTGGACGACTCCATCGTGCGCGGCAACACCCAGCGGGCCATCGTCAAGATGCTCCGCGAGGCGGGGGCGCGAGAGGTCCACGTCCGGATCTCCTCGCCGCCGGTGGCCTGGCCGTGCTTCTACGGCATCGACTTCGCCACCCGGGCGGAGCTGATCGCCGGTTCGCTCAGCGTGGAGGAGATCCGCGACTCGCTGGGCGCCGACTCGCTCGGATACATCTCGCAGGAAGGCCTCATCGAGGCCACCACGATCCCCGCCGACCGGCTCTGCCGGGCCTGCTTCGACGGTCAGTACCCCATCGCCGTCGACCGCGACAACGTGGGCAAGTACGTGCTGGAGGCCCAGGCATGACCAGCTACGCCGCCGCCGGCGTGGACATCGACGCGGGTGAGCGCGCCGTCGAGCTGATGAAGTCGAAGGTCGCCCGGTCGCGGCGGCCCGAGGTGGTCGACGACGCCAGCGGGTTCGCCGGCCTCTTCGACGCCTCGGCGCTGCTGAGCTACCGGCGCCCGCTGCTGACCACCTCCACCGACGGCGTCGGCACCAAGGTGATGCTGGCCCAGCGCCTGGGCAGGCACGACACGATCGGCATCGACCTGGTCGGCATGGTCGTGGACGACCTGGTGGTCTGCGGCGCCGAGCCGCTGTTCATGACCGACTACGTCGCCTGCGGCAAGGTCGTCCCCGAGCGGATCGCCGAGATCGTGGGCGGCGTCGCCGAGGGCTGCCGCCTGGCCGGGGCCGCGCTGATCGGCGGGGAGACGGCCGAGCACCCGGGCGCCATGGGCGCCGACGAGTACGACCTGGCGGGCGCCGCCACCGGCGTGGTCGAGGCCGACGAGATGCTCGGCCGGCACCGGGTCCGCGAGGGCGACGTGGTGCTCGCGCTGGCCTCCTCCGGCGTGCACTCCAACGGCTACTCGCTGGTCCGGCACATCATCAAGCTCGCCGACCTCCCGCTGGAGCGGGAGGTCGCCGAGTTCGGCCGGACGCTGGGCGAGGAACTGCTGGAGCCGACCAGGATCTACTCCCTGGACTGCCTGGCGCTGGCCCGCTCGGTCGAGGTCCACGCCTACGCGCACATCACCGGCGGCGGCCTGGAGGGCAACCTGGCACGCTCGCTGCCGCCCACGGTGGACGCGGTGCTGGACCGGTCGTCCTGGACCCCGCCGGCCGTCTTCGGTTTCCTGGCCGGGCACGGCAAGGTCGCCCAGGCCGACATGGACCGCACCTTCAACCTCGGGGTGGGCATGGCGGCCGTCGTCCCCGCGGACGCGGTCGATCCGGCCCTGGCCCTGCTCAAGGAGCGCGGCCTGCCGGCGTGGGTCCTGGGCGAGATCGTCGCCGGCTCCGGCCGGGCCCGCTACCGCTAGTCACCGCCGGTCCCGGGCGTTCACCGGTGGCGGGGCGTCCCCGCCGCCGGTCCCGTCACGGGGCCGGATCGGCCAGGGCCCGCGGGAAGCGGCTGCCGGAAAACGGCCGCCCCGGAAAAGCGACCGGGGAAAATCGGCCCGCGGAGACCGGAAAGAGCGCGGAAACGCGAAAGAGCGCTCCGGATCGGCGAAGCGCTGGGCGGGAATCGGTGCATATGGAGAGGACACCCGGTGGACCTGCCCCGGGTGCCCTGCTCACGACCAAACGGAAAGCCGCCTACCGACGGCCGGGCGGGTTGTCGTCCCGGTCGTCCTCGGAGTCGAAGTCATCGGCGTAATCGGCATAGCGATCCGCCAGATCATCGTAGGAGTCGTTGGCGTCGTCATTGTGGTTGGAGTCATCCCTGACTCCGAGCTCGTCACGAAGACGCTCAAGATCAGTGCCACCGCTGTTGTACTTCAGCTGGCGAGCAACCTTGACCTGCTTGGCCTTTGCTCGGCCGCGCCCCATTGGCTCGACCCCCTCGTGTGGGGCCGATCTGGCCCCTCGTCGCTAACGCACCACGCACTGACGCCGCCTGACTTGAGACGTCAGCTCTCGTTCGACTACAACCGTACCTGTTTTGCGCCCGGCTCGGTACGCCGTATGAACGCGAGGGGCTAGTGGCCCAGCCAAATGCCCCTAATTCGCCCGACTTCCGACATTCTGCGCTCGGCTAGCCTATCCGCTGCGACCGCCGGAGGAACGCCGTCCTCCGCCGCCGTGGCGAAAATCTTGAGCGTGGTGTCGTAGATCTTGGCGGCCTTTGCCTTCGCCCGGTCCATGTCGAACCCCTGGATCTCGTCGGCGACCTGGATCACGCCGCCGGAGTTGACCACGTAGTCGGGCGCGTACAGGATGCCGCGGTCGGCGAGCTGCTTCTCCACCCCGGGATGGGCCAGCTGGTTGTTGGCCCCGCCGCAGACGATCGCGGCCCGCAGCCGGGCGACCGTGTCGTCGTCCAGGGCCCCGCCGAGGGCGCACGGCGCGTAGACGTCGATGCCGGCCGAGGTGAGCTCCAGCTTGTCCGCCACGACGTCCACCTCGGGGTGGCGCCGGCGCACCTGCTCGACGGCCCGCTCGCTGACGTCGCAGACGACGACCTCGGCGCCGTCCGCGATGAGGTGCTCCACCAGCCGGTGGCCCACCTTGCCCACGCCCTCCACGCCGACCCGCCTGCCGCGCAGCGACGGCGTGCCGAAGACGTGCTCGGCCGCGGCCCGCATGCCCTGGAACACGCCGAAGGCGGTCAGGATGGAGGAGTCGCCGGCGCCGCCGTTGGCCGTGGTGCGCCCGGTCACGTAGGAGGTCTCGCGGGCGATGACGTCCATGTCCTCGCTGTAGGTGCCCACGTCGCACGCGGTGAGGTAGCGCCCGCTGAGAGACTGGATGAAGCGGCCGTAGGCCCGCAGCATCGCCTCGTTCTTGTCCTTGTCCGGGTCGCCGATGATGACGGCCTTGCCCCCGCCGAGGTCGAGACCGGCCAGGGCGTTCTTGTAGGCCATCGCCCGCGAGAGGTTCAGCACGTCCGCCAGCGCGGCCTGCTCGCTCTCGTAGGGATAGAACCTGGTGCCGCCGAGGCCCGGGCCGAGGGCGGTGTTGTAGATCGCGATGATCGCGTGGAGGCCGCTGCGCTCGTCGGAGCAGAAGATGACCTGCTCGTGCCTGGCCTGGCCGCTTACTGGGCCGTTCTCCTTGTGGGAGAGCCCGAAGACGTCCGTCACTGTGGTGACTCCTGGTCGTCCGGTCCGCCGCACCGTCGCGGCGGAGATCACTCTCAGGGTAACCACAACTCCTCCCGGGAGAGGAGAGAAAGTCCCGCCGACCTGCCGGGACGCGACACGCCGGGGACCGTCCGGCCCGTTGCCCGGCCGGGCGGCGGCCGACGGCGACGGCGACGGTACCGGACAGCGACGGGCTCTTCGTGGCACGATGCGAGCGTGCTGCCCTATGCCGCGTACCTCCGCGTCTACGAACCTCTGAGTGCCTTCAGCCCCTCGGAACGCGTCTCATGGGAGACCTATGCCGGAGCGCGCGACCGGCCGCGCCGGGCGAGCGCACTCCACGCAGAACACGGGGAGGCGGTGGCACGCCTCATCGGGAGACCGCCGATCCCGGCGCCCCCGCACGAGAGTCCCAACGCCTATCTCAGGCGCGTGGAGGACGTCCTGTACGTCTGCCCCTGGCAGAGCAGGCTCCGGTCCTGGATGGCGTTCTCACGCTTCCGGGGCGCGACCCCCCTGCGGCTGATGGAGCGGTTCGTGCCGATCACCATCGCCGAGCAGACCGCCGACGACTTCGACCGGTTCAAGCGGCGCAGCGGCTCGGCCGCGCTGCGCACCCACATCAGGACCTCGACCTGGCACGTTCCGACATCCTGGTTCGTCCCCTTCGACGACAACGAGCGCTGGCTGGTCCTGGACGGCGAGCCGCCGGCCGGGAGCCGGGCCGCCTCCCGCAACCTCATCTACGTCACCTCCATGGCCCACGCCCGGCGCCGCACCGCCCGGGCGCTGCAGATCATCCGCCGTCAGGTGGGAGAGGCCGGCGTCACCAGCGAGGTCGAGGACGTCGCCCGCTGGCTGGAGGAGTTCCACCCCCACTCCCTGGTCGAGCTCGACTACGGCGGCATCGTCCACCTCATGGACGACGAGAAGCTCCAGGCCGACCACTCCGTGGCGGAGCTGGCCGCGGCGCTGACAGGTCTGGAGACGGGCCAGGAAGAGCTAGCGTTCGCCATGTATCAGCGGGTGACTCTCCGCTGGAGGTCAATACAACTTCTCGAATCAGCAAACTGAGTCGCATATCACCCCTCTGACCTGCATAAGTGGGGCTGTCAACGTCCGGGGACGCATCTGCGAACTGAGTAGTTTGCCGTTTTCACTGCGATACCACGAAACGTGTCGCTAGAATCACCGAGCGTGACTACAGCGCGTACACAAGAGAGATGAGTCCCCCAAAGACTCGCCAATCGCCCTACGTAGCTGTATGGTCACATCGGGTGATGCCACATATGGTCCGAATAGCCGCACGCAAGGGGCCATAGAGGACATCCGTGACAAGCGTCAAATCGCAGGATCGCTGTCGCCGGTCCACACGGAGGAGAGGC
Organism: Paraplanobispora takensis; assembly: GCF_016863195.1. Classification (GTDB taxonomy): domain Bacteria; phylum Actinomycetota; class Actinomycetes; order Streptosporangiales; family Streptosporangiaceae; genus Planobispora; species Planobispora takensis. Next base: position 49,156 of record NZ_BOOK01000048.1, on the reverse strand, counting down.
CGCACAAATGTCAGCTCGTACACCTGAGGCCGAGCCGCTGCTCACCCCGGCGGAGGTCGCAACCATGTTCCGCGTCGACCCCAAGACCGTCACCCGGTGGGCGAAGGCCGGCAAGTTGACGTCCATCCGCACGCTGGGTGGGCACCGTCGCTACAGGGAGACCGAGGTCCGCGCCCTGCTCGCGGGGATTCCGCAGCAGCGCTCCGAATAGGACGGGCTCGTCGGAGACACGATCCGGGGGCACCACGCGCGCGCTCACAGAGCGTGTGGGCGCGTAGGTCGGCTTATGTGGAGAGCGGCGTCGCCCGCCCGGCGCCGCCCCACGTGAATCGCCGCATCCGCCGGGGCGCCGCATCCGTCGCGGCGCCCGCAGTCGCCGGAGCGTCCGGCGACGTCTCCGGAGAAGACCCGAAGAACGCCCCAGGGCAACGCCCCAGGGCAACTCAGAGCAACTGGTCGCGGACGAGTTCCTCGACGAGCCTTTCGACCTGCGGGTCGTGGTTCGCGGCCACCCCGAGCAGCGCCACCATGTGATCGACCAGCATGCGCTCCAGCACCGCCCGCTCGATGTCCCGGTGCTCCAGCCAGTCGAGACCGGCCGTCTCGACGGAGGCGATCCACGAGCGCAGCGTCATGCGCAGAGCGGGACCGGGCTCCTCGACCCGCATCTGCTTGGTGATCAGATTGAACAGACGGTGCCGGACACTGTCGACGATCTCCCCGATCTCACCGCTGCGGTTGGCCGGGCCGCCCTTGAGCAGCGCGGCGAACCCCGCCGCGTGCTCCTCGACGAAATCGAAATAACGCTCCAGCCCGGAGGCCAGCTCGTCCAGCGGGCGGCCGTTGCCCTGGGGGCGCAGCCGGGTCTCCAGCTGGGTCGCGGCGCTCCTGAGCGCCGCGACGTAGAGCTCCTGCTTGCCGCCGAAGTAGTGATAGACCAGGGCCCGCGAGGCCCCCGCCGCCGAGGCGACGTCGTCGATGGAGACGTCTTCGGCGTCGTGCTTGCTGAACAGCTCCAGAGCCGCCGCCATGAGCTCCTCACGGCGCCGGTCCACGCTGAGCCTGCGCCGTGCCGGGCGTGCGCCGCCCGCCACCGGCTTGTCCTGCTTGGCCGCTCCGGATGTCGAACTCACATCCGCAGACTATCCGAGCCGGTGCCCGGCAGCCGCATGGTCAAGATCGAAGGTAGATCGCGCCAAAGCCGTACCCGATCCGGAACTCGATCGTTTTGAGTGAGAGGGCATCCAGACACCCGCACAGGTGCCCACCCACCATTCCGGGGGAGAGGCCATGTCAGGACCGCCGGTCAACACCGCCGTCACCAGAGCCCGCGCGCTCGCCGTCACCGTCCCGCCAGACGGTTCCGGACCGCGCCCGCGGCCCACCATCCGCAACGTCGCCGAACGGGCCGGCGTCTCCAAATCGCTGGTCTCGCTGGTACTGCGCGGATCACCGCACGTCAGCGAGCACCGCAGGCAGGCCGTGCTGCAGGCAGCCAGGGACCTCGGCTACCGGCCCAACGCGGTCGCGCGCAGCCTCGTCGAGGGCCGCACCCACCTGGTCGGCGCGCTCGTCGCCAACCTGCACAACCCCTTCTACGCCGAGTTCCTGGACGGCCTGCAGGAGAGCCTGCACGGCGAGGGGCTCCGGCTGCTCATCGGCAACAGCCAGTGGGACCCCGCATTCGAGGACGAGGCCGTCGAGGCCTTCCTGGAGCTGCGGGTGGACGGGCTCGTCCTGCTCGGCATCCCGCCCACCAGTGAGACGCTCATCGAGGCCACCGCGTACACCCCCACCGTCGTGGTCGGCGAGCGCGACATCGACCTGGGCGGCGTGGACATCGTCGTGGACGACGACGAGCTCGGCTCCCGCCTGGCCGTCGACCACCTCGTGGAGCTCGGCCACCGCAGGATCGCCCACATCGAGGGCTCCTGCTCCTCCTCCGGCCGGTTCCGCTGCGAGGGCTACCTGGTGGCGATGCGCAGGCACGCGCTGGCGCCGTACATCACGGTCGAGCAGGCCGAGGCCACCGAGGAGGGCGGCGCGCGGGCCGCGCGGAGCCTGCTGTCCCGCGACCCCCGGCCCACGGCCGTCTTCGCCGTCAACGACCGCGTGGCCACGGGCGTGCTGGCCGCCGCGGCCGAGCTCGGACTGCGGGTGCCCGAGGACCTGTCGGTGGTGGGCTACGACAACTCCCAGCTGTCGGGCGTCCCGCCGATCTCGCTGACCACGGTGGACCAGCCGCGCAGGGCGATGGGCCGCTCGGCCGCGGCGCTGCTCAGCGACCGGATCGGCGATCCCGGCAAGGCCTCGCGGATGCGCCAGGTCACCCCGCAGCTGATCGTACGGCGCAGCACCGGCCCCATCGGATCGTAAACGGCCCGCCTGGAGCGTTACAGCGCCTCCAGGCGGGCACCAAGGCTGGGCAAACCCCCGTGGGTGACACGCGCGTCTGGTGTTCACTCAGGTCCTGATAAGGGGGTAATCATGCGTGATCCAGAACTGGTGTCATGCGCTCAGCGCGCCGCCTCCGAGCTGGAGCGGGCGTGGGCGCAGTGGCGCGCCGCCCGGGGCAGGCACGGGGATGCCGGAGCCGACTCCGTGGCCAGCTACGTGGCCCATTCCATCGACCATCCATGGGGACGCCCGCGCGTGGTCCTCGGCGTGGACGCCGAGGACGCGCGGGAGCTGGCCGCGTTCCTGCAGAGACAGGAAATCGAGGAACACGTCTGGTGACACCGGGCCGCGGTCACGGCGTCGGGCCACGTACATTGGTGGGCTGACGGTTCCTACGGGGGGATGAACGTGACTGGCAGAGCGCTCACGGCGGCCCTTGCCCTCTGTGCTCTGGGCGTCACCGCCTGCGGCGGCGCCCAGGACGACACCGGCACGGGCTCCGTACAGGCCACCGGGCCCGCGGCGAGCCCGGCGCAGACCACGCCCTCCGGAGGATCTCCGGAGGAGACGGCCTCGCCGGGCTCTCCGGACGACACGCCGGTCCCGGAACCCACCGGCACGGCCGAGGACACCGCCGCCCCGCAACCCACTCCCTCCGCCCTGCCGACCAGGGAGCGGACCGCCTCACCTCAGCCGCTGGCCGGCAAGGTGGTGGTCATCGACCCGGGGCACAACGAGAACAACTTCCGGCACACCGCCGAGATCAACAGGCTGGTCGACGTCGAGACCCGGCGCAAGGCCTGCGACACCACGGGCACGGCCACCGCGAGCGGCTACTCCGAGGCCGCGTTCACCTGGGACGTGTCCAAGCGGATGACCGCGCTCCTGCGGGCCAGGGGGGCGAAGGTCGTGCTGACCCGCACCACCCGGACGCCGTACGGCCCGTGCATCACCGAGCGGTCGGCGATCGGCAACGACGCCGGGGCGGACGCGGCGATCTCGGTGCACGCCGACGGCTCGGCCACGGGCAACCGCGGCTTCCACGTGATCATGCCGAAGAGGATCAGGAGCCAGACGGCCCGGATGGTGGCCGAGTCCGAGAAGCTCGGCCTCGCCGTGCGCAAGGCCTTCCGCGAGGGCACCGGCCGGCCGTACTCCACCTACATCGGCCGCCAGGCCCTCGACTACCGCGACGACCTGGGCGGGCTCAACCTCTCCACGGTCCCGAAGGTCTTCATCGAGACCGGCAACATGAAGAACCCCGCCGAGGCGCGGCTCTTCCGGTCCGCCGAGTTCCGGCAGAAGGTCGCGCTCGCGCTGGTCGACGGCCTGCAGGACTATCTGCGCTAGACCCGCGGCGATCTCCGATCGGATATCCACAGCCTGTGGATATCCGGCCGTACCCATGCCGCTATGCACAACATGTGAGCTCCCCGCGTGGCGTTCCCCGGGCTCTTTGGGATGATCGGGCCATGACCGACCTGCTCCCCCGTCCCCTGTCCGCCGAGCCCGGTTCCGGATCCCTCGACCTCTCCCCCGGCACCCCGATCTCCGGTCCCGCCCAGCTGGTGGACGCGGTACGGCGGGCGCTGGCCGCGTTGGACCTGCGGCCCGCCGGGTCCGAGTCAGGACCCGAGTCAGGACCGGGGCCGGAAACGATCGTGGTCGGACACGACGCGTCCCTGGGCCCGGAGGCCTACCGGCTGGAGGTCTCCGCCGGGGGCGTGCGGATCGAGGCCGCCGGCCCGTCCGGCGCGTTCTACGCCGGGCAGACGCTGCGCCAGCTCCTGCCCGGCTCGGCTTTCCGCAACGTCCCGGCCGGCGGGAGCGTGCCGTTCGTCCGGGTGGAGGACGCGCCGCGGTTCCCCTGGCGGGGCGTGCACCTGGACGTCGCCCGGCACTTCCTGCCCAAGCGGGAGGTGCTGCGGATGATCGACCTCATGGCCGTGCACAAGCTCAACCGGCTCCACCTGCACCTGGTGGACGACCAGGGGTGGCGCTTCGAGAGCCGGACCCGCCCCCGGCTGCACGAGGTGGCCTCGCACCGGCCGCAGACGATCACCACCTACTATCACGAGGAACCGGCCTTCGACGGCGTCCCCCACGGCGGCTACTACACGCTCGACGACCTCACCGAGATCGCCGCCTACGCCCGGGCGCGCGCCGTGACGATCGTGCCGGAGATCGACGTGCCCGGGCACGCCTCGGCCATCCTCGCCGCCTACCCGGAGCTGGACGCGCGGGCGACCGGGGGGCGGCGGCCGGAGCCGTTCCCCGTCCTGGAGCGCTGGGGCATCTCCCCGGCGATCCTCTCCCCCCTCCCGCCGACGGTCGACTTCCTGGCCGAGGTGATCGGCGAGCTGCTGGAGGCCCTCGGTGAGACGCCTTACGTGCACATCGGCGGGGACGAATGCGTGCTCGACGACTGGGCCGCCTCGTCGGAGATCGTCGCCTTCCAGGAGGAGCTGGGGCTGTCGAGCCTGCCCGAGATGCACGCCTGGTTCCTGCGGCGCCTCGCCGACGTGCTGGCCGAGCGGGGCAGCCGGGCGGTCGTGTGGGACGAGGCGTTCGTCAGCGGCATGCTGCGCCCCGACACGATCGTGATGCCGTGGCGCGGGCTCGGCGTCGCCGAGCGCGCCGCCCGGGCGGGACACGACGTGGTGCAGACGCCGATCTTCCCCCTCTACTTCGACTACGCGGAGGCGTCCTCGCCCGACGAGCCCATCGGCATCGGCGACGCGATCACGGTGACCGACGTGGCGGAGTTCGAGCCGGTGCCCGGGACCTGGGGCGCGCAGGAGGCGCAGCACGTGCTGGGCGCCCAGTTCCAGCTGTGGAGCGAGCGCCTGCCCGACGGCCGGGCCGTCGACTACCGGGCCTGGCCCCGGGGCTGCGCGCTGGCGGAGGTCGCCTGGGCGGGATCGGCCGACGCCTCGTTCGGCGCCCGGCTGGAACGGCACCTGCGGCGGCTGGACGCGCTCGGCGTCGAGTACCGCCCGCTGTCCGGGCCGCACCCCTGGCAGCGCGGCGGGACCGGATGGCGCCGCCACCGCGCGGGGGTCGTCAAGGTCGTCGAGAGCATGAAGCACGTGGAGGAGCTGACCCACGCCGCCGACTCCACCCGTCCCAGCATCTGACGTCCCGGCCTCCCGCCTCCTCACCGCCACGTACGGCCCGCGCCCCGGCTCCGGGCGCGGCTCCGGGCGCGGCTCCGGGCGCGGCTCCGGGCGCGGAGTGCCGCGGGTGCGGGGTCTGCGGCGTGAGGTGCCGCGGAGTGCAGGATCCGCGGGTGCGGGGCGCGGTGGAAAACGGCTGGTCGAGCGGGTGAGGGGCTGAGTACGCTCCCGAGGCATGAACAGCGCTCACCCCTCCGAAGCCGTCCGGCCTCCGGCCGCCGCCCCGCTCCCGGACGGCGGCACGGGTTCACGGCCGAAGGCGCCCTCGGTCTCGTGCGTGTTCGTCTGCCACGACGGGCGGGGCAGGATCCTGCTGGCCCGGCGCGGCGCCGGGGCCAGGGACGAGCCGGGGGTCTGGGACTGCGGCGCCGGGGCGCTGGAGTACGGCGAGTCCTTCGAGACGGCCGTCGCCCGCGAAGTGCGGGAGGAGTACTGCGCCGAGGCGCTGGAGATCGAGACGATCGGCGTGCGCAACGTCCTGCGCGGCGACCCGGTCACCTCGCACTGGGTCGCCGTGATCTTCGCGGTCAGGGTCGATCCCGGCGAGGTCGCGATCGGCGAGCCGCACAAGTTCGACGAGCTCGGCTGGTTCGCCCCGGACGCCCCGCCCGCCCCGTTGCACTCGCAGTTCTCCGAGACCTTCGCCCTGTTCCGCGCCTCCCGCCCGGGATCCGCGTCCCTCCTCCCTGAGTGACGATCCGGGCCTCGGCACGGCCCGTCCGGGCGGGGGCCGAAGGCGCCGCCCACCGTACGACGCCGTCTACCCCGTGACGCCGTTCTCCGTACGGCGCCGCCCACCCCCTGGCGTGGCTCGCCGTACGGCGTGGCGGCGCGGGGCATCGCGCCCGAGGAGCGTGGGGCGACGGGGCGCGCCCCGGTCGGCGGGTGGCGACAACCGGAGCGCAGCCGTACCTCCGGCGAACCGCCCGGTCGCAGGCCCGGCCCTACGTCCGGCGGCCCATTCGGCAGCGGGCGCGCCCGGCGCGCGGGAGTCCCGGGTCAGCCGGCGACTTCGTAGCCCGCTTCGGCGATGGCGGCGCGGATGGCCGCGTCGTCGGGGGAGTCACCGCTCACCTCGACGCGGCCCGACTGCAGGTCGACCTCGACCCCGGTGACACCGGGGACCTCGCCGACCTCCTCCTTGACCGAGCTCACGCAGTGGCCGCAGGTCATGCCGGTCACGGTATACGTGGTCACACTCATGGCACCTCCAGTGTCCGCACCTTACCCACCCAGGGTATAACTCAACTCGCGGTGCGGCCGATGATCTCGCGCAGATCGGTGACGCCGTGGCGGCGCATGCGGCGGGCGAGCTGCCGGTGGATGCGGTTGGCCCACAGGGGGCCGTGATAGATCAGGCCGGTATAGCCCTGGACCAGGGTGGCCCCGGCCAGCAGGCGCTCCCAGACGTCGTCGACGTCCTCGACCCCGCCGACGGAGACGAGCACGAGCCGGTCGCCGACCCGCGACCGCAGCCTGCGCAGCACCTCCAGCGAGCGCGCCTTCACCGGGCGCCCGGACAGGCCGCCGGTCTCGGTGCTGGCCACGCCCTCGCGGCTGATCGTGGTGTTGGTCGCGATGATGCCGTCGAGACCGAGTTCGAGGGCCAGGTCGGCGACCGCGTCCACGTCCTCGTCGGCCAGGTCCGGAGCGATCTTGACCAGCAGCGGGGTGCGCTTGGGGGTGCCGTCGGCGACCTCCTTGACCGCCTTGAGCAGCGGGCGCAGCAGCTCCACCGCCTGGAGGTTCCGCAGGCCGGGGGTGTTGGGCGAGCTGACGTTGACGACCAGGTAGTCGGCCGACGGCGCCAGCTCCCTGGCGCTGGCCACGTAGTCGCTGACGGCCTCGGACTCGGGCACGACCTTGGTCTTGCCGATGTTCACCCCGACGATCGCCGGGACGCCCCTGACCCGGCTCAGGGCCCTGGCCGCGGCTCCGGCGCCGGCGTTGTTGAAGCCCATCCGGTTGATGATCGCCCGCTCGCCGGCCAGCCTGAACAGCCGGGGCCTGGCGTTGCCCGGCTGGGCGTGGGCGGTGATCGTGCCCACCTCGACGTGGCCGAAGCCGAGCGCGGACATGGCCTCCACGCATCCGGCGTCCTTGTCGAAGCCCGCCGCCAGCCCGAACGGGCCGGGGAAGTGCACGCCGAACGCCTGCACGCGCAGCGCCGGGTCGCGCGGGGCGAGGCGGCGGTGGACCAGCTTCTTCACCACCGGCGTCACCGACAGCAGACGGAGCCCGCGGACCGTCAGGTGGTGCACGTCCTCGGGGTCGAAGCGGCTGAGAACCTGGGTGAAAACGAATCGATACATCACCGGTCAGGTTAGTCCCCCGGGGCCGGGGATCCCGCGCCGACCACCTTTTCGATCGACAGATACCGGTCGAACTCCACCAGCCGCAGCATCCGCATCACCAACCGTGAGGGACGCACGACGGTGAGCGTGCCGTTCATCGCCCGCAGGTGCCCGTCGGCCCACAACAGCGTCCTGGCGCCCGCGCAGTCCAGGAACTCCACCTGGGACAGGTCGAGCTCGACCGCGGCCGGACCGGCTCCGAGCAGGACGCGCCGCAGTTCACCCGCGGCGACGGAGTCGAGGTCACCCCGGACCGCGATCTCCGTGGTGCCGCGGCCGGTCTCCCGCGAGGTGATGACGATCACCTCAACTCGCCCGCTCCCTCACCGAGCACCTCCGCCGCCAGGTCGGCGACCTTCCGGCGGCTGTCCCTGGCCTGCTTGCGCAGACCGGTGAACGCCTGGGCGGCGGTCAGGTCGTGCTTGCCCATCAGATAGCCGATGGCCCGTTCGATGACCACGCGGTAGTCGAGGGCGTACTGGAGCTGGTCGGCCAGGGCGCTCTTCTCCTCGGCCGCTATCGCGGCGGTGAGGATCTGCTCGATGACGTTGGCATAGGCGTAGAGAGCCTGGATGTCTGACTCGTCCCACTCGTACGGGGCCGACTGGTAGACGTTGAGCGTGCCCACCGGCTCGCCGCCGAGCCGTACGGGCACGCCGGCGACCGCCCGGACGTCGGGGTGGAGCCGGTCGGCCAGCTCCGGCCAGCGGGGGTCGTTGCGCACGTCGCACGTCGTCACGGCGGCGTCGCTTTCGAAGGTGGATATGCACGGTCCTCGGCCCACACGGAGCTGGGCGCCCTCAAGGCTGCGCCCCGCGTCGTCGGTGGCCACCAGATAACGCAACTCCTTGTGGTCCCCCGCGAACATCAATCCCGCTCCGGAGTACCCGAACAAGGTGTCCACCACTTCGACGGCCCGCTCAAGCTGGTGGACGATGCCCGTCGCCGGGACGGTCATCTGAAGCCCTCTGAGGCTCGCGACCAGTGCTTCCTGGTCAATGTGCGTCATACGTGGGTGCCTTTCACAGCGTCGGCCCGATTACTGACTCAGATCTACGACTGCCCTGAGAAGGTTGACTTATGGGCGAGCGCTTCGAGGACCATCACCATGAGCTCCGCGAGCCGCCTCCCGGCACGCACCTTCGCGGGCTGCCATTCGTGACTGACGCGGTCGTAGAAGTCGAGGGAACCGATCACCCTGTCGTCCGCGTGCAGCGGTACGGACAGAACGGCGCGCACGCCGGTCGCCTTCTCGGCCACGCCGGGGAAACCCGAGGGCCGGGCGGCACGCAGATCGTCGATCACGATGTCCGTGTCGCGGCTGAGGCTCTCGAACGCGGGCCCCGCACCGGCCTGCTCCTGGGCCAGCTCCAGCCACCGGCCGTCGGCGTCGGACCCGCCGACCGCTCGCGGCCGATCGTGGTCGTCGATGAGCATGAGCGCGGCGCCGTCGGCGCCGAGGGCGTCGGCGAGAGCGTTCAACGTGCGGTCCACCACATGGGTGAATTCGACACCGTGGGTCATACGGGCTTCCTCCATGGCGAGGCAGCTCCGCGGACACAGGGCGGAATGGCTGGAGTAGAGCGTAGTGCGGCCCGGTGACTCCGCCAAGCGATTCTCCGGCAGGGAGGCCGGCGCATGGTGATTCTCTCGAGAGAGATACCCGACTAATGCCGCGTACGGCCGTCAACACCACGTTAAGCAAACGGCAAACGAAGATCGGCAAGCTGCCCGCATGAACATCCCTTCACGTTCCGCCGTCGTCCGCCGCCGCCGCGCGCTGGCGCGCACCGTGCTCCACGACCTCGCCGAGACCGGGCACACCACCGTCCCGCCGTGGTGGGAGGCCGAGATCGAGCGGGAGTTCGGGGGGCTGGGCGGCTTCCTGGCGGAGTTGAGCCGCCAGTGGTGGACCGCCTACGCCGCCCATCTGGACGCGTTGATCGAGCTCGGCGCGGGCGACCCCTGCCAGGCGTGGGCCGACGTGACCGAGCGGCTGCCGCAGCTGCGGGCCGTACTGGACGCCCACGCCGGCGAGCCCGCGCTCGCCGAGGCGGAGCGGCGCCACGGCGACGTGCTGCGCTGGATCCTCCGCCGCGAACCGCGCCAGGCCGCCTGACCCGCCGCACCGGACCACCCGGCCCGCCGCACCCGGCCGTCCGCCGGACGGGACCCCTGCCTGGGTGATTTGTCACCTGCAGGGCGCATGAAACCGTGGTGTCGGGTAGCCATCAGTGATGGTCAGGTTGCTCGAACGTCAGGATCCAGATCACCGCCTGGGAGTACGGCTCACGCTGGCCACGCTGGCCGTCACGCTGTTCTCCGTGCCGTTCATGCTGCTGGCGGTTCTCGTGCTCGCGGCCTTCCCGCCGCTGTACACCTTCGATGAGGACATGGCCCAGCTGTTCCACAGGCACGCCGTCTCCATCGACGGCTATCCGGACTTCCTCAACGTGGCGACCGAGGTGTTCGGGCCGTGGACGTGGCGCGTCCTGGCGGTGCTGGCGGCCGTCTGGCTGTGGAGGCGGGGATGGCGGCGCCTGGCCGTCTGGTCGGTCGTCACGATCACCGTCAGCGGCCTGCTGAACCTGGCGGTCAAGGAGCTCGTCGACCGCGCGCGTCCCGCCCTGCCGGAACCGCTGCTGTCGGCGCCGGGCGCGTCGTTCCCCTCGGGCCACGCCATGGCGGCCGCGACGGGGACGAGCATGCTGGTGCTCCTGCTGCTGCCCCTCCTGAAGGGCCGGACCCCTCGCATGATCGCCTGGATCACCGCCGCGGTCATCACGGTGTTCGTCGCCTACAGCCGGGTGGCGCTCGGCGTGCACTGGGTCAGCGACGTGGTCGCGGGGGTGGCCCTCGGGCTGGCCACCGTGGCCGCCACGGCCACCGGGTACGAGACCTGGCGCCGCGACGAGGGCCGCAGGCCGGCGGTGCCGTACGAGGAGGGCGTGGAGCCCGAGGTCTCGTAGGGCGCGCCGCAATACTTCGCGATGGATGTTCCTTGGGGCACTTTTAGGGTAGCTCGCGCTCCATGTCGAGAATGTCGGTCGATTTCAAAGGCGCCGCTCGTCTGATCCTGTTGCCGTTGACCATCATGGCCTTTCTGACGATCGGTGTCGGACTCCTGATCACCAAGGTGCTGGAGACGACCACCATCGGCGCGAGCGACCAAGGCGTCAACGAGGAACTGGCCGGCAGCCGCACGACCTTCTGGACCGACATCACCGACGTGATGTCGGGCCTGTCGGACACGCCGGTCATCGTCATCGCCACGGCCGTGCTCGTGGTCGTCTTCCGGCTGGTGTTCAAGCGCTGGAACGAGTCGATCTTCCTTGTGGTCGCCGTCTGGTCCCAGTCGATCATCTTCCTGCTCTCGACCGTCCTGGCCGAGCGCAAGCGGCCGTCCGTGCCGCATCTGGACCCCGCGCCCCCCACCTCCAGCTTCCCCTCCGGGCACACCAGTGCGGCGGTGGCCTTCTACTGCGGCGTCGCCCTGGTGCTGACCGTCCACACCCACCGCTACAAGATCCTGAACGTGCTGTGGTGGGTGCTCGGACTGGGGATCCCCCTGAGCATCGCCTACTCCCGGATGTATCGCGGCATGCACCATCTGAGCGACGTGGGCTGGGGCTTCCTGCTCGGCGTGGTGTGCGTCGCGGTGGCCGCCAACGCCCTGCTGCGGCACCCCGTGATCCGGGAGCGGAGGCTCAGAACGGTTCCGACGGCTCAGCCATCCTGACCCCCGCCGCGGCCAGCTCCTCCTCAACCTTCCGGGAGATGTCCGCGGCGGGCTCGCCGTCGTCGTAGGTCGCGTGGCCGCCGCGTACGAGCGTGACGGCGTGGCCGTGCTCCAGCGCTGCCAGGCAGGTCGACCGCACGCACCACTCGCTCTGCATCCCGGCCACCACGACGGAGGCCGTCGGCGGGAGCAACCAGGCCAGATCGGTGTCGTGGAAGGCGTCCGGAGTGCTCTTGTCGATCACACGCTCCCCGGGCAGCGCCTCGTGGACCAGCTCCCAGCCCGGCGTCCCGGGAACGTCGGGATCGCCCTCCCCGCCGTTGTTGCGCACGAAGATCACCGGAGCCCCGGCCGCGCGGGCGCGCTCCAGCAACGTCGTGATCGTGGCCGAGACGGCCTGCGCCGCGGGCACCGGCGCGGGCGGCCGGAGCATGTTGCGCTGGACGTCGATGAGAAGCAGCACCTGGTTCATATGGGAACTCTAGTTCTAAACGGAGTGCCGATCACCCCGTTGCCCGAATCAACATGATTTTTCCGCTTCCCTGCATCCGTTCCGGCCCTCCCCCGCGTCCGCGCCGGTCTCCCGGTTCACGAGACCGGCAGCAGATCGTGCGCGAGGTGCCCGGCGGCCCATTCCTCCCAGCCGGCCGTACTCCACCCGCATTCGCGGGTCACCACGAGGAAGAGCTCCGGCGAGAGCAGCGCGACCGCGGCGTCGACGGCGCGCTCGACGGTCAGGCCCGGCCGCAGGGCGCGCAGGCCCGCCAGGACGGAGACGAACGCCCCGTGCGCGGTACGGCGCCGCTCGCCGCTCCGGGCCCACTGGGCGGCCATGCCGGAGTCGGCGGCCGCCGCGTCGCGCACCACCGCGAGGATGGGCGCCACACGGACCAGGACGATCCCGGCCTCGTGGACCCAGCGCCGCACGACCGCGACCGGATCCCCGCCCTTCTCCAGCTCCGCGAACCAGGGCCGGTCGGCGAGCGGGACGGGCTCCTCGTCGCCGGCCGAGGCGACGTCGACGACGTGCCTGAGGAGCCGGCTCTTGCTCCCGTAGTGGAAGTAGACCGTCTGGACGGACACGCCCGCGGCGGAGGCGATCTCCTGGAAGGTCGTCCCCGCGTAGCCGCAGGCGACGAACAGCTCGTGTGCGGCCCGGACGATGCGGAGCCGGGTCTCCGCCGAGCGCCGGGGGCCGCTGACCTCTCCCACATTTTTAGAGTAACACTCTAGAGCGTCCCTCCAATCTGCTCGCGGCAGCCGGCAAGCAGATCACAAGGGTTCGCAAGCCGATCACAAATCCGCCTCCGTAGCTTCCTCTCGAAGATCATCCTTCACGGACGAGAGGAAGCGTCATGGAACTTCGGAAAGCCGGGAAGATCGCGTTGTTCTCGACGGTGGTGCTGCTGGCGGGCGGGACGGGAGCCGTCGCCCAGGCCGAGGCCCCCCGCACGTGGAGCACCCAGGCCGAGCCGGGCCCGGCGCTCGGCGGGCCGGTGCAGTTCTATACCGGCAATCGCCGCGTCGTCCTCGACGGCCTCATGGGCACGACGGTGTTCACCGCCCGGGTGCCCGCGGGGTCGTATCTGGTCGACGCCCAGGTCCAGGTGCTGCCCTCCGGCGGAGCCAGGGGTGAGTTCGTCGCCGACTGCACCTTGTCCGCGATCCACGGTTACGGCGTGAACACCTCCTCGACCAGCCACCGCATGGTCATGGAGCTCCACAACGCGTTCACCGCCACGGGCGACCTGGACGTCATGATCAGGTGCAACGGAGGCGCCGCCGACAAGTCCTTCGCCGTGGAGACCGGTCTGATCACGGTCACCGTCCAGAAGGTCTCCCAGGTCACCATCACGCGCTTCTGAGCATCGCCGAGATCATCAAGCCTTAGGACTTCATCTGTCCTAAGCGCTTCGTAGCGTCGTGGGCATGACGACCCCGACGCACGACATCCGTCCTTTCCGCATCGACATCCCGCAGGCCCGGCTCGACGACCTGGCGGCCCGGCTGGCCGGCACCCGCTGGCCCGACGAGCTGCCGGGCGTCGGCTGGAGCCGGGGAGTGCCGGTGGACTATCTGAAGGAGCTCGCCGAGTACTGGCGCACCGGCTACGACTGGCGGGTGCACGAGGCCGCGATCAACGAGCACCCGCAGTACGTCACGGCCGTCGACGGGCAGAACATCCACTTCCTGCACGTACGCTCCCCCGAGCCGGACGCCGTGCCGCTGTTGCTGCTGCACGGCTGGCCGGGCGGGGTGGTGGACTTCCTCGACGTCATCGGCCCGCTGTCCGATCCCCGCGCGCACGGCGGCGACCCGTCCGACGCCTTCCACCTGGTGATCCCGTCGCTTCCCGGGTTCGGCTTCTCCACCCCGCTGGCCGGGCCGGGCATGACCGCGGCGAGGATGGCGGGGCTGTTCGTGCGGCTGATGGACCTGCTCGGATACGGGCGGTACGGCGTGCAGGGCTACGACACCGGTTCGTGGGTCGCCCCCGAGGTCGGCAGGCAGGCCCCGGACCGGGTCGTCGGCGTCCACCTCAACGCCATGATCACCTTCCCCGTCGGCGCCGAGGGCGAGATGGACGGCCTGTCGGAGGCCGAGCAGCGGCGCTGGCAGAGGATGCAGGACTTCAACGACGGCTACCTGCAGTGCAACTCCAAGCGGCCGCAGACGGTGACGTACGGGCTGCACGACTCGCCCGTCGGCCAGCTCGCCTGGATCGTGGAGAAGTTCAAGGAGCTCACCGACCCGGAGGAGGGACTGCCCGAGGACAGCGTCGACCGCGACCGCATCCTGACCGACGTCTCGATCTACTGGCTGACCGGAACGGCCGGATCGGCGGCGCAGATCTACTACGAGGAGATCTCCGCCGGCGCGTGGAGCGAGAACGCGGACGCGTGGAGCGAGGGCGCAGAAGCGGGCGCGGGCGCTTGGACTGAGAGCGCGGACCCAGGCGAGGAGACGGGCGGGGAGACGGGCGGGGAGACGGGCGGGGACGCGGGCGGCTGGGCGCCCCCGCGGGGGACGGTGCCGACCGGCGTGCTGGTCTCCGCCCACGACGTCACCATCCGCCCCTGGGCCGAGCGCGACCACAACGTCGTGCACTGGACCGAGCTGGGCGAGGGCGGTCACTTCCTGGCGATGGAGGCCCCGGACCTGCTGGTCGGCGACGTCCGCGCGTTCTTCGCGAAGATGCGCTGAGACCGGGCGCGGGCCGTACGGCCTGCGCGTCCGGAAGACCCGGCACGCAACCGTACGGCCCGCGCGCCCGAAAGCAGGGTCAGGGGGAACCCGGCGCGGCTCGCAACGCGTCCAGTTCCTCGTTCATCGCATCGAGAAAGGCGGCCACGATGCGCAACTCCTCCGGGCTGAAACGCCGCAGGGCGTTGCCGGTGCCGCGGCCGAGCGGCTGGAAGAAGGCGGCGGCGAGGTCCTTCGCCGCGTCGAGGTAGTGCAGATGGACCACCCGGCGGTCGTGCGCGTCGCGGACCCGGCGGATGTGCCCGGCCCGCTCCAGCCTGTCGAGGCACGCGGTGACGGCGCCCGAGGTGAGGTTCAGCTCCTCCCGCAGCCGGCTCGGGGTGATCGGCGACGGCGCGTCGAAGATCTTGACGAGGGCCTGGATGTCGGTGGTGTGCAGTCCGTGCGCGCCGGCGAAGTCGTGGGCGACGCGGTTGAACTCGGCGTTCATCCGGCGCAGCCGTACGGCGAAGGACTGCAGGTCGATGTCCCCCCCGCTGTCGCCGTCCATGTGGCCATGCTACATTAACTCAATAATTAAGAATCTCAATCATTGAGTTATATGTGATGACACAGAGGTGATCTCATGGACGGCCCCGAGACGCGGCGACCGATCCGCTGGCTCGTCCCTTCGGTGCTGGTGCTGGTCTGGCTGGCCGTCGGCGGAGGGCTGGGCCCCTTCGCCGGCAAGCTCACGGAGGTGTCCACCAACGACCAGGCCGCGTTCCTGCCCGCCAGCGCGGAGTCGACACGCGTGCTGGAGGTGCAGGAACGCTTCCGGCAGGGCGAGGCGCAGCCGCTCATCGTGGTGTGGACCGCGGACGCCGGGGGCACCGGGAACGTCACACCCGAACAGACCGCCGCGGCGACCGGGGTGCTCGCCTCACTGCGCGGTACGGCGGGCGTCGTCGGGACGCCCACGCCCGCCATCCCGTCGGACGACGGCCGGGCGCTGCAGGGCGTGGTCCAGCTCGACCCCGATCTCGGCGACTCGCTCGCCGAGGTCCTGGAGCGGATCGGCTCGGCGGTGGCGGTCGACGGCCTGCGGGCCCAGCTCGCGGGACCCGCGGCCACCCGGGCCGACCTGTCCGACGCCTTCGCCGGGATCGACGGCCTGCTGCTCGGAGTGGCGCTGGTCACCGTGCTGCTCATCCTGCTGGCGGTGTACCGGAGCGTGCTGCTGCCGCTCGTCATCATCATCGGCGCGGTCTTCGCCCTGGGCCTGGCGTGCGCCGTGGTGTACTTCCTGGCCGAGCGCGACATCGTCCGGGTCGACGGCCAGGTGCAGGGCATCCTGTTCATCCTGGTCATCGGCGCGGCCACGGACTACGCGCTGCTGCTGACCGCCCGCTTCCGCGAGGAGCTGGCCACGACCGGCGACCGCTTCGCCGCGGGCCGCGTCGCGCTGCGGCGCTCGTTCGAGCCGATCGTCGCCAGCGCCGCGACGGTGGCCCTGGGCCTGCTCGCGCTGCTGCTCAGCAGCCTGACCAACAACCGCGCCCTGGGCCCGGTGGGCGCCATCGGCATCGCGTGCGCCGCTCTGAGCGCGCTCACCTTCCTGCCCGCCGCCCTGGTCCTGCTGGGCCGCGCCGCGCTGTGGCCGGCGAAGCCGCACCCGGCCGCCGGCCGCGGGATCTGGGGTCGCGTGGCCGCCCTGATCGACCGCCACCCGCGCCGGATCTGGATCGCGACCGCCCTGCCGCTCGCCGCCCTCGCCTTCTTCGCGCCGCAGCTGAACCCCGCCGGCGTGCCGCTGGACGAGACCTTCGTCAACGACGCGCCGTCGGTGGCCGCGCAGACGACGCTGAGCGAGCACTTCCCCGGAGGCTCCGGGCAGCCCGCGGTCATCGTCGCCCCCGCCGGGCGCGCCGCGGCCGTGGAGGAGGCGGCACGCGGCGTCGAGGGCGTGTCCGAGGCCGCGGTGGTGACCCGGAGCGGACGGCCGGGAGACGAGCCCAGGGTCGCCGACGGCCTCGTGCTGGTGGAGGCCACGCTGAGGGACGCCCCGGACGGCGACGCCGCCCAGGACACGGTCAAGCGCCTGCGCGCCGTACTCGACGCCGAGGACGGCGTCATGGTCGGCGGGTACAGCGCCCAGCGCTACGACACGACGGAGACCGCCAAGAGCGACACCCTGCTCATCGTCCCGGTCGTCCTGGCGATCATCCTGCTCGTCCTGATCGCCCTGCTGCGCTCCCTGACGACGCCCCTGCTCCTGGTGGTCACCGTGGCGCTGAACTTCCTGGCGACCATCGGCGTCTCGGCGCTGGTCTTCACGCACGTGTTCGGCTTCACCGGCAGCGACGCGTCCGTGCCGCTGTACGGCTTCGTCTTCCTGGTCGCGCTGGGAGTGGACTACAACATCTTCCTCATGTCCCGGGTGCGCGAGGAGACCGTGCACCACGGGGCCCGGCAGGGCGTGCTGCGCGGGCTGGTCACCACCGGCGGAGTGATCACTTCGGCGGGCGTCGTGCTCGCCGCGACCTTCGCCGCGCTGGTGGTGATCCCCCTGGCCTTCCTGGTCCAGATCGCCTTCATCGTCGCCTTCGGCGTCCTGCTCGACACCCTGGTGGTGCGGTCGTTGCTGGTGCCGGCGCTGGTGCGCGAACTGGGCCCGCGGGCCTGGTGGCCCAGCCGCCTGGGCCGGTCCGGGGCGCGGGAGGAGTCCCGCGAACTGACCGCGACCCCGAGGTGAGGTCCGGGCGGTGACCCCCGGCCGGCCTGCCGGTAAGGTCACGACATGGAGATCATCAAGGGTGCGGGGCAGTGGGCGCAGCCGGCCGCCGGGGCCGCCGGCGACTGGGTCGAGCACCTCAAGGTGGCGGACCTCTCCGTCGGGACGTACTGCATCCCGGCGGGCGGGACCGACGGCCAGAGCCCGCACACCGAGGACGAGATCTATGTGGTGACCACCGGCCGGGCCCGGATCGTGACGCCGAGCGGCGAGGCCGAGGTCGGCCCCGGCGCGGTGATCTTCGTTCCGGCGGGCGAGGAGCACCGCTTCGCGGACGTCACCGAGGACCTGGCCCTGCTGGTCGTGTTCGGCCCGGCCTACGGCTCCCGCGGGGCCTCCCCGGCCTGACGGCCGGCCGGTCGCCGGGCCGGTCCTCGGGCCGGTCCTCAGAGATGTCCTCAGGCCGGTCCTCAGAGGTAGAGCACGGACTCCACCAGGGCGCGGACGTCCGGGTTCCGGGACATGTCGAGCTCCCCGGCCGGCCGCCGCCCCCACAGCGCGAGCAGCCGGTCCGCGGCCGAGCACAGCACGACGGGCAGCTCGTCACCGGGAGGCGCCATCTGGAGTGACGGCGTGGGCGCGACGCGCACGACGACGTCGCCGCGCCCCGGACTGCGCATCCGGAACGCGAAGCCGGCGGGGGCGCCGGCCGCCCTCGCCGCGCGGGTGGCGATCGACTCCTGCAGGGTGCTCATCACCGTCAGCACCTTGACCGCGTGAGCGGTCAGCTCGGGCTGCGCGAGCAGGCACCGGCCGACCTCGTCGTCGCCCACGAGGTCCCGGCGATGCAGGGCCAGTTCCGAACGGCCGTGCATGCGGAAATCGGCTCCCGTCATGAGCGCGCCGGTGAACTCCACCGTCCCGCCCGCGGCCGCCAGCGCCTGGACGGCGGCGTTCAGCCGTACACCCTCCAGCGCCAGCGCCGACAGCAGCTCGGGGTACGGCATCGCCGCATACGCCGCCTCCCGCTCCGGGAACGGCCGGGTGGGCCGCCCCGGGACCCCGCGCAGCGCGTCCTCGATGAGCTCCGCCTCCTCCTTCGCCCCGGCGACGATGTGCGCCACGAGATCGCGTACCCGCCAGCCGTCACAGGCCGTCGGATCATCCGGTTCCCGGGTGGTCAGCGCGTGCAGAAACGCGTTCGTCTCGTCCATGGCAGAAGCATCGGGTCGCGGACGTGCTCCATACTTGCGGCCATCGGACTTCGTGATCCGCTGAGACGTCCCGGCAACCCTTCACGCCGGCCGGGCGTATGGACGGGTATGAGACCGGAGACGACAGCGTGAACAGCGATCAGGAGTTCACCGAATTCGTCGCGTCACGGGGAACCAGCCTGTTCAGGATCGCCCACCTCACCTGCGGGTCCCGCGACGAGGCCGAGGAAGTGCTGCAGATCGCGCTGGAGAAGGCCTACCGCCACTGGGGCCGCCTGCACTCCGGCAGCGACCCCGAGCCCTACGTCCGCCGCATCATCGTCAACACCGCGATCAGCCGGGCCCGCCGCCACACGATCCTGCAGATCCTCTCCACCCACGCGCCGCCCGAGCGTCCGGCCCCGGACGCCATGTCCGGTGTCGAACTCCGCCAGACCCTGATGATCGGCCTTCGCTCCCTGGCGCCCCGCCAGCGGGCGGTCCTGGTCCTGCGCTTCTTCGAGGACCTGACCGAGGCCCAGACCGCCGAGATCCTGGGCTGCTCGGTCGGAACAGTCAAAAGCCAGACGTCCAAGGCCCTGGCCCGGTTGCGCGCCCTGATCGGCGCCGGTTTCCGCGAGGAGGCGTTGCCCCGTGTCGAACCTTGAGCAGGAACTCCGCCAGGCGATGATCGAGGAGACCTCCTCTCTCGGCGCCCCGCCGGACCTCGCCCGGCAGGCCATGCGGCGCGCGCGCCGGCGGAGGAGGTCCCGGCCGGCGATGGTCGCCGCGGCCGCGGTGATCGTGACCGGGGCGGCGGCCGTACCGGTCTATCTGGAGACACAGATGAGCGGTGTGGCCTCCCCCACCGTGTCGACCGTCGTCGACGGGGTCCGGGTCGGATACCTTCCCGCCGATCTCGGCGCGCCGGAACAGGATCAGGTCCACCCCGCGGACCTGTCCGGGACCAGTGCGATCTGGGGCTCGGGAGACAACCTGGTCCGCGTCACGGTCTACCGCCCTGTGATTCCCGGGAGCGGAGACCGTGGGCGCATGCTGGACAAGCTCCAGGAGGCGGACGACACGCTGCGCGGAGGCGTCGCGACGTCCCTGCGCGGGCGCCCTGGGCTCCTCAGCCCTGCGGGTGACGACCTCGCCTGGGCGGAGCAGTCGAACCTGGCCCTGCGCGTCACCGTGGGCGCGCGGCACCGGAACGACCTGCGGGCCATCGCCGACGGCCTCGAGCCCGGCGATCCCACCGGCGGGATCTTCGAGAACCTGCGTCTGACCCACCTTCCCTCCGGGGTGCACCCCCACGAGCCCGTCACCGTCGTGCGCCACCCCGGCGCCTGGACCCAGATGCAGTGGAACGGGGACCACGGCGCCTCGGTGCGGCTTCTGGCGGTACGCGGGACAGGTGCCGCGGACGCGGAGAAGCTGCTCGCCTGGGCCAGGGCCCACCAGCGCCTGTCCACCGGTACTCCGCAGGAGGTCGGCGGCAAACCGGGATACCGGGCCGTCCTGGCCGCCGACTCCGACCGGCCGCAGGCACACGCGCGTCTGTGGCTGGAGAGGCCGGGGCTGGGATACATCCTGGCCGTCAGCCAGGATCTCGAACCCGAACTGGACCGGATCGTAAGCGGGGTCGTCCCCGCCGAGCCACCCCCGGTGTCCGGCGAACCGGTCGACTACGTCGGCGTCACCTACCTGCCCCCCGGCCTCCGGCGGGCGCCCGGGGACCGCACGCGGCTCGGCACCGACTGGAGCGCGACGACCGGTCGCTGGTCGGACGGCCGCCGCGAGGTCGAGATCACCGTGGCCCGCGGCGCGGTGCTGCACAGCAGCCAGTGGGTCGACGAGTTCCTGCGCGGGGAGCAGCGACAGCCCGGCCGCGTGGGAAGTCGCTCGGTGGCGATACGGACCACCGACTCAGCCGGTCGGCGCGGAGCCTTCTGGGAGAACCCCTACGTCGCCGTCCACGTCAAGGTCAGTCCCGATCTGGCCGGCGAACTGGACAAGATCGTGGAGGGCGTCCGCGACCCGGTCCGATGACCCGCCGCGACGCCCGCCGGCGGGGGCCGGGCGTTGTGACCGGACAGTGGTGAACGCCGGTCGAGATCGGCCCGAGTGCGGGGACGTCGCCGTCCCCGCACTCATCCGGCGTCATGACCGGCGGACTCGGACAGACCCGTCTCCACGGCAGGCGGATGCGAGGCGGTCCGTTCATCGCGGCGCCTGCGCAGTGTCAGCAGCCCGGCGACCGTCACGGGCACGAGTGCGACGTGGCACGACGCTAACGTGATCTTGCTGGTGATATCGAGGTCGGCGGGAATCGTCATGATCAGGATGGTGCCGAGCGCCAGCGCCGGGGCGACGGCCAGTGCCGCGTTCACCACCCACGGCCAGATCCGTACGAGCGCCGCCACCAGGGTCATCCCCGCCAGCAGCGGCAGCACGGTGAAGCCGGCGACGGTGATCGCGTCGACCTCGGCCGGCACCCCCGAGGCGGTGAACCGGAAGTCGCCGCCGGCGGCGCGCCCGAGCCCGTAGACGACGAGATTGAGGACCACCGCGGCCGCCACGGTCGCCACGACGGTGAGAAATCTGCCGGGGCCGTGCCTCTTCGAGCTCCCGGGTGCGTGATCGCGCGTGTCCTTCGACGGGTTCATGGTGACCGTCCGTTCCCTCCGTCAGGACCGGCCCTGCTCCCGCCGCAGGTACGCCTCGATCCGGTCGAGCGCTCCGACCCAGACCTCCTGCACGAAGAAGTCGCGCGTCTCCGACGTCGGGAACCCGCTCTGCACCACCGTGAGGAGCGTTCCGCCCTCGTGTGCCTCGAACGTGACCTCGACCGTGGTCGTCATGGTCATGCCGTCCGGGCTGCTGCCGACGGATTCGGTGACCAGGCGATGCGGACGGTCGATGACCAGGAAGGTCTGCGTCTCCCTGAACAGGGTGTCGGGATCCGGCCCCCACACCGCGGTCTGCC
Source organism: Paraplanobispora takensis (assembly GCF_016863195.1). GTDB lineage: Bacteria > Actinomycetota > Actinomycetes > Streptosporangiales > Streptosporangiaceae > Planobispora > Planobispora takensis. The sequence goes on along the minus strand of NZ_BOOK01000048.1, from coordinate 27,391 downwards.
GTCCTCCGACGCGCAGGTCGACGTCGATCTCGACGATGCCGGGCTTCTCGTCGAGGATGCTGAACCAGATCTTCTGCTTCTCGGCGTCGGTGTAGGCGTCGAAGACCGCTTCCGGGCCGACGGGCAGGACGCGGGTCATGCGCAGTTGCGAGGTTTCGGTGTTCTGGGTCATCGGTCGTCTTCCTTGGTGAGGGTGAAGTAGGCGTCGAGGCCGTCGAGCCGGCGTTCCCAGAGCCGTTGGTAGAACCGGATCCAGGACATGGCGTCCTCCAGGCGTTCGGTCCCCAGGCGGCATTGCCGCGACCGGCCGACTTTCTCCGTGGTGACCAGGCCGGCGTTCTCCAGGACGTGTACGTGCTTCTTCATGCCGGTGAGCGACATGCCGAACGGTTCGGCCAGCTCACCGATGGAGGCGGGCCCCCGGCCGAGCCGGATGAGGATCTGTCGTCGCGTGGCGTCCGCCAGGGCCGCGAACGTCCGATCAAGGACCTCTTGCTGAACCATGTGGTTCACTATAAAACACTGAACCAGATGGTGCAATGACTGCCGCGCCGGAGACCGGAAAGCCCCGCACGGTGATCCGTGCGGGGCTTTCCGCCCCCGCCTCACCGGCCGGCGGTCGCGTACCGCCGGAGGAACAACGCCTCGGCCAGCGCCATGTTCGCGATCTCGCCGGGATCGACGCTCTCGTTCGGGGCGTGCATGAGGGTCAGGGGTTCCTCGACGCCCATCAAGATGATCTCCGCCTCCGGGTAGACGCCGGCGAACACGTTGCACAGCGGGATCGACCCGCCCTGCCCCAGGGTGACCATCGACGTGCCGTAGGCCTCCAGCATGGCGCCGGCCATCGCCCGGTAGGCGGGACCGTCGACGGACGCCAGGAACGGCGCGCCCTCCGCCTCCACCTCGACCGAGACCCGGACGCCCCAGGGCGCCGCCGCCCGCAGATGTTCGAGGAGGGCGGCGCGGGCCTGATCGGGGGACATCCCGGGAGGGACGCGCAGATTGAGGCGGGCGGCCGTCCGCGGGACGATGGCCGCCGCCGACCCCACGACGGGCGGGCAGTCGATGCCCAGGACGGTCACGGCGGGACGCGCCCAGATCATGTCGGAGACGCTCCCGCTCCCCAGCAGCGAGACGCCTCCCAGTGCGCCGACGTCCTGACGGAACTGCTCGGGCGGGTAGGGATCACCGGTCCAGGTCTGGCTGTTGTCCAGGCCTTTGACCGTGGTGTTGCCCCGGTCGTCGCGGAGGGTCGCCAGCATCGCGACGAGGGCGGCCAGGGCGTCCGGCGCCGCGCCTCCGAACATGCCGGAGTGCACCTCGGAGCCGAGCGCCTCGACCGTCACCACCACGTTGATCATTCCGCGCAGGCTCACCGTGACGGCCGGCCGGCCCACCGCGGCGTTGCCGGTGTCGCAGATCAGGATCGCGTCCGCGCGCAGAAGGTCGGCGTGGTCCGGGACGAAGGCCTCCAGGCCGCCGGTGCCCTGTTCCTCGGACCCTTCGACGACCAGCTTCAGATTGACCGGCACGCTCCCGCCGAGGGCGCGGAGCGCGGTGAGGTGCATGAGGATGTTGCCCTTGCAGTCGGCGGCGCCGCGGCCGTACCAGCGCCCGCCGACCTCGGTGAGTTCGAAGGGCGGGGTGCGCCAGGCTGCCTCGTTCAGCGGCGGCTGCACGTCGTAGTGGGCGTACAGCAGCACGGTGGGCGCATCGGCGCCGGGACCCGGCCGGTATCCCACGACGGCCCTGCTCCCGTCGGCGGTCTCCTCCAGCCGTGCGTCGGAGAAGCCCGCTTCGGCGAACTTGTCGCGGACCCACACGGCCGCCGCCTCGCACTCCTCGGGCGGGAACTGACGGGAGTCGGCCACCGACCTGATCGCGACGAGTTCCGCGAGCTCCTCACGCGCCCGCGGCATCAACGCGGCGATCGCGTTCCGCATCTCCATCTCGTTCACGGCTTCACGACATCCTCGAACTTGAGATCCTCGACCGTCTGCTCGAACTCCGCGAGCTCGTCGGGGCAGTAGATCTGGAGGATGAGCAACTGACCCTGGACGACCTTGCTGTCGGCGATGACCGGCCGCGTCCCCGGTCCCCCGGCGCCGTTGGCCAGCTGACTGTGGAGCGCACCGCCGGCGAGCGCGCTGCCCGGGTCGGAGCAGGCGGCTCCGCCGTCGTCCCCGAGGACTCCGACGATCTGCTCCTGCGAGGGGACGTGCACGGCACCGGCCTGCTGGAGCGCGGCTATGAGCTGGTCGGCCTTCGCCTGCGCCGTCTCCGTCGACTCGTTCGACCGGTGGAGGAGCAGGGCCGTGAGCATCATGCCCGCGACCACGGAGGCGCCCAGGATGTAGACGACCATGCGCTGGAACCGCGTCGAATCCCGTGTGGTGGTCATGACACGCTCGCCTCCGGCTGTTCCGGCTGCTTCCACGACGGCTTGCGGAACCTGTGGAACAGGTACGGCACGAGCAGCCCGAGCCCCAGGGCGCCGCCGGCCACGATCAGGAAGTACACGCCGGGACTGCCCGAGCCGAACTGCGACGGCGGGATGAACCCGACGAGCAGCGCGGCCAGCGACGCGGCGAACCCGATGCCGCACATGCTGATCAGCATCGGCGCCCGGTACCCGCGCGGGTGGTCGGGCTGCTTGCGGCGCAGCTGGATCGCCGCCACGAACATCAGCAGGTACATGATCAGATAGACCTGCGTCGTGATCACGGAGAAGATCCAGTAGGCGCTCGAGACATCCGGGATGAACGCGTAGCAGAGCGCGATCGCCGTGGTGATGAGACCCTGCGTGACCAGGATGTTCTGCTGGATGCCGTGCTTGTTCAGCCGCTGCAGGAACGGCGGCAGGTAGCCCTCCTGGCGGGAGATCAGCAACAGGCCCTTCGACGGACCGGCCAGCCAGGTGAGCATGCCGCCGAGTGACGCCGTGACCAGCATGATCCCCACGATCGGCGTCAGCCACTGCGAGCCGAACTGGGCGAACACCGCGTCGAACGCCTGCATCACGCCGGCGGTCAGCGAGAGCTCCTCGGCCGGCACCACCCAGCTGATCGCCAGCGCGGGGAGGATGAAGATCAGCAGAACCAGCCCGGTGGCCAGGAAGATGGAACGGGGGAACTCCTTGCGGGGATCACGCAGCGACGACACGTGCACGGCGTTCATCTCCATGCCCGAGTAGGACAGGAAGTTGTTCACGATCAGCACGAGACTCGCGATGCCCGCCCACTCGGGCAGGAAGTGGGCGGCGTCCATCGGCGCGGCCGACGGGTTGCCCTGCCCCAGGAAGACGAGGCCGAGGGTGACCAGCACCGCGCCCGGTATGAGAGTCCCGATGATCAGGCCGCCGCTGGCGAGACCGGCCACGCCCTTCGTGCCGCGCGAGGAGACCCAGACCCCGGCCCAGTACGTCACCATGATCACGATCGCGGTCCACACGCCGCTGGTCGCGAGGTCCGGGTTGAAGACGTACGCCAGAGTGCCGGCCACGAAGCCGAGCAGGCTCGGATAGTAGAAGATCGTCATCGCGAACTGGCACCACACGGCCAGGAACCCCATGGGCTTGGAGATCCCCTCCGACACCCACTTGTAGACGCCGCCCTCCCATCCCGAGGCAAGCTCCGCGGAGACGAGCGAGGTGGGCAGGAGGAACGCGATCGCCGGTACCAGGTACAGGAACACACACGCCAGCCCGTACACGGCCATCGTCGGAGACGGCCGCAGGCTGGCGACCGAGCTCGTCGTCATCAGCGCCAAGGCGACCCAGGAGATCCAGACCACCGTCGGTGCCCGGCTTCCGGCCTCCGCCTTGGCCGCCGACTGCGCGGCCGGCCTGTCCGCCGGCATGTCTGCGGTACTCATGTCAGCCTCACTTCGCCCCGCCGATGCGGCCTCCCACGCGTCATGGCGGGACACCTTCCGGCGGCGGACGCCCTATCGAATTCCCGCACCCTCATCGCCCCCTCGATCACGGCGGAAAGGTGGATGCGATCACGTTAGAACGCCCTGTGATCACCGGCTCTCACCCGGGAGGGGTGACCTTTACGGGGGTAGGGTTCCGCACGCCGGGTACGGCCGCGCGGGGCAGGGCGGCCACGGCGCGCTCCTACTCGCTCACTCGACGATCTGGAGGGCGTGGTCGGTGTTGTTGAACCGCCGGCCCCCCTCGTCCGTGACGGTCACGATGTCCTCGATCCTGACGCCGAACCTGCCGGTGAGGTAGACGCCCGGTTCGATCGAGAAACACATGCCGGGGACGAGCGGCTGCTCTTCGCCTTCGACCATGTAGGGCGGCTCATGCGTGGTCACGCCGATCCCGTGACCGGTGCGGTGGATGAACCGCTCGCCGTACCCGGCCTCCGCGATGAAGGCCCTGGCGACACGGTCGATCTCCTGGCACGCGACCCCGGGGCGCACGGCCTCGAAGGCGGCCTGCTGGGCGCCGCGGACGATGTCGTGCACCCGCTGCACCTGCGGGGTGGGCACGCCGACGCACACCGTGCGCGTGGTGTCGGAGCCGTAGCCGTACATGAGTCCCCCGAAGTCCAGCACGACCGCGTCACCGGGCCGGATCACCCGCTCCCCGGCCTCGTGATGAGGATTGGCGCCGTTCGGGCCGGAGCCGACGACGGTGAAGTCGACCTGCTCGTGCCCGAACTCGCGCAGCAACGCCGCGAGGTCCGCCGCGACCTCGGTCTCGCGACGACCGGCGAAGCGCAGCCGGATGACCTCGGTGTAGGTCCGGTCGGCTGCCGCACCCGCCGCGGCCAGCCGGCCGAGTTCGTTGGCGTCCTTGACCGCGCGGAGCATGGGCAGGCTCCGCGTCAGCGCGCGGTAGCGCGACTTCGGCGCCTGATCCTGCAGGCCGAGCAGGTGGAGGGCCCACGCCGAGTCCGAGACGCCGAACTCCCCCTCCGACGGCAGGAGCGTGCCTGCGACGCGGTACGGGTCGGCCCCGTCCGGCCAGTCGAGGATGTCCAGGGAGGAGGTCCCCTCGGCCGCCTCGGCGTCCGGCCTCTCAAGAGTGGGCACCAGCAGGGCCGGTTCCCGGTCGGAGGTGAGAACCAGCAGCGTCAGCCGCTCGGTGATCGCGGTCGGCCGGTACCCGGTCAGCCATACGAGATCCGGCCCCGGCGCGACGAGGACCCCACCGAGCCCGGCCTCCGCCGCCGCGGCGACCACCCGCGCCCTCCGCGCCTCGAAGTCACGGGCGGTGAACGGGACGGGGGCGGGAGTCGTACTCGTCGTCATGGCACGTTCCCTCCGGACACCGTTGCTGCTGCGGTTTCCACGCTCATGACAGGGTGCGGCGGCGGAGGGCGCCGGGAACCACCCATAACGGGTGGGGCAACACATCAAAAGCCCCGCACGGCGAGCCGTACGGAGCGTTCTTGCTGTGCGGGTGTGATGGTCAGGGGCAGGGCCGAACTGCCGGCCTTCCACTTTTCAGGCGGAGCGAAAGCACTCCGAGAACCGGCGGCGTCAACACCAGCCTCCACCGTCCGCAGAAGAGCTCACGTCCACGTCATAGTCGGCGTCGTACGTCTCCTCGCCCATCGACACCGAGAGGTGGAGATCACTGACACCGACCGGCTTGACGAAGCAGCCCGTCTCTTCGCCGTCCTCCCCCATCAAGGGCTTCCAGCCATCCATGAACGCGGCGTCCCGGTAGAAGGACAGCACATCGGCGCTCGGCCCCGAGGACCGATAAGACTGCCAGACGGTCACTATCCGGTCGTCATCGTCACAGCTGGAGTCGCGTTCCCCTTGGGGCGTCGCAGTCACCGGGTGGACATCGAGGATGCTGAGCCCGGCCAGAGCGGTGGCGAACCGGTCATCCTCGGCGGTACACCCATAGGTCAACACCAGGAAGGCGGCAGGAGCGACCAGAACGGCACCGGCCCCCAAGCAGACGGCCGCAAGCACCGCGATCGCCGAACGCGTCATGATCATCAGCCTAGGTCTCCACGCATCGACGCGCTACTTCGTCTGGACACCCGGCGGCCTGCCCGCTCCCGAGGACTACATGTACGGCCTCAGGCACCTGACCGGCTCCTCTTCCAACTTCTGATCCGTAGCCGGAAGACGATCTCCCGGGACCGTCCAGACCTGTTGTCGGCATCCGTTTCGGCGAGATCACCTGATCGGGTGCTCGTGCGGAAACGGATCGCGCACCTTGTTGACGTCCTGCCGGCGGCTCGCGCCGAACTCGGCGAAGTTCCGCCGTCCCCTGGTGAGACTCAGCTCGTAGTCGGGGCCACCACGGACCTCGTCTGCATCGTGGTCGTCCTGCCCGTCGTCCTCCCAGAAGCACACCGGGCAGATCTCGTGCATGCCCCGCTGTTCAAGGGTGAGGAACCCGCAGCACGGACACGGATACGGCTCCTCGCCCTTCGGCCGGACGATGTTCACGAACGTCACGCGCACACGGTAACGCCCCGGTCCACGGACCCGTCGATCCTGTTCGGCGCGCAAAAGAGACCTCGGGACAGGAAGATCAGCAGTGCCTTCCCGGCGCGGAGAGGATCGAGGAGGACCACTCGGATGAAGCGATGGATCGCCCCACTGGCCGTCGCGATGGCCGCATCCATCGCGGTCACCGGACTCGGTACCGCTGCGGACGCTCGGACAGGCCCGATCAGCCCGGTCGACGCGCTCAAGCGTCAGCTCGTCGGCGGTGGATCGTCAACGGCTCCAATCTCCGGATTTTCCATGTCCTCGACGCCCGCCTGACCGGCTGGGGCGCCGAGACCGACATCCCCGTCCCTTCCGCCGATGAGACAGCGGGGCGGGACGAGTGGAGGGATTCCCGGGGAAAGGATTCCATCTCCTGAACCTCGTCGCCGAGCGGTGAGCCTGATCCGCGGGGAAGGGCGGGCACCTCGTCAGCGGGGTCCCGCCCCGGTGAGGATGCGCCGGGCTGCGGTCACCTCAGCACGACATCCACATCACGCTCCGCGAAGATCTTCTGGATGACCTCGAAATAGGAGGGAGCGTCATCCGCCTCTCCCAAGGTCCTCGTCAGGGACTCCCGCGCAACCTGGGAGTCGCTCCAGATCAGAGTGAACGGCGTCCTGGCTCCGAAGCGACCCGCCAAACAGTCGTCCAGCGCATCGAGATTCCAGCCGAAGTAGCCGCCGGGCCCGTTTATCGCCTCTCCGATCGCGAGGTAGAAGGCCGCCTCACCGGTGACGTGGGTTCCATCGAGGTGGTACACGCATCCAGGCGGGCGATCGAGCCCCTCGACCCTTCGGGGGATGCTGCGGCCGACGATGGTCAGCCATTCCCGCCTGCCCTCCGGCCCGTACGGCGCCCACTGGTTGAGCCGATCAGGCCGAGCCGAACGCCAGCGCTCCCAGACATCACGCCCGCCGGCCGACGGACTGTCGAATCCCCACAGAGCGATGATGTCCACCCGCTCAGGATCGAGTCGCGAGGATCGCCACTCGATGATCTCGCCCATCCGGAAGTCCACGAAGGGCCCTCCCGCCACATCGAGCATCCGGAGCCGTAGCGAGTCCAGCGGATTCCTCCGGCGATAGCGCTTGGATCCCTCAAGATGATCACGTAAGCGCCGAGCAGGAAGGCATCCCAGGATCTCTACTGTGAGATCCTCATCGCTCTCCGCCGACTCGACGAAGACGCCCTCTGCATCGAGACCGGCCCCAAGAACCTGATCATCCTCATCGAGCAGAAGGAACTTCGGCTGGACGGAACCCATGCGCCCATCTTCACCCAGGATCAAGGACGTTGCTGTCAGCGTCGCTGTCATTGGAGATCAAAAAGCCCCGCACGGCGAGCCGTACGGGGCGTTCTTGCTCTTCAGGTGTGGTGGTCAGGGGCAGGGTCGAACTGCCGACCTTCCGCTTTTCAGGCGGACGCTCGTACCAACTGAGCTACCTGACCTGGGCGGTGAATGAACACCCACCAGAGCGGTCCTGACGGGACTTGAACCCGCGACCTCCACCTTGACAGGGTGGCGAGCACTCCAAACTGCTCTACAGGACCTTGCTTGGCCGGAAGTTTTTCGCTCCCGTCCTTCTTGCCTTGCTTAGCTTACCAGCTCTTCGGAGGCCTTCGACCTGCCGTTTCCCTGGCGAGCTTTCGCTCGGCCGTGCCCCCAACGGGATTCGAACCCGTGTCGCCGCCTTGAAAGGGCGGTGTCCTAGGCCACTAGACGATGGGGGCTCAGGACATGCGTCCCGCTGCCGTTGCCGTCTTCCGCTGGAGACCTCTGAAGCATAGGGGACATTCGCCCCCGATGCCAAAGTGGTTTCCCCCGACTCACGGCGTAGCGGTGCCGGCGGTCGAACCCGTCGGAGAAGGGCTGATCGTCGGCTCCGGTGAAATTGTACGCCCAGGGTCGTTCTCGAGGTGACGCTGGATCTGCACCGACTGCTCTCCGAGCCCTCCGAGAGTGATGTCGTCCCAGGCCCGGAGCCTGCGCGTCTCCCTGTCGAAGTACAGGACCGAGGCCGTGACCGGGGTCGGCTCGTCGTGTTCGAGGGCGCGCAGGCCGGCACCGCCGGTGGAGCCCTGGACGAGCACGCGGGTGCCGGAGGGCAGCATCTCGGTGGAGCGTGCATGGGAGTGGCCCGTCAGGACCATGGGGACCGAGCCCGAGAAACCCTTGGCGATCGTCGGGTCGTGCACCGCCACGAGGTCGATCGGCTCGGCGGCCTGCGTGAGCCGTGCGCCGTGCTCCCGGCCGAGGGCGGCCAGGGACTCGAGGTCGGAGTCGACCGCCACGGACTTGTCGGGGGTGAAGCGGGGGTCCCCGAGACCGTAGATGCGCAGCCCGGCGACGGTCTTGGACGTGCCGTCGAGGACGATCGCGCCCTTCTGCCTGGCCACGGCCCGCTGGGTGGCCTTGGAGTCGTGGTTTCCGCGCACGAAGACGTACGGGACGCCGAAGTTGCCGATCTCCTTGACGAAGTTGTCCTCGGGGCCGGTGCCGTGGTCGGTGATGTCCCCGGTGTCGACGATCACGTCGATCTTGAACTGGGCGGTGATCGAGCGGATGAGGTTCCAGGCGATCAGGTTCAGGTGGATGTCCGAGACGTGCAGGACCCGGATCGCGGTGGGGTCGGCGTCGTAGACGGGCAGGGCCGAGACCGTGTCGTAGAGCTGGGAGACGTTGTTGACCAGTTTGGCCAGCTGCCCCCGGTAGGTCTCGAACTTCGTCACGATCGACTCGGCGTCGCCGACCAGGGACGGCGCTCCGGCGAGCAGGCCGGTGTACTCCGGCTCCACCACGGCGTCCGGCCGGTACGTCACGATCGTCGCCGTGCCGATGCCCGCGATCATGACGACGGCGCTCAGCAGGCCGGCCAGGGCGGCGCGGGGACGCCGGAAGACGATCAGGCAGCCGATCAGGCCCCCGGCCAGGCCGCAGAGGATGACCCGCAGGATCAGCCGGCCGACGCCGTCGCTCAGCTCCTGTTCCAGCACCTCGGGGAGCCGGTCGGCGAGCCGGGGATCGTCGAGCAGGGCCTTGATCCGCTCGGTGTTGATGTTCTGCAGGGTCGCGCGCAGCCGGATGGGCGCGTCATGGGTGTCGAACTTGAGCGTCCCGAGCGGGTGGGCGTCCACGACGGTCTCCCCCGTCAGGGACAGCTCCGCGGACATGCCGGCCTCGACCGGCCCCACCACGGCGCGCACGGGGCCGGCGAGGCTGATTCCCAGCCACGCTCCCGCCAGGGCGACGGCGACGACCGTCGCAGCCCTGGCGACCCGCCCCGACACCAGCCCGCGGGCCTTCTGGGTCCAACGCGTGAGATTCATGCACCTCCACCCCTACCCATTTCCAGAGATCCGGTTACCCGGAAAAGAGGGGCAGAATGGCAGATGTGATCGAGGTCTCGAGAGAGAAGTTCGAGGAGCTCGTGGCCGAGGCGCTGGACACGATCCCCCCGGAACTGACGAAAGTCATGGACAACGTGGTCGTGGTGGTCGTGGACGACCCGCCGGAGCCGGACCTTCTGGGCCTCTACACCGGCATCCCGCTCACCGAACGGGGCGACTGGTACGCCGGAGTGCTGCCCGACCGGATCGAGATCTACCGCAACTCGATCTGCGCGATCTGCGACACCGAAGACCATGTAGTGGAAGAAGTGCAGATAACCGTCGTTCACGAGATAGCGCATCATTTCGGCATTAGCGATGAGAGGCTGCACGAACTCGGCTGGTAATCGCCGGTTATCAAGGCCGCATCCCCTATCACCGCACCTCATGACCGATATTTCCCGATCTGGAATTACAGCTTGCATGAGGTTGGTCACTTCGGGTTGCGAACCGGCGCCTCAACGGGCACCGTAGGTTACACAGTGGATACACGGGGTCAGGTTCGCCTGCCAGCTCAGCGGAGTCATATGGCTGCCACCAGGTCCGGGCGGTCGACCGGGCGGCACCGCCGTCCGGCCGAAAGGCGGGCGACCTACGGCGAAGTCCTCGCCGTCGGGGAGTTCCGCGCGCTGTGGGCCGGTCAGGCGCTCTCGCTGCTCGGCGACCAGCTCTCCCGGGTGGCCCTGTCCGTTCTGGTCTTCCAGCGGACCGAGTCCCCGCTGGCCACCGCCTCGGTCTACGCGCTGACCTACCTGCCGCCGATCATCGGCGGGCCGCTGCTGGCGGGTCTGGCCGACCGCTACGCCCGCCGCCGCGTCATGGTCGTCTGCGACGTGCTGCGCGCCCTCATGGTCGCGCTCATGGCGGTCCCCGGCACCTCGTTCGCCGCCCTGTGCGCCCTGGTCTTCTGCGTGGTGCTGCTCAGCGCGCCCTTCTCCGCCGCGCGGGCGGCGCTCCTGCCCGAGCTCCTCGAGGGCGATCGCTACGTCGCGGGCTCGGCCCTGCAGAACATGACCAACCAGGCGGCGCAGATGCTCGGCTTCGCCGTCGGCGGCGCCCTGATCATGGGGATGGGACCGTACCGCGCCCTGGCCCTGGACGCGGCCACCTTCATGGCCTCCGCGTTGATCCTGATGTCCGGGGTACGGCGGCGCCCGGCTCCCCTGCGCGGCGACACCGACCGTCCCTCGATGTGGACGATGACCCAGGCCGGGGCCAGGCTGGTCTTCGGTGATCCGCGGCTGAGGATCCTGGTGCTCTTCGCCTGGCTCTGCGGCTTCTACGTGCTTCCCGAGGGAATCGCGGCCCCCTACGCCGCGACGCTGACCGACGACCCCCAGCAGATCTCGTTCGTCGCCGGCCTGCTCATGGGCGCCATGCCCGCCGGGACGGTGGTGGGCGCCTTCCTGTTCAGCCGCTACGTCAGCCCCTCCAGGCGCCTGCGCGCGATGGGCTGGATGGCGATGCTGACCTGCGCCCCGCTGATCGCCTGTGCGATGCGGCCGCCGCTGGCCGTGGTGCTGGTCCTGTGGTTCGTCTCGGGCATCGGCGGCGCCTACCAGCTCGCCGCGAACGCCGCGTTCGTGCAGTGCGTGCCCGCCGAACGGCGCGGCCAGGCCTTCGGGCTCGTCCAGTCCGGCCTGCTGGCCGCTCAGGGGATCGGCATCTTCGTCGGCGGCGCCGCGGCCGACGAGCTCGGTCCCGAACCGGTGGTGGCGCTGGCCGGCGCGGCGGGTCTCTTCGTCGCCGCCACGCTGGCCATGCTGTGGACAGAATCTCGCAAGGACGTCATCAGGAGGGTCCGCACGACGGCGACCGCCTGACTCAGACCTGCGGCTTGGGCTCGTCGTCGCCCCGGGGGGCCTGCGGGGTGGCGTACCGCGGGGGCTCGGAGCCGGCGTACGGCGAGACCGGGTCACGATAGTCGGGGTAGGACGCCGGCGGGTCCTGGTGCGTGGGGTGGGACACGCCCTGGTGGCCCTGGTACGGCGCGCCGGTCCGGTCGTTGTGGGTGGCCCGGGCCCAGCCCTGCTCGGCCTTCGCCAGCCCCTCGCGCCAGCCGCGCTCGGCCTTGGCCCTGGCGTCCAGCCAGGCGGGGTTGTCCTTGTTGTTCTCGATCAGGTCCTGGACGATCGACCTGTCCTTGCCCTCCTCGGGCAGCAGGAGCCAGCCGACCGCGTACAGGGCCACCCCGAGACCACCGAAGATGGTGGCGACGGCGAGGATCGCGCGGATGATGTTCGGGTCGATCCCGACGTAGCGGCCGAGGCCCGCGGCCACACCCGCGACGATGCGTCCGTCCCTGGTCCGGCGGAGCTGCTTGACGCCTGAGAAGTCGTTTTCGCTCATGTCCTCAGACTGCCCTGCGGCGGGGTCGCGTCACATCGGGATTCCCCCTGGCCGAACCCTGACACCCCCGCAATACCCTGACAGGGCCACCACCGACCCCGGCCCGGGATCCGGCCGGCCGTACGACCTCGGCAGGGCCGTTCCGCACGGCCTGGGCGGAGTCCCGTACGGCCTCGGCGGGGTCACCCGTACGGCCCCGGCAGGGTCACCACGGACGAGAGGAACCCTCATGGACGATCTCCTGCGCATCGACGACGTGCTCTCCGAGGAACAGCGCCTCATCCGCGACACCGTCAAGGGGTTCGTCTCCGACCGGATCCTCCCGCACGTCGGCGACTGGTTCGAGGACGCCGCCTTCCCCGCCCGCGAATTCGCTCCCGTACTCGGCGAACTCGGGCTCCTCGGCATGCACCTGGAGGGGTACGGCTGCGCGGGGCTGGACGCGGTCTCCTACGGCGTCGCCTGCCGTGAGCTGGAGGCCGGCGACTCCGGCCTGCGCTCGTTCGTGTCGGTCCAGGGCTCGCTGGCCATGTTCCCCATCTGGAAGTACGGCTCCGCCGAGCAGAAGGAGGAGTGGCTGCCCCGGATGGCCTCCGGCGAGGCGATCGGCTGCTTCGGGCTGACCGAGCCCGACCACGGCTCCGACCCGGCCGGCATGCGCACCCACGCCAAGCAGGACCCCTCCGGCGACTGGATCCTCAACGGCTCGAAGATGTGGATCACCAACGGCTCCGTCGCCGACGTCGCCGTGGTGTGGGCCCAGACCGAGGAGGGCATCCGCGGCTTCGTGGTCCCCACCGACACGCCCGGCTTCTCCGCTCCCGAGATCCACAAGAAGATGTCCCTGCGCGCCTCGGTGACCTCCTCTCTCTACTTCGACGACGTCCGCCTGCCTGCGTCGGCCGTACTGCCCGAGGTCCTCGGGCTGAAGGGTCCCCTGTCGTGCCTGTCGGAGGCCCGCTTCGGCATCCTGTGGGGCGTCGTCGGCGCGGCCCGCGCCTGCCTGGAGTCGGCAGTCGACTACGCCAAGACCCGCGTCCAGTTCGACAGGCCCATCGGCGGCTTCCAGCTGACCCAGGAGAAGCTCGCCTGGATGTACGTCGGCCTCGGCCAGGCCCAGCTCACCGCGCTCCACCTGGGCCGTCTGAAGGAGCTCGGAGAGATCACCCCGCGTCAGATCAGCTTCGGCAAACTGGCCAACGTCCGGGCCGCCCTGGACATCGCCCGCCAGGCCCGCACGATCCTCGGCGGCAACGGCATCACCCTGGAGTATCCGGTGATCCGCCACATGAACAACCTGGAGTCCGTACTGACCTACGAGGGCACCCAGGAGATCCACACGCTGGTGCTGGGCGAGGCGCTGACGGGCATCCCCGCCTACCGCTGAGGCCGGCGGGACCCGTGGGCTACGTGAGCGGGACCCGTGGGCTACGTGAGCGGGACCCGTGGGCTACGTGATCGGCCGCCGGCGGGCCTCCCGCTGCGGCAGCCCGCAGGGGCGCCATTCGGGAGCCTGCGCCGCCCTGTACAGCCGATCCTGCCAGGAGCCGCCCTTCCGCAGGAAGGAGCGGAACAGCTCGGCGGTGGCGCGGGCGTCGACCAGCGCGGCGTGGGCGTTCACCAGGGGAACCTCAGCACGCTCGCAGCAGGCGGCCAGGGTCCACTTGCCGTAGGGCAGGAACTCCGGGGCGAGCCGCTGGGTGCACAGCGTCTCCGTCACCCAGTGGCTCCCCGGGAGATCCTTGAGGAAGCGCAGATCGAACGGGGCGTTGTGCGCCACCAGGACACGCCCGGCGACGCGGCTCCAGATCTCGTCCAGCACCTCGTGGATGACCGGCGCCCCCTCGACCATCGCCCGGGTGATGCCGTGGATGTGCACGGCCCCGGTGTCCCGGCGCGGGTCGACCAGGGAGTGCCACTCGTCGACGGTCTCGCCCTCGCCGTCCAGCGAGATCAGGGCGATCTCACATATCCGGTCCCCCCTGGCCGGCGAGAAACCCGTCGTCTCCACGTCCACCACGACATAACCGCCCCGCGCGGACTCACGAAGGGAGCCGTCCAGCTCCGGTCCAGATCTCGTCACACCCTCTACTGTAGGAAGTATCCCGCCCTCCCACCCGCCGCTCGAGTGAACAGACGCCCTCTCCCGCACCTGGCAACGGGCGTCGGCGGACACTATCCTCGGTACGCTGTCTCAAGCGGGGCGTTAGCTCAATGGTTAGAGCTGCGGACTTTTAATCCGTAGGTTCTGGGTTCGAGTCCCAGGCGCCCTACCACTCCCGACCAGGAATTTGGGCTCTGACCAGGGCTTTCATTCCTGTCGATCTTCACCGGCCCATGCAGTCGGACGCAGTCGGATGCAGCCGTCTGCCAGTGGTCCCGGAATATACGCGGAATGCGATCTTGAGCGTTTCCCCAGGCGGGCACTGGCGTTCCGGAGGCGTCCGGAGCGATTCCGGGGCCGTCGAGGCCGACATGACGAAGGACCCCGAGAGCTTCCCGGGGTCCTCCGCTGCGCCGTGCCGTGGTGGATCTCATGTGCCGAGCGCCGCCAAGATCCGCTTGTTGGCCGTCTCGTGTTGCCCGTCGATGCACTTGGCGTAGACCCGGAGCAGCACATCCACCCCGTGCCCCGCTCGCTGGGCGACCTCGGGGGCATGCACTCCGGCGTTCAGCCACAGTGAGACGGCCGCATGCCGCAGGTCGTACGGCCGGCGCGCCAGGGGCGAGGTGACCACCTCGGGTGGGAAGGCGAAAGCACGAGCCTGCTTCCAGACCATCGAGACCGTCGAGCCGGGGAAGCTCTTGCCGTTCCTGGTCCGAAACAGCCGGCCATCTTCGGCGACGCCGTACTCCTCGATGTGCGCCCGCAGGATGGCCACCAGTTCGGGAGGGATGGGAACGTGCCGGGTCTCCTTCTCGTGGCGGTGCTTGAGCCCGCGTTCGTCGTTGGCCTCGCCGGAGTCGGTATAGCGCTTGTTGCTCTCCGGCCGGCTCTTCTCCAAGGTCAGCATCCCCCACCCGGTCTCCGGGAGATGACAGTTCGCCTCGCGCAGCCCGGCCGCCTCCGCCGGGCGCAAAGCGCCGAAGTACATGCAGGCGAACATGGCCGCCATCATCACCCCACGGGTACGGCCCGCGTAGGTGACGGCAGTCAGCAACCGCCGCGCTTGAGCGGGGTTGACCACCGAGCGCCGATCAACCTCGTCACTGGTCTTGGTCTTGCGGAACTTCACCTTGTGGATCGGATTTGCCGAAAGCTCGCCGAGCTCCACGGCGTACTCCAGCACCCGGTGGAAGACCGCCCGCTTGCGCCGGTAGGTCGAGGCCGCCGCAGCCTTGCCGTCGAGCCGCAGCGAGAGGGCCTCCAGCGCCGCCCGGGTGTGCTTGGGCTCCTCCATCGCAGTGAGGGGCAGGGAAGCCGCTTCGAGCCAGCGCACCACCCGGAGCACCTTCTCAGAGGGGACCGGACGGCGCTCCTCGGGCACGAAGGAGTACTCAAGCAGCACCCGCCTGATGTCCTCGTCATCCGGACGGCCGGGATGGTCGTTGACCAGGATGGGCGTGACGTAAGCGAGGGAGTCGGTGATGCCCTCACGACTCTTGGCCGCCGCATGAGGCCACCAGGCTTGGACATAGGCCACGGCGAGGGAGTACCAGGTTCGCCCCTCCTTGGCCTCGATCATGGAGAGGGGAAGCCCGCTCCCCAGGTCGAACGCCTCCCCGTTCTTGGCCGCCTGCCGCAGGGAGGACAGGAAATTCTCGGCGAGACCCTTCGTCTTGAAGGTCGAGGACTTCTCCCGGTTGCCCACCGTCCAGCGCACGGTGTGGGAGACGATACGGGGCTTCTTGCCCGGCCCCTCGGATCGCGTGTTGCTCCGGATCTCCCAGAACCTCACCCTGTAGGAGGTGTTCATGCCGCCCTCCGGAGGGATTCGAGCCAGGCTTCGAACTCGCTCCGGTAGAGCCGGATGTCGCCGTTGGGCAGGCGGAACCCGGCCGGGAACTTCCCGATCTCACGCCAGCGGTAGAAGGTGCGTTCCGAGACCCCGCGCAGCTCTTCGAGGATCTCGGGGACGGTCATCAGCTCGTCTTTCTTCTTCATGCCGCCACCTCCATCCCCGGAGTTGCCGAAAGTTCGTCGAGGGGTCTGCCGTCTGCTCTGGCCTGGAGTTCGGCCAGCCGTGCCCGGGTGCGTTGCCGGTCGGCGATGCTGCGCAGCAGCCGTTTGGCCAGCGGGCTCCGGGTCGGGTCTTTGGAGGAGACCGGGTGCCAGACGTAGCGGTGCGGGTCGCTCTCGGCGGGATCATCGGCCAGGCCGAGCGCATCCAGCACCCAGGCCCGGCGGTCGGCCTTGTGCTCGCGCAGGGTCTTGTTGGACCACTTGCGCGAGACCAGCACGCGACGTCCGGCGTAGCCGAGGTGTTCGGGCTTGTGCGCCTTGCCCCGGCACCGGCCGGGAAGCATCCCCCGCTTCGCACCCTTGGGCTGAATGCCGTACCGCAGCCAGTTCGCACACGTCGGCGAGCACGGTTCATAGCGCAGGGCGTCGACCATCCGGGCGGCGTGGTCCCGGCGTGCCTGATAGTGCGGCTCGTCCGGGGCGAGGGACTCCCCCAAGGACTTGGTCAGGTATTTGCTCAGGTACCAGATGCACTGGTCGGCATCGGGGGTGCCGGCCAGCACGCCTTGGACGTCGACCTGGTCGCCGAAGCGGACCACGTGCAAGGGTTCGGCGTCCTGGTCGGCGTCGAGCTGGTCGAGGGCCTCCTCCCAGGTCGGCAGCACTTCCCCGGTGACCGGGTCGAAGTAGTCGCCGCTTTGCCCGTCCGGGTAGGTGCCGCCATCGGGCAAGTCGGCTCGCGGGTTCCACACCGGCAGGTGCTCGCCCTCGAAGCGCACCTCATCAACGGCCGGCCACCACACCTGGTGGTAGGTGGCCGCCGCAATCGCCTTGATCTCCGCACGTGGCAGCGTGCCCCGGATGGCCATGTGCAGATGCGGCGCGAGGCGCTTCTGCGGCTCGATGGTGGCGAAGTACTGCACGTCGTAGCCGGCCACGCGCCGCAGGTTCTGCACGAACCGATCCACCAGCTTGGAGAAGTGCAGCGCATCGCGAGCGGCCCGCGCGTAGTCGTAGGTCGAGGGGTCGACCGGTACGCCCTGCCCGGCCCGGATGCGGCCGTAGGAGGGCAGGGTCAGGGTGACGAACAGCGAAGGTCGCAGCACCTTGCCGTCGGTGCCGGTGAAGGTACGCCCGAGGGTGGTGTCCTGGCGTGCCCGCTTGGGCAGATCCGGAGCGTCCTGCCGTCTGCGGGTGGAGCGGGAGCGCTTGGCGGCCGTACGGCCTGCCAGACTGCCCCGCATCCCAGCGGCATTGATCTCCTCATCGATTTCGACGATCGCGGCATCCCAGTCGGCGGCCTCTGCGGTGTTGCCGTCGCGTTCGGCCGCGTCCCGCTTGGCTTGAACATCGGCGCGGAACTCGACCAGCCAACGCTGCTCCTCCGTCGAAGGATCCGGCTCGGTGATCGGTTCGCTCTCCAGGTGCCAGCCCTCCCGACACTGGGCTTTGCGCAGTTGCTTGTTGCGCTGCGCGCACGGCGGGCACTTGGCTTCCTTGGTGTTGCCGCACGGGACGTCGAAGGGCTGTTGCCGGCCGGTACGGGTGTCGAGTCGCCGCATCTCGATCGGCCGGATGCACACGCCGTTGAGCTTGGCCACCTCGATCATCACGTCCAGGGCCATGGGCAGCCGGTCACGTACAGCGCGGGGCAGCCGGGGACGGGAGGCGTCCACCGACGTGACGGCGTCAGGGGTTGAGGGGGTGGGGGCATCGGTCATGAGTCCTCCTTCCTGTCGATCAGGTCGGCGCAGAGCCGGTAGGCATCGCTGTAGGGGTCTTTGCGCAGGCGAGCGGAGTCCAGATCGATGGTCAGGACCACTTCGCCCAGCTCGGAGCCGTCGAAGGTCCGCAGCCGACGGAAGGGCAGGGCGTCGATCTCGGCTTCGGTGCCGTAAATGGTGATCTTCATCAGACTGTCTCCTCCGTCTCGAACAGCGCGGCCATCTCGCGGATGTCGGCATCGGAGACGTAGGCCGCGCGGACCCGGATCGGGTCGGGCGAGGTTTCCAGCCGGACGTAACCGACGCCCGCGCCCTCGCTGGGGATGAAGGAGATGTGATCGGCCAGCGCGCCCCGATCACGGGCACCGTCGCCGAGCACCATGTCCACCTGTTCGGACTCGTCCAGCCGGAGCGCGATCTTGTCGGGGAACAGGTTGCGGATGGTCAGCACGTCCTTGCGCGGATCCTGAAGCGCGGCCAGGACCCCGAAGCCGACCGCTCGACCCTGGGTGGTGAGAGTCGCCAGCGCGGCCATGGTGCGTTGCTTCAAGGCCCGGTCGCTCTGGTAGGCGGTCAGGAAGGCGACCTCGTCGACCACGACGAGAATGAACGGATCTTCGACGGTGGGGATGTGTTCGCGCTGGACTCCGGCGAACTTCGCGGCGCGCTTCTGCATCAGGGACACGGCCTCATCCAGCAGGTCGGCGCATTCTTCGGGCGTCGCGGCATAGTGACCTTCGAAGATGGCCCGTCCGAAGGACAGTTCCATGAGCTTGGGGTCCAGTCCCCAGATCTGGGTGATGCCGGACCAGACCGCCGGGAGCAGGGCGCGGATGACCGACCACAGGATGGAGCCCTTGCCGGCCCCGGTCGCACCGGCCACGAGCACATGTGTGCCGTGGACCTTCAGTCGCCAGGGACGGCCGTCCTCACAGATGCCGATCTCGACCGGCTCGACCGAGACCGTCTCGGGTAACGCGAGGGCCGGTAAGGGTACGGCCAGCGGATCGCGGCGCGGGAAGGTCAGCAGCAGGCGGCCTGCGCGAGCGACCGAGACCCGGCACGAGGTGGCGCCGAAGCCGTGGGCCAGGTGCTCGATGCGGTCGGCCCAGTCGGTGACCGCCTGACCGGTCAGCATCTTGACGCTGACCAGGTCCGCCCAGGAAGTGCAGCGCACGCGGACCAGGCGGGGAACGTAGTCACGGCCCCGGAGGTGACGGGCCAGTCCGGAGATGACCATGACCGCGTGCCAGTGCCGCCGATACACCCAGATCAGTCGCCAGAAGGCCAGCAGCCGCCGGCCGAACCAGGCGTTGAAGGAGTCCCGGTTGAACAGCGCCCACGGCAGGAGCACCGAGAAGGGGATCCAGACGACCACCAGGGCGAGGCGCCAGCCGTACAGCCAGGCCACCACGGAGGGGACGGCGAGCACGGCCACGGCGACGGGATGGCGCCAGACGATGCGGACGAGGCCGATCAGCAGGCGACCGATGAAGATCGCGATGGTGACGGCGGCCGGGGTACGGATGACCGCCGGGCGGAAGACCACGGCGGTATCAGGGGTGGTGGAAACGAGAGCACGTGTCTCGTCTCCGGGCAGTTTTTTGAACATCGGACATCAGTCCTCTCTGTGATTCGCATCTGGGGAGGTGAGGAGCCGCCGGAAGGACCAGTTCCAGCGGCTCCCTGCCTGTCAGGCCGCCGCGACGTCCTTGCCGGTCGGGGCCTGCTTCACCGGAGCGCCGACGCGCGGAGTGCGCATCACCGTTGCCCGGATGGAGTAGGCCAGCCGACCGGCCTGGGAGACGTACGGCGTGACGCTCATGCCGTCGAACTCGACCGGCGTGAACGGCGAGCCCGGTACCGGCGGTGGAGGCACCGGCTGCACCGGAGACAGGATCTTGACCGCCACGGTCTTCTGACTGGCCTTGAGCGCCGGGTCGGCGTCCATGACCGGGACCTGCCAGACGAGTTGGCCGGTGATCCTGTCCTTGGCGTAGACGGTGCGGCCGTTGGACGAGGCGTCGAAGTCCTTGACCTGCTCGACCTCGCCGACGACGTAGCAGCCGTGCGGGAAGACCTGCTCGAAGGTGACGGGGATGGGTCCTTGGAGTGCCATGATGTGCTCCTGTCGTCTACTCGTTAACTCGTATTGTCGAGTTGAAAGTAACTCTTCCAACGCAAACTCGACAATACGAGTTTCCGAGAAGGTATGTGACTTAGGTCACATCACAGGCTGTAGGCGTCTTCCAGCTCGTGCAGAGTGCCGGGAAGCGCGACCTCGATGATCAGCACCGGACGACCGGACCCGTCGAAGATGCGGGACAGCACCGCCAGGACCGCAGCCGTCTTGGTCAGCCCCAGCGTTTTGATCTCTTCGGGCAGCGGGTGCCGAGCGGCCAGGCGCTCGATGACGTGGTCGAGCTTCACGCCCTTGATCCGCTGCATGTGCTGCCGTACGCCCACGGTCAACGGCTCCACGCCGCCGAGATCGGTGCCTTCGGCCAGCTCGATCGGGCACCAGAAGGTAACCAGTTCGCAGGGCTTCCCCGCATCGGCGAGCAGCACTCGGCGCATCACGACCGGAGCGCCCTCCGGCAGCGACAGCAACGCCGCCACATTGGCCGGGGCCGGCCGGGAACCCGCTTCCACGATCGTCGCCCCCTCGCGCACCTCCACGCGATCCAGCACGGCGCGTCCGGGGCGGGAGGAGTCTTCTTCGGCCGGCGGGGAGGGCTTCACGAACGAGCCCTTGCCGTGCTCGCGGTCGATCACGCCACGGAGCTGCAAGACCTGGAGCGCCCGTACGACGGTCGGACGGGAGACGGCGAACTCGCGGACCAGTTGGGTCTCCGAGGGCAGTTGGGAGCCGGGCGGGTAGGTGCCGTCAGCGATCTTCCGCCGGATCGCCTGCACGATCTGGGCGTACTTCGGCGGTGCATACTCTTCATCAGAGATCGACATGACGATAACCCAACTACTCGACTTGTCGTCAGCATAGAGATCTACAAGGAGGTTGCCTAGACATCCGCGCCTTCCCTGATGGTGAGTACGGCGATGCGGGACACATGGCCCCCTCCACTTCTCGGCCAGGTCAGCCGCACCGCCGTACCCGTCTATCGAACGCGTCCGGCCAACAGATCAGCCCAGACCGCCCACGCTTCCCGCTGCAACCATGACCGGCTCTCCAACACCTGATGTCCGCCGTCGAGCTGGACCGTCCGCCGGATGAAGCCTTGCCCGGCCCCCACCCGCAGCTCGTAGATCACCGATCGGCACACGCAGGTCCAGGCCACCGGCCGCGCCCGCTCCAGTGCCGGGTACGGCGTCCGCCACTCCAACCGCACATGATCACGCTGAGCCGTGGAGACATGAGGGCTCACGCCCGTGCAGTCATCGAGGGGAGACACCGCACGGCTCCATCGGCGCCGCGATGCCCAGCCCGTCCGGCTCACCTCGCAGAGACTCCGCAGCGTCCACACCGGAGAACGCCTCATCCGTCACCGGGTGCGATGCCTGTGCCAGCCCGCTCATGCCCGGCTCCACACTCACGCCGCCGCAGGGAAGCCGAGTCCCTGACACGTCGAGCAGATGTCCCGTACTCGCGGCAGGGGCGGCACGGGACCGTCAGGGCTGGCGATCAGCGCACGGCGGAAGCTGACGTACTTCCAGCCGCGTCCCTCGCAGGCGAAGCACGACCGCTCGACCTGTCCACTCATCCGATCGCTTCTCATGCGCTCCAGAGTCGCCGTCCACGGCGCCCATGCCCATTCCCAGGCGGTATCCCTTGACGGGATGGGTCGTCGGCGGGTCAGGATGGGATCACCGCGCGACCTCGGATCCCCCGCGAAGGGACACGGCCCCGATGCCCGAGATTCCCGGCTCCATCTGGCAACGGCCCGACATGCTGGCCGCACTGCGAGCACGCGACATCGGGCGGGTCCTCCATCTCGTGCGCCAGTACGCCGGAGTGTCACAGACCTCCATCGGCAGCATGATCGGCATGAGCCAGGGCAAGGTCAGCGGCATCATGAGCGGCAGCCAGCAGGTGACCGCGCTGGAGGTCTTCGAGCGCATCGCCGACGGCATGGACATGCCGGACGCCGCCCGGCTCGCTCTGGGACTTGCTCCCCGTACGGCCCCTGCTCCGGTCATTCCCTCCCGGGATGACTACCACCGGCATGCGCCGAGCTTCTCGGCTCCGTCTCGTAGCGTGGAGTCCGTCCAGCGAGGGGAGGACGAGACCACCGTGCGACGTCGCGAATTCGTCGGTCTGGCCGGGGCCGCTCTGTTCGGAGCCGTCGTGGCCGACAGCACTCCGGCCGCCGAGCCCGCATCCGGCGTCGAGGACCTGGCCGCCGCCCTGACCGAATACCCGCCTCCGGCATCCGGCGTCCCGGAGCTCGCACCCCTGGCCGCCGCCGTCGCCCAGGCCAAGCAGGATTACCAGGCATGCCGCTATGGCGAGGTGCTGACCGCCCTTCCCGCGCTGTTGCGCTCTTTGCGTGCCGCCTGCACAGCGTTGGACGGTGACGACCAGTTGAAGGCGCACGCGCTGTCAGCCGAGGCGTATCACGTGGCCGCCTCCATCATGCTCAAGCAGGAGGACAAGGGATTGGCCTGGCTTGCGGCCGATCGCAGCGTCCAAGCCGCCCAGCTGTCCGAAAGCCCCCTGATGATCGGCTCCAGCGCCCGCATCATCACCCACGCCCTCATGGACGGAGGCCACCACCGAGCCGCCGCCGGCAACGCGGGCACCGCCGCTCAACGCATGGACGCCGACCTCACCCGGCCCTCCGAAGACGAGCTGTCGGTGTACGGCGCGCTGTTGCTGCGCGGAGCCATCGCCGCCGCCCAGCACGGCAACCGCCACACCGCCGCCGAGCTGCTGGACGAGGCCGAGCAGGCCGGCCGCCGCCTGGGCCACGAGGGCAACCACATGTGGACCGCCTTCGGCTCCAACAACGTGCTGTGCCACCGGGTCAACACCGCTTTGGTCATGGGCGACGCCGGAACCGCGATCGAGTACGCCCGCCGGGTGAACATCGACGCCCTGCCGATCAACGAACGCAAGGCCACGCTCCTGCTCGACACCGCCCGCGCCTTCCTGATGTGGAGCAAGCACGACCGGGTCCTGCACATCCTGCGTGCCGCCGAGCAGATCGCCCCCGAGGAGATCACCGGCCGTCCCGCCACGCTGCGATTGGTGCGTGACCTGCTGGCCACCGCACCGATCACCGTCCGCCGCGAGGCCCACGAGTTCGCCGACGCCCTGGGAGTCAGCACGTGAGCCAGGCAGGCAAGGTCCTGTACGTCATCGTGTGCGCCGCCGGCCCCGCCGCCGACGTCGGCCGCCTGGTCGCCCTGGCCCAGGACGAAGGCTGGACCGTCCAGGTCGTCGCCACCCCGTCCGCGCTGGACTTCATCGACGCCGACGCGCTGGAGAAGCAGACCGGCCGCTCGGTGCGCAGCCGCTACCGCAAGCCGGGTGAGCCGAGGTCGCCGAAGGCCGATGCCATCATCATGGCGCCGGCCACCTACAACACCATCAACAAGTTCGCCCAGGGCATCGCCGACACCTACGCCCTGGGCATCCTGGCCGAGGCTCCCGGTTTGGGCATCCCCGTGGTCGTGCTGCCCTTCGTCAACACCGCCTTCGCCTCCCGCGCCCCGTTCCGCCGCAGCGTCGAATCATTGCGAGCCGAAGGCATACACGTCCTCCTCGGCCCCGGCCAGTTCGAGCCCCACGCCCCCAGCTCCGGAGCCGGCCGGACCGACGCCTACCCTTGGCACCTCGCCTTGGACAGCCTCCGTCGAGAAGATCTCTGAGACGACTTCGCCATAGTCGACAACCACCCAGCCACGACAAGTGACCCGCTCGATCCGCCACCTCAGGAGCCCGGGATATCCCGCGTACATGGAGACAGCCGGACCAGGTAGACCGGGGAAGAACCTCAGCATCCTCACCACCTGCATAAAGTGCACACATGGTCGCTTCCCAGGTCGCCGGTCCCGCCAGCGAGACGCCGCAGCGCGGCCGGTGGCGGTGGGCTCTCGCCGCTTCGGTGATCATCGCTTCGATGCTGACGGTGCTGGCTGCGGCGACCCCTGGCGGCAACACCCTGCTGATCATCGCCGCTGTTCCCGCATGGCTGTTGGCCTTCTGCCTGTGGGTCATGTTTCTTGCGGTTCGCCGCTACCGGCGTAGCCGATGGGTCTACCTGCTGCCTCTAGCCGGTGGGCTGGTCTTCGCCCTGGTCAGTTCAGGAACCCCGCTGCGCATCGCTTTTGCGATGTCCGAGCCGGCTCTGACGACGTACGCGGCGGCTCTGCCGGAACAAGAACGCTGGATCTTCCACGAAGAACAGGCCGGAGTGTTCGCAATCGATCAGGCACGCCGCTGGAACGGGATCACGGAGCTCCGCGCGAAGAACTCTGGAGGGATGCTGGAGCAGTGCGGATTCGCTCACGTCTCCGCCGGACGCGTGCAGGAGCTCGGGACGCCTCAGATCACTCACCTGACCGGTGACTGGTACGCCGTGTGCATTGACTTCGATTGATCGCCCTACGTCCTGCTGACCGCCGAGCATTCTTTAGATGCAGGCACGACAGGCCGCGAGCAGACAGCGAGCCCGGAGTGTTGCCGAATTGTTCTTGTAGGGATCAAGCGGCGGCGCGCCGCGCCGCCGTACCCGGCCCTCTGCCGCACGCCGCCCGGGCGTGCGGCGTGGGCGCCGGTCCCGGCCGGCGGCGACCCGGGCCGTCCACCGACCCGCGCACCCGCCGTACCCAACCAACGCACCGACCACCGGCACGCCGCCGCCGCATGAGCCCTAAACCGGTGAACGGACGACACCGCCCAGCAATGGCCCGCGCAAGACCTCCGGAGTCAGGACAACGCGAGTCAGCCGTACTGCCAGTAGCAAGGCCCTGCCCACTGCCGGATGATCGGCGTTCTCGCCTTCGTCCTCGCCTCCCGGCGTACGTGCGGGATCGAAGCCCACGGCCCTCATGGCGTCCACAAGACGATCAGGGTCCCTCCCGTAGCGCCATGCGGGAATCGTGGGGTTGAAGGAGGTCACTGTCTCTCCGTCGCGGGCGTACACGAAGTTGCCGGTCGCGTGGTCGTGACGCAGGACCGACACAACCTCTGTCGCGGCCGACAGGGCCCGTACGGCATCGCGTTCTGTTGCCTGCCATCCGCCTCTCTCGATGAGCACGGTCCAGCCGCCCAGCCTCCCGGCTAAAACCGTGTCGGGGAACAGCCCTTCATCATCCAGCTCTTCATATGTGAGCGGCCGAATGCTCCCCTCTGCGGCGCCCACGCGTCGAAGCGCCTCCGCCTCGTCGAGCCCCCACACGAAGGTCAGGCACCACACGTCGCCCAACTCATAGTCTTCGGCCAGCCAAGCGACGTCGGCGTATGTGATCTCCATCCGCACCACTCCAAGCCGTCTTCCTCAGGTATGCCGCCAAAGTAACGATCACCTCCGACATTCGTGCGCCTCCTGATCTGCCGCTCTTAAAAACCATGTGCCTCCGGCAGGGGCACTCCGGCTCCGGGATGATCGCCAGGAGCAAGAGCCGAGTTCGTGGATGGCGGGGGCCGGATCTTCCCGTCGCCGCCGCCCCAGGACAAGCCGAGCAGGCCGGGGCCAGGGGTCAAGGTCGTTCGTCCGGTGGGGCGCTCCACCTTGACCCCTGGCCCCGGCCCGCTCCCCGGAGGGTGGGACGACGGCGACGGGAAGATCCGGCGGTCGGGGTGTGTGCGTCCGCACGGGGGTTCTCAGGACGTGCCCGTCGCGTGCCCGTCAGCAGAGGGAACAAGGGGAACTCACGGGGAATCACGGGCAGCCGAAGCACTTCCCCGCAGGTCAGCGTTTCGCCAGCTCAGCGACCAGGTGGGTTAGAGACTTCCCAAGCTGACAGCTTGGCCCCACGGGGTCTCCACATCGTTCGGTACGGCGACTACGGTGAGGGAGTGGACGAGGCCGAGGCGAGTGCGGAGAGGTGGCGTGAACAGATTCGGGCGCGAGGTTCCATCGAGCAGGAGCGTGAGGCGCTGGCCCGGCTGATCGAGTACGACCACGATCCGTTCGAGACCGAGCTGTATGAAAGCTCCTCCGACCCGCAGAACCGGTTGGTCAACAAGGCCGAGAGGTCATACACCGGTCAGTACGACCGCCGCCTACGCCGGCTGCGAGAGCGGGCCAGGCACGCCGAGGTCGATGAATAGCCGTTACGGGATATACGCGGGATGATCTACCGCAGTCAGGGTCCAGACCGGTGCCTCTACCCTGGTGGGAAGCCATGTCATCGCCAGGAACGCAGTCCTCTTGAAAACCGCTGGCAGTAGGCTGGCCACGTGGAAGAGATCATGCTTCGACTGAATCGGGAGGCCGCTACGGTCCTGCGTGACCACCTCTACATGGTCGGCGAGCACTTCGCGGCCGGCACGCCCGTGGTGCAGTTCCCACGGGAAGACGAGGAACGGCTTGCCAAGGTCATGTGTGACCTGGACAAGGCGCTCGGCGGCCGTGGCTGTATCGCATGCGCCATGGGCGGACGTTCCCACCGCTAACCCGCCCGCGGTCATCAGCAAGATCCGGAACATACGCGGAACACCCTTCCTCTCCCCCTGGTGATCACCCGAAGCAACGCCAGGTCAGAGCGCCGAGCGCCCCATAAGAAGCCTTCCTCTTTTAATCCGTAGGTTCTGGGTTCGAGTCCCAGGCGCCCTACCACTATTTACGCAGGTCAGCGGCCTGATCCTGATGGCGTCAGCGGGGTCGGCCGAGCCGTTTCCTAGATCATGTTCCCCCGGTGTTCCCGTGTTCCGCCACACCACGGTCGATTCCCGATCATCTCCATGAGCCGTGCGGACGCTCTGTGCCACCCTGCGGCCACCGAGACGAGGGGATCACAGGTGGCGCGGATCATCGAGCGCACGGCCAAGAGCGGCGCGAAGTCGTGGCTGGTGAAGTGGCGGATCGGCGGCGGGCGGGACGGCAAGGAGGACGTCGAGACCTGCTACGACAGGACGATCGCCGAGTCCTTCGCCGAACTCGTCGAGCATCATGGTCAGCGGCGGCCACCGGGCTGCCCGAAGGGCTGCCACGGCCTTCAGGACCCTCATTTCCGCGATGACGGCGACCTGGGCATGCCGACGTTCGAGGCGTACGCGCGCACCGAGTACGCCGTCCGGCCGGGTGCTTCCCCGACGCAGCGGTTCACCTACCTGGCCGACGCCGAGCGGCACGTCTTCCCGTTCTTCGGTCACCTCCGACTGGACGAGGTCACCGCCGGGTGTTGCGGGAGTGGGCGCAGTGGATGCTAA
>NZ_BOOK01000047.1 GCF_016863195.1 Paraplanobispora takensis | reverse complement strand
ACGAAGTGTCACTGGAGTATTAGTGGTCGTAGGCGATCAGGGATCGTTTCACGGGTGCGCCGATGGTCCAGTTGTGCCAGATGACGACATTGAGAGCGAGGATGCGCTGGCTGATGCGGGCCCACAGGCCGTCGGGGTGGCGGGCGTTGTGGCGTTCGAGGCCGAGCTGGTTCTTCAGCGTCCAGATGATCGCTTCGATGCGCTGGCGTAGCCAGCCGGGAAAGGGCAGGGCGGGTGCGGGCTCGTCTTCGCGGGCCGGCCGGATCAACGGGTAACCCGGTTCGGCGGCGGCTTTCTCGATGCCGGCGCCGGCGAATCCCTTGTCACACACGATCGGGCACGGCCCGGGTGCGATCTGTTGGACGTGCAGCAGGTGCAGGGTGGCTATGACGGCTTGAACTGGCCCCACCCGGACGGCCCGACTTGGCCCCACCGGACACCGTTGTTGATCTCGGGAACTCGATGTCGGCCTGAAGTGGCCCCACCCCGGGACCACCGTCTGGAGGCCCTCATGAGCTCCACCGTCGTGGTCCGATGCGAGGGCGTCGCCCGCCTCGTGCGGTGCTGACCCCGGCGCCCGCTGGGCGGGTGATGCTCTCGCCCGGCAGGGGTTCGGGGACGGCAGTCCCCGAGTCCACAGACCGAACTGGTCGCGGCGTCCTTAAACGTCTCCGGGTGGGGCCGACTCAAGCCGTCACATCTCCCCGTCGAAGATCATCAAGTGGGGCCGAATGAAACCGTCCTAGCCATGCAGGGCTTGCTTGCGTTCGTCGAGGTCCTTGGGGCAGGCCAGGCTGAAGGCGGTCACCGCGCCGTCGGCGGTGGTGATCGGCATCAGCTTGGCGCCCCAGTAGAAGGCGTGGTGGGACTTGTCCATGCCGTATCCGGCGATCTCGCCCAGGCTGGACCGGTTGACCGTCACCCGCGAGGCGCCGCACCGGATCGGGGTGCCGTCCATCAGCCGCAGCGGTTCGTGCCAGGTGGGGATGTGGCGGGCGATCCACAAGGCCGCCGCCGACATCTGCGGGCCCAGATCGCGCAGCTGCCGGTTGTAGACCGCCTGGGAGGGCAGCCGCGGGAACAGGTGACCGATCCGGGCCGCTGCGATCCGCAGCCAGTAGCGCTCCTGATCGCAGCGCAGCAGGACCTGGGCCACCGCCACGACCACCGCCTCGGCCGGGGTCAGCACCGCGGGCCGGCCCCGTCGGCGAGGCCGTGCCCGCGAAGGCATCACGTGATCGTCCAGATAGACGTAGAGTGCGATCAGAAGGGCGTCTAAGTCTGTCTTCACACACCGACCATGGACGCCCTTCGTCATGCCCGCAGCCGATTCCCGAATTTCACATCAGCGATCTAGCGCAGCCGACTTGAGTCAGTCGGCTGTTTCGACGTACGAGGCCAGGTTGGCCAGTGAGGAGGTGATCCCGGCTTCGTGGTCTGCTTGGTCGATGCCCGGTGGCACGTCCGTGGCGGTGACGGTCACCTCGGTCCCGTCACCGACGGCGACCAGGTGCCAGGTCATAGTCATGGTGCCTGCGTACGACGGATCGTCGGCCTCGAACACCGCCCGCTGCACCACACGCTCCGGTGGCACCAGGTCGGCGAAGCCGACGTCGACGACATCCGTCGACTTTGAGGTCTTGCCGGGGCTGTCGGCGGTGAGCTTGCTCCGCTTTGGCGGACACCTTCGGTGTGGTGATCAGGCCGCGAAGGCGGCCTCGTAGGCGGCAGGGCTAACGTAGCCCAGACTGCTGTGCAGCCGGTGCAGGTTGTACCAGCCCTCGATGAACTCGAAGACCGCGCTGCGGGCGGCAGCCCGGCTGGGCCAGGGGCGATCACCGAGCAGTTCACCCTTCAGCGTGGCGAAGAACGACTCGGCCAGGGCGTTGTCCCAGCATTGGCCGGTCCGGCCGACCGACAGCCGGACCCCGAGCCGCTCGGCCAGCTCGGCGAACGCCCCGCTGGTGTACTGACAGCCGCGGTCCGAGTGGAAGATCACTTCTCGGACGGGGCGGCGCCGCCGGCAGGCCGCTTCCAAGGCGTCGGCGACCAGTTCGGTGCGCAGATGATCAGCAGTGGCCCAGCCCACCACCCGACGGGAGGCGATGTCGATGACCATGGCCAGATACAGCCAGCCCTCCTCGGTGGGCAGGTAAGTAATGTCGCCGCACCAGCGGGTATCGAGCGCGGCCGCATCCGGGCGAAAGTCCCGGCCGATGAGGTCGGGGCGCAGCGCGGCCTGCGGATCGGCGACGGTGGTCTGCTGTCGGCGGCGCCGGTGGCGGCCCTGCAGTCCGGCCGCGCGCATCAGCCGGGCCACACGGCGCCGGCCGCAGCCGGTGCCTTCCCGCTGCAAGAGCGCGTGGATGCGCGGAGCGCCGTAGATGCCGCGCGAGTGCCGAT
This sequence comes from Paraplanobispora takensis, assembly GCF_016863195.1. Lineage (GTDB taxonomy): Bacteria > Actinomycetota > Actinomycetes > Streptosporangiales > Streptosporangiaceae > Planobispora > Planobispora takensis. The sequence goes on along the minus strand of NZ_BOOK01000047.1, from coordinate 99,237 downwards.
GGACCTCGGCGATGCGCTCGGCCAGGTGCGCATCGCGCACCGCGCGGGGACCGGCAATGGCCTGACGGCGGGCATAGAAGGCGGATCGGGAGACCTCCAGCAGCTCACACGCCCGTTTGACGTTGTGGCCGCCCTGCTTTTCCGCCTCGATGAAGGGATGCACCTTCACCGGGTCTCCTTGGCGAAGAAAGCCGTGGCCCGCTTGAGGATGTCGACGTCCTCGCGCAGGCGGCGGTTTTCTCGCCGCAGCGCGGCCAGCTCCTCGCGTTCGTCGCTGGTCAGCCCGTCCCGTCGACCGGTGTCGACCTCGGCCTGGCGGATCCACTCGCGTACCGCGGTCTCGGTCAGATCGAAGTCCTTGGCCACCTGGCCGATCGAACGGTCCCCGCGCTGACACAGCTCGACGATCTCCGCCTTGAACTCACGCGTGAACGAGCGGCGAGGACGCGGTTTCTTCTTCCCCATGTGCTCCATCATGGACATCCTTCCGGGGACGAGCCCCTGATCTCGGATGTCTGTCAAACCGGATCAAGCCCACGGAGTCGAGGTAGGTGAGGACCATCCGGAACCCGCCGCCAGGCCGGGGATCCCACCGCTCGATCCGCCCGCGCATGCCGGCCGGCGGCAGCCAGGCCTCCAGCGACTCCCGGTCGAGGAGGGCGCCGTAGACAGTCGCCGGTGATGCCGCGATGACCCGGCTGGCGCGGTCGGTCCTGCTCATGGCCCCAATCCTAGGATCGAAAAGTTCTGCTGAGCCCCTACTCATCGAACGAACCGCCGAAGCAACCAGCCAGGAATCAAGAGGCGACCAATGAGTCGCATGGCACCCCGATCCACAGGTCTTGACTATTCCCCCAGCGAATAGAACCCCAGCTGACCAGGCGATGGGAGTGACGACGGCGATGACCGACATAGACCGCACCACCCTGGCCGGACTCCTCGATGAGAGCACAAGGGAAACGAGTGCGGCATGTCGTCGTGCGCTTCTGCCCGGAGGACATCTCCAGGTCTGGCCCAAGCCCGTCTTGGCGGTCGGCCTCGTCGGCATCTACCGGCGTTGAAAGCGGTTGAGCCGCCGCAGGAATATCCCCTCCATCGGCTTTGCCGATTCTGCGCTCGGCTCGCCACCTGCGACCTTGATCGTGTTCTGCTCGGCTACACCAACAGCGTCGAGTCCACGTACCACTTTCAGGTCTTTCTAGCCCCGTGTGGAACGCATGTAATCGCCTGCCTTGGCATCAGCCGGCAGCGCAATACGCGGCCTGCGCACTCCTCGCCCGCCTGAGGCGGCCCGCGCAAGGTCTGCCCCGGGTGGGGGCGGGCGGTTACCCGCTGACATACCCGACCGCACCGAGGAAGTAGTCGCCGATGTCCCGGTAGGGGACCACCGTGCCTGGCTCCGGCCGCCACTCCGGCAGGTTCACCAGGCCAGGCTCGACCAGGGAGATGCCGTCGAGCAGGCGGGCGATCTCCGCGCCGGTCCGCGCCACGAACGGGGAGGACGCCCGCCGGTAGACGTCCGTGACGCCCTCGGCGGCCTCCGGGCGGGCGTCGATCGCGACGTGCGACAGGGCCAGGTAGCTGCCGGGCGGCAGTGCCCGCCGTAGTTCGGCGACGATGCGCTGCGGCCCCTCCTCGTCGGTGATGAAGTGCAGGATCGCCAGCAGCAAGACCGCGACCGGCCGGCCGAAGTCGATCGCCGCCCGGACGTCGGGATGGTCCAGGATCTCGCGGGGGCGGCGCGCGTCGCCCTCAACGATGGATGCATTCTCGTGCTTGCCGAGTATCGCCCGGCCGTGCACCAGGACCGTGGTGTCGTTGTCGACGTAGACGACGCGGGCGTCGGGGGCGGCGACCTGGTGGACGTTGCTCTGCGTGGGCAGTCCGGCGCCGATGTCGATGAACTGGCGGATGCCCTGACGGGTGAGGAAGTCCACGGCGCGGCCGAGGAAGGCGCGGTTGGCCCGGACGCTGTGGCGGATCTCCGGAACGAACGACAGCGCTTTTTCCGCGGCCTCGCGGTCGGCGGGGAAGTTGTCCTTGCCGCCCAGGTAGTAGTCGTACATGCGGGCGGCGTTGGGGAGATGTGTCTGGATGCCGGCAGGCGTCTGGTCGGTCACGGGCCGCTCCATGATCACGGTATTGGCGGAAATACCGTGAGCATAGTCACCGAACCGGTGGAGAAGCGGCCGAACAGCTGACAAGATCACGCCATGGTCGTCTCCCCCTCGCGCCGCCTCATCGGTCTGCGCCTCGCCGACGGCGTCACCCGGGGCAACATGCGGGCTTGTCTGTTCATGGCGTTCGCCTCGACCATGGTGATCTCCTTCCTCCCGGCCGCGCAGCCCTACATCCTGAGCGGAGTCCTCGGCGTTCCCGCACACGACCAGGGAAAGGCCGTCGGCCTGCTTGGTGTCGCCGCGGAGATCACCATGATCGCCAGTCTGGCCTGGTACGGGGCGCTCGCCGACCGGTACGGCAGGCGCCCCATCGCGGTGGCGGGTTTCGCCCTGTGCGCGCTCGGCACCGCGCTGTTCCCCTTCGCCGACTCCACCGCCGTGCTCGTCGCGCTCCGGGTCGTCTTCGCCCTCGGCGTCGCCGCCCTTACCGGGATGCTCTCCACGATCGCCGCCGACTACGTCCGCGACGGCTCCCGCGGCCGCTCCTATGGATTGGTGGGGCTGTTCAGCGGGCTCGGCGCCATGGTGGCGGTACTCGCCCTGGTGCGGCTGCCCCAGATCCTGGAAAGCGGCGGCACCGCCCCGGTCACCGCCGCCCGCCTGTCGTTCCTGGCCATCGCCGCAGCCGTGCTGGCGGTCGGCGCGCTGATGTGGTTCACCCTGTCGAAGGCGCGAGCTGCCCCCGCCGCCGCGCGGATCCCGCTGGCGCGGCTGATCGCCGAAGGTGTCGCCCTCGCCCGCGACCCCGGCGTCGCCCTGTCGTATGCGGCGGCGTTCGTCGCCCGCGCCGACCTGGCCGTGGTCGCCGGGTTCCTGTCGTTGTGGGTGAGCGAGCACGCGCTCGCCGAGGGCGCTCTGTCCGGCGCCGAAGCGCTTGCCCGCGCCGGGACCGTGGTCGGCATCGCCCAGACCGTTGCCATGCTCGGCGCCCCCCTCGTCGGCTGGCTCGGCGACCGGATGCGCCGCCAGGACGTGGTGATCCTCGCCCAGGGCCTGGCCGCCATCGCCTACCTGTCCACCGTACTGGTCGCCGACCCGCTCGGCTCCGGCATGATGGCCGTCGCCGTGCTCATCGGTCTGGGCGAGATCGCCGTGATCACCACCGCGGGGCCGCTTCTGGCCCAGCAGGCACCCGCCGCCGTGCGCGGCTCGGCCTACGGTGTGCAGACCCTCTGCGGGGCGCTCGGCATCCTGGTCGTCTCCGGCCTGGGCGGTTACCTCTACGACGCGTGGCGTCCCGCCGCGCCGTTCGTAGTCGCGGGCGTGGCCGGGCTGCTGGTCGTCGCCTTCGGCCTGCTGGTACGGCGCCGCGTCACGGCCCCTGGTGAGTCGTCGCCCGCCCAACGACAGGCTCCCGCCTTCCGCCCGGCACCGCCGTGATCGAGGCGGAGCCTTTCGACGCGCCGTGTACGGGGGATCCTTCGCCCTCCGGGAACACCTCCATCGGCGGATTCGACGACCGTTGTCCGACCAACGACGTCCTGCCTGCCTCTGAGGTCCGCAAGTGAACCCCGTGGCACCGGCACGTCACCATGGCCATGCTCGCGCCGGCGTTCTTGCCCCTCACGCGCGCCGCCCTGTCCGCCGGCGGTGAGGCCGTCGGCGAGGGGAAAGACCACCTGATACTCCTGGAGGCGTCGGCAGACCGAGGCTCGTGCGGCTGTCGCTGGTGAAGATCCGCCGGGTTCCGGCTCGGCTGCTCATACCGGCGGTCAACGCCATCGAGCACGCCCCGGCCTGGTCACACTTCCGGCGGCTCCACCGGACACGTGTTCTACTCCACGCAGGTGATCGAGTTACTCCGGTGCGTCGCGCTGGGCATCCCCCTGCGGGCCGGTCAAGCTCCGATCGTCGGGGTCTACCCTGCCAGGATGGCACAGCTGCCGGGCCAGCCCCGAACCACACCGGCAGACCTGATCATTGGCCGTGGCCCGTTGAAGCTCCTCCAGTGCCGCCGCCGGATCGCGAAACAAGACAGGGTTTTGCTCCCAGTGGGCCAGCTCGAGCTGGGTGAGATTCCGTACGACGATCGAGTCGTCGAATTTCACCAACATGACCGAGCCGATCTGTATGACGGCTTTCGAGGTCTTCTCCAGGGCGGTTATCATTTTCGCCACCGCATCCCCTTGCGCGGCATCGACTTCCGCCTGAGGTTTCAATAGGGCCTGCATCTCGATGGCCCGGGTGATTTTGGCAAGCGCTTCATCAACCGTGGGAACGGCGTCACTCTTGTGGAAACGTCCCCGGAGCTCTCTGAACCATGACCCGGTGACGGGAGGAAGGCGATCGAACACATCTATGCGGAAGCTCGCGGCGAGACCTTCCACGCCCTCTTCTATGGTGCGATGTCCTTCTTCGTCCGTCAGGTAAATCCGGATCGGTACGTCCAGAGGCCTTTCGCCCTGCTTCTCGGCGGAAAGGCGGTGCGCCGCCAGGGCTTCGGCGGTCGAGGTGTAGATGCCGAAAACCTTACTCAGCCCGGTGATCTTGAAGATCTTCAGGATGCGCTCCTGGGTGCACACCAGCTCCAGGGAGCCGTCGTGCGCCCGGACCCGCTTGAGCCCGCCGACCAGGACGCCCAGAGCAGTGGAGTCCAGGAAGTCCACCTTCTCCATGTTGAGCAGGAGGTGGAAGTGCCCCTCACCGACGAGGCCGATGAGAAGCTCACGCAACTTGGGCGCGGTGTAGACATCGACCTCACCCGCGACCTCAACGATGGTGAGACCACCCTCGAAACGGTGCTCCAACTTCAGGTCCACAGGCTCTCCCGCATCGGTATTTGGTATCTCCGAGGCCTCACCCAAAAATCGTGCGGCCAGGATGTCATTGGGCCATCTGTACCTACGTCCCGGCATCAGGAACCGCTCCCGTGGCCGGCACACCTCCACCCATCCGTTGACCTGCCGTCCCCCCGCCGGTCTGCATCCGGCGGCCCTGCACGCCGTCGCACTTTCCTGCCTGGCCCGGGACGACAGGCTCCTTCCATGCGCCCGGCCAGCCAGCCGGCACAGCCCCGGTCGGCGGTGAGGTGAGCACGTCAGGCTCTACCGTAGGCCCGCAGCCGAGAGGTTGACAGCCGGTTGTGCTGCACCGCGCGGACATGAGCCTTCGGAGTGGGCGCGCTTCCCCTCGCCGGATCAGGCAGCGCACGCCCGCAGCGCCTGACCCGCGCTGGCCTGGATGCTGGGCCCGGGCACTCTGTAGGTGCTGGAACACGTGGACGGCGTACGGCTCAGCGGACGTGCTGCCTACGATCACGCCGCCCTCGACCTCTCAGCGGCACCGCCGACCGACCCCAACAAGCTGACGGCCAAGGACCGGGCGGCCGCGGTGGTGGCCGTTCGCGGCAACATCCTGGCCATCACCACCGGCCTGGCCGCGCTGGTCGTGGTGATCTACACCGCACGCAAAGCCAACACCGCCCGGTGCACTGACCGCCTCAGGTCCATCCATACCTTGAGCATTCGCCACACATCGGTCGAGGTGTCGGTCAGCGCCCGGTGCTGCCTGCGACGACGACACCGACGCGGCAAGGGCCGGATCCGGCTCCCCGGCTTGCGCGACGGCGCACTGCTGGCCGTGCTGTACTCCACCGGCCTGCGCCGCGCCGAGCTCGCCGCCAGCGCAGGCGCAGTAGCGCAGCTTCCCGAGTCCCAGGCCGAGTCAGAGCCCATACGGTGCCGGCCCACAAACAGGAGCACATCGCCGAGGCCGTCGGCACCAGCGCCCGGGCCATCCAGTACGCTTTTCGCCGCCACCACGACACCACCCCCACCGGCTACCTGGCCCGGGTGCGACTCGAGCGCGCTCACCGCGAGCTGCAGGCCGTCGACCCCAGCGCCGGCACCACCGTGGCGGCCATCGCCCACCGCTAGGGCTTTGCCTCCCCGGGCCGCTTCGCCGCCGCCTACCGCACCACCTGTGGCCGCACCCCGTCTGCCACCCTGCGCACCTGATCTGCCCGCCGGACGCAGCCGTCCGGCACCCCAGCTCACCGGCGCGCCGTGGGCGTTCACCTGCCTGCGGCAGCTGCCCGGCCGGGCCGGGCAATGGCGCCGCATCGCCCGGTTCGTCGACGACCTGCTGGCCGATGCCGAGATCCGCCGGGTGATCTGTTCGACCAACGCCATCGAGTCGGCGGGTGCCCGCATCCGGCGAGCGGTCAAGGCCTGTGGGCACTTCCGCAGGCGAGCAGGCCGCGCTCAAGTGCGTCTACATGGCGATCATGAGCCTGGACCCGACCGGCGAGGGCCGCAAACGCTGGGTCACCCGCTGGAAGGCCGCGCTGAACGCCTTCGCCGTCACCTTCGACGGCCGCCTGACTCCGACCACCCGATAATCAAACAAGATCGAGATGTACCACTGACTGGACACACCCGTCCTTGCATCATCCGGTGGATCCGAAGCCTCCAGTCCACCTTGGACTTCCCCTCATAGCGTGGAGACCCGAACCTGAGAGAAGGTTGGGTCGTGGCAAGCAAGAGGCGCCGGTTTGATCCGGAGTTTCGGGCGGGCGCGGTGCGCGTCGTCAAGGAGACCGGCAAGCCCGTCGCGCAGGTCGCGCGGGACCTGGGGATCAACCCCTACACCCTGCACAACTGCATGCACATGGACCGGCTCACCGCCCGGCACGCGACCGGCGATGGGGCCACGGCGCCGGAGTCGGCGCAGGAGGAACTGGCCCGGCTGCGGGCTGAAAAGGCCGAGCTGGAGCGCGAGCTCGCGCAGAAGAAGACGGCCTGGGACAAGGAACGCGCCGAGCTGGAAGATGAGCGTGATGTGCTCAAGCGCTCGGTGGTCTTGTGGGTTCGAGAGGTGATGGGCCGATAAGCGTGGCGGCCTTCATCCGCTCCCAGAAGACCGAGTACGGCATCAGCCACGTCACCTCCTGCCGGGCGCTGGGAGTCTCGCAGTCCTGGTTCTACAAGTGGAAGGACCGTGCCCCGACGCCGCGCCAGCGGCGGCGCGCCGACCTGGATGCGGCGATCGAGAAGCACTTCACCGCCTCCGGCGGCACCTATGGCTCCGCGCGCATCACACGTGACCTGTGGGAAGAGGGATGGAGGGTCTCCGAGAACACGGTCGCGGCACGGATGGCCACCCTCGGCCTGGTGGCCCGGGTGCGCCGCAAGCCGCGCTCGCTGACTCGGCCGGGCACGCGGCCGGCTGCGCCGGACCTGGTGCATCGCCAGTTCACCGCGATCGCGCCCGATGTGCTGTGGTGCGGTGATGTCACCGAGATCGGCACCGACGAGGGCACGCTGTATCTGGCCACGGTGGAGGATCTGTTCTCCCGCCGGCTGCTCGGCTATGCGATGAGTGAGCACCATGATGCCGCGTTGACGGTCGCCTCCTTGCAGATGGCGGTCGCCACCCGGGGCGGAAGCGTGGACGGGGTGATCTTTCATTCGGACCGCGGCTCGGAATACAGTGCGGCCGCCTACCAGAGCGCCTGTCGGCGCAGCGGGGTGGTGCAGTCGATGGGCCGGGTCGGCTGCGTGCTCGACAACGCGGCCGCCGAGGCGTTCAACAGCACGCTGAAGGTCGAGTTCGTTTACCGGCACCGGTTCCGCAGCCGGGCCGAGGCTCGGGTGCGGATCGCGACCTGGATCGCGGACTTCTACAACACGCGCAGGCGGCACAGCGCCAACGACGGCTTGGAGTGTCGAAGGTGTTCAGCGATGTTCGAACTCAGGGCGGATGAGGATAAAACGGGAGGGGAACGGTGAACATCCTGTCGGGCCTGGCCGCCAACCCTGCGCTGCCGACAAGCCTCATGCTCCGCATGCTCCAACCCACAGCGATGGCCGACGCGCTGCCATACCTGGCGTGGCGCTCTCACTTGCCGGAGCAGGTGGTGGAAGCCTTCATCGGTCACCGCGACGCCACGGTCAGGGAGTGCTTCGCAGTCAACCCACACGTCTCGGCGGAGACTCGGTCGAAGCTTGCACGGGATCCTGTTCTCCGCGTGCGCCGGGCCCTGGCCGCGGGCCCAGAGTGGCGCCGCTTCCAACGCCGGACCACGCCGTTGACCGATGCCGCCTACGGCCTCCTGACCCATGACCCGTGTATCGAGGTCCGGTGTGAGCTGGCTCGGAACTGGCAGACTCCCGCTCCCGTTCTGACCGTGCTGGCGGCAGATCCAGAGCCCGAAGTACGGAGAACGATGTGCCCCGGCTGGGACCGGCTTCCCGAACATGCCAAAGCAGCCCTCCTTGATGATGTGGATCCGTCGGTACGGCGAGCAGCCTGGTTGAGGGCCTACCGGGAGCGGCCGGAACTGCTCGATGCGATCCTCGCAGGTGACGATGCGGCGCAGATCGTGGGGGAGGCGCCGTTACCCAGGGCGATGGCCGAAAGCTACGCCCGCAGCGATGACCCCGGGCATCGTCACCTGGCCGCCGGGAACCCGCATCTGGATCGCGACCTGGTGGAAGAGTTGTCCGCCGATCCGGATCCGCGGGTGCGCTTGATGATCTCGCTCCGCCCGGAACTCACCGAAGCCAAGCGTTCGGCCATCGCGTATGACCCCGAGCTGTATCAGGTGCACGTCCCGCTGTCGTGGATCCGGGACCGGTTCACCGACGCCTCCGCGATGGTCCACTATGCGCGATCGGCCCATGTGGTGCTGCGCCGCAGCGTCGCCTGCAACCCGGACCTCGGGCCGGACCTGGTCGAGCGGCTCGCCCACGATGACGATCCGGCGGTCCGGCTCCTCTTAGCTGAACATCACCCGGACGCCCCCGCCGCCCTGCTGCTGCGGGTGGTCATGGATGACGCCGGATACTCGGAAGGCGAACTGACCGGCCGTCCCCGCTTTCCAGGGGCGGGCCTGGCCCGTTTCGCTGACTCACCGCACTCACGCGAACGGCGCCTGGTCGTGCTGGATCCACAGGCTTCCGCAGACGTCATCGAGAGGCTGAGCCATGACGAGGAACGGAGGGTCCGGATGGCCATGGCCCGGGATCCGCGCCTGCCCGTTCCCCGGATACTGGCGCTCCTCCGCGACTCCGATGACCAAGTCGCATTCTCGGCAGCAGCCAACCCCGCGCTACCGGCGGGGGCCATGGCTCAGCTCGTCCAGACTGCCGGTGAGACGGAGGGCCGTCTCTGGTGAGAGTCGGCAGGTCTGTCAGCCCTCACCAGGAGCAGCGATCATTTCTCTTCCCGGGCGCGGTCCATCCGGTCGATCCACACTTCGTCGTAGCCGGACATGCAGCGGTGGTAGATGCGCTGCAAGACCTCGACGCTGTGGCCGGCCCACTCGGCAATCTGGGCGGCCGGAATGCCCGCAGACAGGCGCCAGGTGACCCCGGCATGGCGCAGGTCGTACGGCCGACCCATCAGCGGGGGGCGAGCTGCTCGGGCGGGATGGGGATCGGCCGTACGGTCTTCTTCGAGCGCCCCTTAAGCGAGCGGTCGTTGTGGAGCGCGCCGTTGTCGGTGTAGTCCTTACCGACCTCGGGGGTGGAGGCTTCCAGGATGATCTTGCCCCACCCCGACTCGGGCAGCTGGCAGTCGGCCCGGCGGAGCCGGGTGCATCATCGCGTAGTGCGTGCAGCCGTAGAAGGCCCCAAACCGTGGTCCCTGACGGCGGCTCGCGTAGCTGCAGACGTCGAGGGCGCCGGTGATTTGCTCGGGGTTGGCCACGGCGCGCGGAGCGATGGGGCTGCCGATGTCCTGCTGGGTTCCATTCGGTATGTAAGGCGCGCAGGCAGCGCCGTGACTGCAGGCGAGGAGGGGTCGCGGAGGGGTCGCTCATGAAGCGGCCGGGGGAGTTGTTGCCGCGATCTCCCTGTCGATGTGTGGCACCCCTGTCCCTGGCCGGTGCGGGAGATGCTGTCAGGCGTGACGATGGCCGCTCTTCGTGTTCTCGACCAGGCCGTCGGGTCAGGCGCTGCTCGCAGTGCTCCCGGAGGGGGCGGGGGCATCGGTGCCCGTGTCCGGTGCGCCGTCGAGGGAGATGCCCCGTGCGCTGAGCAGCATCACGAAGGCGCAGCTTCCGACGAGGGCGATGTCAGCGAGATTGCCGACGAACAGTCCGCCGTAGTCGATGAAGTCGACGACGTGGCCCCGGGCGAAGCCGGGCGGCCGGAACAGACGGTCCAGCAGGTGAGAGGTGGCGCCGCCCAGCAGCGCACCCAACGCCACGGTCCAGGCCGTCGAGCGCAGCCGCCGCCCGACGTACGCGATGCCGGCCACGGCCACAGCCGCCGCCAGGGTGAACACCCACGTCGCCCCCTCGCCGATCGAGAAGGCGGCACCCGGGTTGAACAACAGCCGCAGCTGAATCACCCCCGGGATCACCGAGACGGGTTCTCGGTCGGTCAGCGCCGAGATCGCCCACAACTTGGAGGCCTGGTCGGCGAGAAGAACCATGCCGGCCAGCACGAGCATCCACCCGTACGGCCGCATTCCTCGTCTTGCTGCGCGCGCGCTTCGTTCGTCCGACATGCCTACCTCGCGATCGTGGGATCGAGCACAGCAAATCTATCGATATCGACCTGTTGGTGGATATGGCGATGACAGCCCGCCCCTCACCCCCGTGTACCGGAGCAAGGAGTCCGCGACGGCCAGGGCCAGTGCCCATCCGGCGGGTACGTCGCTCGGCACACCTGTACACGGGGAGGTCTGCCTCTTGGCAGGTCGGTGGGTTACCGGGTGGTCCAGGCGATGATCGGGCCGGTGTGCTCCGGCAACAGGACGATGAACTCGCCGAAGGGTTGGACAACCCGGGCGATGCCGATGCGGTCATGAGTGGCGAGCAGGTTTTTCACGGTCTCCGCTCCGTCGGTGATGCGGTCGGCGTGCGCATGGATGGCGATTCTGTCTGCTGGTCCGCTGATCCAGATGCCGATCTCGGCGCCGTCGCGCAGCACGTTGAGCAGCCAGGTCCGTAAGGCGCCGGGTGCGGCCGTCAGGACCTTGTCGTGCAGGCGTTCTTGGGCGCAGGCGACGGAGGGCGCTGCCGCGGCCCTCTGGCGGCACCGTGGACAAGCTCGGGGGTCGTCGGTTCTGAAGAGGTGCCGATGGATGTCGAGCTGGGCTTCCGGGATGCCGCACAAGGTGGCCTGGTCGGCTCCGAGCGCGTGCTCTGCTTCTGGAGACCGGCGGTGTTCGGCGGCTGCGAACCTGGCCGGCTCTCTCGCTGAGGCGAACGACCATCCCTCGTTGTCTGCGGTCATCGGTCACCACCATGGGCATACGGGTCCTTGGCGAGGGCGAGGGCGAGGGCGAGGGCGAGGGCGAGGGCGAGGGCGAGTTCGATGCGGCGGCGGGTGAGGTCCGCCTCAACGATCTCCATGGCGAGAACGTCGCCGGTCTCCACGGTGAGATCGGGAAGTTCCGCGGTGGGCGGCAGGCCCCCGAAGCCGTGACGGGTGTCTTCGACGCAGATGAAGACGCCCAGGGGAGTCACCTTGGTGACGGGGCCGGTGACGGTCTGGCCGATCTGCTCTTGCAGGGCGGGGAAGGGATCCGCCTGCAGCGACTTGAGCGACAGCGGGTCGCATCGGCGACCTGCTCCTGAGTGCGGGCCAGCACCGCACCGCCGTAGGCGGCCGCGGACGCGCTCGCATACGGAATCGCCTGCCCGGCCACGACCACCGGCTCGGTGCTCATCGCCCGACCCCTCCTGCCTGCCGGTCCGCCCCGCTGCGGTGAGCGGGCCATCGCCCGCCGTCACTCGGACTGTAGGTCCACATCCACCGCAAGGGCGGGCAAATCCACCGGCGTTTCCGAAACACCCATGCCCTGGACGAACGCCTCGACGACCGGGCGAGGGGTGAGCATGCTTCCAGTTTTCCAACCGGCCACGAGACGGCCGTGCCGACGCCGACCGGCCTCTGCGCATCGAGATGCACAGGTCCATCGGGTTTCGGTTGTCGGTCGCGCGGACCATGAGCGGGGACCACAAGATCAGCTGCCCCCTGTCGCGCGTCCGGCTGTCATCGGTGGAGCCGTGGGTGGCGAGGCTCATTCGCCGGTATCGGCGAACAGCGTCATCATGCTCTGCTGCAAGGAGATGGGGTCGGTCACCGTGTATCGCCCCTCACCCGGCCGGGACGGAGCACTCAGCGGCTTGTCGGGATGCCCGCGGGCCACCAGCCTGACCTGGCGGGCCGGATCCGGCAGGTGGGTCAGGCCCCACACGCTGAAGCGGGCGTGGCGAAACCGCACGCCGCCGGCAGCCGGACGGCCGGCCAGCTGCCGCGCCGTCGGCGGAAGCGGGAAACGCCCGGCGTAGAACTCGATGACGGGGCACTGGCCGCCCTTGTCGTCGTGCAGCTGCAGGACGAAGGCCGCGTGGAAGGCTGCGTCGAGTTCGATGGAGACGACATCGGCGGGCCGCAGGAAGGTCACCGCCCGGCGCCGGACCTCGGCCGGTGTTCCGCCGATCTCCCGCAGCCGCCGGCCCACCCAGCCGGCCAGATCCTCATCCATCGCCTGGACCAGCGTGGGGACGGCGAGTTCGTCCAGGATCTGTTTGTGCCGCATGGCGTCAGCATGGCAGGCGGCGGCTGCGCCGGCGTGGCCGGGCTGCGCTGGAGGATCTTCCAGTGATGTTGATAGGGCACTTGCGGCACAGGCATCTCGGTGGGGCTGCGCAGGCCGGTTGACTCACTCAATGTCACCCCGTCATCGAAAGCGGGCCGGAGCCGGTTGTCGTCAGTGGCCGTCTGCTGCTTCCCGCGCTCGCCGGTCTCGCCGCTCTCACGCGTGGGTGCCGTGCAGGGCTCTGCGGACCGACCTCGCGGGATCGGCCGTTCCAGGGGGCGAACGCTCCGTGCGCATCGCGCGTCCCGGGGCGGCAGGCGGTGCCCGCCGCCCCGGGACGCGGCGGGTCAGGCGGTGGCGCGGGCGTGGGGCAGGACGAGCGGCCATTCCACGTCGACGGCGAGGGTCTCGTTGACGTAGTTGGTGAAGACGTTGCGGGCGACGTTCGCCACGGTCTCGACGATCTCCTCATCGGTCAGGCCCGCTTGCCGGGCCCCTTCGAAGTCGTCCTGGCTGAGGTGTCCCCGGTCCTTGGCGATGGCCACGGCCAGGCGCAGGATCGCCGCGGACTTCGGATCGTCGCTTTCGCCGCGCCGGGCGGCTTCGATCTCCTCCTCCGGAAGCCTGGCCACGTTGCGCGACACCATGGTGTGCGCCGACAGGCAGTAGGAGCAGCCGTTCAGTTCGGCCACCGCGAGCGCGATCCGCTCCTGGTCCGCGGCGCGCAGCACGCCTTCCTTCAGCGCGCCGAACAACCCGAGGAAGCCCCGCAGTGCGGCAGGGCTGTTGGCCAGGGCCTTGGCCATATTGGGAACCACGCCCATCGTCTGCTTGGTCGCCTGCAGCAACTCGGCGGGCGCTCCGGTCGCGGTGGCCGGGTCGATCAGGTTCACGCGGGCCATCACAAGTCACCTCTCTCAGTATCGAACAGAACTGTTCGTTCGATTACTGGAACCGTAAATCGTGATCCTCCGATTCGTCAAACAGAACTGTTCGTTCGATACTGGGGGCATGAGGAAGACAGGGGTGCCGCCGGTCCGGGAACGACTGCTGGACACGGCCGATGCGCTCTTCTACGCCGAAGGCATCCGCGCGGTGGGCATCGACCGGGTGATCGCCGAGAGCAAGGTCTCCAAATCAACGATGTACGTGCACTTCCGCACCAAGGAAGAGCTGGTCGAGGCCTACCTTCGGCGGCGCACCGACCAGTGGCGCGCTCATGTGCAAGCCGAGGTGGACCGGCGTGCCGACGATCCCCGGGAGCGGGCGCTGGCGGTCTTCGATGTCTTCGACGAACAGTTGTCCGCGCCCGGCTACCGGGGTTGCCCGTTCATCAACGCGGCCGCCGAATACCCGCACCATGAGGGGATCCAGAATGTCATCGCCTACCATCGGCGCTGGCTGGCGGACTTGTTCCCGCACGTGGGCGCCGTCGGCCGGGACGAGCCGCTGGCCGCTGCGCTGCTTCAGCTCATCGACGGCGCGGTGGTGGCCGCGCACCTGGATCGGGACCGGCAGGCGGCGCGGCGTGCCCGGCGAAGCGCCGGCCTGCTCCTGGCGGCACGCTGAGGGATGTTCCCCGGATTTCGTGGAGTCGCCGGTGTGCGCCGGACGGGCATCGGAGAGAAAGCATGGGCGCCGTACGGCGTAGCCCGTACCGGACCGCCAGGCAGGCGGTGGGATCGATCACGGGGTCGGGCGTGAAGGGATCCCGGGCGGTGATCAGGTGCGCGTTGAGTGTTCTCCGCCGCGGTCTTCGCCCGGCCCGTACGGATCGGTCGGCCGGGCGCGGACCGCTCACCGCTCGGTGTAGTCCCGGGTGTACCAGCGCTCCGGGCGCACGCGGACCATGACCATGGTGTCGGCGACCTCCTTCGTGGCCTCCAGGTACTGCGCGGCGCCCTCGGGGCCCAGATAGCGTTCGGCCAGCGTTCTGCGATCCTCCGGCCGTGCCGGGTCCTGGACCGCCACGACCGGGCCCTCCACAGAGGCGTACCGGTAGGGCGGCTGCCCGTCCTGTGCGACCAGGCTCACCCGGCCCGCCTTGCGGACCAGCTCCATCTTGCGGCTGTCGCGGGCGGTGATGAAGGCGATGTCGCCGCCGGACTCGTACAGGTACCAGACCGGTATTGCCAGCGGCGCCCGGTCCGCCTCTTCCGCGACGCTCAGGACACCCACATGGGCGCCGGCCGCAGGTCTGCTCTCGAAAACGATGGCGGTCTCAAGGGGCCGACGCACCAGGACGTTGTCCGTGAACCGGTGCACCCGAGCGAGCGGATCCCGAGACCCGCCACCGACCTCTTCGTCGCCGGCACTCACCCGATAATCGTGCCGGAGCGCCGAGTCGCCGGACCATTGGCGGGCCATTGATTTTCGCCTATGGAAAAGCGCCCGGCCGGGGTGCCGTCGACTGGCATGTCATCAACCGCCGATGCGGGCACTGCGCAGTTCGGGCGGGCCGGGTTCCGCCGGTGCCCGCATCTCACGACGACGCGTTAGTACTTCTTGATTCCCCAGCTGTGGGCGAGGGCCTTGCGGCTGTGGTTCGGGCAGGTGGCGACCGACTGTCCCGCGATGCCCGACTGGACCCAGACCCACGGGCCGTACACCTTCGTGGAGCCCGAGCTGGTGGGACACGTGGCTATGGCCCGCACGTACCCCGGGCCACTGGCGCAGCTGGCCCACGTCTTGTAGTTCTGGTAATAGAAACCGCTGCGGCAGCCGGAGGGGACCGGTTCGGCCAGGGCCGTGCCCGGTGCGAGGGGGACAAGCGCCGCGACGGTCGCTGCCGTCACAAGAGCCATGATTGTTTTCTTCATGAAGGTGATCTTAGAGAAGGCATTCGGGACTTATCCGGCTTTTTGGGCAACGGTGGCGAGATGGGCCGGTGCTCGTCCTCTGAAGGCCGCCTCATTGAATGAGGCCTGTCACGCCGAGTCACCTCAACCTTTCTATTTCTGCCGTGCCGCCAAATGAGAGGGGAACTGTGATCTCCGCCTCGCACCCGGTCCGGACGCATCGCAGCGTGCTGCGCCCGCCCGGCGACCTTGGCATCGGCCGGAGGCACTTCGACGGCTGACCAGGTCAGGACCACTCCGGGCCGCCGAAGGGGTACTCCTCCGGGCGCCACATCACCCAGGTTCGCCGAAGAGGCCGGCGTGGATGTGCTGGAGATCCGTGAACCGGAGATCGCCGGCTTCGTCTCCTTCGGACGGGAGGCGCCCGTGTGCAGAACGCCACCCGATGGCACCGCCTCACCCACGCCAGTCTTGATGCCGTGCGTGCGCGACTCGCCCCGCGTGCTCAGCTGAGCGTGTGGCCGGATCTGTGCCCCGATCTGGACGCGGTGCGCGCGGGCCGCGATGGTGCTGCCCTGCGCCGCGGACGAATACCACCCCCTGCTCACCGCGGTTCTGCCCGACGGCGACGGCGTCCTGCGTGCCCGCTGGCGCACCACGCCCACCCCGGACGATCTGCGCTGGAGCCTTCCTGCGACATCCCGCCGAGAGCCGTAGACCGGCGTCCCGGCCGGATAACGCTGGAGAGTCCAGTCCGTCAACCGGTGACCTGCGCATACCCCGCTCACCTCCGTGGGAAGGAGTCACGGCATGGATGACCGGACGCCCTTCTTCGAAGGCTCCTTCGACAGTGACGAGGCCGCCGACGCCGTCGCGGACCTGGAGCAAAGCGATGACATCGCGACGGCGATGACCGGGATGCTCGATGAGTTCGTCCGCGACAGCAAGGACTACGACGAGGAGGGCCAGGCGGAGGCCGCTCTGGCGGTCGCCTGCCTGATCGCGGCCCGCATCTCGGGAATCGCCCCCGACGAGGCCGCCCATCACTGGCTGGACCGCAATCCCTTCACCGTCTCCGATGACCTGCATCGGCTGGCCGCCGCCGCGTTCGATATGGCCACCCGCTCCGGCGGCAACCATCTCGGCGAGGCCTGGGCCGCGGACCGGCCGGTGTTCCTGGAGTATCTGGAGCCCTACCGCAAGGCGCTTCACAGGGAACCGCAGGAACCGGCGGCCCCGTTCGTCGCGGACTTCTCCCGCCCCGGGCGGCAATGGCTCCAGGTGTTCTGGAGCATCACCGACCAGGGCCTGCCGGACGACAGCGCCTACGCCGATGCGGCCGAACGCCTCGTCCGGGCCGTCGACCAGGACCCGGACTGGCTCGCCTGGTGGCGTCCGGCCGGACTGCAGGAGCTGCTCGTCTTCGGGGAGCTCGTGCCGGGCACCTATGACGAGCGGATCTCCCGTGGCCGCACCACGGCCGAGGTCTGGATCGGCTTCGGCCACTCTCCTGAGGTCTCTGAGGCGTCCGCCGCCCGGCAGGTCACCGATGACCTCCGTACGGCTCTGGCCGCCGCCGGCGGCTATCTCGGTCTCGCCTCCGTCCCCCCGCTCCCGGTCCTCGACTGAGGCGTCCCGAAACCGCCGACGTCGACGCCGTGGTCCATCCACTTCCTTATGGTGGTGGCCGTCTCCCCGACCAGGGGCTCGTACAGGATCACTACGCGTTCCTCGGGGATCGGCGCGATCTCCAGCGGGCCCTTGACGATCTCCTGCCAGCCCAGGGCGGACCCCGAGGGACCGAACAGCGCCACGGGCCCGTCGTAGGGCTCGTGCTCGAACCGCCCGACCGCGTGGGCGTTGGCCCGGAACACCTCCAGATAGCGACGCGCCTGCTCCACATCGGCCGTGTCCGGCGGCAGCCGGTCGGCGGCCGCCGCCGCGCCCATCACCGCCAGCAGCCGCTGCTGCGGCTCCATCGCGCCGAGCTCCTCCCAGTCCACCTCCAGCGGCCCACCGGCCAGCGCGTGGAACAGCAGCGCCCGCTCGTCGTCCAGGGTGGCGGCGATGACCGGCTCGTCGGCGTCGGAGTACATGAGCACGACCAGCGGCACCTGTTCACCCTCGGCGCGCAGGCGGCGGGCGACCTCGATGGCGATGTTGCCGCCGATGCAGAACCCGCCCAGCACATAGGGCCCGTGCGGCCGTACCGCCCGCAGGTGGCCCAGGTAGTCCTCGATCATCTCGGCGAAGGAGCGGTGCGGCTCCTCGCCGGGCGCCAGCCCCCGCGCCTCCACGCCGTACACCGGCTGGTCGGCGCCGAGCCGGCGGGCCAGCGGGTGGTAACGGAAGACCTGCCCGCCCAGCGCGTGGAAGAAGAAGATCGGCGTACGGTCCCCGTCGGGCTGCAGCGGCACGATCCGGCTCGCGCTGCCCATGTCGGCCGGCTGCCGCAGCACGTCGGCCAGCCTGGCCACGGTCGGCGCCGACAGGAACGCGGCCACCGGCAGCTCCCGGTCGAACTCCTTGCGGATCCGCATCGCCAGCCGCAACGCGATCAGCGAATGCCCGCCGAGCTCGAAGAAGTCGTCGTGCACGCCGACCGCCGTCAGCTCCAGCGCCTCCTCCCACAGATGAGCCAGGTGCGCCTCCACCGGGTCGCGCGGCGGGACGTAGGAGGCGGTCCGGGAGGAGGCGGGCTCGGGGAGCGCGGCGCGATCCAGCTTGCCGTTGCGCGAGACCGGCAGCGCCTCCAGGCGGACGAAGTCCGAGGGCACCATGTAGCCGGGCAGCACCGCGGCCAGCCGCGCCCGCCAGTCGATCTCTTCATCGCTCACCACGTAGGCGGCCAGCCGCGGCCCGCCCGCGCCCGGCCTGGCCACCACCACGGCGGCCTTGACCTCCTCAAGGGCCAGCAGCGCCGCCTCGATCTCGCCGAGCTCCACCCGCATGCCGCGGATCTTCACCTGGAAGTCGCTGCGCCCCAGGTATTCCACCTCGCCGTCCGGGCGCCAGCGGGCCAGGTCGCCGGTCCGGTACAGGCGTCCGCCGGAGCCGTAGGGGTCGGGGACGAACCGGTCGGCCGTCAGCCCCGGCTGCCCGAGATACCCGCGGGCGAGCTGGACACCCGCGATGTACAGCTCGCCCACCACGCCGATCGGGACCCGCTGCAGGGAGGCGTCCAGCACCTCCAGACGGCTGTTGGCGATCGGCACCCCGATCGGGACCGTGGGCTCACCCGGTACGCACCGGTGCCAGGACACCTCCACCGTCGCCTCGGTCGGCCCGTACAGGTTGAGCAGCTCACCACCGCGGAACCGGGCGGCCACGTCCGGCGGCAGCGCCTCGCCGCCGTTGACGACGCGCGGCAGCGGCGGCAGCCGATCACCCAGCTCCAGGAAAGCCGCCAGCATCGAGGCGACGAAGTGCACGTAGGTGACCTGCTCGGCGGTGATGAGCTCGGCCAGATAGTCCGGCTCCAGGTGGCCGCCCGGCCGCGCCATCACCAGCCCGGCCCCGGCGATCAGCGGCGGGAACAGCTCCGACACCGAGATGTCGAAGCCGTACGGCGTCTTCTGCAGGACGCGGTCCTCCGGGCCGAAGACGAAGGTCTCCTGCCCCCACAGCAGCCGGTTGACCACAGCACGGTGCGAGACGCCCACCCCCTTCGGGCGTCCGGTGGTCCCGGAGGTGAAGAAGACGTAGGCGAGCGCATCAGGCGAAATATCCGGCAAGTCGCTCAAGGCGGGCCCGTCCTGGTCGACCAGGATCGCCGCCGAGCCGTCCGGCAGCCGGTCGGCCAGGTCGGCCGAGGTGACCACGTGTACGGCGCCGGCGTCCTGCATCATCAGCCGCAACCGCTCGGGCGGATGGTCGACCTCGAGCGGGAGATAGGCGCCCCCGGCGGCCAGCACACCCAGCAGGCCGGTGGGCAGATCGTGGCCGCGCTCCAGGAACACGCCCACCACCCGGTCCTGGCCGACGCCCGCCTCGCGCAGGACCCGCGCCAGCCGTAACGCCCGTGACGCGAGCTCGCCGTAGGTGCGCCACCGTCCCTCGAAGACGACCGCGGGAGCCTCGGGCGTACGCCGCGCCTGGGCCAGCACCAGCTCGTGTACGGTCACCGGCTCGTAGCGGCGCGCGGTGGCGTTCCAGCCGTCGATCAGCTCCGCGTCGCCGCCGAGGAAGTCGTCGGCCGGCCGCGGATCGGCGCCCGGATCGGCGGCCAGGTGCGCCAGCGCGCGCAGGTAGTGCCCGGCGATGTCGTCGGCCTGGACGCCGGAGAACTGGGTGCGGTCATACGACAGGACCAGCACCATGGCGCCCGACGCCTCGCGTGAGAAGCCCACGGTCATCGGGATGTCGGTCTGCTCGAAGTGGTCCTGTCCCTCCAGCGCCACCTGACCGGCACCCGGATCGTCCGCGCGACCGTCCGCCGGCTCATCCGCGGCGCGGAGCCTGTCGTACACGTGGAAGTCGCGGTAGTCGAAGGTGACGTCCAGCAGGGGCGCGCGGCCGGCCAGCCGCTGGACCTCGAACAGCGGGAAGCGCCGGTGCGGAAGCAACGCGACTTCGGCGGCGAACACCTCCTTGATCATCTCGCGCCAGGTGGGAGCGGTGAGGCTGTGCCGTACCGGAACGGTGTTGAGGAACAGGCCGAGCGCCTCCTCCGCGCCCTCGCTCTCCGGGCGGCCGTGCACGAGCATCCCGCTCAGGACGTCGGCGCGGCCGGTGAGCAGCGACACCACCCGCAGGTGTACGGCCAGCAGCACGGTGCGCAGGGGCACCTGCTCCTCGCGCGCCACCCGCTCCAGCCGCGCCGTGAGCTCCCGGTCGAGCGGGGTGGCGTGGCCCCGCACGTCGGTCACGCCGTCGAGCGGATAGCCGGGCAGGCGCGGCAGGCGGCTGTCCGGGGCGTCGGCGACCTGCCGCTCCCAGAAGGCACGCGCCTCCTGCGAGGCCAGGACGGTGCGCTCGAGCGCGATCAGGTCGCGGAAGGCGGCCGAGGGCGGCCGCACGGGCACGGTGAGGCCGCGGAGGCGGGCGGAGTAGCGTTCGAGCAGTTCGGTGATGAGGGAGGCCAGGCTCCAGCCGTCCAGGATCGCGTGGTGGAAGCTCACGCTCAGCGCGAACCTGGCCGGTTCCAGCAGGTGCACGCAGACCCGCAGCAGCGGCGGCCGGCTCCAGTCGAAGGGGCGGCGCTTCTCGGCCTCGCGCCAGGTCGCCGGGCCCTCACCCGACGCGACGACCTCCAGCGGGATCGTGGCGGCGTCGTGCACGAGCTGCAGCGGTTCGCTGAAGCCGGTGAGGTCGAAGCCGGTGCGCAGGATCGGGTGGCGCGCGGCGAGGTCGGACAGCGTCGCCTCCATGGCCTTCCGGTCGAAGCGGCCGCGCACGGTCAGCGTGGTCAGGTCGTGGTAGGTGGAGGCGTCGAGCTCGCTGTGGAACAGCATCCCCGCCTGCAGCGTGGCCAGCGGGTAGGCGTCTTCGATCATGGGCGGGCACCTCGTGGCTTGGTGACGTCGGCAGGATCGAGCAAGGCGAACGATTACGGCATCGGGGCCGCGGTCGGCCCTGAGCACCGTCACCGTACTTCGCGATCTTCGTGACCCGCCAGATGTTCGCCCCCTTTCGTCCGCAGTCGCCCCTCACTGTTGCCGAGCATCTCGGGTTGCCGCGCCCGCAGGCGACCGGATGGGCACGACCGCTTGGAACGATCTTCAGTCAGCTCCAACCGATCTCCAAGACCGCGGCGGTGGACTATGCCCCGGTTCGAAAGAACGAGATTGGAGTCATCGATGTCACGACTTTCCAAGACCGGCAAGCGGATCGCGACCGTGCTGTTCGGCGCGGTCGCCGCCGCCCTGATCGGCGCCACCGCCGCCGCTCCCGCCCACGCGGCGCCCCCGTGGTGGTCGTACCAGGACGAGTTCGGAGACGCCGGCCTGTACCAGGTCCATTACGAGGACGGGCGCCCCTTCACGGTGGAGCTCTGCTGGAGCTACGAAGGCGGCCAGTACCCCTGCGGCCGGTACTTCTGACCGATCGACCGGACCCCGCCCAGGGGTCCGGTCCGCCCCAGGCCGGTCGAGGGCCTCATCGCGAAGCCCTCGGCCGGACGGCTTCCGAATGGCGGCGGGGGGCTCACCGGCACATGCGTACGTCATTCGCCGTCTCCGGTGTCTCGCCGGGCCGCCTCCGACCACCGGATGAGTTCGGCGCGGGTGTCCAGCGTGTCCGGGTGTTCGGGGCCCAGGACTCGTTCGCGTATCGGCAGCAGAGCGGCGTACTGGTCGCGAGCGGCGAGCGGATCCCCGGCCTCTCCCGTCCAGTGGGCGAAGTTGTGCCGGGCGGCCAGGGTGTTCGGGTGCTCGCTGCCGTGCGCTCGCTCGAACACCGGTAGGAGGGCGGTCAGCCGGTCCCGGGCCTCGGCCGGGTTTCCCGTCTTCCCCGTCATGTGAGCGACGCTCTCGTTCAGGGACAGCACGTTCGGATGGCCGGTTCCCAGAGTCCGCTCGTACACCGGCACAAGTGCGGTCAGCTGGTCGAGGGCGGCGACCGGGTCTCCGGTCTTTCCCGTCCAGTAGGCGAGATCGTGCCGCAGGACGAGGGTGTTCGGGTGCTCGCTGCCATGCGCCCGCTCTTGTACGGGCAGCAGGGCGGCCATCTGGTCGAGGGCGGCGACCGGGTCCCCGGCCTCCGCCGTCCAGTGGGCGAGGTTGCCCCGAGTGGCCAGGGTGTACGGATGCTCGGGGCCGATGACCCGCTCGCGTATCGGCAGCAGGGCGGCCAGCTGGTCGCGGGCGGTGGCCCGGTCTCCGGCCTCTCCCGTCGAGTGGGCGAGCTCGGCCCGGTTGATCAGTGTGTCCGGGTGTTCGGGGCCCAGGACTCGTTCGCGTATCGGCAGCAGAGCGGCGTACTGGTCACGGGCGGCGACCGGATTCCCGGCCTCCCGGGTCCAGTAGGCGATGTAGCCGCGGACGGCCAGCGTGTCATGGTGTTCGGCGCCCAGCGCCCGCTCGAACGCCGGCAGCAGGGCGGCGTATCGGTCACGTGCCCCGGCCGCGTCCCCGGCCTTCCCGATCATGCGGGCGAGGCTGTCGTGCAGAGCCAGCGTCTCGGGGTGTTCGGCGCCCAGTGCCCGCTCGTGCGCCGGGAGAGCGGCGGCCAGCAAGTCACGGGCCTCGGCCGCGTCCCCGACCTGTTCCGTCAAGTGGGCGAGCTCGGCTCGGACGAGCAGCGTGTCCGGATCTCGGGGGCCCAGGATCCGCTCGAACATCGGTAGCAGGGCGGCGTACTGGTGACGGGCGGCGACCACGTTTCCCAGCAGTTCGGTCAAGGAGGCGAGGTGGTGGCGGGCGGCCAGTGTCTCGGGGTGTTCGGCGCCCAGAGCCCGTCTCATCACCCGGACGAGGGCGCTCACCTGAGCGCGGGCGGTGACCGGGTCGCCGACCGCTCCCGTCCAGTAGGCGAGGCTGCGCCGGATGGCCAGCGTGCTCGGATGGTCGGTGCCCATGGTCCGCTCGGCGAGCGGCACGAGAGCCGCCAGCTCGTCGCGGGCGGCGGCCGGGTTCCCGGCCGCTCCCGTCGAGTGGGCGAGCTCGGCTCGGTCGATCAACGTGTTCACGTGCTCGGATCTCCGTAGCTGCGCGCGTATCCGGAGCAGGGCCGCGGAGCCGGTCGCCAGGCCGATCAGGCCGATCACCAGGCCGGCCGCGCTGACGCTCTTGTCCGGGAGGCTCGGTGCTCCGGGCGTGACCGCCGACAGATCGGCGACGAGCCCGGCCAGTCCGGCGCCGGCCGGCAGGATCGAGACGACCGCGGCGGTGGCGGCCAGGGTGCGACGCGTGCGCAGGGAGCCCGGTGAGGGACCGGCGGGAAGCGGCTGCGGATCGGGGAGAGGCGGCACGCCTCCCAGCATTCCGCCCGAAAAGACCGATATATCCGCCCGTTACCAATCGTGAGACATATGGGAAATATGGGCCGAGGAGCTTCCCGGCTCACCGATACGCCGTCCGCCTGACTCGCCGGCGGACGCGCAGGTGGTCCGCCTGCGCCCGCCGTCATTCGGGCGGGCGCAGGCGGGTCCGGCGTTGCTCGTCGATCGCCGCGAAGACGATCCTCAGCCGCTCGCGTTGCTCGGCCAGGCTGCGGCAGACCTCCTGGGCGATCGCGGCGTTACGCCGGCCGTCGGCCCTGATGGCCCTCGCCTGGCGGGCCAGCTCCTGCGCCGTGTCGCGCACCTGCGCGAGTTTCGCCGAGGGCTTGGCGATCCTGACATCCGGGGGGCCGGCACCGGGCATCAGCGCTCGTGCGTCGCCGTCGCCGGCTCCCATCGAGGACCCCCTCCGGCAGGACGACAGGGGCGATGCGGTCCGGCGGAGGACGGGCCGCCTTCGGCGCGCATCGAGTCCAGGGTTCCGCCCCGGGTCTCCAGCATCGCCCCGGACCGTCCTCCGATCAGCTGCCACAACGAAGATCATGTGTTCGCCGTCATCCGGAAAACGAAACCCCGGGGCCGCGGATCGCGAACCGGAGCGCCGCCGTCCCGGCGATCACCGGGCCGCTGAAGCAGCCGTTCAGGTGACGCGGCCGTTCAGGTGACGCGGCCGGTCGGGCGGCGCGCTCGCTCAGACGGCATGCTGCCACGGGCTGACCTGGAGCAGGTCGTCCACCTCCGCCGGGGAGATCGGCGGGGAGAACAGGTACCCCTGGGCCAGCGGGCAGCCCATCTGCTGCAGGATCCCGGCCTGCTCGCGGGACTCGACGCCCTCCACCACGGTGGCCAGGTCCAGCCCGGCCGCCAGCTCCACGATCGCCTTGGTGAACGCCCGCGCCTGGCGGTGGTCGGCGCCGGTGAGCGGGGTGGTGAAGGAGCGGTCGATCTTGAGGATGTCGACCGGCAGGGTGCGCAGATAGGCCAGCGAGGAGTAACCGGTGCCGAAGTCGTCCAGGGCGATGCGCACCCCGTGGGCGCGCAGGTCGGCCAGGACGGCCACGATGCGCTGGGTCTCGGCCGGACTGGTGGCCAGCAGCATGCTCTCGGTCACCTCCAGGGTCAGCGCGTTGCGCGGCAGCGCGTGCCGGGTCAGGATCTCCAGGACCGTGTCCCTGAAGCTGCGCTCGCGCAGCTGACGGCCGGAGACGTTGACGGTCACGGCGATGCCGTAGCGCCGGTGCCACTGCTTGGCCTGGGCGCAGGCCTGCTCCAGCGCCCATCGGCCGATCTCGACGATCAGGCCGGTGTCCTCGGCGACGGGGATGAACACATCCGGCGGGACGCGCCGGCCGCCGGAGGGGGTCCAGCGCAACAGCGCCTCGACGGCGTAGACGGCGCCCGTGGTCAGGTTGACGACGGGCTGGTAGGCCAGGGTGAGCTCCTCGGCGGCCAGAGCCTGGCGCAGACCGGCGGCGATCTCGGCGTGGTGCAGCCGCGCGGCGCGCAGGGTGTAGTCGAAGACCGCGACCTGGTTCTTGCCCGCGGCCTTGGCCGCGTACAGGGCCAGGTCGGCATCGCGCAGCGCGTCGGTGGCGGTGGTGGCGGTCTCGGCCAGCACGCCGATGCTGGTGGTCATGTACAGCTCGCGGCCGTCGATGTGGTACGGCGCGCGCACGGCGGCCAGGATCCGCTCGGCGACGGCCAGCGCCTGCTGCTGGTCGGTGCCGGGCAGCAGCAGGGCGAACTCGTCACCGCCCAGGCGGGCCAGCGTCTGGCCGCGGTGGGTCAGGGCGCGCAGGCGGCGGGAGACGATGGTGAGCAGTTCGTCGCCGACGGGGTGGCCGTAGGTGTCGTTGACGTCCTTGAAGCCGTCCAGATCCAGCAGCAGCAGGGCGGAGGCGGAGGCGGCGGGGGTGGTGAGGGAGGACTGCAGGGCCTGGATGAGCAGGGCGCGGTTGCCCAGCCCGGTCAGCGGGTCGTGGCTGGCGCGGTGGGTCAGGCTGCGCTGCAGGACCTCCTGCCGGCGCAGGGCCTGGCGCAGGTCGACGGCCTGGGTCTCGGCGATGCCGGCCACCGCGCTCAGGCGCAGGACCAGCAGGACCGCCAGTGCCAGGGTCAGCACCGTGACCACCAGGTCGGCGGGCGCGAAGCCGGTCGTGACCACCGGGTCGGAGGCGGGGCCGGCGCCGGGCCGCGACCCGCCCACGATGGAGGCGGCCGGGCTGAGCAGCGCCACCGCCAGGAAGATCCGGATGCGGGTGCGGCCGGGTGCGGCCGCGGGCCGCAGCGAGCCGGCTCCGGCCAGGCTGGGGTGCAGCACCGCGGTCCCGAGCAGTACGAACCAGCCCAGCCACCCGGCCGTGGTCAGCGCGTCGGCGGGCCGGCCGGCGACCCGGTCGAGCAGGTAGGCGCCGTCGGCGACGAACAGCGCCAGGTAGGAGAAGCTCATCAGGCCCAGCCACGGGGCGCGGTTGCTGTCGAGGGTCAGGCGGGCGATGACGCCGAAGGCGAACAGGTCGATGACCGGCGGCACCAGTGCGAAGACCAGCGTGGCGCTCAGGTGGCCGCTGCGGGCGATGGCCGGGGCGATCAGGAAGGTCCACAGCGGCATGGCCGCCCCGATGCTGATGATGCCGCCGTCCAGCAGGCCCGCCCAGCGCGAGCCGTCGGTCTGCAGGCTCAGCGAGATCAACGCGGTCAGGGACAGGACGTAGGCGGACAGGGTGCCGATCCGGTACAGCTCCAGCAGTTCGGCGTTGCCCAGCCACACCCCGCCGATGCCCCAGCCCAGCGTGGTGGCGACCCAGGCCAGCACGACGGCGGCGCGCATCAGCCGCCACGGGCGCGAGCGGGCCAGGCCGTGGCGGCGGGTGCCGACGAAGACGGCCAGCGCCGAGGCGCCCTGTCCCAGCACCCAGCACAGCACCTCGGCGCTCAGCCATCGGTTGGTGAGGGAGGTGGCGACCACCGTCAGGACGCCTCCCAGCAGCAGGAAGCCCAGCCAGGCACGGGAACCGGCGGCCTGGCGGGCTGCAGTCTTGAGCGCGGACGGGTTCATCGGGTTCTCTCCTCGCCGTCTGATCCGGCAGCCGATCAGCCCTGGCAGCCGGTCGCCGGCCGGGCGGCGGCCACCGGGGCCGCGACCTGATGAGGGCGGGTGCGCATGAGACGATCCATTTCTTCCACGGTCTTCGAGTCCCTTCTCCATCGACCGGCGAGGCGGGAAACTGAGGGAATCCGGCGAACCGGCCGGATCCCGGGCAGCGGGCCCTCTCCGGCCTCCTGGATCACCCGCGTAAGATCGCCGGTTATGCGCCCGTCCTCCCAGCGGCCCCCCGAGAGCCCGCAGCGGCGGCTCTCCGGCGTGCGGCGGATCGCGATCGCGGTGTCGGCGATGGTCTGCGGGGCCGTCCTGCTCGGCGTCGCGGTCCTGGTGGTCGACGGCCTGACGACCGGGCACATCAGCATGAAGGGCGCCGCGGACCTCCCGCCGGCGGTCGCCGCCGGGCTGGATCCGGCGGTCGCGTGGCCCGCGCGCACCGGTACGGCGCGGGCCCCGTTACCACCGACCTACGCCCCTTCCGGGCCCGCCTACCTGGCCGCGCTGAGGGCGATGGATCCGGGCCTGGCGGCCGATGAGGAGCTGGCGATCCGGCGCGGCCGCATGGTCTGCGACAAGATCATCAATGGGATGGGCGACTCGCCGTACTCTCTCCGGGAGTACACGATGCGGCTGTTCTCCGACGAGCACGCGCAGATCGACGCCGGCGAGGCCGAGGAACTGCTCGCAGGCGCGGTGTACGTCATCTGTCGCTAGGGCGGCGGGCCGTACTTCACTCCTTGTCGCATCTCCGGGTGCTGACCGCCTTGGTGAGCAGGGTTCCGGCCTGGGCGTCAGACGCGATCTCGGACGAGGTCAGGGCGTATCCGACCGCGTCCTGGTCGAGGGCCGCGGCGAAGTCCCCGCCGTGAGGCCTCCGCCGGCACGGAAGCCGTGGGCAGGGGCGGGGGAGGTGACGGTTCCAGTGCTCTGGTCGGTACGGTGCCGGCCTCATTCACCACGAAGAACAGTGACAGACCGACCGATGCCACGACCGCCAGGGCACCTGCGATCACCCACCACCGGCTGCGCGGGCGCTTCGGGGCAGGGGGCGGCGGGAAGTCATCGACCATGCACGGCGTCCATTCGTCCCTTTTTGTGGAAGTCTTTCATGGGACGTGTGAATCGCGCCTCTTGCTCAGACGGGACGTTGCGGTCCGTGGGAGCGGGGGACGACCAGACCGGTCTCGTAGGCGGCTATGACGGCCTGGGTCCGGTCGCGCAGGCCGAGCTTGTTCAGGACGCGGCTCACGTGGGTCTTCACCGTCTCCTCGGTGACCGTCAGCCGCCGCGCGATCTCCGGGTTGGACAGGCCCTCGGCGACCAGCCGCAGGACCTGCGTCTCGCGGGGCGTGAGGGCGGCGAGCGCGGTCGCGGCCGAGGCGGCGGGATGGGGGTGCAGGCGGGTGAACTCGCCGATGAGGCGCCGGGTGACCGCCGGAGCCAGAAGGGCCTCACCGGCGGCGATGACGCGCACCGCGTCGAAGAGCCGCTCGGCGGTGACGTCCTTGAGCAGGAACCCGCTGGCCCCGGCGCGAAGCGCGTCGTAGACGTACTCGTCCAGGTCGAAGGTCGTCAGGATGAGCACGCGCGGCCCCGCGCCCGCCGGGCCGGCCAGCCGCCTGGTGGCCTCGATGCCGTCCACCCCCGGCATGCGCACGTCCATCAGGACGACGTCGGGGGACAGCTCGCGGCACACCCGCACCGCCTCGGTTCCGTCGCAGGCGGTCCCCACGACGGTGAAGTCCGGCTGGGTGTCGAGCAGCGCGGCGAATCCGGTGCGGACCACCAGGTGGTCGTCGGCGACGACGATCCGGACCGCCGGAGACGGTGAGCTCATCCGGGCTCTCCGTCCCGGGCCGGCAGGCGGGCCTCGACGAGGAAGCCGCCGCCGGCCGCCGGGCCGGCGCGCAGCTCACCGCCGACGGCCGCGGCGCGCTCGCGCATGCCGGACAGCCCGTGCCCGCCGTACGGCACCGCGGGCGGCTCGTGCCCGCCGTACGGCACCGCGGGGAGGCCGTGCTCTTCGTACGGCGCCGCCGTGGCCGGGCCGGGGCCGTTGTCGCGGACGGTCAGGCGCAGGCCGTCGCCGGTGTAGTGCAGCTCCACATCGACGGCGGCGCCCGGCGCGTGCCGCCGGGCGTTGGTGAGGGCCTCCTGGACGATGCGGTAGGCCGCGAGTTCGACGCCGGGGCCGAGCGGGACCGGCGGGCCGGTCAGGATGAGGCGCAGGCCCGTTCCGGACGCGTCACGCGCCTCGTCGATCAGCTCGTTGAGCTCGCCCGGACTCAGGCCCGGCTGGGGCCGCCGGTCCGGGGTCTCCGCTCCGGTGTCCTCGCGCAGCACGCCCAGCAGGCTCCGCATCTCGGTCAGCGCCGCCCGGGCGGTGTCGCCGATGGCCGACAGCCGCTCCGCTCCGGTGGCCGGCATCCCCGGGGTGGTCAGCCGGGCCGTCTCCGCCTGCACCGCGACCATGGAGATGTGGTGGGCGACGACGTCGTGCAGCTCCCGGGCGATGCGCGCCCGCTCGCCGCGCGCGGTGTGCTCCAGGAGGGTGTCGGCGACGACCCGGCGGGCGGCGTCGTCGTCCGCCGCCCGGGTGTGCGCCCGCCGCGCGATCCCGGCCAGGGCCGCGGCCGGGGACAGGCAGGCCGCCAGCATGGTGAGGACGCCTGTCCCGCCGAGGGCCGTACCGGCCACGGCCACCAGGACGAACGGCACCGTCAGCAGGACGGCCAGCGGCTGCGAGCCGGTACGGCCCAGCCGGTAGCAGCAGATCAGCTGCGCGGCCACGCCCGCCGCGGTCAGCGTGTGGAAGGCCGACAGGGACAGCAGGCCCGCCGCGGAGACGGCGACGGCGGCCACGGCCGGCTGCGCCCGCACGATCGCGACGGGCAGCGTGGTGGCCAGACCGAGCAGACCGGACGCCACCAGGAGGGACGGGGTGCCGGGGTTCGGGACGGGCGGCGGGCCGCCGAGGCGGGCGATCGCCTCATCCGCCGGTACGTCCCCGGAACCCATGCCCGCTTCGCCCCCTGACGCATCCCCAAAACGCGGGGTCACCTCGGTCGCCGGCGCGTGCCCGGGACCTGTGACCGCTTCGCCCGCCGGCACGCTCACCGTCTCACCGACCAGGGGATAGGCCGGGAGCGCGCCCGTGAGGTGCGCGATCGACTCGGCCACCGCCAGCGACGCCAGCAGGGCGGCGGCCGCGACGGGAGCGTGCGGGGTCGCGGCGATCCGCCGGCCACGGTCGGCCCAGGCGGTCCATCCGCGCCGACGGTCATGTGCTCGCTCCACGGGGATCATTGTTCCCGCGGCGGAGGATTCCGGCATCCCTCGTGTGAGGGACGGGCCGTCCCTCACACCGGCGACGGTGAAGACCGCTCCGTTCCGTGACGACCGGGGCCTGGGCGGCTGCCTAGGGTGCGGTGGCATGGAAGCAACCATCGAAGTCGCCGGGCTGCGCAAGCGGTTCGGCCGGGTCGTGGCCCTGGACGGGATGTCGTTCACCGTGACGCCGGGGCGGGTCACCGGCCTCGTCGGTCCCGGCGGCGCGGGCAAGTCCACCACGATGCGGGTGATCCTCGGCCTGGACGCGGCCGACGGGGGAAGCGCGCTGGTGGGCGGCCGGCCGTACCGGAGCCTGCGCGACCCCCTCGGGCACGTCGGGGCGTCGCTGGAGGCCGGCGCGCTGCAGCCCGGCCGCACCGGCCGTGACCACCTGCTGTGGCTGGCCCGCTCCCACGGTCTGACCGCCGGGCGGGTCGACGAGGTGGCGGAGCTGGCCGGATTGGGAGAGGCGGCCCGGCGCAGGGCGGGCGGATACTCCCCCGACCTGCGGCAGCGGCTCGGGGTCGCCGCGGCGCTGCTCGGCGATCCGCCGGTGCTCATGTTCGACGAGCCGTTCGACGGTCTCGACCCCGGGGGCGCCGGGTGGCTGCGCGGCCTGCTGCGGTCGCTGGCCGCCGAGGGCCGCGCCGTCCTGGTCTCCGGCCGCCTGATGGGCGGACTGCAGGACACCGCCGACCATCTCGTGGTGGCCGGCCGCGGCAGGGTAGTCGCCGACATCGGCGTGGCCGAGCTGATCGAGGCCGCCTCCGGCGGCCGGGTCGCGGTGCGCACCACGGCGCGTCCGGAGGCGATGACGGCGCTGGCCGGCGCCGGGGCCGCCGTGGCCGTCACCGGCCGCGACACGCTCGTCGTGTCCGGGATGACGGCCGAGCGCGTCAGGGCGCTCCTCACCGCGGACGCGGTGCCGTTCTCCGAGGTGAGGGCTTACCGGGCGACGCTTGAGGAGGCCTGGATGGATCTCACGAGGGACACCGCGGAGCCGGGCGGCGGCGCGGAATCCGGTGCGGGGGTCCCGGCGGAGGCGGCCGGGGGAGCCGCCGCGGGGCGGGAGGGGGCGCGATGAGCACCGGCACCGCCACGCCGTACCGTTCACCCCTGCGGACCGGCCGCGGCGGCTTCGTGCGGCTGCTGCGCGCGGAGTGGACCAAGTTCCGCACCGTCCGCGGCTGGGTGCTCGGCACGGGGGCCGCGGCGCTGGTCACCGTACTGCTCGGTCTGCTCCTGGCGTCGGGCAACCGCAGCGTCTGCGGCAACGGCGTGACCGAGATCCCCTGCCCCGTCCCCCCGACGGGTCCCGGCGGCGAGGCGGTGGACGACAAGTTCTACTTCGTGTACCGGCAGCTGACCGGCGACGGCTCCGTCACCGTCCGGGTGACCTCCATGACCGGGCAGATCCGGCTGCCCGACGAGACCCCCGGGGTGCGGAACGTCGTTCCGGGCGTCGTGCCGTGGGCCAAGGCCGGGGTCGTCGTCAAGGCGGGCGGCGAGCAGGGGTCGCCGTACGCGGCGGTGATGGTCACCGGTGAGCACGGGGTGCGGATGCAGCACGACTTCACCCACGACACGGCCGGCCGCCCGGGCGGGGTGTCCCGGGAGTCCCCCCGCTGGCTGCGGCTGACCCGCACCGGTGACACGCTGACCGGCTACGAGTCCGCCGACGGCGTGAAGTGGACGGCGGTCGGCACGGCCCGCCCGGCCCGGCTCCCGGACACGGTGCGGATCGGGATGTTCGCCGCCTCCCCGGGCCACCTGACGGTGTCGGACGGGTTCGGCTCCCCCTCGGCGGAGCGCTTCGCCGAGGTCACCGCCGTCTTCGACCGGGTCGCCCTGGAGGGTGCGGTGACCGGCGGCTGGAACCGTCACGACGTCGGGGTCACCGTCGGGCCCGACGGCGCCCCCCACCATCCGGGCGGGCTCGTCGAGTCCGGCGGCACGTTCACCGTGACCGGGGTGGGCGACATCGCGCCCCTCACCGAGGGCGCCAGGATCGAGACCCCCCTCACCGGCGCGGTGATCGGGCTGATCATCGTGATCGTCGTGGCGGCGACGTTCGCCACCGCCGAGTACCGGCGGGGGATGATCCGCACCACCCTGCTGGCCAGTCCGCGGCGCGGCCGGGTGCCGGCGGCCAAGGCCGTCGTGGCCGGTGCGGCCGCCTTCGCCGCCGGGCTCGCCGCCGCCGGGATCCTGGTTCCGCTGGGCCCGCGGATCCTGCGCGGGGGCGGCACGCCCGTCCTGCCGGTGAGCACGCTCACCGAACTGCGCGTCGTCGCCGGCTGCGCGGCGCTGTTCGCCGCCACCGCCGTCCTCGCCCTGGCCCTGGGCGTGCTGTTCCGGCGCGGCGTCGCGGCCGTGACCGCCGCCGTCGTGCTGATCGTCGTCCCCTACGTCCTCGCGGCCACCGCCGCCCTGCCCGCGGGCGCGGCGCAGTGGCTGCTGCGGCTGACCCCGGCCGCGGCCTTCTCGGCGCTGCAGAGCATCCCGCGGTACCCGCAGGTGCTCGGGGACTACGCGCCGGCGAGCGGCTACTACCCGCTGGCGCCGTGGGCCGGCCTGGCCGTGCTCTGCGGATACGCCGCGCCGGCTCTCGGCCTGGCCGTCCGGGCGCTGAACCGGCGGGACGCGTGATCGGCCCGGCGCCGCACCGGAGGGATACGTGACCGGCCCGGTTCCGCACCGGCGAGACGCGTGAGAGGATGGGCGAGGCCGCGCATCGGGGGCGGGCACCGGCCGGGGTACGGCCCGGCCTTCCCGGTGGCGGCCCGCCCCGCGCCTAGGCTCGTCCCCGTGACCGACTTCTTCGCCGGGGACACCCGTACCAACCGTGAGCGCATGCTGGCCGGTGATCTGTACATCGCCGACGATCCCGAGCTGGCGGCCGCCCTCGAACGCGCCGCCCTGCTGTCCCACCGGTACGGCGAGCTGTACCCCGCCGACTACGCGGCCGCCCGGCTCGTCCTGCAGGACCTGCTGGGCTCGATCGCCCCCGACGCCCACATCCGGCCGCCGCTGTACGTCGACTACGGCTCCTACATCACCGTCGGTCCGGGCACGTTCGCCAACTACGGGCTGACCGCCCTGGACGTGGCCCCCATCACCATCGGCGCCGACGTGCAGATCGGCCCGCACGTGCAGCTGCTCACCCCCACCCACCCGCTCGATCCCGAGCAGCGGCGCGCCAAGCTGGAGGCCGCCGCGCCGATCGTGATCGGGGACAACGTCTGGCTCGGCGGCGGCGCCATCGTGCTGGCCGGGGTCACCATCGGCGCCAACAGCGTCATCGGCGCCGGTTCCGTCGTCACCAAGGACATCCCCGGGAACGTCGTCGCCGTGGGCACCCCGGCCAGGGTGGTCCGCGACCTGTGACGGCGTCGCCGGCCGTTCGTCACAAGGACATTGAGTTCAGGATTGCCTGAATTCAGGGTTCTCTGTACTTTATGGATGCATGACCGTCGCCGCTCTCGTGATGTACCTGACCGCTCTGATGCTGGCCTTCGGCTGGCGCACCCTCGTCCAATGGCGCCGGACCGGTGACAGCGGCCTGCGTCTGGACGCCGGCCCGGCCGGCTCACCGGCCTGGTGGGCCAAGCTCGCCTTCGTCGCCGCCCTCGTCCTCGGCCTGGCCGGGCCGATCGCCGGCCTGGCCGGCCTGGCGCCCCTGTCCACGCTCGATCACCCGCTCGTCCGGGCCGCCGGGCTGCTGGTCGCTGTCCTCGGCACCGTGACCACCCTGGCCGCGCAGCTGGCCATGGGCACCTCCTGGCGGATCGGTGTGGACGCCGGCGAGCGCACCGACCTGGTCACCGGCGGCCCGTTCGCCGTGGCCCGCAATCCGATCTTCACCGCGATGATCACTACGAGCCTCGGGCTGACGCTGATGGCGCCCAACCCGGTCGCCCTCGCCGGCCTGGCCGTCCTGGTGGTCTCCATCCAGATGCAGGTGCGCGCGGTGGAGGAGCCCTATCTGCGCACCGTGCACGGCGCCGTCTACGGGGAGTACGCCGCCCGCGTCGGGCGGTTCGTGCCCGGCATGGGGCGGCTGCCGTACCGGCCGGTGGGCCCGTCCGGAGGCTGAGGCGACCGGTCCTGCGGGGTCGGTTCTCGGCGATCAATCCTCGGTGAGGGGGTGCGCCTCGCCCCAGCGGAGCATGGCGTCCAGGACGTCGCTGAGGCTCTCGCCCTCCTCGGTGAGCTGATAGACGACGCGGGGCGGCACCTCGGCGTAGACGGTGCGGGTCAGGATCCGCTGGTGCTCCAGGGCCCGCAGGCGGTCGGTGAGAGTCTTGGCGCTGGGGGAGCCCATGGCGGCGCGCAGGTCGCCGAAGCGCTTGGGGCCGGACAGCAGCTCCCGGACGATCAGCGTCGTCCACTTCCCGTCGAGGACCTTCAGCGTGCGCTCCACGCCGCATCCCGGGGACGACGCCGAGTTGAGACGTCCGAGCTGCTCGCTGCCATTGGTTTCCATAGTGAAACAATATTACGTGCTAGGTACTGCTTCATTATTGAAACTAACGTGGCCGCCATGAACAGCTCATCGACCGTGGTCGTCCACGGCGCGACCGGCACCCAGGGTGCCGCGATCGTCCGCGCCCTGCTCGCCGCGGGACACCGTGTGCGGGGTGTCGTCCGCCCCGTCACCCCTGCCCGCCCCGCCTCCCTCTCCCGGCTGCATCCGGACGCCGAGCCGGTCCCGGCGGACCTGCTCGACCCCGGCTCGCTGGCCGCCGCCTACGCAGGCGCCGACGTCGTGGTCGTCCAGCTTCCGCTCGTCTTCGCCGCCGGCCCGGCCCTGCGGCAGGCCGAGGCGGTGCTGGCCGGGCTCCGGAAGGCGAGGGTGGGGCGGGCGGTCCTCAATCCCGGCGGCGGGCTGCCCCCGGCGCCCGTCGGGGTGCCGTTCGTCGACGCCCGCGTGCTGGTGGCGGCCGAACTGCCCGGCAGCGTCGAGGCCGCCACGGTGGTCGCACCCGCGCGCACGTACATGGAGAACCTCATCGCCCCCTGGTCCGCCCCGCTGGTGCGCGCCGGGCGGGTCGCCTACCCGCTCCCGCCGGACCTGCCGGTGCCGTGGGTCGCACTGGACGACCTGGGGGCCGCCGTCGCCGCCGCGATCGCCTCGCCGGCTCCTCCCGCGCTGCGGATCGTCTCCGGTCCCCGGGCGCT
This sequence comes from Paraplanobispora takensis, assembly GCF_016863195.1. Taxonomy (GTDB): domain Bacteria; phylum Actinomycetota; class Actinomycetes; order Streptosporangiales; family Streptosporangiaceae; genus Planobispora; species Planobispora takensis. Next base: position 64,209 of record NZ_BOOK01000047.1, on the reverse strand, counting down.
GACCGGAGACGAGGTCGCCGCCGAGCTCGCCGCGGCCCTGGGCCGTCCGGTGCGGTGGAACACCGTGGAGCCCGACGCCTACCGGGAGATGCTGGCCCCTCATCTGGGGGAGGAGGCCGCCCGGGGGATCGCCGGGGCCTACACGCCGCCGCCCCCGGGAACGCCCCCGCCTCCGGCTCCCGACCCGTCGGTCGTCACCGTCGGCGTCACCGCCCTGCGCGAGTGGGCGGCCCGTCAGGACTGGACGGCCGGCGCCTGAGCGATCCTCCCGAAACGGCTGACCTGAGAATTTCACGGTGTGGGAACCATCACGGTCGCATTGTGACCGATTTGGTCGCATAGCGTCTATTCTGGTCTTATGCCTCGTCAGACCCGGCAGCAGATCGATGAGGAGATCATCGACTGCGCCGCCATGTTGTTCGCCCGTCACGGCTTCGCTGAGACCTCGATCCAGCGTGTCGCCGACGCGGTGGGCTACTCCAAGAGCGGCCTGCTGCGGCACTTCCCGTCCAAGGAGGCGCTGCAGGACGAGGTCGTCGGCCGGTGCCTGGCCGAGTTGCGGGACGCCCTCGGCGAGGCGGCCGGCCGGGCTCCCGGGCCGGGGCGCGACCGCGCCGCGCTGACCGGGCTGACGCACCTGGCGCTGCGCCGGCCGGGCTTCATCGCGCTGCTGCTCTCGACGCTGCTGCGCGACCCCGCGGGCGGCGAGAGCGTCCCGCTCCAGCCGGTGGCCGAGGTCATCATCGAGACGTTCGGCCTCGATCCCGACACGGACCTGGGCCGGGTGGTGCGGGTCGCCGGTGCGATCGGCGCACTGGCGGTGGCCCGCACCGCGCTGGGCGAGCATCTGCCCGCCGACGCGGCCGGTCATCTCATCGACGTCGGCTACGACGCCCTGGGCCACCCGCCCTCGGTTCCCTGACCCGGGCACCGGACCCGCACGGCTCGATCGCCGTTCCTCCCGGCCCGGACACGGATCCGTACGGCGCGCCGCCGTCCCTCCCGCCCCGGGCACGGACTCGCACGACCCATTGCCGTTTTCTCCTGAAGGTGTATCCAGTGGCGACTTTGCTCTACCGGCTCGGCCGGTTCTCCTTCCACCGGCGCGGCCGGGTGGTGGCCGTCTGGCTGCTGCTCCTGGCCCTGCTCGGCGGTGCCGCCGCGATGTTCAGCGGCTCCACCAGCAGTGAGTTCAGGATGCCGGGGACCGAGTCCCAGCGGGCGATGACCGTTCTGCAGGAGCAGTTCCCGCAGGCCGGCGGGGCGACCGGCACCATCGTGATCGCCTCGGCCGGTGAGGGGAGGCTGACCCCCGACCAGGTCAAGCCCGTGGTGGAGCAGGCGGCCGCCGTGCCCGGCGTGCTGGCCGCCGTCGACCCGTTCGCCGCCCGGTCGGTCTCCCCCGACGGCCGTTACGCCCTGGTCCAGGTGCAGTTCTCCGCCAAGGTCACCGATCTGACCGACGCCCAGCGCGAGGCGTACGCGAAGGTCGGCGACGGCCTGGCGGGCCTGCGCGTCGAGCCCGGCGGCGAAGCGGTCACCGGTGGCGGGCCGGAGGTCGGCTCGTCCGAGGCGCTGGGCGTGCTGGTGGCCGCGGTGGTTCTGGTCGTCACCTTCGGCTCCCTGGTCGCCGCCGGTATGACGCTGGTGAACGCGCTGGTCGGCGTGGGCGCGGGCATGGCCGGGCTGTTCGCCCTGACCGGCGTGGTGGAGCTCAACAGCGCCGCCCCGACCCTGGCGCTGATGCTCGGCCTGGCCGTGGGCATCGACTACTCGCTGTTCATCACCTCCCGCTACCGCCAGTTCCTGGCCGAGGGCATGGACGCCCGGGAGGCGGCCGGCCGCGCGACCGGCACCGCCGGCTCGGCCGTGGTGTTCGCCGGCGTCACCGTGGTCATCGCCCTGGCCGGCCTGTCGGTGGTGGGCATCCCGTTCCTGACCGCCATGGGCCTGGCCGCCGCGGCCACCGTCACCGTCGCCGTGGCCGTCGCGCTGACCCTGCTGCCGGCCGTCCTCGGCTTCGCCGGAGAGCGCATCCTGCCCCGCAAGCACCGCGACGGGCAGGCCGCGTCGTCCCGCCGCGCGCCGCGGGAGGCCTTCGGGTTCCGGTGGGGCCGCCTGGTCACCCGCCTGCGCCTGCCGATCCTGCTGGCCGGCATCCTGGGCCTGGGGGCGCTCGCACTGCCCGTGCAGGACATGCGCCTGGCCCTGCCCGACGCCGGCACCGCGGCCGAGGACTCCCCGGCCCGCCGGGCCTACGACCTGATCAGCGAGGGATTCGGCCCCGGCTTCAACGGCCGCCTGATCGCCGTCGTCACCGCCGACACCAAGGAGGCCACCACCGCCGCGGCCGCCGAGGCCGCCAAGCTGATCACCGGAACCGAGGGCGTGCTCGCCGTCGCCCCGCCGCAGCCGAACGCGGACGGCACCGTGGCGCTGCTGCCGATCATCCCCACCGCCGGGCCCACCGACGCCGCCACCGAGGAGGCCGTCCACGCCATCCGCGACAAGGTCGCCGCCGTCGACGGCGCCGACGTCGCCCTCACCGGCGTCACCGCGATGGGCATCGACATCTCCGAGAAGCTCGCCGACGCGCTGCCGGTCTATCTGCTGCTCGTGGTCGGCCTGTCGGTCCTGCTGCTCATGCTGGTCTTCCGCTCCGTCCTGGTGCCCATCAAGGCCGCGGCCGGGTTCCTGCTCACCGTCGGCGCCACCTTCGGCATCACCGTCGCGGTCTTCCAACAGGGCCACCTGGCCGACCTGTTCGGCATCGACACCCCCGGCCCGCTGATCAGCTTCCTGCCGGTCCTGCTCATCGGCATCCTGTTCGGCCTGGCCATGGACTACCAGGTGTTCCTGGTCTCGCGCATGCGCGAGGACTACGTCCACGGCGACACCGCCCAGCAGGCCACCGTCAACGGCCTGGGCCACAACGCCCGCGTCGTAACGGCCGCCGCCCTGATCATGATCGCGGTCTTCGGCGGGTTCGTGCTCATGGACGACCCCATCATCAAGTCCATCGGGTTCGCCCTGGCGGTCGGCGTGTTCGTCGACGCCTTCATCGTCCGCATGACCCTGGTGCCCGCGGTCATGTCCCTGCTCGGCCGCGCCGCCTGGTGGCTGCCCCGTCCGCTGGACCGGGCCCTGCCCAACCTCGACATCGAGGGCGAGAGCCTGGCCAAGCACGCTCCGGCCGTCAAGGAGGGGGAGTACTCCCTGGCGTAGCGCGCGCACTGTACGGCGGCCGCCCGGTCCACCTCGGACCGGGCGGCCGCGTCGTTCCGCTCACCCCGCGGGCAGGGCATTGCACTTCTTCTCTCGTATACGTACCTTTATACGTATACGAGATGAGAGTGAAGGATGCCCAACAAAACGATCTACGTCTCCGACGAGGACCTGCCGCTGTTCCAGCGGGCCCAGGATCTGGCCGGGGGCAAGTTGTCGGCGGCGATCAGCATCGCGCTGCGGCGCTACGTCGAGATGGAGGAAGGCCGTCAGGAGGGTTACGACGAGATCGTCGTGAAGGTCGGCCAGGGCAGCGCGGTCCGCAAGCAGCGCTTCTCCGGGGTGCTGCTCGGCGAGTGGGGACGCACGGTGGGCAGCCGGGTGGAGATGTTCCGGGTGTACCGCTCCCGCAAGGGCAAGTACGTCCTGCACGTGGACCGCTCGCCCGACTGGCCGGACGGCGTGAGCTCGGGACCCGGCAACTGGCTGGAGAACCTCTTCTCCCGCGAGGCGCTGCGGACCTATCTGGGCCTGGCCGACTCCACCTGGGGCTTCGTCCAGGGCGAGGCCACGCTTGAGGTCGTCGAGACCTTCGAGGAACTGCGCGGCAGGATCCCGGACGAGCTCTACGACCTGATCGCCGATCTCGCCGCGCGTCCCGTCGTCGAGGACCTCGACATCTAACTCCATCTGCTCGGAAAAGCACGCCGGACGGTCGGCAGGCGACCGCCCGCCATCCCGTCATGCCCGGGAACAGAACGAGAAGAGGTACGCATGCCCCCCGCCATCACAGCCGAAGGGCTGGTCAAGAGGTACGGCGACGTGGTCGCCCTCGACGGGATGGACCTGTCCGTCCCCGAGGGCACCGTGTTCGGCCTGCTCGGCCCCAACGGAGCAGGCAAGACCACGACCGCGCGGATCCTGACCACCCTGCTCAAGCCGGACGCCGGCCGGGCCACGGTCGCCGGATTCGACGTCGTCGCCGAGGCCCCCCGGCTGCGCGCCCACATCGGCGCCTGCGGCCAGTACGCCGCCGTCGACGACCACCTCACCGGCGCCGAGAACCTGGAGATGGTGGGCCGCCTCTACCATCTCGGCACCCGGAGCAGCAGGCGGCGCGCCCGCGAGCTGCTGGAGCGCTTCGACCTGACCGGGGCCGCCGACCGCCCGGTGCGGGGCTACTCGGGCGGCATGCGACGCCGCCTCGACCTGGCCGGAGCGCTGGTCGCCGACCCGCCGGTGCTGTTCCTCGACGAGCCCACCACCGGCCTCGACCCCCGGGCCCGCGCGAGCCTGTGGGACGTCATCGCCGGACTCGTCGCCGGCGGCACCACCGTGCTGCTCACCACGCAGTATCTGGAGGAGGCCGACCGCCTCGCCGACACGATCGCGGTCGTCGACCACGGCCGCGTGATCGCGCTCGGCACCGCCGACGAGCTCAAGGACGACCTCGGCGGCGACCGCGTCGAGGTGGCCGTGACCGACGCCGCCGGCCTGGAGGCCGTACGGCGCGCGCTGGCTCCCCTGGCCGCGGGGGAGATGCGCGTCGACGCCGCCGCGCTCCGGCTGACGGTCCCGGTCGGCGACGGCGCGGCCTCGCTCACCGCGGCCCTGGGCCGCCTGGCCGCCGAGGGGGTCACCGTACGCGACGCGGGGCTGCGCCGGCCGACGCTGGACGAGGTGTTCCTGACCCTCACCGGACACCGGAGCGGTGAACTCGTCACCGCCGAGGAGGAGGCCCGATGAACGCCCTGCAGATGACGTTCGCCGACGGCGCGACGATCACCAAGCGGAACATACTGAAGATCAGGCGGGCACCGGACCTGCTGGGCGGTGTGATCACGCTGCCGATCGTGTTCGTGCTGCTGTTCGCCTACGTCTTCGGCAGCATGATCGAGCTGCCGGGCATGTCGTACGCGGAGTATCTGATCCCGGGGGTCTTCGTCCAGTCGATCGTGATGGGCGCGCAGATCACCGGTTACACCCTCACCCAGGATCTGCAGAAAGGCATCTTCGACCGGTTCCGCACGCTGCCCATGGCCCCCTCGGCGGTGCTGGTCGGCCAGACCGTCGGCGACATCGTCATGAACGTGACCAGCATCGTCACGATGGCCCTGATGGGGCTGATCGTCGGCTGGCGCATCCACACGGCGCCCCATGAGGCCGTGCTGGGCTTCCTGCTCCTGCTGCTGTTCGCCTACGCGTTCTCATGGGTGAACGCGACGGTCGCGCTGGCCCTGCGCAAGCCCGAGGTCTTCAACAACATCGTCACCATCCTGTCCATGCCGCTGGTCTTCCTGTCCAACGCCTACGTCGACACCACCCGCCTGCCGGAGCCGTTGCAGACCGTCGCCGAGTGGAACCCGGTCTCCGTGGTCATCCAGGCCGCCCGCGAGCTCTTCGGCAACACCTCGGCGGCCATGCCCGCTCCCGACGCCTGGCCCCTGCAGCACGCGGTCCCGGCGGCGCTGCTCTGGTCGCTCCTGCTGCTGGCCGTCTTCGCGCCCCTGGCCGTCCGGCTGTACGGCAGGGCGGTCAGCCGGTGATCCGGCCCGGTCCCCTCAGTATGGGGTGGCCATGACGCACACCAGAGGCGCCGGCGCCGAGGTGCGGCGGGTCAGCACGGTGGTGGCCAGACCGTGCGCGGAGACCGCGGAGTCCACCTTGGCCGCGATCTCCCCGGCCCGTCCGGCGTCCGGCGGCTCGTAGAACAGGTACAGCCCGCCTCCCGGCGCCAGCCAGCGCCTCAGGAGTCCGATCTCCGCGGCCGGGGAGCGCGTCCAGAAGAGGTTGACGTTGACGGCGAAGATCTTTTCGAAGGAGTCGTCCTCGAAGTCGCTGCTCTCCAGGGCCGCGACGCGGAACACCGCCCTGCCCGCGGCCACGTTCGCCGCGTTGCGCCGCCGCGCGGCGTCGATCGCCTTGTCCGAGCGGTCGACGGCGATGATCGTGCCGTCGGTCAGCCGCTCGCAGACCAGCTCGGCCGCGACGCCGCGACCGCACCCGATCTCCAGCACCCGGTCGGCGGGACCCACCTGCAGGGTCTCCACGGCCCAGAGCAGGCGCTCCGGTATCGGTCCAGCCGTCATGATCGGGAAAATACCAGGCGGCGCGCGGGGAGCGGCGGCTCGTGGACGAAACCGGGTGGCGGGTGGCACGGTGTCGGCATGATCTCCAATACTGCCGTGGGCGATTCCGGACCGGACGAGGCCTTCCGCGACCTGCCATGGCAGCGGGCACGCGAACGCGCGCACGCCGCGGCCCGGCCCGTGCCGCCGATCGAGGTCGAGCTGGAGCGGGCCGCCGGGCTGACCCTCGCCGAGGAGATCACCGCCCGGACGCCGGCCCCCGCCTTCGACACCTCGGCGATGGACGGGTTCGCGGTGGCAGGGCCCGGGCCCTGGCAGGTGTGCGGCGCGGTACGGGCCGGGACGGTCTGGACCCGCGAGGCGCTGGAGGCGGGACAGGCGGTGGAGATCTCCACGGGAGCCCCGGTGCCGCCCGGAGCCGACGCCGTGCTCCCGGTGGAGCTGGCCGTACGGCACGCCGACCGGGTGAGCGGCCCGCAGCCCTCGAAGGGCCGGCACATCCGACTGACCGGCGAGGACGCGCCGGCCGGGACCCGCCTGGCCGCGGCCGGCGGCTGGGCCGGCCCCGCGCTGCTCGGCCTGGCCGCCGCCTGCGGCTATGACACGCTGCGGGTCCGGCCGCGGCCGCGGGTGCGGATCCTGGTCACCGGTGACGAGCTCGTCCGCCACGGGCTGCCCGGTCCCGGCCAGGTGCGCGACGCGCTGGGCCCGATGCTGCCGTCGCTGGTGGAGAGCATGGGCGGGCGGGTGCAGGAGGTCCTTCACGTGCCCGACCGGCCCGAGGGCTCGCTGGCGGCCGCCGTCGGGGCCGCGGGCGAGGCGGAGGTCGTCGTGGTGACCGGCTCCACCTCGGTCGGCGTCACCGACCAGCTGCGGTCGCTGCTCGACGGCCGCGCGGCCCGGTGGGTCGTCGACACCGTGGCGTGCCGCCCCGGCCATCCGCAGCTGCTGGCCGGGCTCGACGGCGGGCCGTGGGTGGTGGGCCTGCCCGGCAACCCGTACGCCGCCCTGGTCGCCGCCCACACGCTGCTCGGCCCGCTGCTGGCGGGGCTGTCCGGGCGGGGCCTGCCGGTCCTGCCGCGGGTGCCGCTGGCCGGTGACGTCCGGGTGGCCGTGGGGCGCACCCGGGTGCTCCCGGCCACCTGGGACGGCCCCGTGGCCCGCGTGCTGGCCGAGCGCGGCTCCGCGTTCCTCAACGGGGCGGCCGCGGGCGACGCGCTGGCCGCCGTGCCGCCGGACTGGACGCCGGGCGACGCCGTCCCGCTCGTCCTGCTGGCCCGGCCCTTCTGACGGCCCTTCACGCGCGGCCCGGCCGTACGCCGCCCTCAGGGGTGGAGCTCGGTGCGCAGCTCGTGGCTCTCGTCGGGCAGGCGGGCCTCGTAGTAGAGCCGGTGGGCGCCGCCGGGCAGGGGCAGGACCTCGACGTAGCGGACGTCGACGACGGGGGAGTCCGGGACGGCGGCGAGGGCGCCGTCGGCGGGGGCGGCCACGCCGGTGCGCTCGAACCAGTTCTCCTCGGGGGTGGCGCGGCCGTCGTAGAAGGCGCGGCCGTCGGGCAGGACGGCGGTCAGCCGGGCGCCGCGCGCGTCCCAGGCGCCGGGGCGGCCGGACAGGACGGTGCCGTGCCAGGTCCAGTCGAGGCCGTCGGCGCTGGTGGCGTAGGCGGTGCTCATGCGGTCCTCCTGGCCGGGGACCTCCAGATGGTGGCAGCAGATCCAGGCCCGCCAGCGGTCGCCGTCGCGGCGGATGACGGGGTCCTTCACGGCGGTCTTCTCGTCGCCCTCGAAGACCCGGACGACCGGGGCCTCGGACAGCGCCTCCGGCGTGGGGGCCTCGACGGCGCCGATCCACCAGCGGTGCGTGCCGGGGGTGGCGCAGCAGACGTACAGGCGCCAGGCGCCGGTGTCCGTGCGGACCAGGGCCGGGCGTTCGACCATGGAGGCGCCGAACCGCTCCCGGTCGAGGACGGCGACCGTGGTGAAGCGCTCGCCGTCCGCGGAGCGGGCGATGACGTTGTGGTCGCCGTCGCCGCGCACGCGGTAGGCGAGGACGACAGAGCCGTCGGTGTCGAGGGCCGCGCTGGGCGCGCCGGCCCACTGATGCGGGCCCGGTCCCGGCGCGGGGACGACGACCGTGGACGGGCGGGCACCGGGGAGGGGCAGGTGGGAGGTCATGCGCCCCAGGATCGTCCGCGTGAGCGGGGACCGGGAGTGGCAGGAATGCCATATGTCAGGAAATTTCTGCCATTGTGGCGAAATGATCGGTGGTTTGATTGCCGTGGTGAGGCGACCGGGCTGGCTCCGGGAGCGGCAGAAATGATGGTTATATCGGTGTTCCTGCCATACTGAAGCCGTGATCCGTGACGTGGTGGCAGTGGTCGGCCGGCAGGCGGCCGTGTTCGAGCTCGGCCTGGTCTGCCAGGTGTTCGGGCTCGACCGGTCCGCGGACGGGCTGCCCTCCTACGACTTCGCGGTCTGCGCGTCGCGGCCCGGGATGGTCCCCACGACCTCCGGCTTCGCGATCGAGGTACGGCACGGCCTCGATCGGACTCGCACCGCCGACCTGGTGATCGTGCCGGCCTGGGCGGAGGAGCTGCCGCTGCCGGAGGGGGTCGCCGAGGCGCTGCGCGCGGCGGTCGCGCGGGGCGCGATGCTGCTCTCGGTGTGCACGGGCGCGTTCGCGCTGGCCGAGGCGGGCCTGCTGGACGGCCGGCGGGCCGCGACGCACTGGCAGGTCGCCCCCCGCCTGGCCGAGAGGTATCCGCGCGTGCGGGTCGACCCCGGCGCTCTGTACGTCGAGGACGGGCCGATCGTCACCAGCGCCGGCGCCTCCGCGGGGATCGACGCCTGCCTGCACGTCGTGCGGCGCGAGTTCGGCGCGGCGACGGCCAACGCCCTGGCCCGGCGCATGGTCGTCCCGCCGCACCGGTCCGGGGACCAGGCCCAGTACGTGGAGACGCCCGTCCCCGCGACCGGGGACGGCTACGGCCTGGCCGAGCTGCTCGACTGGATCCAGGCCCACCTGGACCGGCCGCTGACCGTGGAGGCACTGGCGGCCCGCGCACTGATGTCCCCCCGGACCTTCGCCCGCCGGTTCAAGGACGTCACCGGCACCACGCCGCACCGCTGGCTGCTGGACCAGCGCCTGCGCCTGGCCGAGCAGCTGCTGGAGACCACCGGCCTGCCCGTCGACGCCGTCGCCGCCCGCACCGGTCTCGGCAGCCCGGACACCCTGCGGCACCACTTCGCGGCCCGCCGCGGGATCACGCCGACCGATCACCGCCGCGCCTTCCGCGACTGACCGAGCAGTGAGCGGTGTGCCGTGATCTGGCAGGAAATCAGCGACTCGCCGACGTGGCTGCCGATGAGATGGCCAAAGGCACAACTGTGCCGCTTCCTCTAGCTCGCAAGGATGCGACATGGAACTGCACGACCGCCATGGAGGGCGGGTCATGTGGCTGGGACGCCACCCCGACCGCGGCGAGATCTACCGGCTGTGCCGCGGTGGGAAATGGCTGGGCGACCACAGCCTGGACGCCCTGCCCGCGACCGCGGCCTATCACGGCCTGACGCTGCCCGAATTCGGGCTGGCCGATCACTTCACCTGCATGACCGTCAACCTGGCCGACCGCACCTGCTGCCTGCGGCGGGCCGAGACCGTCGAGACCGACGCCGTCAGCGGGCTGATCCAGCGCCGGTGCGCCCCGTGCCGGCAGGCCGCCGCCGAGCTGGCCACCGCCGACCCGGCGGTCTGCGCCCCTCCCGTCGCCGGCACGGCCGCGGCGGGCTCCGGGTTCGCGGCCCTTCCCGCCGGTCCCGGGTCGCAGGAGCACCCGCTCTGGAGCGACCTGGACGAGTGGTGGCTGCAGCGGCAGGAGGACCGGCGGCGCTCCGTCTCCCTGCAGCTGCGCGACGCCGTCACCGTGATCTACGCCGCCTGCGAGATCCTCTCCGACATCGGCGCGCCGGACTCGGGGACCGAGCGGGAACGGCTGCTGGAGATGGTCCGCACCCGCGCCGCGCGGCTTCGGGCCCTGCTGGCCACCACCGCGTGGGCGGGCCTGTGAGGCGTCGCCGTACGCGGCTGAAGGCGGACGCCCCGGAACGCGACGCCTCGGAAGACGCCCCGGGAAGCGGATGCCCCGGAAAGGCGAACGCCTCGCCGTCCCGGTGACCGGGGCGGCGAGGCGCTCGTCGGGTGCGGGGTCAGAAGCCGCGGCCGGAGTCGCCGTAGCGCCGCCCGTCCTCGTCGCCCTCCATCTCGATGCGCTCCTTGCGGACCCGGCCGGAGACGGTCTCCTGGTCGGTGACCTGCTCCTTGTTCAGCCGGACCCGCTCGACCGGGACGGCGTGCTTGTCCACCACCGGCCGCTCCTCGTGCAGGGTGACCTCGTACTCACCCTCGCTGATCTCGGGCCCGGACAGGGCGGCGTCCCGGTTGGCGCCGGTGATCGGCTCGCGCTCGATGCGCACCTCCTCACGGGTCACCGGCACGCTGACCTGCTGCTCCTCGGTGACCACGTACTTGCGCAGCCGCGCGCGGCCCGTCTCGTGGGTCTCGGTGCCCACCTCCAGCTGCTCCTCGGAGCGGGTCATCGCGTCGTCGGTGCGGCCCAGCCGCTCGCGCTCGGCCTGACCGCCGGTGTGCGCCCACCCGGCCGTCCCGCCCTCACCGGACCGGTTGGCCTCCTGCCAGGAGGTCTCCCAGTCGATGTCGTAGTAGCGGTACAGCTCGCGCTCCTCCTCGGCCGACAGGTGGCCACCGGCGTCGACGTCGACGTTGGGGGCGTCCTTGACCAGCTCCTTGTCGTAGGCGACCTCCACGTGGTCGGCGACCACGTCGGCGGCCTGGATGGGCACGAAGGTCTCCCGCATGCCGAACAGGCCGGTCTTGATGCACAGCCACTCGGGCCGTCCGGTGGCCTCGTCGAGGTAGACGTGCTTGACCTCGCCGATCTTCTCACCGTTGGTGTCGTAAACGTCCTGGTCGATGACCGTACGGATCTGATCGTGGGCGATCATGCGTTTCCTCCCTCATTGGTGCGTTTCTCAGGCTTCGTTCGGTTGATGGCAATAACCGGGGAGGGGCGATGAAAACCTGCGAGCCGAAACGTCTTCCGGCTGCGATGATCACTACGAGTGAGGCGCCGATCGCGCCGGAACGGCCCTCCGTCCCCAGTTCGCGCGGGAAAAACCGGCGCCCGTCCGGCGACCGTCCCGGCTCGGGAGGGAAGATGAGCGATAACGCTCTGACCAGGGAATTCTCCGTCTCTCCTCACCCTGAGGTGACAAGAGCCTCACCGTGCGCCCGAGGTGACAGACGCCTCAGGCGGGGTACGGGGCGCGCATGCGTCTCCCCGAGGAACACGCGTTCTCCCGCAGAAACCGGCGGTGCCGGGCTCCGGCACCACGGATGGAGCGGAGCCCGGCACCGCCGGGAAGCCGATCGGGGGTCAGTCGCCGGTCTGGTCGTCGACCGGGGCCCCGGCGTTGGTCTTGACGGACTCGATGCCCTTCAGGGCGCCCGCCTTGGTCTTGTAGGACTCGCTGGTCGCGATGATCTCGCCGTTGCCGGCGACCAGGTTGAAACGGAATCCGGCCGAGGTCTTCTTCACGACGTATCGGGCTGACACGGAACGCCTCCTTGGCACTCGATCTACCGAACGGTTGCGTCTGCCAGTTCCCCGATGGGCGCCCTCCATGCCCGGACGGCCTCAGTCGAGATAGGGCTCGACGTGGCGCCAGAGGGTGGTCGTCGCCACGTGGTGGGCGCCCTCGGGCAGATACGAAGGGCCGGCGCCGGCCCGGGCGTGGCGCGCCAGCTCACCGGCGGCCTCCCGTACGGCGGGCCGTACGGTGTCCCAGGCGGTCAGGACGAGGTCGTAGGCCCGCGACGCCGCCGCGATCGAGTCGGCGTACACGGCGCCGAGCTGCGAGCCGCGGACCGTCGCCAGCATCTCGGTCATGCGCTCACGCGGGTCCGGACGGGGATCGTCGGCGAGCCGGTCGGCGGCGCGGTCCTCGTAGGCGGCCCGGGCCCGGCCCAGGAGATCGAGGCCGGCCAGGAAGAGCACGGGGCCGAGCACCGGGGCGTCGTCGGCTCCGGGCGTCGCGGCGGCCGACAGCGTGATGCGCAGCGCCTTGCCGTCGGCGGCGGACTCCCGCTCGCGCAGGCCGCCGCCGGGCGGGCCCGCCGGCGGGTGGGCGTCGAGGTCGCCGTTGAGGAGGTGGGCGTACTCGTGGGCGACGACGAACGTGACGACGGAGTCCTGCACCGCCCGTGCCGTGGCGGCGCGGGGCGGCGGGATCAGGCGGGCGTACGTTCCGTCGCAGGTGCCCATGACGACCTGCGCCGCCACGAGGTCGGAGACCAGCTCCGCCGTCGCGCGGCCGGGACGGCCCGCCTCCCGCTGCTCGTGCATCGCCGTGACGCCGAGCTGGGCCAGCATGCGGGCGAAGGCGAAGATCCCGTTGTCGAGCAGGACGACCGGCTCGCCCGAGGGGGCGCGCCGGGTCGTGGCGGAGATCCGCCCGGTGCCGAGCGTGCCGACGGCGGGCGGTTCGGCCAGGGTCCAGCCCTCCTCGTCGCCGGCCACGACCAGGGCCGTGAAGTCCCGCGAGGCGCGCCGTGCCGCCAGGCGCGCGATGGCCGCCTCGATCCTGCCGCAGGTGTCCGCCAGCCGCCAGGCCTCGGGCGGCAGCTCGTACCTCGACCACTGGCCGGGCTGATCCAGCAGGGCGGCGCGGACGGCCTCGGCGACACGGGCGTCGATGTCGTGCTCGGCCTCGGGCGAGACGAAGTCGGGCACGGAGGCGGCCCACACGGTGAAGTCGTCGGGCCCCTTGTCCTTGTCGGAGGCGGGCAGGCGGTCGTAGGTCCGGGCGCGGGTGAGGGCCGCCTTCAGGGCGCCCGCGTGGTCGGTCTCGACCGGGGACAGGCCGGCGCCTGAGCGTTCCTGCTCCTGCAAGGTCTCCAGCGTCTTGACGGCCGCGACCGGGCGGGGGGCGAGGGGGAGCATGTCTCCATCTTCATTCGGTTGAGGGGCGGCTTCCAGGTGTTCGGCCCTGTGCAGATGAATATGTCGGCCCGGTGATCGCCCGGGTCACTTGACGGCTCCCCGCAGGACGCCGGAGATGATCCAGCGCTGGGCGAAGAGATAGACGAGCAGGACCGGGGCCAGCGCCATGAGGTAGGAGGCGAAGGCGGTGGTGTAGTCGGAGCTGAACTGGTTCTGGAAGACGTACTGCGCCAGGGGAAGGGTTCGCGCCGAGGGGCTGGACAGGATCACCAGGGGCAGCAGGAAGTCGTTCCAGGCCCACAGGAAGGTGAGGATGCCCACCGTGGCGTTCATGGGGGTGAGCAGCGGGAAGATCACCTTCCAGAACACCGTCCACGTGCCCGCCCCGTCCGTGCGGGCGGCCTCCTCCAGCGCCCGGGGGATCGACTTGATGTACCCGACGTACAGGAAGATGTTGAAGGCCAGGCCGTACACGACGTAGAGGAAGATCAGCCCGGCCTGGTTGTCCAGGCCCAGCATCGAGGTCTGCTTGATGACCGGCAGCATGATGATCGGGAACGGGATGAACAGCGCCGAGACGAAGAAGAAGTACAGGCCTTTGAACAGCCGTCGGTCCATGTTGCGGGCGATGGCGTAGGCCACCATCGAGTTCGTCAGCAACGTCAGCAGGACGGCCCCGACGGTGATCAGGGCGCTGTTCAGCGCCGCCTGGGGATAGCCGGTCAGGCGCCAGGCCTCGGCGAAGTTGCCCCACTGGGGGTCCTGCGGCAGGTCGAAGCCCGCTCCGGCGAGCTCGGCGGGTTTCTTCAGCGCGGTGACGACGGTGAAGTACAGCGGGACGAGCACGGTCAGCGAGCAGGCCGCGAGCAGGGCGGTGAGCCACCAGTTGACGCGCGGCCGGCGGCGGGGCCGGGAGGGGGAGCGCGGGGGCGCCTCGGCCGGACCGGCCGGCGCGGTACCGGTGCCGGTGGCGGGAGCGGCGGATCGGATGGACATCAGGCGCTCATTTCACGACGCTGCAGCAGGCGCATCTGGAAGACGGAGACCGCGACGATGACGAGGAAGTACACGATGGCGTTGGCCGTCTGGTAGGCGTACTCGCCGCCTTCCAGGCCGCCGGTGTAGATCAGCACGGAGACCGACGTGGTCGCCGTGCCGGGGCCGCCGTTGGTGAGGGCGATGATGTGGTCGAAGACCTGCAGGAAGTTCTTCAGCGACAGCACCATGTTGATCGTGAAGAACGGTGCGATCAGCGGGAAGGTGATCGACGCGAACTGCCGCCACCGGCCCGCGCCGTCGATGGTGGCGGCCTCGACCACGTCGCCCGGGATGGTCTGCAGGCCGGCGAGATAGATGATGATGTTGAAGGCCACGGCCTGCCAGGTGGCGACGATGACGATGCCGAGCCAGGCGAGGTCGGGGTTGACCAGGATGTTCGTGCTCAGCGCCTCGATGCCGAGCGCTTCGGCGACGACGGGCAGCGAGTTGGAGAACAGATAGTTGAAGATGTAGCCGACGATGAGGATGGCCAGCACGTTGGGGATGAAGAAGATCCCGCGCAGCGTCGTGCGGAAACGGATCTTCGCGTTCAGCCCCATGGGGATGGCCAGTGCGATGACGTTGGTCAGGATGGTGGCGACGATCGCGAACTGGAAGGTGAACAGGTAGGCGTCCAGGATCCTGTCGTCCTTGAAGAGGTTCGCGTAGTTCTGCAAGCCGATGAACTCGTGGCTCCCGTACCCCGGATAGTCGGTGAGGCTGTAGTAGAAGCCCTGCAGGACCGGGACCGTGTGGAAGAGCACGAACAGGACGAGCGCCGGGATGACCATCCAGTAGAACGTGCGGCCGACCGGTTTGCGGGTCCGCCTGCCGGGCGGGGCGGCTGTCGTCATGGGGATTCCCTCGTGTCTGGATCGGCGGGCGGCTGCGTCAGGATCGGCGGGCGGCGACCTTGTCCCACTCGTCGTCGAGGGTGCGCAGCAGCCGCTCCCGGTCGCCGTCGATCAGGAACTGCTGCACGTGTGCGTCGAGCTGGATGGTCAGCGGGATGTGGTGGTCGGCGTATCCGGTCAGCCGGCCCTGCGAGAAGTACGGCATGAGCCCGGCCAGCACGGGGTCCTGCGAGGCGGCGTCCTCGGTCGGCGGTACGGCCCGCTGCTCGTCGGCGTAGGCCCTGGTCACCTCGGGACGCATGAGATAGTCGATGAAGGCCATCGCCTCCTTCGGGTGTTCGGGCTCGCGGGGCATGGTCAGGGCCACGTCGACGCCGGACACCAGGCGGGTGGCCGAGGCGTCGTCGGTGGCGGGCAGGGCGAAGGTGCCGATCTCGAAGTCCGGCTCGAACTGGTCGATGGCCGGGATGGCGAAGCTGCCCTGCAGATACATGGCCGCCTTGCCCTGGGCGAAGGCCTGGTTGCCGTCGTCGTAGTCGCGGGAGAACCTGTCGCGCTGCCCGTACCCGAACAGCTCGCTCAGCTTGCCGACGACCTGCGGATAGGCCGAGGCGAAGCTCGTGCGCCCGGCCTCGCGCGCGTCGAAGAAGTCCTGCGGGGCGAGGTTCGCCGCCAGGGCGTTGAAGGCGGGCAGGGCCGTCCAGGAGTCCTTCAGAGTGAGATAGAACGGGGTGACCCCGGCCGCCTGGAACCTCTTCGCCGCGGCGACCAGTTCCGTCCAGGTGGCGGGCGGCTCCACCCCGTGCCGCCGGAAGAGGTCCTTGTTGTAGATGACGCCGCTGACGTTGGAGGCGAACGGCAGGCCGTTGATCTCGCCCGGCCGGTGCACGCCGAGGTCGTCGAGGATGCGCTGGATGGGCGGGTTCACGCTCTTGGCGGCGGGGGCGGCGGAGAAGTCGTGGAAGACGCCGGCGGAGGCGAGCTCCCCGAAGACGCCGTTGCCGTTGAGGCTGATGACGTCGGGGACGTCGTCCTTGACCAGCCGGGCCCTGATGGCGCTCTCGGCGGTCGGCGAGTGGTTCTGGACCACGTCGATGCCGGGGTGGGCGGCCTCGAAGTCCGCGATGATCCTGTCGAAGGTCTCGATCGCCTCGGGCTTGAACTGGAAGAACTCCAGGGTGACCCGGGAGCCGGCGGACTCCTGCGAACCGCAGGCGCCCGATAGGAGGACTCCGGTGAGAAGCAGGGCCGCGTGTCCCGTGATCGCCGCGCGGCGGGCGGGCAGGCGGTGTCCCGGCCCGGGCGGGACGCGGTCGTCGCTCGTCACGAACGGACACTCCCCTCACTCGACAGTGGAGCCCCCGCACCGCCCCGCTGCCCCGTGGAGGCCGGCTTATGTGCTCGGGTCGTGACTGTTTCCGGGCTTCTTCGGAAGGACCGGCCCGGAGAGGGGGAGGGTGATGGTGAAGGTGGAGCCGTGGTCCGGGGAGCTGACCGCGGTGAGGGTGCCGCCGTGGGCCTCGACGATGTCCTTGGCGATGGTCAGGCCGATGCCGATGCCCTGGACGGCGTGGTCGGCGGCCAGGCGCGTGCGGTAGAAGCGGTCGAAGACGTGGGGCAGCTCGTCGGCGGGGATCCCGATCCCGGTGTCGGTGACCGCGATCGACACCGTGTCGCCGGCGGAGGACACGCGGACGGTGACCGGGCCGCCGGGCGCGGAGAACTTGACCGCGTTGGACAGCAGGGCCCGCAGGGCGCGGGAGAGCTGGACGGGGTCGGCCTCGATGGGGCCCATGCTCTCGTCGATGTCGACCTCGATGGGGCGGTCGCGGGTGCGGGAGATCTTCGCCATGCCCTCCAGCGCCGTCTCGAGGACGTCTTCCGCCATGACCAGGACGGGGTTGACGGTCAGGAGCCCGGCGTCGGCGGTGTTGACGGCCAGGAGGTCCTCGACCAGGTGCTGCAGCCGTATGGCGTTGTGGTTCATGGCCTGCAGCATCCGGTCCTGCCGGTCGTTCACCGGCCCGGCGTCGCCGTCGATGAGCACTTCCAGATAGCCGACGAGGGTGGTCAGCGGGGTGCGGAGCTCGTGGGAGACGGTGGCGATGAAACCGCTCTTGGCCTCGTCGAGCTCCTTCAGCCGGGTCACGGTGGCCAGCTCCCGCTCGTAGGCCGCGCGCAGCACCTCCTGGGCGCGGCGGTATTCGGTGATGTCGTTCAGGAAGGCGTTGAACACCCACTGGCCCTCGTCCTGGAAGGCCCAGATCGCCAGCTGGACCGGGAACTCGCTGCCGTCGGGCCGGTGGGCGGGGACCTCGATCCGCTGGCCGAGGATGCGCGCCCGGCCGGTGGTCAGGAAGCGCCCGAGGCCCTCGCGGTGACTCTCACGGTAGGCGGGCGGGATGATCGTCTCGGCCAGCGGCCGCCCCAGCGCCTGCTCCCGCGGCAGGGAGAACATCCGCTCGGCCGCGGCGTTCCACCCGATGATGCGTCCGGAGGCGTCCATCGCCACGAACGCCTCCACCGACGTCTCGACCATCTCCTCCAGCCGCCGGCGGCCGGCCTCCAGCGCCCGCCTGCTCCGCTCCCGGTCGACCACCCGGCCGAGCTGGTGGCCGAGGTTGGCCACCACCCGCAGCAGCGGCGTGTCGGGGGGCGCGGGCTCGGGACGGAAGAACTCCAGCACGGCCACCACGCCGTGGGCGGCCACGATCGGGAACGCGAGTGCCGCCCCCACCCCGAGGTCGGGTTCCTCTTTGGCGCGAATGAACAGCGGGTCGTGGGCGACGTCGTGCGACCACACCGGTTCTCCGGTGGCGACGGCCTTGCCGACGATCCCCCTGCCGGAGGTGAAACGGGTGCGGGCCGTCACCTCCCGCAGCGTCGTGAACCGTTCGACGGCCCCCACCCACGCCCCCGAGGAGACGAATCCCTCACCCGAGTCGTCGGGCACGCACAGGTGGCCCAGCGGCCAGCCGGTCAGCTCGCACACCGCCGCCATCACCGCCCGCGCCGCGGGCTCAAGGCTGTCGGCCGTGTTGACGACGCCCGTGACGCTGTCGAGCAACGCCACCAGCGCCTTCTCCTGTTCCGCGTACGGCACGGACCGCCTCCTCGTCCCCGAGATCACCGCCTCGGGATGCTCCCTGAGCACCATCATGCCCCGGTGACTACGCAGAGCGATCGACATTCAACGGATGGGGACGGCGCGCCTTCTGCGGGGCGCCTCCGCGGCGGGCAGGTCGCGCCGGGTCAGTCGCGTGCCCGCAGACCCGCGATCACCAGGGAGCAGACGGCCTCGAAGGCGGTCTCGATGTCCGGGGCGGACCATTCGGCGGCGTAGGCGGGGTCGTGGAAGCGGCCGGTCGCGTCGAACACCGCCCGCGCGGTGATCCGCGGCTCGGCGGCGGCGAACGTCCCCTCCGCGATCCCGTCGGCGACGATCCGGGTGAGCTGGTCGACCAGGTGCCCCACGTGTTCGGCGATCACGCCGTCGTCCTCGCCGACGAGGACGGAGTAGGTGGCGAACAGCTCCGGGTCGTCCAGGGCCTTGCGGCGCTTGGCCGCGAACAGGGTGGTCAGCCAGTCCCGCAGTCTGGCGGGGGCGGGGGCGTCCCCGGCGGCGAGCTCGGCCAGTCCCGCGTGCGTGCGCTCCAGCCAGCGCCGCGTGACCGCGGCGCGCAGCGCGGCCTTGGTCGGGAAGTGCCGGTAGACGCTGCCGTGACTGACGCCGAGGACCCTGGCCACGTCGACCACGGTGGCCTTGGCCGGGCCGTAGCGGCGCAGCACCTCCTCGGTGGCGGCCAGGATGGCCTCGGCGGTCAGTGTCCCCGCAGACATGGTGTCCTCTCAGCCGCGCTCGCTGTCCATGTGGGCCAGCTGCGCCGCAGGATAGCGCTCACCGGCGACCGCGTCCGCCGGGACGGCCTCCTCGATCGCGGCCAGGTCGGCCGGGCCGAGCGTGACGTCCAGGGCGCCCAGCGCCTCGGCGAGCCGGTCGCGGCGGCGGGCGCCGACCAGGGGGACGACGTCCTCACCGCGGGAGAGCACCCAGGCGATGGCGGCCTGCGCCACCGTAACATCCTTCTGCCCGGCGACCTTCCGCAGGGCGTCGACCAGGTCGAGGTTGCGCTCCAGGTTCTCCCCGGAGAAGCGGGGGCTCGCGCCGCGGAAGTCGCCGGCGCCGAGCTCGCGGTCGCGGGTCCAGTGCCCGCTGAGCAGGCCGCGGGAGAGCACGCCGTAGGCGGTGACGCCGATGCCCAGCTCCCGGCAGACCGGCAGGATCTCCTCCTCGACGCCGCGGGAGAACAGGGAGTACTCGATCTGCAGATCGCAGACGGGCGCCGTGGCGGCCGCCCTGCGGATGGTCTCGGCGCCGACCTCCGACAGGCCGATGTGGCGCACCCGGCCGGCCTGCACCTCCTCGGCGATGGCGCCGACGGTCTCCTCGATCGGGACCTCGGGGTCGAGGCGGGACAGACGGTAGACGTCGACGTGGTCGGTGCCGAGCCGCTGCAGCGAGTAGGCCAGGAAGTTCTTCACGGCGGAGGGCCGGCCGTCGTAGCCGTGCCAGCCGCCCGCCGCGTCGCGCAGGGCGCCGAACTTGACGCTGATGACCGCGTTGTCGCGGGCGCCGGGACCGGCCTCGCGCAGGGCCTCGCCGATGAGCAGCTCGTTGTGGCCCATGCCGTAGAAGTCGCCGGTGTCCAGCAGGGTGATGCCGGCCTCCAGCGCGGCGTGGATCGTGGCGACGGACTCGGCGCGGTCGGCCTCCCCGTAGAGGGCCGACATGCCCATGCATCCCAGGCCGAGGGCGGAGACGGCGGGTCCGGTGGTTCCGAGGGTACGGCTGCGCACGATGTGCTCCTTCGTTGCCGGGGGTTCGTGGTCGGGGGCGGAACGGGTTCCGCCGACATGACGACTATGGCATATCGAATGACAGATTTCAATATTTGTCATTCGATAGCACACGGCAGCTCGGAAGGGGCCGGGAGAACCCCGGACGGCAGGGAAGGGGAGAGGCTCAGGTGGTCCGGGAACGGGGAGGATCCGGGCGGTCCGGAATCTCGGACCGCCCGGGCGGGCTACTGCTCGATGACGTTCGTCAGGGGCGTGGGCTTGACGAGGTTCGCCGGGGCGTTCCACTTCTGCAGCTCGGAACCGCTGCAGACCTCCACCTTGACCTTGCTGGTGCCGTCGCTGTGGACGTCGGGACCGGCCGACTCCAGGTCCGAGGGCGCCAGGCAGTACCCGTAGGCGTCGATGATGCGGTAGCTGGTGGTGTAGTCGCCGGTGTCGCCGTACAGGGTCCACTGCAGGTCGGTCGCCAGCGTGCCGGTCTCGGCGCAGGAGGTCACCGTGGTGTACTTCTTCGCCGCGGTCGACCCCGGGCTGCGCAGGCAGTATCCCTTGCCGTTCTCGACGACGCGGATGCGGCCGGTGACCTTGGCGGCGACGGAGGCGCCGTCGGTGGAGGTGGGCACCGCGGGGAAGCTCCACTTCTGGTTCCAGGGCACGTTGCCGTCGGGCGCCTGCTTGCAGAACCAGGCGATCATGTACGACGAGGTCACCTTGAGGTCGGTGACGTCCAGGCACCGGCTGAACTGCTTGAAGTTGACCAGCTGCCCGGTGGCGGCGTTCGCCATCCCGGCGCCCACGCCGGGGTCGGACCGGAAGACGCGCTGGGTGTTGCCGCCGCCGCAGCCGCCCAGCACGACGTAGCTGGAGGCCACGCCCGGGGACTGCATGTTGAAGCAGCGGCTGTTCAGGGTGACGCCGTCGCTGGTCCCCTGGAAGTTGGAGCTGCTGTTCACGCTCCACTGCTGCCGGGGGGTGCGGTTCCGGCACGGCTCGAAGGTCACGTAGGCGCCGACCGCCTGCGGGGTTTCACCCGCGTCCAGGCACATGCCCATCGGCGCGGTCGAGGTCTCGGAGCCCACCAGCTTGAGGCTGAGGTCCTCGGTGTAGGCGAACTGCTGCTCGCTGGTGCCGGGCTTGCACGTCTGCATCCGCAGCCTGGTGCCCGCCGGGGGCGATTCGTTGTTCTGGCCGGCGTCCATGCACAGGCCGGCACCGGAGGCCTGCGCGATGCGGATCGCCCCGCCGAAGATGTTGATGTTGGTGGTCTTGAAGGAGTAGATCGCCTCGATCGTGCGCGTGCCCGCGGTGCCGGCGGTGAAGGCGACATTGGGCTTCTCGATCCCGGTGGAGACCAGGGCCGCGTAGGCCGGCACCTCCGTCGGGGAGCAGCCCATGTCGTTGCGGTCGACGTCCTGGTAAGTGATCTTCACCCGGTAGCGGGGGGAGCCCAGCGCGCTGTCCGACTCCAAGGTGCCGGTCAGCTCGCACGGCGGCAGCTGCTCCACCACGCCGTTGCCCTCGTCGTCGACGGCGGCGCGGATCTGCCCGACCGCGGTGTCGACGCCGGCCTCGGCGGCGTGCAGGGTGCGGATGCGCTCCGAGCTGCTGCGGGTGGTGGCCATCTGGCCCAGGACCACCGGCACCAGCAGCGCGCTCAGCGACAGGCCGACCATGGTGAGCAGCAGGGCCATCGGCATGGAGCCCCGATCGTCGCGCAGGCACGGCAGGCCCCGCGGCCGGCGCCGGGCCGGAGAGGTGGTCACTGCGGTCTCCCTTCGTCGCAGACGTTGTCGGCGGAGGTGTCTCTGGAGGTGTTCAGGGCGGTGAAGGTGATGTCGGTCTCCACGGGGGCGGCGTCCGGCGAGCTGCTCACGCGGGTGGTCATGTGCAGGCGCAGCCGCTGGAAGTCGGGGGCGAAGCGGGCGCCGACGGCGGAGCTGTTCATTCCGCCGTACGGGAAGGAGCCCGCCTTCTGCAGCTCGAACGGCGGGGTCGCCGTGCCGGAGCCCAGACCGGTGGTCACGATCTGCGAGGCCAGCGTCTGTCCCGGCCGGCCCTCCGCGGGCGGTGAGCCGGGCGTCCATTGGACCCGCTGCATGACGCCCGTGCCGAGGTCAAGGCGCAGCTGCCCGCACTGCGCCTTGCCGGTCTGCGCGCCGGTCTGCGCATTCGTCTTGTCGTACTCCATGTAGGCGTACTCCACGTACCAGCGGTTGCGGACCAGGCCGGGCTCGGCGACCCAGGACGCGTAGCGGACCTCCTTGTCCAGCCGCTGGAACATGATGTTCAGCTGGGACTGGGCGGCCGCCACCGACTCGGTGACGTTGACCGAGCGGTAGACCTGCAGGATGCCGGCCGTGAAGATCGCCATCAGGACGCCCATGATGCCGACGGTCACCATGACCTCGACCAGCGAGATCCCGGCGTCCCCGGAGGACCGGACGCCCCGCAGGCGCGCGGCGAGCCGGGGGGAGAGCCGCCGCCCGCGCATCACTTCACCGTCCAGGTGAACATCATCGTCGCCGACTTCTGGGCGCTGTCGGTCACCTTCAGGGCGACGACGTAGGTGCCCGCGGTCGTGGGAGTCCCGCTGACCTGCGCGTTCCGTCCGGAGCCGGTGATGGTCAGCCCCGGCGGCAGCTCGGCGGCCGTCCAGACGTAGCCGCTGCCGCTGCCGCCCCCCGCCGTGGCGGTGAGCGAGACCGCCGTGCCGACGGTGCCGGTCTGGCTCGTGGCGGTCGGAGCCGTCACGGCCAGGGTGCCCGCGGGCACCGAGACGTTCCACTGGAACCTCCTGGTGACCTCGTCGCCCGCGCTGTCCCGGACGGTGACCTCCGCCAGGTAACGGGTGCCCGCCGTCACGGTGCCGCGGATCTCGCCCGTCGAGGCGTTGATCTGCAGTCCGGCCGGGAGGTTCTCGGCGCTCCAGGCGTAGGGCGCCTTGCCGCCGGTCGCGGTCAGGTAGAGCCCGCTGACGGCGTTGCCGACGGTGTTGGTCCGGGTGCCCGGGTCGGACAGCGCCAGCGTCAGGACCTTCCAGGTGAAGGTGACCGAGTCGCTCTTGCCGGCCTTGTCGGTGGCCTTCACGGTGACGGTCTTCGTCTCGTAGGTCGTCGGGGTGCCGGTGACGACACCGGTGGTGGCGTTGATCGACAGGCCCGTGGGCAGGCCGGTGGCCGTCCAGCTCAGCGGGGCGTGCCCGCCGGCCGAGGCGATCGGCAGCGAGACCGCCGTGCCGGCCCGGGTCGCCTGGTCGCCGGGCCCGGTCAGCTCCAGCGGGTCCGCGACGGCCCAGGTGAAGGTGGCGGTGTCGGTGTCCTTGTCCCGGTCGGTGATGGTGACGGTCACGGTGTAGGTCCCGAGCTGCGTCGGGGTGTCCTCGACCAGTCCGCCGGACGTCATCGTCAGACCCGGGGGCAGGCCGGTGGCCTTCCAGGTCAGCGGCAGCCGCCCGCCGCTCGCCAGGAGCTGGAGGTTCGGCTCCACCGTGCGGTAGCCGTACTGGGTGCCAGGGCTGGTCACCATGGGCGCGGGACGCTTGATCTTGAACAGGGCGTCGCCGGCCGCGCTCATCAGGGTGGAGGTGACGTACACGCACTCGCCGCCGTCGCAGTCGGTGTCCTTCCACGTCACCGCGACCACGACCCGGAAGAACGGCACGTCCACGCTGGCGGGGGCGGGATCGGGGACTTCGGGGCTGGTGCAGGCGCGCTCGGCCGCGGTCGTGGGCCGGCCCTGCTGACGGCAGCGGCCGACGTACCAGTACTGCTTGTACTCCACCCCGTTGACCTTGACGACGTTGGGCGCGGTCGGCAGCGGCGCGGTGTCGCCCTCACCGGAGGAGGCGTTCAGCAACAGGTCCCAGGCCGGCTGCGTCGTGTTCAGGTAGGAGCGCACGGCGGCGGGAGCGCTGTTCCACTGCGCCATCGTCCTGGCCTGGCTGCGACCGGCGGACAGAGCGGTTCCCTTGAGGGCACGGGCCCGCTCGACGGCGTCACCGGCCAGCTGGACGGCCACCTGCTTGTCGCGCTGCTGGCCGGAGAAGTGCAGCGAGTTGGTGAAGAACACGGCCAGCGCGGCCATGACGGTGCCGATCACCGCCATGGCGATCAGGACCTCGATCAGGGTGAACCCGGAGTCGTCACCGGCGTGCAGCCGGGTGAGCGGCCGCGCGAGGGCGCGACGGGTACGTGGGCCGGGGTACGGCCGCGCGGAGGCGCAGCGGGCGGGTCGGCCGACCGGCATCGCTCCTCCTCGTTCTCGTCACGGGTTCATGGCAGTTGCTTCACAGTGCACTGCGCGGATGTCATACAGATCGGCGGGTTCGCGCCGTCGTTTAGGGCTTGCCGTCGCTTGGGGCTTACGGAAACGTCCGTACCGCGGGCCGGGATCCGGCCCGCGGCGGGCGGGTCACTTCGCCGCGGGCGGGGCGACGAAGATCTTCAGGTTGACGGTGAGGCTCGTCTCCGCGTCCGCTCCCTCGCCGCTCTCCTGGACGTTGACGTCGCGGATCAGCGCGGCCCGGGGCTGCACCTGCTGGAGCTGGTCCAAGAACTCGTCCAGGGCGGGGGTGCCGCCGGTGGCCGTCAGGGCGATGGGCAGGGAGTGCATCTTGACGCCCGCGGCCTCGACCACGGCGGGCGCGCCGACGGTGATCGTGCCGACGCCGACACCGGCGGTCTCGCCCGCGGTCTGCAGCTGGCGCAGGAACTGCTCCGACTCCGCCGCCGTCGGCAGTGCCTGGCGGGCCTCATCGAGCTCGGCCCGGTAACGCGGCAGGTCGGCGTTCTCCTGCCTCAGCTGGGAGAGCCTGGTCTGCAGGGTCGCCGCCCGCACGTGCGCGGTCTCGGTCTCCTCCTGCAGGCGGTCGGTCTCGGCGAGCTGCGGGCTGATGAGGAAGAACCAGCTCACGACGAGCAGGATCGCGGCGACGAGGACGCCGCCGAGCGCCCAGATGCGGTCCACACGTCCGGTGAACATCAGCTTCCCTTCTTCGCGTCGGCGGAGAACCGGCCGCCGAGCGCGGAACCGGTGATGTCGACGTGCACGGTGAAGTCCACGCCGGGATCCATCTCGTGCGCGTCGGTGAGCAGCGGGTTGCCCAGCCCGGTCACCTTGCCGAGGGCGTCGACGTAGGCGGCCACGGTCTTCTTGTCCTCGCCCGTGCCCGTGATGGTCAGCTCGCCGACCAGCTCCTTGCCGGAGGTGTTGGGCAGGGCGTCCTCGCTCGCGGTGGTTTCGCCGGCGGCCGGGTCGTCGACCTTGCCGGTGATGCCGGTGACCGCCACGCCGTCGGGCGCCGCCTTGCGGGTGGCGGACAGCAGGTCGGCCCACTGCGTGTCGGTGGCCAGCAGCGCGGACAACTGCCCGTTGATCGTTTCGGCCTCGGACTGGGTGGTGACGAGCTCGGAGAACTCGTTCTGGTCGTGTGTCAGGCGCTGCACTTCGGCCTCGGCGCTGACCAGTTCCTCCTCCTTGGCCGCCGTCTGATAGCCGGCGAAGACGTACCAGCCGGCCAGTGCCAGGACGAACACGCTCAGCGCGGACAGGACGATGGCACGGACCCTGCGGCCCCGCCGGGCGGCCACGATCTCCGGGGGGAGCAGGTCCGCGGCGATGGGCAGCGTACGGAACGGGTCCTGCGCCGGTACGGCGGGCCCGGGCTGCACGGTTGTGGCGGTCATCAGGCTGCCGCTCCCAGGGTGAGGCCGATGGAGATGGCGGCGGCCGTGCGGAACCGGTCGAGGTCGTCGCCGCTGCGGCTGCGGCCGGGCCGGGTGCGCACGGTCGGGTCGGTGAGCATCACCTCGATGCCGAGCTGGGTTCGCAGGGTCTCGGGGAGACCGGGCAGCAGGGCGCCGCCCCCGGACAGGACCATCCGGGTGACCCGGGTCGGCCGGTCGCCGGAGCCGAGGTAGGCGAAGGAGTTGCGGATCTCGGTGACGAGGGGGCGTACGGCGTCGCGGATCGCCTCGGCGCTGTCGGCGTCGGGGTTGTCCAGGACGCCGACGCGGCACTTGAGCTCCTCGGCGGCGGCCACGTCGATGCCGAGCCGGGAGGCGATGGCCTCGGTGATCTCGGCGCCGCCCCGGGGGAGCGTGCGGAAGATCAGCGGCGCTCCGTCGTTGTGGACGATGACGGTCGTCGAGCGCGCGCCGATGTCGACGATGGCCTCCACCTGTGCGTCCAGCCGGGACACCGCGCGCAGCAGGGCGAAGGAGGCGATGTCCACGCGGGCGACGTGCAGGCCGGCCTGCTCGACGGTGTGCACGGCGCTCAGGATGACGTCCTTGGGGGCGGCGACGAGCAGCCCGCGCACGGTCTCCTTATCGCCCGGCTCCTCCAGGGGGAAGAAGTCGAGCAGGGACCGCTCGACCGCCAGCGGCAGCGCGTCGCGCACCTGGAAGGGCAGCGACTGACGCAGCTCGCGGGCGGGCAGGTTGGTCACCGACATCTCGCGGACCACGATCTGGGGGTTGGTCACGCCGAGCACGACCTTGCGGCTGCGGAACTTCCTGGTCGACCACAGGCGCTTCAGCTCGGCGGCGACCACCTTGGCGTCGTTGACGACGCCGCCCTGCACGGCGCCCGGCGGCAGGAAGGACATCCCGAAGTTCGTGATCACCGGACCCTCCTTGCCGCGCGTGGTCTCCACCGCGCGGATCGACATCGAGCCGATGTCGAGTCCGATCGGGTTGACGCTGGCCATCAGGTACTCCTCATCGTGGAAGTCGGGTCGGGCGGATCAGGCGGCCGGCAGCAGGAGGCCGCCGTACCAGGAGACGATGGGTCCTGCCGCGAACAGGGCGAGCAGGGCGCCGGCCAGCATGGCCGGGCCGAAGGGCATGGCGGTCTTGCGGCCGGCTCGTCCGGCGGCCATCAGCACCACGCCGGCCAGCCCGCCGAGCAGGAAGGCGGCGAAGGTTCCGACGGCGACCGCGCCCCAGCCGAGCCAGCCGAGATAGAGGCCGAGCAGACCGGCGAGCTTGACGTCGCCGAAGCCCATCCCCGCGGGGTGGATCAGGACGAGCGCGAGGTAGAAGAGGAACAGGACGGCCATGGCGATGAGACAGCGCAGGGCCGCGTTCCAGTCGGCGCCGGCGACCACCGCGGGGGTCAGCAACAGGGCGCCGATGACGTACGACGGCTTGACGATCGCGTCGGGCAGCCGGTGCACATCGAAGTCGATCATGGAGAGGGCCACCGCGACGGCTGCGAGGTAGAGGTAGGCCGGCAGTTCCGGCGTCAGCCCGAACCGAGCGGTCACGGCGGCGAACAGCAGTGCGGTGGTCAGCTCGACCAGCGGGTAGCGGATGCTGATCGGCTCCCGGCAGGAGGCGCAGCGGCCGCGCAGCGCGAGCCAGCTGACCACCGGCACGTTCTGCCAGGGCCGGACGGGTGCCCGGCAGTGCGGGCAGTGCGAGCCGGGCCGCACCAGCGACTCGGCCCGCGGGACCCGGTGGATGACCACGTTGAGGAAGGAGCCGACCACGAGGCCGAGCACGGTGGCCAGAGTGAGCATGAGCGCGTCCATCGGAGTCTCTCCTTCCTTCGTGATGAGTTGTTCAGAGGAGTCCGGTGGGACGGCGCTACGGGTGCCGCCCCACCGGATGAGATCACGGCTTGCAGGTGTCGATCTTGGCGTTGGACACTGCCGCGACAGAGCCGCCCGCGGTGCTGTCGTACACGTACACCGCACCCGAGCCGTCGGTGTTCGTGGCGCAGATCAGGTAGGCGGCCTTCGTGGCGTCCTTGATGTAGGTCAGCGTGGTACCGGCCGAAACGACCACGTTCTGCGCGGCGGTACCGGTCCCGAGGTTGAAGCTCGTCGTCTGCTTCGACGCGCTCGCCGGGTACGCGTTGCCGTTCACCGTGTAGTAGCTCTCCACGGCGGTGATGGCACCGCGCGCGTCGGACTGGGCCTTCTTGTCGGCCGCGCCCTTGGTGTAGTTCATGTAGACCGGGATCGCGATGGCGACGAGGACGCCGATGATCACGACGACCACCAGCAGCTCGATCAGGGTGAAGCCGCGGTCGCCGTGCGCGCGCTTCTGCAGGCGCTGGAGCGCTGCCTTCATGGTGATACTCCTATGATTCGTTAGGGTGGAGACGGCCTCCGGGCGGTCGCCCGGGTGCCGGTCCGGCCTCGCGGCCGGTTCTTCCGTGGCGCGCACGGAAAGCTTGTGGAGGGCCGTACTAGCCCTGGATGTTCTGGTAGATCGTGAACATCGGGAGATAGAGGCACAGGACCATGCCTCCGACCACGACGCCCATGACGATGACCATGAGCGGTTCGATCGCCGCGGTCAGCGAGTCCGCCGCGGTGTCGACCTCTCTGTCATAGAAATCGGCAACCTTGTCGAGCATCTGACTGATTTGGCCAGATTCCTCGCCGACTTCAATCATCTGGGCGACCATGCGGGGGAAGATCGGGTGCTTGCCGAGCTGCGCGGACATGGGAAGGCCGTCGCGCACGGCGATCTGCAGGTCCTTCATGGCCTCGGTGATGACCGCGTTGCCGGTGGTGGCGCCCACGACGTCCAGGGCCTGCATCACCGGCACGCCGACGCCCAGCAGGGTGCCGAAGTTGCGGGCGAACCGGCTGATCGCGATCTTCGCGAACAGCTTGCCGAAGACCGGCAGGCGCAGCTTGAGCCTGTCGAAGCTCAACCGCAGCGACGGGTTGTGCCGCAGCTGCCGCCGGAACGCGATGCTCAGGCCGGCGACCATCGCGACGAACAGCGGTCCCGCCCACGCCAGGTTTCGGCTGCCGGTGACGAGGATCTGCGTCGGCAGCGGAAGCTCCCCGCCGAACTGTTTGAACATCCCCTCGAAGACCGGGACGATGAAGGCCAGCACGCCCGCGACGAGCACTCCGGTGAAGATCAGGACGATGACCGGATAGGTCATCGCTCCCTTGATCTTGCCGCGGAGGTTGGCGTCCTTCTCCATGGTGATGGCGATGCGCTCCAGGGCGCCGTCGAGGAAGCCGCCGGTCTCACCGGCCCGCACCATCGCGACCATGAGCGTCGGGAAGACCTTGGGATGCTTGCCCAGGGCCGCCGACAGCGACATGCCCCCCTCGATGTCGGCCCGCACCTCGCTGATCGCCTTCTTCAGCGACGGCTTGGCCGCCTGGTCCTCCAGGACCGACAGCGAGCGCAGCAGGGTCATGCCGGAGGCCGTCATGGTCGCGAACTGCCGGGCGAAGACCGCCAGGTCCTTGAGCGTGGTGCGGCTGCCGAAGCCGGGGACGGTGATCTCGCGCCGCAGCAGCGAGCCGCCCTCGGTGATCGACACCGGGACGAGGCCCTGCTGGCGCAGCTGCTGGATCGCCGCCGCCTCGTTGGGGGCCTCCAGCAGGCCCTTGGCGTGCTTGCCGTCGCGGTCGACGGTCTGGTACTCGAAGGTCTTGGTCGCCGGCATGCTCACGCCCGTCCCGCGAGGCGCCGCAGCTCATCGGCCGAGTGGCAGATGTCGAGCGCCTGCTCGAAGGTGACGATCCCCTCGCGGACCCGTTCGGCCAGGTGCTGGTCGAAGGCCAGCATCCCGTTGCCGCCGCCGGACTGCATGAAGGAGGGGATCTGGTGGTTCTTGCCCTCACGGATGAGGTTGCGGATGGCCGGGGTGGCCACCATGATCTCCGCGACGACCGTACGGCCGAAGCCGTCCGCCCGCGGGAGCAGCGCCTGGGTGACGATGCCCTGCAGCGCCGAGGACAGCTGCGAGCGGACCTGCTGCTGCTGGTGCGGCGGGAAGATGTCGATGACGCGGTCGATCGTCTGGGCGGCGCTCTGCGTGTGCAGGGTGGCCAGGACGAGGTGACCGGTCTCGGCCGCGGACAGCGCGGTGGAGGTGGTCTCCAGGTCGCGCAGCTCGCCGACGAGGATGATGTCCGGGTCCTGGCGCAGCGCGTGCTTGAGGGCCTCGGAGAACGACGCGGTGTCCGCGCCGACCTCGCGCTGGTTGACGATGCAGCGCTTGTGCTGGTGGAGGAACTCGATCGGGTCCTCGATGGTGACGATGTGCCCCGAGCGGGTGCGGTTGGCCAGGTCGACCAGCGCGGCGAGCGTGGAGGTCTTGCCCGAGCCGGTCGGTCCCGTCACCAGCACCAGGCCGCGCGGCAGCTGGGAGAAGCGGCTCACCGCCTCCGGCAGACCCAGCTCCTCCAGCGGCTTGATCGTGTGCGGCACGGCCCGGAAGACCGCGCCGTAGGAACCGCGCTGCCGGTAGAGGTTGGCGCGGAAACGGGAGACGCCCTCGATGCTGTAGCCGACGTCGAACTCCTGGTGCCGCTCGAAGTGGTCCCACTGCAGCTCGCTCACCGTGGCGCGCAGCAGCCACTGCGTGTCGCCGGGGGCGAGGCGGTCGTAGCCCGGCAGGGACCGCATCTGCCCGTTCACCCGGATCGTGGGCGGCGCGCCCGCGGTCAGGTGGAGGTCCGAGCCGCCGTCCTGTACCAGGGCCACGAGCATCCCGTCGAGGGCCCTGCGGGCCTCGCCGAGGTCGTCCCTCGGATGGCCGAGGGCCTGCACTGCCTCCATCGGAGATCTCCTTGCCGTCATTGGTCGCCGGCCGTGTGTCGTCACGGCCGGTTCTCACTCATGCCGGCCCCTTCGGCCGGCGAAACCCACATATGAGGGGACGCCCCGCATGATCCGGATCAGACCGGATCAGATCGCGACGCGCAGGACCTCCTGGATCGAGGTCTGGCCGTCGGCGGCCTTGGCCAGGCCGTCCGTGCGCAGCGAGAGCATGCCCTGGGCCTCGGCGACCCGCTGCACCTCGGTGGCGGAGGCGCGCTGGATGGTCAGGCCCTCGATCTCCGGGGTCATCGGCATGACCTCGTGCAGCGCGATCCGGCCGCGGTAGCCGGTGTTGGAGCAGGAGCGGCAGCCGACCGGCCGCCAGAACCGCTCGGGCACCGGCAGGTCGTTGATGGGCCACCGGGCGCCGATCAGCTCGGCCTCCGTCGGGGCGTACTCCTCCTTGCACCAGTCGCACAGCCGCCGCGCGAGCCGCTGGGCCAGCACGCAGTCGACCGACGAGCCGACGAGGAAGGGCTCGATGCCCATCTCGGTCAGTCGCACGACCGCGCTGGGCGCGTCGTTGGTGTGCAGGGTGGACAGCACGAGGTGACCGGTGAGGGCGGCCTCGACGGCGAGCTGCGCGGTGGCGCGGTCGCGGATCTCACCGATCAGCACGACGTCGGGGTCCGAACGCAGGATCGCCGGCAGGACGGCGGCGAAGGTCAGCCCGGCCTTGTGGTCCACCTGCACCTGGTTGATGCCGGGCAGGCGGTACTCGACCGGGTCCTCGACGGTGATGATGTTGACGGTGGGCTTGCTGACCGCCGTGAGCGTGCCGTACAGCGTGGTGGACTTCCCCGAACCGGTCGGCCCGGTGACCAGCACCATGCCGTGCGGCTTGGTGAAGGAGGCGGAGAAGCGCTCGTAGTTCTGCTCGGTGAAGCCGAGGTTGCCGATGGCGAAGTTGACGCCGCCGGTGTCGAGGACACGCAGCACGATCTTCTCGCCCCACACCGTGGGCAGGGTGGCGGTACGCAGGTCGACCTTGCGCCCGTTGACCATGACGGTGATGCGGCCGTTCTGCGGGATCCGGCGCTCGGTGATGTCGACGTTCGACATGATCTTCAGGCGGGAGATGAGGGCCGACTGCACGTGCTTGGGCACGGTGTCGACCTCGTGCAGCACGCCGTCGATGCGATAGCGCACCCGCATGTCGTGCTCGGTCGGCTCCAGGTGCAGGTCCGAGGCGCGGTTCTGGATGCCCTGCTCTAGCAGCGAGTTGACGTACCGGACGATCGGCGCGTCCTCCTCGACGGAGTTCAGGTTCGACACCGTCTCGGCGGCGGCCTGCTCGGCGCGCAGCGTCTCGGCGATGCCGGCGAGGTCGTTCTCCTCGCGCTTGAGCCGGTCGATGATGCGGCGCAGCTCGCTTCGGGCCACCACGACGGGGCGGACCGTCAGGCCGGTCGCCGCGCGCACGTCGTCGAGCGCCAGGACGTCGCCCGGGTCGGTGATGCCGACGGTGATCTCGTTCTCGTCGAGAGAGAGGCCCAGGACGCGGTGCCGGAGCATGAGGGCGAACGGGATCTTGGCCACCGCGACCGGGTCGATCGGGTAGCCGACCAGGTCGACGGTCTTGATCCCGAAGGCGTCCGCGGAGGCCTGGGTGAGCTGCTCCTCGGTGACGACGTTGTCGTTGATGAGCACCGCGCGCAGGGACCGGCCGGTGCGCTCGGCCTCCCCGGCCGCCCGATCGAGCGCCTGCGGGTCGATGCCCAGCTGCTTCAGCGCCTCAAGCAGCGGAGAGAAGGTCTGGTTCATGTCGCCCCTCGATCGGCCCATGCGGCCGGACGTGTTTCTTCCAGGGGTTCCATCGGCCGCCCGGGGCGATATCTGAGGCGCTCGGAGAGTGCACCCGTTATGCAACCGTGACGAACGCGCCGGCCGGGCCGGGGGACGGAGCCCGCGGCCCGGCCGGCACGCCGGTCAGGTCTTGTCCTGGTCGGAGTCGGCCGCGAAGACGATGGCGCCCACGTAGCCCCCGCCCTGCCGGGTGACCTTCATCAGCATGCTCGGCTCGTAGATGTTGTCGCCGTCGTTGAAGGTGTCCCGGCCGGTGTGCCGGGCGTACGGCCGGCCCTCGAACACCGTCGTGTTGAGGTCCTCGTCGAACATCATCTGCGTGGTCAGCACGCGGGCGTCGCCGACGTGCACCATGGCGTGGATGTGCACGGTCCGGCCCCGGTACCACCCCGGCCAGATCGTGACGAACTGCACGATCCCATCGGCGCCGGTGACCTGGGCGCCGCGCAGGTAGCGCTTGTCGTCGGCCGGTTCGAGGTCGCCCATGTCACCGCCCCCGCCACCCGGCCCGCCGCTGGGCGGGGTGCCGCCTCCCGGCCCGCCGGGCCCGCCGCTCGGCGGAGTCCCCATGCCCGGGCCGCCGCTGGGCGGGGTGCCCCCGCCGGGTCCCCCGCCGCCCGGGCCGCCCTGGCCCGACGACAGCGCCTCGGCGCCGGAGTAGATGCCCCCGGCGTCGCAGTGCCAGATCTCGACCACCGCGCCGGACAGCGGCTTGCACGTCTCGCTGTCCTGGACCTTGACGGCGACCCGCAGCGGGGTGCCCTCCCGGTCCTCGCGGATGTCGCTGCGGACCTTGTCCGCGTCGAAGTAGTACGGTCCCTGCGTCGTGGTCTCGGTCAGCGTGCACGTGTTCGCCCCGGCGAAGAGGTCCTCCAGGCCCGAGGTGGCCGTGCTCTGCGGGGTGATGGTGGCGGTCGACCCCGAGGTGGTCGTGACCGCCGTGGGGGTGCCGGCGTCGTCGCCGCACGCCGCAAGGAGCGCGCCCAGCCCGATCGAGCCGATCCCGGCCAGCGCGGTGCGGCGGCTGACCCGCTGTCCTTCGTGGTCGTCTGCCATGTGATCCGTCCCTTCGGCGCCTGCCCGTACGGTCACGTGACCGCACAGCGGGAAACTACGGAGGGAGCGTGAGAATCATCTTAAAGTGCGCCAAGAACGGCCTTCATGACGGCCCGCGGGCCGCGACTCCCGGCGCTCCGGTGCCCGGGCACTCAGACACTCCGACGCCCGGGCACTCCGGCGTTCAGGCGAAGACGTCCTGCTGATAGCGGCCCGCGGCCTCCAGCCCGCGCAGCCACTCCTGCCCGTCCCCGCCGGTCCTGGCCTCGTAGATCCCGGCCAGGGCCCGCCGTACGGCCGGCGCCATCCGCAGCCCGTCCCCGCACACGTACACGTGCGCCCCGCGCTCCAGCAGCTCCCACACCCGGTCCGCCTCGGCGGCCAGCGCGTCCTGCACGAACCGGAACCGGTGCCCCGGGAGCGCCGAGAACGCGGTGTGCACCCGGGCGACCCCGTCGCGCTCCCAGCCCTCCAGCTCCGCCCGGTACAGCCAGTCGTGCCCGGGGTGGCGGCAGCCGGTGAAGACCTCGGCCGGGCCGCCCGCCCCCGTCAGCGCCCGCTCCTGCAGGAAGCCGCGCAGCGGGGCGAAGCCGGTGCCGGGGCCGATGAGGATCACCGGGACGGCCGGGTCGGCGGGCAGCCGGAACGGGGGAGCGGGCACCCGGACGTAGCCGTAGAACACCTCGCCGGGCGCCAGGCCCGCCAGGTAGGCCGAGCACGTGCCGCGGTACTCGCCCGCGCCGGACCAGGCGGGGCCCTCCACCAGCCCGACGGTGATCCGCACCGTCCCCGGGTCGGCCAGCGGCGAGGAGGAGATCGAGTAGTAGCGCGGCCGGATCGGCCCCGTCATCTCCAGGAAGGCAGGGAGCGGCAGTGTGATCGCGGGGAAGCGCTCCAGCAGGGCGAGCACGGAGACCCGCTTGGCCAGGATCTCCTCGGCGTAGTCGAGCGCGGCCAGCTGCCCGCGCGTCCACGGGCACTCGGTGTGCGCGGCGAGCGTGTCCAGATCGGCGCGGGCGGCCGTCTCCTGCAGCTCGGCGAACTCGGCCAGCAGCAGCCCGGCCGTGACCGGGGTGTCCGTCGGCAGGTGGGTGGCGCCCCGGGCGCGCAGCCGTACCACCCGGTCGCGGGGGACGCGCAGGCAGCGCAGCGCCCACTCCACCAGCTCCGGGTCGTTCTTGGCGAAGACCGCCAGGTGGTCGCCCGCGGTGTAGGAGACGCCCTCGGGCAGCCTCGCGGTGATCGAGCGCACGCCCGGCCGGGGCGCCTCCAGCGAGAAGTCCCAGAGTCCGGCCGGGTCGCCGGTCAGCTCCTCGTTGGCGAGGACGGTCAGCGGGACGGCGCGGGAGGAGACGACGGCGGGCCGGACCTCGGCCTCGGTCAGGACCTCCATCTCGTAGCGCGGCCCGTCGTCTCCGGAGGCCGCGCCGTACTCGGCGGCCAGCGCCGCCCACAGGGCCGAGGTCCACGCGGTGACGTCGCCGTCGAAGTCCCCGTCGGCGTCGGCCTCGCCGCGCTCCACCAGCGGTACGGCCCCCGCCGCGACGAGCTTGGCGAAGGCCCGCCGGGGGAACTCCTGGTAGCTGGGCCACTGGGTGTCGCCGCAGCCCAGCAGCGCCAGCCGTACTCCCTCCAGCGGCGCCAGCCCCTCCAGGGCGTCGAACGCCTGCGCGTTGTCGGGGGCCCTGCCGTTGTAGCTGGAGGCGACGACGACCAGGGCTCCGGCCGCGGGCGGGGCGGCGGCCAGCTCGTCCAGGGTGGTCAGGGTGACGGCGAACCCGGCCCGGCCGGCCCGCCCGGCCAGCCGCTCGGCGATGTCGGCGCAGGTGCCGAGGTTGGAGCCGTAGGCGACGGTGAGCCCGGTCCCGGTGACGGCCATCTCGACCGGCCGCTCGTCGGAGGCCCGCTCTGCGTCGGCCCCTCCGGCGGTGTTCCTCTCGTGCGGCAGGCGCTCCCGGACCCGGAGCGTGAACCCCTCCGGCTTGAGGGTGAGGGTCTGCTTGACCTGGATCCGGTAGGCGTCCGGGTCGGAGATCGCGAACTTCTGGAGGACGAGCGCCAGGGCCAGCCGCGCCTCGGTCAGCGCGAACTGCCGCCCGATGCAGGCGCGCTCGCCGTTGCCGAACGGCTTGTAGGCCGCCGGGTGGTGCTCCTTCCTCCGCTCGGGGAGCCAGCGGTCGATGTCGAACTCCTCCGGCCGGTCCCACGCCTTGGGGTGGCGGTGCAGCGGGGGCAGGAGCACGACGGTCGTCTGCCCCTTGGCCACCGGATAGCCGCCGATCTCGGTGGCCGCGAACGGCTTGACCGCGAAGGCCGGGATGGGCGACCAGATCCGCAGCGTCTCCTCCAGGACGCGGGGGATCACGTCCAGCTTCATGATCGTCTCGTAGGAGGGCGCCGCGTCCCCGGGCAGCAGCCGGTCCACCTCGGCGTAGGCGCGGGCCAGCACGTGGGGGTTGCGCAGCAGGTTGTACAGGGCGAAGGAGAGCAGCCCGCTGGTGGTCTCGTGCCCGGCGATCAGGAAGGTCAGGACCTGGTTGCGGATGTTCTCATCCGGCAGCCGCCGCCCGGTCCTCGGGTCGGCGGCCCCCAGCATCAGGCCGAGCAGGTCCCCGGTCGAGGTGTCGCCCGCCGCGCGCCGCCGCCGGATGACGTCGTCCACCAGGTCCTGCATGGCCCGGATGTCGGCTCGGTAGGCCGCCTCCCGCCTCTTCATCATCCTGGTCACCAGCGGGAGCCGCCGGTTGCGGAGCATCGCCTCGGTCAGCGCGCGCCCCATCGCCTGCAGGAACGGGTGGAGCTCGGGCGAGGAGAAGGAGTCGAACCGGTGGTCGAAGCCGGTCAGCGAGATCGTGTCCAGGGTGAGCCGGGTCATGTCGTCGGAGACGGGCAGGTCCTCGCCCTGCCTGCGCTCCCAGGAGGCGACGAGCTGCCGGGCCACCTGGAGCATCTGCGGGAAGTAGGCCTTCATGGAACGCTGGCTGAAGGCGGGCATCAGGATGCGGTGCGCCTGGCCCCAGACCGGCTCGTTGCCGCGGGCGGTGAACAGCCCGTCGCCGCCGAAGTCGCGGACGATGGACAGCGGCGGGTCGATGCCCTTGTAGAAGCGCCTCTCGTCGCACGCCTCGGCGACCAGGTCGGGATCGTAGACGAACAGCACCCGGCGGCCGAGGATCTCCAGCCGGTAGATGCCCTCCTCGTGCTCGGCGGCGAGGGCGTCGAGGAACGCGTTGGGGGAGTGGGCCGGTATCTGCAGGGTGTTGCCGAGGACGGGCAGGCCCCGCGGGGCGGGCACGGCACGAGTCGCGGACATGGGAACTCCTCCCTCGGCCGGTGATCCCCTGACGGCACCGGCCATACACCGTATGGCAATAGCTACCATACGGTGTATGGCCGTGAGTGCGCGCAGGGGGGAGCCCCTGACGCTCGAAGAGATCTGCACGACCGCGCTGCGAATGATCGACGCGGGCGGGGTGGAGAGCCTGTCCATGCGCAGGCTCGCGGCCGAGCTCGACGTCAACCCGATGTCGCTCTATCACCACGTGGACAACAAGACCGCGCTCCTGCAGCAGGTCTGCTCCACGGTGACGCTCCGGCTGAGGCTGCCCGCCGACGACGGCACCCCGTGGCAGGACCAGCTGCGCGCCCTGGGGCACGCCTACCGCTCGATCGCGCAGCGGCACCCCTCGCTCTGGCTGTACGTGCAGTCGCACCCGGAGGCGCTCAAGCACGACTATCCGCTGTGGGACGTGCTCAACCGGATCCTGGTCGCCGCCGGGGTCCCGCAGGAGCGGCTGGCGCAGACCCGCAAGGCGCTGTTCACCTTCGTCTCCGGCTTCGTCTTCGCCGAGTGCACCGGGATCCTCGCCGAGCAGGACGGCCCCGGAGGTGTCGCCGACGCCGACGACACCTTCGAGGTCGCCGTGGACCTCATCATCGCGGGCCTGTCGGCGGCCCGCCCCTGACTCCCGGCGGTCCGCTCAGCCCTCGTCGCCGAACCAGTTGCCGTGGAAGCCGGCGGGCACCCGGCGCGGCAGCCGTACCGCCGCCACCCGCTCCAGGGAGCCGGCGTCCAGCACCTGCAGCTCCGAGCCGTCCCCGGCGCTGACGACCGACATCAGCCAGCCGTCGTCCTCGGCCCGCGCGCTCTCGGCGGGCACGAACACGGCCTCCCCGGTCGCGCCGCCGGTCTCCTCGACCTGGCTGGAGCCGGTGGCCGTGTCGTACTTGACGACCGCGTCACCGGCCACCGCGTAGAGATAGCGGCCGGCCAGCCCGGTGCGGTCCCCGTTGATGCTGGGGAACTCGACCCCGCGGTCGTCGAGCTGCTCCTCCCGGGCGGTCGCGCCGAGGGTCCAGCGGTGCAGCGTCGCCTCGCCGACCACGGCGGCGGAGGCGGCCGGGTCGGAGTCCCCGCTGATCTCCCCCCAGATCCGCCGGAACGAGCCGGGGGCATAGCGGACCGCGTCCAGGACGACCCGCCCCTCGGCGTCCTCGTGGGCGTTGCCGACGTGGAAGACGTAGCACGGGTCGATCTCGTACCAGCGCACCTTCCCGCCGTCGCCGCCGTCCCTGCGCATGACGCCGAGCCGCGCGCCGTAGGCGTCGTTCCACCGGTAGGGCAGGCCGCGGCCCACCCACTCCATGTCGAAGACCACCGGCAGGTCCAGCCACACCACGTGGTTGGCGGTGATCGCGAAGTCGTGCATCATCGTCGGGCCCGGGACCTCGATCTCCCGGCTCTCGACCAGCTCGCCGTCCGCCGACAGGCGGTGGTAGGTGAGGTACGGCGGGGCGAAGCCGTACCCGAAGAACAGCAGCTCCCCGGTCGCCGGGTCCTCCTTGGGGTGCGCGGTCATGGCGGTGGTCAGCCTGCCGCCGAAGTCGCGCGGGCCCAGGGTCTCCAGCTCGGGGCTGATCTCGTACGGCAGGCCGCTCTCGACCAGGGCGAGGATGCGCCCGGAGTGCCGGATGACGTGGGTGTTGGCGGTGACCGCGGCCCGGTCGACGACGCCGGTGTCGCTGACGAACTGCGCGCCCTCGGTGAAGGCGGCGGTCTTCGTCCACCGGTTGCGGTACCACTCGGCGCGGCCCTCGCGCAGCCGGATGCCGTGGATCATGCCGTGCCCGGCGAACCAGTGGCCCGGGTCCTGGCCGGGCAGCGGGTTGGGGCCGTTGCGGAAGTAACGGCCGGCCAGCTCGGCGGGGATCTCGCCGGTCACCGCCAGGTCGACGGCGCTGATCTCGTCGGGGACGGGGGCGAGGTGGCCTCGCAGGTAGGCGGGGGTCGTGGGAGAGACGGCGGGAGTGGTCACGGTTTCCTCCTCGGCGGGAGCGACGGGTGTGACGGACGGACGGGGATCAGGCGGCGAGGCGCTGCGCCCTGGCGGCCACGAGCTTGGGGTAGCGGGCGGTGAACAGGGCGGGGGCCACGAAGGTGACGACCTTGACGGTGATGACGGCGGCCGTGGCGTGCGGGTTCTGGCTGATCAGCACGGCCAGCCCGGCCGCGGCGACGGTGAAGCTCGCGGCCCACACGCCGGTGATGACGGCGTTCACCCGGTAGAACATCGGCGACTCCCACACCTTCGGGTCGGCCATCCGGCGGGCGATGCCCAGGGTGAAGGGCCGGCCGATGGCCAGTGAACCCCAGGCGGTGGCGGCGAGCCAGACGTTGACGAGGGCCGGGCCGTACGGGGTGAGGGGGGAGTCGGGAGCGGCGTAGGAGAACACGGCCGACAGCGCGAAGAAGACCGCCCCGCTGGTCTCGATCACCATCTCGTCCCAGGCCTTGTGCGACCGGCGGTCGATCACGATCACTGCCAGGGCGATCACGAGTCCGGCCAGGGCTCCGTAGCGCCAGTTGTCTCCGGTGGCGATGATCCCGTACACGATCCACGGAAGAAAACCGGCAAAGCTCTGAACCACGATCGGCTCCTCATGACGTTCCTGTAGTGACATGTCAAAACTAGAACCTCCTGTTGTGACATGTCAATCCTGGAATATAGAATCGCCGCCATGAGCCTCCGCCACGCACTGCTCGGCCTGTTGTCCCAGGGTTCCGCCAGCGGCTACGACCTGCTGAAGATCTTCGAGATCTCCCTCGCCAACGTCTGGCCCGCCACCCAGAGCCAGCTCTACGGCGAGCTCGGCCGCCTCGCGGACGCCGGGCTGATCGAGGTCGTCGCCGAGGGGCCCAGGGGGCGCAAGGCCTACGGGCCGACCGAGGCGGGCATGGCCGAGCTGCGCCACTGGCTGGTCGAGGTCCCGCCGGAGCAGTTGCGCCGCAGCGACATGCTGCTGAGGGTGTTCTTCCTCGGCGCGGTCGGCGCCGAGCAGGCCCGCGCCTACCTGAAGGAACAGGGTGCCGTCGCGACCCGCTCCCACGAGCACCTCGAGACGATCCGCCCGATAGTCGCCGACGACGATCACGATCTTTCGGTCTACGGGCGCATCGCCCTGGAGTGGGGGCTGCGCTTCACCCGCATGCAGCAGGAGTGGGCCGAGTGGGCCGCCCGGGAGATCGAGGCCCACACCTCCCGCACGCCGTCCGGGACCGGCGTGTGAGAGCGCCACCGGGCGGGACCGGCGCGTGAGGACGGCGCCGGCCGGGACCGGCGCGTGGAGGAGGGCGGCGGGCCGGGTCAGGCCAGGACCCGGCCGACCACGCGGGCGTACATCCGGCCGGGGCTGGACACCGACGGCGGGGTGAGGAAGCCGGGCAGCATGGGCAGGTCGACGGCGAAGGCCTGGAGGCGGTCGTACAGGACGTCGACGTCGGCCGGTCTCCTGTCGGGGTCCTTCTCCAGCAGTTCGGCCAGGAGCCGGTCCAGCTCCGCGGGGATCCCCGGGACCGGCGGCGGGCGCTCCTTGACCTGGCGCTCGAAGACGGCGTACTCGGTGGGGCCGGTGAACAGCTGCCTGCCCGTCAGCATCTCGTGGATCACGCAGCCCAGGGCGTACAGGTCGCTGCGCGGGCCGGCCAGGCCGCGCTGGATCTGCTCGGGGGCCATGTAGGACGGGGTGCCCAGGATCTGGCCGACCCGGGTGAAGCTGGTGGAGTCGGTCTCCCGGAGCATGGCGAGGCCGAAGTCCAGGACCTTGACGCTGCCGTCGGGGCAGAGCATCAGGTTGGTCGGCTTGAGGTCGCGGTGATAGATGGACAGCGCGTGGGCGGCCGACAGCACCGCGCAGGCCTGGGCGGCGATCGCGGCGGCCCACGGGACGGGCAGCGGGCCGTGCTCGCTGACCAGGTCGGCCACGGTGACGCCCTCGATGAACTGCATCACCTGGAACAGCCGCTGCTCGAAGGCGCCGAAGTCGTACAGGACGGGGGCGCCGGGGTGCTCCAGCCTGGCCAGGATCCTGGCCTCCCGCAGGAAGCGCCGCTCCAGCTCGGCGTCCGGCCCGGGAAGCAGGCGCAGGAACTTGACGGCGACCCTGCGGTCGAGGTGCTTGTCGTGACCGGCGTAGACGGCGCCCATCCCGCCCTGTCCCAGAGGGAGGTCGTCGAGAATGTAGCGGTCGCCGATGACCATCGACCCTCCCATGGACCTGCGGGCACTACACCCCTTGGCCACACGGCCTCAGATGGCCGTCGACCAGTCCATCAAAGCCTAGCCGGATCAACGTCTTCCCCAGTGCCGCCGTCTCACGCAATCGATCTTCCAGGGCGGCCAGTTCGCGGAAGGCGACGCCGTAGCGCCGCTGCTCGGCCAGCGGCAGCACCGGCACCCGGGCCCGGCGCACGTCGAGCCGGCTGGAGCTGGGGTGCACGCGGGAGGAGTCGGCGGAGCGCAGGAAGCCCGCCAGGAAGTACGGGTCGAGCCGGGCCGGGTCCACCCGGTAGAGCGTGAGCTGCGGCCCGAGCGCCGTGCCCGGCAGCTCGACCACCCGCACCGCTCCCAGGGCGGTGGTCACCACGTCGCCGGCCTCGACCATGACCAGGCCCGGATCGAGCAGGGTCCCGCCGGAGGGGGCCGTACCCGCGGCGACGTCGTCGGCGGTCAGCACCGGGACCGTGCCCTCGTCGGCGGTCATCTTGGCGGGGGCCTGCAGGATGGTCACCAGGCCCGCCTTGACCAGATCGCCGATCGTCGTGGTCGGCAGCTCCTG
Source organism: Paraplanobispora takensis (assembly GCF_016863195.1). GTDB lineage: Bacteria > Actinomycetota > Actinomycetes > Streptosporangiales > Streptosporangiaceae > Planobispora > Planobispora takensis. The sequence continues at coordinate 22,562 of NZ_BOOK01000047.1, read as the reverse complement.
CCGCTCGGCGAGCATCTCCAGCGCCGGGGGCGCCTCGGGCAGTGGGGCCGAGGCCTCCCTGAAGCGGTGGAGCGCGTCGCTGAAGTCGCGGACGAAGTCGACCCCGCCCTGCGGCGGGCGGTGCCGCCCCGGCGCGAGGTCCACCTCGTCGTCGAGCAGGTCGATGATGCGCACCGTGCGGGCCCCCGGCGGCTCGGCCTCGGGGTCGGCCGTGTAGGCGCGCCAGGCGGGCTCCACGATCGACAGGTCCTCGGCGGCGTCCACGATCAGCAGCCGCGAGGAGGGCCGCTCGCCGTTGGGACGGCGCAGCACCCACAGGTCCGGTCCGCCGGGGGCCAGGGCGATCACGGCCCGCAGCGCCCCCGCCCGCAGCAGGTTGCCGCGGATCCGCTTGCCGGGGCGGCGGCTGGCCGCGGCGGACGGCATCAGGACGGCCACCAGGCCGCCGGGCCTGACGTGGGACAGGCAGTGCTGCACCCAGGCCAGCTCCGGCTCGCCGCGGGGCGGCAGGCCGTACTCCCAGCGGGGGTCGCCGGCCAGCTCCTCGTAGCCCCAGGCCCGCTCGTTGAACGGCGGGTCGCAGACCACCGCGTCGGCCAGCTCGCCGGCCAGCCCGTCCTCGCGGAGCGAGTCGCCGGCCACCACCCGGGCCCGCGTCCCGCGCAGCAGCAGCCGTACCGCGGTCAGCAGGGCGTTGGTCTCGTTGATCTCCTGGCCGAGCGGGCCGGCCGCGTGCAGCAGGAGGGTGCCGACCCCGCAGGCCGGGTCGAGCACGGTGCCCCCGCCGGGATCGACCAGCCGCGCCATGAGGGCGGCGACGTCGTCCCTGGTGACGGAGAGCTGCCGGGAGTGCGCCTCGACATAGCGTGCGCACAGGAACTCGAACGCCGCCAGGGGCCCGTTCTCCGTGGCCAGCCGGGCGGTGAGCCGCAGCAGGGCGGGGTCGTCGTCCGGGGCGAGGCCGGGCGAGCCGGGCAGGTCGGCCGTGGCGGCCGCCACCGGCCCGGCCAGGGCCGTGACGGCCGTGATGTCGTAGTCGCCGGCGCGCAGGCGCGCGCCGTGCCTGCGCCAGCCCGCGGGGTCGCGCTGCAGGAACAGCAGGAAGGCCCCGATCCGGCCGACCAGCTCGCCCAGGCGCAGGTCGTCGACCGTGGTGCGCATCCGCTGCCAGACCAGGTCGCCCAGGGAGACCTCGAAGGACTTGCCGTTGCCGCGCAGCCACGCGGTGACCTCGGACAGGGAGAAAAGCGGGCTGGAGGCGGTTCCTCCGATCGGCTGGGGGAAGTCCTCGTGACGACGGCGCCAGTTGCTCACCGCGGCTCGGCCGACGTCGGCGAACCGGGCGATGTCGCCCGCGTTCACGGTGATCTCCTGACTCTCCTCCATACTCAGCCACAGTAGTTGACTGTGCTGAAACGGTCTACAGCATCTTTGCTTGTGAAGTGCTTCAACCAGTGCTTTACTGCCTTCATGGCACAAAACGAAGGACTGGCACTGCGCTACGCCGCCCGCTCCGACGTCGGCGTCCGCCGCGAGGCGAACGAGGACTCGGGCTATGCGAGTACGCGCCTGCTCGCCATCGCCGACGGCATGGGAGGCCACGCCGGCGGCGAGGTCGCCAGCTCGATCGCCGTGAACGCCATAGCGGCGCTGGACGACACTCTGCCGTCCGACGTCGACGATCTGAAGGCGGCGCTCAAGTCCGTCGCCAAGGACGTCAACCACATGATCCGCGAGATGAGCGAGCAGGAGCCCGCGCTGCGCGGCATGGGCACCACGCTCACCGCGATGTTGTGGGACGGCGACATGTTCGCCCTGGCGCACGTCGGCGACTCCCGTGCCTACATGCTGCGCGACGGCGCGCTGTACCAGATCACCCATGACCACACCCTGGTGCAGTCGCTCGTCGACGACGGGCGCATCACCCCCGAGCAGGCGGCCGAGCACCCGCGCCGGTCGATGGTCCTGCGGGTGCTGGAGGGCACCGGGGACGGCGAGCTCGACCTGACCCTGCGCGAGGCCCAGGCCGGAGACCGCTATCTCATCTGCTCCGACGGCCTGACCGCCGTGGTCGGCCCGGAGACCCTCTTCAACACCCTGAGCGAGATCGAGGACCCCGACGAGGCCGTGCGCTGGCTCATCGACCTGGCCAACCGGGGCGGCGGGCCCGACAACATCACCTGCGTCGTGGCCGACTTCGGCGCCCACCCCGGCTCCGGAGAGCGGCTCGTCGTGGGCGCCGCGACCGAGCGCAAGCTCACCACCTGAGGCTCCCCGGGCGCCCGGGGCACCCGGGGAGCCGCCGGGCTCACCGCTCGGCCGACAGGCGGTCGGCGGCCTGCCCGATGGCGGTGCTGACGCGGTCGGCGAGCAGGCCGACCGCGCCGACGGCCCGGGTCATCGGATCGTCGTCGGCGCCGCCGAGGCTCTGGGACCGCATGTAGGCGGCCTTCACCTCGGCCCACCGCCCGGCCTGCCCGGGGGTGAGCCTGCCGCGCAGCTCGGCCAGCTTGAGCAGGTTGGCCTCGGCGCCGGAGGTGAGGGTCTGGGCCTCGCCGAGATAGTGGTCGTCGATGACGGCCTCCAGCTCCCCGTCGTTCATCACCGGGACGATCCTGGCCGCGAGCTTGTTCATGTTCCGGTAGGAACCCTGCAGCTGGAACGGCGGTTCGGTCCTGGAGGCGTCGGCCTGGGCGGCCGAGGCGATGTAGGCCCTGTTGACCTCCAGCACCACCTTCTGGACGTGCAGCAGCTTGCGCAGGACCGCCAGGACCTGCTCCAGCTCGACCGGGGAGTAGGGGTGGGAGAGCCGGTCGGCGCGGACGGCGGGGTCGTTCTGCGCCAGCCGTACCAGCAGGCGGACGTCGCCGCGGTCGCGGGAGGCCAGCGGGGCGAGGACAGGGTTGGAGGTGAGCGCGTTGTCCACGTAGCTCAGCGCGAACAGCTCGTCCCTGCCCGACAGGACGTCACCGAGGTTCCAGACGTCGGCCCGGTTGGCCAGCATGTCCGGGATGCGGAAACGCCCGCCGGACTCGGTGTACGGGTTGCCCGCCATGCAGACCGCGAAGCGCTTGCCGCGCAGGTCGTAGGTGCGGCTGCGGCCCTCCCAGACGCCCTCCATGCGGCGCTGGGCGTCGCACAGCGAGATGAACTTCTGCAGCAGCTCCGGTGAGGTGTGCTGGATGTCGTCGAGGTACAGCAGGACGTTGGAGCCCATCTCCAGCGCGAAGTTGATCTTCTCGACCTCCTGGCGCGCGGTCGCGTCCGGGGCGTCGGCCGGGTCCACCGAGGTGACGTGGCCGAGCGCGGGGCCGTTCACCTTGACGAAGACCAGGCCCAGGCGGTCGGCGACGTACTCCATCAGCGTCGTCTTGCCGTACCCCGGCGGCGAGATGAGCAGCAGCATGCCCATCTGGTCGGTCCGCTTGGCGTCACCGGCCGCGCCGAGCTGCTTGGCCAGGTTGTCGCCGATGAGCGGGAGGTAGACCTCGTCCAGCAGCTGGTTGCGGACGAAGGCGCTCATCACCTTCGGCCGGTACTCCTCCAGGCGCAGGCGCTCACGCTCGGCGGCGACCAGGGCGTCGCGCCGCCGCAGGTAGGCCCGGTAGGCCGGGACGCGGCGGGTCCTGAAGTCCCGGGTCCTGGCGAGGAACTCCTCCAGCCGCAGCGCGAGGGCGCGCCCGGTCAGGCGCGGGTGCGTGCCGAGCAGGCCCTCGACGGTCGCGGTCAGCGCCGCCGAGGAGTCGTGACGGGGCAGCGCGCACAGCAGTACGGCCACCGCCTCCGGCAGCTCGGCGGAGCGCTCGAAGGCCTCCAGCCACGCCCAGGCCAGCCGGTACCGGCCCGGCAGGTCGTCCTCCAGGGCCCGCAGGTCGTCCTCGAACTCCTTGCGCGAGGTGCCCAGCGCCCGCTCGAACCGGTCGAGCAGGTTCCTGGCCCCGGCGCTCGTCACGAACCCGGGCGGCCCGCCGGCCAACTCCTCGAACAGGTACTCCCCGGCGAGGGCGACGTCGTCCCCGCCGTCAGGATCGACGGGTACGGCGAGCGAGGACACGAAGGACCCGACGGCGCCGGACAGGGTGCGGCAGATCTCCTCCACCGCCTCCACGTGCCCGAACAGGGCGCGCGCCCGGGCCAGCGACGCCGCCTTCGTGCTCCATGCGGCGCGGGCGGCCTCGTCGGTCCCGTGCGCCCAGAACAGCTGGGCGGCCGCGCGGGCCGAGGGGGGATAGCGCAGCAGGCCCGCCCCCGTGTGCAGGCGCAGCAGGACGTCGAGGACCAGCGTGGCGTCGTGGTCGTGCACGCCGCGCTCGTACCCCTCGTCGTAGCGGCTCTCCGCCACCCGGCGGACGATCGCCGCCAGCTCCCCCTCGGCCACCGCGGCCTCGTGGAGCGCGTCCAGCGAGATCACCTGCTCGCCCAGGACCGGGGTCCCGGCCTCGGCGGCCGACAGGATCAGCGCGGCCAGGTGCTCGGCGCGGTAGACCTCGGGCGACTCCGAGGCCAGCAGCTGGTTCCACAGGGGCCGGGTCTCGGCGAAGGCCGGGTCCCGGACGGGGGAGCGGTAGTCGGTGCCGGTGACGGCGAAGGCCATCCCGTCGCCGTGCGGGACCAGCGTCAGGTCGGCGGACTGGGTGGTGACCGCGAACCGGTGCCGGCCCAGCCGGATCGTCTCGCCGCCGTCGGCGTACAGGTCGAGCCGGTCGCGAAGAGCCCGCCCGGCCTCCTGGCGGGCCGACTTGACCCGGCCCTCCAGTTCCTCGGCGCGGACCTGGTCGCCCAGGTCGCGCAGTTCCCCGGCCACGGCGTGCAGCTTGGCCACCATCGGGTCCGCGGCGAAGTAGGTGTTGACCTCGTCGAGCGAGCCGAACGAGGCCAGCCTCCTGCGCACGCTCGACAGGATGCGGTCGGCCGATCCGGCCAGCCGGTCGGCCCGGCGGGCCCGCTCGTCCATCAGGGCCTGCCGGCGCGAGGAGAACGCCTCGTAGACGTCCTCCCGCTTGGAGCCGAGCCGGGCGAGGAAGTCGTCGAACTCGGAGAAGCGCGACTCCAGCGTCTCCAGCTGGAGCATCAGCCGGCCGAGCTGCTCCTCGCACCGCTCGGGGGTGTCGGCCATCGCCAGGGCCCCGGTGATCGCCTGTCCCAGCAGGGCGAACTCGGCGGCGAAGGCGGCCCGTCCCTCCGAGCCCAGCAGCTCGCGCCGCCGCGCCTCCAGGGCGGCGCGGGCCCGGTTGACCCCGCCGAGCACCTCGCCGATCCGCTCCAGGATCGCGGTGCGCACGGTCGCGTCGGCGATGTCGAGCGTGCCGACCACCTCGATCACCACCTCCAGGCCCTGAGCCTGGCCGGCCAGCCGCTCGCCGACCGGGCCCGCCTCGGCCGTGGTCGCGATCGCCTCCGCCCCGGCGGCCAGCCGCTCCACCTCCTCGTGGTAGGCGGCGAAGGCCCCGTCCCCGCTGAGGAAGGCCACCGCCCGCTGCGCGACCCCCGCGAGCTCGGCCTCCAGCTCGGCGTCGAGCCGGCCGATGCGGCCGGGGTCGGCGTAACGCAGCTCGCGCAGGGTCACCAGGTGCCCCCGCGCCCGGCGGAGATCGGCGAGCAGGGTCACCCACTCCCGGGCGGAGCGGGGCGCCTCGGCCCGCGCCCGCCGTACGAGGGCTGCCACGTCCCCCGCGGCCTCCTCCAGGGCGGCCTCGGCCTGGGCGGTGAGCGAGCGGACGTTCTCGAACTCGTCGAGCACCTGCTCGGCCGTGGCCCGGACGTCGGCCACCGGCCCGCGCAGCTCGTGGTCGCCGAGCCAGTGGTAGTGGTCGAACACGCGGGTGCAGGCCGCGATCAGCGCCTCGAAGACGCCCGCCGACGGCGCCATCTCCTCGATCATGCGGGCCACCGACAGGCAGTCGGAGATCCCGCGCACCAGCTCGGCGTTGCCGATCCGCTCCAGCGGGCCGGTCCCGACCGGCTGGGCGGCGGCGTACAGGTCGGAGGTGAACGGCGTCTGCCACACCTGCATCGGGTGGACCCGGGTGGGCTCCTCCGAGACGGCCCGGAAGACCACCATCGTCCCGTCGTCGAACAGCGAGTACCCGTGGCAGGGGATCGGCGTGGCCACCTGCTTGCGGATCACGTTGTACGGCAGCAGCAGCGAGCGGCCCTCGGCGCGGGCGTGGAAGACGTAGAGCACGTCCTCACCGTTGGCCGAGCGGATGACCCGCTCGAACTCCAGGTCGGTGACGTCGGTGTCGAAGGTCTTGCCCACGCCGGTGGACAGGTGGTAGCCGCCGGGGAAGATGATCCCCTGGTCCTCGGGGAGCCGCTGGCAGGCCTGGCCGATGCCGTCCAGCCGCACCACGTCCCTGGTCCGGGTGTTGAAGACCAGGTGCCGCCACTCGGTCTCGTTGTAGGGCCGGATGCGCAGCAGGATCAGCGGGCCGACCCTGGCGTGCAGGACGTCGGCGTCGGCCAGGCTCTGCAGCGGCTCGTCCACCGGCTCGCGGTAGACGCCCTCACCGGTCTCGGTGTTGTTCTCGATCTTGATGGTGAGGTCGCCGCCGACGGTCTCGACGAACACCTCGCCCTGGATCGAGATGTGCGGGTGGCGGCCGAGCACGTGGTCGTCGCGGGTGGCCGGGGTCCACTCGAAGTCGTGGGACGGCGGGAACACGTGGTCGCGCTCGCCCCGGTCGTCGACGTAGGACAGCGAGCCGTCCGCGCCGACCTGCCAGCGCAGCACCCGGATGTCGCTCGGGCCGGTCCGGAAGACGGCCAGCATCTTGCCCTCGACCCGGCGCAGCTGCGTCAGCCGGGTCTCGCGGTAGTAGCGGTAGAGCTCGGCGAAGTCCCGCTCGAAGCGCGGGTCCTTCGGCACCGGTCCGGGGTCGAACCGGAAGGCTTCGCCGTCCCGGGTGAAGCGGTGCGCGGAGAAGACGTCGTCGATCGTCGTCTCCGGCTTCAGGCCGATGAACACGTTGTAGCCGAACAACATGAGCCCGCCGATGGAGACGATGTCGCGCGGCACGCAGTTGTTCTCGGTGCGGATCCGCTCGGTGCCGACCAGGCGCAGCTCGGTCCCGCCGAAGACCTCCAGGCGGCGGGCGTTGAGCGCCTCGGCCCGCCGGGCCAGCTCCGCCGCCTGCTCGGCGAGCCGGGCGCGGAGCACCTCGTAGGTGCCCGCGTCCAGCGCCGTGGTCTCAGCGGTCCCCGGGACCCCCGGGGTCGTGCCTTCGGTGACGGTCACGTCCGCGGTCACTCCTGGACCGTGTCGATGACGGGGCCGCCGTTACCGGCGGGGCCGGTGACGGTCGTGGCGGTCACGGCCGCCACGGCCGGGGGCACCGTGGTCGTCACGGTGGCCTTCGGCGCGGTCCCCGCGGACGCCCCGGTGCCCAGCAGCTCGCGCAGCCGCTGCCCGTCGGCACCGTTCTCGCCCATCAGCTTGACCAGCAGCGCCGACAGCGACAGGTCCCGCACGTCACCGGCGCCCAGCGAGCCCAGGGCCCGCGTCAGGTCGGCGGGCAGGCTCTGCGACCCGTCCAGGTACGGCCCGGCGAGCGTGCGGGCGACGTCGGAGCTGTCGACGAAGCCGTCCACGCTCTTGCCCAGCGTGACGGAGCCGACCAGCTTGTCGAGGAACACGCTGTCGCCGCCGACGATGTCGATGTTGGCCTTCTCCAGGCCGGCCGCGAGCACCATGGCCTGCGCCTCGGCCACCTTGACCTGGGAGGTGACGCCGGCGAGCCGGATCTCCTTCTCCGCCTCCAGCCGCAGGCGGTACTCCTCGTGGACGCGGCTCGCGTCGTCCAGGGCCGCCATCGCCGCCGCCTTCTCGGTCAGACCCTCGGCCTCGGCCTTGAGCTTCTCGCCGACCATCGCGGCCGCGGCCAGCGCCTTCTCCCGCTCGCCCTCGGCCTCGGCCTTGAGCTTCTCGCGCACCGCGGTGGCGACGGCGTGCGCCCGGGCCTGCTCGCCCTCGGCGGCGGCCAGCGCCTTCTCGCGCTCGACGGCGGCCTCGGCCCGGCCCACCTTCTCGATCGCGGCGGCGTTGCGCTCGGCCACCTGCACCTCGGCCAGGCCGGTCGCGGCGGCCTCGGCCTGCACGCCCTCGGCCAGCCGGATCTTGGCGCGGGCGTCGAGCTCGGCGGCCTGCTGGCGCGACTCGGCCAGCACCAGCGCCTCGCGCGCCCTGTACTTGGACGCGGCCTCGGCGGCCTCGGCGGCCTTGATGTCCTTGACCAGGTTCTCCTGGGCCTCGGCCTCGGCCTGGATGATCACGGCCTGGCGGGTCCGCTCGGCCTCCTCGACCACCCGCAGGCGCTTGATGCTCTCCTCCTGCTCGGCGACGGTCTTCTCGACCGCGATCCGCTCGCGGACCACCTCGGCGATCGAGCGCTTCTCGCCCTCGACCTCCTTGTCCTTGGAGATGCGCGACAGCTCGGTCTCGCGCTCGCGGGCGATGACCTCCAGCATCCGGTCCTTCTCGATGCGCTCGGTCTCGATGGCGATGACCCGCTCGCGGTTCTTGGCCGCCACGGCGATCTCGCGAGCCTGGTTCTCATGCTGGATGCCGAGCTGCTCCTGGGTGCGCAGGTCGGCGGCGTGAGCCTTGAGCCGCTCCTCGGCCTGGACCCGGGCGATCTCCGCCTCCTCGCGGGCCCGCATGGTCTCGACCTCGCGCTTCTGCTTGATCTCCGCGTCGGCCTGGCGGCGCTCCAGTTCGAGGATCGCCTCGCGGGCGTCCACGTTCTGGCGGGTGATCTCCTTCTCCTCCTGGCGCTGGAACTCGTTGGTCCGCACGTGCTCGATCGCGGTCAGCTCGGTGATCTTGCGGATGCCCTGGGCGTCGAGGATGTTGTTCTTGTCCAGGGAGAGCAGCGAGGTCTGCTCCAGATAGTCGATCGCCGCGTCCTCCAGGCTGTAGCCGTTCAGGTCGGTGCCGATGACCTGGATGATCTGGTCGCGGAAGTGGTCGCGCTGGGTGTAGAGGTCGACGAAGTCGAGCTGCTTGCCGACGGTCTTGAGCGCCTCGGAGAACTTGGCGTTGAACAGCTCCTGCAGCGTGTCCTGGTCGCTGGCCCGGGCGGTGCCGATGGCCTGGGCGACCTTCACCACGTCCTCGACGGTCTTGTTGACCCGGACGAAAAAGGTGATCTTGATGTCCGCGCGGATGTTGTCCCGGCAGATCAGGCCCTCGCGGCCGGAGCGCTCGATCTCGATGGTCTTCACCGAGATGTCCATGACCTCGGCCTTGTGGAGCACGGGCAGCACGATCGCCCCGGTGAAGGTGACGTCCACCTTGTTGACCTTCGAGACGATGAGCGCCTTGCCCTGCTCCACCTTGTGGAACAGCCGGCTGATCATGAATATCAGCCCGATCGCGACGAGCAGGACCACGGCGAGCAGCACGCCGAGGCCGGTGGAGATGACGTCCATGGAGCCCCTCGTTAAATAGGACGATCAGGATCGAGTTCCGCGTCGTAGGGCATCACCCAGAAGAATTCGCCGGCGTCGTCGTAGGCGAAGATCAGGGCGGTGCCGCCGGCGAGGAAGGTCTCGTCGCCGGTCTGCCGGACTTGGATGAGAGCGGACGAGCCGTCGGCGGCGGTGGCCTCGGCCTGGCCGAAGTCCCGCGAGACCCGGCCGGTCCGGATGACGCACGTACGGCCCACGAAGTCGGCGCGGGAGGGGACGCGCTCCTTCGGGACGGTGCGCCGCAGCGGCAGCACCACGAGACGGGTGCCGAGCCAGGCGCAGGCGAGCGCTGCGGCCAGCACGGCGGTCAGGGCGGGGGTACCGCTGACCAGGGTGGAACCCGCGAGGCTGACGAACCACGCGATGACGATCAGCAGCGAGACGGTCACGCTGACCGGAACCCCGCCGAGCCCGAGCCCGGCCAGGACTCCGGCGAACCCCGTCACCTCGGTGGCGTCGACCGCCTCGTCACCGTCGAGCCCGGCCACCCCGATGAGGACGAGCACCCAGTAGGCGACGACCACGACGAGGAGAAAGCTGAACAGGACGGTGGGAAAGGCCAGTGCGGCGTCGACGAACCGGGTCATCGGCGTGCGGGATCCCCCTGTGAAGTGACGAAGAGCGCTTCCCCCGAAGCGTGTGCCTGACTATATAGAGATAAAGCGGGAGTAAAGCGGATAGTTCCCGAAATTCGAAAAAAGCGTGATTGCCGAGCAGGGGGAGGCCGGGGGCGTCGGGGGCCGGGAGGACTTCCGCCGGGATCGCGGGGACGTGCTTCCGGCGGGGGGTTCCGGGGAGGTCAGGTGGCAGTGATCATGTAGGCGAGACCCACCAGGATGACGACGGGGATGAGCCACACGATCGCCTCGATGGCGAATTCCTTGTACATGACGGCGTCCTTCCGGAGCGGTGATCGACAAGGGGCACGGATCACCGACGATAGCGGCTGACCAGCGCTCCGGCCAGGATTGAGCGGCAGCCGCTCAGGAGGGGTCGGCCGAGCCGACGACCACGGGGGTGTCCTGGGCGGGGCCGGGGGTGTCGACCACGTCGGCCACGACGCAGGTGATGTTGTCCGGGCCGCCGCCCTCGCAGGCGAGCTCGATGAGCCTGCCGGCCACGTCGCCGAGGTCGTCGACCGTGGCGAGCACGTGGCGGAGCTGGTCGGCCTCGACCACGCCGGACAGGCCGTCCGAGCACAGCAGGTAGCGGTCGCCCACCTCGGCGTCCCGCAGCGACAGGTCGATCTCGATGTTGTCGCTGCCGTCCAGGACCTGGAGCAGGATCGAGCGGTGCGGATGCCGGGCGGCCTCCTCGGCGGTGATCCGGCCGTCGTCCATCAGGGTCTGCACCAGCGTGTGGTCGTAGGTGATCTGGTAGAGATCACCGTTGCGGAGCAGATAGGCGCGCGAGTCGCCGATGTGGGCCAGGGCCACCCGGGGGCCGTCCCAGAGCATCAGCGTCAGGGTGGTGCCCATGCCGGTGAGGCTCGGGTCCTGCTCGATCAGCTCGCGCAGGCGCTGGTTGGCGCGGCGGACCGCGCCCTCGGCGGCGGCGACCAGGTCGGCGGGGCACTCGTGGTCCAGCGGTGCGATCGCGGCGACCGCCGCCGAGCTGGCGACCTCGCCGCCGACGTGCCCGCCCATCCCGTCGGCGATGGCGAGTAGCCGGGCGCCGGCATACGCCGCGTCCTCGTTGCCCTGGCGGACTTTGCCCACGTCGGAACCCGCCGCGTAGCGGAGTGTGATCATCTGCACTCCACTGTAACCCACACCACTGGAACATCGAGTTGCACGAGCGAGTCGCTTTCGGACAGTCGATACGGACACGGTCGAACCGAGATCTTCCAACGATCCACTGTGCGCCGTGGTGGCGCAAGCGGCCTGAGAAAGTGTTGCCACATCAATTGACGGTCGTGGTGCCGCGTAAGCTGTTGCGGCACCCATGACACTACTCGGACACGCTCCGTGACACGCGAGGAGAACGAGAATGACCGCGATCGCGCAGGAGGCGGCGCGGCGCCGCACGTTCGCGGTGATCAGCCATCCCGACGCGGGCAAGTCCACGATGACCGAGGCGCTGGCGTTGCACGCCTCCGCGATCACCGAGGCCGGCGCCGTGCACGGCAAGGCCGGCCGGCGCGGCGTGACCTCCGACTGGATGGACATGGAGAAGGCCCGCGGCATCTCCATCACCTCCGCCGCCCTGCGCTTCGAGTACCGCGGGCACATGTTCAACCTCGTCGACACGCCCGGCCACGCCGACTTCTCCGAGGACACCTACCGGGTGCTGGCCGCCGTCGACTGCGCGGTCATGCTGCTGGACGCCGCCAAGGGCATGGAGCCGCAGACCCTGAAGCTGTTCGAGGTCTGTCGCCACCGCCGCATCCCGGTCATCACGTTCGTCAACAAGTGGGACCGTCCCGGCCGCGAGGCGCTGGAACTGCTGGACGAGATCGAGGAGCGGACCGGTCTGCGGCCCACCCCGATCACCTGGCCGATCGGCACCGGCGGCTTCTTCCACGGCGTGATCGACCGGATCGCCGACCAGGCCGTCCGCTACACCCGGACCCCGGGCGGCGCGACCAAGGCCATCGAGACCGCGCTGACCCCCGAGCAGGCCCTCGCCGAGATCGGCCAGGACTGGGAGCGGGCCGCCGAGGAGGTCGACCTCCTCACGGAGATCGGCGCCGACCACGACCAGAAGGCGTTCGAGGCCCACGAGTCGACCCCGGTGCTGTTCGGCGCCGCCCTGTCCAACTTCGGCGTCGGCCGCCTGCTGGACGCCATGGTGGACATCGCCCCGTCGCCCGCGCCCCGTCCCGACGTGAACGACGACCCGCGCCCGCTGGAGGAGCCGTTCTCCGGCCTGGTCTTCAAGGTCCAGGCCAACATGGACCCCTCGCACCGCGACCGCATCGCCTTCGTCCGGGTCTGCTCCGGCCGGTTCGAGCGCGGCATGGTGCTGACGCACGCCGCGACCGGACGCCCCTTCGCGACCAAGTACGCCCAGTCGGTCTTCGGCCAGGAACGCGCCACGATCGACGAGGCGTTCCCCGGGGACGTGGTCGGCCTGGTCAACGCCACGGCCCTGCGCCCCGGCGACACCCTCTACGACGGCCGGCCGGTCGAGTTCCCGAAGATCCCGAGCTTCGCGCCCGAGCACTTCTGGACCGCCCGGGTCCGCGACTCCAGCCGGTCCAAGCAGTTCCGCAAGGGCATCGAGCAGATGGAGGGGGAGGGCGTCGTCCAGGTGCTCCGCTCCGAGATCCGCGGTGACCAGTCGCCGGTGCTCGCGGCGGTCGGCCCGATGCAGTTCGACGTGGTCAAGCACCGGCTGGCGGGGGAGTTCAACACCGAGATCGCCATGGACCGCCTCGACTTCGGCATCGCCCGCCTCACCGACGCCGAGTCCGCGCTGATCCTGGCCCGCCAGCGCGGCGTCGAGGTCTTCACCCGGACGCTCGACGGTGCGCTGCTGGCGCTGTTCACCGACGAGTGGCGGATGCGCGGCGTCCTGCGGGACCACCCGAACCTGACGCTGAACGCCCTGCTGGCCGACACCCGCGCCTGAGGCTCCCCGCCGCCGGCCGTACGGCTCGCTTCCCGGAAGGCTTTCCGCAGGGCCGTACGGCTGCCGCCGGTGCTCGTGAGGTGGGGTGATTCGCCGTGGGAGCGTTCCCATGGAGTGGCTGGGCATGGTGAGATATGTCCTTATGAGCACGATTAAGTGGGGCATCCTGGCGACCGGCGGCATCGCCGCGACCTTCACCGAGGACCTGAAGCTGCTGCCGGACGCCGAGGTGGTCGCCGTGGGGTCCCGGTCGGCCGAGACGGCCAAGGCCTTCGCCGACCGCTACGGCATCCCCCGCGCCCACGGCAGCTGGGCCGATCTGGCCGCCGACCCGGACGTGGACATCGTCTACGTCGCCAACACCCAGAACGCCCACTACGACGCGGTGACGACCTGCCTCGACGCCGGCAAGGCCGTACTCTGCGAGAAGGCCTTCACGCTCAACCGGGCCCAGGCCGCCGAACTGGTGGACCTCGCCCGGGAGCGCGGGCTCTTCCTGATGGAGGCCATGTGGATGCGGTGCAACCCCGCGATCCGCAAGATCGTCTCACTGGTCGGCGAGGGCGTGCTCGGCCCGGTGAACACCGTGCACGCCGACTTCGGGATCTCCGTCTCCGTCGGCCCCGGCCACCGGCTGCGCGACCCGGAGCTGGGCGGCGGCGCCCTGCTCGACCTGGGCGTCTATCCGGTGTCGTTCGCCCACATGATCCTCGGCGCGCCGGAGAAGGTGCAGTCGTGGGCCCGGATCACACCCGAGGGTGTGGACGAGAACACCGGCATGCTGCTCGGCTATCCAGGGGGCGCGGCCGCGATGCTCTCCTGCGGGATCACGACCCACAGCCCGGTCACCGCGTCGATCTCCGGCCCGCTCGGCCGCATCGAACTCCCGCACCTGTTCTTCCGCCCCGACACCTTCACCCTGTACCTCGCGGACGCCGAGCCCGAGAGGTTCCATGTCCCCTACGAGGGCAACGGCATGAACCACGAGGCGGCCGAGGCGATGCGCTGCCTGCGCGAGGGCCTGCTCGAAAGCCCGCTCGTGCCGTGGCAGTCGACTCTTGACGTGATGGGCATCATGGACGAGGTCCGCGCCCAGATCGGGGTCCGCTTCCCCGGCGAGTGAGTGCCGGTACGGCGGGTCGGCGCCGGGTTGGCGCCGGTACGGCTTCGGCCTGCCGGCGCCGGACTTCGCCACCTCGCCCCGGTCCCGCTGCTGCCGCCCTCTTCCGCTGGTGCATGCGTGCGACCCCTCATGGCGCCGGTACGGCGGGACGGTGGGCGGCGGTTTTCGGCGCTTTTGTGTGGCGGGTGAGGTGGGGTGGCGGGGACGGGGTGTTTCACTACCGGGGCGGGGACATTCGGGGCGCTGTGCGGGCGGGTGTTCCGGCCGGCCGTCTCAGCGGGGCTCTGGTGCATTCAGGCCTCCGGCCTGCCCGGGCGCGCGGGGTGCGGTCCTTTCATACGCCGGCCTGCACACCCGCCCGCTCCGCGCCCGTCTCTGCTCCGCCGTACCCCTGACCCGCCGTAGTGGCGGGCTTTTCCCGGACGCCCAGGGCACGCTGGGTGGCTGAAGCAATCGGTGGCGGGGCCGTTCGGGGCGGGCCGCCGTAGCTGAAGCCCACGGCGCGGGAAGGGGCGCAGGGCTGGGCGCCGTAGGTGGTGGTGCTGGGGGGCGTGCGGGGTCAGGCCCGGGGGTTGGGGATCAGGTCCTGGCTGTCCCGGGCGGGTTGTTCCGCCGCGGTTTTGGCGAGTGCGACGATGCGTTCCAGGGCCGCGGCGTGTTGCTGGAAGGCGTCCCGCCCCGTGGGGGTGAGCTGCACGGAGGTACGGCGGGCCCGCTTGTCCTGTCCCTTGCGCACCTCGACGTATCCGGCGGCGGCCAGCGCCGAGACCTGTTTGGACAGGGCCGAGTCGCTGGTGCCGATCGAGTCCCTGAGGAAGGCGAAGTCGACCCAGTCGGCAGGTGCCAGGAGCGCGACGATCGACAGCCGGGCGGGAACGTGCAGGAACTCATTGAAAAGTGGATCCATCAGGCGCGCCCGCCACTCTGGTGGATCAGCTTCCTCAGGGCTCGGCGGGCCAGGGGGGTGAGCGCGACATAGGTCACGGTCGCCGCGGCGCCGGCGACCGTGCCCGGGGACAGCAGCCCGTGCGCCGGTACGTCGAACAGGGAGAAGGCCGCGGCCCGGACGACGAAGAAGACGACCAGGAGGGCGACGCACAGCGCCACCCAGACCCCCGCCTCCCAGAGGGTGGGCCTCCTGTAGACGGAGTTCCCGTACGAACACCTGATCCAGACGCCCATGTACAGGCCGAGCCCGGCCAGGAGCGTGACGGTGTCCCACGGGTGGGGGAGATCGGTCGACATGAGCGTGGCGAAGAGCCCGAGCGCCGAGAGGAGCACGTGGGGCAGCGGGAAGAGCTGACGGACGATCTCCTCACGGGTGATGTCCTGGAAGCTGCGGATGGTGTCGAGCGCGAGCTGGGCGTCGCGAGAGTTCATGTGCCCTCCCTGTCTTCTACTTTCCTATGAGGAAAGTAGCACCTTCTTTCCTCATGGGAAAGTAGAAGGCCGAGGGTTCCGATCCCGCGGGGATCACCCGCCGGGGATGAGGCGGCGCCCGGTCGTCCGGAGGGGAATGGGAGCGGATCGGCCGCGGGGAAACGCAGAGGAGTGACCATGACCGGCACCGGAGACACGACACCTCGGACCGCTCTGCCGTACTGCTCCCAGCCCGTGCGGCCGGAGATCCCGCTGAGTCCGGACCTCAGCTTCGAGCGGCAGAGGGCGATCCTGCTGAACCGCACCAAGTGGGTGAACGGCACCGTCCTGCACTACTTCTTCTTCGCCGACGGGGACTGGAGCGCCGACCGGCGGCAGAGCGACCGGGTCCGCCAGGCGTTCGGGACGTGGAAGGAACTCGGGATCGGGCTGGAGTTCAAGGAGGTCGACTCCGCGTCCGAGGCCGAGATCAGGATCGGGTTCGCCCAGGACGACGGCTCGTGGTCCTATGTCGGCCGGGACGTGCTGGACATCGGGATCCAGGAGCGGACCATGAACTTCGGCTGGGACCTGACCGACGAGTACGGCATGGCCACCGCGCTCCACGAGATCGGCCACACCCTCGGCTTCGCCCACGAGCACCAGAACCCGTTCGCGGGCATCGTCTGGGACGAGGAGGCGGTGTACCGCTATCTCGGGGGGCCGCCCAACAACTGGCCCCGGCAGACCACGTTCCACAACGTGCTGCGCAAGCTGTCGCCGCAGGAGGTCTCCGGATCCACCTGGGACCCCGACTCGATCATGGAGTACGGCTTCCCCGCGGACCTGATCCTCCAGCCGGAGGAGTACCGGGCGGGGATCAGGCCGTCGCTGCGGCTGTCCGCGCTCGACAGGGAGTACGTCCTGCGGTGGTATCCGCCGCTGGAGGACGACAAGGCCCGGCAGCTGAGCCCGTTCCAGTCCGCTCCGCTGAGCCTGAGGTCCGGAGAGCAGGAGAACTTCGAGATCAGGCCGGAGGAGACCCGGAGATACCGGCTGGGCGCGTTCGGGGACAGCGACACCGTGCTGGTGGTCTTCGAGGACGTCGACGGTGAGCTGCGCTATCTCGCGGGCGACGACGACAGCGGTCAGGACCGCAACAGCACCCTGGAGTTCAACCTCCGCAAGGGCCACCGCTACGTGGCCAGGATCAGGCTCTACTCGGCCTGGAGCTCAGGGAACACCGCGATCATGCTCTGGTGACTCAGTCCTCGATGGTGATGCCCATGGCTCCGGCGAGGCTGTAGACCAGCCCCTGGGCGTCGCGGCTCTTGATGATGACACCCCTGAGGCTGGTCACCCCGTTGATGCGCAACAGCGTGCAGTCGGCGAACCGGGCTCCCTCCATCCGGGCACCGGAGAACTGGGCGCCGGTCAGGTCGCAGTGCTCGAAGCGGACCCCGCGCAGGTCGGCGTTCTGGAAGTTGGCCTCCGGCATCGCGCAGTCGCGGAAGACGGCGTTCTTGAAGGTCGAGAACCGGAAGCCCGCCAGGTCGGCCCGGCAGCCGTCGAAGACCACGTCCCTGAACGAGCACTCGGACCAGCTCATGCCGGTCAGCCGGCTGGCGGAGACCCGGGCGCGGTGCATCGTCGAAGCCCTGACCGTCATGTTCGACAGGTCGCAGCGTTCCAGCTCGACGTCGGACAGGCTCGCCCGGCGCATCGCCGCACCGGAGAACCCCGTGTCGAGCAGGCGGCAGCCCTTGATGTCGAGCCCGTCCGCGTGGCGGTCCGACAGGTCGGCGCTCCTGAACTCGGCGGACCGGTACGCGGTGTCGTCGTCGAGATCGTGCCGGGGGACCTCCGCGGGGGTGAGGGCGGCGGGGACCTTCGGAGCGACCGGGTCCTTCGGGGCTGCCGGGGCTTTCGACCGGGCGGAGCGGGTTCCGGAGGAGCCGGTTCCGGAGGGGCGGGAGGGCATGGCGGGGAGCCTAGTCGGCGGGCCGGGTCAGACGCGCTGCCAGTCGTGGCGGTCGAGGAAGTCGCACTCGCCGGTGGCGTACTCGGTGAAGGCGTCCTGCACGGCCTCCAGATCCGGGACGTGGGTGCGGAACATCTCATTCCGGACGCTGTCCTTGTACTCCAGCTCGTAGCCGCCCGTCTCCGGGGACGACTGGATGAAGTGCCGGCCGAAGACGACCAGCGCGGTGAAGGGGTTCTGCGGGGACATCGTGGCGAGCGCGTCGTCGACGAGCTGGAGGTCGGGGTCGACCAGGATCATGCCGTCGCCGGTGTGCATCTGCATGCCCGGGTAGGCGCCGACGGGCTCGAGGTTGTGCACCAGGCGGCGCTGCGGGTCGTAGCAGACCAGCCCGCACGCGCGGGCCAGGCGGAAGGCCGCGCCCGCCACCTCGTCCGAGCGCTCCAGTTCGACGGTGACGAGAGCGTACTCGGGGGAGATCTGCTCGGCCTCGGCCAGCTGACCGGCGAACGCCGCCACCCCGGGATGCGCCCCGGCGGATGCGGGCTCCCCCCGGCGCAGCGCCCGGAAGACGTTCTCGGCGTACTCCTTGGTGATCGGCTTGGGCTCGTGCCATACGGCCAGTTCGAAACTCACCCGTCCATCGTCCTACAGGGTGCGCCGGCACCGGAAAACGACTCGGGAAACCGGCCCTGAGCTGGGACTTCACCGAGTTACAAGTGGGGGTTAAGCGCGGCTCGGCAGACTTCCGCCATCAGCCGTCCCGGTGCAAGGAAAGGGGCGGGCAACGACGGGGTGGCAGAAGTGAGCGGAAATTCGACGCGGCGGATGGCCGTGGTGGCGGCGCTGGCCATGACGGGGGCGCTGGGATCACTCGGCGCGGCCGTGGCCGAGACCGATCCGGCCCCGGCGGCGACGCGAATCGCCGCTCAGGCGAACCCCGCCGTGCAGCTGATCGAGACGACCTACTCGGGCCGGATCACGGTGCCCAGCGCCGCCCCCAAGAAGGCGTTCACGGCCCTGCACAAGCAGGCGCAGGAACAGGCCCGCAAGGGACGGATCCCCTCCGACCAGCTCAGCATCGCCAAGTGGGCCTTCGGCAAGGTCGCCGCCGACCCCGGCAAGTACATCGGCGCCGCCGAGCCGCAGCGCACCGACGACGTCACGTTCACCGGGACCTGCACCGGCTGGTGGATCACCCCGGACGGCCACATGATCACCGCCGGGCACTGCGTCCAGAGCGCGCCGGCCGACGTGCAGGCCGGCTTCGCGACGTACGGCCTGGCCGACGTCACGGAGAAGGACGTCAAGGCCGAGCTGAAGGCCCTGATGGGCGCGGTCGAGCCGGACAAGGAGCTCACGGAGCTGGTCACCAAGATCTACGACACCTTCAACACCCGGAACCTCGAGGTCACGGATGTGAAGGTCGGCTACAGCGTGGTCCTGCCCCTGCCGGGCGGGGGCATGAACGCGACCTCCACCCGCCTGCCGATCGAGCTCGTCGCGGCGGACGGCACCGGCGGCCCGGGCAAGGACGTCGCCCTGCTCAAGCTCGCCGACGCCCGCAACCTGCCCACCGTGCCCCTCGGCGTCGACGGCGACGTGCGGGTCGGCAACAGCCTCTACGCGGTCGGCTTCCCCGGCACGATCAACCGTGACACGGGCCTGACCGAGAAGTCCCGGCTGTACCCGGCGATCACCGAGGGCGTCTACAGCGCGCGGCGCGAGACCACCCGGAACGTCCCCTACATCCAGGCGCAGACGCCCATCTACGGCGGCAACTCCGGTGGCCCGGTCTTCAACGCCGAGGGCAAGGTCATCGCGCTCGTCTCGGCCACCTACCTCAACGAGAGCGGCACCGACCGGCAGGAGAACCAGAGCGTGTTCTTCCCCGTCGGCCAGATCAACGACTTCCTGACGGCCCAGGGGGTCACCCCCCAGGAGTCGCAGACCACCCGGATCTACAACGCCGCGCTGAACGACTTCTTCGCCGACCGCCACAGCGCCGCGCTGGCGGGCTTCAAGGAGACGCTGCGCCTGTATCCGCTGCACCCGTACGCCGCCGGATACATCGCCGAGGCCCAGGAGGCCATCGCCGCCGGCCGCGACACCGCCCCGGGGGCCACCCCGACCGCCGGCACCGGCGACGCCACCCCTTCTGCTTCGGCCTCGGCGGTCCCGGACGCGAGCGCCTCCGCCAACCCGGCCGTCGATGCCGGAACCGAGTCGTCGGCCCCCGCCACCGAGCCCTCGATCGAGGCCGAGCCGGTCTCCACCGAGAAGAGCCTGCTGAAGAACCCGATGACGCTCGGCATCTTCGGCGCCGCCCTGCTTGCGCTCTTCCTGTCCGGCGGCCTGCTGATGGCCCGAAACCGCCGCTTCCGCCGCCGCCAGGCCGCCCTCGCCGCGCCCTTCCCGTCCGCCGCTCAGGGTTTCGGAACGCCTGCCGTCCCGTTCGGCCCCGGTGCCCCGCAGGGTCCTGCCGCTCCTGTGGCGCCGTACCCCGGCACCCCCTCGGCCCCGTACGCCGGCTCCCCGTCGGCCACGCCCCCGCCGCCGTCCCCGTACGGCACGCCGGTCCCCCCGCCGAACAACTACGGAACCCCCGTCCCGCCCCAGTCCGGCTGGAACCCCCCGCCCCCCGGCCGCAACTGACCCCCGGCGGACCGGCGTCACGGGCCGGTCGCCATATGAAAAGGTCCGGGCCGATCATCATGATCGGCCCGGACCTCACGCGTTGGAAGAACCTCCCAGCTTCTCGCTGGTGAAGTCACCTATGTTCGCCACGAGTTCATCCCACTCGTCGACACGGAAGACGACCACGGGCCCGTTCTCCCCGTCGGCGCTGTTACGCAGCGCGATCCACTCGCCTTCTCGGGCTACTTGAGGGCACTGGCCATTGTTGCAGAGGGTGTGCCAAAAGGATCCCTGAAAGGTGGGGCGTTGCATGATGCGCTTCCTCCCGCAGGGTCGACAGCCTCATCGAAGGCACGCCAACAGAAGATTAACGCACCGCGCAGTCATGGCGGTATGCAAGCGGCTGGTGTGAGTCAGGTGGCTGATGTGCTGATTGAAGTCTCAAAAAAGACTGTCAATATCCTTGCTTGACGTCGTTGATGAAGTCTTGCCACTGTTCGCGTGTGAACTGAAGGACTGGACCGTTCGGTTCCTTGTTGTCGCGCATTCCGACCAGCCCTCCGGGAAGTTTGGCGACTTCTATGCATTGACCGCCGTTGCACTTGCTCGAGATGCGCCACTCGATCTCCGGCTGATCGGAATATTCGGCAGACTTCATTGTCATGCTCATTGTCCTCTCTGTGGTGTCGCCCATAATCCCCGCACAATGTCACTGTGTCACCCGGAGTATGATGCGCAGATCTCTGAAATAAGCGCGATCGATCCCCTGGGGTTCAGGGCTGTGGCGCGCAGATGCTCTATTGCTTCCCTGTAGGGCTGCGTGTCGGAATCCTTTTCAAGGTAGCTGTTGTTGACAAGTCCCTCGATGTACACCGTGTCAAGAATTGACTGGTTGGGGAACTTGAAAAGCACAAAAGAGTTGTCCAGTCCCATGTACGAACCCGCCGTGAATGGTATTACCTGGATCGTGACATTGGGTAGGTCGCCGATTTCGATGATACGCTCGAGCTGCCGGCGCATTATCTGATCGTCGCCCACTCTTCGGCGGAGTGCAGCCTCGTCGGTCACTGCCCAATATTGGGGGGCGTCGTTTCTCAGGAGAAGTTCCTGGCGCTTCATTCGAAACTCCAGCCTGCTCTCGAGAACTTCCTGCGCCATTCTCGGAAGCATTCCGCGTATAAGCGCATGAGCGTAGTCGCGGGTCTGCAGAAGTCCGGGCAGGTATGAGGTCTGGAACTCGGTGATCGAGGCGGCTGCCGACTCCAGGTCGATATAGGTACGGAACGTACTTTCGACAGCGGTAAGGCCGGAGTTCTCGAGTAGTCCGGGCTGTTTGGCCTCGCGCGCCATCTGCATCAGTTCGTCGATCTCGGCCTGCTGGGTGACCCCGTAGATCTGGCACAGGTCGCGAACGTCCCGGAGGCTCACTCCCCGCTGTGCCGTTTCCAGACGGCTGATCTTGGTGGTCGAGCAGAGCAGCCGGTTGGCCACGTCCTCGATGTTCATCCCCGATTGGAGGCGCAGTTCGCGCAGGCGGGCGGCGAGCTGACGGCGACGAAGGGTGGGGCTGGACCCAGCCATGATCGTTCACCTTGCCTTCGAGTACGGCCTAGCTGCGCGTAGACGGCATGTTCGAACGGCAGGTTCGATTGGCAGTTGCCAGCCGCTGCCGCACACCTTATCCCCGGGAGGGCAGGGAAGGTCCACCTTCTATGCAAACACGTAACCATCGCTTGTCTACGTCATTCGACACACGAACCCAAAGCGGATGGGCGGTTACCTATCGGATTGGGTGTCCCTTACCGGCAATCGCCAAGAGCATGTTCGATTGGCACTTGCCAATGGCGCTTTCCAGGCGCACTCTACATCTAGAGGCAGTCTAGCGTCGGACTGACGATAAGGGGGCTGTCGTCGAGGTGACGATAAGGAAGCGGAGGGGGCGCGAACGCGAGCTGGACCGATGTTCGCGGCATCGGTCCAGCTGAAGAGGGATCACCAGCTGCTGGTCACAGGCGAAAGGAGCAACCCCTCATGCGGCATGGTAACAACATCACGAATCAAAGCAAGAGCTACTCCCACCTGCGCGAACTCGTCCAGGAGTGCATCGGGGGCCTCCTGGACCGGGCTTTCGCCGAGGACGACGCCCGCGCGAGAAGGCAGGGGTGGCAGATCATCCGCAAGGGGACGCGGAGGATCTACCGGGATCCCCGGTTCGACGCCCTGCAGGAGTGCGTCCCGTGCTGGGGCGAGGGCGTCACCGCCGACGAGAGGCAGTGCTCGTCATGCGGGGGCACCGGGCGGATAAACCTACTGCTGAGGCAGGCCCGATGAAGGGCACGGAGACGGTACGCGTACATGCGAAGGCCGGTGCGGGCACGCGTGTGAAGGCCGGTGCGGGCACGCGTGTGAAGGCCGGTGCGC
>NZ_BOOK01000046.1 GCF_016863195.1 Paraplanobispora takensis | reverse complement strand
TGCAGGGTTTCGGCAGGAGCCGGCTCGCAGACTTGAGGCCATGATCGTCCCGGGTGTCCGGGACCGGGAGGAGGACCCATGAAGCACCTCATGCGGGCAGCGGCCGTTGCGGCACTCATCGGAGCGACGCTCACCGTCCCGGCCAGTCCGGCCCAGGCCGAGCCGTGCGGTGCAAGCTCCTATGTGTACAACCGCGTGCAGTACGTCTCCTACCGCAACTGCGGCGGCGGGAGCTCGCCAATGGTGCGGGCGTGGATCGGTACCGGCTCGGAGCGGACCTGGGGCTGGTGCCAGAGCGTGCCGCCCTACACCACGGGAGAACTACACAAGAAGGACACCCCCGTCATGAGCCGGTGGGGCCTGGAAGGCTGCTGACCTCCCAAGTTCAACCCCGGCTGCGCGGCCCTGTCCTCCAGGACGGGGCCGCCGTCGCATCTGGCCGCCTCCACCACCGGCCGGGACCATCGTCACCGCCTGGCCTCGGCGGGACCGGGGGAGCGGCACGCGCGCCGAGTAGGAGCAGGCGACCGATGGGCCAGTGGCACTTTTTCGGTGATGACCGCGATCGACAACGCCGCTGCGGGGGCGAGACCGTGCGTCAAGAGGGTTGAACGAGACAACGGGACACCGGTAGATCAACGTGCGACCGAGCTCGTCGACCGAGGGGTGTTCCGTTGCTCTGCTGAACCCCGTAACGCTATGGGTCGATCTGCGACGGCGTCGGGGGCAGGGTCGGCCTGCACGATACGGCCGATCGCGACATGGGAGCGCCGGGCCTGCAAGTCGGCTTTCTGCAGGAGATCGACTATCCGTCTCATACACTCGCCGGCCTCGGCCAGGCGCGCCTCCGGGCCGGGGTCGTCAGTGGTGTCGCGCAGCACGGCACCGATCTCATGTAGTTCGACCAGCGATCGAGGACCATTGATCTTCGCCGCTCGAGGCGAGGCGAAGGCGTATCCGGACGCCGACGAGCATGTGCCCGCACGCTACAGTCACCCCACAAAAGATCGATCTGTACTCCCCCAGCTTGGATGTCCGGCATGCACCCCCTCGTCGTCGCCTTGACCCTTGCGACCGCCACCACCGTCGCTCCTGCCATCGCCCCGGCCCACGCCGCCGGACCCGACCCGGTAGCGGCCCTGCGGCTGCTGATGGCCCGCGGCGCCGGCGCGACCACCGAGTTCTACGGCAACGCCTCCACCGACCTCAAACGGCATGTGCAGCTGAGCAACGGCCGAAACACCATCATCGGCGTCGGCATGGGCGTACAGGGCACCGGCAAGGTCAAGCTGGGACGCGCCGGCGTGATCGCCTCAGAGCACACCCGCCGCTTGAGCATCGGCGATCACAAGGAGCTGATCGTGGATGAGGCGGCCACCGACCCCTACTTCGCCGGCGTGCTGGCCTCGGTGGGCAGGTTGCGCACCGTCAGCGTGGGCGGCTGGCAGTACCAGCTGGCGCCGCGGGCCACATCCTGGGTGCGCACCGGCCGCGCCAGCGGCGCCGCCGCTGCCTACGGCGATCAGTTCATCAACGTTCTGGAGCCGGCCACGCTGCGCGCGCTGCTGTCCACCACGGACCGCAAGATCGTCCACCCGTGGACCAAGGACAACACCACCGGACGCCGGCAGCAGATCTACGACCTGACCGGGACGATCACGCTCAAGCAGCTGTATCGCGTCTCGCCGAGCTTTCGCGAGGCCGCCGGCCGCGGCCCTGGGCGCCTCCGAGGTGAGCTGGACCTACATGTACGACGACCGCGGCTGGCCGTACCGGGTCTTGTGGAGTTTTGACGTGCCTCCGCGCGTCAACGCCGCAGGACTGGGAGAGGGCCGGATCACCCAGGCGCGCCTGGGCACCCAGTACCGCAACTGGGACAAGCCGATGACGATCACCGCGCCGAAGGCGAAGCCGGGTCGGGGGCCGGCCGTCGATGAGTTCAGCGACATACTGAGCGCACCCAAGCGCCGCAGATAACGCGCAGCGCTCGGCGGTGTAGGTGAGCGCCATGCGGTTGCGCATAAATCCCGCAGTGCTTCAACATCGGGATCAGATCGCGTTCGTAGGCTTGAACATCGATCTCCTTGCGCGTCATGCCCCAACGGTAGGCGGGAGGCGACGCACTCCGGCCGTCCCGGAAACGATGGTGGGCTCGAGGGGTCAACGCACCGTCGACCCTGATGAGATCGGTGTAGACCTCCGCCGGGCTGCGGTCTTGGTGAATCGGCGGGCCAGGCGTGCGAAGGCCTGCGTGAGTTCGTGGGGCCCGACGACTTCGATGTCGGCGTCGTAGCGGGCGACGGCGGCGGCGAGGCTGGGCCAGGACCATGACCCGACAGTGAGCTTGCAGCGGTCAGGAGTGATTTCCTCGACGATGCCGTCGCGGGTGTAGAGGGCCACAGCGGCGGCGGGCAGGTCGAGGATGACCGTGCCTTGGCAGGGCCAGCGGTCGGAGGCGTCGGCGGAGCCTTGGAACCGGCTGGTGATGAAAGCGGCCACGTCACCGCCGGGCAGCGCTCTGGGGGTGAAGCGAGGTCCGTTGGGAGTGCGCGGCACGATCCGGTCGGCGCGGAAGGTGCGCCAGTCCTGGCGGTCGAGATCCCAGGCGATGACGTACCAGCGTCCGTCCCACGTGATGACGTGGTGCGGCTCGGCGCGGCGCGGGGGCGCGTGCGCACCCTGGGTGCCGTAGTCGAATCGCAGGGTCTCATGGGCGTGGACCGCGGCGCTGATCGCAAGCAGCACGGTGGCGTCGACGGGTGCGGCCGGGCGGCTGGCGGACCGTCCGACAGCGGTGACCTCCAAGGCGTCGACACGGTTTCGCAGCCGGGCGGGCATGACCTGGCGAAGGGTGTTCAGGGCGCGCGCGGCGGGTTCGGCGAGGCCGTTGCCTTCGGTGGTGGCGGCGATCTGCAGGGCGACGGTGAGGGCGACGGCCTGTTCGTCGTCGAACAGCAGCGGGGGCAGTTCGGTGCCGGCGCTGAGCCGGTAGCCCCCGTCGGGGCCTTTGACGGCGGTGATGGGATAGCCGAGCTCGCGCAGCCGGTCGACGTCGCGGCGCACAGTGCGCAGGCTGATGCCGAGACGGTCGGCCAGCACCGTGCCGGGCCAGTCGCGGCGGGTCTGCAACAGCGACAGCAGAGCCAGCAGGCGGGCGGAGGTTTTCGGCATGAATGTGATTCTGTCTCAGGTAGGTGACACATCCTGGCACCTACCGCTGCGAATCTCGGACCTGCAACCAGAGAACCTGATTCGACGGAGTCACCATGAGCATCACCACTACCGTTCACCTGAACTTCCGGGACAGCGCCCGTCCGGCGCTGGAGTTCTACCAGTCCGTCTTCGGCGGCCACCTCGTCGCGTTCACCAACGCCGACGCCCAGCAGGTGCAGCACCCGGCCGACGCCGACCGGATCTCGTGGGGCGAGGTCCGGGCCGCCAACGGCTTCCACGTCATGGCCTACGACGTGCGTGAGGAGCAGGCCTACGACGCCGGCGACCGGGCGTTCTTCGTCTCCGTCCGCGGAGAGGACGCCGGGGAGATCACCACCTACTGGAAGGGCCTGTCCGACGGCGCCACCGTCATCGAGGACCTCGGCCCGGCCGGCTGGACCCCGCTCTACGGCATGCTCCGGGACCGTTTCGGCGTCACCTGGGTCCTCGACGTCGCCGTCGCGTACAACGCCGGCTGAGCCACCGCGCGGGTGCACGGCTCACCGTCGCGGGTGCCGTGCACCCCTCGCACCTGATCACCGGCTGCGGGCTCTTGTCGTCTCACTCGCCCTCTGGCTGATGGCCTTCCGCCCGGGCGTAGCCGTACGGCCAGGTGCCCGATGGCGCCGGACAGCCGGCGGCCCAGGTGCTCGCAGAATTGAATGAGACGGGACAACCAGATCATCGCTCCGTTCGCACCAGATCCCTTGAGCCGGCACCACTTCGACGGAGCCATGACAGGAGGCGGGCGAAAGGAGCCGGCGCTGCCTGGAGCCATCGACGGGTCCTGGGCGCGATAGTCGCGATCATCGCGGAGTTGGGGCCCCCGCCGAAGACGGCATAGTGGGGTTGCGCTCACCCTGGCGGTGGAACCATCGACACATGAGCGATGGCTGCTGTGCGACCTGTATGGCGGTGTGGGCGCTGGTGGCCAGGGCGCGGGCGGAGTCGGCGAAGGAACTGGCGCACCGGGCAAGACTGATGGCGGCAAAGGCCGCGGTGCGGCAGCTTGAGCTGAACGACCGGCGCCAGAAGCTGGCCGAGCAGAGGGCGCGTTTCGAGGCCCGCCGGCAGCGATTCCCGGGGCGGGCTGAGGGGCGGGCGACATAGGCAAGGCCGTCCGGGGACTTCTTCTCCACGCCCTCGGCGGCGATGTCATCGAGTGCATGCCGACGACAGCAGGCCGCGCAGATCGTGGTGGGTACGGTGCAGGAGCCCGCCCCTGGTCCACGGCAGCCGGCCCGGAGTCATCGTGCGCACCGTCGCCGATCAGGACAACAGCATCGCGGCTTACCGGCGGGCCCTGAAGTGTGTGGGGCTGTAGGTCCGGCCGATAGCCGCTGTGACACCGGCCGGTCCCGGGGCGCCGGCTCAGCGGTGAGGATGTCAGTTGTCGGATCAGTGGCCTATCCGGTGCGGTGTTCTCCGCTTCGGCCAGGCCGATCTCTTGGGTCGACCTTTCAGTTACAACCAAGATCCAAGTCGGCGTCGGGATGCTGGCGTCATGCGCATAGGCAAGATTCTTTCCATGGCAGCGTTGTCTGTGCTGGCTACCGCTTTGAGTGTTCCGACGGCGGTAGCCGACAGCTCGCCGACGCCGCGTCCGAGTTGTCTGGTCACGCCCCTGCCGACGCCGAACCCGACCAACCCCCCGACGTGCTCTCCCACGCCACGCCCGACCGCTTCGCCCACCGGCTCGCCCACGCCCTATCCCACGGTCTCGCCGCGCCCTGACGTCACCTTCGATCCCAAGCCCACGCAGGTGCCGGAGGACTTCGCCGCATCGCGGGCGTCCACCGTCGCGGTGCCGGCCGGTGTGCGTGCAGCCTGATCGCACAGGAGATGTCGTAGGAACCGGCCACCCGGGTCGTGGTCGGTGCGGAGGTCAGCGGGCCGGCAGGCCGAAGATCACCTTAGGCAGGTGTGCCGCCCGGGCCGCCGACTGCCGGCGTGCGGCTCACCAGCCAAGACGGCGACAGCGCCGATCCGGCTGTCGGCCCGCTGCCCGAGCAATCCGCAGCCGGCGACCGCTTCGGGGTGGCCGTCGCCGTCCTGGACGTCGCCGGGGACGGCAAGGGCGAGTTGCTGGTCGGCGCGTCGGGCGAGAACACCGGGCGCGGCATGCTGACGGTGCTGCCCGGCACGGCCCCCGGTGCCCTCCCCACCGCCTGGATCATTCACCCCCCAAACGTCGGGGCCATCGAACCCGGAGCCCGTCTTCCCATGAGGTGGCGTCCAGGGGCGTCGGGCTCAAGGCCGGGGATGGGCCTGGGCTCGGTAGCGGCCGGGGGGCTGACCATGGGCGCGGCGGAAGGTGCGGGCGAACGCGAATTCGGACTCGTAGCCGACGCGGTTGGCGATGGCCGATAGCGGTTCGGTGCTTTCCTTCAGGAGGATCGCGGCGGTGATCATGCGCCAGCGGGTCAGGTAGGTCAGGGGTGGTTCCCCCGCCAGCATGGCGAAGCGGCGTGCGAAGGCCGCTCGGGACAGCCCGACCGCGGTGGCAAGGCGCGCCACGGTCCAGCGTTGCTCAGGTGCTTGGTGCATGAGTGTCAAGGCATGCCCGACTTGGGGGTCGTGGAGTGCGCCGAACCAGCCCGTGGTCGGAGGGTCGTGCTGTTCCTGCCAGGCGCGCAGGATGTAGACCAGCAGTACGTCCACGAGCCTGGCGGCGACGCCCTGCGCGCCGGGGCCGGGGTGGTCGAGTTCGGCGGCAAGCAGGCGGGTGGCGCTGTCGACGGGACCGCCGCGGGGTGCGTGCGCTGCGGGTAGGTGCACCAGCCGGGGCAGCGCCGACAGCAGGGGGTGGGTCAGATCGGCGCCGAAGTCGTAGACGCCACAGATGATCACTGTTTCTGCGCCGGTGCCGCCCACCGAGGCGATGTTGGGGTGATCATGGGCGGCCAGGACGCCGGTGAACGGCACCGTGGCCCGGTCGGGGTGGTCGGCGGCACAGTAGGAGGCGCCGTCGGGGAGCAGCGTCACGTCACCTTCCCGCAGGAGCACGGGTTCGGCATCGCCGTCCAGCCGCAGCCAGCACTCTCCTCGGACGATGATGTGAAAGTTGGCGCCGCCGCCATCGAAGTGCAGTCCCCACGGCGCCCGGGCGATCAGGCGGCCGGAGACGCCACCGCCGATCCGTGTTGCTGTGAGCACATCGTTGAGTACGTCCACGCGGTGATGGTAGCCGTGAAAGTGAGACGATCTGCTAGGAATCCAAGCGTTTCCGTCATGGATGGTCGCATGGCCACTGCGTAGCTTCGGTACCGGACACCGCGCCGACAGGGCGCGACCGAGTGCAGGAGGAAGCGCATGAGCAGGTCGCCGGTTCCCGTCTCGACTCCGCTGCCGCACGCCCTGGCGGGACGGACGATCGTGTTGGCCGGTGGCAGTTCCGGGATCGGCCTCGCGGCCGGTCTGCTGCTGCGCGCCGTCGGTGCGCGGGTGATCGTGGTTGCTCGTGACGAGATGCGGCTGGCCGCCGCGGCCGCGGCCATCCGCGCGGCAGCGCCCGGGCCGGACGACGGCGTCCTCACCCGGGTGGCCGACGCCGGCGATGAGGAGGCGATGCGGCTTGCGCTGGCCCCGATCGATTCGATCGACCATGTGCTGGTCACCGCCGGGACGCTGGTGATGGGCCCGCTGGCGCAGATGGACCGCAAGCAGGGGGCGGTCGTGGTGGACAGCCGGCTGTGGGCCGCCTACACCGCGGCCCGCGTCACCGAGTCCCGGCTTCCCGCCGGCGGATCACTCACCTTCCTGTCGGGTGACTTCATCCAGCGCCCGCAGCCGGGTAGCGCGCTGGCCGCCGCCGGCCTGGGCGCGATCGAGGCCCTGACCCGGGGCCTGGCCGTGGAACTGGCGCCGCAGCGCATCCGCGTCAACACGGTCCGCGCGGGTGGCACCGACACGCCGCTGACCCGCTCCTTCCTCGGCCATGGGACCGATCTGGACTCCGAAGCCGCAGATTCGGCGATCGTGGCCGCCGGTACGGCAACGCCGCTGGGGCGGCTGGCCGGCTCGCAGGAGGTGGCCGCCGCGGCCCTGTTTCTGATGGCCAACCCCTACGTGACCGGCAGCGTCCTGGTCGTCGACGGCGGTCAGACCCTCGGGTGAGGGCAGACGGATCTCCTGTGCCGACCCGGGGTGAGCGTCATGCGGGGATTCACTCACGGGGAATCGAGCGGCAGGCCATTAGCGTGTTATTGAAATTCCGATCTTCGCTTTTCAGGCTTTCCGTGTAAAGCGTCCTTTAGGGTGCACCGGCGCTGCGGCGTTGTCACGGCCCTGCCGGGCAGGGATGGGCAATCATGGCCATTCCGGCGATTGCTGAGTTGCGATAATTCTATTATCGCAACTCATAAACTAGACATCTCGGGCCATTCTCAACACTACGCTGGCGCTGTGTCCGAGTGGCCGCCCATGCCCCAGCTATCACGCTAGGCGCGCCATGGCCGTCGGCACTAAGTCCTGCTCTTTCTTGCTGAGGCGAGAGAGCCGCTGCCCGCTTCCGCTCCATGCGCACTGTTTCCGGCCATGCTAAGAAGCATGGCCATTTTCGGGACGATCACCTTACGACGGTGTGTTGCCACTACACCGCGCCGCCGCCACGAACGCAGCACGCGTTCAACGGTTTTCCGCGATACCCCCGCCCAGCCGGCGAGATCTTGCTGAGTGATCGGGATGCTGATTTCAAAATGATCGTCCTGATGACGGCCATGACGACGGCCGAGCTGTAGCACGCACTGGCCAAGGCGTTGTCCCGGCGGATTGGGCCACCGCCGGATCGATCCGCGGGGAATCCGGCCACCGCCCCACATCGGCCGCGCCGTGTTCGACCACCCGGGGGTGATCGGCACGAACGGCGGTTCCTGCCGGGGCGGGCGGGGTTAGCTCTTGCGGCGCGATGGCCGTCGCGGTTCGCATCTGATGCGGGACTCGCACGCCCGGCGCCGAACCCGGGGACGCCTGCGGTGAGGATTCTCCGGCGGAGTGAACTCCGCGGTGGCCGACCGGACGGAACCTGGACTCTGTCCGGTTCTCGAGGCGGCGTCTGAACAGGTCAGCGCGGTTGGGCCGCTGCGGGAACCGATTCGGCCCCACACCGGGAACGGTTATCCACAACCGAAACCTCGGCTTCCATCTCCAGGGTCTGACCTGCGGTTATTTCCTTTCCGGCGTACTCGATCCGCCTCCCTGAATGATCTTTCTTGGCTTCTTCGTCCTATTGACTCGGACGCACGGGAGGTATTACGTTCCCGCCAGGAAAGCGTTTTCCAGGCACCTCTCCGAGGAAAAGCGTTTTCCGAGCCCCTCGCCAGGAGAGCGCACCCCCACATCAACCCCCGCCGTCGACATGCCTGGCGGCAGCATGGAGGAACAGTGGAAACATCCGTAACCGACGTGAAACGGCGTCGGCGCCGGACCCGTCTGACGGTTGCCATCGCAGCGGCCGCGACCATGGTCGGCGGTCTGGTGGTCGCCATGACGCTCCCCGTGTCGGCTGCCACAATGGAGACCAACCTGAGCCTGAGCGGCGGCGCCGACGGCTCCAGCAAGGCCAGCGGCACCAGCTACGGCAACGTCAAGGACGGCAACACGAGCACCTACTGGTCGCCCAGCAGCTCGACCGGCTCCGTCTCGGTCAAGTGGGGCGGTGCCACGAGGGTGAGCAGCGCCGTCATCAAGCAGGCCTCCGGTGGCGGCTCCATCGGCTCGTGGCGTCTGCTCAACGGCGACAACGGCTCCGTCCTGGCCAGCGGCAGCGGTAACCCGAGCACCATCTCCTTCTCCTCGACCTCGTTGAAGAAGCTCACTTTCAACATCACCGGCGCGTCCAGCGCACCGCGGATCGCCGAGTTCGAGACGTACGCGGGCGGCGGCTCGAACCCGACCGCCACTCCCACCGCGACCCCCACCTCCAGCCCGACCGTCACCCCCACCGGCAACCCCGGTACCGGTACTCCGACCGGTCAGTGGCCGTCGTCGGCGGGTTCGGTGAAGATCTCCGGCACCGTGTCCGTGTCCGGCACCTTCGACGGTGGGATGAAGACCTACTGCTGCATCGGTGACGGCGGCCAGAGCGAGTCGCAGGACCCGATGTTCAAGATCGCCAACGGTGGCACCCTGCAGAACGTCATCATCGGTTCCCCCGCCGGTGACGGCGTCCACTGCGAGGGCACCTGCACGCTGAAGAACGTGTGGTGGAACGACATCGGCGAGGACGCCGCCACCTTCAAGGGCACCGGCGGCGGCACCTCCTACGTCATCGGCGGCGGCGCCAAGTCCGGCTCCGACAAGACGTTCCAGCACAACGGCAACGGCACGGTCAGCATCTCCGGCTTCTACCTCAACGGCTCCGGCAAGCTGTACCGGGCGTGCGGCAACTGCTCCAGCTCGTACCAGCGCCACGTGAAGATCGACAACGTGCTGGTCTCCGACGTCGACATGGTCGCCGGCATCAACAGCAACTGGGGCGACACCGCCACCATCACCCGCCTCGTCGTCGACGGCGGCGCCACCGTCTGCGGCAAGTACAAGGGCGTCAGCAAGGGCAGCGAGCCCAGCTACATCGGTGAAGGCTGGAACGACTCCAACTGCAAGGTCACCAGGAGCGACGTCACCTACAAATAAGCCGTAGGCACGTCCTCAGGAGGGGCGCTCACCGCGAGGTGGGCGCCCCTTCTTTGCGTACCGCGCGGGCGCACCCCGGTGGCCGATCCGGCTGCGGCCGTCGCAGTACAGGAGAGCCCGGGGGAGAAGCGGACCGGATTTCTGGCGGTAGGGACCGGCCGAGGGGCTCGTCGACGTACGGGCCCAGCACCAGGATCGGGGAGACCGCGATCATGTTCGTCAGACAGACGTGGACGATCCACAACCCCGGCCAGGATCGCCCTGCCACCTCGGTGGCCCCGGCCCCCGCCGGTGCCGCCAGTGCGCCGGCCGTACCGAGCGCCAGGATGGAGGTGGCGTTGCGGGAGATGACCGGCGGGGAGTCGGCCGCCTGCCGGTGCCGCCTGCCCACCGGCCACGGCACCGGCCCGACCGCGGCCGGGTTGAAGAAGGCCGATCCGGTCAGGTGCAGTACGGTGAAGGCGATCGCCAGGGGAGTCGGCGCGTCACCGAACGCCGAGGCCGTCCGGCCCAGGCAACAGCGGCGGAAGTCACGCACCGCCGAGGGCGCGGCCATCGCTGCGAAAGCCCTCATCCGACGTCCCCGGAGCCTGCGGCGCAGGCGGGACCCGTGACGGTCCGCGCTCGTAGGCCGGCTGGCCGGTGAGGAACGATCAGCCGCGGACCGGCCTCGGGCACGGTGCGCCTCCTTCTCCCCGGAGGCCGATCAGGGGCGAGCGCGGAAGGTGGCGCGGTAGGTCTGAGGGGAGGTGCCGACGGCGCGGGCGAAGTGGGCGCGCAGTGTCGCAGGAGAGCCCATGCCCACCGCTTCGGCGATCCGGCCTATCGGCAGATCGGTGCTTTCCAGCAGATGCTGGGCGCGGCGGATGCGGGCGTTCAGCAGCCACTGCAGGGGAGTGGTCCCGATCTGAGCACGGAACCGGCGGGTCAGGGTCCGTACGCTGAGGCAAGCGTGACGGGCGATGTCGCCGAGGCTGAGCGGCCGGTGCAGGTTGGACTCCATCCAGGTGAGGACGGGCTGGAGCGCGGTCCCCGGGTCGCGGGGATCGGCGTGCCGGATGAACTGCGCCTGGCCTCCGTCGCGCTGGGGTGACATCACTATCCGGCGAGCGGTCTCAGCGGCCACCGCCGAGCCGTGATCGCGCCGGACCAGATGCAGGCACAGGTCGATGCCTGCCGCCACACCGGCTGAGGTGAGCAGATCGCCGTTGTCGGTGAACAGCACCGAGGCGTCGACCTCGACGGCGGGGTGGCGCCGGGCCAACTCGGCGGCGTAGGTCCAGTGCGTGGTCGCCCGCCGTCCGTCGAGCAGCCCGGTGGCAGCCAGCAGGAACGCCCCGGCACAGATCGAGGCGATCCGCGCGCCGCGCCCGGCCGCCGCCCGTACCGCCTCCAGGACGTCCCCGGGCGGCTCTTGCAGGAAGTTCCAATGACCAGGGAGCACAAGGGTGTCGGCCGCTGCGAAGTCGTCCAGATCCCAGGCGGTCTCCAGCCGCATCGCGCCGAACGGCTCCGAGGTTCGAACGGCACCGCCGACGGTGCACACCCGCGTCTCATACAGCGGCTGGTACCGATCACCGGTGGAACTGCCGAAGACCTGGGCGGGCACCGTCATGTCGAAGGCGACCACCCCGTTCATCGCCAGCACACCGACCACATGCATGGCCAGAATCTAGCGCACTACGGCATTACAGCCACTTCCCGCACGCTCCCCCGGCGGCCACGATCGAACCCATGACAGATCACTTCACCGGCTTCGCGATGCCCGACACCCCGCTGACCCGCACGGCGTACGGGTTCGTCCAGGAGATCGCCACGCAGGCCGTCTTCACCCACAGCGTGCGCAGTTACCTGTTCGGCAGGGCCATCGGGGAGCAGCACGGTCTTCGGGCCGAGCATGACTACGACGACGAGGTCTTGTTCCTGGCGTGCATGTTGCACGACGCCGGGCTGACCGAGCGGGGCGAGCGAGGCGGACGGTTCGAGGTGGACGGCGCGGACCTGGCCGCGGAGTTCCTCACCGAACACGGGCTGGCCGCGGACCGGACCCGCTTGGCCTGGGAGGCGATCGCCCTGCACACCAGTCTCGGTATCGCCGACAGGATGCGGCCCGAGATCGCGCTCACCCATGCCGGTGCGGGGGCGGATGTGGCGGCGTTCGGTGCCGACAAGCTCCCCGCCGGCTATGCCGACCGGGTGCACCTCACCTACCCGAGGCTGGGCGGTGGCGTCGAGTTGACCGATCTCATCCTCGGCCAGGCGGCGCGCAACCCGGCCAAGGCCCCGCCGTTCTCCTTCCCGGCGGAACTGCTGAGGCAGGACGCTCCCGGCACAGCCGTTCTGCCGTGGCGTGAGGTGGTGACCGCGGCCTGGCCCGGCGTCGCCTGACAGACCAGCCCCCGTCGGCTCCCGGGAAGTCCTCTTCCCGGGAGCCGGAAACCGGTCGCTGATCACGACTCCGTCCGGCCCTCCAACGCGGCCGGCCCCACGTGGTCCGCCCAATCGCGGCGGAGAGCGTTCTCGACGTCGTCCGCGGCAGCGCGTTTCGGTCGGCCATGCTGGTGGCCCTTGGCCGCCCCATTGCGGGATCGGGTGCCGGAGACGCCCGACGGAGAGCGCACCACCGTCCGCCGCGGTGGCAGCGCTGCTGGGAGGGCTGACCGGCGCCTGCGGCGACCAGCCGTGGTCGGCCCGCATCATCACGGCCTCCATCGCCGGGGACGACCGGACCGTCACCGTGACCTTCGAGGGCGGTTGTGATTCCCGCCGCGCCGGTTCCCGCAGAGACCGCAGCGCGGAAAGATCTACGCCATACCCCTGCCGAGCTGGATGTTCGCCATAAAGGATCACCTACCCTCTGTAGGCACACATTTACGGATTTCGGGAGTTTCCGGATCCGGATGATTTCCATCCCCTCAGGGACGAGGGGACCTACGGGGAGTACTTCCATGAGGCGATGGATCGCCACTGCCACCACCGCGGCCGCCGCCGCGATTATTACACCGGCTCTGATCGCACCCGCGCACGCGGCCTCGGGACCGGTGCCGGCGCTCAAGCGCCAGTTCACCGCCGGTCACGGCGTCAAGGTGCAGGAGAGCGTCACCGAGCGGCAGGTCAACGCCGGAGGAGAGACCTTCACCTCCAAGAATCGGATGACGGGCGCCTATCTGTTCAACGCCTCCGGCGTGGCCGCCTCCGACCTCACCTACACCGATCGCTACGGCAGCGGCGCCATGCGCATCATCACCCTGCCCAATGCGTCCTACACCTCCAGCAAGGACTTCCCGGGCACGTTGCCTGCGGGCAAGACCTGGCTGCGCTGGTCCGGCGACGGCAGCATGTCGCCCTCAGTGGTCAACGTGCTGGAGCCCTCCACTCTCAAGCGCCTGCTGACCACCACGAAGAAGACCCGCCGCGGCGGGAAGATCGACGGCGCGTCCACGACCTTGCGCACCGGCTCCATCACGGTCGGCCAGCTGTACGCGGCCTCGCCGTCGTTGCGGGCGCGCCTGGGTGACAGGCCGCGTGGTGCCACCGCCGACTTGCGCATCTCCTGGAAGCTGTGGCAGGACGCCAAGCAGCGCACCCGCAAGCTGGTCAGCTCCTACACCGAATCCACCCAAGGCCTGCAGGGCAGCTGGCGCACCACCATCACCAGCAGCGCCACCTTCAGCGGCTGGGGTGCCAAAATCACCATCAAGGCACCGCCCGCCGCCTCGGTGCTGGACTTCGAGGACTGGCAGCCCGGCGAAGAAGAGCCGCTGGCGATGCTGCCGGAGATGAGCTGGCCCCTGCCGGGCCGCACCCGGTAAGCACCACCCCGGGTCCGGCGTCGCGGGCCGCGGCCGCAGCCTGCCGCAACCGTGCCGCCTTCGTGGGCGCGACCGGCCCGCTGATCTCGTGTCGTGCGGGCTCAGCGGGGCTTGGCGTGTCAAGCGGAGGGCGGGATACGGTGCCTGCGGTGCCTCGAACCGCGTGACCGGAGGAGTCGATGCTGGGATGACGGCAGAACGACCGACGCCCACACAGGACGACGTGCTCGGATACTTCGACACCCTGTCGAACTGGGGACGGTGGGGTGACGACGACGAGCTCGGCACTCTCAACCACATCACCGACGACGTCCGGCTGGCGGCGGCGCGGGCCGTACGCCACGGCAGGAGCGTGTCGTGCGCATGGGAGGTCGCCGTACCGCAAGACATGGAGCGGTCGACGACGACGTGCCCGTGCGCCGCCGACATGCCCGGCGCCGAGAACATGCCGGTGCCCGCATTCCACAACGACCGGCGCTGGGGCTTCTCGTCCGAGCGGCTCGGCATCACCTTCCACGGCAACACCCTCACCCACCTCGACTCGCCGTGCCACATCTTCTGGGACGGCACGATGTACAACGGGCGGTCGCACTCGCTGGTCGACGCCGCGACGGGATCGGCGTGGGCGGCCGTCACGGCGGCGGCGGACGGGATCATCACGCGTGGTGTCCTGCTGGACATCGCCAGGGTCCGCGATGTGCCGTGGCTGGAGGCGGGGCAGGGGGTGTCTCCCGACGATCTCGAGGAGGCCGAGCGTCGCCAGGGTGTGCGGGTGCGACCGGGCGACGCGGTACTGCTGCGGACCGGCTACGGCCGCCTCCGGCACGAGAGCGGTGCGGCCGGCGGCTTCACGCAGGCCGGCTGGCACGCGTCCTGCCTGCCGTGGCTGCATGAACGGCAGGTCGCGCTGATCGGCGCCGACACCCCCCAGGACGTTCAGCCGTCGGGGTACGAAGAGGTGCTGATGCCGGTTCACGCCGTGAGCCTCGTCGCCATGGGGCTGTGGATGCTCGACAACTGCGACCTGGAGGCGTGCGCGACGACGGCTGCCGATCTCGGCCAGTGGGACTTCCACCTCGCCGTCGCGCCGGTCCGCTTCGCCGGTACGTCCGGCAGCCCGGTCAACCCGATCGCCACATTCTGACCGCGGTTCACGAGGAGGCGCGCCGCCTGCCCGCCGCGGCTGCCGGACGGCCGGTCAGACCCCCTTCACATAGTCGTAGCGGGCCAGGATGCTGCACACGTCGCAGAAGTCGCCCGGCGTCCACTCGCGGCCCTGCGGGTCGAGTGAGCCCTGGCAGTTTCCGCAGGTGACGAAGGACTTCTTGTCCTCGTCGGCGGCGATCGCGGCCCCGGTGAACATCCAGTGCTCGACGCCGGGCCAGAAGCTCTGCATGAAGTCGGCGAAGTAGTAGTGGAAGTTGCGGTCGAGCGGATTGAACTCCCAGGGGTTCGGCGGGCTCTGCGGCGGGATCGTGCCGGTGGCGTACAGGTAGTAGAGGTCCAGTTCCTTCTTCGGCACGAACGCCAGCGGGAAGACGTAGGAGAAGTCGCCCACGGCGCGCAGCGGGATGCCGCCGAGCCGGTAGCCGGTGGCCTGCGCGTTCACCAGGCCCGCCAGCAGGTCGGTGGTGTGCAGGCCGAGCGCGATGGTGCGGGCGCCGTGCTCGGCCGCGAAGACCTCCAGGGTCCGCCGGGTCGTGTGGTGGTCGACGTACATGGTCTGGTGGGAGTCCTCGGTCTCCATGAGCGCCGGGAGCACGTCGCGGAGCGGGCGGTCGAGGTGGAAGACGGAGCGGGCGAGGCCGGCGGGGATGAGCTCGTGCCGGACGCCGAAGCGCTCGGCCAGCTCGTGTGCCCGGTCGAAGGTGTCGGAGTAGGTGCTGTCGAAGTCCTCGAACGTCGCGGCCATCAGGTCGACGGGCACGCCGCGCTCGATGAGGGCGCCGAGGGCGAGCATGAGCGAGCCGCTGTCCACGCCTCCCGACAGGCCGAGGACCACGGGCTCGCCGGGCCGGACCAGCCGGAAGCGCTCGATGGTCTGGCGTACGGTGTCCTCGACGTGGTGGGCGAGGTCCGGCATGGTGAAGGGGGCCTGCTCCAGGGTGAGGTCGCCGTCGTCCCTGAAGACGAGGCGGCGTTTGAGGTAGGCGTGCCCGCCCTCGCCGGGGTACTCGGTGTAGAGACGGCGGATCGCGCCCAGGTCGTAGCCCTCGATGAGCCTGGCCCGGTAGCTCTGCCCGTCCTGGACCTGCTCGCCGTCGGCGAGCGGGACGTCGCCGCGCCCGGTGACGGTCACCGACAGCGGCGGGACGAAGTTCTCCATCAGCACCTGGGCGACGGTGGCTCCCGGGCGGGCGGCGAGGGGGGTCGTCGTGCCGACCCGGTCGATCAGCTGGAAGTCAACGGCCACGGCATCCTCCGGGCGTCGGGGATCTGTACGGGAAGGCGGGGCACGGCCGCTCGGCCGTCGCACGGCCGTACCCCTTCAACGACGAGCCGTTCAGCTCATCGGCTGGCGCGCGGGTCCGCGCAGCAGGTACGGAAGCGGATCAGATCCGTCTCCCGCTTGGCTGCCAGCTGGGCGAAGATCTGTCCCAGCGACGTCGTGACCGTGCTCTGAGTCTTGACGGTCGCCGTGGCGGGCATGGCGTTCACCTCCTCTCCTCACGAGGGCTGCGTGAGGTCGTTGCGGGGCCAGTCGGCTGCTTCGAGCACGTCCATCAGGCGTGCCGCGAAGGCCGGGTCGATGGGGAGCCAGGTCGAGTAGGCGGCCTGGACGACGGCCTGCCCGAACTCGGCGCCGGTGGCCAGCGCCAGCGCCAGCGCGACCGCCTTGGTGTAGGCGGAGGGGTCGCCGTCGTCCTGCCCGGCGAGCCAGGCCCGGTCGGCGGGCGTGGCGGCGTCGAGCAGTCCTTCGAAGTTGAACGGCCCCGGCCAGCGGTTCCCCAGCCGCCGTGACGGCTGCGGGGACGGGGGCAGGGGAGGGGACGGCACGTGCGGAGCGGCGAGCGCCTCGGCGTGCGCGCCCAGGTCCCCGGCCAGCTCGGGCAGTACGGCGGCGGCGAGCCCCGCCTGGTGGCGCAGGAAGCCGCCGAGCCGGTCCTGGCTGAAGGGATCGACCACGCCGTCGTTGCCGGGCCGGGCGGCGCGGGCGAGGCGGCGGGCGGCCACCATCCGCCCGAGCGCCCAGTCGGTGAGCACCGAGCGCAGGTACGGCCGGTCACCGGCGCCCATGCCGCGCAGGAACAGGGCCAGGGCTCCGGCCAGCGTGCCGGCCCGCCGCAGTTCCTCGCCGGACACCTTGTCGGGGGTGTCGAGGCTGGTGTGCCGGTAGGGGTCGGGCCAGTGCCCGAGGGCGAGCGACGGGCTGGCGGTCGCCGGGTCGGCGAACAGCGCGTGGTCGGAGGCTCCGGAGAACGGCACCTCCTCCCACCTCCACGCGCGCAGCGGCACAGCTCCCGCGTACGAGGAGGCGGGCGCCGGCAGCAGGTGCGCGAAGTCGGCGGCGAGCGCGGGCAGCGGGCTCGGCACGTGCCCGGGGCCGCCTTCGACGGTCAGCGGGCAGCCGCAGACGGCCTGGTCCTCGCCCACCATGTCCAGATTGAGCACGTACGCGGGCCGCGGGCCGCGCCTGCCGTGCAGGTGGGCCGCCGTGCCCGCGAACTCCGGCCCCCACACGAACCTGACCGGCCCCTCGCCGGGCCGGCGCGGCAGCGCGGCCAGCGCGGTCGCGACGCCGAGGAGCGCGGCCACGCCCGAGGCGTTGTCGTTGGCGCCGGGGGCGGGATGGCACAGGTGGGCCAGCAACAGCGTCTCGCCGGCGGCCTCGTCCCCGGGCAGGACGGCCTCGACCACCGGCATCGCGGCGTCCCCGGTGACCTCGACGGTGACGGCGGCGGCGACGCCCTCGCGGGCGGCTCGCAGCAGGACGGCCATCGTCGCGGGCGGGACGCTGAAGGCGTAGAGGCGGGAGTCGCGGGCGAGTTCGAGCCGGCCGCTCACGGGCTGGTCGTGCCAGCGCTCGGCGGGGATGTCGGTGACCACGCCGCCGGCCTCCGTACGCTGCAGCCCGGCGATGGCCGGGCCGAGCCGGATCCCGCGCCCGGAGGGGAGCAGGACCAGCGCGCCGGGCGGCGCCTCCGCTCCGGGATCGGTGCCGTCGATCAGCGGCACGCCCCGCGCGTGGGCCGCGGCCGAGTACGTGGCCAGGCAGTACGGGTGCGCCGGATGCTCGGCCACCCGCCGGACGCCGCCGGGTTCGAGCAGGTCCAGGGTCGCCTTGACCGGTGTCCACGCGGCGGGCGCGCGGAAGGTCCACCAGCGGGCCCGCCCGTCGGCCGGATACCGGCGGAGCGTGACCTCGCGCAGGCCGGCCCGTTCGGCGGCGGACGCCACGAGGTCGGCCGCCGCGCCGATGCCGTCGGAGGCCTGATAACGGTCCAATCCGCACAGGGAGGCGACGAGTTCTTCGCAGTGCTCGACCGGAAAGGCGTCGTGAACACTCAGGACCGCCTCACGTGCTCGCACTTCGCCTCCTTCGCCCCGGGAAGTGGAGATCGCGAAGTCATGGCGCGAAACAGCCTCAGCCTGAACCCGCTCGGACCAGCCGTCAACAAGAACGGCGGCCGCACTTCACTCCGCGTCCATCCGCCTGCGGGACGTGGTCACCCCCACTGCGCCGACCACGGCCGTGCACGCCCCGATGGCGACGACGGCGCCCGCGGGGCCCAGCAGGACGACGACCGGGCCCGCCGTCACCAGGGCGGCGATCTTGGCGGCGTTGTAGCCGGCGTACTGGACGGCGAAGACCCGGCCGTGCAGCCCGGCCGGGGCGCCCCGGTGGAGCAGCGTGCGCAGGGTGACGTTGAGTACGCCGTTGGCCGCGCCCGCCACCGTCCAGCCCGCCACCGCCACCGGGTAGGTGGCGACCGTCCCGGCCAGGGCGACGGCCGCGCCGGCGGCGATCCCGGCGGCCGAGAGCAGCGCCATCAGCGCGGACGGGCCCGGCGGGGCCCATCGTCCCGCGCCGAGCGCGCCCGCCACCATGCCCAGCCCCCAGACGCCGACCAGCGCGCCGTAGCCGGCTCCTCCGGCACGCAGGGTGCCGGTGGCGAAGAACAGCTCGGCCACGTTCACACCGGCGAGGAAGAAGGTCACCCCGATCTGGACGCCGACGGCCCGCCGCAGCGGGGGGCGGCGCACCAGGAAGGCGATGCCCGCCGTCAGCTCCCGTTCCGCACGCCCCGGCCCCGGCCCCGGCACCGGCGCCGGTGGGCGGGCGGGCACCAGGCGCAGGGCCAGGCAGAGCGCGGCGAACGTCGCGGCGTCGGCGAGCAGCGCGTCCCGCGGTCCCCAGGCGGCGGTGACGATCCCGCCCAGCGGCGGCCCCAGCGTGACGCCCGCCGCCCTGCCCGCCTCGAACCAGCCGTTCACACCGGCCAGCCGCTCGGGCGGAGCGAGCCCGGGGAGCAGGGCGACCAGCCCGTTCTGGGTGATCGCGCCGGCCGTCCCCAGCAGGAAGAGCAGGACGAGGAGCTGCCAGAGCTGCTGGGCGAAGGCCAGCCCGGCGGCCAGCCCCGCCTGGACGCACAAGGTCCAGGACACCAGCCGCCTGGCCTCGAACCGGTCGAGCGCCGTCCCCGCGAGCGGCGCGAAGATCACCAGCGGCACCAGCCCGGCCAGCATCAGCGCCGACACCGTGACCGGCGAGCCGCTCTGCCGCTGGACGTGCAGGGCGAGCGCGGTGACCGCGAGATAGTCGCCGAGCGCGGACAGCGCCGTGCAGGAGAGCATGGCGGCCGGCGCGAGACGGCGCGTCACAGTGTGCCCACGAACCCGGCCAGCGGCACCGGCTCCATTCCGAAGTGCTCCTTGACGCCCGCGTTGCCGCGACCGGCCTCCAGCCAGCGCGCTCCGCAGGCCAGGGCGGGGCCCAGCACGCTGGACACGAGCAGCGCGTAACGGCTGATCCCCCGGCCGGACAGGCACTCGTCGGTGCCGCCCGCCCACAGGTGGAAGCGTTCGGCGTCCAGCAGGCAGATCACCGCCGTGGCCAGCCGGCCGCCGACGCGGGTCTCGACCACGCGCACGTCCTCGCCCGCCTCACGGACGAACGCGTGCAGTTGCTCCGGGTAGTAGCCCGGCGTGCCGTGGCGGGCGGTGGTGCGCCGGCACAGCTCCACCGCCTCGGCGGCCCGGCCGTCCCCGAACGGCGGGCACAGCACGGTCGTCTCGACGTCGCCGCGCGCGCGGATCCGCCGCAGCCAGCGGCCGGCGTACGAGCGGCGGGGGTGGCGGGCGATCAGGTCGTTGAGGTCGCGGTACGGGCG
The DNA here is from genome assembly GCF_016863195.1 of Paraplanobispora takensis. GTDB lineage: Bacteria > Actinomycetota > Actinomycetes > Streptosporangiales > Streptosporangiaceae > Planobispora > Planobispora takensis. The sequence continues at coordinate 85,918 of NZ_BOOK01000046.1, read as the reverse complement.
CAGGTCGAGGCGGTGGCGGGTCTCCATGGGGACGGGCGTGAACCCCTCGGCGGCCAGGCGGCGGGCCAGCGTGCCCGAGGCGTCCACGTCCAGGAAGGCGAACCAGCGCGCCCCCTGCCGGGCCGCCAGTTCGGCGAGCGCCCGGCACGCGGCGGGAACGGCTCTCGCCAGGGGGGCCGCGGCGGGCAGCACCGTGTCGTAGCAGTGGGTGACGTGGGTGAGCAGGATGCGGTCCTGCGGCCGCGCGGGCAGGCCGAGGCCGGAGACGTCGCCGGCGGCGTCCTCGGTGCCCTGGAGGTAGGCGGGCAGGACGGCGTCGGGGAGGAGGAGATAGTGGAAGGCGTCGGTGGGGGCGAGGGGGGCCCGCTCGTAGGCGCGCAGGAAGGCCGGGCGGTAGAAGGCCGGGGCCGCGCGGGTGGCCGCCCGCCAGTGCTCCAGCTCGGCGTCGGTGAGGTCGTCGATGCTGCCGGCGACGCGCAACCCGCCCTCGTCGCCGGTCCTGGCTCGACCGGTCCGCTCGCCGGTCATCGGGTGGCGGTCCGTTCGCCGGTCATCGCCCGACCGGTCCGCTCGCCGGTCATCGGGTGGCCGTCCGTCCGCCGCTCAGCGCCTCGGTCAAGGCGGCGGCGCGTTCGTCCGAGAGCGGCACCGCGATCTTGGCCAGGTCGGGCCAGGGCCGGCCCCCCGCCCGCAGCCGTTTCGCCAGCACGCCGTGCGCGGCCAGCCGTTCGACGGCGTCGGAGGGGGCGGTGACCCAGGGCAGCGACGGATGCCCGGGATCCGGGGCGAGGCCGAAGGCGGTGAGGGCCCGCACGGCGCGGGGCCGCATCAGGGCGATCCTGGCTCGCAGCCCGCCCAGCGGATCGGGCAGCGCCAGCATCCGCAGGCCCGCCCGGAACGCCAGCTCGCCGGTCTGCAGCGCGGGCACGCTCGCCCGCACCCGCCGGGTCAGCGCGGCCGGCGCGACGGCGTACCCCACCCGCAGCCCGCCCTGGCAGTAGCCCTTGGACAGCCCGCGGACCACCACCAGGTTGTCGTGCCGCCCGGTCAGCCGCACCGCGCTCAGCCCGGGTTCGAGATAGTTGGCGTTGGCCTCGTCGAGGACGACGATCGCGCCGAGCCGCGAGGCCTCCTCCAGCACGGTCGCCAGCTCGCCGAGCGGGTGGACGACGCCGCGCTGCGTCGGCCGATCGGCGATCACCAGGGACGGCCGCGTCCGCCGCAGCTCCTCGCACCAGGACGGGCCGGGCCCGCCGTCGTCGAAGAAGCGCACCGGGGAGCGCGCCTGCGTCACCCAGCCGGGCACGTCGGCGAACCCGTACCGTCCCACCAGTACGGTTCCGCCGTCGGCCAGCGGCACGAGGTCGCGCAGCAGCGAGGCCACCCCCGCCCCGAACGTCACGCGATCGGGCTCGACCGGCCATCGCAGGCACCGCGACAGGACGTCCCCCGCCCGGCCGCCGTAGGGGTCGTGCAGCGCGTAAGCCCGGGCCGTCTCGGCGACGGCCGTCATCTCGCGCCACACCTCGCGCGGGTCGGGATCCGGCCAGTCGACCTCGTCCGGCGACCACCGCAGGTCCAGCAGGCCCGCACCGTCCTGCTCGTACGCCCGGCCGGCCGCGTCCGGCACCGCCACCGCCACGCCCCGGGCCAGCACGCACCCGCCGGCCGCGGCGATCACCTCGTAGCCGCACTCCCTCACGTCCTGGCCCCCCACCGCGCAGAGCAGGCCCTCCGGCGGCAGGGACAGGACCAGCCGCCGGAAGGCCGGCCCGCTCAGGTCCGAACCGTCCACGAGCGTCACCCCGGCCGGCGGGCCCGCCACGGCGCGGAACCCCGCGGCGGCCAGCCCCGCCGACCAGGCGGCGAGGTCCCCGGCCGCGATCCACACCTGCGGCCCCGCTCCCGCCGCCCGCAGCAGCCGCCCCACGACCGCGTACCCCGTCATGTCAGGACGTCTCCCACACCGCCAGCGGCACGATCATCTCTCCCGCGCTCACCGACCCGTGCTCCCGGGCCACACCCGGATCCGGTACGGGGAAGCGCGGTCCCACCGCGAGGCAGACGACCTCCCCGAGCGCGTGCGGCACCGAACCCTCCATGGCCAGCAGCCCCAGCCGGGCCAGCCCGTCCGGCGTCGTCACCAGGCCGTCGTCACCGAGCAACTCGGTCAGCCTGCCGGCGACCTCGCCGGCCCTGCCGGGCTTCGGATAGGCCCACCGCACCCGTCCGGCCCCGCCGGGCGGCAGCGCGCACGTGCCGGGCCCGGTGGCCGCCGCGAACCCCTCGGCCAGCGCGGGCGGGCACCGGCTCGGCACGGCTCCGTGGTCGGACAGGGCCAGCACCGTGTGCCCCTGGTCGGCGAGACGCCGGGCGAGCGTCCCGATCTCGCGCAACGCCGCGTCCAGCCCGGCCGAGGGACCGGTCCGGTGCACGCAGTCGTCCACGTTGATCCACGACCACACCAGCGACCGTCCCGGCCCGCGCCGCGCCAGCCCGGCCGCGACCTCGGCGGCGGCCGCCTCCGCGATGGCTGCGGGCTCGTACCGGATCTTCTCCCAGTCCGCGCACGGCGGCAGCGCGATCGCGCCCCTGGTGACCGCCGAGTGCCACCAGGCGGGCCAGGTCGCCATCTCGCCGGGGTTGACCAGGCACCGCACGCCGCGCGCGGACAGCCGCTCGAACACGGTCTCTCCCACCGTCCCGGGCGCGGGCCCCTCGGCGAAGCAGTCGGCCAGCCCGCCGCCCGCGCGGAACCGCACGCCGACCAGGCCGTGCTCCTCGGCCCCCGCGCCGGTCAGCACGGTGGGCCAGGCGGTCACGGACGTGCTGGGGAACGTCGTCGTCAGCGCCGTCAGCCGGTCGGGCGCGAGGGTCGCGGCGGCGTGGTCGTAACCCAGCCCGTCGAAGGCGAGCACCACGGCGCTGTCCCATTCGCCCTCGGCGAGCAGGCCGGGGACGCGGGCCAGGGACTGTTCCCGGGAGGGTGCGACGCCGAGGCCGCCCGGCAACCGGCAGCGGCGTTCGAGCTCCGTCCGGTCGACGAACTGCCACATCCGACAAATATCGCAGCGCCCCCGTCAAGAGTCCATCGGCGCTCTTTCCCCCACCCGCTCGTGGAGCCGTGGGGACCGCCAGGCTTGACCTTGACGCCGGTGACAACCCTTACGCTGGCCCGCCTATGAACCGAGACACCTTGCTGCGGCACGACCAGTACTTCTTCCAGGCCCTGATGGACGGCGACGCCGCCCTGCTGGACGCGCTCCTCGCCGAGGACTTCGTCCTGGTGGGCGTCGAGGACGGAGCGATCGCCGACAAGGCCACCCTGCTCAACCTGATCACCGGCGGCGCCCTGCGTTTCCCGGCGATCGGCTCCTTCCCCGAAGAGGCCCTCGTCCGCCGGATCGGTGACGTCGGCCTGGTCGTCGGCCGAACGAGTATGACCTTCCAGAACCCGGACGGCACGACGTTCAGCGCGGGCAGCCGCTACACCCACGTCTTCGCCGCCGACGCCTCCGGCACCTGGCGCCTGGTCTCCGCCCAGGGCACGGCCATCAAGCCCTGACGGCCATCGGACCCGATGCCCGACCTCGCACCCCGCGTTCTCGGCGATCCAGTCGACGCCGTACGGTTCCACTGGAGATCGGCGGACGGGGGAGAGGCATGAGGAACGTCCAGCAGCGGTCGATCAACGCATCGGCGGACAGGCTCGGCGCGTTGCTGGACCGGGTGTCGACCGCCGACGACCGCCTCTGGCCCACTCCGTCCTGGCCACCGCTCGTCCTGGACGCGGGGCTGACTCCCGGATCGCGCGGCGGTCACGGCCCCATCCGCTACAGCGTCGCCGAATACGAGCCCGGCCGCCGTCTGCGGTTCTCCTTCGACCCGGAATTGGGCCTCGACGGCCACCACGAGCTCGTCATCACCGCGGAGGGGTCGGATCGTTCCCGGCTCACGCACACGATCATCGGCACCACCCGGGGGCGCATGAAGATCCTGTGGCCGCTCCTGATCCGCTGGTTGCACGAGGCGCTGATGCAAGACCTCTTCGACAACGCCGAGCGCGCCGCGACCGGCCGGCTCAGCCGCCGCCCCGCGCGCTGGTCGGTGTGGGTGCGCCTGCTGCGGCGGGTCCGCAGCGCCAGGCGTCGAGCTCCGGAAGCGGCGTTCAACGGTGCCGCGCTCCGTGCTCAGCCCGCCTCGGGATCGGCTGAGCCTGATGACGTCAGCTCACGGGCGGAGCCGCGGTCCCTCTGCTGAGGGACGCCGTACGGCACCGTGCAGGGCTATCTTTCATGCTCCTTGTCGATCACCGGTTCTTACCGTTCGTGGAGCGATGATGCACAAACCCCTTCCTGCGCCCCGGCGCACCGCAAGATGGATCGTCGCCCTCGCGGTCGTCGTGGTCGTCGCGGGCGCGGCTGCGGCGCTCGTCATGGTGAACCGTTCCGCAGCAGAGCCTGCCGCGGCGGACAAGCCTCCGTTCACCCTCGCCACCCCGGTCGGCTTCCGGCCGGTGCTGGAGATCAAGGAGATCGCCGACGACTCTCCCTGCACAGGTGAGGACCTACCGGATCGGGACGGATCCTTGTGCTACCGGTTGGCCGAGGGGATGACGATCAGGCAGGCCAGGGACGTGCGGGCTGAGGAACTGCCGGATATCGACGAATGGGCATTGGTGATAACTTTCGCCCCCGCTGACAGCGCCGCTTTCGGTGAACTGAGCGGTCGTGCGGCCGGGCAGCCCGACCCCGGTAACAAGGTCGCCATAGTCGTGGACGGGGTGGTCCTGTCCGCCGGGACGGTCACGAGCGCGATCACCGATGGAGCGGTGCAGCTATCGGGTGCGTGGCTCACCCAGGAGTCCTCCACCGCTTTGGTCCGGCGGCTCACGCGGGCACCGGTGCCCGGCTCGGAGCCGCTCTCGCGCTAGGCGCGCTGCCGATGCCGGGCGGTCCGCCTCGTCCCGGCTCACCGCGAAGCGGGTCATCTGGCGGCGAAGTCCTGGGTCCAGTAGATCGCGCCGTCGGAGTCCTCGGCCGCGCCGACCCCGATGTAGGTGAACTTGCAGTTCATGATGTTGACCTTGGTTCCGGAGTGGTTCATCCAGGACTGCACGACCGCGGCCGGAGTGCGAAGGCCCGTCGCGACGTTCTCCCCCCAGCTGGTGCCGCCGGTGAAACCGGCCTTCCTGATGCGGTCGGAGAGGGATCGGCGGTCACGGGAGGTGTTGGACAAGTAGCCGTGCTCCGCCATGTCGGCCGAGTGCCCGCGGGCGGCCCGGTGGAGTTGCGGGTGGTGCTTGAGCGCCCGGCTCCGGTCATCGGTTACCGGGGTTCGACGACGGTGGGCAGGGCGGCGAAGCCGCGGATGTTGGGGGAGTGCATGCGCACCGGGGTGCCGATCTCGTAGTCCTCCCGTACGGCGGCGACCAGTTCCTCCAGCACGACGCGCGACTCCAGCCGGGCCAGGGCCGCGCCCAGGCAGAAGTGCGGGCCGGTGCCGAACGACAGCAGATCCCCGGTGTCGCGGGTGAGGTCGAAGCGTTCGGGATCGGGGAAGACGCGCGGGTCGCGGTTGGCGGCCGCGCCCAGCAGCAGCATGCGTGAGCCGGCCGGCACCCTCTGGCCGTACCAGGTGACATCGGCGGTGACCAGCCGGGCGACCATCTGCCCGCTGCTGTCATAGCGCAGCGTCTCCTCGATCCAGGCCTCGATCGCACCGGCGAAGGCCAGGGCGCGCTGGCCGGGGTGGCGGGCGGCCTGGTACCAGGCGTTGCCCAGCAGTTTGGTGGTCGACTCGTTGCCGGCCGCGCCCAGCAGCAGCAACACCGCGCAGATGTCGGCCTCCGACAGGCGCGCCCCGTCGATCTCGGCGGCCAGTAGTGCCGAGACCAGGTCTTCGCCCGGGCGGCGGCGCCGTTCGGCGATCAGGTCGGTGTAGTAGCCGACCAGGTGCAGGGTCGCCTCGATCGCGCTGTGCGGCATGGTGAAGTCCTCATCCCGCTGGACCAGCAGGTTCGACCAGGCCAGCACCTGGTCGCGATCGGCCTCGGGCACGCCGATGAGTTCGGAGATGACATCGACCGGGATGCGCTGCACCAGATCGGTGATGAAGTCGAAGCCGCCCATCTCGACGGCCGTGCTCAGGCGGGCCCGCGTGAGTTCGCGGATGCGCGGCTCCAGCTCGGCCACCCGCCGCGGGGAGAAGCCGCGGGAGATCAGTGCCCGGAAGGCGGTGTGCTCGGGCGGATCCATGGAGATGAACGAGCTGCGCCGGCGGGCCTGGGGCGACCACAGTTCCAGGGAGACGCCGTGGCTGTTGGAGTAGCGGGCCGGATCGCGCCAGGCGGTCCAGACGTCGGCGTGCCGGCTCAGAGCGTAGAACGGCACCTCCGGCAGGGTGCTGACATACACGGGACCTCCTCGCGCATGCGCGCGTAGGTCGGGTAGGGATCGTCGTGCAGGGCGTAGTCGTAGGGGTTGTAGACCAACGGCTGATCAGGCAACGCGACCCCCGCCTCGGATGCGGCCCCGGCCGGGCAGGGGGCCGGAGATCTCATCATGGGCAGCGCGCGACCGACCTAGCAAGCTCTTGCTCCCTCCGCATGATCAGGATCGGGGAATATGGGCCATATTGTGATCTACATAGTAAAGGAGGTCGGTCGGGAAAACACGGGAACCCAGTGGGACCGCACGTCGTGCACGCACCAGCGGTGCCGGCCGGGGTCGGGGGCCTCCCTCACGGGCACCCTTCACCCGGCTCTGCGGGCCGAGGCCGACACCGGGACGACCTGCTCTTCCCGGCGGTGGGCAAGGGTCTTCCTCGCTTTCCGCCGCTCCTCTAGTCTTCCCTCTCGTGTTCCGACGATCATGGATGCTCTGGGCCGCGGCCCTGCTGACCGCGCTCGCTCCCAGCCTTTACTCCTGGGTCTCCTCGCTGCTGTCCGGAGACGACGGCTCCCGGTACTACACCTACATGGCCTGGGGGCAGTGCGCGGGCGCTCGGATCCACTTCATGATCCCGGAGCATCTGATCTCGCGACTCCCGCTCTTCGACTACGGCGGCGCACCGCTGCTCCTCCTGGCGCTGGCAGGCTGGTACGCGGGCATCCGGACCGGGCGGGAGCGGCTCGGCGGGGTCATCGCCCGCTGCGCGGCCGCGCTCCTGCTTCTCCGGCGCCTGCCCGATCTGCTGCTGCTCGCACTCGACGGGGCGTTCGGCCCGCACTGCCTGGAGGCCTGGGGGCCGCCGGAGGTGGTGAACGCGCAAGCGGGCTGGGACCTCTACCACTTGCTGCCCCCGATTCTGGTCCTGCTCGCGGTACGGCTCCCGCGGCGGGCGTTCGTCCGGCGCGGCCGCCTCGCGCGCACGACCGCCATGATCCTGACCGTGACGGCGACCCTGCTCCTCACGGCTCAGGCTGCCCCCTCCGGCAAGGTGAGCACCGAGGGCGAGCTGGACTGCGCCGGCTTCGGCGACGGCACAGCCGAGGGGCTGAGCCAGGCGGAGAAGACGTTCCTGTGCGAGGTCCGCGGCTATCACGGTTTCCACGGCGACGATGGCATCGAAGGCTGGCAGGACGCTCCCGATCGGGTGGTCGTGGCGCAGGGACACCACCTGTGCGGCGTGGCCACCCGGTATGGCGGCGATACCGGCGCGCCGGCCGTACAGGAGGCGCCGCACGGGCCGCTGGCGTCCGCGCTCGGCCCGCTGTGCCCCGCAGTGGCCCGCTGGCGGGAGCAGGAGGGCGCGCGCAGGCAGGCCGAAGAGGCGGCGTACCACGCGGCCAGGGACAAGGCCTGCGGGCGGCATCGCCCGCACCGCCCGAAGATCAAGCCGGTACGGCAGGCCCGCGCCACCATGTGGACGGAGTTCTGGACCATCACCGGATGGGAGGAGGGGTATGAGGGCGCTGTCCCGGATCTGGTCGAGGAACTGGTCGGCAGCGAGCGCGGCGGGCTGGCGATCTGGGCGGCCGACGAGATCGGCCACGCGTGCGTCACCGTCGAGGCCTACCGTCGGCAACCGCCGCTGGAGGTCAAGGGATGGGACGAGGTGGTGCAGGTCGGCTACGACAGCCCCAGCGGGGCCCTGACCTTGTCCGACGGCAACGGCGAGAGCCTGACCGGCCTGACGGCCGCGGGGCCCGGGGCCTACCGGGTGCGGGTGCACCTGCGCGGGCGAAAGCTCGTCTACCAGGTGCCGGACCCGCCTGACGGCGCAGTGGAGCTGCTGATCATGGTGTTCCCCGGTGAGCAGGACAAGCCGGTGGTCTACCGGTAGAGGGCGATCCGGGGGCCTTGCGGCGAGCGTCATGACTTTTGTCATCCCCCACTGGCGATTTCGACGTCTACACCGGGCCCATCCTCCTTCGCGAAGATCGAACCATGACGGACACCGCGAAGGACGCCCAGGGCCGGCAGCAGCCCCGCGCCCGGGCGGGGCCACTGCCGGAAGCGGGCGACCGCTGACCCGCACGCCGTACCGGACTGCGGGCGGTCGTTCAGGCGGAATCAGCCGGCGGGCTTGCCGAACCAGCGGGAGAGGTGGTCGTCCAGGTCCTGCTGATCGTCGCCGATCCAGGCGACGTGGCCGTCGGGGCGTAGCAGGACGCACGGGACGTCCAGTGCCGCGGTGGGATCGGCGAGGTGGTCGACCCGGTCCGACCAGCCGCCGGCGGTCAGGCCTCCGGTGCGGTCCAGCACCAGGCCGCGGCCGCGGTGCAGCAGAGCGTAGAGGTGCCCCTGTTCCACGTCGACGTCGCGCATCCGGCGGCCGAGCAGGTCGGGGCCCTCGCCGAAGTCGTAGCGGATGCCGATCGCGGTGATCTTCTCGATCAGATGGCGGTTCACCTCGTCGAAGTCCATCAGCTCGGTGAGCAGCCTGCGTACGGCCTGCGGGCCCGGTTCGGCGGACAGCAGTTCCATCTGGGCGCGGGTGTTGTCCAGCACGTCCGCGGCGACCGGATGACGTTCGGCCTGGTAGGTGTCCAGCAGTGCCTCCGGCGCCCAGCCGCGGATCTGCGCGGCCAGTTTCCAGCCGAGGTTGAAGGCGTCCTGAACGCCCAGGTTGAGACCCTGCCCGCCGATGGGCGGATGGATGTGCGCCGCATCGCCGGCCAGCAGCACCCGCCCGACCCGATAACGTTCGGCCAGCCGGGTGGCATCCCCGAAGCGGGACAGCCAGCGCGGGGAGTGCACGCCGAAATCGGTTCCGGCGACGGTGCGCAGCTGTTGTTTGAAATCGTCGAGAGTGGGCGGTTCCGCGCGGTCGCCGACTCCCGCGGCGGGGACCACGACGCTGTAGACCCCGCCGAAGGGCCGCAGCCAGAACGGCCGATGGGTCTGGCCGACTTCGGCCACCTTGGCGGCGACCTCCTCCTGCGGCACGCCCACTTCCATCTCGCCCATCAGCGTCTCGGTCCGCGCGGGCTCGCCGGGGAAGCCGACGCCGAGCAGTTTGCGGACCGTACTGCGCGCGCCGTCACAGCCGACGAGATAGCGCGAACGCAGCCGTTGCCCGTCGGCCAGCTCGACGGTCACACCCTCGTCGTCCTGCTCGAGACCGGCCACCGCGCAACCGCGCCGGACCTGCGCACCCAGTCCGATCGCGTGTTCTTCGAGGAGATGCTCGATGACCGGCTGCGGGATGCCCAGCAGATAGGCGTACGCGGAATCCAGGCCCTCGGGTGCGGGCTTGGGGATGGCGGCGAAGAAACCGCCGGCCGGACGCCGTCTTCCATGCGGGAGGACGCGGTCCAGCAGGCCGCGCATCGCCATCAGTTCGAGACTGCGGACATGCAGGCCGACTATGCGGACGAACGACGCGGGCTCGGTCTCCTTCTCCAGAACGAGTACGCGGACGTCGTGCAGCCGCAGTTCGGCGGCCAGCATCGCACCGGTCGGCCCGCACCCGGCAATGATCACATCGAACACGAGGGGCGCGCGCTCGGCCCCGTCGTTCGACGGCGGCTCGGGGGTGACCTGCGAAGAGTGCATAGGTGTTGCCTTTCGGGAGTGCCCGTCATCGAGGCGCTCCCGGCGACACCTACGTCAATCGCCCGGCCGTGACGGGAAGGGGGAGCACCCACATCGATACAGCGTTCATGGGTCTCACCTCCTGGGGCGGTGTCACGGTCGCCCGCAAGCTACAAGCCCGGACGTCATCCCGTCCAACCCTTTTCCGGGTCTCGCTGGGACCGGCCGCACATTTGTGGGTATTCATGCCCTTGTGTGCGTTTTGGTAGCGGGGGAGAGCGGTCATGACCCGATCCTGATTCCTGTCCAGTGACGACCCACAGGCGGCCGTGGCGGCGCTGGCCGGCGCGTTCGTGTTCGTCCCCACCATGGTGCTCACCGGCGTGCTGCTGGCCCGCCAGGCCGAACAGCGCCGCCGGGACCTGGCCGCCCTTCACCGCGCGCACGAGGAGGTCCGGCAGGCCGAACGCCGGCGAGCCGCGCTGACGGCCACCTTGGCCATGATGTGCGCTCCCCGCTGACCGCGGTGCAGGGGGCGAGGTGGGCACGACCGGTGCAGAGGCGGACCCGGCGCTTCCACCTGCGGATACATCGGTTACACCCGTTGCGCGGGTGGGTAGGGATTCCTCTGGCCCGCAGTCCGGCCAGCGCGGCTGTAGCGGGACATCACCCACCACGACCGTTCCATACAATCATGAACGCCAGTGGAGGGCCTGATGGCTTCCATCCCGATACCCGCCGACGAGGCCGAGCGCCTGGCGGAGCTGACCGTCCTGCAGTCCCCGACCACCGTGCCCGAACCCGACTTCACCGCCCTGGCCCACCTGGCCGCGACCGTCTGCCAGGCACCGCTCGCGCTGGTCACCCTCATCGACGGCGAGGGCCAGAACTACAAGGGCCGCATCGGCATCACCGCGACCCGCGGCGGCCGGGAGGCGACGGCGTGCTCGTACGTCATCTGCAGCCGCGAGGTGCTGGAGATCCCCGACGCGCTGGCCGATGAGCGCTTCGTCACCAACCCGTGGGTGACCGGTGAGCCGTATGTTCGCTTCTACTGCGGCGCGCCGATCGTCACCAGCCACGACCACGCTCTGGGCGCGGTGTGCGTGATGGACCACGTGCCGCGCCGCCTGGGCGAGCCCCAGCACCAGGCGCTGACCATGCTGGCCGCCGCCGTCGCCGGCCTGATGGAGGCCCGCTACTACACCCAGCGCGCAGATGAGATCATCATCCGGCTGCGGGAGACGGAGGAGCTGAAGAACCAGTTCCTGCGCACCGTCAACCACGAACTGCGCACCCCGCTGACCTCGATCGCCAGCTACCTGCAACTGATCAAGGACGGCGGGCTGGACGAGGTGACCGAGCAGAAGTTCCTGCGGGTGATCGAGCGCAACAGCCATCGCATCCTGGCACTGATCGACGACCTGCTGCTGATGGCCAGCCTCAACGCCCGCACCCTCGCCCACCGCCCGGGCGAGGTGGACCTGGCCGAGCTGGCCCGGCGCGCGGTGGAGAAGGTCATGCCCGCGGCCCGCGACTGCCACCTCGCCGTGGGCGTGCGCGCCCCCGCCTCGGTGACGGCCTGGGCCGACGCCGCCCGGCTGGAGCACGCGCTGGCCCAGGTGCTGGACAACGCCATCAAGTTCACCCCGCCCGGCGGGAGCGTCATCGTCATCGTCACCGCCGGACCGGTCCCGGCGATCGAGGTGCGCGACACCGGGATCGGCATCGCCCCGGCGGATCTGGAGCACGTGCTGGAGGACTTCTACCGCGGCGGCGAGGCCGAGGAGCGGGCCATCGGCGGCACCGGCGTGGGGCTGTCCATCACCAACAAGATCGTCCAGCTGCACAGCGGGCAGGTGCACATCGACAGCCGGCCCGGCCGCGGCACCCGGGTACGCATCAGCCTGCCCGGCACACCCGGCGACACGCCGCCGGACCCCACCCGGCCGAACGGCCGGGCCGTACGCCGCTAGACCTGCGGAGGCCTGTCCGGGGGGACGTCCCCGTCGCCCGGCCCGTCCGGCGGGCGGCGATGCGGTGACACCGCCCGGGCCGTCGTGCACGGCCTGGGCCGCAGCGGCCGGTTGCTGACCTCCACCGCGCTCGTGCTGGCCGTGGTCATGGTGGCTCTGGCGACTTCCGGCATCGTGCTGCTCAAGTTGATCGGGTGCGGTCCGGCCCTGGCGGTCATCGTGGACGCGACCGCGACCACGCGCGGGAGCCGATGGCCGCCCTCCGGCCGGATCGGTGCCGGAGCCGGTCGACGCGGATGAGTGATACGTCGGAGGAAGATCGGAACGACGGGGTGCATTCAGGCGTCTGACGAACATGATATCTCCCCGTCTACCCGTCCGGTATGCCGGGATCATGCTGGCCGGTCTGCTCGCTCTGACCGCCTGCGGCACGGGCGGGGAGCGCGCACCCTCCCCTCAGGCGGGGCGGCCGAGCGGTCCCGGCCCGTCGTCGCCGGGACAGGATTCGCCGGGCCCGGCCGCGGTCGTCCGGCCGTCGAGCACCTCCCCGGCCGCCGAGCCGGCGGTGTCGGTGACGGCGAAGGGGGTGCCGCGGGGGCGGGGGAGCACGCTGAGTGACGACGTCAACGGGGACGGCTACCCGGACGCGGTGATCACCGCCAAGCGGACCGAGGGGGGCGTCCCCGGACAGCCGAAGTCGAGATCCCTCGTCGTCCTGTACGGCTCCGGCGGCGGCCTGGACCCGCAGCGGCGCTCCGTCGTGCGGCCGGGGGATCATACGCTCTGGTCGCTCGGTTCCGAATGGCGCGCCCGGCGGCCGGAGAGCGCCGATCTCGACGGCGACGGGTATGCCGACATCCCGATCCGGCTCGGACTGCCCAGCGGCCCCGACCCCGCACTGCACATCGTGTGGGGCGGTCCGGCCGGGCCGGTGACGAGCGGTCTGTCGCCGGTGGTACCGGTGCCCCGCCTCGGGATCGGACCCTCGCAATGGCCGGCCGTAGGGGACTTCGACGGGGACGGAGAGGCCGATCTGGCCATGGCCCTGCCCGCATCGGGCGGGCCGCCGGATGAGCGTGGCGGTTACACCGTGCTTTACGGGCCGTTCGGCCGGGACGGCAGGCCGAGCCGTACGTTCGTCCTTGAGCCCGATAGACCGGACGTGCCCTGGTGGGACGCGACCTGGGTGGTCGCCGACCGGATCGGACCGGGACGGCGCAGCGGGCTCATCCTGCACGACAGCAGCGACGGCGAGCAGAGCGAGGGGGTCGTCATGCCGGAGGTCCCCTCCCTGCGGGTCCATCGGCTCGGACCGGGCAACGCGATCGCCACCGGCGACTTCGACGGGGACGGCCGCAGGGATGTCGCGGTCGGCGACGACGGCAGCCGCAACGACGAGCCCGGCGCCGAGACCGTCGGTGTCACCCAGGCGATCACGGTCTACTACGGACGCGCGCCGCGGGCGCCGGAGGTGATCCGGATACCCGGCCTGCGCGACAAGCTGACCGTCGCAGACGTCGACGGCGACGGCCGCGACGATCTGGTCTTCCGCGTCGGCCGCCGGATCGAGTTGCTCGCGGGAGGTCTGTCCGAGCGGCGCAAGACCGACTGGTTCGGCTGCTTCGGGGACGACTACGCGGCGACGCCGATACGGGCCGGCGATTACGACCGGGACGGACGCGCCGAGGTGCTGATCGACTGCTGGACGTACTACGAGCGCGAGCCGGACCCGAATCACTGGCTGGTATGGGACTCCAACGCTCCGCTGACCGGTTTCGACGTCTCCGGGTTCGCCCCCTGAGTGGGTGTTTCGTCCTATCTGTACCGGCTTCAAGTGTCGCCGGCCGGCCTCGGCCATGTGTCATGCGCGCCGTCGGCCATCGTCCATCACGGTGAGTCCATGGTGGGCCCATATCGCGGCCGCTGTATCCGATATACGTCGAACTCAAGGGCGGCTCCCGGGTATGTCACGCCTGGACGTCGAACAGAGACCCCTTCAATACGAATACGGACGTCAAGGGTTACTTCGAGGCCGCTTGCGGTCAGGGGTGCAGCGGCTGGCTGGAGCGCAAGCGATACAACAGCGACGGCAGCGTCCAGTACAACTGGACGAAGGCGTCCGACTACTACGTCGTCAGCGGAACGAGAAGGGAGACCGCGTGGCACTGGAATGGTGAGAACGCGGGATCCCGGGTCTGCATAACCCACACCGAGAGCGGCGAGAAGGGCTGCTCGACCGGCGTCTGGTAGCCCGGCGGACCGGGGACTCTGAACCCGTTTCATCCTATGGGGCGGCCACATCGGCTCCGCCGGGTAGGGCAAAATGCAGCGATGGAGATCGTTGAGGCCCCGGAGGTCGTCGCCCTGCCCGAACGGCACTATGCGGGCATCCGGGCGGTCACTCCGTTCAAGGGCATGTTCTCGGTCCGGGATCAGCTCATGCAGGACCTTCATGCCCGGTTCGACCGGGGGGATACGTTCTTCAGGCTGTACGTCGTCGACATGGCCGGGGAGATGCACGTCGAGGTCGGGGTCGTCACCGACGCCGCCGTGGAGCCGGACGGGCGGGTCCTGCCCGGGGTCCTGCCGGCTGGGGATTACGCCACGATGACCTATGCCGGGCACGGGCGGCGGGCCAACCGGACCCTCCTGGAATGGATCCGCGGCAACGACCTGGCGATGGACTGCGTGCAGGACCCTGCCGGCGACCGGTTCGGCTGCCGCTACGAGCTTTACCGCACGGACCCGCGGACGGAGCGGATGAGGACTCGCTGGCGGACTCAGCTGGCGATCCGGCTCGACCGCTGACGGGGATGATCCGGCGGTTCGAGCGCCGGGTGCCTGTCTTCCGGCCGCGGACAGCGCGCGCCCTGCTTCCGTCCGCCTTCATCCTCCGGTCATCTCCGGGTAGGTGACCGGTCATGGAATTGCGTGATGATGCGCCTCATGCGTAACACGACCCTCGCCCGAGCGGCCGCGGCCGCGGTCGGCGGGCTGATCCTCCTGCCCGCCGCCGTCACCGGCACCGCCACGGCCGAATCCGGCAACCGGGACATCGAGCTGACCTTCCTCGGCCGCCACGCCACCGGGATCGTCGCCTCCGGCGCCTCGGAGATCACCGCCTACGACGCGCGCACCCGGCGGGTCTTCGTCGTGAACGCGCAGGCGGGCACCGTCGACGTGCTCGACATCCGTGACCCCCGCGCCCCCCGGAAGGCCGCCACCCTGGTCACCCCGGGAGCCAACGGCGTCGCGGTCCGCGACGGTCTGGTCGCCGTGGCCCAGCAGGCCGCCGTCAAGACCGAGCCGGGCACCGTGGCCTTCTTCAGCGCCAGGACCGGCAAGAAGCTCAAGGAGGTGGCCGTCGGAGCGCTGCCCGACATGGTGACCTTCACTCCGGACGGCCGCCGGGTGGTCGTCGCCAACGAGGGCGAGGCGGAGTCCTACTGCGAGGGGAGGACGGCCGACCCCGAGGGCTCGGTCAGCGTCATCGACGTGCGCCGCTGGACGGTGCGGACCGCGGGCTTCACCGCCTTCGACGCCGACCGGCTGCGCGCCGAGGGCGTGCGGATCTCCGGGCCCGGCGCGACGGCCGCCCGGGACCTGGAGCCGGAGTACATCACGGTGGACGGGGACACCGCCTACGTCACCCTCCAGGAGAACAACGCGCTCGCGATCGTGGACCTGGACCGGGCCAAGGTGCGCGACATCGTCCCGCTCGGCTTCAAGGACTGGTCGAAGAGCGGCATGGACGCCTCCGACAAGGACGGCAGGACGGACATCCGGCCCCGGCCGGTCAAGGGCATGTACCAGCCCGACGCCGTGGCGCACTTCCGCGACCGGGGACGGACCTACCTCGTCACCGCCAACGAGGGGGACGGCCGGGAGTGGGACTGCCACGCCGACGAGGTCCGGGTGAAGTCGCTGAATCTGTCGGCCACGGCCTTCCCCGACGCCGCCGCGCTGAAGAACGACGCCGAGCTCGGCCGCCTGAACGTCGCCGCGGACTCGCCCAGGGACGCGAGCGGCGCCTACACCGAGCTGCACGCTTTCGGCGCCCGCTCGATCTCGATCCGTACGGCCTCCGGTGAGCTGGTGTGGGACTCGGGCGACGGGCTGGAGCAGCTGATCGCCCAGCGGCTGCCCGAGCAGTTCAACGCCGACAACGAGGAGAACGGCTCCGCCGACAGCCGCAGCGACAACAAGGGCCCCGAGCCCGAGGGCGTCACCGTCGGCGAGGTGCGCGGCCGTACCTACGCCTTCGCGGGGCTGGAGCGCGTCGGCGGGATCGTCGCCTACGACGTGAGCGATCCGCGCGCGCCGCGCCTGGCCGGCTACGTCAACACCCGCGACTTCACCGGTTCGGTCGAGGACGGGACCGCCGGGGACGTCGGCCCCGAGGGCGTGCTGTTCATCCCCGCCGGGCAGAGCCCGACCCGTCGCCCGCTGCTGGTGGTCGGCAACGAGGTCAGCGGCACCACCGCGATCTACGAGGTCCGCTGACCCCGGCCGCCCTGTGGTCATCCCACCCGCCGGGGCCGGCCGCCCCGGCGGGACGCGCCTTCAGCGCTCGCCGTCGCCGCGGGGCCCGAAGACAGAGCGCTCGGCCTCGCCGATGGGGAGGTCGTTGATGCCGGCCTCGCGACGGCGCATCAGGCCGTCGGCGGCGAACTCCCACAGCTCGTTGCCGTGGCTGCGCCACCACTGGCCGCTCTCGTCGTGCCACTCGTACTGGAAGCGGACCGCGATGCGGTCGTCGGTGAAGGCCCACAGCTGCTTGCGCAGCGCGTAGTCATGCTCCTTGGCCCACTTGCGGGTCAGGAACGCGCGGATCTCCTCGCGGCCGGACAGGAACTCCTCACGGTTGCGCCAGATCGAGTCGGGCGTGTAGGCCGACGCGACCCGCTCGGGGTCCCGGGTGTTCCAGGCGTCCTCGGCGGCCTGGACCTTCTGCGCGGCGGTCTCGGCGGTGAAGGGCGGAAGCGGGGGACGGACGGTGGACATGCCGGTGTGCTCCTCTGGTCCCGGTACGGCCGGCACGCGACCGGCCATCATTTTCTAACGGTTATATCGCCTCGCATCCGTTAGATCAACAACGGCGATCCCCGTCACCCCGGCCCGGCCGGCAGCAGGGCGCGGATCGCGGTGTGGACGGCGTCGAGGTCCACCGCCTCGGGGGCGACCCGCCACTGGGCGTGAACGCCGATGACGGCCCCCACCAGCAGGACCGTGAACGCCTCCGGGGTGGTTCCCGGGGGCAGCGCCCCTGCCGGGATCCGGGCCAGCACCTCCTGCCGGAGCGCCGCGTGCAGGCGCGCGTAGTGCTCGCGGATCGGCGAGTCCGCCTCCACGGCCTCGGCGAGCAGGGTGATGAACAGGCGTGTGCCGGGCAGGCGGATGAAGTCCATGGCCTGGTCGAGCGGATCGCCGGGGCGTTCCCCGTCGGGCGGGGCGAAACCGGTCAGCACGGCGTGGAGCCGGTCGTCGAGCACGGCTTGGAGCAGGCCCAGCTTGTTGCCGAAGTGCCAGGGGATGGAGCCGCGGCTGATGCCGGCCCGCTCGGCGATGTCGATGAAGCTCGTCTGCCGGTACCCCTTCTCGGCGAAGAGCTCGGCGGCGGCCGCCACCAGCAGCCGGCGGCTCTCCTGAGTCCTCTCGATGCGTCGCGTGGCCATGCGGTCAATCTAACCAGGTATGCCGAATGACAGAGCAAGTGTTGATCGATATAGCCTGTGTCAGTCAACATAGAAACGAGGAGGTTCTCCATGCGTTGGGTGACCTATGCCGAAGACACCGGAGACCGCGTCGGCGTGGTCGAAGGGGACCGGATCCATCCCGTCGAGCCCGGCGTCGATCTGGTCGAGCTCATCGGCCGGGGCGCCGCGGAACTGCGGGCGACCGGCGAGAGGGCCCTGGCCTCGGCGGCGCAGACGGTGCCGCTGGCCGAGGCCAGGCTGCGCGCGCCGATCCCGCGCCCGCCCTCGGTCCGTGACTGCCTGTGCTTCCTGGACCACATGCGCAACTGCCTGCAGGCCTCCGGTCGGTCACGCACGCTCAAGGACGCCTGGTACGAGGTCCCGGCCTTCTACTTCGCCTGCCCCTCCACGATCGTCGGCCCGTACGACGAGGTGACGATCTCGCCCGGCAGCGCCTGGTTCGACTTCGAGCTGGAGATCGCCGCGGTCATCGGGCCCGGCGGCCGGGACCTCACCCCGGAGCAGGCCGAGGAGCACATCATCGGCTACACCATCTACAACGACTGGTCGGCGCGGGACCTGCAGATGCGCGAGGCGCCGCTGGCGATCGGCCAGGCCAAGGGCAAGGACGGCGCGACCACGCTCGGCCCCTACCTGGTCACCCCGGACGAGCTGGAGCCCTACCGCCGCGACGGCAAGCCGGCCCTGCGGGTCGAGGCCGCCGTCAACGGCCGGACCATCGGCTCGGGCCGTACCGACGCCATGGACTGGAGCTTCGGCGAGGTCGTCTCCTACGCCTCGCGCGGCGTGGAGCTGGTGCCCGGTGAGGTGTTCGGCTCGGGTACGGTGCCCGGCTGCTGTCTCATCGAGCACCTGTCCCTCGCCGACCCGGCCGCCTTCCCCGGCTGGCTGCGGGACGGCGACGTCGTGGAGCTGACGGTCGAAGGGCTGGGCCGTACCCGCCAGACCGTCCGCGCGTCCGCCGCGCCGTACCCGCTGGCGCCCCGGCACAACCCCGACCTGCGGCCGCCGCGCCCGCGCGTCAACCGCGCCCCGTCGAGGCTGCCCTACACGCGCGGCCTGCACGAGGTCGGCGCGGGCGTGTGGGCCTGGCTGCTGCCCGACGGCGGGTACGGCTGGAGCAACGCGGGCCTGATCGCGGGCGAGGGCGCCTGCCTGCTGGTCGACACCCTGTTCGACCTGCCGCTGACCGCCGAGATGCTCGACGCCATGCGTCCGATCACCGATCGGCACCCGCTCACCCGCGCCGTCGTCACCCACTCCGACGGCGACCACACCCACGGCAACCAGCTGCTGGACGGGCACGTCCAGATCATCGCCGCGGAGGCCACCCGCACCGAGATGCGGCACGAGATGCCTGCGGAGATGCTGACCGCCGCCCAGGTGCTGGACATCGGCCCGGCGACGCCGTACTTCCGTGAGCGCTTCGGCGCCTTCGACTTCAGCGGCATCCGCCTGCGGCTGCCCGATCTGACCTATGACCGGGAGCTGATCCTGGAGGTCGGCGGCCGCGAGGTGCGCGTGGTGAACCTGGGCCCCGCCCACACCGATGCCGACTCGGTCGTGCACGTGCCGGACGCCGGCGTGCTCTTCGCGGGCGACCTGCTGTTCGTCGGCTGCACCCCGATCGTGTGGAGCGGCCCGATCGCCAACTGGATCACCGCCTGCGACCGGATGATCGCCACCGGGGCCGAGACGATCGTCCCCGGCCACGGCCCGGTCACCGACCCCGACGGGATCCGCGCGGTGCGCGGCTATCTCACCCACGTGGTCGAGCAGGCGGACGCCGCCCACGCCCGCGGGCTGTCCTTCGCCGAGGCGATCGAGACGGTGGACCTGGGGGAGTACGCCGCCTGGCTGGACGCCGAGCGGATCGTGGTCAACCTCCACCGCCGCTATCGCGAACTCGACCCCGCCGCCACGCCCGCGTTGGACCAGATGACGCTGATGGCCATGATGGCCGCAAAGGAGTCCCGGTGAGACTGCCGAAGAGCGCGCACACTTCCCGTCCGTGGCGCATCCACGAGCTCACCCCCGACTTCTCCGTCGAGGACGTGTGGTCCTTCCGCACCCCCGGAGCCGGGCCCGGCGACTTCCCGGCGATGCTCGCGGCGATGCGGACCGCCGGGGGACTCGCCGGGCAGTCCGGGCCGTCGCGGTTCCTGTTCGCCCTCCGGTGGAGGCTCGGCGCCCTCCTCCGCTGGGACGCGCCGTCGGCGGGCGTCGGCGCGCGCGTGGCCTCACTCCGCGACCGCCTGCCCGGTGATCTCCGCGACGCCCCCCGCGGCGCGGACAACGAGAGCATGCCCCTCGAAGCGGTCTACGAGCTCGACACGGAGTCCGCACGCGAGCTGGCGAACAAGACCGTGCACACCGTGATGCATCTCGGCTGGGCCCCGGGGGCGGACGGCGACCACGAGCTGCGGATGGCCGTCCTCGTCAAGCCCAACGGATGGTTCGGGCGGCTCTACATGGCCGCCATCGCGCCTTTCCGGTATCTCGTCGTCTATCCGGCACTGACCAGGCAATGGGAGCGGGCCTGGCGCGACCACGGCCACGCGGAGACCGGCCGCGAGGAGGGGAGCTCACGATGAACTCCGGAAAACGACTGCTCCGCTGGGCGAGCGGGATCATGTTCGTGCTGGGGGCGGGGCACCTGTCCCTGCTGACGCTGATCGCCCGGCAGGACGTCGCCGGCTGGGTGGACCGGGGGATGTGGGCGGCGGTCCCGCTCGTGCTCTCGCGCGGGGACGCCGTACCGACGGTGGAGTCCCTCCGGAACCAGGCCGTCTTCTGGGGCGGCCCGGCAAGCTTCTCGGTACCCCTGGTCCTCCTGGGCTGCCTGGTCTGGCACCTCGCCGGACGCGGGGTGGCCGTGCCCGCCGCGATCGGCTGGGGCCTGGCGGTCTGGTGCCTGCTGGGCGGTGTCCTTCTCGTGCCCTCCCCGTTCTTCGCCGGGACCGTCTCCGGGGTGCTCATCATCCTGGCGGCGCGGAAGGCAGGGGATCGGCCGGAAGCGGTCGGGGACCGGGCGTGACCCGCGCCCGCCGGCCCCGTCGCCGGGAATGACGGTTCAGCGGGGCCGGTGGCCCTTCCTGCCCCGGCCGGTCTGCGCGCCCCGGCGGCCCGACCCGCCCGGAGCGGGATTGCGCGGCTGCTTGCGCGCCTTCTCCGGGGCGGGCGCGGGAGTACGGCCCCGCGAGCTGTTGGCCGTACGCCCGCGGACGATGCCGATGAAGTCCTCCACCAGCTCGGTCGTCGCCTCCGTGGGCCAGGCCAGCGCGACCTGCGACTGCGGCGTCTCCACGACCGGCCGGTAGATCAGATCCCTGCGGTGGTACAGGCGCGCCAGCGACTGCGGGACCAGCAGCAGCCCGGCCCCCGACGCCACCAGCTCGATCGCCTCCGCCGTCGTGTCCGGGCGCGTGAAGGCCGGCAGCCCCGGCGGGGCCGTCCATCCGAGGGTGTCGTCCATCGGGTGGAACACCTCGTCGTCGGCGAGATCGGCGACGGTCACCTCGTCGGCGGCGGCCACCATGTGATCCTTCGGCGCCACGACCATGGTGGTCTCGACATAGAGAGGAATCACGCTGAGCCCTTCGCGCTCCACCGGCAGCCGCACGAACCCGGCGTCGGCGCCGCCCTCGTGCAGGAGCCCCACCACCTCGGCGGCGGCGACGGAGATCAGGGTCAGCGGCACCTCGGGCACGCGCTCGGCCCAGATGCCGGCCCATTTGGCGGGCGTCACCCCGGGCACGTAGGCCAGCCGGAACTCCCTGTCAGTCACCTCCCCAGAGTACCGATGTCAGGGGAAGCGGCTCGGAGCCATACCCTTGGCACCATGACCAAGCTCAAGACCACCCAGACGATGAAGCCCGCGACCGCGGCCAAGAAGCTGGGTGTCCTCCTCTCGGCCACTCCCGCCGAGTTCCAGGAGGGAGTGGTCTCCAGGGACGAGCTGAACGCGCTGCAGGCCGCCCCGCCGGCCTGGCTTGCCGATCTGCGGCGCAACGGGCCGCACCCCAGGCAGGTCGTCGCAGCGAAGCTGGGCGTCTCCAACTCGGGCCTGGCCAGGGGCGGCGTCACCGGGCCGCTCACCACCGCCGAGATCGACGCCATCAAGGCGGAGAACCCCGAGTGGCTGCAGCGCGAGCGGTCGGTCCAGGCCGAGGTGCGCAAGGAGGCGCAGCGCCTCAAGGAGCGCTAGCCGGCCGGCGCCGACTGACCGGTGGACACCGAAGGGCCGGATCCGGTCGGCGTCCCCCCGAAGGTGGAGATCACACGGATGGTCGAGGAGAACGACGTCGTCATGGCGGAGATGACCCTCGAAGCACTCCAGAAGGACGGCACCGTGATGCGCGCCGCGATGGGCGAGGTGTTCGTGGTGCGCGACGGCCTGATCTGCGAGCGCCGGGCCTACGTCGTGCCGCTGACCGAGAACGACCACAGGTGACGGACGCCGCGTCCGGCTGTGTCGAGGTGAGGCCGCCCGGCGATGATGCAATCCGGCCGGGCGGCCGCTACGAACCCCTGTGACCGACAATCCATCGGCAATAAGGGAGTCAGCCATGCAGCAGGACACCACCACCGGGCAGGGCCGCAGGCGGGTCAGAAGGCTCGCGGTCGCCGTCATCGCCGCCGGCGTCCTCGTGGGCGGCGGGGTCGCCGCGGCGGGTCCGGCCGCCGCCGCCACCTTCTGCGGAGAGACGGGGGACGGCGGCTTCGGGTGCGTGATCGACCAGGGAGACGGAACCTTCAAGATGGCCAACAGCAACGGCGACATCGTCTACAACTGGTGACGCGCACATCCGGTGCCTGACCTGACGACGGGCGGATCGCAGCCGGCTCCCGCCGGTGTGCGTCCGCCCGTCGTCAGGCGCCCGCGCCGACGGCCGGCCGCCCCGCGGCTGGACTCTCCCACCGGGGGAGGCCTCATGCTCCTTCCAGCGGCCCCCGGTAAAGGTGCCGGGCACGGGCGGGCGGTGCGGCCGTCCGCCGCCTCAGCATGAGGAGAACGACGCATGAGCATCGTGAAGGACGTCGAGGCCCGCGGCATGCACCACTGCGAGACGACGGCGCTGGGAGTGCTGTTGCGGCATGAGGGGCTCGACCTGTCGGAGCCCATGCTGTTCGGACTGGGCTCGGGCCTGTCCTTCGTCTATTGGGACGGCAGGGGCATGGAGTTCCCCTTTCTCGGAGGCCGCGTCAAGCCTTTCGAGCTCACCAGGAACCTGGCCGCCAGACTGGGGCTGGCGCTGACGGTCGAGGAGACCACCTCGCCGCGCAAGGCGTGGCAGAACGCGGCCGCCCCCGTCGACGCAGGCCGGCCGGTCGGCCTCCAGCTCGACTGCTACCACCTGGACTACTTCCGCTCCAAGGTGCACTTCGGCGGTCATATCGTCGCCATGTACGGCTACGACGAGCACGAGGCCTACCTGGTGGACACCGGCCAGCAGGGGGGAGCGGTGCGCACCAGCCGGGCCGGCCTCGCCATGGCGCGGGCCGAACGCGGTCCGATGACCGCCAGGAACCGATCCTTCACCATCACGCTGCCCGCTCACCCGCTTTCCTGGCAGGACCGGATCGTCCCCGCCATCAAGGACTGCGCCGAGGCCTTCCTCGCCGCGCCCATCGCGAACCTGGGCCACCGCGGCATCGAGAAGGCCGGCAAGCAGGTGCCCCGATGGCTGCTGCGCGCCGGTGAGCCGCGACACGACCTGCCGCAGGCCGCCCTCCTCATGGAGAGGGGCGGCACCGGCGGCGCCCTGTTCCGCGCCCTCTACCGCGACTTCCTCGATGAGTGCACCCGGCTGATCGACGATGACGACCTCCGCGCCGGTCACCGGCTGTACGCCGAGGCCGCCGTGCTGTGGACGGAGGTGTCCACCTTGATCACGAAGGCTGGAGAGAGCGGCGAGGCGGGGTATCTGGAGCAGGCCGGCGCCATCCTCCACGATCTTTCGCGCATCGAGAGGGACGCCATGCGGACGCTGCGTCGGTTGCAGCTCCCGCCGGCGGCCCCGGGCCCTCTGGGCTAGATCACCTGCGACGGGTCCGCGAACAGCGGCACCTCCGCCTCCAGGTACCTCTCGTTCATCGCGGAGGACTCCAGAAATGTCATGAACAGACGCTCCACTGTCAGCCGCTGCCGCGACAGCGCCCCGGCAGCGGTCTCCGGCGCGTCGAAATGGGCCTCGGCCACCTGACCGGAGAACGTCGCGGACACCGGGGAGACGGGCCTCGACTCCAGCGGACCCCGCAACGCCATCCCCCGGTAGACGACGACCGCGCCGGTGCAGAGCTCCCACAGCGCCTGTGTGAAAGCGCTGCGCACGACGATGTGCTCGGCCCTGCGCTCCTTGCCCCACCCCGCCGCGAAGGTCTTCGGATCGCGTATCGCCCTACCGGCGAAGGCGCACGGCCCGGGATCGAACCGGTCGAACCGCTGCACCGCCTCGCGAAGCGCCCGCAGCGCGGCTTCTCCCGCGACGGCGCCGCGCAGAGCGAACTGGTATCCGCCCACCTCCTCTGAGCCGGGGATATCCGGGGGAGTTACTCACTCCATTACGATTTGCCGTGGGACCGCAGAGCCTTGCGACGACGAGGCCGCTCACGGAGGTAGCCCCATGGGAACCCTGGAAACGATCGTTTTCGCCTCCGAGCCGCCCCGGCCCCGGACCTTCGACGTGGCGTGGATCCACGGCTCCCCGTCGGCCAAGCACAACACCGACCCCGACATCCAGGTGTACGCCTACGACGAGCACACGTTCGTACTGCGGCAGAACAAGGCGATCAACTACGAGGCGCCCTTCCTGTTCCTGCTGTTCGGCGCCGGCCAGGCCGTCCTGCTGGACACGGGCGCGACCGAGTCGGCCCGGTTCTTCCCCCTGCGGGACGTGGTCGACGACCTCATCGGCAGCTGGCTCGCCCGCCATCCCCGTGACGGCTACCGCCTGCTCGTCCTGCACACTCACGCCCACGGCGACCACATCGCCGGCGATTCCCAGTTCGCGGACCGTCCGGACACCCTGGTCGTGGGGGCTCACAAGGACTCCGCGTGGCCGTACTTCGGCTTCGACGCCGATCCCGGCCGCGTCGCCCGGGTCGATCTGGGCGGTGGCCGGGTGCTGGAGTGCCTGGCCACCCCCGGCCACCACGAGGCGGCCGTGACGTTCTACGACCCGCACACCGGTTTCCTGCTGACCGGGGACACCGTCTATCCCGGCAGGCTCTACATCCAGGACTGGCACGCCTTCACGCGCACCGTCGACCGGCTGATCGACTTCGCCGCCGCCCGGCCCGTCACCCACGTCCTCGGCTGCCACATCGAGATGACGACACGCCCCGGCGTCGACTATCCGATCCGCACCACCTACCAGCCGGACGAACCGCCCCTGGAGATGACCGTCGCCGACCTGATGGAGATCCGCAAAGCCGTCGACGAGGTCGGCGACCGGCTCGGCTCGCATCCTTTCCCACGCTTCGTCATCTGCCGCGGGAACTGATCCCTGCGCGGGTCGCAGCCGCGGACGCCGATTGTCACCGTTGCGGGCACCGGAGAGCACCCGCCTGCTGCCCGTGCCGCCTCCGGCGGTCCTGCCGGAGGCGGTGAGGCCGCATCAGGCGACGGCGGTCCCCTCAAGCTCGACCATCAGGTCGGGGATCGCCAGCCGTGTCACCCCGAGCATCGTGGTGGACGGCGCCGCCCCGGCCGCGCCCAGCCGCGCCGCCAGCACGCCGTAGTGCTCGAAGAGCCGGTCGACGTCGGTGGTGTAGACGTTGAGCCGGACGAGGTTCGCCAGGGACATGCCGGCCTCGCCGAGCACGGCCTCCAGGTTGTCGAGGCTCAGCGCCAGCTGCGCCGCCATGTCATCGGCGTGCTGGGGCTTGCCGTCGCCGCTCATCGCGGTCTGCCCGGCGCAGTACAGGGTCCGGGTGTGCCCGGAGACGACCTCGCCCTGGTTGTAGCCCAGATCCACCGACCACGCCCACGGGTTGACCGCCGTTCGCTCCATCGCCATATCAGCTCCATTCGGTTCATCGGCATCACGTACGTCCGTCGGCTCGGCAGCCGCGATCTCCGACGTCGTGCTGCCAAGCCTCCCGGCAAATCACGACATCCTGTGTCGTGTATTCCTGTAGCGTTTTCGGATGCGCGCCGACCGGTTGGTCTCGCTGGTGCTGCTGCTGCGGCAGCACGGCCGGCTGTCCGCGGCCGCGCTGGCCCGCGAGCTTGAGGTCTCCACCCGCACCGTGCTGCGCGACATCGAGGCGTTGTCCGCAGCCGGCGCCCCGGTCTACGCCGAACGCGGCCGGCACGGCGGGTTCGCGTTGCTGCCCGGTTTCCGGACCGAGCTCACCGGGCTGAACCCCGACGAGGCCCTGGCCCTGCTGGTCGCCGGATCCCGGCGCGGCGCGCAGGCGTTCGGCCTCGGCTCGGCGCTCGCTTCGGCGATGCTCAAGGTGGTCGACGCGCTGCCGGAAAGCTATCGGGGCACCGCGGCCGGCGCGGCCGAGCGACTGCTCATCGACCCGGAGACCGACCTGCTGTCGCGTCGGCTGGTCGATGAGGAGGTGCCCGACGCCATAGTGGCCGAGGTCCTGCGCGCGGTGGTCGCCGGACACAGGCTGCGCATCCACTACGCGGCCGCCGACCGGAGCCCGGAGTGGCGCACGGTGGACCCGATCGGCCTGGTCACCGTACGCGACCGGGGCTACCTGCTGGCCACGAGGTCCGGCGCGGACCGCACCTACCGGCTGTCGCGGGTCCTGGCCGCCGAGGAGCTCGCCGAGCCCGCGCAGCGGCCGGACCGGGTCGATCTGGACCGGGCCTGGCAGGAGCGCAGCACGCGGTTCCGGACCGGCGGCGACCAGGTCGCCGTGCTGGTACGGGTGGACCCGGCGCGGCGGGAGGACCTGGTGGGCACCGCGCTGGCCGTCCGCGCCGAAGAGGCCGACCCGGACGGCTGGCTGCGCCTGGAGGTGACCTTCCAGGATCCCCGGCACGCCGAATGGGCGCTGTGGCAGCTCAGCACGGACGCGGAGGCCCTGACCCCGCAGTGGTTGCGCGACTCCCTGCGCGACCGCGCCGCCGCGATCGCCGGCCGCTACGGGGCGTCATCCCGGCAGTCGCCGCCTTCCACGCGGGCATAGGGGCCGGCGGCGCGGAGGATGCGCATCGCCGCGACCTCCTAAGATGGTCAACGCCATTGTCCGTACAGTTGAGCAGGTTGTCCATCGTGCCAAGCGACCCTCCCGGCTTCGAGCTGCCGCTCCGGCTGCTCCTCGGCTTCCGCGTCCTCATCGACGAGCTCCACGCCGAGCTCGCCCGGCAGGGCCACCCCGACCTGCGCCCGATGCACGGGTTCGTGCTCCAGGCGATCATGCGCGGCGGCGACACCGCCGTGGAGCTGGGCCGTACGCTCGGGGTCTCCAAGCAGGCGGCGGGCAAGACGATCGAGACGCTCGAACGCCTCGGCTACGTCGAGCGCGCCTCCGACCCCCGCGACACCCGGCGCAAGATCGTCCGTCTCACCGCGCACGGCACCGACTCCCTGGTCCGGTCGGAGCGCGTCTTCGACGAACTGCGCGCCCGGTGGGCCGAGGTGATCGGGCCGGAACGGCTGCGCGAGCTGGAGGCCGACCTGCGCAAGGTGACGCCGCCGGACATTTTCCGCCTCGACGTGCCGGGCTGGTTCGGCGCTCAGTGACGCCCCGGTGCCCGGCCGCCGTTCCGAGAATCCGGCCGGGCGGCTCCGTCCGCATCGGTCCCTGCCGCGGGCTTGAGGTTCCCGCGCGGCAAGGTTCTAGATTCATCGCATGGCGGACGGACCTGAACTGATCACGGTGGGCCGGCTGGCACATCGTGTCGGCCTGACGGCCAAGGCGCTGCGTCACTACGACCGCATCGGCCTGCTGGTGCCCGCCCTGGTCGAGCCCGGCAGCGGATACCGCTACTACGGGCCCCGGCAGGTCGCCCACGCGCGGCTGATCCAGCTGCTGCGCTCGGTCGACGTGCCGCTGGAGCAGGTGCGGACCTGTCTGGCGACGCCTGATGACGAGGACCTGGTCAAGCGGGTGCTGGCCGGGCACCGCCGCCGCCTGCAGGCACGTCTGGACCGGACACGCGGGGACCTGCACCGCATCGATCACCTTCTCGAGGATGGAGTCACGACGCTCATGGCGGAGCACGCCGGCCCTCACGGTCTCGCCGGCTCGGCGGGCGACCAGCGGCAGCTGGCCGTCGACCTGTTCAACGGAGTATGGCGGTTGCTGGAGAAGGAGGACCGCACGACCGACGACGACGATCGGATGGTGCACATGGCGCACGCCTCGCGTTACCACTGGGGTCAGGTCGGTGCTCCGATCAACCGCAGCCGGGGCGAATGGCAGTGCTCACGGGTGTACGCGGTCCTGGGGCGCGCCGAACCGGCGTTGCACCACGCCCGCCGCAGCCTGGAGATCTGCCACGCCCACGGCATCGGGGACTGGGATCTGGCCTTCGGCTACGAGGCCCTGGCCCGTGCCAGCGCGGTGGCCGGCGAGGCGGAACAGGCCCGCGCCTGGACCGAGCAGGCGCTGGCCGCCGCCGAGGACATCGCGCAGGACGAGGACCGCGAGCTGCTGCTCACCGACCTGGAGACCATCCCCGCCCAGCCGCGCTTCTGGTGATGGGGCCGGGTGGCCGAAGACGGGGCCCGGGAACGGCCGGAGGGTCGCTGACGTGCGGAGGCTCCCTTGGCGATCAAGGGAACTGCTAGTGGGCGTCAAGCGACCCTCGCCATCGTTGCCGCATGCCTCCGAAGTGGTACGTAACCGTCATGGGGACCGGTATCCTCGCAACCGCTCTACCCCCGGACCTCGACGCCCTGCGTCCTCTCGCGGCGGCCGTATGGCTGCTGGCCGGTCTCATGCTCGTCGCTCTGGCGTTCACCTGGAGACACCGCCGCTTCGATCCGGAGATCGCCCCCTTCCTGGGAGCGCCGCCGATGGCACTGCTCACCGTCGGCACGGGCACCCTGCTCTACGGCCAGGACCTGATCGGCCTGCGCGCCGCGGTCGCCGTCGACGCCGCACTGTGGCTGGCCGGCACACTCCTGGGGCTGGCCTCCTTGATCGGGGTCCCGTGGTTCATGCTCACCCGGCACCGGCCCGGCCTGCATGAGGCCTCCGGGCTGTGGCTGATGCCGGTGGTGCCGCCCATGGTCGCGGCGACCAGCGGCGCGTACCTGGTGCCGCACGCGGGCTCGCTGGGCCGGGCGCTGCTGGTGGCCTGCTACGCCCTGTTCGGTCTCAGTCTGCTCGCGGTCGTCCCGATCGTGGTGGTGCTGGTCCGCCGCATCCGGGTGCACGGGCCCGGCGCCGCCTCGACGGTGCCCACGCTGGTCATCGTGCTCGGCCCGCTGGGCCAGTCGGTGACGGCCGTCAACCAGCTGGCCCGCTCCGCGCCGGAGCTGGCCGGCTTCGGGCTCTGGTACGGGGTGCCGGTGTGGACCGCGGCGATGGCCTGGCTGCTGGTGGCCGCGTTCTTCCTGCTGCGCACCGTACGGCGCGGCGGCCTGCCGTACGCGCTGACCTGGTGGAGTTTCACCTTCCCCGTCGGCACCTGTGTGACCGGCGCCTCCGCGCTGGCGGTCCAGCTCGGCTCGGAGCTGTTCGGCTGGGCGGCGCTGGGGCTGTACGGGCTGCTGGCCGGCGCCTGGGTGACGGTCGCGCTGCGCACCGTCCCGCTCGTCGCCCCGCAGGTACGCGAACTCGCGATCCGTCCCGGACGGTCGCCGGACCACGCCGGGTCCCCTGGAGCCGCCGGTCCGTCCCGGGACCGGGTGCCGGCGCGGGAGGTCCTGGTCCTCGCGGTCGCCTGGGATCGGCGGGAGCGGCAGGCCGCCTGAGCCGGTTGACACCGCATAGGACGCCTGTCCTAATATCTCCTCTAGGACGGATGTCCTAGAGCGGTTCCACGAGGCGGCGGCCATCCGGGAGGTGACGGCGGTGGGGGCGGAAACGACCCGGGACCATATCGTCGAGGCGGCCGACCGGCTGTTCTACCACCAGGGATACGAACACACCTCCTTCGCGGCGATCGCCGAGGCCGTGCGCATCTCCCGGGGGAACTTCTACTACCACTTCAAATCCAAGGACGACATCCTGCGCGCGGTCATCGCCGCGCGGCTGGAGAGCCGGCGGCGGATGCTCCGGGAGTGGGAGGCCGAGGAGGCCGATCCCGCCGGCCGGATCCGCCGGTTCGTGGAGATCGTGGTGACCAACCGCGCCGACATCCAGGACTACGGCTGCCCGGTGGGCACCCTGACCACGGAGCTGGCCAAACTCGGCCACCCCGCCCTGGGCGAGGCCGGCGAGGTCTTCACGCTTTTCCGCACCTGGCTGCGTGAGCAGTTCACGCGGCTGGGGCACCGGGAGCGGGCCGACGAGCTGGCGATGCACGTGCTGGCCTTCAGCCAGGGCGTCGCCACGCTGGCGCACGCCTTCCGGGAGGAGGACTTCATCCGCCGCGAGGTCCGGCGGATGCACGACTGGCTGGGCGCGTACTCCGCCGGCACCGGAGCCGTCGCCGCCGCCGCGCACGAAGACGGCGGGCGGGCCGATGCCTGACGCCCCCGGATCCGACGACTCTGAGAGGTTCCACATGTTCGTGGTGTTGCTGCGGTTCTCCGCCAACAAGGATGCCGCCGGACAACACATGCCCGGCCACCGGGAATGGATCGAGCGCGGCGTCGAGGACGGCGTGTTCCTGCTGGCCGGCAGCATCCAGCCGGGACCGGGCGGGGCGATCGTGGCACACGGCATCTCACGCGAGGACCTGGAGGGCCGCGTGGCGGCCGACCCGTTCGTCGCCGAGGACGTCGTCACGGCGGAGATCGTGGAGATCGCGCCGTGGATGGCCGACGACCGCCTGAAATTCCTCCTCGCCTGAGCCTCGCCCCGGCCGGCGTCCGGTTCTGTGCGCCGGAGGGTGCCGAATCCGTATATGTGACTATTTGAAGGTGCCGGGCCGGTGGACCCCGCTCTCGGTCACGATGCCGGTGACCAGGTGGGGCGGGGTCACGTCGAAGGCCGGGTAGTAGCCGGTCACGCCCTCGGCGGCGGTGCGCCGGCCGAGGGCGTGCAGCACCTCGTCGCCGTCGCGCTGCTCGATCACCACGTCGGCGGCCGTCGGAGCCTGCGGGTCCGGGGCGTCGATGAGCGCGTAGAACGGGACGCCGAAGGCGTGGGCGGCCAGTGCCACACCGAGCGTGCCCACCTTGTTGACCACATGGCCGTCCAGAGTCACCCGGTCGGCACCGGTCAGCACCACGTCGGCCAGCCCGTCGGACAGGACGGCGGCCACCATGCCGTCGGTGATCAGCGTCGGCCGGTAGCCCATCTCCACCAGCGCCGCCGCGGTCAGCCGGGCGCCCTGCAGGTACGGGCGGGTCTCGGTGCAGACGAACTCCAGACGCCTGCCCGCGGCCTGCGCCGCCCGCACCGTCGCGATCAGGAACGCGTCGGCCCAGCAGTGCGTGAGGACCCGCGTGCCGTCGTCGAGCAGCGAGGCGGCGTGCTCGCCCAGGGCGGCGTTCCGGGCGCGATAGGCGTCCTTGTGCGCCCGCGCCGCCGCCTCGACCGCCGCCACCAGCTCCTCCCCGGCGAGCCGCGCACGACCTTCCCCGGTGAGCCGCCCGGGATCGTCACCGGTGCCTTCCCCGCCGGGATCCCCGTCTTCGCCCACGGTCGCCGCCAGGACGGCGTGCACCGCGTCGCGGATGTGGTTGTTGGTCGGCCGGGTGGCGATCAGCCGGGCTCCGGCGGCGCGCAGCCGCGCCGCCGCCTCCCGAGGCCCGTCGCCGCGGGCTTCGCGGGCCCCCAGCACCATGCCGGCCGTGGCCGCGAACAGCGGCCCCGTGCTCTGCGTCACCATCCGCTCGATGGCCACCGCCACGTCCTCGCTGGTCCTGCAGCGCACCCAGCTCACCTCGAAGGGATAGACGCGGCGGTCGAGGATCTCCACCACGCCGTCGTCCGCGTACCGCACGGATTCGGCGAGTACCGGTCCGCTCATCCTGGCCTCTCCTTCCGGTGTGCCGTCGCCACCGCGGCGGCACATGGTGTGCTCGGCGACAGGGTGGCTACTGGAGACCCGCGCGGACGGAGGTGATGCGGCGGGTGTTGAAGCCGAGCCAGTGCATCCGGCCCACGTAGCGGGCGTGTTCGATCTTGAGGCAGCGGTCCATGATGACGGTCACGCCGCCGGTCTCGGCGATCCGCGCGCCCTCCTCGTTGATCACGCCGAACTGGCACCACAGGGCGCCGGCCTTGATCTCCACGGCCTCCCGGGCGATGGCCGGCAGCGCGTCCGGTGCGCGGAAGACGTTCACGAGGTCCACCGGCACGGGGACGTCGAGCAGGCTCGGGTAGCTGGTCTCCCCGAGGATCTCCTTCTCGCGGGGGTTCACCGGGATCACCCGGTAGCCGTGCCGCTTGAGGTAATAGCCGACGAAGTAGCTGGCCCGCAGCTCGTTGTTCGACAGGCCCACGATCGCGATCGTCTTGGTGGCGTGCAGCACGCGCTGGATCGTCAGCGGGTCCTGGTAGCGCTCGGGATCGGTCATGCCGTCTCCACCTTCTCTCCGCCCTTGGCGGCGCTCGGGGCACCGCTCGGGGCATCGCTCGCCGCACCGGTCGTCGCCGCGACGCGGGCGAAACCCTGCTCCAGATCCCAGATCAGGTCCTCGACGGACTCGGTGCCGACCGACAGCCGCACCGTCCCCGGCCCGACGCCCGCCGCCCGCAGCTCCTCGTCGCCCAGCTGGCGGTGCGTCGTGCTGGCGGGATGGATGACCAGGCTCTTGGCGTCGCCGACGTTGGCCAGGTGGGACCAGAGCGTCAGGCCGCCGATGAGACCCTGCCCGCCGGCCCGGCCGCCCGCGCAGTCGAAGGAGAACACCGCGCCGGCGCCGCGCGGCAGGTATTTGTCCACCAGCGGACGGTACTTGTTGCCCGGCAGCCCGGGATAGGTCACGTTGGAGGCCAGCTCGTGCGAGTCGAGGAACGCCGCGACCGCCCGCGCGTTCTCGACGTGGCGGTCCATCCGCAGCGACAGCGTCTCAAGGCCCTGCAGGAACAGGAAGGCGTTGAACGGCGAGAGCGCGCCGCCGAGGTCGCGCAGGGTCTCGGCGCGCAGTTTCATCAGATAGCCGTACATGCCGAACGTCTCGTGGAAGCGCAGCCCGTGGTAGGCCGGCGACGCGTCCGCGACCACCGGGAAGCGCCCGTTGGACCAGTCGAACGTGCCGGCCTCGACGACGACGCCGCCGATGCTCGTGCCGTGGCCGCCGATGAACTTGGTCGCCGAGTGGATCACGATGTCGGCGCCCCACTCGATCGGGCGGCACAGGTACGGCGTCGCGAACGTGTTGTCCACGATCAGCGGCAGCTCGTGCTCGTGCGCGATGGCCGCCACGGTCTCGATGTCCAGCACGTTGCCGGAGGGGTTGCCGATCGTCTCACCGAAGAACGCCTTCGTGTTCGGCCGGACCGCCTCGCGCCAGGCGCCGGGGTCGTCGGGGTCGACCCACGTCAGCTCCACGCTCATCTTGCGCAGCAGGTGCTTGAGCTGGTTCACCGTACCGCCGTAGAGCGCCGAGGACGACACGACGTGGTCGCCCGGCTGCAGCAGCGTGAACAGCGCGGCCGCCTGCGCGGCGATCCCGCTGGCGAACGCCACCGCGCCGGCGCCGCCCTCGAGGTTGGCCACCCGCTCCTCGAACACCGCGACGGTCGGGTTCATGATGCGCGAGTAGGTGTTGCCGTACTCCTGCAGGTTGAAGTACGCCGCCGCGGACTCCGGATCCTCGAAGACGTAGCTGGTCGTCTGGAAGATCGGCACCGCGCGGGCGCCGGTGTTCGGGTCCGGCCGTTGCCCGGCGTGCAGCTGCCGGGTCTCGAACCCGAACTCGCGGGCCTGTTCGGCGCGGGAGAG
Source organism: Paraplanobispora takensis (assembly GCF_016863195.1). GTDB lineage: Bacteria > Actinomycetota > Actinomycetes > Streptosporangiales > Streptosporangiaceae > Planobispora > Planobispora takensis. The sequence continues at coordinate 52,266 of NZ_BOOK01000046.1, read as the reverse complement.
CTTGTCGGTCACAGAGTCCTCTTCCTCGACCTCATCCGGCCCGGTCCGGGGCCAGGAACCGGCGGATGACGGGCGTCTGTCGCGCTTCCTCCAGCAGGAAGCAGTCGTGGCCGTACGGCGCGTCGATCACATTGAACTCGACCGGCTTGCCGAGGGCGCGCAGCGCCCGCTCGATCTCCTCCGACGCCGACGGCGGGTACAGCCAGTCGGAGCTGAAGGCGATCAGCAGCGTACGCGCCCGCACGCCCTCCAGCGCCCGCGTGAGGGATCCGCCGCCGTGCTGGCGCGCGAGATCGAAGTACGTCAGCGCGCGCGAGACGTAGAGATAGGTGTTGGCGTCGAAGCGCCTGACGAACGAGTCGGCCTGGTGGCGCAGATAGTTCTCCACCTCGAACTCCGGCTCGGTGATCGTGTAGCGGAGGTCGTCGGCGAACTGCAGCCGCCGGCCGAACTTGTCCTCCAGCGCGGGCGCGGACAGGTAGGTGATGTGGCCGACCATCCGCCCGATGCCCATGCCGGCGTCGGGGGAGCGGCCCGTGCCGTAGTAGTGGCCGCCCTGCCAGTCCGGGTCGCGCATGATCGAGTCGCGTGCGATCGCGTTCCAGGCCACGCCCTGCGGATGGAGGGCGTGCGTGCTGGCGATCATCACGACGGCGTCGACCTGGTCGGGGAACAGGACCGCCCACTCCATCGCCTGCATCCCGCCGAGCGAGCCCCCGGCCACCGCCGCGAGCCGCTCGATGCCCAGAACGTCCAGGAACGCACGCTGGGTCCGTACCATGTCCGCGACCGTGATCACGGGGAAGTCCGCCCCGTACGGCCGGCCCGTCGCCGGGTCGGTCGAGGACGGCCCCGTCGTGCCGCGGCAGCCGCCGAGCAGGTTCGTGGAGACGACGAAGAACCGGTCGGTGTCGAACGCCTTGCCGGGCCCGATCATCCCGTCCCACCAGCCGAGCCCCCTGCCGCTCGCGCCGTCGCGCTCCTCGGCCCCGAACCCGTCGCGCGTGCCCGCCTCGGGCGGCGCCTTCGCCAGGCCCGCCGCGTGGGCGTCGCCGCTGAGCGCGTGGCACACCAGGATCACGTTGTCGCGCCGGGGCGAGAGGGTGCCGTAGGTCTCGTACGCCACGCGGACCGGATGCAGCTCCCCGCCGCAGTCGAGGCGTACGGGATGCGGCAGGTCGAGGTACCGGGTCTCCACGGTGCCCACGCTGCCGACTTCGCCGGCCGCGAGCGTTCTGGCTGGCTGCGACATGGGGCTCATGGTAGCCGCCGCGCCCGGTATATGGTCAAATACCTATCGGAATTACGGGAAGTGTCGGAAAGGGCGAAAACATGACTACGGTCGCCAACGGTGTGAACGTGCAGGCGCTGCTGGACGCGCGCGAGGTGCTCAAGGGCGCCCCCGAGGCCGCCCAGTTCGTCTGGCGGGCCTCCTCCACCTGGCGGAACGGCGTGCACAGCACCACCACGGTCAAGGAGTTCTTCGGCCTCGGCCAGGAGCAGACCCACCGCAACGAGGCCGTGTTCGACGCCGACCACCCCGAGGTCTTCGCGGCCGAGGACAACGGCATCACCCCGATCGAGTATCTCCTCGTCGGCCTGGCGGCCTGCCTGACGGCGGGCGTGGCGTCCGTCGCGCAGAACCGCGGCATCCAGCTGCGCTCGGTCGAGGCGACCCTCGAAGGCACCCACGACATCCGCGGCATCCTCGGCGCCGACAGCGACGTCCGCAACGGCTTCAACGACATCAAGGTGACGTTCAACATCGACGCGGACGCCTCCAGGCAGGACATCGAGGCCCTGGTGGCCCAGTCCCAGAAGCGCTCGGCCGTGTTCGACGCCCTCACCAACCCGACGAACGTCACCGTCGAAGTCGCCTGAGGGCCGAGTCATCGAAAGCGTCACGACAGTCGTCGTCGGCGCGGGGCACGCGGGCCTCGCGGCGAGCCACTTCCTGAGCGAACGGTCGATCGACCACCTGGTGATCGAGCGCGGTGAGGTGGCGAACTCATGGCGGCGCGAGCGCTGGGAGTCCTTCCGGCTGCTCACCCCCAACTGGCAGAGCCGCCTTCCGGGCCTTCGCTACCAAGGCCCGGACCCCGACGGCTACATGACCACGGCGGAGATCACGGAGTTCATCGAGCGCTCCGCCAAGCTCTCGGGCGCCCCCGTGCGGACCGGCACGGACGTCACCTCCGTACGGCGCGCCGGTGACGGGTACCGCGTGACGACGAGCCGCGGCGAGATCGCCTGCCGGACGCTGGTCGTCGCCAGCGGCGCCTGCAACCTGCCGGCGGTGCCGCGGTTCGCCGGCGCGGTGCCGGCCTCCGTCGAGCAGCTGACGCCGTTCGACTACCGCGAACCCGGCCGGCTGCCCGAGGGCGGCGTGCTCGTCGTGGGGGCCTCGGCGACCGGCGTGCAGCTGGCCGCCGAGCTGCGCAGGTCGGGCCGGCCGGTGGTGCTCTCGGTGGGGGAGCACGTACGGCTGCCCCGCACCTACCGCGGGCGCGACGTGTTGTGGTGGATGGACGCCTCCGGCGTGTGGGACCAGCGATACGACCAGGTCGACGATCTCACCCGGGCCCGGCGGCTGCCCTCGCCCCAGCTCGTCGGGACCCCCGAACGCGCGACGCTCGACCTCAACGCGCTCACCTCGATGGGCGTCGAGCTCGTGGGCCGCTGGGCGGACGTGCGCGACGGCCGCGCGCTGTTCTCCGGCGGCCTGCGCAACGTCTTCTCCCTGGCGGACCTCAAGATGGAGCGCCTGCTGGACACCTTCGACGAGTGGGCCGGGACGCGGGGCCGCGACGACGAGCTCGCCCCGCCCGAGCGCTTCGCGCCGACCCGGGTGCCCGAGTCGGCGCGCTGGCAGCTGGACCTGAGCGGCGGTGAGATCCGCACGATCGTGTGGGCGACGGGGTTCCGGCCCGACTACGGCTGGCTCGAGGTGCCCGTGGTCGACGAGAAGGGCCGGCTGCGCCACGACGGCGGCGTGGTCGACGGCCCGGGGCTGTACGCGCTGGGACTGCCCGTGCTGCGGCGGCGCAGGTCCACGTTCATCAACGGCATCGAGGACGACGCGCGCGAGGTGATCGCCCACCTCGCCGGGTATCTGGCCGTACGCCGGTGAAAGGCCCCACCGGCCCGGCGGGCCGGAGTCAGGAGGCCGTGATGACGGGGGCGAGGCGGGGGGCGGCCAGGCGGAGGTAGTCGTCGGTGGCCAGGGCGATCGAGCGGTCCAGCCGGGCGGCGTTGAAGAACAGCTCCGGCCCGTGCAGCAGTGCCGGATCGGCGACCACCTCCAGCTCGGGGTGATAGCTGAAGGGCAGTACGGTGCCGCTGACGCTGCCGGCCAGCTCCTCGGCCCTGCCGCGGTCGGCGAAGGCGGCATAGGTGCCCTCCATCAGGGCTTTCACCGCCTGCAGATCCAGGCGGGCATCGCCGGGCACCACGGCCAGCACGTGCCGGGTCCGCTTCTTGCCGATCTTGACCATCACGATCAGGCACTTGGCGGCCCGCGCGACGTCGTGTCCCCGCAGGGCGCTGACCGCCTCGGTGCGCCCCTCGGGCGGGTGGTCGATCAGACGATAGCGGGCTCCGGCCGCCTCCAGATCGGCGATCAACCGTTCATAGAGCCCCGCGCCGGGACTCCCGGGTGCGGCGGCACCGCCGCCCGGCTCACCACTCACCGCTCAGCAACTCCTTCGCCTCGGAAATGCGCTCCTCGTCGCGCTGGTAGAACACCCATTGCTTGATCTTCCTGCCGCGCAGCAGCCCGGCCTGCGCGAGCACCTTCAGATGTTCGCCGCAGGTCGGCTGGCTCACCCCCAGCTTCTGGGCGATGAACAGGGAGCAGACTCCGTCGCGCACCAGATCGCCGTCGCGCTGCGGCGGGAAATGGCGCTCAGGGTCGCGCAGCCACTCCAGGATCCTCAGACGCTTCTCGTTGGCCAGCGCCTTCACCAGGTCCACGTCCAGCATGAAGGAATTATGGCAATTTGCTAATTGCCTGTCTACTGCGGGGCAGGACGCGCCGGACGGCCTCCTGCGACCCGGTGATCTGTATGCCGTGCTCCGCCGCCTCGGCGAGGGGGAGGTTGCCGCTGAACAGGGTGAGGATGCGCGGTGGCGGCCCGGTGACGGTCGCCGCGGCGTCCGGGCCGGCGCCCAGGCGGAGCGAGACCTGCCCGCCGGCGACATCGATCACCACCGTCTGGTCCTCGGCGACGACCTGGATCGAGACCGGGGGCCGGTCGGGTTCGTGGTCGGCCAGGAACATCCGGACGGGCAGGCGCAACCACTGGCCGCGGAAGGCGTCCTGCGGCCGGTACTCGCTCATCAGCGGCACGCCCCAGCGGCCGAGCTCGGAGATCACCGACCCCAGGCCGGCGCCGCGCTCGGTCAGCCGGAACAGGGTCGTGGCGATCGGGGGCGGGGCGTCCTCGCGCTCCACCAGGCCGGCGGCCTCCATCTCGCGCAGACGGTCCGCGAGCAGGTTGGTGGCGATCCCCGGCAGCCCGGAGCGCAGGTCGGTGTAGCGCGACGGGCCGCGGGCCAGCAGCTCCCGCACGATCAGCAGGGTCCAGCGATCGCCGACGACATCGAGGGCTTTGGCGACGGAGCAGTACTGATTGTAGGAGCGCATGACCTGATCCTAGCATCAGACTTTAATTAATCACGCTATCGCTTGACTTTCTTGTCTTAGAGATTTAGTAACTTGTCATGGCTACCATCGGAACGCAGGCGTCCCCTGCCGCCGCGGGCACGTCTCCCGGCCCGCCGGCGTTCGGCCCGCCCCCGGGCGCCGGTCACCCCCGTGCCGTCTTCGCCGTCGTGGCCTTGGCGGTCTTCGTCTCCACCCTCGACGTGTTCATCGTCAACATCGCCGTCCCGGCGATTCAGGCCGACTTCGGGAACTCCTCCGTGGCCGGGGTGTCCTGGGTCGCCGTCCTCGGCACCCCCACCGCCTCCACCGTGATCGGCGCCCACGACGACACCCGCTGGTTCATGATCGCCTCGGCCGCCGCCGCGGCGTTCGCCCTCGCGCTCATCCGCCCTTCGAACGGAGAAGAGAGATGAACATGGAGATCGCGGCCCTGTCGGAGGTGGCGGCCTGGCCCAAGGCCGAGCGCCGAACCAGGATCGTGCTGGCGAACCAGTTCACGGCCGCCGGGCTCGACGGGGAGGGATTCGAGTTCTTCTCGGCCCTGTCGGCCCAGGCGCCGGACGACGCTCTCCTGCTGGCCCTCGCCGGCGCCTTCCAGTCCCGGCTGGAAGGCCGGGCCGCAGAGGCGATCGCCAAGCTCGACGCCGCCGCCTCCCTGGATCTGGGCCTGCCCCACTACTTCCGCGGGATCAGTCTGGCGGACCTGCCCGGGTGCGCGGGCCGCGCGGAGACGGTGGTCGAGGATCTGGAGTTCGTCCTCATGGTCAAGGACCGGTTCCCGCCCGGGTTCATGCGGCCCGTCCACGCGGCGCTGGCACGCGCCTACGATCTGCTCGGCCGTACCGAGGCGGCGGAGCGGGCGCGCGGGCGGGCCGGGCATCTGATCACCCCGCACTGGGGGAACCGCGAGGACGGGTTCCGCTTCGGCCCCCGGCGCCTGGTCGGATTCGGGCCGGGCGTGTACGCGGCCCAGGGCTACGACTTCTCCGACGTCGGCTTCGTCGTCACCGGCGACGGGGTGGTCGCGATCGACGCCGCGAGCACACCGGAGCACGCGGCCGCGGCCCTGCGCGAACTCCGCGAGATCACCGAGCTGCCCGTCACGCACGTGATCCTCACGCACGCCCACGCGGACCACGTCGGGGGAGTCGACGCCTTCAGGGCCGGCGGCGCCACGGTGATCGCGCAGGCGAACTTCGCCGGCGAACTCGCACTGCAGAACTCCGGCCCGCCGCCGCTCGGCTACTACCTCCCACGCGAGGGGGAGAGCCGTCGCCTGGACCTCACGCCCGACCGCCTCGTACGCGGCAGGCAGACCCTGACGATCGGCGGCGTGGAGTTCACCCTCATCCCGATCCCGGGAGGGGAGACCGACGACGGGCTGCTCATCCACATCCCGAGTCTGGGCGTGGTCTTCACCGGCGACATGAGCATGCCCTATCTCGGCGCCCCGACCCTGGCGGAGGGATCCGCGGAAGGACTGTTCGAGGCCATGCGGACGGTCATCGGCCTGCGGCCGCGGCAGCTCGTCCACGGGCACACCGCACTGACCGAGAACTACACGATCGAGGCCTTCCCCGGACTGCTCGCAGCGCTGCGGGACCTGGAACGACTCGTCGCGGCCGGGATCGCGGACGGGCTGACCCTCGTGGAGATCCTGCGGCTCAACCACCTGCCGGACGTCCTCAGGGAACATCCCGCGGCGGTCATGCCGTACCTGGTCACCCGTGACAACTTCATCCAGCGCCTGCACCGCCAGCGGACCGGGTACTGGCACAGGCGGGGCGAGGGCATCGAGCGCTTCGCGCCCGCGGAACTGGCCGCCGCGATGGACCTGCTCGGCGGCGGGAGCGCCGCGGCTTTCGGCGCGGCGGGTCGCGAGCTGGTACGGCGGGGCGAGCAGGCCCTGGCGCTGCACCTCGTCGACCTGGGGCTGCTCAGGCACCCCGAGGATCCCGATCTCGCCGGCCTGAGGCGACGGCTCCTGGATTCGCTGGTCGCGCAGAACCAGATGCTCAACCCGTTCAAGTTCATGCACTACGCCGCACTCGCCGGCCTCGACCTGGCTCCGGCCGACTGAATGACCGCCCGGCGCGGCCGACATAGGCTGCAGTGGTGGCCTTCGACGTCAGTGCCGACGCCTACGGGCGCTTCATGGGACGCTACTCCGAGCCGCTCGCGGTGCGGTTCGCCGGCCTGGTGGACCCCCGCCGGGGTCAGCGGGCGCTGGATGTCGGGTGCGGGCCCGGAGCGCTGGCGGCGGAGCTGGTCCGGCGGCTGGGGCCGGACGCCGTCTGCGCCGTGGACCCCTCCGAGGCGTTCGTAGCGGCCGCGCGCGAGCGCCTGGACGGAGTGGACGTGCGGGCGGCGGCCGCGGAACGGCTCCCCTTCGCCGATGCGACCTTCGACGTCACCTTCGCCCAGCTGGTCGTGCACTTCATGGGCGACCCCGTCGCGGGACTGCGCGAGATGGCACGGGTCACCCGGCCGGCGGGGGTGGTGGCCGCCTGCGTGTGGGATCACGCCGGAGACGGCGGTCCGCTGTCGCTCTTCTGGCGGGCCGCCCGTGACCTCGACCCCGAGGCCCCCGACGAGTCCGGCCTGGCCGGCGCGCGAGAGGGACACCTGCGGGAGCTGTTCGAGCTGGCCGGTCTGCGCGACCCGGAACCGACGACCTTGTCCGTGCGGGTGACGCATCCGACCTTCGAGCAGTGGTGGGAGCCGTTCCTGCTGGGGGTCGGGCCCGCGGGAGAATACGTCGCCGGGCTCGGCCCCCGCCGCAGAGACGAGCTGCGCGAGCGTTGCCGGCGGCTGCTGTCCTCCCCGCCCATCCGCGTCGACGCCACCGCGTGGACGGTGCGGGCCCATCCGCCGCCGGCGGCCGGGTCCCGGTGATCGGCGCTCACGCCTCTCCCATCACCAGGCCCTCGATCGTGTGCTTCTGCGTGATCGGGCGCAGCTCGTCGACCACCGGGCAGGGCAGGTGGTCGCGCACCTGCGCGGGCAGGCTCTCCCAGTAGCCGCGGGTGACGGCCATGTCGTGGCGGGCGGCATTGCCCGCACCGGGGGCGTCGACGCCCAGGACGAGCACGGGACGGTCCTTGGCCGAGCGGTTGGCCGTACCCCGGTGGATCGTCAGCGCGGAGCGGGCCGAGATGTCGCCGCGGCGCGGATACTTGCGCACCGCGCGCTCGCGATAGCGCGCGTAGGCGTCCCTGGGCGGGAACATGCCGTGCTCGAAGGAGGGCTCGTCGTCCCACTGCGTGCCGGGGGCGATCTCGAACGGTCCCATGTCGGGCTCGGTGTCGACGGCGGTGAGGTTGAACGCCAGTGAGGTGAGCCTGCGGTGGGACCGGGTCTCCTCGGGCATCGGGAAGTCGCGGTGCCAGGGCTGGTCGACCGCCCCGGCCAGCGGCACGTCGAAGCCCAGCTCGACGATCTCGTACCGCGGGCCGAGCACCGCCTCGCAGACCGCGCTCACCCACGGGTGGGTGACCAGGTCGGTGAAACCGCGCAGCTGCTCGGGGTGGATCTCGACGTAGTAGCGGTTCGGGCCGCGTCCCACCGCGCCGCCCGGCCGGGAGAGCGCCTCGCGGAAGGCCGCCTCGATGTCCTGCGCCATCTCATCGGCCCATCCGGCCTCGAAGGCGCCCTGACGCGCGGTGATCCCGTCGCGGTGGAGGTCCGCGACCGCGGCCGCCACGCTCGCCTCGTCGGCCCGGATGTCGCGCCAGCCCGCCGGTGCGGACCCGGGCCGCCGCTCGCCGGCCGTCCGCGGCCGAGCCGGGGTGGGACGCACTGTCTCCGTCATGCCTGCCAGCTCCTTTTCTGGGGGATTCATCCATATTGCATCGTTGCATGCAACGTTGCAACAGTGCTTTGCTGGCGAGGGAAGGTGCCCTGTACGAGGGCCTGGTGCCAGGCTTGTGGCGCGGCGGGGCACGGACGGGAGGACGGGCGGTGGGCGCGAGCCTGAAGGACGTGGCGATGCGGGCGGGGGTGTCGGTGCGCACGGTGTCGAACGTCGTCAACGACTTCCCCCAGGTCGCCCCGGAGACCCGGCGGCGCGTGCAGCAGGCGCTGGAGGAGCTGCAGTACCGCCCCAACGCGGCGGCCCGGCTGCTGCGCGCGGGCCGGTCCGGGCTGGTCGGGCTGGTCATCCCGGAGATCGACTCGCCGTACTTCGGGGAACTGGCCTCCCTGCTGGTCCAGGCGGCGCAGCAGTACGGCTGGACCCTGCTGGTGGACCAGACCAACGGCGATCCCGATCGCGAGCGCCTGCTGCTCGACGGCCTGCCGGGACAGATCGTCGACGGACTGGTCATGAGTCCCTGGGCCCTGTCCCCGGCCGAGCTGCGCCGGCGCGCCGACGCCGTCCCCCTGGTCCTGCTCGGCGAGCAGGACGCCGCCGGACTGATCGACCATGTGAGCGTGGACTCGGTGGCGGCCGCGGCCGAGGCCACCGACCACCTGATCGGCCTGGGCCGTCGCCGGATCGCGGCGATCGGCGTGCAGCCGCACCTGGCCAACGGCACCGCGCAGCAGCGGATCGCCGGATACCGGCAGGCGCTTGGGGCCGCGGGGATCGCCTGCGACCCGGCCCTGGAGATGCCGGTGACCGCTCTGCACCGGGCCGACGGGGCCCGGGCCATGCGCGAGCTTCTGGAGGGGGGACACGCCCCGGACGCCGTCTTCTGCTTCAGTGACCAGCTCGCGCTGGGCGCCCTGCGGGCGGCGCTGGATCACGGCCTGGCCGTCCCGCGCGATCTGGCGGTGTGCGGGTTCGACGACATCGAGGACGGGCGCTACGCCACCCCGTCGCTGACCACCGTGGCCCCGGACAAGACCGGGATCGCCGAGCGGGCGCTGGCCTGCCTGGCCGACCGGCTGAAACGGCCGGCGGCCGGAGCGGGCAGGCGCCCGGACCCCGCGGCGCCGTCCGGGGACACGCCGCCACCGGCACGCAAGATCGTGGCCGCCCACCGGCTGGTGGTCCGCGAGAGCACCGCCGGCCGGCGGGGGTGAACACGGCCGGTCGCCGACCTCGTCACTTCCGGGTCCCCGGAGCCGGGCGGGGGCTGAGAGTCAGTGCCTCGCGCTGCGCGGGGCTCAGCCGGTCCGGCCTCGGGGTGACGACGTAGGCGCCGTCTCCGAGACGCTCCACGGCGAGCGGGTCGGACAGGACCGGGCGACCTCCGAGCACGTCCAGGGCGCCGGCGACACGCTGAGCGGGCCAGTCCAGCGCCGCGGCGAGGTCGTCCGCGGTGAGCGGCCGGGCGGCGTGCACGAGCGCGGCGATCACCGTCAGCGTGTCGGCCTCGGCGGTGCGGCCGAGACCGCCGTCGTCCATATGGTCGCTGATACGGGCGAAGAACCGGCCCATCTCGCGGAGCCGGGTCCCGGCGGGGGTGCCGGAGCCGAAGATGTGCGCTCCACGCCGCGCGGCCGCCGAGACCTCGGCGTGCGCCCTGGTGTCGGTTCTCCAGGCGCGGAGCCAGACGTCATCGCCGATCACATATCGCTCGCGGCGCCCGTCCGGATCCCGGCCGCGTCCCACCAGTCCGATCGATTCGAGGTAGCCGACGGCCTTGGACACCGAGGCCGGGCTGACCTGTAGCCGGCGTACGAGGTCGGCCGATGTCAGGCTCCCGAGGTCGGAGACGAGCAGGCAGGTGAACACCCGGGAGGGCATCCGGGGCAGTCCGGTCCCGGCCAGCAGGGCGGCGAACTCCTCCGCGAAGCGGCGCGCCGCCTCGGTCTGCCGCCCGTCGGGTTCGGCGGCCCCGACCGGCCTGCGCCGGCGGGCGCGCTGCTCGGCGGCCTGCTGGGCGCGGTCCGCCAGATAGCCCGCGGGCCCGCCGTTGCGCGCGACTTCGCGGGTGACCGTGGACGTGGGCCTGCCGAGCCGCCGGCCCATGTCGGCGTATCCCAGCCCGTCGGCCAGCCAGGTCGCGATCTTCCGGCGATCCTCATGGGTCAGCCTGCCTCCGGGCATCGGCCGAGCCTCCTCTTCAGATGCGTTCACCGACAATACATTGCAACGGGCGAATGGCATGAATTGCTTTACCGACAATGCCGTTGCAACGATCCGCTGCTACCTCCCTATATTCGCTCACTTTTCATTGACGCTATCCGAAACGCAACGTAGCCTTTTCTCCCACGGAAAGGAAACGCCTATGTTGGATGTAATGCGGACACGGGCGCGGGTGGCCGAACTCCTCGCCGAATACCGGATCCCGAGCGCCGCGATCGGGATCCTCCGCGACGGGGAGATCGTCGACTTCGCCGTCGGCGTCAAGAACGCGGTGACGCGCGAGCCCGCGACGACCGACACCGTCTACCAGTGCGGCTCCATGACCAAGACCTGGACCGCCCTGGCCTTCATGCAACTCGTCGACGAGGGGAAAGCCGGCCTGGACGAGCCGGTGCGGACCTTTCTCCCCGGTTTCCGGGTCGCCGATCCCGAGGTCGGCGCCAATGTCACACCCCGCCGGCTCCTGAACCACACGAACGGCATAGAGGAGGCCTACGGCGATCCAGGCCAAGGCGACGACGTGTACGAACGCATGGTCGCCAATATCGCCGATGCGCCCCAAGTGCACCCCTTGGGGTACACACACGGTTACAGCGCCGCCCTGGGCTATGCCGTTCTCGCCCGCGTCATGGAGGTGGTCGACGGCAGACGGTGGGACGACATCATGCGGGATCGCCTCTTCGATCCGCTGGGGCTGACCGGTACGAGCACCTGGCACGCCCAGGTCGACCCGCACCGCGCCGCGACGGGGCACCTGGTCCGCTCCCTCGACGAGGGGCCCGTCATCTCACCGCTGACCCACTTGCCGCGGTGTTTCGGCCCCGGCGGCAACATCAGTTCGACGGCGCGGGACGTGCTCACGATGGCGCACGTCTTCCTCGACGGCGGCAGGGCGCCGGACGGCGCCGGAATCGTCTCGGCCGAGGCCGTGCGGGAGATGATGGAATCGCGTGTTCCCGTGCCCGATCCGTATGCGTTCGGGCCGGAGTGGGCCCTCGGTCTCATCGTGTGCGACTGGCACGGCGAGACCGTCTACGCGCATGACGGCAGTACCGTCGGCCAGAGCGCGCGCCTGCGGATCCTGCCGGACTCGGGCCTGGCCCTCGTGCTGCTGGCCAACGCCGGGCCGCGGGACGGTTTCTACAGGAAGGTGTTCAACGAAATCCTCCCCGGCCTCGGCGCGCCCACGATCCCGGACCTGCCGGAGCCCGGCCCGGCCCTGCCCTCCGACCCGTCGAGGTACGAAGGCGTCTACGAGCGGCCGGGCTCCCGGTACACGGTGTCGGCCGAGGACGGAGGACTCCACCTCACCTTCACGGTGAATCCCGTGGAGGCCCGACTCGCCGGCAAACCGGAACGCATCACCTACGAGCTGCTTCCGATCAGCGAGACGCACTTCCTGATGCCTCCGGCGAGCCCGCTCGAAGACCCTCAGACCGTTGCCATCTACGACTTCCGGCACGGAGCCGCGCAGTACCTCCACACCGATTGCCGGGTGAATCCGAGAGCGAACGAGGAGAACACAGGAATGCACGTCATGGTGGTGTCCGCGATTTCCGACGCCGGCAGGTTCTGGGACGCGCTGAAGGCGGCGTACGGGCAACTGCCGAAGGGCGCCAGGTGGACGCTGGCGGTGGCCAGCACCGACGGGACCAAAGCGGTGAACGTCATCGTCCACGACTCGGTCGACAGCGTCAGAACCTTCTTCGACGAGCACGCCGGCCCCTTCGCCGCAACGGAGTACTTCGAAGCCGACGCGGCCAACGCGGTCGGCCTGCCGAAGGCGTAGCCGCTCCGGCCGCGGGGGAACCGGACCGACGTCCTCGGGAAGTCGCCGGCGCGCGGGGCCGCCGCTCGTGATGGGCGACGGCGACCAAAGTAGGTGCCGTCGTGGACCTCCGCATGAAGCGGCGCGACCCCGGCGGCCACCAGGCTGGTCCCATGAGAACGGTTACGGACGCCGACGGCGCCCGCCTGGACGGGCCGGGGGCACGTGGGGCGGGAGCGGTGCTGCGTCCGCCGCGCAATCGGGTGGACCGGAGAGCGGTGCCGGTGTGGACCATCGAGCTGCTGCTCCTGACCGTGCCCGTGGCGGCCGGGGCCGTCGCCGCCTATTGGATCTTCACCTCCCGTCCGGTCTGGCTCGGCGTCCTGACCGGTGGCTTCGCCGTACTGCTCCTGGGGCTGGCCGTCCACACCCCGCGCGCCCATCACCGGCTGAACCGCTGGGAGGTGACCGGCGAGGCGGTCTACACCCGCACGGGCTGGTTCACCCACGTCTGGCGGGTGGCCCCGATGTCGCGCATTCAGACGGTCGACACCGAGCGGGGGCCGGTGAAGCGGCTGTTCGGGCTGGCCGATGTGACGGTCACCACCGCCTCGGCGGCGGGGGCGATCAAGATCGAGGCGCTGGATCACGAGCTGGCCGCCGAGCTGGCGGAGCGGCTGACCGCGATGACCCAGGCCACGCCGGGGGACGCCACGTGATCGCCTGGCGGCCCCTGCACCGGCGGAGCCTGGCCGCCTCGGCGGCGATGTCGACGGCGATCGTGGTCCCCGTCGTGGCCGTCCTGATCAGAGTCCTGCCCCGGGACTGGACGGCTCCGGTCCGCGCCGGCGTGATCGCGGGCGCGGCGGTGCTCGTCGTCGCGGGGGTGCTGGTGTTCGACCTGCTGCGGCTGCGCACCACGGCCTGGCGGCTCACTGGCGAGCGGCTGGAGCTGCGTTCGGGCATCGTCTTCCGCGAGCACCGCTCCGTGCCCCGCGACAGGATCCGCAGCGTCGATCTCACCGCCGATCCCGTACGGCGCGCGCTGGGCCTGACCGTCGTCAAGATCGGCACGGGTGAGCACACCTCCGGTGAGCGCACGATGCTGACCCTCGATCCGCTGTCCCGGCGGGACGCCGAGGAGCTGCGCGGCGTCCTGCTGTGGCAGGCCGGGCAGGAGCACGGCGGCGACGACCCGTCCCGGGACGCCCCCCTCGCCGTGCTGGACTGGTCGTGGCTCAGGCTCGCGCCGCTGACCGTGTGGACCGTCGCGGGCGGCGCGCTGATCGCCGGCATCGCCTACAAGCCGCTGGACGCGCTCGGCGTCGACCTGGTCGAGTCGGGTGCCGCCGCACAGCTGTGGGAGGGGGTCACCACCCGTCCGTGGCCGGTGATCCCGCTGCTCCTGGCGGTCAACGTCCTGGTCGGGCTGACCGGCGCGGTGGTGACGTTCGCCACCGCCTGGGGACGCTACCGGCTGGAACGCGAGCCCGGCAGGCTGCGGCTGAGCAGGGGCCTGCTCACCGCCCGCTCACTGACGCTGGAGGAGCGCCGCCTGCGGGGCCCGGGCCTGGGCTCCCACGGACGCTCGGGCCCGGGCTCCCACGGGCACCGAGGCCTGCGCCCTCATCCCGGGGCCGCCATGACCAGGCGGCTGCGCGCGACGGTCGTCTCCACCGCGTTCCTGGCGGCGGTGGCCGCGGCGGCGGCCCGGTCCTGGTCCCTGCCGCCTCCCTGGAGCTGGTCGTGGGCGGTGCCGGTGCTCGCCCTGCCGGTCACGTTGTGGCTGGCGGCGGACGCCGCCCGGGGACTCGGCCACGCGCTGGGCGAGCGGCACCTGGTGACACGCGCCGGCGCGATCGTACGGCGCACCGTCGCCCTCGACCGCGGCGGCGTCGTCGGCTGGACCGTCAGCGAGTCGTACTTCCAGCGCAGGCTCGGCCTCATCACGGTCTCGGCGACCACGGCGGCGGGCGACGGTCACTACGACGTACTGGACGTGGGCGCCGAGGAGGGCCTCGACCTGGCGGCGCGAGCCGTACCCGGTCTGCTCGGTCCCTTCCTCCGCACGCCCGGACCACTACGTGACGGTCTTGGCGGCGAGCTGCTCGATCCGTTCTCTGAGCGCCACGGCGTCTGAGGTGTCGAGCTGGTCCAGGAGCGTCAGTGCCGAGCACCAGCAGTCCCGGGCCTCGTCGTGATCGCCCGCCGCGGCGTGCGTCTCACCGAGGTGGGTCAGGACGGCGGCCTGCATCGAACGCTCGCCCAGTTCCCGGAACAGGGCCAGCGCCTGCCGGTAGCAGCCGGCCGCCCGGTCCAGGCGGCCGAGATGGTGATGGGCGTAACCGACGCTGTCCAGGGTGCACGCCTGGCCGTAGGCCGAGCCGATCCGCCGCTGCAGGCTCAGAGCCCGCTCACCGACCGCCAGCGCGTCGGCGTGGTCGCCGAGCCGGGAATGGCACCAGCCGATCATGTTGAGGGCGTTGGCCTGCCCGGTGGTGTACCGCGCCGCCCGGAAGAAGGACAGGGCCTGGAAACCGTGCTCCAGCGCCGCCCGATAGTCGCCCTTTGCCTCCAGCGCCAGGGCCAGGCCCATGTGGATGTTGGCGCGGCTGTCGTCGTCGCGTTCGGCGACCAGCTCCAGCGCCTGCCGCAGATAGGCCAGCGCCTCGTCGAGGCGGCCCAGCTGGGCGTAGGTGGTGCCCAGCCCGCGCAGCACCTTGACCTGGCCCGGCCGATCGCCCAGGCGCCGGGTCGCCGCCAGCGCCGCCAGCTGCACGCTGGCCCGGTCGCTCCAGTGTCCTCGCCACTGCAGGAACTCGGCCATGTTCCACGCCAGTTTCCAGGCGTGCACGTCGCACCCTGTGTCACCGGCCCGCTGTACGGCCGCCAGCAGGTTGTGATGCTCGGCGGTGAACCAGTCCATCGCCTGCTCGCGGTCGGGCACCTGGCCCAGTGTCACCTGCGGTGCGGCGGCGGCCACCTCGACATGGTTGCGGTGCGGATTGAGCAGGACGGCCGCGGCGTGGGCGGTGTGCAGATAGTGATCGAACAGCCGTCGCGCGGCCGTCTCACGGGTCAGGTCGTCGTCGTGGCGGGCGAGGTCGGCGCTGTAGGCGCGCAGCAGGTCATGGCAGGTGAACCGGCCCGGCCGGTGTTCGGTGACCAGGCTCGCCGCGCTCAGCTCGGTGAGCAGGCCGCGCGCCGCCGGTACGGCCAGGCCGGCCAGGCTGGCTGCGGCCGCCATCGAGATGTCGGGGCCGGCGCTCAGGGCGAGCAGGCGGAACAGGCGCGCGGCGGCGGGGCT
Source organism: Paraplanobispora takensis (assembly GCF_016863195.1). Taxonomy (GTDB): domain Bacteria; phylum Actinomycetota; class Actinomycetes; order Streptosporangiales; family Streptosporangiaceae; genus Planobispora; species Planobispora takensis. The sequence continues at coordinate 36,491 of NZ_BOOK01000046.1, read as the reverse complement.
GAGCGTGCGATACGACCACGACAGGACCGCGCGCACGGCCGTGCTGTCATCGCCCGCGCTCAGGGCGTCCAGCCGGTCGCGCTCCTCGCGCAGTTCCTCGGCGAAGGCGGCCAGCGGGAAGGCCGGGCGCTCGGCGGCGCGGGCGGCCACGATCGCCAGGGCCAGCGGAAGCCGCGCGCACCGGGTGACGATCTCATCGACCGCCTCGGGTTCAGCGGTGACGCGTTCGATGCCCAGGCGGCGGGTCAGCAGCTGCCGCGCCTCTCGGGGGTTCGGCACCTCCAGCGACAGCGGCAGGGCGCCTTCGGCGGCGACGAGCCCGGTGAGCCGGTTGCGGCTGGTGATGAGCGCCAGGCAGCCGGGTGCCCCGGGCAATAGCGGCCGGACCTGGTCGGCGTCGCGGGCGTTGTCCAGTACCACCAGCATCCGCCGCCGGGCCAGCAGGCTGCGATACAGCGCGCTCCGGGCGCCGACGTCGGCCGGCAGGCGCGCCGCCGGTACGGCCAGGGCGTGCAGGAACCCGCCGAGCGCCTCGCCCGGGCTCATCGCCGATCCTCGCGGAGCGAATCCGCGCAGGTTGACGTACAGCTGGCCGTCGGGGAAGCGGCCGGCGACCCGGTGCGCCCAGTGCACCGCCAGCGCCGTCTTGCCCACGCCCGCGATGCCCGACACCGTCAGGACGCGGACCGCGGTGGGCTGCTCGCAGCCGCGGGCCAGAGCCGCGTCGAGGCGGGCGAGCTCGGCCCGGCGTCCGGTGAAGCCGTGTGCGTCCAGCGGCAACTGCGCCGGCGCGACGGCCTGCGGGCGCGCCGGTGCCGCCGAGGCGCCGCCGGCTCCCGGCGATTCTGCCGGCCCTGCCGACAGCGGCGGGGCCGGCGCCGGGACGGCGGAGGCGCCGAGGGTCCCGTTCAGGATCGCCCGGTGCAGCTCGCGCAGCTCCTCACCGGGGTCCAGGCCGAGCTGGTCGGCCAGCCGCCGCCGGAACGCGGTGTAGCAGTCCAGGGCCTGCGGGATGCGCCCGGCGGCGTGCAGGGCCCGCATCATCGCCGTGACCAGGGGCTCTGACAGGGGGTTGTCCAGCAGCAGGTCGGCGAGCGGCTCGACGACCCCGGCGGCGTCGCCCAGCCGCAGTTCCGCCTGCGCCCAGCGCACCGCCGCCTCCAGGCGCTGCTGATGCCATGCCTGCCGTACGCGGGCCGCCCAGTCGCCTTCGACCCCGCCCATGGCCGCGCCCCGCCACAACCCCAGGGCCTGCCGCAGCAGCCCGGCCTCCTGCGCCTGCGGGCACCGCCCGGTGCGCACCTGTTCGACCAGCTGCCGGAAGCGGTGCACGTCGACGGCGGCGGGGTCGATGTCGAGCGCGTACCCTCCACCGCGGCGGGTGAGCCTGGCCGGCTCTTCCGTACCGGCGTCCACCTGCGCCAGCAGCCTGCGGATCCGGGCCAGGTAGACGTGCAGGGCGTGGCGCGCCCGCTCGGGAGGGGTCTCGCCCCACACCCGGCCGGCGATGGTGTCGGCCGGCACCGGGCGCGGCGCGTCCACCGCCAGGGCCGCCCACACGGCCCGCTGCCGCGGCGGCCCGAGATCCACCGGCCCGTCCGCCGCCCACAGCTCCAGCGGGCCCAGCATGCGCAACTCCACGATGACCTCTTTGCGGTTGCAACCGGCTGTGCGCCCGGATGAGCGGGGAGCGAGGAATCCGCGGGGTTCGATCACTCCCCAGGCCGATGCTGAACCTGTGATCAACCCGTGTCAACCGGCCCGTGCCGAGCCTGGTTCCGCCGTCCGCTCTATGATCGCCGTCGGCGGAGCGCAGTCCGTCGACGACGGATCGGACGGGGGGTACAGCGTGATCGGGGAACTGCTCCAGGACGTCATGGTGACCGCGTACGGTGAGTGGACGCCGGAGAACGGGTGCGCCGCCGCCGAGATCGCGGCGGCCGGGGAGCGCCTCGGGACCGGCCTGCCGGACGCCCTGCGCGACTACTACGCGGTGGCCGGGCGGCACGCGGAGCTGATGGGCGCCGGCGGGCACGAGCACACCCTCCGGATCCACGATCCCGGGCATCTGACGGTCGAGGACGGATGGCTGGTCTTCTGCGGGGAGAACCAGTGGAGCGCGCAGTGGAGCGTGCGCCCGGACGACGCGGACTGGTCCGATCCCCGCGTCGACGGCCGGGCCGAGCCCGGGGGGAAGTGGTACAGCGAGTGCCGCAGGCTGTCGGCCTTCCTGCTCAACGTCGCCTGCAGGCAGGCCGTGAGGTCACTGCCGTACCAGGCCACCTGCCGGCTGCGGAAAGGACAGCTGGAGACCGTCGAGTCGCTGCTCGGCTACCTCGGCTCACGGGAGGCCTGCCGGGGCGGCGACTGGCTGAGCTTCATCGACCGGCCCGCCCGGGTCCTGGCCGGTTACTCCTACATCACCTCGACGGTGCGCCTCGGAGCGGTGGCGCCGGACGCGCTCGCGTCGTTCCGGGAACGGTCGGGCCTGCGTCTCAAGACCGAAGACCGGTAGGCATCCCTTTTTCGGATAATCGCGTGGATTGTTCCGTCCCCGCGCTGGCACAATCGCCCGATGCGTTTGTGGACGGTCCAGCACCGAGCGGTCCTGGAGATGCTGGAGGACACCGGCGAGCTGGTCGGGGACTGGGACCGGATCATGATCCGGAACTACCGGGCCTGCTACGAGGCGATGGTGACGGAGATGGCGCGGCGCGGCCTCGACTGCGGGGACCGGCCTCCGGTGTGGGCCTGGGCCGGGCCGGACACCCGCGACAACGGCGTGGCGACAACGGCGGAACTGCTCCTGTGCCCGGAGACTCCGCAGGAGTACGCCCGCTACGTGGTGCTCGACCTGGACGTGCCGGACGAGGCCGTCCTGCTCAGCTCGTACGGGCGCTGGAACGACTTCATTGAGGCGGTCGTCATGGGCGGGGGATCGCCGGAGATGGACTGGTCGATCGACTGGGAGGACCTCAACGGGGTCCAGGCGTGCCTGGCGCGCGTCACCGCCGGATGGGTGCTCGGCGCCCGTCCGCTGGAGCCGTTCAAGCCGGAGGAGGAAGCCGGGGACGAGGAGGCCGGGGAAGAGGCGATCGGCTCCTGACCGTGCGCCCTTTCCGGTCGTGATGACGGCGGATGTCCCGTACGGTGATCGGCTACCGCCCGCCGGGCGGATCGCCGATATCGGGAGCAGGACATGTGGAAGATCATTAAGATTCTCGGATTCGTCGTGGGCGCGTACTTGATCGTCCGAGCCGTCGCAGAACCGTTCGTCATCGACATGTCCGATCCGGCGACGTACCGGAACGACTGGGGCGGCCCCGGCCTCGCCGGTGTGCTGGCGGTGCACTGCGGACCCGGCGTCGTGGCGGCCGGGTTGATGACGTGGGCGCTGATGCGCCGCCGATCGCGGTCGCGTGGTGAGAGCCGTTGAGGTACGGCCGACGGCCGCGCCCGTCCCGGTGACCCACCCTGCATCGTCGATGCCGGGCTTTTCTGCCGGAGCGCCCGGGACACTTTCCAAGTCAGAGCGCTCAGGAGCGGTGGCGGGAGGCCGATAGGGGGCATATCGTCTCGACGCGGCAGGAAAGGAAAAGGGAGCATGATGAGCCGATGGGAGTCGGCGGCGCTCGTGCCGGCAGGCTCACGCCGTCGGCTCGCCCGTGACGCCTGGATGCTTTGCCTGCTGGCCGGCGCCGCACTGGCCGCCGTCATGCCGCTGCTGATGCGCATGTCGCCGGTGCTGGAGGTGGCGGCCTGGTCGACGGTGCAGGGGACGGCCGCGCTGGCCGTCGTGACCGCGACCGGCCGCCACGGACTGAGCGGCCTGTGGCCTTGGCGGCTGATGCGCCTGGGCGTCGTGATCATCTGGCTGTCGACCACTCTGGCCTGGGGCGTGGGCTGGGTCGGGCTGCACAGCGAGGTGTCGCTGGCCGTCCACAACGTCGGCAAGCTGGTCGCCTACGGCCTGTCGCTGGTCGCGCTGATCATGTTGAGCCTGCGCAGTTCGGCCGGTCGCGGGGCGGCGCTTCTGGACGCCGGTCTCATCACCGTCGGTGCGGCCATGCCGATGTGGACCTTCGTGATCGGGCCGGCCATCGACCGCAGCCCCCACATCGGCGCCGATCTGCTGTTCGCACTCGCCCTGCCGGTCATCGACCTGTTCTTCATCGGGCTGGTGATGCGCCTGGCCCTGGACAACGGCCGCGCTCCGTGGCTGATGCTGCTCAGCGGCGCCTACGGCGCCATGTTCCTGGCCGACGGCGCCCACCTGATGAGCGAGGCGGCCGGCCACCCCGACAGCGCGTTGTCCACGATCGGCTGGATGGCCTGGTCGGTGCTGATCGCCGCCGCCGCCCTGCACCCGTCTCTGGCCACCGCGGCGCGCCTGCAGGATCCCGTGGCGACCAGCCGGGTCCGGGTGACGTTGTTCCTGGTCATGGCGTTGTTCAGCCCGCTGGCGTGCGTCATCGGCCAGATGGGTCTCGGTCTGGGCACCGCGGCCCGGCCCCATGACGCCTTCGCGCTGATCGGGCTGACCGTGTTGCTGGCGGTGCTGCTGGTGGCGCGGCTGAGCGTCGTGGCGCGCCTGGCCGAGGAGCACCAGCGCAACCTGACCCGGACCGCCTCCCAGGACCCGCTGACCGGCCTGGCCAACCGCGGCCTGCTGGGCGAGGCGTTGCAGCAGGCCATCGCCGGCACCGCCCCCGGCGCGTCCCCGCCGGCGTTGCTGCTGCTGGATCTGGACGGCTTCAAGGACGTCAACGACAGCTTCGGCCATCCGATCGGCGACGGGCTGCTCGTCCAGGTCGCCACCCGCCTGCGGGCCCTCAACGTCAACCAGCGGATGCTGGCGCGTCTGGGCGGCGACGAGTTCGCCCTGGTGCTGCCCGGCGCCCCGGTCGAGGAGGCGCTCACCACCGCCAGGCGCATCCTGACCGTGCTGCGGGCCCCCTACCGTCTGGCGGGCCACGAGATGCACCTGAGCGCCAGCATCGGCGTGCTGGCCGGTGTGCCGGTGGACAGCCCGACCGAGGCGCTGCGCGACGCCGACCTGGCGCTGTACGCGGCCAAGCACGCGGGCAAGGACCAGCTGGTGCTCTTCCATCCCGACCTGCGCAAGGACCGCCTGGAGCGCACCCGGCTCACCCTGGGCCTGCGCCAGGCGGTGACCCAGCGCGAGCTCACCTTGGTCTACCAGCCGGTGGTGGACCTCGGCTCCGGCGAGATCCACAAGGTCGAGGCGCTGGTGCGCTGGAACCCGGCCGGCTCGCGTCCGGTGCCGCCGGACGTGTTCATCCCGATCGCCGAGGACAGCGGCCAGATCGTCGCCATCGGCACCTGGGTGCTGGAGCAGGCCTGCGCCGACGCCCGGCGCTGGTACGAGAGCCACGGCATCGCGGTGACCGTCAACGTCTCGGGCCGTCAGCTGCGCGAGCCCGACTTCGCCGAGAAGGTGACGGACATCCTGGCCCGGTACGGCCTGCCCGAGCAGGCGCTGGTGCTGGAGATCACCGAGAGCATGCTGCTGGCCACCACCCCGGCCGAGACCACCCGCATCATCGCCGCCCTGACGGGCCTGCGCGAGCACGGCGTGCGGATCGCCCTGGACGACTTCGGCACCGGCTACTCGTCGCTGTCGTACCTGCGCACGCTGCCGGTGGACATCCTGAAGATCGACAAATCGTTCACGCCCGCCCCCCAGCACCCCGACTACGAGCGGATGCGCGTCTTCACCAAGGCCATCACGGAGCTGTCGGCCGGGCTGGGACTGCAGACCGTCATCGAAGGCGTCGAAACCCAGGAGCAGGCCGTCCTGCTGCAGCAGCTGGGCTGCCTGCTGGCGCAGGGATACCTGTTCTCACCGCCGGTCGGCGCCGCGCAGATCGACGCCCTGCTCGATCAGGAGCCCCGGCGGCAGGTCGCCTGACCGCCCGGCCGTCGAGGCCGGATGCGCAGTGCACGGCCGGCGGTGCGTACGACGCACGGTCTGTCCGCCCCGCCCGCTTCACACAGGCCACTGTTGCGGCACGGCTATTTCGCGATCGCCTCGCGGACAGACGGGACGATCTCCCGGGCCCAGCGGGCCAGGACGGTGAGGTCGGCGGCGCCGTGGTCGGCGGAGAAGAGCATGAAGCCCGACGCGCCGTGCTCCAGTACGGCACCGGTCAGCTCCTCGGCCCACTGGCCGACGGAGCCGCCGATCCAGCGCCCCTCGTGGTCGCGGGTGGCGGGCAGCGGGCGCTCGGTGATGCGCCCGGGGAGGTTGAAGACCGTGCGGATCTCGCCCGGGTCGCGGCCGGCGGAGACCGCCGCCTCGTCGATGATCGGCCGCGAGGTCCGGTAGCGCTCGCTGAGCCAGTCGGCCGCGTGGCCGGGGATCCAGCCGTCGGCGACGCGGCCGGTGGCGGCCAGGGACTTCGGCCCATTCGACCCCGTCCACACCGGGGGCGCGGACACGGGGGCCGGTTCGATCCGGTCCACCCGGTAGTGACGGCCCCGGTGGGTGACCGGCGGGCCGCCGCCCGACAGCTTCCTGACCAGGACGATCGCCTCTTCGAAGGCGTCCACGGCCTCGCCGGGCGTCTGCCGCGGCACGCCCATGTCGGCGATGCGGTCCCACAGTCCGCCCGCGCCCACGCCCAGCACGACGCGGCCGCCGGACAGCGCCGACAGCGACGTCACGGTCCGGGCCAGCATGGGGGCGGGCCGGGTCGGCAGGTTGGTGACGTTGGCGAAACCGGCGATGCGCCGCGTACTCCCCAGGATGAAGCCGAGCGCGGCGTAGGCGTCCAGCCGCGCGCCGAGGTAGGGGTGGTCCGACAGTGAGAAGAGGTCGAGCCCGTCCCGGTCGGCCTGCCGGACCATGCGCGACAGCTGGGGTGCTTCGTCGACGCCGGAATGCGCGCCGAAACCGAAGACGACGTCAGGAGTGGTCAAAGTGGTGCCTTTCCGCATGCGAGGAAGAATGATAGTTCGCACTACGAACCATATTAGTTCGTAGTGCGAACTTCAATCCCTCTTCTCCCGGGAGTCAGTGCGCGGCGTCCGGCTCCATGAAGACGGCGGGGACCTCGTTGTCCGTCACGACCCGGCCGAGCAGGGCGGCGAGGGTGTCGCGCTCCGCGGGGGCGAATCCCGAGGTCAGCTCATCGATCCGGCGGCAGGTCTCGGTGTGGAACTCCTCGGCCAGCTCGGCGCCGCGCCCGGTCAGCGACACCCGCACCGCCCGGGAGTCCCCGGGGTCGCAGTCGCGCCGGACCAGGCCGTTGCGTTCGCTGCGGTCCACCAGGCCGGTCAGGCTCGACTTGGCCAGGCCGAGCGTCGCGCCCAGTTCGCTCATGCCGTACGGCTGCGCCATCAGCACGCACAACAGCTGGCCCTGCTGCTGGGTGAGGCCGTACTCGCGGGCGGAATCCGCGTAGACGGCGTTCACCAGGAACGTGGACCGCACCAGGGCGGCCACCGTCCCGATCCGGCCGTCGTCATTCTTGCTCACCGGCCCAGATTAACAGTTCGTGGAACGAACTACTGTTCCCGCTCTCCCGGCCGGCGGTTCAGCGCCGGCGGACGAGGAGGGGCTGGGTGACCTCGCCCACGTAGCCGCCGGGGTCGAGCAGCGTGGCGCGGGCGAGGCCGAGGCCGTCGTCGGACAGGTGGGTGTCGCAGTCCATGTGGACCCAGTCGCCGGTGGGCGGGCGCAGCAGGGTGGTGGTCATGGTGGGCGGGATGGACAGCCAGTGCTCGGGCGGGAGGGCCAGGGACAGGCCGTTGGCGGAGTCGGCGACGATGAGGGTGCGGGCCAGGCCGGTGAGGGGCTGCCCGGCGACGAGGGGGATGCGGACGCGGGTCCAGACCTGGGCGGTGCCGGAGTCGCGGTGGTTGAAGCGCCATTCGACGGCCTGGCCGTACCCCCAGTCGGACAGGCCGGGAAGGACGTGCCCGGCCGGTGCGGCGGACAGGGACGGGGGCAGGAGGGGCCGGCTGCCGGCCGGTGGGGTGGGGCCGACGGCGATGTGCCAGGCGTGGGCGGTCACGGTCGCCCGCCCGTCGACGATCAGGTGGGCCTGGGCGAGGCGGACGCGGCGGCCCGGCCGGAGTTCGGTGACCTCGACGCGGGCCGGGCGGCGCGGGATGGGGCCCAGGAAGTCCACGCTGATGCGGGCCAGGCGCATCCCCGGGCCGGCGGAGGCGTCCAGGAGGTGGGCCAGCAGGGCGGTGGGCGGGCCGCCGTGCTGGGCGTCGGCGTCCCACGGGCTCTGGGTGGCGGGGGTGGGCTCGTACCCGCCGTCGGAGGTGGGCAGGTAGAACGCCTCGGGCAGATCATTCATGGATCGATCCTCGCGGAGGTGGTGCGGCCGGGCTCATGCGGGTTCGGGAATCCTGTCTCGACCCCCTCCTCCGCCCGGGTGCTCAGCGTTCCGGGGCCGGTGCCAGCGAGCGCAGGTAGCCCCCGGCCGCGATGAGGGCGATGCGCAGCCGCTCCGGATCGCGGGTCGTCTTGGCCAGCAGCAGGCCGCCCTGGATCGTGGCGAGTACGGCGTAGGCCGACTGCTCGGTGTCGGTGTCCGGGCCGAGCAGGCCGCGCTCCCGGAACCGGTCCAGCATCGTGCGCAGTTGCCCGGCCCAGGTGCCGAAGGAGAGGGCGAGGTCCTGCCGTGCGGCTTCGTCGGTGTCGGCGAGCTCGGCGGCGAGCGATCCGATCGGGCATCCGACGTGGCAGTCCATGGCCTGCTGGTAGGCCACGAGCGTGTCGAACCAGGCCTCCAGGCCCGCCCAGGAGTCGATCCGCTCCAGTCGTTCCGCGACGCCGTCGACGATCGCCGCGGTCTGCCAGGCGATGACCGCGCGGACGAGCGCCTGCTTGTCGGCGAAGTAGTGGTAGAGCTGGCTCTTGCTGGCCCCGGCCTCGGCCAGCACCTGATCGAGGCCGGTGGCCTCGACTCCCCGGCGCTCGATCAGTTTGGCCGCGCTCGCCACGATGCGTTCCCGGGTGCGCCGCCCGCGTTCGGTCTTCGGTTCCTCCGGCACCCCGCCACCGTACCACCGGGTTGGACTGATCGGTCCAGTTGCGTTTAGAGTGGACCGATCAGTCCAATTCTTGTCGTGGAACGAGGTCCCATGCGACTCACCGGTTCTCGCGCTCTCGTCACCGGAGCGACCTCCGGCATCGGCCGCGCCATCGCCGAGGCGTTCGGGCGCGAAGGCGTTCATGTGCTCGTCTCCGGGCGCGACGCGGCGCGCGCCGCCGAGGTCGTCGCAGGCATCACCGCCGCCGGCGGCACCGCCTCCCCGGTCATCGCCGATCTCGGCGCGCCGGACGGGGTCGCCGCCCTCATCGAGGAGGCCAAGGCGCACGGCCCGATCGACGTGCTCGTCAACAACGCCGGCATCTATCCGATGGGCGCCACCGCCCAGACCGACGAGGAGACGTTCGAGGCCACCATGGGCCTCAACGTGCGGGCGCCGTTCTTCCTGACCGCCGCCCTCGCCCCCCTCATGGCCGCGCGCGGCCACGGGCGGATCATCAACGTCAGCTCGATCGCGGCCCATCTCGGCACCCCCGCCATGGCGCTGTACGGCGCCTCCAAGGCCGCCCTCGAACTGCTGACCAAGGCATGGGCGGCCGAGTTCGGACCGGCCGGCGTCAACGTCAACGCGATCGCGCCCGGCCCGACCCGTACCCCCGGAACCGCGCCCATGGGCGCCGGTCTGGACGAGTTCACCAGCACGTTCCCCGCCGGCCGGCCGGCCGTGCCGGAGGAGATCGCCGAGGCGGCCGTCTATCTCGCGGGCCCGGGTGCGACGTTCGTGCACGGCGCCACCATCGTCGTGGACGGCGGCCGGATGGCCGTCTGAACCGGGATGCGGCGGCCGGGGTCCGGGCGAGGGCGCCGTCGAGGCTCAAGGCTCCCGGCTCAAGACTCCCCGGCCTCCACGATCTCGCGCACCACGTCGTCGTAGAGGCGGAACAGGCGGGGTGCGCGGGCGGGGTCGGCCTGCCGCGGCAGCTCCGCCCAGCACTGGGCGAGCAGGGCCCGCGCCCGTACGCCGGGCCAGGGCCGGGGGAGCAGTTCGGGGGGGAGCAGCGGGTCGGGTTCGACGGCGCGGGTGAACTCCGCGGCGAGCTCGATCGCGATGGTCAGCACCTCCTCCTGCGGCAGCGGGCGAGGGCCGCGCAGCCGGGCCAGGCGGGATCCGGCGACCTCGCCCAGCCGCCGGTGGGCCCGGGCGATCCGGTCCAGGGGCCACAGGCGGGCGGCCAGCGCGCGCGGGTCGCGCTCGCCGCCGACGCGCAGGTCGCCGCTGGTGAGGAGGGTGACGAACGCGGCGACTCCGATCCGGCCGGCCTCGGCCTCGACGAGCTCCTCCCAGTCGTTCGCCGAGACGTACAGACCGCCGTGCAGGGGCGCGCCGCCCAGGCCGACGATGGCCTCGCGCAGCGCGTCGCGGGCGGGTCTGGCCGTCTCGGGCACGGCGAACGCCACCAGATGCCAGACGCCGTCCCAGGGGGCCTGCCCGCGGTCCTGGCGGTACATGTGCCGCATGAACTCCGCGTTGGGGGCGATCGACCGGCGGAGGTCGCCGGCCGCCCGCAGCAACGCCCGGCGGCCCCGCCCCTCCTGGACGAGCTGCCCTTCGGCGACGAGCCGCTTGATGCACAGCCGTACCTGCTGGTCGGTCATGCCCAGCGCGCCGGCGACGGTGTAGAGCTCGCCGGCGTCGACGGTCCCGTCCTCGCGGACCATGCCCTCCACCAGAATCCGGGTCGGGACCTCCACGACGCCGTCGCGATCGCTCTCCCGCTCGCCTTCCCGCATGCCGGCCATCCTCTCAGCTTCCACAACTATCATTTATAGTACGGTCGTAATCAATACGATAGTTTTGTAAGTGAACGTTGGGGATCGCGATGAACTCTGAACCGTCCTCCTCCGCCCCGGTCGCCGCGGGCCGGCGCCGCAGCCGGTGGCTCCGCCGGCTGCTGGGAGTCCTGGCGGCCGTCGTGGCGCTGCTCGTGGCCGGTGCGGGCTGGGTGGTGTACCAGAACACCTACGACATCCGCGAGGAACAGGTGACCATCACCGGCGGCGCGCAACCGCTGAAGGGAGTGCTGGCCCGGCCGGCCGGGGGGCGGGGGCCGTACGGACTGGTGGTCTTCGTCCACGGGGACGGCCCGATCGACGCCACCCACGAGACCTTCTACCGGCCGGCCTGGGAGGCGTTCGCGCGCGCCGGCTACGCCTCGCTGTCGTGGAACAAGCCGGGGCTGGCAGGTGCCCCCGGCAACTGGCTGCACCAGAGCATGGAGGACCGGGCGCAGGAGACCATGGCCGCCATCGCCTGGGCCAAGCGGCTGCCGGACATCGACCCGGCGCGGATCGGCCTGTGGGGCGCCAGCCAGGCCGGCTGGGTGCTGCCCAAGGTCGCCGCGCGCATGCCCGAGCTGAAGTTCGTCGTCGCCGTCTCCCCGGCGATCAACTGGCTCCGGCAGGGCCGCTACAACCTGCTGGCCGAGCTGAGGCAGCGCAACGCCTCGCAGGAGGAGATCCGGGCCGCGACGGCCCGCAGCGACACGACGCGCGAGCACCTGCGCAAGGGCTCCACCTTCGAGCGGTACCGGGCCGCGGTCGGAGACGTGGACGGCATCACAGCCGACCGCTGGCGGTTCATCCTGGCGAACTACACCGCCGACGCCTCCGAGGACCTGGCCAGGATGCGGACCCCGGTCCTGCTGATGCTGGGCGGGCACGACGTCAACGTCGACGTCGCCGAGACCGAGGCAACCTACCGCAGGCTGCTGAGGCGGCCCGGCCAGCTGCAGGTGCGGCGCTATCCGGGCGCCACCCACTCCATGGTTCCCAGGGACGTCGAGGACTCGGAGATCAAAGCGCTGGTCCTGGCCCTGGCGGCCCCCCGGTCCCTGAGCGCCGAGGGATATCTGGACGACCTGCGCCGCTACGCGGCGGGCCGGTAGCCGGCCGTCGGCGAAGCGGCCGAGGACCGGGCCCCGGGCCCGCCTGCGGACGCCTCACGGCGTCCGGTCGAGCTCGGTGCGCACCAGCCGGGCCAGATGGTCGATCCCGTTGGCGCCGATGACCTCCAGCGCCGGGATGGCGCAGCCGAACCGGCGCCGGATCGCGGCCGTCACCTCGGTGGCCATGAGGGAGTCGAGGCCGAGCCGGGCGAGCGGACGGTCCCGTTCCAGCCGGTCGGAGGCGGTGTGCAGGATGCCGGCCACCAGCTCGGCGATGGCCGCGGCGATGAGGCCCTGCCTCTCGTGCGGGCTCCCGCGGGCGATGAGGTCACGCAGGGAGTCGTCCGGCGCGTCCTGACTCTGGGAGACGGCGGGCAGCACCTCGGCCAGCCGCGGGACGCCGACCGCCGGCAGGTGGTCGGCCACCTGCTCCCACGTCACGCGCCCGGCGGCCGCCACCTCCGCGCCCCGCGCCACGGCGTCGTGGAGGGCGTCGAGCGCCTCGTCCGGGGTGAGCGGCGGGAGCAGCCGGGCCAGGAAGGACATCAGCTCCGGATTCCGGGAAAGATAGCCGGTCCCGCCCACGACGCCCAGCCCCAGGGCGAGCCCGGGCAGGCCGTCGCGGCGGCGGGATCGGGCCAGCGCCTCCAGGAAGGCGTTGGCCGCCGCGTAGTTGCTCTGCGCGGCGTTGCCGATGACGGCGGTCAGGGAGGACAGCAGCACGAAGAGGTCGAGCCCCCGGTCGCGGGTGAGCCGGTCGAGCACGAGCGCCCCGGTCATCTTGGGGGTCAGGGCGGACCGGAACCGCTCCGGCGACAGATCGGCCAGCGGGGCGTCGTCCAGGACCATCGCCGCGTGCACGACGCCGCGCAGCGGGTGATCCGTCCGTTCGACGCTGTCGAGTACGGCGCGCATCGCGGCGGGGTCGGCCACGTCGGCGGCGTACGGCGTGGCCGTCGCACCCCTTTCCCGCACGGCCCGTACGGCGGCCGCGGCTCCGGGCGCGTCCGGACCGGCGCGGCTGACCAGGGCGAGGTGACGCGCACCGTGCTCGGCCAGCCGTACGGCGGCGGCCGCACCGAGCCCGCCGAGCCCGCCGGTGACCAGGTAGGTCCCCTCGGGGTCGAGACGGACGGGGCCGGGCCGCTCCTCGACGGGGAACGGCTCGTCGAAGGACACGACGACCTTCCCGATGTGACGGGAGTGCTGCAGAAGCCGGAAGGCCTCGGCCACCCGGGCGGCCGGGTAGACCCTGTTGGGGATCGGGCGGTAGTCGCCCCGGTGGACGAGCCCGGTCACCCGCGTCACCTGGTCGGCCCACAGCTCGGGTTCGAGGAGGGGGCCGAGGTCCAGGTTGAGCGCGTACATGCTGAGGCTGTCACGGAACGGGCGCAGAGACACCGACCGGTCGCCGTACAGGTCGAGCTTGCCCAGCTCGACGAAGCGCCCGCCCCCGCGCAGCAGTTCCAGCCCGCGCGGGACGGCCTCACCGGCCAGCGAGTTGAGCACGACGTCGACGCCGCCGGTCAGGGCCCGTATCCGGTCGGCGAAGGCCGGGTTGCGCGAGTCGACCACATGGGGGACGCCGAGCAGACGCAGCAGGTCCCGCTTCTCGGGGGTCCCCGCCGTGGCGACGACCCGGGCGCCGACGTGCCCGGCGTGCCGCAGGGCGGCCAGCCCCACCCCGCCGGCGGCCCCGTGGACCAGCAGCGTCTCCCCGGGCCCGAGACGGGCCAGGTGGTCGAGCGCGTAGTGCGCGCTCAGGCAGGCGATGGACAGGGTGGCGGCGTCGGTGAAGCCCATGCCGGGGGGCATGCGGCCGGCCAGTCCCTCCCGGGCCACGATGTGCGAGGCGAGGGAGCCGCCGGCGGCGACGAACACCCCGTCGCCGAGGCGGAACTTCGTGACGCCGGGGCCGAGCGCGCTCACCACCCCGGCGCACTCTATGCCCAGGTGCGGGCCCAGGTAGGTGTCCTGCACCGCCTCCTCCGGCAGCAGCCCGCGGGCCCACAGCACATCGCGGTAGTTCAGGCCCGCGGCCCGCACGGCCACGACGATCTCGTGGGGGCCGGGCTCCGGGGGCGGGCCGGTCTCCTCCCAGGCGAGCCGGTAGCCGGGCCCCTGGCCGTCGAGCCGCAGGCGGAACGGCTCCCCGGCGGCGGCGTGCCGCGACCGGGTGACGGGCCGCGCCGGCCGGACCCGTGGCACGAACCGGCCGCCCCCGGTCAGTACGACCTCGTCCTCGGCGGACGGTTCGAGCAGCTCCGGCAGCAGGCGGCGCGCGTCCGCGCCCGGGTCGTCGCCCCGCTCGAAGGAGACGCGCCGGATCTCCAGGTCCGGCCGTTCGTTGGCGAGCGACCGGGTGAGGCCCCACACCGCCGCGGCGGACGGCGCACAGGGCTTCTCGGGAGCCGGATGCAGCCCGGTGGGCGGCGTGACGACCCACAGCCGGACGGCGACCTCCGCCGGCAGAGGGCCGCGGGCGGCGGCCACGGCGCGCAGCACCTGCGCACGCCGGACGGCGAGCCCGGTGACCGCCTCCGCACCGCCGCCCGGCACCGTGGTGGCGTCGTTGAGCACCGCAACGTCGTCATCCGGTCCGTCGCCCGCCGTCATGACGTCGTCGTACGGCTCGCCGTCCGGCATCACGGCGTCGCCGCCCTGTCCGCCGTCCAGCATCACGACGATGCCGGCGGCGGTGTCGCCCTCGCGCATCGCCGCGGGCCAGCCGGACACATCGGTCACGGTGGCCGCCAGCACGGCCGGGGTTGCGCCTGCGGATCGCAGCGCCGAGGTGACCTCGCGGGCGAACGCGTCGTCTCCGCCTCGCTCGGGCACCAGGATCCACGAGGTGCCCGCCGCGGCCGGAAGCGCGCCGGGCGGTGCGGCGGTGTCCCCGGCCCGGGTGGCGGTGCCGGTGCCTTCGGATCCGGTGTCTCCGGCCTTGGCGTTCCCGGTTTCGGTGTTCCCGGTCCTGCGGCCCAGCAGGACCGACGACCCGGTCCGGCGGGGGTCGTCCGCCGAGCCGTCCGCCGAGCCGTCCGCCGGGCGGTCTGCGGGGCCGGGCCGGGTCACCTCGCCGAAACCGCCCTCGCGGAGCACCGTCTCCCACTGTGCGGCGGTGAGCAACGGGCCCGTCGTCCTGAGATCGGTGTCGGTGGAGGACCACCAGCGCTCGAACAATCCGAAGACCGGCACCAGCCGGTCGCCGTCGTGCTGTTCCACGGCGAGGAGGTGACCGCCCGGCACCAGCAGGTCGCCGGCCCTCCGGACGGCGGCCCGCACGTCCGGGACGGTGTGCAGCGCGCCGTCCGCCACGACCAGGTCGTGGAACTCACCGCCGAACCCCTGCCCGGCCGGCTCCCGCGCCAGGTCGAGGACGCGGTACTCGACGAAGCCGTACGGCGCGAAACGCGCCGCGGCCCGGCGCAGGAACGCCTCCGACGGGTCGGTGAAGACGTACTCGGTCCGGCCGGGAGGCAGGACGGGCAGCAGCGCGGCCGTCATCCCTCCCGTGCCGCCGCCGACCTCCAGGACGCGCAGCGGCCGGTCCCTCGGCCAGGTCCGCACGATCTCCCGCAGCACGGCCTGGGCGATCCGCGCGTCGTGCCGCCGGCCCGGCGCGGCGTCGAGCAGGTGCTCCACGGTGTGCCCGCCGCCCTCGGGGAAGACCAGATCCGCCGGGTCGAGGCGGCCGGTCAGCACCCGGTCGAGGTGGTGGCCGCAGCGGCCGTGCAGGATCAGCTCGGCCGAGTGGCCGGGATGTTCGCGCAGCAGCGCCCGGAAGAGCGCCTCGGGCGCGGGCTCGGCCCCCGGCCGCCACCCCGCGTCGGCACGGTCCCGGTGGCCGGACCCGTCCTCGGGGTCATGGCCGGGGACGCGCCCACGCGTGAGGAGGCCGCGCGCTTCGGTGATCGAGGCGAGCGCCTCCACCAGCCGCGCGTGCCGCGGCAGCACGCCGGCGGCGTGCAGAGCGGGGAGGTCGAAGACGGTGGCACCGGGCAGGAGGCGGGCGAAGGCACGGGCGGTGAAGTGCGCGGTGAGATCGGCCAGGGCGGCCCCGAACGCGTCGGAACCATCGGCGGGGGAGAGGCCGAGGTCGCCGGCGGGCGGGGGCTTCGGGGCGGTCGGGTGGCAGGACGCCGGCCATGGTGCGGGCCGTACGGCGGCGCCGGTGCGGGAGGCGGGCCGCAGTTCCGTGACGTACCCGGCGATCGGAGTCCGGGCCGCCCTGGGCAGCCGCCGTACCCGGCAGCCCTCGATGAGCACGGCCGCCGCACCGGTGTCGTCGGTGATCGTGACGTCGAACTCGGCCTCGCGCTCCGAGACGTAGGTGAGCCTGGTGTGCGCGAACCCCCACGGCGGCGGGGTGCGCCAGGCCCGGACCGTGCCGACCGCGATCGGCAGGTAACCGTGACCCCTGCCGATCAGCAGCGGGATCACCGTGTGCAGCGCCCCGTCGAGCAGCGTGGGATGGGCCTCGTAGCCCGTCTGCGACACGTTGAGCACGTAGGACGCGAGCGCCTCCCGCGGGCCCGTCCACAGCTCGCGCAGCACCCTGAAGCTCGGGCCGTAGGCGAAGCCGACGCCGGCCAGCTCCGCGTAGCAGCTCTCATGGTCACGGCGGCGGGTGGCTCCGGCCCGCACGGCCTTCAGGTCCACCCGTCCGGGGGCGTCGCCGTACAGCCGGCGCACCCTGCCGCGGGCGTGCACCCGCCACTCGTCCTCGGGCCCGGACCGGCTCGCGATCCGGAACAGGCCGTCCTCGTCCGAGAGCGTGACCTGCGTCTGCCTGACCGGGCCGGAGTCCGACAGGACCATTCCGGCGGGGAAGCGCAGGGCGGTCACCTCGACGGGGCCGCCCAGCGCCCGGCGGCCTGCCGCCAGGGCCATCTCGATGTACGCCGCCCCCGGCATGATCACCGCGCCGTCGATCTCGTGATCGGGCAGCCACGGAAGTCTCTCCGGTTCGATCCGGCCCTGCCAGGCCGCTTCCATGAGCGGCACGCGCTCGCCCAGCAGCGGATGGTCCAGGGGGCGCGCCCAGACGTGCGCGCCGCCGTGCCAGCGGCGCTCGCGTTGCCACGGGTAGGCGGGCAGCCCGGCGACGCGGCCGGGGCGGGGGAAGAACCTCTCCCACTCCAGCCGCGCGTCGGCGGCGACCAGCGCGGCCACCGTGCTCTCCACCGCGGACGGCCCGTCGCCGCCGCGCCGCAGGGTGGCCACGGCGGTGACCCCCATCCTGCTCAGATACCCGGTCAGCACCGGATGCGGCCCGATCTCGACGAACAGGTCGAATCCGCGCTCCTTCAGGTGCCCGATCGCCGGGGCGAACAGGACCGGGTCGCGCACGTTGCGCCACCAGTAGCCGGCGTCCAGTTCCCCCTGCGGTTCCCGGCCGGTGACGGTGGACACGAACGGGATGCGGGCCGCGGCGGTGCGCAGCCCGTCGAGCCCGGCGCGGACGGACTTCTCGGCGCCGTCCATCGCCGCGCTGTGGAAGGCGTAGCCGAGATCGAGCGGCCGGAAGAAGACGTCCCGGGCGGCGAGTTCCTCACCGAGCGCGGCGAGGGCGGCCGGGTCCCCGGAGACGGTCACGTCGCCTGCGCTGTTGGCCGCGGCCATCTCCAGGCGCCCGCCGTACCGGGCCAGCAGCTCGCCGGCCTCGCCGGGGGAGAGCCCGGCCGCGGCCATCCGGCCCAGTCCGGCGGCGGGCGCCTGGGCGGAGCTGCGCTCGGTCACCACGCGCGCGGCCTGGTCGAGATCCAGGATCCCGGCCGCGTACGCCGCCGCGATCTCGCCGACGCTGTGACCGGCCGCCGCGTGCGGGCGGACACCCCGCTCGCGCAGCGTCTCCAGCAGCGCGACCTGGACGGCGAACAGCGCGGGCTGGGCCACCTCGGTCAGCGCGAGCCGCGAGCGCTCGGGGGAGGCGGCCAGCTCCTCGGCCACCGACCAGCCCAGCCGCGGCGACAACGCGGCGTCCACGGCCTCCACTGCGGCGCGGAACACGGGGTCGGCCCGGAGCAGATCGGCGCCCATGCCGGCCCACTGCGAGCCGTTGCCGGAGAAGACGAACGCGACCCCGCCGCCGGCGGACGCCCCGCCGGCGGCCCCGCCCGCCGGATCCCCCGCGGCGACGCGCGCCAGCCGCTCGGCGGCCTCGGCGGGGGAGCCCGCGACGACCACGGCGCGGCGGGCGCGGCGACCCCGCCGGCGGCACGAGGTGTAGGCGAGGTCGTAGAACTCCTCGGCGGAGGCGCCCGGCAAGTGCCCGGCCAGCCGGCGCGCCGCCTCGGCCAGCGCGGGCCCGCTCTGCGCCGACACCATCACCGGCAGCCTGCGGTACGGCGGAGCGGACCGGGAGGGCGGCGCCGGGGGAGCGGCCAGTACGGCATGCGCGTTGGCGCCCCCGAACCCGAAGGAGTTCACCCCGGCGGCCCGGCGCCCGTCCCCCTCCCGCACCGGTCTCGGCGCGGTGACCGGCAGCAGGCGCAACCCCGCGAAGTCGATGTGCGGATTGGGCGGATCGCCGTGCAGCGAGGCGGGGATCACCCCGTGGCGGAGCACGAGGACGGCCTTGAGGAGGCCGGCGACACCCGCGGCCGCCTCCAGATGGCCGAGGTTGGTCTTCACCGAACCGATCGGCAGCACCCGGCTGCGACGGCGGCCCAGGGCCCGTCCGACGGCCTCGCACTCGACCGGGTCGCCCGCCGGGGTGCCGGTACCGTGCGCCTCGAAGTAGACCAGCTCGTCGGCGTCGACGCCGGCCTCGCCGTAGACCTCGCGCAGCAGCCGCTCCTGCGCGCGCGGATTGGGCAGGGTGAGACCCGCGGTCCGCCCGTCGGCGTTGACGCCGGTGCCCAGCACCACGGCGTGCACGCGGTCCCCGTCGGCCAGCGCCTCCGGCAGGTTCTTCAGCAGCAGGAAGCCGCCGCCCTCCGACCGCACGTAGCCGTCGGCCAGGGCGGAGAAGGCGTGGCAGCGGCCCCGGGGCGAGAGCATCGACGCCTTGGCGAAGCCGACGTAGGGGTAGGGGCTGATCAGGATGTTGACGCCGCCGGCGAGCGCGGTCCGCCCCGCTCCGCCGCGGACGTAGTGGACGGCCTGGTGGAAGGCCACGAGCGCGGACGAGCACGCGGTGTCGATCGTCATGCTCGGGCCGTGCAGATCCAGGGCGTGGGAGACGCGGTTGGCGATGTTGCCCGGCGAGGTTCCGGCGTTGGTGTAGGCGTCGATGCCGGCGGGGTCGCTCACCTGCATGATCTCGTAGTCGTGGGTGGAGGCCCCCACGTACACGCCGGTGGCGGAACCGGCCAGCGCGGCGGGGTCGGCGCCGGCGTCGTCGAGCGCCTCGACCGCCAGCTCCAGCATCAGCCGCTGCTGCGGGTCCATGGCGCCCGCCTCCCGGGGGGAGATCCCGAAGTAGGCGGCGTCGAAGCCCGCGATGTCGTCCAGGAACCCGCCCGCGCAGGTGTAGGTCTTGCCCGGCCTGGCCGGGTCGGAGGCGACGAAACGCTCGGGGTCGAAGCGGTCCGGCGGCATCCGGGTGACCAGGTCCCGCCCCGCCGTGAGCGCCGCCCACAGGCCGTCCAGGTCGCGGATGCCGCCGGGCAGCCGGCAGCCGATCCCGACGATGGCGATGGGGGTCATGGGCGGCCTCCGATCCCGTCGCGCACGAGCTCGGCGAGCCCGTGGTCAAGAGTCGTCCGGGCGCGGAACCCGAGGTCGGCCGCGGCCCGGCCGGTCGTGCACGTCCAGGCGGGACAGCGCAGCTCCCGGGCCTTGTCCCTGCTGAAGACGGGGACGGTCCCGCGGACCCGGCCGGCGAGCTCCGATCCCGCCGCCGCCAGGAAGACCAGCGGCCCGGGCACCGGGATGATCAGCGGCGGGCGGCGGCCCAGCGCCCGCGCCAGGGCCCGGCAGATGTCCTCGGCGCTGTAGTCGACTCCGTCGGACACGGTGTAGACGCCCGCCGCCGGGTCGTCCCCGCCCACGACGCGCCCCCGTTCGGCCGCGGCCAGCAGCGCCGTGCACAGGTCGCCGACGTGGATGAGGGAGAACCGCCTGGGCCCCAGACCGCCTTTGAGCATCACCCCGCGCCGGGCCATGGGCAGCAGCGACGGCAGGAACTCCGCGTCGCCGGGCCCGTAGACGACGGGCGGGCGCACGATGACGACCGGCAGCCGGGCGGCCCCGTGCCGGGCGGCGGCCTCGGCCGCCAGCTTGCTCCTGCCGTAGAGGGACACGGGAGGACGCCCGCCGGTGGGGGCCGCGGCGAGGGAGGAGCACACGACCAGGCGGGGCGGGTCCGGGCGGGCGGCCAGCGCCGACACCAGCCGCCGGGTCCCCGTCGCGTTGACGCGGAAGTACGCGGCCGCGGTGCGCGCCTTGACCAGGCCCGCCAGATGGATCACCCGGTCGGCGCCGGCCGCGGCGGCCGCCAGCCCCGCGCCGGTCTCCAGATCGCCTTCGACGCAGCGCACGCCGAGCCGCTCCAGCTCCGCACGCCGCTCCGGCGGGGAGGAGGGCCGTACCAGGGCGGTCACCCGGTCGCCGCCGGTCCGGATCCGCCGTACCAGATTGATGCCGATGAAGCCCGTCGCGCCCGTGACGAGGAAACGCGGGCCACGGCGGTTCACGGTCCTCGCCGGTAGATGCGGTAGGTCTTGGAGCGGCGGGCGCCGATGTAGCGGGCCACGCCGTTGGCCGCGGCGTTGTCCTCCAGGATCCAGGAGAACTCGACGCGGCGGATGCCGAGCGCGCGGGCGGCGCGCATGCCGTGCACGCCCAGCTCGAACACCACCTTGTCGTCCCTGTTCCTGGCCCGGACGCCCAGCAGGACGAGCCGGCCCGCGTCGAGGCGGCGCATGGCGCGGGTGAAGCGCATCAGCCCCAGGGGTGTCAGCCGCCCCCGCGCGGCCCTGAACGCCGGACCGGCGTCGGGGATCCCGATCAGCGCGCCGACGATCTCGCCGCCGTCCTCGGCGACGAGCGTCAGCTCGGGCCGCAGGATCGGCTTCAGGGCGCGGACCAGGTGGCGGAACTCCTTCTCGGTGGCGGGCACGAAGCCCCAGTTGTCCGACCACACCTCGTTGTAGACCGCCCATACGCGCGTCGCGTCGGTGTCGAGGTCGCGCAGCAGCAGCGGCCGGATCGTGTAGCGGGAGTCCCGGTCCAGGCGTTCGGCCAGGGGGAGGAACTCGCCCGGCATCCGGTCCCAGTCGAGCTCCCAGGCCCACAGGTCCTTGGCCTTGACGAACCCGCACCCCTCCACCAGGCGGGGATAGTAGGCGGGGTTGTACGGCATGAGCACCGCGGGAGCCCGGTCGAAGGAGTCGACGAGCAGGCCGCACTCGTGGTTCGTCGACAGGCTCACCGGGCCGAGCACGGTCCGCAGGCCGCGCTCGTGCAGCCAGTCGGCCGCGGTGTCGAACAGGGCGCAGGCCACCACGGGGTCGTCGACGCACTCGAACAGGCCGAAGAACCCCTCGTCCGGGCCGTGCAGCTCGTTGTGGCGGGGATTGCGGACGGCGGCGATGCGCCCGACCGCGCGCCCGTCGCGCCGGGCCAGGAAGAGCCCGGCCTCGGCGTAGTCGAAGAACGGGTTGCGGCGGGGGTCGAGGAAGGCGCGGCGCTCCCGTTCGAGGGGCGGGATCCACGGATCCTCCGGCCGGTAGATCAGGTACGGGAACCGGATGAAGGCGGTCATGTCGGCCCGGCGCGTCACCGGGGCCACGGACAGGCCGGTCACAGCCGCGACCGTCCCGCGCCCCGCGAACCGATGACCCCCACCGTCCGGCCCGCCTCGCCGAACGCCTCGACGATCCGGTCGATCTGGGCGTCGGTGTGCGCCGCGGTCGCGCTGATGCGGATCATCTCCCGTCCCTGCCGCACCGCCGGATGGATCACCGCGCCGGTGAAGACGCCCGCGTCGAACAGCGCCCGCCACAGGCGCAGGCAGAGCATGAAGTCGCCGACGTGCACGGGCACGACGGGGGTGGGCGCCTGCCCGGCCTCGTACCCCAGGTCGCGAAGGCCCTCGCGCAGCCGGGCCGCGTTCCGCATGACGCGTTCGCGGTGTTCGGGTTCGGACTCGACGATGTCGAGCGCCTTGAGCGCCGCCGCGACGGAGGCAGGCGTCATCGCCGCCGAGAACACGGCCGGGGAGGCCCAGTGGCGGATGTAGTCGATGACGTCGGCCTCGCCGGCCAGCGCCCCGCCCAGCGAGGCGAGGCTCTTGGAGAAGGTGGTCATGACGAGGTCGACACCGCTCTCCAGGCCGAGCAGCTCGGGCACGCCGCGCCCGGCCGCGCCGAGCACGCCCAGGTCGTGCGCGCAGTCCAGCATGAGGCGGGCGCCGTACCGCCCGGCGAGCTCGGTGATCCGCGGCAGGTCGCACATGTCCCCGGCCATGGAGAAGACGCCTTCGGTGACGATCAGGACACCGGTGCCGGGACGGGTGTCGGCCAGCAGCCACCGCAGGTGCTCCATGTCGTTGTGCCGGAACACCCGCTCGACGGCCCCGCCGAGCCGTACGGCGTCGCGCAGGGAGGCGTGGTTGTCCTGGTCGCTCAGGACCACCTCGTCCCCGCCGAGGAGCGCCGACACCGCGAGGTTGGTCTGGTAGCCGGTGGACAGGGCGAGTGCGGCCTCGCGGTGCAGGAAGGCCGCCAGCCGCTCCTCCAGTTCGAGGTGGAGGACGTGCGTGCCGTTGGCGAGACGCGATCCCGAGCAGGAGGTGCCGCGCGTGCCGATCGCCTCGCGTGCGGCCTCCTGCACGCGTGGATCGGCCGAGAGCCCCAGATAGTCGTTCGACGCCGCCATGATGATCCACCGTCCGCCCACGCGCACCTCGCTCGGCGAGCGCACCTCTTCGACGGCGGGTGCGAAGGGATAGAGTCCGGCGGATTTGAAAATCCTGTGGGTTTCCCAGTCGCGGCATTTATCGAACACGTCCGGCATGACATGCACTATGACGATCGCCGGGAGGGGCCGATATGCCACCGCAGATAGACAAGCCTTCCGCCCCTTATATAACGCGTTATCAACATAAGTAACGACATGTCCGGTAATCGCCATACGCCCAGGTCGCCGGGGAGGCAGATGTCACCGTCCCGGGAGTCATCGCCTCCGCCCTCCGTGATTATCTTGAGCCGCGTCGAGTCGATGTCCCGCGTATTCATGGAGGCCCATGAGCGCGCTCGCGGTTGTCCATGACGCGGCTGTCGCCTTCGTCCTCCTCGCGGTGGCGCGGGCGGTGAAATTCGCCGGTCAGGCCGCGGCGAGACCCGTGCCGGGGGACGGGATATGGGCCGCGGGACTGGCCGCGGGACCGGCGCTGGCCGAGCTGGCGGGCGGGCCCGTCGCCCGGGCGGCGGCCTGCGCCGCCGTCCTGGCCGTCCTGGCCACCGTGTGGGTCGGGGCCGCGGTCTGGCGCACGTTCACCGTGGAGGTCGGGCCGCTGGCGTTCGACGGGCTCGTGCGGTCGCTGTTCTCCCGCGAGCCCTCCGAGGTGAGCTGGGTGCGGAGCTGGACGCTCGGCTTCTACCGGGGCAGCCCGGGCTTCGCCCTGTTGCCCGTGCCTGCGGTGGCCTGGCTCGCCGTCGCGTTCCTGCCGCCCCAGACCCACCCCGCGGCCCGGCCGGTCGTCGTGGCGCTGCTCGTGACCTGGCTGGCGGTGACTCCCGCCCGGACCCGGGCGGGCGCCTGGCTCGGCTGCGCGCTGGCGGCCGCGACCGCCTCGGCCCCGGCCGCCCTCGACCGCCCGCTGGAGTGGTGGCACCCGGCCGTCGTGCTCGCCCTGCTGCCGGCCTGCCGCCCGCTGCGCCGCCGCGGGCTGATGCGCGGCTCGCTCGCGGGCGACTGCCTGCTGCCGCGGCCGTGGCCGTCCCCTCCCCGGGGGCCCCGCACCGGCGCCGCCGGTACGCGGCGGGCGGGGACGGAGGGGGACGGCTGGCGGGCGCGTGCGCCCCGCGGGTCGCCGTACGCGGGAGCCCTCCGCGGTCATGACGTGCTGCTGATCACCCTGGAGTCGGTCGGCCGCAGCCATCTGGCGCGGTTCACGCCGGGCGGCGCGTCGACTCCCTTCGTGGACGCCCTGTACGCGCGGGCCGTGGTGTCGGAGCGCCATGTCGTGCCCTCGCCCCTGACCACCAACGCGCATGTGCTCCTCGCCCACGGCCGCTACCGCGCCGCCGGGGAGTCGCAGGTCCACCGGCTCACCGCCGCCGGCTACCGCACCGCGTACCTCACCTCGGCCCGCACCAGCTACAACGGGCTACGGGACGTCATCACCGAGGCCGGTTACCAGATCCTCCTCGACCGCTCCCGCCTGGGCGGCGCGGTCACCGACAGGGAGCTGCCCCGCGCGGGCGTGGACGCCCTGCTCGACGAGCTGACCGCCTCCCGGGCCTCGCGCCGGGATCCGCTCTTCCTGCACGTGCACACCCACGACACGCATGTGCCCTACTGCGTACGCGACCCGCGCTTCCGCCGGCGGGGCGAGGGCAGGCAGGAGCGGTTCCTCGACGCCGTGGAGGAGTCCGACGACAACCTCCGCCGGCTGCACCGGGCGCTGATCGAGCGGGGCGTGCTGCGCGACCCGCTCATCGTCGTCACCAGCGACCACGGCGAGTCGTTCGGATCGCTGGGCTATCACTTCCACGCCACGGCCGTGACCGCCGACCAGACCCTCGTCCCCTTCGCGCTCGTCCACCCCGCGCTGCCACCCGCCGTGATCCCCCGCTCGTCCCATCTGGACGTGCTGCCGACCGTCCTCGACCTCGCCGGCGTCCCCGCCGCACCCGCCCACGGCGAGTCCCTGTTCCACGACGACCGGCCGCGTCGCCTGGCGCTCTGGGCCGGCCGCCCCATGCGGCGCAGCACCTCCTGCTACGGCCTGATCGACGGCGACCGCAAGCTGATGATCGACCTGGTCACCGAGCGCTGTTTCGAAACGGACTGGGAGGACCGCTCC
Source organism: Paraplanobispora takensis (assembly GCF_016863195.1). Classification (GTDB taxonomy): domain Bacteria; phylum Actinomycetota; class Actinomycetes; order Streptosporangiales; family Streptosporangiaceae; genus Planobispora; species Planobispora takensis. The sequence continues at coordinate 11,535 of NZ_BOOK01000046.1, read as the reverse complement.
CCACGCACGCTGCACGGCCCGGAACGGCACCACGCGGCCCAGCTGGCGACCGCCGCGATGCGCAGGCTGGGACTCGACTGACCCCGGTGCGGGCCGGAGCCGACCGGCGGTTCAGGCCGGGCTCACGCCCTGCGTGCGAGGACGAGCCGGCAACGCGGGCCGCCGTCCTCGCGCCGGCCCAGGGCCGTCAGCGGAACCGTCGTCACGGTGAACCCGGCCGCCGTCAGGCCGTCGTGGACCGCGCTCAACCGGCAGGTGCCGTAGTACATGACGAAGGCAGGGCGCCACAGGGCGTTGCGCACCCGCATGGCCAGGTCGAATCCGAGCAGCGACCAGTAGCGGGGCGACGTGAGGGGCGGTGGCGCGCCGATCGGGAAGGCGAACAGCCCGCCGGGCCGCAGAGCGCGGTGGACCCCGGCGAACAGCGCGGGACGTTCGGCGGGCAGGAAGTGCCCCAGCGCTCCGAAGCTGACCGCGAGGTCGAAGGAGCCGGCGAAGGGCAGGGCCCGGACGTCGGCCCGCACCCATCCGGCCTCCGGATGCGCCCGGCGCGCCCGCTCCAGCATGCCCGCGCTGAAGTCGACGCCCGTGACCCGCCCCCGGCACAGGGGTTCGAGGACCCGCATGCCCGCGCCGGTGCCGCAGCACACGTCCAGTCCCCGCCCGAACGGCCCGAGCGGGCGCAGGGCGTCGGCGGTCGCGTCGAGGACGTCGTCGGGGGTGCGGAACGGCGTGTGCTCGAACTTCGGGGCGAGCAGGTCGTAGCCGTGCTCGACCGAGGACAGCGCCTGGATCACCAGCTCCCGCAGCGACGGGCCTTGAGGCGAGAACACCAGCCAAGGGTACTGTGCGGCCCGTCTGCCGTACGACGTACGGTACGATGTACGGAATCCGATGGAAGGAGTCGTGATGCAGCAGGATGACCAGAGCGGCGAGCAGGCGTTCGCCCCGGGTGCCGAGGACCTCGCCGGGGTCGAGGCCTGGTTCGCCGAGTACGACGCGCTGGCCGAGCGGGGCGCCGTCCAGGAGATCGCCGACCTGGCGATCTTCCCTCTCAACCTGGCCACCGACGCGCCCGGCGGGTTCGGCGCCGTCCGCCAGTGGGACCGTGAGGAGTTCGTGCGGGTGATGACCGAGGTCATGGGCGGCGGTACGGCGGGCATGGAGATGAAGTCCGTCCGGACGCCGCGCTTCCTCACCCCCAACCTCGTGCTCGTCGAGACGGAGGCCACGGTCACCGCGGAGGGACGGCGGCAGTCGATGCGCTATGCCGACCTTCTCGTGCGCACCGCGCAGGGATGGGCGTTCCAGACCATGATCCAGGGCGGCTGGGGCCACGGCTGGCCGCCCGCGACCCGCGGATAGCCGAACGCGGGCGACCCGTGCCCTCCCGGGGGTGCGGGTCGCCCGGACCGGTCACCGCTACCGGCGGTGGACGACCTTCTCTGCGGAACGGCCGGGATAGACGACGATCAGGTGCTCCTCGACGGGCGCGTCGGGGTCGTCCTCGTCCCGCTCGAACGCGCGGGCGTAGACGCGCACGCGATAGCGGCCGGGGCCGTCGACGGCCAGGTGGGGCAGCGGCCCGATCGCCCCGCCGTCCTCGTACTCGCGGTACGACGGGACGACCAGGCGGCCGCTGCGGCTGAGGAGGCCCACCTCGACCACCCGGTCCCAGCCCTTGAGCCGCAGCGGCGGGGCGGCGTCGAAGGCCTTGACCGTCAGGCACATCGGCGCGTTCTCGCCGTGGGTGGTGATGGCGGCGCTGCTGCCGGCGGCGTCGATGAACCCGTCGCGGACGGCCTCGAAGATGTCGCCGTCCGGGCCTTCGGTGCCGTCACGGTCGTCGTGGACGGCGTAGCCGCCCCCTTCGGAGAGCAGATAGGCCGCCGTGCCCTGCCGCCCGGCCCGCAGCCGCGGCCAGGGGTCGGCGCACCGGGCGTTCGCCCCGGCCTTCCACGCCGCCCACTCCCGTTCCTCCTCCCGCTCCCGCCGAGCCTGTTCACGCGCCTCCTCCGCCCGCCGGGCGATGACGTCGGGGCATGGGGACTCCAGGGCGGTGTCGAGCTCGCTCGCGTCCGCCGGCCCGCCGTGGGAGCGGACCTGCTCGCGGCAGCGTTCGCCGGCGCCGGCGACCCTGAGCAGGGCTCCGTCCTCGGCGTCGATCACGACGAGCGGCAGCACGAGGGCGACGGCGACGAACAGCCACGGCCCGCGGCCCGGGGTGGGTTGCGGGGCGGGCCTGCCGTCGGGGCGCGGGGCGGGCGTGCCGGCGGGTCCGGCCAGTTCATGCGCGGTGCGCGCCAGCCACACCGTGCCGAACACGCCGAGCGCGCTCATCAAGAGCCCTGCGCCGTCGAAGAACAGCCACTCGCTCTGGGAGGCGAGGTTGAGCAGAGGGAAGAGCAGCGGGGCGATGAGGGCGATCCTGCCGATGTCGACCGTGGCGTCGCTCCACCGCCCGTCGCGGCGCTGCGCGATGAGGATCATCACCGTCCAGCCGAAGCTCGCCAGCCCCAGCAGGCTGACCGTCTGCAGGTCGGTACCGTCGATGAGGGACATCGGCAGCGGGGCCAGCACGCCGATCAGGCCGAGTGCCAGAGCGATCGCCCGGAACCCGGCCGAGACCCCGGAGACGACCCGCGTCAGCAGGATCACCGTGGCGGCCCACACCAGCGCGCTCGCGACGTCTTCTGCGGTGTCGGACACCTCGTCGAGGAGCTCCCGGAGCACCAGGTCGCCGGCGACGTTCACATACAGCAGGCGCCGGAGCCAGACCACGCCGGACGGCGACCCCCCGGCGCGCGGCAGTGCGGGGCCGCGCAGCACCTGCCACAACATCCACGCGTTGAGCCCGCACATCCCGATGAGCACGGGCCCCGGCCGGCCGGCCTGCTCGGAGGTGATCCACACCCGGGCCGTCGCGGCGGTCGACAGCGCCGACAGGTCGCCGGACACGGCGGCGAGCACCACGGCGACGGCCGCGGCGGTCAGATAGAGCGCGACGACGACGGCGGCCGCGCGCCCGAAGCGGTATCGGCCGGCAGCGGCCCGGATTCGAGTCACGATGCCGGAGATCTTAGTGGTATGTCCTAGATATCCGTTATGTCATGACATCAGGGCCTGAGGGAGAGCGGCCGCGACGGGCCGGATATTCAGATGTGCTCCGGCGGGCTGATCGCTACGGTGGAAACCGCTTCAGGTGCGAAGGCTCCGGTTCCCTCCTTCAAAGAGAACCCGTCCCGGCGCCGTCTCCGTCCTCTGAAGCCCACAAACGAATAAGCACCTTCCCGGTGCGCAGGCAACGGTTACTTCCTCTCTCAAAGGAGAGACGCGGGTTCGAATCCCGCCGCCCATATAGATGGGCGTCGTCCAGCGGCCCAGGACACTTATGTCACCGTCACCGTCACCGTCACCGATTCGATCTCGGGCGTGCTCTTCGAACGGGGCCCTCTCATCACATAGAGAGGGGCCTCGTTCCATGTCGGAGTTCAACACCCCCGCCACCCGCCCGGCGGGTTCCAGCCCGGTGAAGACCGGGCGCGCGCCGATCGTCGCCGCGCTGGAGGCGGTGAGGGCCCGTCTGGCCGCCGGGGAGCAGGGCATGAACCGGCAGCTGGTCGACAGCGTCCTGCAGCGCGCCGACGAGCCCGGCGAGGCGCCGGCGTACTGGACCTCCCGCCACGGCCGCGCGATCCCCAAACCCGTCAAGCGGGGCGTCGCCGACGCCGTGGCCCGCCTGTACACCGAGCGCGGCCTGCTCAAGTACGACACCGACAGCAGGGGTTACCGGTTCGGCGACGTCATCGATCTCGTCCACCCGGCCCCGGACGCCGGCAGGCGCCCGTGGCAGGGGGACCTGTTCGCCCACGCCCTCGACCGGCGCCACAAGCGGGACAAGCCCATCCCGGAGAGCCTGCGCATGCTCCGTGCCCGGGCCGAGCTGCCGGCCGTACCGGTCACCGAGCGGCGCGGTCATGGCCGCCGACCCTGACCGGCTGCGCTCGGCCGGCATGACGTGGGAGGCGCTCGCCGGCCGGCTGCAGGGACCGATGGACGCCCGGGCCTGGCAGTCGGTGATCCCGTCCATGGGGTACATGGCGCTGCTGCGCAACCTGCGCAACTTCGACGAGTCCGGTGTGCCCGACGAGGTCGCCGGGCAGATCGTCGCCAAGCTCACCGACCCCGGCGAGGTGGCCCGGTCCCGGCAGCTGCCGTTCCGGTTCTACTCGGCCTACCGCAACGCGCCGTCCCTGCGCTGGGGCCACGCCCTGGACGGGGCGCTGACGAAGGCGACCGCGAACCTGCCCTCCTCCGGGGCCGCACGCTCGTCCTGGTCGACACCTCGGCGTCCATGACCTCCGGGGCGGTCTCGGCGCGCTCCACGGTCACGCCGGTCCAGGCCGCGGCGCTGTTCGGCGTCGCCCTGGCGGCCCGCGGCGAGCGGGTCGACCTGTACGGCTTCGCCGACGGGGTGTTCCGCCACGACATCCGCAGGGGCGCCTCGGTGCTGAAGGAGATGGACCGGTTCTGCGCCCGGATCGGCGAGGTCGGGCACGGCACGCAGATCGCCGGCTCGGTCCGCCGTGCCTACGCCGGGCACGACCGGGTCGTCATCCTGTCGGACATGCAGACCATGAGCGGCTGTCACGCGGACGGCGTCACCGGCGCCGGCCCCGCGATGGACGGGGGCCGGACGCAGGCGTGCCGCAGGCGGGGCCGGAAGGGCGCTCAGTAGATGCGGTACTTCTTGCCGCAGTTGTCGAACTTGCCGGCCCAGCAGGTGTAGGTGTACACCTTCTTGATCCCGTGGCCGCTCCAGGTGCCGGAGGCCTTGCCGTCCCAGGACTTGTTGAACTTGTGCCAGTCACCGTTCCGGTAGACCTCGAACCACACCCAGCCCTTCTTGCCGCCGATCTTGTCCACGCCGTGCCACTCCGTGTGGACCCTGCCGTGCGACTTCCAGGTCCTGCCGAAGGTGTAGGCCTTGCCGTCGCCGGAGAAGAACTTGCCCCAGTGCACGACGGTGGTCGTGGCGGAGGCGGTGGACTGCGCGGCCGGCTGCGTGGCCGCCTGGGCGGTGGCCGGGGTGAGGGCGAGGCCGGTGAGGGCCATCGAGCCGGCCACGGCGGCGATCGTGAGGGTCTTGCGCATCGGGTTCCTCCGTCGGTCGGTGCCGCCGGTCCCCCCGGCGACGACCCGAACGCTACGGAGGAGGACGGAGATCGACTGTGCACAAATCCACACAGCCGCAGTGATCAGCGCCACAGGCCGGCCGGAGGTCGGTCACCCTTCGGCGTGACGAGGGGGACCATGGTGCGATCGCCGAATTCGGTCATGAAGGCCAGCGGCCTCACCGAGGCGCCGACGAACGCGGCCACCGCCGGTCTGCCCGCGGCCCTGGCCAGGCCGGGCCCCAGCGCGGCCATCATCGCGGTGAGCGCGGGCAGGGGCCGGATCCACAGGGTGACCTCCTCGATCAGGTCGTCGTCGCCGAGGCGGACCAGGGCGGCCTCCTCCAGCTCGTGGCGGCCGAGCCGGGCGGTGGCGGCGAGCATGCGGGTGCGGTCGTCGCCGACGTCGGTGTGATAGCGGAGGTCACGGAGCGCCCCGAGGGCGACGGTGAAGAGCTGCCGGACCTGGGCGTGCCCGGCGAAACCGGCTCTGGAGCTGAGCGGGGAGCGGAAGACCACCGCGGGGGCGAGCGTGGACATCAGCATGTCGATGTCCTTGGCCTCGCCGGCCTTGCGGTAGCGCTGGGTGGTGGCGTTCATCGGACCTCCAGTGAGTCCTGAAAGTGAACTATCTAGGGTTCACTTTATCAACTGACTATGCTGGGGTCATGAACAGGTTCGGGGAGATGCACTGCTCGATCGCGCAGGCCGTCGGCGTGGTGGCCGAGCCGTGGACGCCGCTGATCCTGCGGGACCTGTTCCTCGGGCTGCGCCGCTTCGACCAGTTGAGCGAGGACCTCGGGATCTCGCGGAACCTGCTCACCCAGCGGCTGGATCGCCTGCAGGCGGCGGGGGTGGTGGAGAAGGTGGTCTATCGGGAGCGGCCGGTCCGCCACGAGTACCACCTGACCGAGGCGGGGCGCGACATCGTGCCCGCCCTGATCACGCTGATGGCCTGGGGCGACCGGTGGTCCACGCCGCCCGGCGGGCCGCCGGCCGTGCTGGTCCACTCCTGCGGCGAGCGGTTCACTCCCCGGGTGACGTGCCCGCACTGCGGCGGCCCCGCCGACGCGGACACGATCACGGTCGTCTCCGGCCCGGGCGCCGCGCAGGGTCCGGGGACGATGGTGCTGGCCAGGCCCGACTAGCTCCGGTGCCGCCTCTCACCGCCCGGCGGCGCCGTACGGGGTCGCGATGGGCGCCGTACGGGGTCATGGTCCTGTACGGCGGGCCGGTGCGGGGTCCGGCCGGTCCGCGGGATGTCCGGGCCGATGGGGAGCCGGGGGCAGGGTTCGCACCTGGGGCGCGCAGACGGTGAACGCGGCGGCGGCGCAGACGAGCACGGCGCACCCCAGGAGGGTGGGCCGCAGGCCGAACTCGCGCGCCCCGGCGCCGGCCGCCGCCACCGCGACGGGGGCGAGCGCCAGCGATCCGAACCAGTCGTAGGCGCTGACCCGCGACACCGCGTGAGCCGGGACGTGCTGCTGGATGACCGTGTCCGCGAGCACCATCAGCAGGCCGCTTGCGGCACCGGCGACGACGGCGCCGGCGACCACGACGGGCGCGGGCGGCGCGGCCGCCAGCAACGCGACGGGGAGGGCGCCGACGGACAGGAGCAGCGCCGCGGCGAGGGCGGGGCGGCGGGGCCGGATCCAGCGGGCGGCGACCGCGCCGGCCAGGGTGCCGACGGCCTGACCGGCGAGAATCGCGGACCACGCCGCGGGCCCGCCCAGATAGGACTGGGCGGCCGAGGGCCCGAGCACCCCGGTCACGGCACCGGCGACGGCGTAGCCGACCGAGTAGCCCGTGACGAGAACCCACAGCCACTGGCGGCCGGTGAACTCCCGCCACCCCGCGGCCAGTTCCCCGGCGAGGCCGGCCGCCGGGGCCGTGGCCGGAGCCGGGGCAGGGACGGGGGCGATCGGCCGCAGTGCGATGAGGAGCACGGCGGCCAGCACGTACGTGGCGGCGTCGACCGCCAGCGCCCAGCCGGCGCCGGCCCACACCACCGCCGGGCCGGCGAGGGTGATCCCCGCGGTCCGCGCCGTGTAGGTGGCCGACCGCAGGACGGAGTTCGCCCGGCGCCGCTCGGACGCGGGCACGATGTGCACCACCATCCCGGTCAGCGCCGGTCCCACCGGAGCGGCCGCAGCGCCGGCGACGACCGCGCAGGCCAGGAGGAGGGGGAGGGGGGCGGTGCCGAGGCCGATCATGACCGCCATGCCGCCCCACGCCAGGCCCGCGGTCGCCTCCGCCGCGGCCAGCAGGGCGGCTCTCGGGAGGCGGTCGGCGAGCACGCCGCCCAGGAGGACCAGGAGCAGTTGCGGGAGCGTCTGGCAGGCCACGACCAGCGACAACGTGCCGACGTCGGCACCCGGAAGGCCGAGGACCCCGAACCCGAGTGCGATCGGCCCGAAGCCGGTGCCCGCCGAGGAGACGACCCGTGCGGCGAGCAGCACCCGGAAGTCGCGCCGCCACCTCGCCGTGCCCGGCCCCCCGCCGACGGCCATCTCTCCGCCTCCGTCCATGTATACGATGCCGTATAGAAGCAGGCTAACCGATCTATGCGGTGACGTATATGGGGAGGTGGGCGCGTGGTGGCCGTGACTCGCACACCGCGTGAAAAGTGGATCGAGCAGGGACTGCGGGCACTGGCCGTCGGAGGCCCGGACGCCGTCCGCGTCGAGGTGCTGGCGAAACGGCTCGGCGTCACGAAGGGCGGGTTCTACGGGTTCTTCGCCGACCGTGAGGCGCTGCTGGAGGCGATGCTGGACACCTGGGAACGCGAGAGCACCGACGAGGTGCTCGACCGCGTCGAGAGTGAGGGCGGCGACGCGAAGACCAAGATCCAGCGCGCGGGCGTGCTCACCTTCTCCGGCGACCGCCTGCTCCCGATCGATCTGGCGGTCCGGGACTGGGCCCGGCGCGACGAGGCGGTCGCCGAACGCCTGCGACGGGTGGACAACCGGCGCATGGAGCTGCTGCGCGAGATGATCGGCACCTTCTGCTCCGACGCCGACGAGGTCGAGGCCCGAAGCCTGCTCGCCTTCTGCGTCGCCATCGGCGCGCACTTCCTCGCCGCCGACCACGGCGACCGTACCCGCGCCCAGGTCCTCGCCCGCGCCGCCGACCTGCTGCTCGACCGTCCCGCGAGGAGGCTCGGCACCGCCGGAGGGGCTCGATGACACCCGGCGGCCCGGCCCCGGAGGTCCGGGTCCGCCGCGGTCACCGCCTCTCCGCGTGCGGGCGCCCGGCCGCCAGCCGGGCCGCGGCCTCGCGGAGCACCCGGGGGACCAGCAGGCGGTGGACGACGGCCAGCGGAGGCCACACCGCATGGCCCGGCCAGCGGTCGTAACGCAGGAAGGTCGTCAGCGACACCCGCCCGCCGGCCGTCTGGACCAGGAGGTTGCCGCTCAGGAACCAGGACGCCGCCTCCAGCCGGATCCAGTCGTCTCCGCGGCCGCCGATCCGCCATCCGGCCACGGTGGCCGGCGACCGCCCCGAGCTGAGCCGCAGGCCGAGCAGACCGCGCCAGATCAGCAGCTCCGCGGCGCCGGGGACGTCGCCGAACATCGCCCGCGCCCACCGCTCCGGTGAGGCGTCCATGTCGGTGAGGAGGGTGAACCGGTCGGCGTAGTCGGCGTCGGGCAACGAGCTGAGCGCATGGGCGGACCGCGGGACGTTGGACGTTCCCACGGCACCGCCGATGGAGCCGATCGTCATGTCGCTGCCTCCACTCATCTATACGGTGCCGTATAAAGGCAGGCTAACTCATTTATACGATGCCGTATAGATGGAGCGGGCGGCCGGGAGCCGGCTGAGCTGGAGGAGGCTCAGGCCGAACAGCAGCACGCCCAGGGGGACGTGCAGGGTCTTCGTCTGTGCGATGCCCAGCGCCACCTGCGCCAGTACGAGCGCCAGGAACCCGGCCGCGTACAGGATGGGCCTGGGCGAGCCGCCGCCGGGCCGCCACACCAGGATCGCGACGATCAGGTGCAGCACCGCCACGGTGAACACCCCGTAGGCCGAAATGCTGTGCAGCGCCCGGCCGTCGGGCGAGGTCAGCAGCAGGCCGGCGGTGATCGGCGCGGTGAAGAGGGCCACGGTTTGCAGGATGATCGCGATGCGCAGGAACACGGGTGACTCCTTGACGGGTATCGGGTGGGCGGGGCTGCTTCGACGGTCACGCGTCCGGGGCCTGGGGCTGTCGACCCGCCGTCCAGAGGCGGAGCTTGTCGGGGTTGCGTACCGCCCAGATGCGGGTGATCTGCTCGTCGGTGGTCTCGAAGGCGATCACCGACGCGATGACGCCGTTCTGCTGGATCACCAGGCCGGGCTGGCCGTTGACGCTGCGCTCCAGGAGCGTCATGCCGGGCGCCAGGTCGGCCAGGGCCATGGCGTAGCGGGCGATCTGCTCGCCGCCGTCGATCGGGTGCAGCACGGCGCTGACCCGGCCGCCGCCGTCGGCGATCAGCGTGGCGTCGGGGGCCAGCAGGCCGATGAGGGCGCCGACGTCCTTGGCCTGCCAGGCCTGCTTGAAGTCCCGGATGATGCCGGCGCGCCGGGCCGCCGGAGCCGCGGGCGCCTGGGCGGTGCGGATGCGGCGGCGGGCCGAGGAGGCCAGCTGGCGGCAGGCCGCCGGGGTGCGGCCGACGATGGCGGCCACGTCGGCGAAGGCGTAGCCGAAGACGTCGTGCAGGATGAACGCCACGCGTTCGGCAGGGGTCATCGCCTCCAGCACGACGAGGAAGGCCATGGTGATCGACTCGTCCAGGGTGACCCGGTCGGCAGGATCGGCCGCGGTGCCGCCGGTCCGCCCGGTGAGCCACTCCGAGCGGTCGGGCAGCGGCTCGGGGATCCACTCGCCCACATAGCGCTCACGCCGGGCCCGGGCCGAGCCGAGCAGGTCCAGGCAGACGCGGCCGGCGACGGTGGTCAGCCAGGCGCCGGGGGAGGCGATGGCCTGCTGCTGCTCGCGGGACATGGCGTACCAGCGGGTGTAGGTCTCCTGGACGACGTCCTCGGCGTCGGCCAGGGAGCCCAGCAGCCGGTAGGCGAGGTTGATCAGGTGGCGCCGCTCGCTGATGATCGCGCTCAGCTGCGGATCGGGCCGGGTGTCTTCCGCCTCGGATGGGGTGGTCATATATCGCTGCTTTCCTCGGGTCGCCCTGTTCTCGCCAGATCGACGACGCAGCCCCGCGGAATGTGAGGCCGGTGCGTGCCTCACATTTCCGGCGGCTGCGTCGTCGGACTCCGACAGACACCATCCAGCACGCGGCGCAGACCGGCGACCCCGGATCACCCACCGGGCCGCACGTCTTGAGAACGCCGCGGGCACCGAGAAAGGAAGACCTCGCGATGTCCACGCTCACGACGGCCGGGCAGGATCACCTCCGGTCGCGGCTGCCCGACCCCGTCCAGTTCTTTCCCGAGGTGGCGGCGATCGCCGAAGTCATGACCAAGGCCGCCAGGAACGGCGCGATCCCACCGGCCACCGTCAGCCTGGTGCAGCTGCGCGCCGGGCAGATCGTCGGCAGTACCTATCACACCGTCCGGCAGACCGGGCTCCTGCGCAAGGCCGGGGCGACGGAGGAGCAGATCACCGCCGTGGCGTCGTGGCGGGACGCCCCCTGCTTCACCGACGCCGAACGGGTCGCCCTGGAGCTGGTGGAGGCCGTCCTCACCCCGAACCCGTCCGGGGAGCGCGTCCCCGACAAGTTGTACGCCAGGGCGGCCGCCCACTACGACGACAAGGCGCTCTGGACGCTCATCATGGTGATCGGCCAGATCTGCTTCTTCATCCCCGTCGCTCTCATCGCCAAGCCGATCCCCGGCATGCCCCCCGGGAAGAACTACGACAGATAGCAGCCCGCGTGCTCGGGGCGGGGGAACGCGCCGGTGCCCCGCCCCGAGCCCGGGCGGTGGAGGGCCCGCGCCCGGCGGGCGGGCGGAGGTGGGCCTCCCGGATGCGGCGGCGCTCGGCTTCGAGCGAAGCCAGGTCGGTCTCGGTCATGGGGTCCTCATCCGCTGCTCTGCTATGGAAGGGGGTATGTACCCATTCGTAGCGTTATGTCCGATGGGCGGCCGGCATCCTGGGAGCCACCTCCCGAAATAAATGACGTGTCATGTATGTTAGCCGGGAAGCACATGACAAGTCATCTATAAGTGGACGGGGAATGTCATGCAGTTCGGTGTCTTTTCGGTCAGTGACATCACCACCGACCCCACGAACGGGCGGGTGCCCAGTGAGGCCGAGCGGATCAAGGCGATCGTGACGATCGCCGAGAAGGCCGAGGAGGTGGGTCTGGACGTGTTCGCCCTGGGTGAGCACCACAACCCGCCGTTCTTCTCCTCCTCTCCC
>NZ_BOOK01000045.1 GCF_016863195.1 Paraplanobispora takensis | reverse complement strand
CCCGCACCGGTCGTCGAGACCGCCCCGGACCCGGTCCCCTCGGATCGTCCGGACCCGATCGCGCCACCCGCCACAGCCCTGCCCGTCGAATCCTGATCTCAGAGTCCTGATCTCAGAGTCCTGATCTCAGAGTCCTGATCTCTGAGTCCTGATCTCTGAGTCATGGCCTCAATGAGAGGACGCCACCTCCGGGCGTCGCCTCACGGCCACCTTCCGGCCATCTTCCGCCTGTTCGCTGTCGTCCATGTCATGGCCGCACATCGACGTCGTCGGAACGCACGTGAGCACCCCCGTCACCGTCTACGGGAAAGTCGCGCTGACCCCCGGCGGGGAGCTCGCCCACGAGGGGAACCGCGTTCCTGACATCGTCGCCCTGGACGCCCGGCGGCTGCTGGTGGGCTGGCGAGCCGGGGTACGGGACGCCCTGGACCCGACCCCGACGGACCAGGGCGCGATCATGTACGGCCGGTCGGACGACGGCGGGGCGACCTGGACGGTGGGCACGCTGGCGGCGGCGACCGCCGCCCGCCGCCATCACTATGTGATGTTCCTCGACGACGGCGGCACGATCTACGCGCTGCTCGGGCTGATCGACGTCGGGCGCGACCGGGATCGCGAGGGCGACGTGGACGGCTTCCCGACCACGATGACGGCCAAGAGGAGCACCGACGCCGGCCGTACCTGGACCGACTTCCCCATCACCGTCGACGTGCCCGGCAACGGCAGGGGCGTCGTCGTGGCGGGCAGGCCTCTGAGGTACGGCGGGCAGTGGCTGGTGCCGTACTGGAGGCAGGCCGGCGGGACCACCCGGGCCGGCGTGCTGCGCTCGGCGGACCTGCGGACGTGGACCTCCGGCGCGCTCGCGGTGAACCCGCCCGGCGTGGCGGTCGAGGAGCCGCAGATCGCGCCCGCCTCCGGCGACCCGGGCACGCTGGTGATGGTGACGCGCACGCTGGACCTGCGCGGCGGGGTCTCGGCGGCCGCGCGCGACGCCCACTACCGCGTCAGCGCGACCCACTGCGCCACCGCGACCAGCACCGACGCCGGGCTGACCTGGTCGCCGATGACGCTGGACGAGAACCTGCCGAACTACTACGTCAAGACCTTCTTCGCCGCCGACTCCGCGGGGCGGCATCTCGCGATCTACAACACGCTGGCCGGCCCGTTCACCGGACCGGCGCAGAGCAAGCCCGACCAGTATCGGGAGGTCCTGCACTACAAGGTCAGGCGGCCCGGCGAGCCGTGGGGTCCGGGCCGGCTCTTCGCCGACGGCAGGAGGCTGACCACGGGGGCGGCGCGCGGGTGGGACGTCTATCCGAGCGCCGACGAGTACGAACCGGGGAGGTTCTTCGTCGTCTGGGAGCACAACCAGACCAACATCAGGGTGGCCAGGCTGGACATCTCCCGGGAGTTCCCCGGCGAGGACCTGCTGTCCGGGGAGTGGGAGCTGTACGGCGGCGCGCGGCGGACTCCCGGCGGGGGGTTCGTCCTGCGCAGCGCCTCGGCCCGCGACTGCGGGGCCACCTGCGCGCTCGACGTACGGCGCGGCTGCGATTTCACCCTGGAGTTCCGGGGACGGGTGGACGACGACAGCGCGCTGAACCCCCGCACCGGCGACGGGGTCTGTCTCGGCGCGAAGGTGGCCAACGGCGCCCGGCGGCTGATGCTGACCGTGCAGCGCGGCGGGGTCTGGACGATACGCAAGGGCTCGTCCGTCTGGGAGAAGGTCCACTCGCTGGAGGGCGCCGGGCGGCTCGCGACCTGGCGGGTGACCGTCGACAGCTCCGGCGTCGCACGCCTGTACCGGGACGGCGCGGACACCGGGGCCGTCTGGGTGGTCCAGGACAGCAGGGACAGGCCGCAGCTCACCCACTGGGTGACCGGCACCCCGGGCGGCGACGCCGCCGCGGCCACCGTCGAGTGGACCCGCCTCACCCCGGCCTCCCCGGAGGCCCGGCCCTTCCCGGACGTCTAGTCCTTCCCGGAGGTGTGAGCGGCCTGGTCGTCCACAGGCGGGGCTCCCGTCCGCGTGTCGTCCACAGGTCCGGAGGCGCCGCCCTTCGCAGGCCCGTGCCACGCGGTAGCTTTGGGACGTCCATCACAAAGGAAGAGGCCGTGACGACTTCTATTCATCAGCGGATCGCCGACGAGCTGGGTGTGCGCGAGGGGCAGGTGCGGGCGGCGGTCGAGCTGCTCGACGGCGGGGCCACGGTGCCCTTCATCGCGCGCTACCGCAAGGAGGCCACCGGGATGCTCGACGACGCGCAGTTGCGCACGCTCGAGGAGCGGCTGCGCTACCTGCGCGAGATGGAGGAGCGGCGCACCGCGATCCTGGAGTCGATCCGGAGCCAGGGCAAGCTCGACGACGCTCTCGAAGCCCAGATCATGGCGGCCGACTCCAAGGCCCGCCTTGAGGACATCTACCTGCCCTACAAGCCCAAGCGGCGCACCAAGGCGCAGATCGCCCGGGAGGCCGGTCTCGAGCCGCTGGCCGACGGCCTGCTCGGCGACCCGTCCGTCGACCCGCAGGCCGCCGCCGCGGCCTTCGTCGGCGAGGGGGCGCCCGACGCGGCCGCCGCGCTGGAGGGGGCGCGGGCCATCCTGGTCGAGCGCTTCAGCGAGGACGCCGACCTGGTCGGCGAGCTGCGCGAGCGCATGTGGAGCAAGGGCCGTCTGCTCTCGGCGGTGCGCGAGGGCAAGGAGGAGGCGGGCGCCAAGTTCTCCGACTACTTCGACTTCTCCGAGCCGTTCACCAAGCTTCCCTCCCACCGGATCCTGGCGATGTTCCGGGGCGAGAAGGAGGAGATCCTCACCCTGACCCTGGAGCCGGAGCAGGAGCCCACCGGCACCTACGAGGGGGCCATCGCCCGCCGTTTCGGCATCTCCGACCAGGGGCGGCCCGCCGACAAATGGCTGACCGACACCGTGCGCTGGGCCTGGCGCACCCGCGTCCTCGTCCACCTCGGCATCGACCTGCGGATGCGCCTGTGGCAGGCCGCCGAGGACGAGGCGGTGCGCGTGTTCGCCACCAACCTGCGCGACCTGCTGCTGGCCGCCCCGGCCGGGACGCGCCCGACCATGGGCCTGGACCCCGGCCTGCGCACCGGCGTGAAGGTCGCGGTGGTCGACGCCACCGGCAAGGTCGTGGCGACCGACACGATCTACCCGCACGAGCCGCGCCGCCAGTGGGACCAGTCGCTGGCGACCCTGGCCAAGCTGGCCGGGGACCACGGCGTGGAGCTCGTGGCGATCGGCAACGGCACCGCCTCCCGGGAGACGGACAAGCTCGCGGGCGAGCTGGTCAAGCTGATCCCCGGACTGACCAAGATCGTGGTGTCGGAGGCCGGCGCGTCGGTCTACTCCGCCTCCGCCTACGCCTCGCAGGAGCTGCCCGGTCTGGACGTCTCGCTGCGCGGCGCGGTGTCCATCGCCCGCCGTCTGCAGGACCCGCTGGCCGAGCTGGTCAAGATCGACCCCAAGTCCATCGGAGTCGGCCAGTACCAGCACGACCTGGCCGAGACCAAGCTCTCCCGCTCGCTCGACGCGGTGGTCGAAGACTGCGTGAACGCCGTCGGCGTCGACGTCAACACCGCCTCGGCTCCACTGCTGACCCGGGTGTCGGGCATCGGTTCCGGGCTCGCCGAGAACATCGTCGCCCACCGCGACGCCAACGGCCCGTTCCGCTCGCGCCGCACCCTGAAGGACGTGCCCCGGCTCGGCCCCAAGGCCTTCGAACAGTGCGCGGGCTTCCTGCGCATCCCCGGCGGCGACGACCCGCTCGACTCCTCCAGCGTGCACCCGGAGGCCTACCCGGTGGTCCGCCGCATCCTCGCCGCCACCGGGTGCGAGATCACCCAGCTGATCGGGAACAGCGCGACGCTGCGGTCCCTCAAGCCGCAGGAGTTCGTCGATGACACCTTCGGCCTGCCGACGGTCACCGACATCCTGACCGAGCTGGAGAAGCCCGGCCGCGACCCCCGTCCGGCCTTCAAGACCGCGACCTTCAAGGAGGGCGTGGAGAAGATCTCCGACCTCCAGTCCGGCATGCTGCTGGAGGGCGTGGTCACCAACGTCGCCGCGTTCGGCGCTTTCGTCGACGTCGGCGTGCACCAGGACGGCCTGGTCCACGTCTCGGCGATGTCGCGCACCTTCGTCAAGGACCCCCGCGAGGTGGTCAAGTCCGGCGACGTCGTCCGGGTGAAGGTGCTCGACGTCGACATCCCGCGCAAGCGCATCTCCCTCACCCTCCTCCTGGAGGACGACGCCGACACCCGCCCCGACCAGCGCGACCGCTCCGGCGGCCGACGCGGCGGAGGCGATCGGCGTGACGGAGGCGACCGCCGCGAGGGACAGCAGCGGGGCGGTCAGCAGCGCGGAGGCGGTCAGCGCGGCGACCAGCAGCGTGGACGCGGTGACCGCCAGAAGGGCGGCCAGCAGCGCGGAGGCCAGGAGCGAAACGCACCGAGCGGAGCCATGGCCGAGGCCCTGCGCCGCGCCGGCCTCGGCGGCGACAACCGCAACCGCTGACTCCTGCCCCCACGGCCCACGGCCGGCGCCACCACCCCGGCGCCGGCCGTACGGCTTGCACGTCCGACGGCTGTCAACTGCTGTCAACTGCTGTACGGCACCGCCTGCCCGTGGCCACCGGCCCCGGCGCCGGTGCCGCGACTGGGAAGATTCCCGGGGCGCGACTCGCGATCGCAGCCTCCGCCTCGGTTGGGTGTGGGTCCTCGGGTCCGCTCCGAAGACGCCTGCGTGTCGGCGTGTCGGCGTGTCGGCGTGCCGGCCGCCCGGCGCCGTGGACGCGTCCGGATCCGCAGCGAGGAAAACCTTCTCCGGGGCGGATGCCCCTCATCGCGGTCATGGCGGCCTGGTGGCGCTCGTCTCACGGCTGCGTGATCGTGCGTTCGCCTTCCTCGATCGGCTCCTCGAAACCGGCCAGATACCGCTGCAGGAGGTCCTCGGACACCGTGACGGAGTTCGGTCCCTCCAGGGCGTTGCGTACGGCGAGCCGTCGGCGCAGCGTTTCCGGGTTCGCCTTGAGATAGACGAGTTCCCACCGGTATCCATGGCTTTCGATCAAGGACTTGTAGCGGTCGCGCTTCGCGCGCTGCCAGAAGCTGTAGTCCAGGACCACCGGCCGGCCTGCCTGCATCAGCCGCACCAGCTCATGCCGCAGCGCCTCCTCGGCAGCGGCCTTGTGATCCTCGTACTCCTGGGGGTCGAAGTGTGCGCCATCCCGCCCGAACCGCTCCCAGATCACCTCATCGATCGACAGCCGGACATAACCCCGTTGCTCCAGCGCCTGCGCATAGGTCGTCTTTCCCGAACCGGCGACGCCGCACATCAACACGACGGACCGTCCGGGTTCGTCTCCCGGCCCGGCGGCGACGCAGTCGGCTTCCGTACCGCTCACGACATCATCCACGGACGCGACACTATCGCCGGAGGTTTTCTGAGCGATCCCTCAGCTCCTCTCAGCGTGATCACAGTGGTCCGCACGCATGATGGGGGCCGTTCATCGACGCGTGAAAAGGCGCCGCGACCATCGGGGAAGCACGTGGGAAAATCACCGGACCCGTCGCCCTCCAAGGGCCGAGAGGTCCAGCAGATGTTCGACAGGGTCACCGGCCACTACGACCGGATGAATCGTCTGATGACGCTGGGGCGACACGCCGCCTGGTGCCGTGACGTCGCGGTGGGTGCGAAAGTCCCTCCCGGCGGAAGCATGCTCGACATCGCCACCGGAACCGGCGTCATCGCTCTCGCCGCACTGGAGAAGTATCCGGACTCCACCATCCATGCCGTCGATTTCTCGGAACGGATGCTGTCGGAGGCGGCGAGCAAACCGGGCGCCTCCGCCATCGTGTGGCAGTACGCGGACGCGAACGATCTGCCCTTCGGCGACGGGTCCTTCGACGCCGTCACCCACGGCTATCTCCTCCGCAACGTCGACGACGCCGAACGCGTGCTCAAAGAGCAGTACCGGGTGCTCAAACCGGGAGGCCGGGTCGTCATTCTGGAGACCTGCCCACCACGGGGACCGCTCCGCTATCCGGTGGCCCTGGGCGTCCGCGTCCTGATCCCCCTTCTCGGCCGGATAGTCGCCCGCGATCGCACGTCATACGCGTACCTACAGAAATCCACCCTCGGATTCATGACTCCGCAGGAGGTCGTCGCGATCCTTCACCGAGTCGGCTTCGCCTCCATAACGTGGAAGAAGAGATTCTTCGGCACTCACATGATCATCTCAGCCCGGAAACAGTGAGGCTCTCCCGTCCTGACAGCCGGGTACGGCAGGCCCGTGAAAGGGCTCGGCCCTCCCACCGCCCACAGACGATCTGAAATTCGGCGTCATGCAAAGGCCTTCACCACCGACGCATGGATCCGGGACCTGGAAGAAGGCCAGGCCTTCGCCGCGACGCCACCATCGACAGACACGGCAGGTTCCGGGGCAGGCGCCGTACCGTGATCGGCAACGTCCGCATCCAGAAGTGCGACCCCTCCGAGCGGACATGTGGGACAGGCTCGATGAGGTAGGAACATGAACAATGGCAACGGACTCATCCGGAAAGTCGGATATTCAAATCCGTTGCCGCGCCGTCGCATGACGCCGAAGTGGTCGAAGGCGGAGCCGAACCGGCGGATCACGGTCTGCTCGACCGCATAGCGACTGCTGGAGGCGGTGGCACGCAGTCCTTGTCGAGTCCTGTAGGTCCCTGCTGCTCCAGGAGTCCGGCGCAAACGCCCGGCCCACCACGCACACGCCCCGCAGGTAGGCGACGCCCGGCCCACCACGGATGCACCCCACCGGGCACCCCTCAAACTACTCCCCGGTGCCGGGTCCTTCCGGTCCTCACCGTGGTGGACTGGGGTCCGGCTGCTGCGATGGGCCACCGGTGAGCGGGGCTGAGAGACTCATCAGCGTCTCTCAGTCTGATCACAGGCGGCGCCGTGGATCATGCAACCATGACGCGAACTGCAGTCCCCCCGCCGCCCCGCTGGGCGCGTATCGCCGGAACGGTGGGCTGGGTGGCTCCCATCCTCGGATTCGTGCCGTTGCACATCCCCTGGATGCTCGGCATCCCGTTCCTGGCGAACGAAGCGAGCTTCGACGCCTGGTACCACGGCCGCGCTCACGGCACGGAGGGCTTCTCCGACGGGATCCTGGGCATCCCCGGCGGCGCCGTGTACCTCGGGGTGCTGACGCTGCTCGCCATTCTCGGCGGGATCCTGTCACTCGGCCTGATCAGCGACTGGGGACTGGTCTATCCCCGGTGGATCCCCGTGCTGGGCGGACGCCGGGTCCCGCAGTGGTTTCCGCTCACCCCGACCGTCCTGGGCTCCGGCCTGCTGGTGGGCTACGCGCTCACCCTGCCCGTACAGTTCCCCCGTGCCATCGCCGAGGCGAGTACAGACGATCCGTTCACCCTGACCGGTGCCTTCATCGGCCTGCCCGTCTTCCTCGCGTGGATGATCGCACTGCCGGTCGCCGGCTGGTCGTACTACCGGCGCACCCGGCGGACCCTCCTGACCGCCGTCCCCGGCTGACTTCCCGGGACGCCGTGTCCTTGATCCTCACCGCCCTTCGCGGCTCGGTCCTCCGTCCTTCATGACTCGGCCTTCACCGCCCTTCGCGACTCGGTCCTCCCGATCTCGCGGACAGGCTCGGCTGCTGCGAGGCGCAGCCCGGGTGGGCGACACCCGGCCCACCACGGACGCGCCCCACGGGTAGGCGAGGACTCGCCCCACGGGGAACGCGCCCGGGACTGAGATCTGCCGGGTTATGGGTGCTCTGTCCCGCACGAATCGGGGAGATCCGTGGGAAAGGCCCGTGATCTGTCGATCGTCTGCGGGGACCGGCGGGGACCTGGCACTCTGGGCGGTCATGTCCGAGACGGATGCGGGACGCGAGGCGGCGAGGGAGGCGTTCCGGCGGGTCGCGGTACTGGCCGGGGAGCATCGCGCCGATCTGGACGCGGTGGTGCGGTCGATGAACGCCCACGCGTGGGTCGGCGGCGGGGCTCCGCGCTTCGGTTGCGAGGCCGCCCGGCACCGTACGGCCGTGCAGTGCGCCCTGGAGGCCGCGCTGGCGTCGTTCGCCCGGCTGATCGTACGGCGGGGCGGCACGGCTCCGGCGCCTCCCGAGGTCCGTACCTCTCTGGCGATGGCGACCTCCGGCCACGGGACCTACCGGGCCGTCGACCCCCGTGCCATGACCGCGCTGGTCTCCTGTCTGGCGGCCGCCTGGGAGCGGCTGGCCGCCGCGGGTGAGCGGCTCCACGCGGAGCTCACCGGGGCGGGGCTGGACGGGGAACCCGCGCGGTCCCTGGCGCGGGCCGGGCAATGGGCCGGGCAGGGATCGGGCGACCTGCGGCGGCGGCTCGCGCTGGTCCTGGACGCCGAGCGGGAGGCGTGGCTGCCCGCGAGCGTCACGGGGTTCGAGGTGTTCGGGGGGTTCGCCGGGGATCCGCTGGGTGTCTCGGACCTGCTGGACCGGGTCGCCGCCGGGGACGGCGCGGCTCTCGCGGCGCTGTCGGCGCTGCAGGACCAGGGGACCGGCGAGGATCTCGCGGGCCGGGTCAACGCGTGGTGGCGGGGATTGCCCGTACCGGTGCGCGACCGTCTCATCCGCGCCGCCGTCCCCGGCCAGGCGGGAGGGACGAGCGGGGCACCGTACGGACGGATCCCGGGCGTGGGGATCGGGGCGCTCGACGGGGTGCCCGCCGTCGACCGCGACCGGGCCAACCGGATGCTGCTGGCCGCGGAGAAGGCCCGGCTGACCGCGGAGCTCGATCGGCTGACCCTGGAAGTCTCGCGTCTGGGCGAACCCTCGCTGGTGCTGGCCAGAGAGGCTCCGCTGAAGGCTCTGGCGAAGATCGGAATGGTGGAACGGGCCCTCTCCCCCGGCGACACCGACCGGCCGCACGCCTATCTGCTGGGGCTGGATCTCACCGGACTCGGCCGGATCATCGTCTCCTGGGGCGATCCGGACACCGCCCACACCACCGTCACCTACGTTCCCGGCCTCGGCAGCCGCCTGTCCGGGTTCATCGGGGACATCGAACGGGCCCGCGCCCTGTGGCGTCAGGCGCAGGACACGGCCGGGAGCGAAGACACCGCCGGGAGCGGGAACACGACCGAGGGCGGGAACACGACCGAGGGCGGGAACACGACCGGGAGCGGGAACACGACCGGGAGCGGGAACACGACCGGGAGCGGGAACACGGCCGGGGACGGGCCGATCGCCTCGATCGCCTGGCTCGACTACGCCGCGCCCCAGCTCGACGGCTCCCTGTTCCTGCCGGACCGCTCGGTCGCCACCGACCTGCCCGCCGTCCGCGGCGCCCGGGCGCTGGCCGCCTTCCACGACGGGCTCCACGCCGCGCACTCCCCCGCGGTCCCCGCGCGCTGCCTGGTCCTCGGTCACAGCTACGGGTCGCTGGTCACCGGCAAGGCCGCCCGGATGCGGCCCGGCCGCCTGGCCGACGAGATCGTCCTGATCGGCAGCCCGGGGGTCGGCGTAGCCCACGCGGCCCAGCTCGGCCTGCCCGCCGACCGCGTCTGGGTCGGCGAGGCGGGAAACGACCTCGTGGCCGACCTCGGCCGCTTCTCCCACGACCCGGGCCACCGTTCCTTCGGGGCCCGCCGCTTCCACGTCGAACGTTCCGTCCTCAACGAGGCGCACTCCAGCTACTGGGACCCCGGCTCCGTCTCCCTGCGCAACCTCGCGGCCATCGTCAACGGCCGCCCCGGCGATCTCGTACGGCCCCGCCTCAACGAGCGGGCGTATCTGCTCATGCCGGAGATGGCCCCGGGTCTGGCCGAGAACTCCGATCCCCTCGGAGAGCCCCGGCAGGCGGCCCTCACCGGGAGCGACGACGCGCCTTCCGGAGATCGCGACGGCGGCTGATCACGACCCCGGGTGGGAGAACTCCTCGGCGAGCAGCCCGAACAGCACCTCGTCGACGAAGGAGCCCGCCACCCAGGCGTGGGCGCGCAGGATGCCCTCCCGGCGGAAGCCCGCCTTCTCCGCCGCGGCGATCATCGGGGCGTTGGTCGCGAGAGTCTCCAGTCCCAGCCGGTGCAGTCCGCGGATGCGGAAGGCGTAGTCGCACAGCACCCGCAGCGCGTCGGGGGCGTATCCGTGACCGCGGGCCTCCGGCAGCAGGGACAGGCCCAGATGGGCGTGGCGGTTGAAGGTGTCGATCCCCCAGACCACCGCGTTGCCGAGCACCTCGTCCCCGGAGGCGGACTGCACGGTGAAGGGCACGTTGTCCGGATCTGGCTCGCGCTCCTCATAGCGGGTGATCGCCTGTTGCAGGGTCTCGGGCACCCACGGCGTCGCCTGCGCGAGGATCGCCGTGTCCACGTCCTGGTACAGGCGGTGCAGCTCGGCCAGATCGTCCTTGGTCACGGCCCTGAGCAGAACTCTGTCTCCGCGAAGCATGCCCACACCTTAGGACGTGTCTCCCGGATCCGGATCACCTCCGGGGCGGAGGGAGACCGGTCAGCAGTGACGGTAGAGGTCGCGGAGCAGGGCGATCTCCGCGCCGTGGTGGATGACCTCCCGGTTGACGTGCAGGACCAGGGCGGCCAGCGAGTGGTCGGCGTACGGGCCCTCGGCGGGTCCGCAGCGGCGGTCGAGCCCCTCGGTGCCGAGCGCCCGCACACCCTTGATCCACAGGTCGTACGCGTCGTCGAGCTGGCGCAGCGCCTCGTCGGGGGTTCCCGCGTAGGCGAAGCTCCCGTAGTCGACCGGCGGCCCCCCGAAGTGCGCCGCGTTCCTGGCTCCCAGCACGCCGACGATGACGTGCCCGAGCCGCCAGGCGATGGTCGTCACCGGTGGCGGGTCCGGCTCGGGCGACTCGTAGTCGATGGTGAAGTCCCCGGCTCCGACGGCGCGAGCCGGATCGGCCTGCTCCCGGGGGCGCACGTTCCAGCAGCCGGGGGCGGGTTCCCACAGGTACTCCTCGACGGTCATGCCGTCGAGCCGTTGCCTGAGCTGGGTGCGCCAGAGCAAGTCGAGTTGGTCGGCCAGTTCGTGGTTCCAGTCGACGGTCATGGGGCCGATGTTACGGCGCGGCGGCGCCGGCGGCCATGGAGCCGGCGCCACGGCCCGGGCGGCGGGATAGCCTGCTCCCGTGACGGCCAGGAAGGTGATCATCGACTGCGATCCCGGCATCGATGACGCCATGGCCCTCGCCCTGGCGGCCGGCAGTCCGGAGCTGGAGATCCTGGGGATCACCACGGTCGCGGGGAACGTCGATCTGGACCGGACGACCGCCAACGCGCTGCGGTTACGGGAGTTCCTGGGCATGGACGAGGTGCCGGTCGTCACGGGGAGTCCCGGTCCGCTGTCGGGGGACCGCGCACCGCGCGAGGACCGCCCCCACGGGATCTCCGGTCTCGGCACCGTCGTCCTGCCCGAGGCGGCCCGGCCACCGGCCGCGGGTCACGCGGCCGGCTTCCTGGTGGAGACCGTGCGGTCCCGTCCGGGCGAGGTCACCCTGGTCGCGGTCGGCCCGCTGACCAACATCGCTCTGGCCCTGCGCGCGGAGCCGCGCCTGGCCGAGTGGGCACGCGGCCTGGTCCTGCTGGGCGGCTCCTACACCCGGCGTCCCGCCGCCCCCGACTTCAACATGGCCGCCGATCCCGAGGCCGCCGCGGTGGTGTTCGGGGCGGGCTGGACGGTGACCGCGATCGGGGTCGACATCGCGGGCCGCGCCCGCGCGCCGGGCGCCGTGGTCGAGGCGATGCGGGCGACGGGCCGGCTCGGCGGTGAGCTGCTCGTCCCGTGCGTCGAGTTCCCCGGCCGGGCCCGGGGAGCCGGCGGCCCCGCGGTCTACGACGTCTGCGCGGTGGCCCACGTGATCGATCCCGCGGTGACCGTGACCGTACCCGCCGCGGTCACCGTGGAGACCGCCGGCGACCGCTCTGAGCCCGGCGCGCGGCCCGACCCGGACACCGGCCCCGCTCCCGGGACGACGCTCGCAGACCTGCGCCCGCGCGGGCCGGCCAACGCCCTGGTCGCGACCGGCCTCGACGTGGACCGCTTCTGGGAGCTGACCCTGGCCGCCTACCGCGGGCTGGGCCGCAGACTGGGCTGACGGCTCGGTGCGGGTACCGGCGCCGGCGGTACGGGTGCCGATGCGGGTGCGGTCCCGGCCGATTCCGTTGCTCAGCACCAGCCCGGACACCGTCAGCACCGCGACCTCGAAGACGACCACCAGGCGCTGGGTGACCCCGGCCGGGATGTCGTCGTTGCTCAGGTCGACGCCGAACATCCGCACCACGTACGGGAGCACCACCAGGACCAGCACGCCCAGTGAGGCCATGCTCAGCCCCTTCACCACCCGGGCGTACGGCCGGCCCTCGTTGCGCCGCGCCAGGATCAGACCGGCGATCGGCATCGCCAGGAAGGCGATGAAGGCGGCGTAGCGGTGGATGCCGCCCGACATCGACAGCGGCACCCCGGGCCGGTCGGTGGGGAAGGCGCCGATCAGCAGCATGCACAGGCCCCAGAGCCCGACCAGCAGCGCCGCCCCGCGGTCCTGTCCGCGGCGGGCCAGCAGGGTCGCGAAGACCGTCGCGGCCAGGGCGAACAGCGTGAGGGAGGTGGGCAGCAGCCAGCCGTCCGGCTCGAACGCGTACTCACTGATCACCGTGTGCACCGGGTTCAGGCCCGTCGCCACGTGCAGCCCGAGCATGGAGACGGCACCGGCGCCGATCGCCGCGTACCCGCCGAGGACCATCCCGGATCTCGAAAACGCCTTGCTCCACATGGCTTAAACCCTCGCGTCCGGGCAGGTCACGAGATATCCGAAATAGTCCCCAAGCGTCCCTGAGCGATCCCGTAGGTACCCCGGGGTGGGGTACGGCCCTCCTCAGGGGGGTGTCCGCTCTGTCGCACCGGTGAAGTGCACGAAGTCCCCCGGGGGTAGGGCTGTCCCCATCAGGGTCGGCACGCCGTACGGGGGGCCCGCTTGACTTGAAGTGCACTCGAAGGTGCAGGGTGAAGTTCATGGGGATCACCATCCAGGAGGCCTCGCGTGTGTCGGGGCTGAGCACGCACACTCTGCGTTACTACGAGCAGGTCGGCCTCATCCATGAGGTCGGCCGCGACACCGGCGGCCGGCGCAGCTACACCCAGCCCGACCTCGAGTGGCTGGACTTCCTGACCAAGCTGCGCACGACCGGGATGTCGATCGCCGAGATGTGCCGTTACGCCGAGCTGCGCCGCCGGGGCCCGGCGACCGCGGCCGAGCGGCGGCGGATGCTCGAGGCCCACCGGGAACGCGTTCTGGAGCGGATCGCCCAGCTCGGCGAGGACCTCGCGGTCATCGACTACAAGATCGATCTCTACCACACCATGGAGAAGTCATGAAGATGCGACGCCTCGGCGCCGGCGGCCCGGAAGTCTCCGCCATCGGGCTCGGCTGCATGGGAATGTCGGAGTTCTACGGCTCGGCCGACGAGTCCGAGTCGATCGCGGTCATCCACCGGGCGCTGGATCTCGGTGTGAACTTCCTGGACACCGCCGACATGTACGGCAAGGGCCACAACGAGGAACTGGTCGGGCGGGCGATAGCCGGGCGCAGGGACGAGGTCGCGCTGGCCACCAAGTTCGGCATCGTCAGGGGTGAGGACCCGGCCGCGCGCGCGATCGACGGCAGCCCCGAGTACGTCAGGAGGGCCTGCGACGCCTCCTTGCGCAGGCTCGGTGTCGACCACATCGACCTGTACTACATGCACCGCCGTGACACCCGGGTGCCGATCGAGGAGACCGTCGGCGCCATGGGCGAGCTGGTCACCGCGGGCAAGGTCGGCCACCTGGGCCTGTCGGAGGTGAACGCCGACACGCTCCGCAAGGCGCAGGCCACCCACCCGATCGCCGCCCTCCAGAGCGAGTACTCCCTGTTCACCCGGGGCATCGAGGAGGAGATCCTGCCGGCCGCCCGGGAGCTGGGCATCGCGCTGGTGGCCTACTCCCCGATCAGCCGCGGCCTGCTGGGCGGAACCCTCCCGCCCGCCGAGGAGCTGCCCGCCGACGACTTCCGCCGCTACCTCCCGCGGTTCACCGGGGAGAGCGGGGCGCACAACGAGGCGCTCGTCGCCGAGATCCGCAAGATCGCCGAGGAGGTGGGCTGCACCCCGGCCCAGCTCTCCCTGGCCTGGCTGCTCACCCGAGGCGAGGACGTCATCCCGATCCCGGGCACCAAGCGGCTGCGCTATCTGGAGGAGAACACGGCGGCGGCCGACGTCGAGCTCACCGGCGATCAGCTCGCCGCGCTGGAGGCCGCCGTGCCCGCCGGCTCCGCCTCCGGCGACCGCTACCCGGACATGTCGTCCGTGGAGAAGTGACCGCGGACCCGGACGTGTCGCCCGCGGAGAGGTGATCGCGGGCCCGGACCCGCTCCCGTCCCCGGGAGGCGATCCGCCTCCCGGGGGATCCGGACCCGCCCACGGCCGGGACCGTCACACCTCGGACGACCGCCCGCGGTGAGGACGACCGCTCACACCGTGGACATCTGCCTGGCCGGCCGCCACTCCTCGTCGGTCATCCGGACCATCGCCACGCCCACGGCGCCGAAGACCACCAGGAGGATCGCCGGCCCGGCACAGCTGACCAGCTGGATCCCGGCGCGCGTCCCGGCGATCCAGATCACCAGGCCGGCCAGCGTCCCGGCCGGGAACCACCAGCCCGCGTGCCCGGCACGGGCGTAGGCCACGGTCACCGCGACCATCCCGAAGAGGGAGCCGAGCATGCCGGGGATCTGCCACGCGATGATCATCGCGGGCTGGGCGGCCTCCTCCAGGATCATGGTGGCCTGCTCCTCCGGAAGCCGCTGGTAGAGCACGATGTCGAAGAAGTCGGAGATCATCAGGGAAGAGAAGTTGATCAGGCCGAGCACGGCGGCCGTCCCCGCCAGGTTGGCCAGGACCACCCCCTTCCCGCGCACCATGTGGACCAGGCCGAGCACGCCGGGGACCCAGAGCACCCAGGCGTAGTGCAGCAGGCTGGCGCTGACCCCGGTGGCGACGGGGTTGCGGGCGTAGCCGAGGACCTCGTCGGCTCCCGCCGTCAGCGGGTCGACGATCATGCCGAGCAGGAGGCACAGCGGGGCGAGCACGAGACTGACGCCCGCGGCCCAGCGGCGGAAGGCGTCGGGATCGGTGAAGCTGAACATGGCGGTGACGCTAGGCACGGGCCCGGCCCCGCGTCGTCAAGGCAGGCCTCGACCGGGCATCCGCCCCGCGAAGGATGACGTCCGATCCGCTCTTATCCGCCGCGAGGTGGATCCCTGACAGTGAATGTCCCCTCTACCCTCGCCTCATGGTTCACCGCTCGCCCCCTGCACCCATCGACTGGCTGGTCTCCCTGGCCGTCCTGCTGTTCGGCGTCGCCGAAGAGCTCGACGGAGTCCTGACCCCAGGCGGGACCGGCCGTCCCCGGTGGTGGATCGCGGTGGTCCTGATCGCCGCGATCCTGGTGCTCCTGCGGAGGCGGGCGCCGTTCACCGTGCTGACCGGCTACACGGTGGTCAACACGCCGCTGACCGCCTACTACGGCGACCTGTCAGCCGCGTGGCAGATCTACGTCCATCTCCTCCTGCTGTTCACGCTGCTCAGCGTGTTCCCGCCCAAGGACCGCCGGGTCATCATGGGGTTGTCGGTCACGGCCGTGTTCCTCGTCGTCGTCCTGGCGACGGCCACCGAGAGCGTCGCACCCGGCGACGTGGCGATCCTGCTGGTCATGACCTCCCTCGCGGGCGGCGCGGGCGCGGCCGTACGCTACCACCGGCAGATCGCCCTCCAGGCCCAGGAACGCGGCGAACTGCTCGCCCGGGAGGCCGTCAGCGAGGAGCGCTTCCGCATCGCCCGCGAACTGCACGACGTCGTCGCGCACAGCGTCAGCGTGATGGTCATGCAGGCGGGCGCGGCGCGGCTGATGCTCCGCCCCGACCAGGACACCCAGCGCGAGGCGCTGACCGTGGTGGAGGAGACGGGACGCGAGGCGGTGGAGGAGCTGCGGCGCGTGGTCGGCCTGCTGCGCACCGACGCGGGCAACGACGGGCTGGCCCCGCAGCCGAGCCTGGCCCGCCTGGACGAACTGCTGGAGCAGGTGCGCGCCGCCGGCCTCGACGTGCGCCTGACCGTCGAGGGCAATCCGGTGCCGCTCCCGGCGGGCCTGAACCTGTCGGCCTACCGGATCGTCCAGGAGGCGCTCACCAACACGCTCCGGCACGCGGGCCCCACCAGGTCCGAGGTGACGGTCTCCTACCGGTCCCGGATGCTCTGCCTGGACATCGTCGACGAGGGCCCGCGCGACGGACGCGACCCCGGCAGGAACGGGACGGGCCACGGGCTGGTCGGCATGCGCGAGCGGGTCGCGCTGTTCCACGGCCGCCTGTCGGCCGGGCCGCTGCCGGGGGGCGGGTACGGCGTGCGCGTCTCCCTGCCCCTGTCCGGCCGGATCAGCGTCGTCACATGACCGTCTCCGTCCTGCTCGCCGACGACCAGGCCACGGTCCGCCGCGGGCTCCGCCTGATCATCGGCACCCAGCCGGACCTGCGGGTGGTCGGCGAGGCCGCGGACGGCCGCGAGGCGGTGGAGGCCGTCCGGCGGCTGCGGCCCGACGTGGCGCTGCTCGACATCGCGATGCCCCGCATGACCGGGATCGCCGCGGCCAGGGAGATCCTGGCCGACCCCGCACCGCCCAGGGTCGTCATGCTCACCACCTACGACACCGAGGACAACCTGGAAGGCGCCCTGCGCATGGGGGTGAGCGGCTTCCTGCTCAAGGTCTCGCCGCCCGAGCAGCTGTTCTCGGCGATCCGCACCGCGGCCCGCGGCCTGGCGGTCCTCGACCCGGCGATCACCCGCCGGGTGATGGCGGGCTACGTCGGGACCCCGGCGGGACCGGACGGCCTCACCCCCCGCGAGCGCGAGGTCCTCGTACTGATCGGCCGCGGCCTGAGCAACGCCGAGATCGCCGCCTCCCTGGCCATCGGCCTGTCGACGGTCGGCACGCACATCAACCGCCTGCTCGCCAAGCTGGCCCTGCGCGACCGCGCCGAGGCCGTGCGCCACGCCTACGAACACGGCCTGGTCCGCCCCCGCGACCCGTGACGGCACCGGCGGCCGTCAGCGCCGGAACCGCCCGGCGAGGGCGTTGAGGCCGTGCGCCAGCTCCGCGAGCTCGGTGGCGGCCGTCTGGGTCCGGGTGGCGCCGTCGTGGGTGGTCCGGGTCGCCTCGGCGACGTTCTGGATCGAGCCGGTGATGTCGCCCGAGGACCGGGAGACCACCGCGATGCCGTCGCCGATGGAACGGGTGGCCTGGCTCTGCACCTCGATCGCCTCGACGATGGAGCGCTGGATCTCGTCGATGCGGTTGATCACCGAGCCGATCCGGCCGATCGCCTCGATCGCGTTCTCCGTGTCGCCCCTCATCGCCGACACCTTGCTCTCGATGTCCTCGGTGGCGGAGGCGGTCTCCTGGGACAGGTCCTTGACCTCGCCTGCGACGACGGCGAAGCCCCTGCCCTGCTCACCGGCCCTGGCCGCCTCGATCGTCGCGTTGAGCGCGAGCAGGTTCGTCTGCTGCGCGATCGAAGTGATCATGTTGACCACGGCGCCCACCTCGCCGCTGGAGGTCCGCAGCCGCTCGATCGTGCGGTTGGTGGTCGTGGCCAGGCCGACCGCCTCGGCGGCGACCTGCACGGCCTCGGCGACGGCGCCGTTGATGTCGCGGATGGAGGTCTGCAGGACGTGCGCCGCGTCGTTGGCCGAGCCGACGCTCTCGGCGACCTGGTCGACGTTGGACGAGGCGTTGCCGGCCTGCTCGGCCGCCGTCTGCGCGCCCGCCGCCAGGTCCCGGCTGGTGTCGGAGAGCCGCTCGGATGCGGAGATCAGGGCCGTGGCGTTGTCGGCGATCTCGCCGATGGCCCCGCGGACCGTGGCGACGACCTCGTCGAGGCTCCGGCCCAGCTCGGCGAGCTCGTCGCCGCCCCCGACGTCCGCCCGCACGGTCAGGTCCATGCCCGCCAGGGCCTTCATGGCCGACACGAAGGAGCCGATGCGGCGCGAGACGCGCCGGGCGAGCAGTACGGCCGCGCCGCCCAGCAGCACCGCGGCCAGTCCGGCGGTGATGAGCGTGAGGGTCCGGGCGCCGGCGGCCTTGTCCGCCGCCGCCGCGGAGGTCTGCGCGGCGTCCTCGGCGATCGCCGCCTCCAGCTCGGGCAGCGCCTTGTCGAACGTCCTGTAGTGGCTTTCGAAGCCGGGCCGCGCCTCGGCCGCGCCGATCTGCTCGGGGTCGCTGACCACCCGGCTGGCCAGGGTCACCACCCGCTGCCCGGCCGCGATCATCTCGTCGGCCGTGGCGCCGAGCTCCTCCACCTGATCCGCCAGTTCCGGCCGCAGCCGTGCGATCTGCGCGAAACCGCCGCGCAGGTCGGCCACGTGGGAGCCGAGCAGGTCCAGCACGCCCTGGCGCTCGGCGCTGTCGCGCGTGGTGATCGCGTTCAGGACGTCGCCGCGGAACGCCACCCGGGCGGTGTCGACCGCGCCGACGGCCTTCAGCACCGCCGCCGCGGCGCTCGCCTCCGCCTGGGCGTCCTCGATCTGTGAGATGCCCCGGTAGCCGATCAGGCCCGCGGTGCTGACCATGACGAAGCCCGCCGCCGCCAGGGCCAGGATCTGGTGTCGGATCGTGAGTCTCATTTCCGCCTCTTCTGTCGCTTGCCGGATGTATCGACCACCAGATGACGAAGCTGAGCGCTCAAGTGACGGGAGTCACTGCCGATTCATGGGACAGACCGACAGACCGGCCGGGCACTCCGCGTGCGTCCGGTCCGGCACCCAGCACCCATCACCCGAGGACGTCCCATGCGCATCACTCCCTGGCTCGCCGCCCTCGCCGCCGGCCTCCTGGTCACCGGCTGCTCCGGCGATCCCGCCCCGCAGGGCTCCGGTGCGACCGGCACCCCGGCGGCGCGGCAGTCCGCCGCCCGCGCCCACGTACCCGAGGAGATCCGGCGGGAGGGGGTCCTGGTGATCGGCTCCGACCTGTCGTACGCGCCCATGGAGTTCATGAAGGACGGCGAGCAGACCGGCTTCGACGTCGACCTGGCCAACGCCATCGCCGCCAGGCTCGGGCTGAAGCTGGAGATGCGGCAGACCTCCTGGGGCGAGCTGCTCGACAAGGCGGAGGCCGGCGAGGTCGACGCCGCCATGTCCTCCATCACCGACACCGCCGAGCGGCAGAAGCGGGTCGACTTCGTCGACTACCTCAACGTCGGCTCCGTGGTGATCGCGCGCGGGAAGACGGACGGCGAGGGCGTCGAGGCCCTGTGCGGGCGGCGGGTGGCCGTTCCGGCGAACACCATCTACGTCGGCCTCGCCCAGGCGCAGAACAAGCGCTGCCCCGCGGGCCGGAAGATGACGGTGGTCACGGTCGAGGCCCTGTCCGACTCCATGAAGGCGGTGCTCGCCGGCAAGGCCGAGCTCTACCTCGACGACTTCCCCCCGGGAGCGGTGGCCGTGCAGGAGAACCCCTCGCTGCACCTGTCCGGGCAGCAGATCGAGGCGGCGCCGTACGGCATCGCGATCGGCAAGGGCAAGGGCACCCTGAAGAAGGCGGTCCAGCAGGCGCTGTACGAGCTGTTCGACGACGGCACCTACGACGGGCTGCTGAAGAAGTGGGAGATCGCGGAGGGCTCGCTCAAGACCGGCGCGATCAACGGCGGCGCGTGAAACCGGACATACGGCTCTGAGCAGTAAGAATGTCGTAACCGAGCAGCAACCTAACTTGGTTACCGTGCAGTCACATGCACAGTAAGAAGCTCGCCGTCGTCGGCGTGGTGACGGTGGCGGCCCTGGCCGTCCCCGCGACCGCCTCGGCGTCCCCCGAAAAGTCCGTGACGGTCACCGTGATGGGTACCTCCGACCTGCACGGCAACACCCTGAACTGGGACTACTTCAAGAACGCCGAGTTCACCGACAGCAAGGGCAACGACGTCGGCCTGGCCAAGGTCTCGACGCTCGTCAACAAGATCCGCGCCGAGCGCGGCGCGGACCGCACGCTGCTGTTCGACTCCGGCGACACCATCCAGGGCACGCCGCTGGCGTACTACTACGCCAAGATCGAGCCGGTCGACAAGACCGGGAAGCTGCACCCGATGGCCCGCGCGATGAACGCCATCGGGTACGACGCCGTGACCCTCGGCAACCACGAGTTCAACTACGGCCTGCCGCTGCTGGCGACCTGGGTCAGGCAGATGAAGGCCCCCGTGCTCGGCGCCAACGCCGTGTTCGCCAAGACCGGCGTGCCCGCCTACCAGCCGTTCACCATCAAGACGATGAAGGTCAGGGGCGACAAGCCGATCAAGGTCGGCGTGCTCGGCCTGACCAACCCGGGCGTGGCGATCTGGGACAAGGCCAACGTCGAGGGCAAGCTGCGCTTCACCGACCTGGTGCAGAGCGCCAAGAAGTGGGTGCCCATCATCCGCGGCATGGGCGCCGACGTGGTCGTGGTCACCGCCCACGCGGGCGACAACGGGCTGTCCTCCTACGGCGGCGACCTGCCGGTCGAGAACGCCTCGGCCATGGTCGCCGAGCAGGTCCCGGGCGTGGACGCGGTGCTGTTCGGGCACGCGCACAACGAGGTGGCGCAGAAGTTCGTCACCAACAAGCTCACCGGCAGGCAGGTGCTGCTGACCGAGCCCGGCAAGTGGGGCCAGCGGCTGAGCGTGCTGGACTTCCAGCTCGCCAAGAAGCGCGGCAAGTGGACCGTCACCGGCAAGTCCTCCACCCTGCTGAACACCAACGCGGTGGACGAGGACCCGAAGATCGTCGCGCTCATGAAGGAGCAGCACGACACCACGGTCAAGTACGTCAACACGGTCGTCGCCCAGTCCAAGGAGGCCCTGGCGGCGGCGGAGTCGCCGTACAAGGACACCCCGATCCTGGACTACATCCAGAAGGTGCAGACCGAGACGGTCAAGAAGGCCATGGCGGGTACGGCCGACGCCTCCCTGCCGGTGCTGTCGATCTCCGCGCCGTTCAGCCGCTCCGCCGTCTTCCCGGCCGGACCGGTCAGCGTGCGTGACATGGCGGGCCTGTACATCTACGACAACACCCTGATGGCGGTCAAGCTCACCGGCGCCCAGCTGAAGGACTATCTGGAGTACTCCGCCCGGTACTTCAACCAGCTCGCCGCCGACGCCCCGGTCGACCTGGCCGCGCTGACCAACGCCGGGGGCACCCCCGACTACAACTACGACCAGCTCTCCGGCGTCACCTACGACATCGACGTCGCCAAGCCCGCCGGCCAGCGGATCGCCGGACTGTCCCACCAGGGCCGGCCGGTCACCGCCGACCAGCAGTTCGTGGTCGCCGTCAACAACTACCGCCAGTCCGGCGGCGGCGGCTTCCCGCACGTCACCACCGCCCCGGTGGTCTACAACGCCCAGGTGGAGATCCGCCAGGCGCTGATCGACTACGCCACCGCGACCGGTGTCATCGACGCGGCGACCTTCGCCGAGGCCAACTGGAAGCTCACCCGCGACGGCAAGCCCCTGTTCTAGGCTCGCCGATCCCCGATCACCGGAGGGGGCGGCCGGCATCCGGTCGCCCCCTCCGCGTTCAGGTCAGGTCCTCGATCTCCTTCAGCAGCGCGGCCGTGGAGCCCTGCGGGACCGCGGGGTCCCTCGGAACCGCGGGGAGCGGGCGGGGACGCCTGCGGTCGCGGAACAGCCAGCCGCCCAGCAGGCCGGCGACGAAGCCGGACAGGTGCCCCTGCCAGCTGATGATCCCCGGCTGCGGCAGCATCAAGCCGACGAACGAGTAGGCGAAGCACAGCGCCATATCCGGACACAAGGTCACGAATACAGGCTCAGGACGCGGCGCCCGGGGCTCAGCCGAGGCGGGCGGTCAGGACGCCGGCTCGGGCGAGCTGGACCTCGCGGGCCTTGCGGGCCGCGTAGGTCAGCAGCGGCCGGGCCCAGGCGTGCACGACGAGGGTGTCCTCGACCTCGGTCCCGTCGTCCTTGCCCGTCAGGCGGAACCGGTAGTCCAGCCGCACCCCTCCGGGGCTGGCCACCTCGCCCTCCACGGTCTCGTCCGTGCTCCGCAGCGTCACCTTGATCAGGTTGTCGTACTTGACCCCGAAGAACCTGAACCGCTCGACCGAGACGTAGCGGGTCTCGTCCTCGCCTCGTTCGACGTCGCGGACCGCGACGACCAGCGGCGAGAGCCCCACGTAGCTCTGCGGCTGGCTCAGGTGCGCCTGGAGCGCGGCCGGGGTGTTCCGTACATGGAAGGTATTTCGCAAAGTAACCTTTGGCACAGCTTCGCCCCCATATGAAGATCTTTATGGGGAGACACTAACGGGTTCGGCCATGTACCACCGGGCATGTTCCTCACCTCGTCTGAGCGAATCGAGGCGGCGGGGCAGCTCCCTGCGGGAGAAGGGGTCGGCGGCGGCGTTGCGGATGTGGATGCCCACGGCGTACATGTCGCGGACCTCCATCAGCGTGGAGTAGCCGGGCCACGACCGCAGGTCCCTGCCGTAGGCGTCGGCGAAGGCGTCCACCTCGGCGGCCGTCAGGCCGAACCGGCGCTGCCCGTGGTAGGTGTGGACCAGATCCCACTCGCGGGGGCCCACGGCCACGCCGTCCCAGTCGCACAGCACCACGTGGCCGTCGGCGCGGCGCAGCAGGTTGTCGATCCAGGCGTCGCCGTGCAGCAGCACCGGCGAGGCGTCCACCTCCAGCTCCGCCCAGCGGTCGGTCAGCTCGGCGATGCTCTCGCTCAGCCAGCCCCGCTGGAAGGGCGTGAGGATCGCCGAGCGGTCCACCGCCCCGCGCACCTCGGCCAGCGGGTCGGCGAGGCGCTTGAGCGCCACCGGCGGCATCGGCAGCCGGTGCAGGCTGCGCAGGATGCCGCCCAGCTCGGTGGTGGTGGGCCGGCCGCTGGCCGGGACGTAGTGCCAGAACGTGACGACCCGCCCGTCGTGCGTCACCGGCTGCTCGGAGATCTCGTCGGCCGGGCGCACGGCGGGGAATCCCTGCCCGGCCAGCCAGCGGGCCACCGCGAGCACCACCGGCAGCCGGGCCGACGCGCTGGGGGAGGTGGCGATCCTGACCACGATCTCACTGCGCAGCTTGAAGACCGCGTTGCTGCGCACGCGCAGCAGCTCGGCGCCCCGGTGGTCGATCCCCAGCCCGTCGCACACCTCGCGCAGGACGGTGAACGCCTCCTGCGCGAGTGCGCCGCTCATGCGACGACCGGCAGGACGCCGGACAGCAGGTCCGCCAGGCGGCGGACCGCCGGGGCCTTGCGCAGGCCCGGCGGCACCTCCGCCAGCAGCGCCCGGGCCCGGTCGACCACGATCGAGGTGCGGTGCTCCGCGGGCACCTGGATCAGGGCCTTCTCGGCCAGCAGGCAGCCCTCCTCGCCCTTGCCGCCGCGCACCAGGTGGGCGGCGCGGTCGAGCAGGATGAGGATCGGGTCGATGGTGTAGGCGCCGGTGGGGGCGGGCGTCCAGTCGGCCTCCTCGCCCAGCTCGATCAGCGTGCCGACGCGGTAGAACTGCAGCCGCCGCTCGGAGAAGCGGAAGGCCAGGTGGTCGTGGCCCTCCGGGGGCATCCTGGCGAAGATCTGCTCGGCCTCGGCCAGGGCGATCCTGGCGGCCTTGTGCTCGCCCATCCTGGCCAGCGCCCGCGCCTCCGCGGCCGCCCCCAGCGCCGCCGGGGAGCTCGGCGCGCTCCCGGCCAGCATCCTGGCCTCGCGCGCCAGCCGTACGGTCTCGGCCAGGTCCCCGTAGTAGTAGGGCAGCATGGCCTGCTGCGCCCGGACCAGGGCGCGCAGCCGCAGGTCGCCCATGTCGTCGGAGGCGGTGCGCGCGGTGCCGTACCAGGCGTGGGCCTGGCGGGTGTCACCGAGCTTCATCAGCGCGTCGGCCGACAGCAGCGCCAGCATCACGGTGGCGTTGAGCAGACGGCGCTGGACCATCGCGGGCTGCCGGGCCGCGGCCATCATCCGCACCTCCGACAGCTCCAGCATCAGCCGGTAGAGCATCGGCAGCGGAGCGCTGGTGACGTATTCGCGCCGGTAGCGCAGCACCTGCTCGTCCAGCAGGTCGAGCTGCTCCTCGGTCACCCCTCCGGCGGCGAGCGTGCGGTCGAGGTCCTGGCGGACCCGCTCGACCTCGGCCATCAGCCGCCCGCTCATCGCGACGCGGGGCGCCAGCAGCGCGTGGTGGAACAGCGCGCGCCGCTCCACGTCGTCGTCCGGGTGCGGCCCGGCCCGGTACGGTGCCCGGTCGTCGCCTCCGGCGACGACCACGACCTGGGCGTCGTCGCCGTCCTCGCAGTAGTCGCCCGCCATGCCGAGCCGTACGGCGTTGGCCCGGTAGAGCCGCGCGAGCAGTTCGATGGTCTGGGGCCGGGGCCTGGCGCGGTGGTTCTCCCAGGCGTTGAGCAGGTCGATGCTGGCCCGGGCCTCGCCGAGGCCCTCACGGCCGCACAGCTCCTCCAGCTCCTGGACCGCCTGCCTGGCCGACCACCCCCTGGCCAGGCGGTGCGCCTTGAGCAGGCTCACCCCGCAGCAGCCGTGGACGGCCTGGGCGGTCTGCCAGAAAGTCCACTGCCGGGACGCCGCCTGCTCCCGCCAGCGCCTGGCGCAGGCGGGTGAGTGTTCGCCTCTGGCCACGGAGCCCCTCCTGCCCGGTGTCAACGCAAGGTTAACCACGGCGCGTTACGAAGCGAGCGCGCTTGTGCTTGGCATTCCCGTTATCCGTGGTTTCCGCACGGAATACCGTTGGGTTTCCCGGTGATTCCACGGTTTCCCAAGCCTTCGCGAAATGATGCCTGATTGCCCCCGCTTGATAACGGATATCACGCTTTAAGAGACACCCTCAGCGCCCGTCAGGAGTGATCGGGATGATTGCTGATCCCGGCGACGCAGTCGGCCACCTACGGCGTCTGGCAGCCCAGCTGGAGGCGCATTCCTTCCTCGTCGACCTGGAGGCCCCGGAGGACCCGCTCCCCCGTCTCCACGTCGTCAACCCGATGGTCCCGGCCATGACGGAGGACGTCCTCGCCTCCCACGAGGAGGACGGCCAATGGTGGTTCTGGCTCTCCTGGGCCGGACGTCTGGGACACGCCGACGACATCGCGACCGTGGCGGAGCGGGTGGCGAGCGTGCTGCACGTGATCCGCCGATAGGTGTTTCTTGTACGCCACATGGGTAACACAGGTGATCATGAGGAGAAAGGAGCGGCATCATGAAGCGAGTCCAGATCGTGCAGCGCCCGCGTCCGCCACGTAAGCCGGTGTCGCTCGACCTGCGCACCCCCTCGGGTCGGGTTCTCCCCTTCTAACCCCCTTCACCCCTTCCAGCCCTTTCCGTCCCTTCCAGCGCTTTTCGGCCCCGCCCCCGACCCGCGCGGGCCCACCGGTCACCGGTGTGGCACCATGCCGATCATGCGCTACATCGTGGTGGGGGCCGGAGCCGTCGGCGGGACCATCGGCGGAAGACTGTTCCAGGCCGGCCACGAGGTCCTGCTGGTCGCCCGGGGCGCGCACCACGACGCGCTCAAGAGCGGCGGCCTGCGCCTCATCACCCCCGGCTCCACCCAGACCCTCGACATCCCCGTGACCCGCGAGCCGGTACGGCTGCGCGACGACGACGTGCTGATCCTGTCGGTCAAGTCCCAGGACACCGTGGCCGCGCTGGACCCCTGGCCCCGCGACGTGCCGGTGGTGTGCGCGCAGAACGGCGTGGCCAACGAGCGCATGGCGCTGCGCCGCTTCGCCCGGGTCTACGGCATGTGCGTGTGGCTGCCGGCCACTCATCTGGAGCCCGGCGTCGTGGCGGCCTACGGGGCGCCGAAGTCGGGCCTGCTCCAGCTCGGCCGCTATCCGGACGGCGTGGACGCGCTGGCCGGGAAGATCGCGGCCGACCTGTCGAAGAGCTCGTTCGTCGGCCTGGCCGTACCGGATGTGATGCGCTGGAAGTACGCCAAGCTGCTGGGGAACCTGGGCAACGCCTACGAGGCGCTCTGCGGCCGGGCCTCCGGCGGCGAGGAGATCATGAAGCGGGTGCGCGCCGAGGGCCGCGCCGTGCTCGACGCGGCCGGCATCGGCTACGCCTCCCCCGAGGAGGAGCGCGCCCGGCGCGGTGACGAGGTCGACCTGCGTCCCATCGAGGGCACCGAGCGGGGCGGCGGCTCCTCCTGGCAGAGCCTGGCCAGGTCCAGCGGCTCCATCGAGACCGACTATCTCAACGGCGAGATCGTGCTCCTCGGCCGCGAGCTCGGCGTCCCCGCCCCCGCCAACGAGGTCCTGCGCCGCGAGGCCGACCGCGCCGCCCGCGAGCACCTCCCGCCGGGATCGATGTCCCCGGAGTCCCTCGCCGCCCTGATCGACGCCGAGACCGGCCGTCAGGCCGCCTCCTGACCCGGGCCGGGGCCGGGAGAGCGGGTCAGGAGAACGGCGTCTTCGGGCGGTCCTGGAGGACGCCGTCGACGTAGATGTCGGCCTTCTCGTTGTAGAAGCAGATCAGCCCGGCGACGCGCTGGCTCTCCTCCAGCGGGGTCCGGTAGGACCAGGCCAGGTCCGCGTGCCCGTTGACGCTCCAGTACTCCGCCTGTCCCTTGTAGGGGCAGCGGGTCACCGTGCCGGTGGGGGTGAGCAGGTCGAGGCGGACGTCGGTCTTGGGCAGGTAGTAACGCGGCGGCAGGCCGGTCTCGAACAGGATCCTGGGGCTGCGCGAGTCGGCGACGGTCACCCCGTCGACCTCGACCCTGATGTGGCGGGAGGAGGGCAGGACGTCCACCCGCGAGTACGGGTCGCGGGGGTGGACGTAGACCTCCTCGTCCTCCTCGAACCAGGCGTCCATCGCCTCCCACTCCAGGCGCACGTATCCGCGCAGCTCCTCGATCGGGGAGTCGGGGTAGGCCAGCGCGGCGTCGGCCACGCCCGCGAGGTCGTAGAGGACCCCGTCGCCGCGGCTCGGCGACCGCCTGGTCCCGCCGTTGGGCTTGAGCTCGGCGACGACGTCCTCGCGGGGGATGTAGTAGGCCGGGTAGTGGGGGATCTCCCAGACGAGCAGCGGCCGGACGGTGTCGGCGACGGCCCGGCCGCCGAGGAAGGCCCGCACCCTCTTGGCCGATGGTTCGATCCGGACGCGCCCACGCGTGATCGGTTCCATTCCCCCGCCAACCCCGCGGGGGGAACGGCTATTCCCGGCGGATCGGCGGTCAGGACGGTCGCGGGGCGAAGATGTCCGCGGCGGTCACACACATGACCTCGGCGTCCGCGTCGGTGACGGACTCTCTGGCGCACACCGCGTAGCGGAGTTCCCCGGGGTCGTCGGTCAACTGCGCCGCCTTCGCCGCGAGCTCGGCTCTGATCCGTCCCGCGTTCACCTTCCTGCTCCACTTCGCCTCGCCGACCAGGATGGGTGTCCTGGACCGGCCGCTGAGCGCCACCGCATCGATCTGGTGCTGACCGTCGCCGCGCCACCACGGCCCGATCGCCACCACCTCGGGTCCGATCTCCGGGGCCCGCAGTCTCAGGTGATCGCGGAACGCCTCTTCCCAGGCATCCCCCATGTGATCGTCCAGGGAGGCCGTCAGCACCGGCAGGACGGTCTCCCCGAGACCCCGGTCGATCTCCGGCATGACGCGCGAGAGCGTGCCCAGGTAGAAAGCGAGGAAGTTGTCGGTGATGCGGTAGACCTTACGGCGGGTGCGCGCGGACTCCGTGACCGGCTGGAGTCTCTCCACCAGGCGCAGGGCCAGCAGATCGTTGAGCGTGCGCGTCGGGTCGGCGCCGATCGCGTCGGCGATCTCGTTGTGCTTGGTGCACCCGTCGGCGATGGCCTGCAGCGTGGCGGCGAGATGAGCTCCCTGTCCCGCCTCGGTGGCGAGAACGAGATCCCCCTCGCGGATCATCCTCGCGTCGGGACGGCAGGCGAGCCGTCTGAGGTTGTCCTCGACCGGGAGTTCCTGTCTCCACCACGAGAGGTAGAGAGGCATGCCGCCGAGGATTCCGTACACGAGAGCACGGTCCGGCGGGGTCAGTCCGGACAGCATCTCGGCCGCCTCGTGCGGGCGGAACGGGTGCAACTGCATCGTCAGGTCGAATCGGCCGTAGAGAGGCGCCCGGTATTCCTGGATCGCCTGCATCGTACGGACGGCCGAACCGCACAGGACGATGCGGAGCCCGGTCTGCCCGTGGGAATGGTCGAGGAAGGCGC
Organism: Paraplanobispora takensis; assembly: GCF_016863195.1. Lineage (GTDB taxonomy): Bacteria > Actinomycetota > Actinomycetes > Streptosporangiales > Streptosporangiaceae > Planobispora > Planobispora takensis. The sequence goes on along the minus strand of NZ_BOOK01000045.1, from coordinate 78,962 downwards.
GCAGCACCCCTTCCAGCTCCGGCGCCTGCCCGATCATCTCCGGGAACTCGTCGAGCACCAGCAGCAGCGGTTCGTCCCGCGCCTCCCGGCCGAGATGGTCGAACGCCTCATCCCAGTTTCCGAAGGGGCGCGTGCGAAGATCCCTCATGGGAGAGCGGGCGGCGTGCGCGGCCCGGTGGGAGAACTCCGCCAGTTCGCGGCGGGGCGTGCGGTTCCCCCCGGTGTGGAAGACCACTCGCTTGTCCGAGGCGAACTCCTGGAGAAGGGCCGTCTTCCCCACACGCCTTCGCCCCCAGACGAGGGCGGGCCGGGCGTCCGGTCCCTCCCACCACTCCTTCAGGGCTCGCAGTTGCTCCTGTCGACCGACGAAAGGCATGAGACCACCGTAACCGACATGGATGTCGGCGACGTCGATGTCGCCGACATCCATGTCGGTTACATCCTCCCGACTTCAGGGCTTGTCAGGTGGGGAGGTCGTCGAATGTCGTACGACATGCCTCGATAATCCCTTGCAAAGGCAGGCAAAGCAGCGGAGGCTTGGCAGGCCCGCCGGGCCGGTGCGCCCGCGCCCGCCCTCCGGGCCCGCATCCCCCGCCGAAAGGACCTCGATGCCCTCCTCGACGGCACACGTCGAAACCCCTCGCCCCGAGCGATACATCAAGCAGCTGATCTCGCACATGTCCCACCGGGCCACCGCGGAGCTGGCCGACGACGGCCGGGGGACGATCACCTTCTCCCAGGGGACGTGCGTGCTCATCCCCTCCCCCGGCAAGCTCAGCATGACCGCCACGGCCGGGGACCTCGCGTCCCTCACCGGCGTCCAGGACGTCGTCACCCGCCATCTGCTGGGCTTCGCCTCCCAGGAGGAGCTCAGCGTCGAATGGGCCGTCTCCTCCACCCAGGGTGACGTCCGCCTGATCGACCCCGTCGTCGGCGACTATCTGCTCGCCCACTGCACGCCGGCCGACGAGCTGCTGCGCGAGCTCGCCGCCGAGACCCGCGCGGCCACCGGCGGCTCGGCCGGGATGCAGGTCTCCCACGACGAGGGCGTCCTGCTGGGCATGCTGGCCCGGATGACCGGCGCCCGCCGGGCCGTCGAGATCGGCGTGTTCACCGGCTACTCGTCCATCTGCATCGCCCGCGCCCTGCCCGCGGACGGCCGGCTCATCGCCTGCGACATCAGCACCGAGTGGACCTCCATCGCCCGGCGCTACTGGGAGCGCGCGGGCGTGGCCGACCGCATCGACCTGCGGATCGCGCCCGCGATCGAGACGCTGCGGGCGCTCCCCGCCGAACCGGACATCGACTTCGCCTTCGTCGACGCCGACAAGACGAGCTATCCGGCCTACTACGAGGAGCTGGTCCCGCGGATGCGTCCCGGCGGCCTGATCGTGCTGGACAACGTGTTCCTCGGCGGCCGCGTGTTCGATCCCGCCTTCCAGGACGAGAGCTCCGCGGCCATGCGCCGCATGAACGAGATCATCGTCGACGACGAGCGGGTCGACTCGGTCATGCTGCCCGTGCGCGACGGCGTCACGCTCGCCCGCAGACGCTGACCTCCCGCGGTGGGGAGGGCCGGGCCCGGAATCCTCCCCATCCGGGCAGCGAAGGCTTTTCTATCCTGGTCGCATGGCAGAGGAACAACCCACTGGACACAAGACGTACGAGGATGTTCTCGCCGGCCTGATGCGGCGGGAGCTCGATCTGCTGCCCGTCCCGGGGGTGATGCTCGACTCGGTGCACGTGGAGGGGACGGGACCGCCCGCGGAGGTGGTCTTCCTCTTCCGCCACGACCGTCTTCCCGTGAAGTCCGCCGGCTACCGCTTCCCGGCCAGGGACGACTCGGTGTCGTCGCAGGACGCCGAGTCGTGGGCGCCCGTCGTGCGGGCGAACCTCGACGAGGCGGTGGCCGAGGCGATCATCGCCTTCGACCGCGGGCACGCCTTCGATCCGTCGCCCGACGGCGTGGTCTGGCTGCACACGTATCAGGAGTGAATCGCGCCCACCCCGAAGGCTGAACACCGGCATCCTGGGAAGGTGCGGATCATGGCGCGGGTGTGGACGGCGGTCGCGGCCGCCGGGATCTTTCTGACGGCGGCGTGCGGCGCCGACCCGACGGCGCCCGGCCCGGCGTCCCCGCCGGGCCGTACCCCGCCGTCGAGCGCCGCCCCCGGCGTGACGGCGCCGGGCACGACCCCGAGCCCGGCGAGTGCCCCCTCCGGCGCGACGGCGGCCCCGCGCCCCACCGGGCGGATCGAGACGGCGCCGGAGTGGAAGACCGTGCCCGACCCCCCGTTGAAGCCGAGCCACTCGCTCGTGGACGTGGCCGCGTCCGGCCCCTCGGAGGTGTGGGCGGTCGGCTATCAGTACGGCGCGGAGGACCGGGAGGGGATGCCCGCCGTCGTGCGGTGGGACGGATCCCGGTGGCGCGAGATGAAGGTGGGCGCGGACGAGGTCTACCACATGGAGGGCGTCAGCGTGGGCGGGCCGGACGACGTGTGGATCGCCGGCAACGGGGAGAGCGCGTTCACCGCCCACTGGGACGGGCGGCGCTGGACCCCGCACCGGCCCTTCGGCGTGGCGCAGGACCACAGGCTCAGCGACGTCGCGGCCTCCGGCGGGCGAGCCTGGTTCGTCTCGAACAGCCCGGGCGGGGCGTCGGTCGTGGAGTGGACCGGCGACCGCTTCCGCAACGTGTTCCAGAGCCCCTCGACCATCGAGGCGATCACCGTCGGTGACGGGCGCGTCTGGGCGGTCGGCCACAGCGGGGCGCAGGGACCGGTGATCATCGAGGGCACCGGGCAGAGCTGGGGGTCCCAGGGATTCCCGGAGATCCCCGGCGGAAGGCTGAACCAGGTCTGGCAGGTCTCGCCGTCGGACGTCTGGGCGGTGGGCGAGGTCTCCACCGGCCCCGAGGACATCTACGGTCACCGTCCGGCCGAGCCGCTGGTGATGCACTGGAACGGGTCGGAGTGGGCACGCGTGCAGATTCCCGTCGCCCGCGGCTCCCTGCACGGCGTGACGGCCTCCGGCGGAGACGTCTGGGTCGGCGGCGTGGACGCCGACCACCCGGGCCGGCCGCTCATGCTCCGCTTCGACGGCGCGCAGTGGACCGCCCGGTACGGCCCGCTGCTGCGGACCCCCGGGCCGGAGCAGCAGTACGAGGTCTCCGACGACGTCAGGCGCACCGTCGTCACCGCGGTCCCGGGCTCCCGGACGGTGTGGGCGGTGGGCGCGGTGGGCTGGGGGGACACCGAGGCGGGCTTCGCGCTGCGCCACTGAGTCCCGGTTTCGAGACGGGAGGTCTCAAAAAGCGGACGAAACTGTCGGTCGGATGGCGTAGTCTCTCCCAAACTCCAACAAAAGGGAGTAGGACATGAAAAGGGTTCAAATTCTCCAGAAGCCCCGGCCGCCGCGACAGCCCGTCCCGCTCGACCTGCGCACGCCCTCAGGACGTCCGCTGCCTTTCTAGCCGTGTCACCGCCCGTGGTGCGCCCGCCGCCGCGGCGCGCCCGCCGGTCGTGACGGCCCCAATGCCTTCATTACGGTGACGGACAGTAACGAAACAGGAATTTCGCCCACCTTGCACCGGTGAGGACGATCTCTCCCAGCAGATGGGGTTTCTCCGCCGCGGCCTGCGGCAGGACGACCGATGCCCATCTGTAAGCGCCGTGAAAGCGAACCGCAAGGCGGCACCCCTAACGTACTGATCGTCACAGTTTGCAATGAAAGGCAGACAATGTTCTCCGTCCTCTCCCCCCGTCGTATCGCCGCAGTCGCCGCGGGGGCCGTACTCCTCTCGCTGACCGCCGCCTGTGGCGCCGGCAGCAACACCGCCCTCTGCAACGAGGCGCAGAAGCTCTTCACGGACTACTCCAGCAACGCCGCGACCATCTCGGGCGACCTCGCCAAGTTCAACGAGGCGAACCAGAAGTTCTCCGCCGACCTGAAGGCTCTGGCCGCCAAGGCCGACGGTGAGCTCGCCTCGGCGCTCAACGACTTCTCCGCGACCTGGGGCGCCCTGAAGATCGACCCCAACAACCCGGCCGGGGCCGCCAGCGCCGTCCAGGACCTGGGCACGAAGGCTCAGCAGGCCACCACCAAGCTCGCCAGCGCCTGCTCCTGACCCCGTGGACGTGTGCCTTCCGGTGGGGCGGCAGGCACACCGATCCGCGGATCCGTGCCTTCCGGTGGGGCGGAGGGCACGGTCTGACGCGGCGGTCGCACCGCCTGCCGGGGGGGCGGTGCGGCGCGACGGCCGCGTCCGGTACCCCCGCCGTACGGCATCCGCCGGCCGTACGGCGCAACCCCCTTCAGCCTGTTCACCGTACGGCCGGGCATCCGCCGATCCGCCCGCCCTACGGTGCGCCGGCCCTCAGCACGCCACCGTGCGCCCGGACCTCTTCCCGCCGGGCGCACGGCCCGGCGCCGGCTCCGCCCCGGCGCCACCGGTGAGAGACCGCCGGCACGGTATGGGCCCCCGTTCTCCGTGCCGGCTCCTCCCTTTCCGGCTCCCCTCCGGCGCCGGCTTCAGCCTCCCCGCCTCGCGCGCGCCTGCTCGTAGCAGCGGTCGAACCCCTCCAGGACTGCCGGCCAGGAACTGGCCACCGGCTCGGTCTCGCGGTTGTGCGCGGCGATCGACTCGCGCAGGTCACGGTCGCGGGCCAGCCGGGCCACCGAACTCACCAGGTCGTCGAAGCTCCGGCCGAGCAGGCCCTCCTTGCCCTGGTGGACGAAGTCGGCCACGCCGCTCTGCGCCCTGGCCACCACGGGGACCCCGGCCGACCTGGCCTCCAGCGCCGCCAGCCCGAAGGACTCGCGGGGCGCGGGGGCGACGAAGACGTCCGCCGAGGCCAGCAGCGCGCGGATCTGCTCGCGGCTGTAGCGGCCGGGCAGCGAGACCCAGCCCGTCATCCCGTTGGCCCGCAGGTAACGCTCCATCTGGGCGCGGGCGGGGCCGTCCCCGACGATCGTGGCCCGCAGCGGCACCTCCGACGGCACCCGGGCGCGCGCCTCCTTCAGCAGCCGCAGCAGCCTGACCGGCTGCTTGCGCGGCGCCAGCCGCCCCACGGCCACGACGTGCACCGCCTCGCCGTCCGCGACGCCCCCGGGTCCCCGCACGGCCTCGGACGCCTCCGGCGCCCGCGCGGGCCGTACCTCCCCCTGAGGACGCCAGCCCGACACGTCGAGACCGTTGGAGACCACGTGCACCGGCACGCCGCGGCCGGCCACGGCGCGGATCGGCCGGGCGGCCGCCTCGCTGACCGCGGTGCCCACCAGTCCCCAGCGGTGCCACTCGAACAGCAGCCGCAGCCCGCGGTACAGCCCCCGGGTGACCGGATCCCACATGCTGTGCACGGTCACGACGACGGGCAGCCGGGCCCGGGCCGCCGCGCGCACGCCCATCCAGGCGAACGGCGAGACCGCGCCCGTGTGCACGTGCACCATGTCGGGCCGCCGGGCGGCCATCAACCGGAGCAGGTGCCCCGTCCCGGTCGGGTGGACCGGCAGGTCGAAGGGGAGCTTCGCGACGATCCGGTGCACCCCGGGCAGGGGCTCGCCGGGCGTGGCGGTCGCCACCTCGACCTCGTGCCCGGCCTCGCGCTGCATCCGGACCAGATCGGCGACCTGCACCTCGATCCCGCCCAGGCGCGGCAGGTAACAGTCACTGACGTGGAGGATCCTCACGCTGCCAGGGTAGTGCCGCATGAGATCATGCTTGCGTGGCCGCTTCGATGACAGCAGTGTTCTTCCACGCCCATCCCGACGACGAGGCCCTGCTGACCGCGGGCACCATGGCCATGCTCGCCGCGCAGGGGCACCGCGTGGTCCTGGTGGTGGCGACCTCGGGCGAGCGCGGGCAGGCCGATCTGGCCCCCGGCGAGGCGCTCGGCGAGGCCCGGATCGCCGAGCTGTACAAGTCGGCGGCGGCGCTGGGCTGCGCCCGCGTGGTCAACCTCGGCTACGGCGACTCGGGGCTGGCGCCCGGCGGGGGGATCGCCGAGGACCGGCCGCCGGACGCGTTCATCGACGCCGACTGCGAGGAGGCTGCGCGGCGGCTGGCCGGGATCCTCGCCGAGGAGGAGGCCGACCTGCTGACGGTCTACGACCCCGCCGGAGGGTACGGCCACCCCGACCACGTCCAGGTGAACCGCGTGGGCGGCCGGGCGGCGGAGATCGCGGGCACCCCGGTCGTGCTGGAGGCCACGGTCAACCGCGACCCCCTGCTGCGGGGCCTGAAGCTGGTCCGCAGGTTCTACCCGCAGCTGGACATCCGGGCCTTCGAGCGGGCCTACTCCCCCGGCGAGGAGATCACCCACCGGGTGAACGTGCGCCGCTTCGCCCGGCAGAAGCGGGCGAGCATGGCGGCCCACGCCACCCAGGCCACCGGCGCCGACACCCGCACCCTGGGCGTGATGCTCAAGGTTCCGGGGCCGCTCTACCGCCTGATCTTCGGCACCGAGTGGTACGTCCAGCGCGGCCTGCCGCCCGGCACCCGGCTGAGGCACCCCTTCGAAGTTCCTCCGAAAGGATGACCCCGAGACCGGCACACTTGGTCCAGGGGGTGACATGAAGAACAAGTGGGTCCAGATCGGCCTGTCGGTCGTGTCGCTGGGGCTCGCCACCGCGCTCGTCGTCTTCCTGCCGCAGATCGTGCACGCGCTGACGGGCAAGACGGTCTCCTGGAGCGAGGTCGGCGCCCGCTTCGCCGCGCTCGGCTGGCAGACGGTCGCGCTGATGGCCGTCGTCTGGCTGGCCAGCCTGCTGGCCTACACCTTCGTGCTGACCGCCTCCCTTCCCGGGCTGAGCCACCCGCAGGCCCTGACGCTGAACGCCGCCGGCAGCGCGGTGAGCAACCTGCTGCCCTTCGGCGGCGCGGCCGGGGTCGCGCTGACCTTCGCCATGACCAAGGGCTGGGGCTTCCCCGTCCGGGCCGTCGTGGTCTCCACCCTCGCCAGCGGCATCTGGAACACGCTGTTCCGGTTCATCCTGCCCGCCCTGGGCATCGTCGCCCTGCTGGCCAGCGGGCAGGCGCTCAGCCCCACCGTGGTCAACGCGGGCTGGGTGGGCGCCGTGTCCATCCTGATCCTGGTGACGGCGGTGGCCGCCGCCCTCTACTGGGACCGCGCCGCCGCGCTGCTCGGCCGGGTCCTCGACGCGCTCGTCCGGCTCGCGCCCCGGCGGATCCGGCCCGCCGAGCACACCGCCTCCGGGGCCCTGGAGCGGCTGCGCGCCGACACCTCCACGATCGTGCGGAGCCGCTGGCCCGGCCTGACGCTGGGCATGATCTCCTTCCTCGGCCTGCAGTGGCTGATCCTGGTGACCTGCCTGCACGCCACCGGCGCCTACCCCGGGCTGGCCCAGTCGATCGCGGTCTTCGCCCTGTCGCGGGTCCTGACCACCGCCGTGGTCACCCCGAGCGGGGCCGGGATCATGGAGGCCGGGACCGTCGGCGCACTGGTCTTCTTCGGCGCTCCACTGGATTCGGCCACCGCCGCTGCACTTCTGTTCGGTTTCTGGACCTACACTGTCGAAATCCCCTTCGGCGGTCTGGCCTTGGGCGCGTGGGCGCTGCTGCGCAGGCGCGAGGGCGTCGTCCCGGCGCCCGACAAGGAGCCGGTCAGCCGTTAGGATGCGCGCGGGTCTCCACTCAGGCGGAGATTCACGGGCACTCTGAGGGGTGCTCGCATCTGCCAGATTGGGAAAGACCTTGTGCGCGATTCGAAAGCACGCATACCGTGGCGGCTGACATGGTGGCGTTCCGGGTTCTCGGTCCGGTCGAGGCGCACTCCGGTGACGACGCGCTCGACCTGGGCGGGTTGCGGCAACGTGCCGTCCTCGCCCGTCTGCTCGTCGCCCGTGGACAGGTCGTCCCGGTCGACTCGCTCCTGTACGACCTGTGGGACGACGACGCCGCCAAGGGCGCGCAGTCGGGCCTGCAGGTCTACATCTCCCGCCTGCGCCGGGTCCTGGAGCCCGGCCGCCCGCGCGGGGGCCCCAACCGGCTGCTGGTGACCGTCGCCTCCGGCTACGCGCTCCGGATCGCTCCGGACCAGGTCGACGCGCTCCGTTTCGAGTCGCTGGTCCGGGCCGCCGGTGAGCAGCTGGACGCCGACGACCCCGGCTCCGCCCGGCTCGGCCTGGAGAAGGCGCTGGCCCTGTGGCGCGGCACGCCGTACTCCGACTTCGCCGACCAGCCGTGGGCCGAGGCCGAGGTGAACCGGCTGACCGAGCTGCGGCTGATCGCCCGTGAGCGGCACGCCGACACCGGCCTGCGCCTGGGCATGCCCGCCGAGGCGGTGCCCGACCTGGAGGCGCTGACCACCGAGCACCCGCTCCGCGAGGAGGGCTGGCGCCTGCTCGGGCTGGGCCTGTACCGCTGCGGGCGTCAGGGCGACGCCCTGGCCGCGCTGCGCAAGGCCCGCACGATCCTCGCCGACGAGCTGGGCATCGACCCCGGCCCCGCGCTGCGCAAGCTGGAGTCGGACATCCTGGCCCAGGACCCCGGCCTGCAGCTGCCCGTCGCCCCGCGGCAGCGCCCCGCGGTCGCGGCCGACACCTGGCCGCCCCGGCCCACCATGATCCCGGTGGAGCCGCCGCCGCTGGAGCCCGAGCCGTTCGTCGGCCGGGACGCCGAGCTCGACCGGCTGGTCTCCGCCGCGACCAGGACCAGCCGCTTCACCGTCGCGGTGATCAGCGGTGACGCGGGCGCGGGCAAGACCACGCTGGTGCGCCAGCTCACCAACCGGCTGTCGGCCGACGGCTGGGGCACCGCCTCCGGCGCCTGCCCCGACAGCAGCGCCACCCCGCCCGGCTGGGCGTGGGTGGAGATCCTGCGCACCCTGGTGGAGGTCACCGGCGCGGGCGAGTACGCCCCGCTGCTGGCCCCCCTGCTGGACGACGCGGCGCCCGTCCCCGACGACGACCAGGCCTCCGGCGGCTTCCGGCTGCACCGGGCGGTGGGCGGCTATCTCGCCTCGGTCGCCAGGGAGACCCCGATCCTGCTGACGCTGGAGGATCTGCACTGGGCCGACGACCAGACCCTCGCGCTGCTGCGCGCGCTGCCGAGCCTGCTGGCCGGCAGCCGGGTGCTGCTCCTGGTGACCTGCCGTGACAGCGAGCTGACCGACCAGCAGGCCGACGTGCTGGCCGCGCTGGCCCGGCTCGGACCGGTCCGGGTGGCCCTGTCCGGCCTCGACCCCAAGGCCGTGGCCGAGCTGGTCCGGGCGACCTGCGTGCGCGAGGTGGACCAGGAGGCGGTCGAGAGCATCGTCGAGCGCACCCGCGGCAACCCGTTCTTCGTCCGGGAGACCGTGCGCCTGCTCGACGCCGAGGCGGTCGGCGACCGCGCCACGGCCTCCGAGGTGCTCTCCGGGGTTCCCTCCGGCGTGCGCGACGTGCTGCGGCGGCGGATCTCCCGGCTGCCCGCGGCGGCCCAGCAGATCCTGCTGCAGGCCGCGGTGATCGGCCGCGACGTCGACGTGGACGTGCTGGTCGACGTGGCGGGCGACGAGGACGCCGTGGTCGACGCCGTGGAGGCGGCGCTGCTGGCGGGCCTGGTCACCGAGCCGGGCCCCGGCATGCTCCGCTTCGACCACGACCTGGTCCGCGACACGCTTTACTCCGACGCCTCCCGGCTGCGCCGCTCCCGGCTGCACGCCGCGGTGGCCGCGGTGATCGAGCGCCGCAACCCCTCCGACGTGGCCGCGCTGGCCCACCACTACGACGCGGCCGGGACCGCGGAGACCGCCGCCAAGGCGGTGCACTACGCGGGCCTGGCGGCCGAGCAGGCCGAGCGCCGCTTCGCCCACCGGGAGGCGGCCACGCTGTGGGAGCAGGCCATCGCGGCCTTCGACCGCTCCGGCGCCGCCCAGACCCCGGAGACCGTCCACGAGCGGCTGCTGCTGACGCTGCGGCTGATCAAGGCGCTGGCCCTGTGCGGCGACATGGCCGCGGCCCGGCGCCGGCGCCGCGAGGCGATGGAGGCCGCCAGGCCGCTGGGCAACCTGGAGCTCACCGCCCGGGTGGCCGCCTCGCTGGCCGTACCGCACAAGGGCATGGCCCGCGACTTCACCCGCACCGCGTGGGAGATCGTCGACGTCGCCGAGCAGGCCCTGGTCGAGCTGCCCTCCGCCGAGCAGTCGCTGCGGGCGAGCCTGCTGGCCACGCTCGCTCTGGAGCTGGAGGGCTCGGCCACCTCCCGCGGCGAGCAGGCCTCCCTGGAGGCCGAGGAGCTGGCCCGCAGGACCGGTGACCCCGCCCTGCTGGCGACCGCGCTGAGCGGGCGCCTGCGCCAGTCCTACGGCATCACGCCGGTCGGCGAGCGGGAGGTCATCGGCCGGGAGCTGCTGGAGGTCGGCGAGGCCAGCGGTCAGGTCGCCGTCCAGGCCCTGGCCCACCTGGTGCTGATGGAGTGCGCGGCCGCCTCGGGCGCGTTCGCCGAGGCCGACGCGCACGTCGCCGCCGCCGAGCAGCTCGCCCGGCAGTACGGCCTGCCCGCGCCGATGGCGGTGGGCGCCTGGTACGCCGGGCAGCGCCTGATGATCGCCGGTGACTTCGCCGGCGCCTCGCAGGCCTACAAGGAGGCGGCGCGGCTGACCGCCCGGGCCGGGATGCTCGAGGGCCGCCAGGACCTGCCGGTGATCACCACCTTCTGCCTGCACCTGGTCGACGGCAAGGCCGGGGAGATGGTGGAGCTGCTGGCCGAGGCCCACCAGCGCGGCGCCAAGTGGACCCTGGACGCCTACGCGGTCGCCCTGGCCTCGGCGGGGCACATGCGCGACGCGCGGGCCCTGCTGGCGGTCAAGACCCCGGTGCGTCCCGACTTCCTGTACGAGCTGGCGATGATCTGGCGCGCGCTGGCGGGCATGCTGCTCGACGACCGCGAGCGGATGGTCGAGGCCTACGACACGCTGAAGCCGTTCGCCGACCGGATCGCCGGCGCCGGCACCGGGGTGGTCGCGCTCTGGCCGGTCGCCCTGACGCTCGGCGACCTGGCGCTGCGGCTGGGCTTCGCCGACGCGGTCAAGCCGCACTACGAGAAGGCCCTGGAGGTGGCCCGGCGGGTCGGCGTGCCGCGCTGGGTCGAGGCGGCGCAGCGCTCGCTGAACGCCTGAGCGGACCGTCCCGGAACGCGGCTCCGCGAAAAGGCCGCGTCCCGGGACGGAGCATTGCGCCGGGGTGACGCCCGACCGGCCCCGGATGATCCGTCGGCCGATACTGCGCCCGACCGGCCCGGGTGGTCCGTCGGCCGGTCCGGCGCCCGCCCGGGCCGCACTCCCGGGCGGGCAGTCTTCAGGATGGTCACGGCCGGCCCGGCGAACGCGCCGGACCGGCCGTCAGGGCCACCGCCTCAGCAGCTGACCTGGAACTTCTCGCTGTCCACGACGCCCTGGTCGGTGATCGACAGCTTCACCCGGTACCAGCCGGGGTTGTCGACGATCCGGGGCTGCCACTCGACGACCCGGGTCCTGCCGGTGAAGCCGGAGTCGGCGGTCAGGTAGGTCCGCCACTTCTTGGCGGCCGGGCTCCAGCGCTCCAGGCTCCAGCCGTAGAAGACGATGTCCTGCGGGTCCTCGTTGTCGATCACGCTCTGCACCTTGTACGGCTTGTCGCACCCCTGGGCGGTGGCGACGACCGCGCTGACCGTGACGGTGCCGGACTTCAGGGCCTCGGTCGCGGGAACCGACAGCGCGTCCGACGACAGGTTGACCGTCTCCACGCGGGAGTCCGCCGCGTTCGCCCGGGCCTGGCCGGAGGCGTTCTCGGACGCCTCCACCCCCACGTACGCCCCGGCGAAGGCGAGAGTGGCGACCAGCAGCTTCACGACACTCGCGGTCCCGCTCGCCAGTACCGGCTTCACTCTGCTTCGCGGACTCATGGCACGCACCTTCCTTCGTCGTCCTAAGGTGTACGCCCGGTGAGTTGCTCAGTGCTTGCGGCCCGCTTGCAGGCATCCTGTAACCCAAAATGAGGTAAGGCTGCCCTAATATCGAGGAAACGGTAGAACGATCCTGGCGGTGGTGTTCGGTCATGCGACGTACGGCGGCTGCTGTCCCCGATCCCCTGTCCCCGGCGGTGTGGATCCTGTTCCTGGTCGGCATGGTCGGGCTGTTCGCCGCCTTCCAGGCCTACTACTGGATCGGCCACGTGCTCGGTCCCAGGATCTACGCCTCCCGCCTGGGCAGGAGGATCGGCGAGGAGCGGATCCTCAAGGCCGAGCGGTTCGTCGCGCGCTGGGGGGCCCTGTCGGTCTACGGGTGCTTCTGGGTGCCCGGCGTGCGGCACGCCCTGCCCTGGGTGGCCGGGGTGCTGAAGATCTCCTATCCCAAGTACCTCCTGGCCAGCGCGCTCGGCTGCCTGACCTGGTGCCCGGTGACGTACTTCGGCCTCTACTCGGTCATCTGGGGCTGGCTCGCCCTGGCCGGGCAGTCCCCCCTCACGGCCGCGGCGGTCGCGGCGGTCGCGGTCGCGGCGGTCGTCCTGCTGGTACGGCGCCGCCGCGCGCGCTCCCGCCGGGCGGATGTGAGCGGCCCGGTGAGCGAGGACGACACGGACGGTCCGGCGGTCTCCGAGGGACCGGTGACGGCCGAGACGACCCCGGCCTCGGGTACGCAGGGCTGATTTCCGGCTTTCCTCACCAGGCGCCACGGATGCCAAGGTTTCATTACCGGAATCGCTAGAAACCGCATATCAGCTCCTCCCCCTGTCACGATGATTCCCATGCATAACGGGGGAATTCGCCTGATCGCCTGTGCCGTCTTAGCCGCCCCGGCCCTCCTGGTCGCCGGACCGGCCGCACCCGCCGACGCCGCACCCGCCCACATGCCCACTCTGACCACGCCCGCCGTACCCGCCTCGGCTCCACCCGCCGCACCCGCCCTGACCGCGCCCGCCGTACCGGCGCTGACCGCCCGCGCCGGATATCTGATCGACGCCACCACCGGAACGGTCCACTACAGCCGCAACGCCACCACCCCGGTGCCGGTGGCCAGCCTGACGAAGATCATGACCGCCTACGTCGTGCTGCGCCGGGCCCGGCTGAACGACGTCGTCACGATCACGTCCGGGGACGTCAAGTACGCCAGGCGCAACGACGCCACCGACGCCTCGCTCCGCGCCGGGGAGCGGCTGACCGTCAGGGACCTGCTCTACGGCGTGATGCTGCCCTCCGGCGCTGACGCCACCCACGCCCTGGCCAGGGTCTACGGTCCCGGGCAGAAGCGGTTCACCGCCAAGATGAACGCCGTGGCCCGCGCCCTGGGCATGACCCGCACCCTCTACACCAACGCCGACGGGCTGCCCAAGCCGCGTGGCGGCCGTTCCACCCCCTTCGACCAGGCCAGGCTCGCCGCGGTCGCGCTGCGCGATCCCGTGCTGTCGGCCATCGTCTCCACCCGCAGGCACCTCGTGCCCAGGACGGCGGTGCACCGCGCCCACACCTGGACCAACACCAACAAGCTCGTCGGCACCGTTCCCGGCGTGCTGGGCGTCAAGACCGGCTACACCCGCGCCGCCGGTTACTGCCTGGCCTTCGCCGCCGCGCGCGAGGGTCACCTGCTGGTCGGCGTGGTGCTCGGCGACCGCACGTCCGAGCGCCGCTTCCGGTCCGCCAGGCGGCTGCTGGACTGGGGGGCCGGGCAGGCCACCGGGTACGGCGAGCAGAGCTCCGACTACGGAGCGGCCTCCGAGCCGGATCTGAGCGGGACCTGAGCGGGACCTGAGCGGCGGACGCCCGCGCCCCGGGCCGCGGCGCGGGCGTCCCACCAGGGCGGGAGGGACTTCTCAGCCAGAACTGAGTCCCGGCTCCGCCGCGGCCTGAGCGCCCGCTAAGCGCGCCGTGCCACGGTCGGGGGGACGCGGGAGGTCACCTCCCGCCCGGCTCCCGAAGGCGAGATTCCCATGACGATGAGCGAATCCTCCATGGCGCAGCGCTCCTCCGGCTCCACGACCCAGCAGCAGTACCCCGGCCCCCAGACCGGGGACCTCACCCAGGCCATCCTCGAGACCGGGGAGGACCAGGCGGTGGTGCAGGAGGTCGTCCAGGAGATCCGGGGCAAGCTCGAGCAGTACACCGAGATCTACCGCAGGAAGTACCGCGTCCTCACCGAGAGGGCGCAGCAGGCGCAGATGCGCCGGCAGGAGCAGGGCCACCAGCAGGGCCAGAGCCTCCAGGGGCAGGGCTACCAGCAGGGGCAGGGCGCCTACCAGCAGTCCCAGGGCATGCAGCAGGGCCAGGGTTACCAGCAGGGGCAGAGCTATCAGCAGGGGCAGGCGGGGCAGCAGTCGCAGCAGGGCCAGCAGGGCCAGTGGACGCAGCAGATCCAGCCGGGCCAGGTCTACCAGCAGGGCCGGCCGGGTCAGCAGGCCCAGGCGATGTACCGTCCCGGCTACCAGGAGTCCGGCATCTCTCCGGAGGAGACCACGCCGATCACCCCGCTGCCCGTCCCCTATCTCTGGTTCGACCTCATGGCCGTCGGCCCCTACCAGCGCGTCGTGCCGGGCGGCCCGCTCCAGCCGAGCCGCGTGATCCAGAGCGGGTACGAGGCCTACCTGTTCGCCGTGCTGTGGCGCAACCCGACCCCGCTGGCCGGCGGTCCCGCGGCCGCCGCGGTCATGGCGCCGCTGACCTACCAGATCAGGGGCCTGACCGTCGACCTCAACACGGTCTCGCAGGGCCCGGTGCTCTCCCTTCCCCCGGCGGCGTTCGGCCCGGGGTTCATCAACATCCTCCCCATGCGGATCCCCACGGTGCCGGCCCCCGCCGACGGCCGGCCCCGGCTGCTGGAGATCTACATCACGGTGGACGTCCTCGGTCCCGGCATCGGGCTGCCGCCCTTCGCGGGATTCGCGACCCGCTGGTTCCACCCGGACCTGCAGCCCGCCTTCCTCGGCGCGCCCGACATCCTTCCCGGGTTCGTCGAGGAGAGCCCCGTCCGCGTCATGGTCTACAGCTGACCGGGCCGGGGACCCGGCGGACGCCGGGCGCGGGGAGGCCACGGTGACCCGCGACTGGCGGGACAAGCTCGACGCCCGCGGCCGGCACCTGCTGTCCGGCGGGCGCCTCGCCGGGGCGGTCGAACTCCTCGTGCTCACCGACGGGCCGCCGGGTCCGGCGCAGCGGTCCGCGCTGGCGGAGGCGGGCTTCCACGCCCGCCCCGCCGGCGGAAGCGTTCTGCCGGGCCGGGTCGAGGGGGCCGCGGCGCTGCGGCGGGTGGCGGAGCTGCCCTTCGTGCTGCGGATCGAGCCGGCCCGCCGTGCCCATCCGGAGCGGCCGGGCCCGGAGGCGAACGCCGCGGACACCGGCGGGCACGACCGTCCCTAGGGACAGGAAGCGGAAACAGGCAGCGGGAACAGGCAGGGGAGCATCATGAGCACACTCGACGTCCGCCTCCGGCACCTCCTGCGCACGGTCGCCGAACGGCCGGACCGGCCGCGGGCCGTGGCGCCGCCGCCGGCCGAACGCGTCGGCTGGCGGCCCGGGGACGGCGCGGGGACGGTGGACGTGCTCGTCCGTGCCGCGGGCGCCGGATGGGGGGAGCTCGCGGAGGAGGTGTCCCCCCTGTCCCCGGCCCTGTCCCCGGAGAGGGGGAGCGGCCGGGGACAGGGATCAGCCTCCGGCACCGGACCGGAGGCCGCGACCGGCGCCGCACCGGAGACCGGGACCGGCGTGTACGCCGCCCGGGTGCCGCTCGACCGGCTCGAACGGCTGGCCGCGCACCCGGCGGTCGAGCGCGTCGAGGCCTCCCGCCTGATGTTCCCCGAGCTGAACGTCTCCCGGCCCGACGTCCGGGCCGAGGTGTTCATCGACGGCGAGACGGGACCCGTCCGCGGCAAGAGGACGATCGTCGCGATCATCGACTCGGGCATCGACTACACCCACCCCTCCTTCCGGCACGCCGACGGCAGCTCGCGCGTCCTGTACCTGTGGGACCAGGCCGCGCCGGCCGCATCCGGCGGCTCCGTCCCCTACGGCGCGGAGTACCTCAAGACGGACCTCGACAAGGCGCTGGCCGACGCCGACCCCCTGCAGGTGGTGCCGCACCGGGACGACGAGACCGGCCACGGCACGCACGTGGCCGGCATCGCCGCCGGTGACGAGAGCGGCTTCGGCGGGGACTACTCGGGGATCGCGCCGGAGGCGGACCTCGTCGTCGTGGCCCTGGCCGGGGAGCCCGGCGTCTCGCTGGGCCGCTCCGCCCAGCTGGTCGAGGCGGTGGACTACGCCGTACGGCGGGCGGAGGGGCATCCGGTCGCCGTCACCATCAGCCAGGGCATGAACGGCGGCGGCCACTGCGGCGAGACGCTCGTGGAGCGGGCGCTGGACGACCTCGCCCGGCGTCCCGGCGTGGCGATCGTGAAGTCCGCCGGCAACGAGCGGCGATGGGACGTCCACGCCGGGGGCGTGATCGGCCAGGGCGAGACGGTCTCCCTCGACGTGCTCGTCCGGCCGGGCGACCGGCAGGACGACATCATCGAGATCTGGTTCCCCGGAGGGGACCGCCTCGACGTCGCCGTCGTGCCGCCGACCGGGTCCGCCTCCGCGGCCGTCGCCCCCGGGCAGCTGCGGCTGTTCACCACCGACCGCGGCGACCTGGTCACGATCGACAGCGAGGAGGACTCGGCCGGGACCGGCGACACCTCGACCACGGTCATCCTGACCGCCGGGGACGCGGCGGGACTCGAGGCCGGCCTGTGGCGCCTGGTCCTGTACGGCGACGCCGTACACGACGGCCGCTACGACGCGTGGATCGAGCGGGCGCCCAGGACCGGGCCCGGGGCCGCCGAGCAGAGCCGCTTCGCCCCGGGCTCCGCCGACCCGTCCCGTACGATCTCCGTCCCCGGCACCGCCCGCCGCGTGATCACGGTGGCCTCCTACATGATCCGGCCCTCGGGCGCGTTCGACCCCGCCTCCCTGGGCGGGCTGTCGGACTTCAGCAGCGCGGGCCCCACCCGGTTCGGCGACCGCAAGCCCGACCTGGCGGCCCCCGGTGAGATCATCACCTCCGCCCGGTGCCGGAACAGCGCCCGTCTCCCCCAGCCGGACGGCGGCCACACCCTGATGGCGGGCACCAGCATGGCCGCCCCGCACGTCTGCGGAGCGGCGGCGCTCATCCTGTCCCAGCGGCCGGAGCTCACCGGCGAGCAGGTCGGGCAGATCCTCACGCGGTCCGCGCGCCGGGACGGCCCGAGCGCCGCCGCGCCCGACGACGCGTGGGGCGCGGGCAAGCTGGACGCCGCCTCGGCCGTGGCCCTGGCCCGGACGGCCGCCTTCCCCCGGATCCTGGAGGCCGGCGTCACGGGCTCCACGCTCACCTGGGAGACCGACACGGACACGACCTGGAGCGTCCGCTACCACACCGTGCCGGGACGGCTCCTGCTCGGCAGGGCGCTCGGCGAGCGGACCGGGACCTCCCCCGGCAGACGGCACCGGGTGGACCTGTCGGCGCTCGGCCCCGGTGTCTACGCGTGCGAGATCGTGGTCTTCTCCCCCGACGGGTTCTGGACCCGCGACGACGACGCGGGCCGGTCCCACCTCGTCCCCGTCGGCGTCCCCCTCGGTGCCCCCACCGGTGCCCCCACCGGTGCCCCCGCCGGTGTCCCCGCCGGTGTCGCGGAATCCGGCGAGCGGGCACCGCAGGCGGACGTCGTCCCCGCCGGCGCGCCGATCGCGCAGAGCGCGCCGGACGGCGGCCCCGGCGACGACCTGAAGCTGATCAAGGGGATCGGGCCCAAGGCCGCCGACCTGCTGCGCGAGGCGGGGATCATCCGTTTCGCGGACCTGGCCGCCCGGTCCGCCGAGGAGGTGGCCTCGCTCACCGAGGGCATCGGCATCGGACCCGAGAAGATCGTCAGGCAGGACTGGCTCGGCCAGGCCGCGGCGCTCGCCGCCGCGGAGGCGGACCGGCCCGCCGCCTCCGCCCCGCCCGGGCGCGTCCACCGCCAGTCGTTCACCCTGGCGATCACGGTGGACGCGCGGACGCGGGAGGCGCTGGCCTGCGAGGTGTCGCACCACCAGACCGGCGACGCCAGGAGCGTCCGGGGCTGGGACCTCGGCGAGATCCTCGCCTTCATCGAGGAGCGCGGCGATCTGCGCCTGGGAGAGGGCCCCGGCGGAACGTGATCCGGGGCGGAGACCGGCGGGGACGTCCGGGCGGGCGGCCCCGCCGGTCTCCGCCGGAGCGCGACCCACCGGTCCCGGCCGGTCGGAGCGCGCAGCCCGCCGGCCCCGCCGGTCAGATCGCCCGGTGCCGGAGCACGGCCTCGTACAGGCGGTCCGTCTCGGGATCCGGTGTCATGCCGAGGACCGCGTCGAGCTCCCGCCTGCACAGCTCGTACTGCGCGGCCGCCCGGTGCGGCTGGTTCTGCCGGGCGTAACACCGCATCAGGAGGCGGTGCGCCTCCTCCCGGCAGGGGTCGCGCACCAGGAGGCGGCGGCAGGCGTCGGCGCACGCCGCGTACGCTCCCGCCTCCAGATAGAGACCGGCCAGGCTCTCCGTCAGGTCGAGATGGGCCGCGCTCAGCCGCTCGCGTTCCGGCATCACCCAGGTCACGTACGGCGAGTCCTCCAGCAGCTCGCCGGAGTACAGCGCGAGGGCCGCCTCGTGACGGCCGATCGCCCCCTCCAGGTCACCCGCCCGCCGGAGCCTGATCGCCTCGGCGCGCCCGGCCATGAACTCCTCGGTGTCCAGCCGGACGTCGAGACCCGCGGCCAGGGAGTAGCCCTCCCGCTCGTAGACGACCACCGGCGAACCGGTGACCTTCCTGAGATCGCCGCGCAGGCCGTACAGCACCGCGTTGAGACGGTTGCGCGCCGACGACTCGGGGACCCCGGGCCAGAAGACGTCGGCCAGAGCGTCCCGCCGTACCGGCTTGGGATGCCGCAGCAGGAGGTATTCGAGGACCGCCCGGCCCAGATGCCCCGACCAGCCCGTCACCTGACGCCCCCCGATCGTCACCCGCAGGCCGCCCAGCAACCGCGCCCGCATGACGGCTCCCCCACCGGCGCCCCCACCGGCGCCCCCGTCGACGCCGCCTTCAGCGCTGCCTTCAGCGCTGCCTTCAGGGCCGCCTTCGGTGCCGCCTTCGGTGCCCTCGTCCGGCCTCACGACCGGCCCGGCGTACGGGATCGCCTCCCCGGTCCACGCCGGGGACGCGGCCCGGTCCGTACGGGAGGGGAGGTCGCAGGGCAGGCTCGCCGCCTCGGCCACCCGCAGGAGCAGGCGCATGCGCCGTTCCGTCGAGCGGGTCCACCGGGCGCGCCGGGCGAGGCGGAGGGCGTGGGCGAGGTGCCCGGGCACACTCCGCCCGCTCTTGGCCGTGAGCTGACGGGCCCGTTTCCCGGCGGCCAGGGCCGCCCCGAACCTGCCGTTCATCAGCGCCGCACGGACCTCGTTCCACAGCGCCCCGCCGTCCTGCCCCGCCGTGTCCCGGACCGTGTCCCGGTTCAGCTCCGCCAGGACCGGATGGCGGTCGAGGACCGAGCGGGGGATCCCGGTCAGGCAGTGTCCGAGGAGGCCGGGCCGCCCGCCGGACCCGAGCTCCCCGGCCGCCTCCGCCACCAGGGCCGCGCCGATCTCGAAGGCGCCCGCGCCCAGGCAGAGGTCGACCGCCTCCTCATAGGCGCGCGCTCCCTCAAGCTCTCCCACCAGCCGGGTCAGCCGGTCCCGGAAGGCCTCGTCCCCGCGCACCCTGATCGCGCGGAGCGCGGTGGCCCACAGGGGCTGCATGCGGTACCAGCCGCCGGAGAGCGGTTGCCACCACGGCTCGCGCTCGGGGTCGCGGAGCGCGGGGCGCAGGGCGGGCAGCCCGCCGTGGGCGTAACCCAGGCGCGCCGCCAGGACGACGGCGTGCAGCCGTACGGCGTCGGCCCCGTGCAGGAGTCTCGTGCAGATCCCGGCGATGAGGCCGTCGAGGTCGGCCGCGCGCCAGACGCACGTCTCCAGGGCGTCGCCGTCGCGACCCCGCAGCGCCCGCAGGACGGAGTCGACGACGGCCGCCCTGCCGCCGGTCACCTCGACGAGCCGGGCGACGCTCTCCCCGGGCACGGAGCAGCCGAGCTGCCCGGCGGCCTCCATCGCCGCCGGGATCCCGACCGCCAGGTCCGCGGCCCCGGTCCCGCTCCCGCCCAGACGTGAGACCAGAACCAGCTCCTCCCCCACCACCGGCCTCGCGGACCGGTCCAGGGCCCATCCCACCGCCGGCTGGATGACCGCGGTGCCGGTCCGCGGCGCATCCCGTACGGCATCGCCCCGTACGGCACCACCCCGTACGGCATCGGCCCACGCCGCGCCCGCCGCCCCGCCCGCCCGCGCCGTGTCCGGCACACCGCCGCTCCACGCGCCGTCGGGCGCCTCGCCGGTCTCCGCGGCGTCCGGCGCGTCACCGGCCGGCGCCGGGTCCGGTGCGGAGCCGCCCGGGGACGGAGGGCTCGCCGCGACGAGCCTGGTCAGACCGGCGGGCTCGATCTCGTGGGGCTCGGGCCGGATCCACCGGAGCCGGGGGTCCCGGTCGAGGAGGTCGGCGGCCAGCCGCGCCTCGACGAGGTAGCCCTCCGGGGCGACGATGTCGTGCCGTGCTCCGCAGGCCGGTCCCTCCAGCACGACCTGGACCGGCCAGCGCAGTTCCGGGAGCGGCACGGCCACCTTGCCGAGAAGCATGCCGGACCTCCAGACGAGAATCGCGACGCTGAGATGTCCCGTCCCGCACCGGCGCGACCGCCCGCCTTCCCGGGCGCCCCGCGGCGGCCGACCTTCGAATCTAGCCCCCGCCGCCGGGCCGTACCTCGGGAACCGACCTAGGGATTCCCCTAAGCCCGCTCCTGGGCGCCGCGCATCAGGCCGTGGCAGGCGATGGCCGCGGCCGCCACCACGTTGAGGGAGTCGACGCCCAGATCCATGGCGGCCGGGCTCATCGGGATGCACACGGACTCATCGGCCTCGTGCAGCCAGCGGGAGGAGAGCCCGTCCCCCTCCGAGCCCAGCAGCAGCGCCACCCGCTCCCCCATGGCGGCCTCGTCCAGCGGGACGGAGGACTGGTCGGGGGTGAGCGCCAGCGTCCGGAAGCCCGCGGCGCGCAGCTCCGCCAGGCCGTCGTACCAGTTGGTCATCCGCGCGTACGGGATCGCGAAGACCGCGCCCATGGAGACCTTCACCGCCCTGCGGTAGAGGGGGTCGGCGCAGCGGGGCGAGAGGATCACGGCCTCGACGCCCAGGGCGGCGGCGCAACGGAAGATCGCACCCACGTTGCCGTGGTCGACGAGGTCCTCCAGGACCAGGACGCGCCGGGGCGCCGCCCCGTCCGCCTTTCCGCCGTCCTCCGGAGGAACGCCCGCCCCGCGCAGGATCTCCGTCACCGGGGGCAGCGCCCGCCGTTCCATCGAGGCCAGCGCGCCGCGGTGCACGGGGAACCCGGCGACGGCGTCCATGACCTCCTCGTCCACCACGTGGACGCGGTCGCCGAGCCCGTCGAGGACGTCGGCCAGGGAGGTCACCCAGCGGCGGGTCAGCAGCACCGAGCGGACCGGGTAGCCGGCGGCGACCGCCCGGCGGATCACCTTCTCGCCCTCGGCGATGAAGAGGCCGTGCTCGGCCTCCAGGCTCTTGCGGAGCTCGACGTCGCGCAGGTTGGCGTAGTCGGCCAGGCCGGGATGCGGGGCGTTAGACACCTTCGAATACTGTCACGGTCTTCCTGAACCGCCACGTCACGGCGTAGGCGAGCAGCCCGAGGGAGCAGCCGGCCATCGCCCCGGCGCCCAGCCGGGTGACCACGGCGGAGGGGCTGTCCGGCGGGAACAGCAGCGGCCAGGCCGCCGCCCCCAGCAGGGTCGCGACCACGGTCGCCGCCAGGACCCGGCGCCGGGTCCGGCCGGACATGGCCAGGCGGGCGGGCACCGGCCGGGGCTCCATGCGGATCAGCCGCCGCCGGGCCCACCAGATCACGACGGCCAGGCCCGCGAGCGTGGACAGGTACTGGAGCACGCGGAACACCGGCAGCAGCCCGGCCACCCGGGCGTCCAGCCACTGCCACCCCCAGACGGCCGAGCTGTAGGAGTGGGTGAAGGAGTCCCAGGCCATGTGGGTGAACGCCCCGGCGACGCCTCCGGCGAGCACGGCCGGCAGGCGGCGCACGCCGTACCGGCCGGGGGCCAGATCGGCCGCGCGACCGGCCAGGGAGGCGGGCAGCAGCGCGGTCAGCGGCTCACGCAGGAGGCCGTGGAAGCCGACCATGAGCAGCACGACGGCCACCGGCACCAGGGTCAGCACGCCCGCCACCGAGTGCCAGATCCGGTAGTCGGGCAGGAACGGCAGGAAGATGGGCAGGTCAGGCGCCATCGCACCCAGCGTCAGCGCCCACGGATCGAGCAGGCGGCGCATCCGCTCCGAGGAGACGAGCGGCAGCACAGCGGCGATGTGACTGGGCGTGAACGGCACGGCTTCCCCCCGGTCCGGCGACTGGTCCCCCGAGGCAGCCTACGTGGCGGGGAATCCCGTGACGTGTACGGCCATACCTGTCTCAGCTCATGAGACACAGGCATTCACTACCGCTACGTAGAGTGATAACAGCACCAAAAGAGGTGTTTTGCCACACTAAGCGTTCCCAGTACAGTTCCGTGAATATTGCGGTTTACCTCTGGATAGGGTGACCCGCTAGCTTCATGACATCGACACCGAAGAGGGCATCGTGGGCGGACGGCACCGGACAGATGAACTCGACGACGGCTACACCTCATACAACGAGCCGGCCCGCCGTCGACGGAACGGGGGGCGGGGCAAGGTACTGGTCCCGCTGGCGGGATCGGTCGCCCTGGCCGTGCTGCTCGGAGTCGCCGCCTTCGTGATCATCAACCGGGACCGGGGGTGCTCCGGGGACCCGGTCGCGCTCCGGGTCACCGCCTCGCCCGACATCCAGCCCGCCCTGGCGAAGATCGCCGACCGGTTCAACAAGGCCGGCCACGAGGTCGACGGCGGGTGCGCGAGCGTCAAGGTGAGCAAGGCCGCCTCGGCGACGGTGGCCGCCGGGCTGGGCGGCAACGGCGGCAAGGTCGGCGCGATGGACCTGTGGATCCCGGACTCGTCCCTGTGGGTGACCGGCCTGCGCGCGAAGAACCCGGCCGTGCCCGCCGCCTCCGGCTCCGTCGCCCAGTCCCCCGTGGTCATGGTGGCCGCCGGATCGATGGTGTCGAACCTGAAGAAGAGCTTCGGCGAGGCGAGCTGGAGCGGCATGATCAACGCCACGAACGCGGCCAACGTCGACGGCCCCGGCCGCAAGGTGCGCGTGCTCGCGCTGGACCCCTCGCTCAACGCCGCCGGGCTGGGCGCGCTGCTGGCCGCCTCCGGGGTGGCCACCGCCGCGGGCGTCGGCGAGGAGCAGCTGGTCGGCGCGATGAAGACGCTGTCCGGCTCGACGGTCAAGGACCAGGAGGCCCTGCTGGCCAGCCTGGGGGTCAAGGGACGCCGCACCCCGCTGGGGATCTCCTCCGAGCAGGGCGTCTGGGCGTTCAACACCGGCAAGAAGCCCGAGGTCCCGGCCGTGCCGCTCTATCCGGCCGAGGGCACCTTCGTCCTGGACTATCCCGTGGTGGTCATGTCCCGCGACGAGGGCACGCGCAAGGTCGCCGAGGAGTTCGCCAAGGAGCTCGGCACCGACGCCGCCAAGACCACCCTGCGCGACCAGGGCTTCCGCACCCCCGACGGCAAGGGCGGCAAGGCGATCTCCGACACGGGCGGTTTCCAGGCCAAGGCCCCGCAGGCGCTGGAGGTGCCCGACGCCAAGACCGTCGCGCGGTTGTCGCAGTCGTGGTCGCGGCTCAACCTCGGCACCCGGCTCGTCACCCTGCTGGACGTCTCCGGCACCATGGCGCTGCCGGTGCCCGGCACCGGCCTGACCCGGATGCAGGCGATCTCCAAGATCGCCCTTGAGGGCATGCAGCTGTTCCCCACCAACAGCGAGATGGGCCTGTGGGAGTTCTCGACCCACCTCGACGGCCAGGGCGTGGACTACCGCGAGGCGGTCCCGGTCGGCCCGCTGACCGAGAACGTGGAGGGCGTGCTCCGGCGGGACCTGATCAGGCAGAAGCTGTCGACGGTCCAGGCCAAGGCGACCGGCGACACCGGTCTCAACGACACCCTCGCCGCCGCCTACAAGAAGATGAAGGACACCTACAAGAGCGACAAGATCAACACGATCCTCATCCTGACGGACGGCGCCGGCAACGACGACCCCGACGGCGGGATGAGCAACAAGGAGATCGTGAACTTCCTCAAGCAGGAGTTCGACCCGGAGAAGCCGGTCAGCATCATCCTCATCGCCTACAGCCCCGACGCGGCCGGCGGCAAGCGGCAGATGGACGCGCTGGCCAAGGCGACCCACGGCGACGCCTACATCGCCACGGAGATCCTCCAGATCCGCAAGTTCTTCCTGGAGGGCATGAAGCGCCGCCTCTGCTCGCCCAACTGCTGATCCCAACCGCCGATCTTCGTCACTCCCGTCTCCTCTGGACGGCCGGTGCCCCACGGGCACCGGCCGTTTCAGTTTTCCCAGCTCATGCCAGGTCGGCATATCAGGACAACCCCTAATGAATCAGTGGCGTCCCACGCGTGTGGGGTCTCGGGCATGGCCCGTGAACGCAACCGTCCTACGGGGAGGAAAAGTCCGTGCCCGGATGGCCGACCGTCGGCCGAGCCGACGACCAACGACTCGTGGAGGCGCTCAGGCACGCCGACACGCAGGCGCCCGCGAGCCTCTACGACGCCTACGCCGAACGCCTGACCGACTACGCCGGCTCACTGCTGGCCGACCGGGACGGCGCCGCGGAGGCGGTGCACGACGCCCTGGTCACCGCGCAGGGATGCATAGACCGGTTGCGCGACGCCGGGCGCCTGCGCCCCTGGCTGTACGCCCTCACCCGCTTCCGCTGCACGATCCGCCCCCAGGGCGAAGGGGGGACGACGCCCTTACCCTCCCCGGAAGGCCACGACGACCCTCAGGAGCGAGAACTCGCCTGGCTGGTGTACGAGACCCTGGCCGAGCTGAGCGGGCCGGAGCGGGAGATTCTGGAGCTCTCCCTCCGGCACGGCCTGGGCGCCGGCGAGGTCGCCGCGGTCGTCGGGCTGACCTCCCGGCAGGTCACGACGCGGCTCGGCCGGGCCCGCGACCACGTGGAGAACGCCGCCGCCGCGGTCGTGCTCGCCAGGGTCGGCCGGGCGCACTGCCCCGACCTGTCGGCGATGGTGGACTCGCTGGAGGGGCCGCTCCCTCAGATGCTGCGCAGGCGGCTGTCGGGCCACATCGCCCGGTGCGAGGTCTGCATCGAACGCCGGGACCGGCACGTCTCGGCCGGCCGGCTGCTCGACCTGGTTCCGGTGATCTTCCCGCCGCTCTCCCTGCGCCGGCGCGTCATCGAGACGTGCGTGAACCCCTCCCTCGACGCGACCAGGGCCGCCGTCGTCGAGGCGGGCGACCGCTTCGACCGGTCGGGCTTCCCCGTCGTGACCGCCCGGCCCTCCCGCGAGTCCGGGCCGCGCCGCGCGGCCCGGCGCAAGCGGACCAAGCGCAGCGTCCCGATGGTCGTGGCCGCGGTGGGCCTGCTGGCGGCCACCGGAGGCATGATCGCCCTCACCGGTCAGGACATCGGCTCCGGCTCGACCGGCCTGGCCGAGGCCGCGCCCGAGCCCGTACCGCCGACGATCACCTTCGAGCCCGGCCCCGAGACGACCTCGCCGCAGGAGGCGACGCCGGAGGACACCCCGCGAGCCGAGCCCACCCCGGAGCCGGTCCCCTCGGTGACGCCCTCCGCCGTGCCCGCCCCCGGCCCGGCCCGGCGTACGGTGCCCCAGCGGTCCCGCCCCGCGCGCACCGCCGCCCCCCGCCCCGCCGCCCGGCTGGCCGTCGCGTGCCCCTCGGACATCAGCCAGGGAGCGGGGCAGATCCGGATCACCGCGCGCAACGCCGCCCTCGACTGGTCGGCGGCCACGTCAGGGGGGTTGATCGTCCAGCCACGGCGGGGACGGCTCAAGGCTGGTGCGACAGGAGTGATTTGGGTCACTTATTCTGACAACGGGAACAACGGCTCCGGACGGGTCTCGTTCCGGTCCGCGGGCGGCGACCCGAGCTGCACGATCATGTGGGAAAGCCCAGAACCAACGGCTTCCGAGCCCGATCCGGACCCCGTCCCCACCCCCTCGGAGAGCCTCTCGCCGGAGTCGACGCCGGCCCCGGAGACGTCTTGACCTTTTGACCACAGCTTGGATGCGGGACAGACATCTCTTTGCAATCAGGTAAACCATGGACAGATGCCAGACGTCGCCATTGACGTTGATGCGCGCCGGTTGGTCACATGAGGTGGCCACCAGCCGTCTACCTGTCCGTCCGGGGAGCCAGAGATGCCGATCGACCGTCGAGTGTTCACGTGGATACTCGCCGTTGCCTGCATTTCCGGGGCGGTTTTGACCCTGGCGGGTGTCGATACACCCCTTCGTCTGGTTTTGACTCCCATGTTCCTTCTGGTGGTTCCCGGGGCGGCAGTCATGGGACTGTTGCGTGATCGTGACCCTCTTGCGGCACTATCAGTGGGGGCGGCGGCAAGTCTCGTTGTAAACGTTCTACTTGCCACCGCCATGCTTTCTTTTGACGCGTGGTCCCCCAGGGCGGGAGTGGCCACCATCGCTGTACTGAGCGGCTTCATCTACGTGCTGCGTGTTTTGTACCGGGGGAGCGAGAGCTTGCAGACCGAACAGGGGGCCAGGTCAAGGTGAACATCAGCATCGTTCGCCCGGGGGACCTCGGCGAGACCGAGATCTCCCGCTGGCGGGACCTGCAGGGAGCCGACGCCTCCCTGGACAATCCGTTTCTGTCCGTGGAGTTCGCGCTGGCCATGGGGCGGCTTCGCGACTACGTCCGCGTCGCCGTCGTCGAGGACGGCGACAAGATCGTGGGGTTCTTCCCCTACGAGCGGCACAACTTCGGCATCGGCAAGCCGCTGGGCGGGTTCCTCACCACGTGCCACGGGCTGATCTCGGTCCCGGACCTGAAGGTGGACCTGCGCGCGCTGCTGCGCGCGTGCAAGCTCTCGGTCTTCGACTTCGACCACATGGTCGCGGGTCAGCCGACCTTCGAGGCGCACCAGACCGATGTGCGGCCCGCGCCGATCATGGATCTCAGCGTCGGCTTCGACGCCTACATCGAGCAGGTTCGCGCCAACTCTCCCAAGAACTACAAGACTGTCCGTTACAAAGAGCGCAAGCTCGGCCGTGAGCAGGGCGAGCTGCGCTTCGAGTGGGACTCCGCCGACGGCGGAGCGCTGCGTCAGCTGATGCAGTGGAAGTCGGACCAGTACCGCCGCACCGGCCGGGTGGACCGCTTCGCCCAGCCGTGGATCGTCCAGCTGCTGGACGAGATGCACGCCGAGAGGTCGAGCACCTTCTCCGGCGTGCTGACCATGGTCTACGCCGGCGACACGCCGGTCGCGGGACATTTCGGTCTCCGTACGGCCGACACCCTGGTGGGTTGGTTCCCCGCTTACGACACCGAGTTCGCCCGTTATTCACCAGGGATCGTGCACCACCTGCTGATGGCGGAGCACGCGGCGAACGCGGGCCTGCGCCAGGTCGACATGGGCAAGGGCGGCCGCGAATACAAGGGCTGGCTAAAGACGGGTGATCTTTTCGTCGCCGAAGGGCGCGTCTCCCGCCCGTCGCCGACGGCGGCCGTTCACTGGATGGGTCGGGCACCTGTCAACAAAGCACGCACCATCGTGACCGACCGCCCTGAACTGTATCGACTGGCTGATCGTGTGCTGAAAGGTTTCGGCCGGATGCGCACCTCCGTCCAGAACCAATCGCCCGCCACCGTCGTCAAGGAACCATGGGGGGCCGGTTAGGCCCCTCGACTCGTCCCAGTACCTCAGCAGCTCATTCCGCCAGGACCCTTCATGCATCCTCACCCGCATTCGCCACTTCCCTCGATCGTCTCGATCGTGCACGGCTCCGGGTCCGTCTGGCAGCCACCCATGACGACCGACCGTTCGGAAGGACACCTGTAATCATGAGTCCCGACATCACCAAGCACTCGGCCAAGCCTCCGCTGCGGTCGATGCCTCCCATTGAGCGCTTCACCCCGCTCACCCCTCACATGGCCATTTCCCCTACGGTCAGCGTGGTCGTCCCGGCCATGAACGAGGCGGAGAACCTTCCGCACGTTTTCGCCACGCTGCCGCAGTGGATCGACGAGATCGTCCTGGTGGACGGCAACTCGGTGGACGACACCGTCGCCGTCGCCAAGCGGCTGCGGCCGAACGTCCGGGTGGTCACCCAGACGGGCAAGGGCAAGGGTGACGCGCTGGCCGCCGGGTTCGCCGCCTGCACCAGCGACATCATCGTGATGATCGACGCCGACGGGTCCACCGACGGCCGGGAGATCATCCAGTTCGTGGGCGCGCTGGTCACCGGCGCCGACTTCGTCAAGGGTTCGCGTTACGCGACCGGCGGCGGCAGCGACGACCTCACCTTCACGCGCACGTTCGGCAACAAGGTGCTCACCGGGCTGGTCAACAAGATCTACGGCACGCAGTACACCGACCTCTGCTACGGATACAACGCCTTCTGGGCGCGTCACCTTGACGCTCTGAACGTCGACTGCGCGGGCTTCGAGGTCGAGACCCTGATGAACATCAGGGCCGCCAAGGCCGGGTTGAAGATCCAGGAGGTCCCCAGCCACGAGCGCTGCCGGATCCACGGGGAGAGCAACCTCCACGCGGTCCGGGACGGCATCCGCGTGCTGAAGACCATCATCAAGGAGTGGCGCGTCAAGCCGGCCGCCGTGCTGCCCGAGCCCCAGACCGCCGCCCCGGCCGCCGACCAGGGCGCCGCCTAGTCATGAAGACCAGTGTCGTCATCTGCGTCTACACCGAGGAGCGCTGGGAGGACATCCGGGAGGCCGTGGCATCGGTCGAGGGCCAGACGCGCAAGCCGCACGAGATCATTCTGGTCGTCGACTACAACCCCGACCTGCACCTGATGCTCAAGCGCGAGTATCCCAACGCGATCGTGGTGGAGAACGCGCACGAGAAGGGGCTGTCCGGTGGCAAGAACACCGGTGCGGCGACCGCCTCGGGCGACATCGTGGCCTATCTGGACGACGACGCGGTGGCCGAGCCCGGTTGGCTGGAAGCTTTGGAGGAGGGCTTCCAGGATCCGTCCGTCGTGGGGGTGGGCGGGTACACCGGGCCGCTGTGGGCGACGGGCCGTCGCCCGCGCTGGTTTCCGCGCGAGTTCGACTGGACCGTGGGGTGCTCCTACGAGGGCATGCCCACGGTCCGGGCACCGATCCGCAACGTCATGGGGGGTAACGCCGCCTTCCGCAGGGAGGTCGTGGCGGGGGTCGGCGGGTTCCACACCGGGATCGGCCGCAGCGTCCAGGGCCGCAAGCCGCGGCCCCTGGGCTGCGAGGAGACCGAGTTCTGCATCCGGCTCTCCCAGCGCAGGCCCGGCTCGGTGATGCTCTTCGAGCCGGCCGCGGTGATCGGCCACAAGGTCTCGGCCGCGCGCTCCCGGTTCTCGTACTTCC
Organism: Paraplanobispora takensis; assembly: GCF_016863195.1. Taxonomy (GTDB): domain Bacteria; phylum Actinomycetota; class Actinomycetes; order Streptosporangiales; family Streptosporangiaceae; genus Planobispora; species Planobispora takensis. The sequence continues at coordinate 49,397 of NZ_BOOK01000045.1, read as the reverse complement.
GGTCCCGGTGCTACGCCGAGGGCCTGTCCAAGGCTCTGGTCACCCAGAGCGTCGGCGCCGGCGACGGTCTCGCGAGCGAGCGGGCGCACGCGCTGAAGGCGCTGCCGCTGGGGGCGCTGCGAGGGGTCGGGGAGGCGCTGCGCGGCGACCCGTCCGGCCTGGGCAGGGCCGCCGCGATCGTGATCGGCCTGGCCTGGACCACCTGGGGTTATGTTGTCGGTTCTCTCCGCCTGAAGCTGGGGCAGTCATGATCCGCGTGCCCATCCTGATGTACCACTCGGTCTCCGACAAGCCGACCGCCGAGACCAAGCCGCTGGCCGTACGGCCCTCGGCCTTCGGCGAGCAGCTCTCCTATCTCAAGGAGAGCGGCTTCACGCCGCTGACGGTGGCCGACCTGGTGGCCTCGCTGCACCGCAACAACGGGCGCTCCATCCCGGAGCGCCCGATCGTGGTGACCTTCGACGACGGCTACGAGGACTTCCACTCTGAGGCCATGCCCCTGCTGGAGCGGCACGACTTTCCCGCGACGCTGTTCCTGACCAGCGGCTGGGTGAGCGACGCGGGCAAGGACGCGGCCGGCCGTCCGCTGGACAGGACGCTGGCCTGGAACCAGGTCCGCGAGGCCGTCTCCTGCGGCATCGAGATCGCCGGGCACAGCCACAGCCATCCGCAGCTCGACCAGCTGCCCGACGACCAGCTCCGGCAGGAGCTGCGCCGCAACAAGGCCCTGCTGGAGGACAAGCTCGGCACCCCGGTCACCACGATGGCCTATCCGTACGGCTACTCCAGCGCGCGCGTCCGGCGCGAGGTGCGCCGGGCCGGATACTGGGCCGCCTGCGCGGTGAACAACGCCATCGCCGCCGACCGGCACGACGTGCTCGCCATGCCGAGGCTGACCGTCACCGACGCCACCTCCATGACGATGTTCCGCCGGGCCGTCGAGGGCGACCGGGTCCCGCTGATCTACATGAGGGAGCGCGTGCTGACGAAGGGCTACGCCGTCATCAGGCGCACCAGATACGGCTTGCGCAAAGTCCGCGGACTCGCGTGAGCGACACGTCTGCGGACGTGAGGGGAGGCAAGGACATGAGCGAACTCGACGAGCGGACGATCCCGAACGGTGCGTTCGCGGACGCGGGCTCCGAGCGCTTCGACGGGGCCGCCGCGCCCGCGGGCACGGGATCGGCCACCCTTCACGAGGACGTGGCCGCGCAGACGGCGGCGCGGCCGACGGGACTGTGGAGCAAGCTGGTCCGCGACCTGCGCAACCCGCTGTTCCGCAACGGTTACGCGCTCATGGCCAACACCGCCATCACCGCCGTACTGGGCATGGGCTACTGGTGGCTCGCCGCGAAGCTGTACGACCCGGCCGACTTCGGCCACGGACAGGCCGTGATCACCGCGATGCGGCTGTTCGCCTCGCTGACGGCGCTGGGCTTCGTGGGGGCGCTGGCCAGGTTCATCCCGCTGGCCGGGCGCCGCACGCCGGAGCTCATCGTCCGGGCCTACGTGATCGCCGGGGCCACCGGCGTGACGGCGGCGGTCGGATTCCTGCTCACGCTGCCGTGGTGGGGGCCGACCTACGCCTCCCTGGGCGGTTTCGGCCAGGGACTGTTCTTCCTGGCCTCGGTGCTGGTCTGGTCGGTGTTCACCCTCCAGGACGTGACCCTGGCCGGTCTGCGCAAGGCCACCTGGGTCCCGGTCAACAGCCTCGGCTACGGCCTGGTCAAGATGGTCATGCTGGTGGGGCTGGCGTTCGCGCTGCCCGACGACGGCATCTTCGTCTCCTGGATCATCCCGGCGGCGATGGCGCTGATCCCGATCAACATCTTCATCTTCGGGAAGGTCGTCCCCCGGCACGTCAAGGAGACCAAGACCACCTCCGCGCCGCCCGGGCTCCCCGAGATCGGGCGGTTCCTGGCCGGCGACTATCCGGGCACGTTCTCGATCCTGGCGATCGTCTATCTGATCCCGGTGCTGATCGCCGCCCAGGTGGACGAGGTGACGTTCGGCTACTTCTCGATGGCCCACACGCTGGGGTGCCTGATCGAGCTGCTGGCGATGAACATGGCCACCTCGCTCACCGTCGAGGGCTCCTTCGACAGGGACGCGCTGGCGGCGAACTCGCGCCGGGCGCTCCGCCGGGCCTTCATGATCATCATTCCGATCGTGATCGTGACGATCGCCGCCGGGCCGTTCATCCTGCGTGTCTTCGGCGACGGGTTCGCCGATCGGGGTACCTTGCTGCTTCAGCTGATGGCTCTGGCGGTGCTGCCCCGGGTGCTCATCGAGATCTATCTCAGCGGCCTGCGGGCCCGCGGGCAGGCTCGCAAGCTGGCGCTCGTCCAGATCGGACTGGCCGTCCTCGTGCTCGTCAGCACGATGCTGCTCTTCCCCCATCTGGGCGTGAACGCGGTGGGGTACGCGCTGCTGCTGAGTGAGCTCGCGGTGGCCGCTCTGATCGTCAATGGACTACGCAAAATGCTCAATTATGGCAAAACTTCACAATCATCCGTCGCATCGGGGTCCTGACAGCCCCCATGATGTTAGACGTGAGTCAATCGGCAGGTAATGACGTGACAACCGGAACGGCGGAGGCCACCGGCGTCGACACGCCCGGCCCCGCCTCCCGGCCCGTCACTCCCCCGACCGGTGAGCCGCGCCCGGCGGCGCTGATGCGTGCGGCGGCCACATGGCTGCCCCCGCTGCTCACCGTCGAGGGCCTGGTCATGTACGTGCTGGCGCTGCGCGTGTCCCCGGGGCCGCTGCGCGGCGTCGACGTGACGCAGATCGACGGGCTCGGGCTGATCTCGGCCCTGCCCGGCGCCGCGTTCGCCGCCATCCTGCTGATGATCATGGCGTTCTTCGTCACCATCGCCCAGAACACCGACCGCAAGTTCCTGCTGCTCTTCCAGATCTCGGCGATCACCTTCGCGCTGCACGGCGCCTCCGCGCTGATCAACAGCGAACCGCGCTTCCACACGGCGTACGTGCACGCGGGCTTCGTGGAGTTCATCGCCCGCACCGGCGAGTCCTCGCCGATCCTGGACGCCCGCTTCGCCTGGCCGGGATTCTTCGCGCTGGTCGCGTTCATCACCAGGGCCGCGGGGATCACCGACCTCACGACGATCATGCAGTGGACGCCGCTGCTGTCCAACCTGCTCTATCTGCTGCCGTTCGTGCTGATCCTGCGCCAGGTGGTCGCCACCACCCGGGCGCGCTGGTTCGCCGCCCTGCTCTTCGTCATCGTGCAGTGGATCGGCCAGGACTACTTCTCCGCCCAGGGGTTCACCTACGCGATCTATCTCGCGTTCGTGGCGATCCTGCTGCGCTGGTTCGGTCGGGTCGAGCCCCGCCGGGCGCCCATGCCGGCCAAGGGCCGCCTGCGGCGCCTGCTGGCCCGCCTGGACGGGCTGACGCCCGGTGAGCTGAGCCACAGCACCGGCGTCTACGACCGATCGATCATGCTGATCCTGCTGATCGGCCTGTTCGTGACCGCCACGGCCTCCCACCAGATCACGCCGTTCATGATGCTCGGCGCGCTGACCGGCCTGATCCTGCTGCGGCGGTGCTCGCTCAGCTGGGCCATGCCGTTCTTCCTCGGCCTGATCGTGCTCGCCTGGATCAGCTACCAGACGACCACCTTCTGGAGCGGCCACATCGAGCAGCTCTTCGGCGGGCTGGGCAGGATCCTGGACAACCTGCAGAGCAACACCGGCGACCGGATCGAGGGCAGCGACCCCAAGCACGCCCTCGTGCTGATGGCCCGCCTGGGCATCTGCGCCGTCATCCTGCTGCTGGCCGCCACCGGCCTGCTGCGCCGCCTGCGCCGGGGGGTGGGCGACCGGGCCGCCCTGCTGATGCTGTGCATCCCCGTACTCGCCCTGGGCCTGCAGAGCTACGGCGGCGAGATCGGCCTGCGCATCTACATGTTCGCGCTGCCCGGCGCCTGCATCCTGGCCGCCTACGCGTTCTTCCCCAACCTGCCCTCCAGCGGCGCCGACGGCTCCGACGAGACGGTCCCGATCCGCAAGCGCAACATCCGCTTCGACCCGCGCCTCACCCGCAGGATCTCCCTGCTGCTGGCGGCGGGGTGCGCGCTGGTGCTCTCGATGGCCTTCCTGGTCGCCCGCTACGGCAACGAGCAGTTCGAGCGCGTCTCCACCGGCGAGGTCGCGGCCATGCACTACATCTACGAGCACGACGAGCCCAGCGGCCGCGTGCTGTACCTCGTGCCGCTGATCGGCGAGGAGGTCACGCCGACCATCCCCTGGGGCGAGCGGGACTTCGACAAGATCCGCTACGAGCAGGTGCTCGTGGACAAGAACCCCGTCGTGATCTCATCGGTGATCGACAAACTCACCCTCTCGCCTGGCAACACCTATCTCGTGGTCAGCCGGGGACAGGCCGCCTATCTCCAGCTCAACCACGGCTTCCCGGCCGACTGGGACAAGCGCTTCCGGGTGGCGCTCGACTCCTCCAAGGCGCTCAAGCGGGTCTACTCCAACCAGGACGCCGCCGTCTACACGCTCAGGGCCCAGCCGCCCGCCGCCCAGATCCCCGAGCCGGTGAACCTGCGGGGCCCCGGCGACCGGAGCTCGCCTGCCACGCCGATCGGCCTGGCCGCCCTGGTGCTCGCCTGGGCCGCGCTCTTCGCCTACCAGCTCGTCCGCCTGCGCGACGCCGACCGGCCCGCCAAGGCGGGGCGCACCCTGATGTGGGTCGCCGCCCCGGCGTTCGTCGTGGCGGTCGCGGTGATCGCCGAGCGGTTCATCGTGATCGGCCTCAGCCAGGCGCCGTAGGGGGACGTCCTCAAGCTGAGGGCGGGCGCTGAGGGTGGGCTGGTACGGCGGTGCGTTCCGGACGGCGAGGCCGGCCCTGGGTATGTCCGTGGTGGGCCCGTGTTGCCCGCCCGTGGGGCTGGTCCCCTGTGGGCCGGGTGTTGCCCGCCCGAGGCTGCGCCGCAGTACGGCGGCCGAATCCGGCCACGACACCGGGGCGCCCGCGACGAAGGGTGTCATTGAGGGTCAAGCCGCGGATCGGTCTGCGCAACCGCTTACCGGGTTGAGTGCGCGGGAGCAGGCCCGCAGCAGGCGCACGCCCGGTCGGCCAGGTCGGCATCCGGGGCGGCGGAGACCTCCACGGACACACCCGGGGCCGGCCTGCCTCGCCGCCCGGCAACCCACCCCACGGGCGAGCTCGCCGCCGCACAACACCCCCACCGGCGGGCAGGGCCGCCGTGCGGCGCAGCCCCGGGCAGGCAACACCCGACCAACCGCGGACACGCCCCACGGGCCGGCGCATCACCCGCCCCGCCGACGGAGGCACTCACCACCCGGCGCGCACCGCCGTACCCGCCGCCCTCCGGCTTCAGGCCTCACCCGCCCGGCGGGCCTCGACCCGGTCCCCCTCCGGTCACGACCGGACGGGTGTGCGCGGCCCGGTTGTCTCGGCGTCCCGCCGGTTTTCCCCCAAGCGTTCACCATCACCGGTTCGGAGCTCTGACCTGGGGTAACAAGCCCGCGCGGCACGAGATGTGACGCATCTTCCCTCTCCGCGAGGAGCCGGAGTGAATCCATCCATCGACGTGCGCAGCCGGGCCGGGACCGCCGACAGGCGTCCACACGCCCCCCATGACCCCGCTTCGCGTGAAAAGACGGCGAAAACCCCGCGGACCACCGCGGCAGGGCGGGCTGGAGGTGATCGTGATGACGACCTACAAGCCGCCGGCTGAGGAACCGCTGACGTCACCGCCGGCACCGGTCAAGGGGCACCGCAAGGGTGCCGTGATCGCGAACTGGTTGTCGACCACCGACCACAAGGTGATCGGTTACCTATATATGATCACCTCGTTCGGGTTCTTCCTGATCGGCGGCATCATGGCGCTGGTCATCCGGGCCGAGCTGGCCCAGCCGGGCCTGCAGGTGGTCAGCAACGAGCAGTTCAACCAGATGTTCACCATGCACGGCACGATCATGCTGCTGATGTTCGCCACGCCGCTGTTCGCCGGCTTCACCAATGTGCTCATGCCGCTGCAGATCGGCGCGCCGGACGTGGCCTTCCCCAGGCTGAACATGGTCAGCTACTGGCTGTTCCTGTTCGGCAGCCTCATCGCCGTCTCGGGCTTCCTGACCCCGGACGGTTCGGCCAGCTTCGGCTGGACCGCCTACACCCCGCTGTCGAACTCGATCGCCTCGCCCGGCGTCGGCGGCGACCTGTGGGTCCTGGGCCTGACCATGAGCGGCCTGGGCACGATCCTGGGCGCGGTCAACTTCATCACCACCATCATCTGCATGCGCGCGCCCGGCATGACCATGTTCCGCATGCCGATCTTCACCTGGAACGTGCTGCTGACCTCGGTGCTGGTGCTGATGGCCTTCCCGGTGCTGGCCGCCGCGCTGCTGGCGCTGGCCGCCGACCGCAGGCTGGGCACGCACATCTTCGACCCGGCCACCGGCGGGCCGATGTTGTGGCAGCACCTGTTCTGGTTCTTCGGCCATCCGGAGGTCTACGTCCTCGCGCTGCCGTTCTTCGGCATCGTGACGGAGATCCTGCCGGTCTTCAGCCGCAAGCCGCTGTTCGGCTACGTCGGCCTGGTGGGCGCCACCATGGCCATCGCCGGGCTGTCCATGGCGGTCTGGGCGCACCACATGTTCCCGACCGGCCAGGTGCTGCTGCCGTTCTTCTCGTTCATGACCTTCCTGATCGCGGTCCCGACCGGAGTGAAGTTCTTCAACTGGATCGGCACCATGTGGCGCGGTCACATCGCCATGCGCACGCCGATGCTCTGGGCGGTCGGGTTCCTGGTGACCTTCCTGTTCGGCGGCCTGACCGGCGTCATCCTGGCCTCGCCGCCGCTGGACTTCCACGTCCACGACTCCTACTTCGTGGTGGCGCACTTCCACTACGTGCTCTTCGGCACCGTGGTGTTCGCGATGTTCGCCGGTTTCTACTTCTGGTGGCCGAAGATGACCGGCAAGATGCTCAACGAGCCGCTGGGCAAAGTGCACTTCTGGCTGCTGTTCATCGGCTTCCACACCACCTTCCTGGTGCAGCACTGGCTGGGCGCGCAGGGCTTCCCGCGTCGCTACTCCGACTACAGCCCGATCGACGACTTCACCGACCTGAACCTGGTCTCCTCGATCGGCGCCCTCATCCTGGGCATCTCGATGCTGCCGTTCTTCTACAACGTCTGGCACACCGCCCGTCACGCGCCGCGGGTGACCGTGGACGACCCGTGGGGCTACGGCAACTCCCTGGAGTGGGCCACCTCGTGCCCGCCGCCGCGGCACAACTTCACCTCGCTGCCGCGCATCCGCTCCGAACGGCCCGCCTTCGACCTGCACCATCCCCTGCTGGACGTGCAGCCGCCACATGAACCGGCCGGTCCCGCGCGGAAGGGCTGATCTCGCATGCCCGATGTGATCTGCGTCGGGAGCCGTGTCCCATGAGCCCGCCGAGCGGGGAGGACCGGATCCTGATGCAGATCGAGCGGATGCTCCGGGAGGGGGACCGCGCCTTCGCCCGTCGCATCGACGCCCTGAACGCCGCCCGGCCCGCGCGCGCCGGCCGGTGCTTCAGCTGCCCGGTGACCCGGCGGGAGATCGTCTACGTCGTCCTGGCCACCTTGACCGTGGCGCTGGTGCCCGTCTGCCTCGCCGTCGTCATGTCCGAACCGTCCTGCCGGCCGCGGCCGCCGCGACCGGCGGCCTCCTCGATCGCCCCCACGGGGGCGGCGGCGTCGTGTGAGAGCGGCAGGACGGAGGCGGAGCCCACCGCGGCCCGTCCCTCCCGGTACGGCACGACCCCGAAGACCCGGTGAGCAGGCGTACTCACCGGCACGGGAGCGGGCGAGCGCCGCGCCCGCTCCCCGGTCTCGGCCGGATCAAGCTCCACGTGCCCGCCCCGCCCGACGGCCGGATCGAGCTCCGCGTGCCCGCTCCCCGAATCCGGCCGGATCAGGCGCCGCCGCGCTCGCTCCACTTGATCTCGTAGGGCTTCAGCTCGAACTGCTTGCCGTCCACGGTGGTGGTGACGGGCGCGTCGCTGGTGTTGACCATCACCAGCATGCGCTGCTGGGCCAGCACCCGCACCTTGGGGTCCGAGGACGTGAGGTTCTCCAGCGTCACGCCGCCGGGGAACCACTTGGTGAACCCGCTCAGGAGACCCGCCATCGGCATCTCCTGCCCCTGTCCCGGGACCCACAGGCAGCCGGGGCAGTCCTGCCCGGCCTTGCGCTGCGGGTTCCAGTACAGGGCCGTGGCGGCGCCGCCGGCGGCGAACTCCATCATGGCCACCGCCTGGACGGCGGTGCGGCGCTCCTCGGTCCAGTCGACGTTGTCGGGGGCGACGTACCACTCCGCCCACCACACGGGCATGTCGCCGCTCTTCTGGCGCAGCCACGTGGTGAGGGCGCTGAACTTGCCGAGCGCGGTGAACTCGTCGGGATGGATGCCGGCGTCCCTGGTCACCGAGGCGGCGTCGATCACGATGAAGTCGGCGCCCTTCTTGTTCTTGATCCAGTACTCGACGGCGTCCAGGTCGCGCTGGTCGGCGACGCCCCAGGGTCCCTGCAGCTCCGAGCCGCGGCCGTTCTTGTTGCTCAGGATCGGCACGTACGGCCCGCCGACCTTGATGTCCTCGTCCACGGCCTTCAGAGCGTCGTAGACCTTGTTGTACATCTCGGTGTAGGCCTCGGCGTCCCAGCGGTTCTGCGCGTTGTTCCAGAAGCCCTTGAACTCGTTCCAGACCATGTAGTGCTTGACCGTGGGATAGCGCTTGGCCACGGTCGTGACCAGCTTGGCGAAGTCGTCGAAGTGCTGGCGCTGGGGCGCGGTCTCCAATGAGCTCTGGCTCCAGTCGGTGCGGCCCTCGCTGCCGCCCTTCATCCAGTCGGGCGCGCAGCAGAGCGTGATGACCGGGACGGCCTGGGAGTCGGACATGAACTTGACGCGACGGTCGAGGTCACGGAAGTCGTACTTGCCGGGTGCGGGCTCGGGGTTGCCCGCGCCCCAGCCCATGATGTGCTGGTTCTGGACGAGGGGCACCCGGCTCAGCACGTGGGAGGCCTCGTCCCTGACCCCGGCCGTCTCGTTGGTCGCGCTGTACTCGGTGTGCGTGACCCCCCAGCGCGGCCAGGACTCCGTCACTGGCGGCTGGGCGAGCGACGGTGCCGCCTCGGACGGGGGGATCGTCATGACCTGCCCGCGCGGCCTGTCGGAGCCCGAGGAGTACACGACGATCGCGGCGATGAGCGCCAGTGTGACGACCCCCGCCCCCAGCGCGACCGGCCAGCTCGGGCGCCTCTTCTGGTGCCTTCCCTTCGTCGGTATCACCGGTGCGTCCTCGATCCTCGTCTCGGCGGATTACAGCGTTCCACGGCGGCCGGCTTCATGACCGTGCGCGCACGCGTGTTCACAGGGAAGCGTTATGGCTGCGTGTGAACAAGGGGTTGTGCTGCATTCCTACCGTATCGGGAGCGCTTGCAGGCCACTTGAACCTGAGGCCGGCGCCGTACCGGGGATTCCGGAGGGCTACAGCCCGTCCAGCACCCGGTGGGCGCGCTCGATGAGCGTCGGGACGCCGTCGCCGATGTGCTCGAACCCCTCCCCGACGGTCTTGCCCTGCAGGAAGCGGGCGTGGATGCCCTCCACGATAACCGCCAGTTTGTAGTTCCCGAACGCCACGTAGAAGTCCAGGTCGGTGAGATCGGCCCCGGAGACCTTGGCGTAGTGGGCGGCGAACTCCCGGGCGGTCAGGAAGCCCGGGGCGACGGTCACCCCGGCGGCCACCGGGATCGACGCGCGCTCGTCGTCGCCGGGGTCCTGCCAGTAGGTCAGGGTGAGGCCGAGGTCGGCCAGGGGGTCGCCGAGGGTGGACATCTCCCAGTCGACGACGGCGAGGATGTCGGGCTCGGGCGCGAGCCGTACGAGCGTGTTGTCGAGCCGGTAGTCGCCGTGCACCAGGGTCGAGGCGGAGCGGGCGGGCAGGCGCTCGCGCAGGCGGGCCGCCAGGCGGTCGTGCCCGGGCAGGTCGGCGGTCTTCGAGCGCTCCCACTGCTGGCCCCAGCGCTCCAGCTGGCGGGCCATGTATCCCTCGGGACGGCCGAAGTCGCCCAGGCCCACCTCCCGGTAGTCGACCGCGTGGATCGCCGCGAGCACCTCGGCCAGCCGCTCCGACAACCGGCGGGTCTGCCCGGGGGTCAGGCTCCCGGCGTCCTCCTGGCTCCGTACGGCGGCGCCGTCCACGTGTCCCATGAGATAGAAGGGCGCCCCGATGACGTCCTCGTCGCCGCAGAAGGCGAGCGGCTCGGGGACGGGCACCGGGGTCGGGGCCAGGGCGGAGATCACCCGCCACTCGCGCCGCATGTCGTGGGCGGTGGGCAGGACGTGGCCCAGCGGGGGGCGGCGCAACACCAGACGGCGCTCGGGGGTCTCGACGACATAGGTCAGATTGGAGCGTCCGCCGGATATGAGGGAGATGTCAGCGGGTTCTCCCGCCTCAGGGAGATTGACGGACATCCAGGTGGCCAGCCGGGCCCGGTCGATGCCAGGAGTGTTCATAGCCTGCAATTAGAAACCTATTCTAGACGGAGCGCCACCCCGCGTCCGTCCCCCTGCGAGGTCCCTGAGAATCAAGAAAACATGCATGTCCGGTGCCCTAGCGGGCATTCCCATCCTTTACCGTTACATTACGCGCCACCCGGCAAGATGGTCAGTAGATCGACACCCCTGATAGTCATGCTGGAGTGCGTAGGGGAATCCGCACACCCCAAGTCCCAGTAGGAGCCCATGCGCGTCTCTATCGTTCACCCCCGTGACCTCGGAGCAGCCGAGATCGGCCGCTGGAGAGAGCTCCAGACCGCCACACCGGCCTTCGACAGCCCCTTCCTGTCTCCGGAGTTCACCGTCACGGTGGGAAGCCTGAGAGACCACGTCCGGGTCGCGATCATGCACGACGGACCCGACATGGTGGGCTTCCTGCCGTTCGAGCGGCATCCGCTGGGCATCGGCCAGCCGGTGGCCGCCGGCCTGACCGACGCGCAGGGGATGGTGTACGCCAAGGACCTGGAGTTCGACCCGCAGCAGCTGCTCAAGGACTGCGGCCTGGCCGTGCTCGAGTTCGACCACCTGGTCTCGACGCAGCCCCTGCTGCCCGCCCGGCACACCCGCCACCCGTCGCCGATCATCGACATGCGCGACGGCTACGAGGCCTACATCGAGACGATCAAGGTCACCTCGGGCAAGACCTACCGCACGACCGCCTACAAGAGCCGCAAGCTCCAGCGGGACGTCGGACCGCTCCGGCACGACTACGCCACCACCGATCCGGTCGCGCTGCGCACGCTGCTCGGCTGGAAGACCGACCAGTACCGCCGGACCGGCCGCAACGACCGCTTCTCCAAGCCGTGGATCGTCGAGCTCGTCGAGCGCCTGCTGGCCACCGACACCGAGCACTTCGCCGGGACGCTGGACATGGTCTACGTGGACGGCCGCCCGATGGCCGGCCACTTCGGGCTGCGCACCGCGACCACCCTCGCGGGCTGGTTCCCGGCCTACGACACCGCCTTCGCCAAGTACTCCCCCGGGCTGATCCACCACCTGGCCATGGCCGAGAAGGCCGCCGGGGCCGGGATCCAGGTCATCGACATGGGCCGCGGCGAGAAGGAGTACAAGGAGAAGCTCAAGAACGGCGAGTACGAGGTCGTGGAGGGCCGGATCGCCCGCACCTCCCCCGGCGCGGGGGTCCACTGGATGCTCCGGGTCCCGGTCCGCAAGGCGCGGGGCACGGTCCTGGCCAGTCCTGCTCTGCGTACTACTGCGGACAAGGCTTTGAAAACTTTCGGCCGGATCCGCACTTCGCTGCAATCTTCGTAGGTCATCATCGGATGGTGATGACCACCTCCGGTTCGATCGGGTGAGCCCCGAAGAACAGGTGGCCGCCCTGACCGGCCGCCGCTGTCTCGTCCTGCCGTCCAACCGCCTGGGCCTCTACCTGGCCTTACGCCACTGGTGTGCGCCCGGCGAGCGGTTACTGATGTCGCCGATCTCCGCCGACGAGATCCTGTTCCTGGTTCTCGCCGCGGGCCTGCGCCCGGTGATCGCCCCGCTCAGCCCGGACGACGGCAACATCGACACGGCGGCGGTCGACCTGTCCACGGTGGACGCGGTCCTGACCACGAACCTGTACGGCCTGCCCGACCGGGTGGCCGCGTTCGCGGGCAAGACCCTGATCGAGGACGTCGCGCACGGGATCGAGACCACGGTCGGCGGCCGTCCCCTGGGCACCTTCGGCGCCGCCGGCGTCTACAGCCTCTCCAAGCATCCGGGGGCCGGCTCCGGCGGGGTGCTGGCGGTCGAGCGCGAGTCGGACCTGCGGGTGCTGGAACGCGAGCGCGACCGGCTGCTGCTGCCCGGGACGTTCCTGCACGAGGCCTACTCGGTGTTCACCTCGACGGCCAGGCACATGGCGCTGCGCCTCAACATGGTCAGGCCCGCGCTGCGGACGGCGCGGACGCTGGGCATCGAGGAGCCCAGGGACGGCTACCGGATCGCCGCGCGGCCGGCCGACGTGAAGCTGGCCCTCAAGCACGCTCCCGACCTGCCGGCCTTCGACTCCTGGGTCCGGGCCGACCTGCACGACTACCGCACCCGGCGGGGCCCCCTGGCCCGGTGGTACCAGTCCAGGCGCCTGAGCGCCCTGCCCGGCCAGCGGGAGCGGCGGATCGCCGGGGTTCGGACGCTGGCGGAGCTGCCGACCGCGGCGGCGGGCGTGCGCCGGCAGCTGGACCAGCCGCTCTTCCGGGTCCCGCTGCTGGTGGCCGAGCGGGAGGAGGCCATCGCCGAGCTGGAGCGCCACGGCGTGGCGACCGGCTATCTCTACGACCCGCCCTACGACGACTATCTGCCGGAGTACACCGAGGCCTCCCCCTCGCCGGAGGTCGCGCGCTGGTGGGGACGGCACGTGCTCCCGATCGACCCGCTGTACGCCCGGCGCGCGCTGCCCGTGGTCAGGTCCCTGGCCCCGGCCCCGCCTCCGCCCGTTCCGCGAGCTCCGCGATGACCGCGGCCGCCCGCCTGATCTGAGCCTGCGAGGCCGAGCCGTACCCGATCACCAGGCCGTGCCTGCGCGGCGGCCCGTGGTGGTGGCGGCCGAGGGTCTCCAGCAGCACGCCGCGCTCGCGGGCGGCCTCCACCAGGGGCCGGACCGCGTGTCCGGGCAGCTCCACCATGACGTGCAGGCCCGCGGTGTCGCCCATCACTCGGGGGCCGAGGATCTCCACGATCGCGGCCCGCCGCCGGGCGTACTCCAGCCGCATGCGGCGCAGGTGCCGCTCCAGGTCGCCCCTCTCCAGGAGCACGGCCACCGCCTGCTGGACCGGGCCGGCGGTCCGGTCGGCCAGCGCGTCGCGGGTCAGGGCCACGGCGTCGAGCAGTTCGGGGGCGGCCACGATCCAGCCCACGCCGACGTCCGGGGACAGGGTCTTGGACAGCGTGCCGAGCAGCACCACCCGCCGCGGGTCCAGGCCGTACAGCGCGGGCAGCGGGGCGACGTCGTAACGGAACTCGGCGTCGTAGTCGTCCTCCACGACCAGCGCCCCGGTACGGCGGGCCCAGGCCAGCAGGCGCTCGCGCCGGGGCATCGGCAGGCGCCCGCCGAGGGGGTACTGGTGGGCGGGGGTGGTGTACAGGACCCGCAGATCGCCGGGGAGCCCGTCCACGACGACGCCGTCGGCGTCCACCGGGCAGGGCGCGATCTCGGCGCCCCGGGCCGCGAAGACGTTCCTGGCCACCCGGTAGCCCGGTTCCTCCACCCCGGCCCGGTCGCCCGGGCGCAGCAGGGTGGCCGCGACGAGGTCGAGGCCGTTGCCGGTCCCGCGCGTGACCATGATGTTCTCCGGGCCGACCAGGATGCCCCTGGTCCTGCGCAGGTGCCCGGCCAGCGCCTCACGCAGCCGGGGGAGGCCGCAGGGATCGGGGTCGTCCCCCGGCGGCAGGTCCGCCGCGCCGCGCCACGCCCTGCGCCAGGCGGCGCGGTCGTAGTCGCGCACCCACGGCCGCCCCGGCCGCAGGTCGACGAGCTCCCCGGCCTCCCCGGTTCCCCCTGTCTCACCGTCGTACGGCGCCGCAGGCGTGCGCCGCCCGTCCGTCCGGCCGTGCCGGAGCCTGCCGGAGGGGGCCAGGACGGGCGCGGGGAGCCGGATGGCGGGCTCCGCGGACGCCGCGCCGTACCGGCCGGCGGAGGGCGGTCCGGCGCCGGGCCGTACCGGGGTCAGCAGGTCGGCCACGTAGGTGCCGGAGCCGTGCCGGCCCTCCAGCCAGCCCTCGGCGTAGAGCTGCTGGTAGGCCTCGGTGACGACGGTCCGGCTGACGGCGAGCTGACCGGCCAGGGCCCGGGTGGAGGGCAGGCGCTCGCCCGGTTTGAGCGCGCCGTCGCGCATGGCGGCGCGGAGCTCGTCGCAGAGCTGGGCCGACAGCGGGACCGCGAGGCCCCGGTCCACCGAGACGGGCAGGTCGACGAGCGGGCGCGGCAAAGTGGTCTCCCGGAAGCTCCGTGAAGTGGACGTGTTTCCCATGTCCACTTCTTCCTAGGTTAGGGGCATGCTCTCCACGACTTCCCGTACCACCCTCAACCGCGGCAGGCAGCGGGCCAGGACCGACCGCGACGACCTGTACGCCGTGCTGGACGCCGGCCTGATCTGCCACCTGGGCGTCGTGGCCGGCGGCGCCCCGATGGTCGTGCCCACCGGATACGGCCGCATCGGCGACACCCTCTACATCCACGGCTCCACCGGGGCCGCCTCCCTGCGCGCCGGCCGCTCCGGCGGCGAGGTCTGCGTCACCGTCACCCATCTGGACGGCATCGTGCTGGCCCGCTCGGTCTTCCACCACTCGGTCAACTACCGCTCCGCCATGATCTACGGCGTCCCGCGCCTCGTGGACGACCCCGAGGAGCACCTGGCCGGGCTGCGCGCGATCACCGAGCAGCTCGCCCCCGGGCAGTGGGCCGCCACCCGCCCGCCGACCAGGAAGGAACTCGCCGCCACGGCCGTTCTCGCCCTCTCCCTGGAGGAGGCGTCGGTGAAGGTGCGGCAGGGCCCGCCGGTCGACGACGAGGAGGACTACGCGCTGCCGATCTGGGCCGGGGTGCTGCCGCTGCGCACGACGTGGGGCGATCCCGAGCCGGACCCCGCGATGGCCGGAGACGTGGAGGTTCCCCCGCACATCGCGTCGCGAACCATAACCATTAGGTAAGGCGGCTCGCGCAAACCGGTCAGCGGAAACACACGTCTCATAGGAGGACCCTCGTAGGAGAACGCGCACCCGAGCAGTGGAGGGCGCGATGACGGCCAGTGGATGGATCGCGCCGGGATACACCGAGTTGAGCGAGCTCGGCGTGGGCGGCGGCGGCCGGGTGGTGCTCGCCCGCCACGACGCGTCGGGCGTGCAGGTGGCCGTCAAGTACCTGGCCGAGTCGCTCAGGGACGAGCCGGACTTCCTGACCAGGTTCCGGGCCGAGGCCAGGCTCCTGGTGGAGCTCGTCGACCCGAACGTGGCGCGGCTCTACGAGTACGTCGAGCAGTCGGGCAACGCCGCCATCGTGATGGAGGCCGTCCACTCGGTCTCCCTGCGCGAGCTGCTGCGCGAGCACGGCGCCACCGGGCCGGAGGCCGCCCTCGTCGTGCTCAAGGGCTCGCTCACCGGCCTGGCCGCCGCCCACCGGGTCGGCGTGGTGCACCGCGACTACAAGCCCGAGAACGTGCTCGTCCAGGCGGACGGCACGAGCAAGCTGGTCGACTTCGGCATCGCCGTCCGCGTCGGCGACGCCGACCGGCCCGCGGGCACGCCGCCGTACATGGCGCCCGAGCAGTGGGCGGGCGCCCCGGCCTCCCCCGCCACGGACGTGTACGCCGCCACGACGGTCTTCTTCGAGTGCCTGACCGGCTACCGGCCGTACCGGGCGACCGAGCGGGTGGTGCTGATGCACCAGCACCGCAGCGCCCCCATCCCCATCGACGAGGTCCCCGAACCGGTCCGGGGGCTGGTCGCCCGCGGGCTGGCCAAGGATCCCTACGACCGCCCGTCCGGCGCCGCCCGTTTCGTGGCCGAGCTGGAGGCCGCCGCGGCGGCGGGGTACGGCGAGGACTGGGAGGAGCGGGGACGGCGCCGGCTGGCCGCGCTGGCGCTGCTGCTGCCGCTGCTGTTCCGCGGCGGTCCGCCGCAGCCGGAGGGCGGCAGCACCCTGTTCCGCACCGTGCTCGACGCGGCGCGCACCAAGGCCACCGGCGTGGTGGCCGGCGCCACCGGCCTGGCGGTCCTCGCCGTCGGCGCGAGCTACTACGCGCTGGCCGCGGACCGGCCCCCGGCGCCGCAGCGGATCGACATCGCCGCCGCCGCGCCGCCCTCCACCCCGATCCCGGCGTTCCCCACCCCGCCGGTCCGCTCCTCCTCCCCGGACTCCCCGCAGACCTCCTCCGGCGCGGAGCCGCCTTCCGCGGAGCCACCGGGGCCGGTCGGGAGTCCGCCCGGGGCGGGCGGGCTCACCGAGCCGACCGCCACCGCGCCGGGGACCTCTCCGGCGGGAACGGCCACCTCCACCGCGACCTCCACCTCCACCTCCACGGCGAGCACGTCGTCGGGGCCGGCCACCACCACGCCCACGCGCACGGTGACCCCGACCCGCACCCCGACCCGCACGCCGACGGCCACCCAGACAGCCACATCCACGCCGACCCGCACCCCGACGGCCACACGGACCGCCACCCCGACGGTCACCCCGACGCGCACCCGCACCCCGACGGCGACACCCACCCGGACGCGCACGCCGACTCCCACGCCGCGGCCGGAGGTGCGGCGGGTGAACGTGGTGCGGGCCAACGTCACCGCGGGGGGCGCGGCCGTCGTCTCGGTCACGGTGAACTCCGCCGACACCCGGGCGGTGCGCCTGCGCGTCGTCTTCCGGGTGGGCCAGGCGACCCGGCAGCGGGTCGTCCCCCTGACCGGGGCGACCTCCTACCTCCGGACGGTCCGGTTCTCCTTCCCGAAGGCCGCCTGCGGCTCCATGTGGAGCGTGACCGCGACCGGGCTGCCCCCGGGCAGGGCGGACCGGGTCAGCGGCAGGATCCCCGCCTGCCCGAAGCCGTCCGCGACGCCCACCGCCGACCCGCCCGGCGAGAAGCCCCAGAAGACACCGGAGAAGACACCTCAGAAGACACCGAGCAAGGTGCCGCAGAAGACGCCGGACGGGCCGGGAGAGGGAGAAGGGTCGTCCACGAAGACGAGCCGGCCCTCGGGTGAGGCTCCCGAGTCCGAGCAGACGGGGTGATCTCCGAGCACCCTCGCCCTGAGGGCGATTCATGATTTATCAGCGGGATTTATGATCTTATGGCTAAAATACGGTCCGTCTGTTACGGGTGGGGGCCCAGGCTACGGAGGAGACCGTTATGCACGGCATGCCATCAGCCTGGCGGGTCCCCGGTTACACGGAGATTCGCGAGCTGGGCGCCGGCGCCGCCGGCCGCGTGGTGATGGCGCGGCACGATGCCAATGGCATCCTGGTCGCGATCAAGTATCTGTCCGAGGAGCTCCGGAGCGACGTCAGCTTCGTGGCCCGCTTCCGGCACGAGGCCAGGGTCCTGCACAGCCTGAACGACCGGCACGCCGTACGGCTGTACGACTACGTGGAGACCGGCGAGGGCGCCGCCATCATCATGGAGCTGGTGAACGGCGTCGCCCTGCGCGCCCTCCTGCGCTCAGAGGGCCCGACCGGCCCCGAGGCCGCGCTGCTGGTGCTCAGGGGCTCGCTCATGGGCCTGGCCGCCGCCCACAAGGCCGGAGTCGTGCACCGCGACTTCAAGCCCGAGAACGTGATGGTCGAGGCCGACGGCACGAGCAGGCTGGTCGACTTCGGCATCGCGGTGCGCGCCGGCGACGGGGACGCCCCGGCCGGCACGCCGCCGTACATGGCCCCCGAGCAGTGGACGGGCTCCTCCGCCGGGCCGTCCACCGACGTCTACGCCGCCACCGTCGTGTTCTTCGAGTGCCTGACCGGCACCCGTCCCTTCCGCGCGCAGAGCGTGCCCGCGCTGGCCCGCCAGCACCAGGTGATGCCGCCGCCCGTCGAGGAGGTCCCGCCGGCGCTGCAGGGCCTGGTGGAGCGGGGACTGGCCAAGCACCCGGCCGACCGGCCGCCGACCGCCGCCGCGTTCCTCTCCGAGCTGGAGGCGGTGGCCGCCGAAGCCTACGGCCCCGACTGGCAGGAGCGCGGCCGCCGCCGGCTGGCCGCGCTCGCCGGGCTGCTGGCGGCGCTGTTCCCGCTGGAGGAGAAGGCGCCGGAGACCGACACCTCGCTCGCGGAGACCGACCTCGGCGAGGGCGGCTTCAGGTCCCTGCTCGGCAGGCTGAGCACCAAGCTCCTGGTCGGCGCCGCGTGCGTCGCGGTGATCGCCGGGGTGACCATCGTGCTGGTCGGCTCCGACGACACCCCCGCGATCCAGACGCAGAGCGCGGCCAGCTCCCCGACCCCGGAACCCTCCTCCCCCGAGGAGTCGATCGTCCCGGTCGAGGAGACCGAGGAACCCGCGGAGGATCCGGCGGAGGAGACCCCGGAGCCCGACCCGACGCCGACCGCCGCCCCCACCGGCACGGCCGCTCCTCCGCCGGCGACGGCCGCCCCCGAGACCCCGACCGCCAAGCCCACCAAGAAGCCGACGACCAAGGCGCCCACCAGGGCACCGACGAAGGCGCCGACGAAGAAGCCGTCCCCCTCGCCCACCTCCGAGGAGAGCTCCGACGTGGGCCAGCCGGACGCGCCCCCCACCAGGACGACCGCCCCCACGCCGACCCCGACGCCCACGCGGACGACGGCCGCGCCCACCGTCAGGCCCACCCGGCCCACCACCAGGCCCACCACGGCGACCCCCACCGCGACGGCCACCCCGAGCGACACTCCCACCGAGACTCCGCGGTGAGAGGACGGGATCGGTCTCCCGGCCGTTCCCCCGGTGCCGGTCGTCGCCGGGCGGGTGACGGGCGGCGCGGTTCCGTTCACACTGACGGTGAGCCGCCGGACGGCGGTACGGTGCCGCAGGCGGTGACAGATGACAGGACGATCTGGATGACGGGGCGAGCAGGGCGATGAACACCGATCGGGGGGAGATCGGCGGCTTCCGGCTGACCGGCCGGACATGGATCGGCGAACTGGGCACGTGGGCGGCGGCGGTCTCGGCCGACGGCAGGCCCGCGAGCGTGCTGAGGTTCGACCCGCGGATGGTGGCCCATCCGGCGACGCGTGAGGAACTGGTCGCGGCCGTGGTCGCCGACCGCAGACTGGCCCAGGCGGGGCTGACCGGGCTGGTCCCGGTCGCCGACCTGATCGCCGCGCAGCACGAGCTCTGGCTGCTCACCGCCGAGCCGGTCAGCCCGACCCTGACCGACCTGCTCGCCGAGACGCCCGGTGCGCCCCGGCCCGACGCGGGCAGCGCGGCCGTCATCCTGGCCGAGACCGCGCAGACCCTGCTGGCGGTGCACGCCGCCGGGCTCGCCCACGGGGCGCTGCATCCCGGCACCGTGGTGATCGCTCCCAGCGGGACGGCCCTGCTCTCCGAGCGCGGGCTGGCCGACGCCCTGAACGGGCGTCCTGCGGCGCCGGAGCGCGACGTCACGGCCTGGGCCTCGCTCGCCCTCGGCCTGGCCGCCACCTGGGCCGCGGACACTCCCCGCTCCGCCGAACTGTTCGAACGGGCGGCGGCCACGGCCTCCACCCGCGGTCTCGCCGCGGCCCGCGACGTCCTGCTCGCCGGGCGCGACCTGCTGCCGCAGGGGTTCCCCACCCGCGACAGGCTGGTGGAGACCCTGCACTGGTGGGCCGCCCGCGAGCTCCCCGCCCAGGCCGGGCACCCGGTCCCGGCCGTCCCCGACGAGGGGGACATCGTCACCCTGCTGCACGTCCCCAGGAACGGCGAGAGCTCCACCGGCGCCGGGACCGGTACTGGCACCGGTATCGGTACCGGGAACGGCGGCGGCCGCACCGACGACGTCGTCATGCGGTTCGGCCCGGGGGTCCCGCTGGAGACCACCGCCGAGCAGATCTGGCGCGCGGGCCGCCACCAGCAGGAGACCATGCTGCCCGCCGAGCGGCTGCAGACGGCCCGGACGCCCCGGGCGCCCCGGGCGGCCGCCGCGCAGCGCCGCCGTACGGCGCTGTCCGCGGTGGCGGTGGCCCTGCTGGTCGTGGCGGCCCTGGTCGCCTGGCTGCTGCGGGGGGCGTCGCAGCCTCTGGCGGTGGCGAAGGTGGATGTGATCACACCGAAGAAGACGCAGGGCTGCAACTCGACGGTCAAGATCCGGGGCGTGCTCACCACCAACGGCGAGGCCGGCGAGATCCGCTACCAGTGGAAACGCAGCGACCGCAAGGCGCCGATCGACCAGACCGACACGGTGGAGGCCGGGAAGACCTCCCATGAGGTGAGCCTCTCCTGGACCGTCAAGGGCGAGGGGAGCTTCAAGGGGACGGCCACGCTCCGGCTGCTCTCACCGGTTCCCGAGGGTGCGTCGATCGAGGACAAGGCGACCTTCACCTACAGATGTTCATGAACGTCATAGAAGGTCCGGAATGCAGCACATTCCGGTTCTTACTACTCTGGCGCCCATGACCACGCAGACCCCCGCAGGGTGGTATCCCGATCCCTACGGTTCTCCCCATTTGCGATGGTGGGACGGTAGCCAGTGGACCGACGCCACCCATCAGACCGACGCACCGGCCGGTCAGGCCGCCGCGCCCGGCCCGCAGACCGGCCCGTCGTCCCCTCCCGCGGGCCCGCAGGGCACCGGTCCCCAGTACTCTCCGGCGCCCCCGCAGGGCACCGGCCCGCAGTACTCTCCGGCGCCCCCGCAGGGCACCGGCCCCCAGCACGCCCCCCTGCCCCCGCAGGGCACCGGCCCGCAGTATCCTCCGATTCCCCCGCAGGGTGGCGGTACGGCCCAGCTGCAGCAGCCCTCGTGGGGCGGCGCCCCCGGTGACACGGCGCAGATGCCGTCCCCCGGGTACGGCCCCCAGGGCGCCTTCCCCGGCCCGCAGGGCGCCTTCCCCGGCCCGCAGCAGCCGGCCAAGAAGAGCCCGCTGCCGTGGATCCTGGGCGGCACCGGAGCGGTCGTCCTGGTCGTCGGGATCGTGGTCGCCGCCATGTTCGTGTTCAACCCGGACCGCACGCGGAACGTGAGCAGCCCCACGTCCGCGCCCACGGCCTCGCAGCAGCAGCCCACCCCGGACCCGACGCCGAGCTCCACTCCGACGCCGACCGAGCCGGCCCAGTCTCCGCCGGCCACCGAGCTGCCCCAGCCGGAGGCGGGACGCGTCTCGGACTCCACCACCGGGCTGTCCTACGAGTACCCCGACGACAGGTGGCAGGTCCCGCCGCTCAGCGGGCCCGACCAGCTCGGGTTCACCTGGACCAGCGGAATCGTGACGACCTCCCACGAGAACTACGACGGCAAGGGCGGCAACTGGCTCGGCAACGTCTACACCGGGGAGCTGCCGGACGCCTACAGCTACGACGGCGTCCAGAGCATGAAGGCCACGGCGGCGACGCTGCTGCACGCCTTCGAGCCGGTCTTCTACAAGCCGCAGCATCTGCGCAAGGTCGTCGAGAACAAGGCCATCGAGGTCAGCGGCAAGCCCGCATGGCAGTTCACGCTCGACTTCGACTTCTCCCGGTCGAGTGAGGCCTACGGGTGGAAGTGGAAGAAGGAGCGGGTCACCTTCGTCCTGGTGGACCGGGGTGCGGGCAAGCGCCCGGCGGTGCTGTACATGTCCATCCCGGACAATCTCGACTTCTCGGTGACCAGCCGCGTGCTGAAGTCACTGAAGCTCTCGTGACGGGGGGCATTACTCTGAAAGCTATGAGTGACCTCCTGGTCTGGATCGACTGTGAGATGACGGGGCTCGACCTCGGACGTGACGCCCTCATCGAGGTGGCCTGCGTGGTGACCGACGGTGAGCTCAACCGGCTGGACGAGGGGGTGGACGTGGTCATCAAGCCCCCGCCGGAGGCGCTGGAGCAGATGTCGGACGTGGTGCGGGAGATGCACACCGCCTCCGGCCTGCTGAGCGCGCTGGGCGGCGGCGTCACCCTGGCCGAGGCCGAGGCCCTGGTTCTCGACTACATCAAGAGCCACGTGCCGGAGCCCAAGAAGGCCCCGCTCTGCGGGAACTCCATCGCCACCGACAGGTCGTTCATCTCCCGCGACATGCCTCTGGTCGACGCCTTCCTGCACTATCGGATGATCGACGTCTCCTCGGTGAAGGAACTGGCCCGGCGCTGGTATCCCCGGGTCTACTTCGCCTCCCCGGAGAAGCAGGGCGGGCACCGGGCGCTGGCCGACATCACCGAGAGCATCCGCGAGCTGCGTTACTACCGCGCGGCGGTCTTCGTGCCCCAGCCCGGCCCCGACTCCGCCACCGCCCGCGAGCTCGCCGAGAGCGTCTCCGCCAACCAGGGCTGACCGGATAAATGGAGTGCGTGAGGACTCCCAAACACCGCTACACTTTTCATGTGCTGCTGCGGCGGACACCGTCGCGGCGAACATGGTGGGCGTAGCTCAGTTGGCAGAGCGCCAGGTTGTGGTCCTGGATGCCGGGGGTTCAAGTCCCCTCGCTCACCCTAGATGGAGCACCACGTCAGAGGGCCCGATCACTCCGGTGATCGGGCCCTCTGCGTTGTACGACCGTGTCACCGCGGAACCGTGTCACCGCGGAACCGTGTCACCGCGGGAGAGGACCGCGGGAGAGGACCGCGGGAGAGGACCGCGGGAGAAGAGCGCGGGAGAAGAGCGCCCGGGAATGCGCACGCCTCCGTCCCCGTTGTCGCCGATGCGGGCCCGATCCGGGACCCGCCCGGACGAGACGCGCCGTACCCGGCCTGCAAAGACGACGCTCCTTGAAGGAAGGGAGCCGTCATGGCCTGGCTCATGCTCATCACCGCGGGTCTGTTCGAGGTCGCCATGGCCTACTCGCTCAAGCTCAGCGACGGGTTCTCCGCGCCGCTGCCGAGCCTGGGCTTCGCCGTCAGCGCCCTGCTCAGCTTCGGTCTCCTGGCCCTCGCCCTCAAGAGCCTCGACGTCGGCACGGCCTACGCCGTCTGGACCGGCATCGGCGCCGTCGGCACCGCCACGCTGGGCATGATCGCGCTCGGGGAGGACGTGTCCCCCGTCAAGGTGGCCTCGGTCGTCCTCATCCTCGCCGGCGTCGTCGGCCTCAACCTGGCCGGCGGCGGCCACTAGAGGCCGCTCCCGGGGCCGGGTGCGGAGGGGGTCGGGTTCGCCCCGGTACTCTGCACGGCGTGATCGACTCGAACGTGAGCCCCGACGACGCCGAGGTCGCGATAGCCGCGGCGCGCGCCGGCGCGGACGTGGTGCGCGACATGTACGGCCGGCGGCTCGCCCGCATCGACAAGGGCGCCGGGGACTTCGCCACGACCGCCGATGTGGAGGCCGAGAAGACGATCCTCGGCATCCTCCGTGCCGCCCGGCCCGACGACGCGGTGCTCGGCGAGGAGGGCGGGCGGCGGGGCGCGGCCGGCGCCGTGCGCCGGTGGCTGGTGGATCCCCTGTGCGGCACGCTGAACTACGCCGCCGGCAGCATGCTGGTCGCGGTCAACGTGGCGCTGCGCGACGGGGCGGCGGCGGTGGCCGACCCGTTCGGCGGCGAGGTCTTCTTCACCGACGGTGAGTCCGCCCGGGTACGGCACGACGGGGTCGACGCGCAGCTGGCGCCCACTTCCGCCACCCGGTTGGTGGAGGTCAACCTGGACCCGCCGTTCCCGGGCGCGCCCGGATTCCGGGCCGTGGACCTGCTGGCCCACGCCGGGTTCGTCGAGCGGTTCCGGCCGCGGGTGGTGTCCACGACGTTGGCGCTGGCCTGGGTCGCGGCCGGCAGACGCGCCGCGTACGTCACCGATGGCGGTGACCTGTCCGGGAGCGTGCACTTCGCCGCCGGCATCGCCCTGTGCCGGGCCGCCGGCTGTGTGGTCACCGGGATCGACGGTGCCCCGATCGGGCGGGCGGGCCGCGGGCTCGTGGTCGCCGCCGACGCCGAGACCCACGGGCTGCTGATGTCGATGATCCGCAGCCGGGCCCCGAGGCTGTGACCGCGGCCCGCCGGGACCGCCGGCCCACGTCGGGCAGGTGCTAGCGGTCGCTCCACTTGATCTCGTAGGGGCCGAGGGCGACCTCGTCGCCGTCCACGGTCGTGGTGACCTTCCCGCCGGTCGTGTTGACCATCACCATCCGCTCGGGCTGGGCCAGCACCCGGACGGCGGGGTCGGCGGAGGCGACCTCCTCCAGCCGGACGTCGGCGGGGAACCACGTGGCGAAGTCGCTCACCAGCCGGCCGGTCGGGAGCTCGGCGCCGGTCTTCGGGTCCCACATGCAGCCCTGGCAGGCGCCCTCCTTGGCCTGCGGGTTCCAGTACAGCGCTGTGGCGGCGCCGCTCTTGGCGAACTCCATCATCGAGGCGGCCTGGACGGCCAGCCGCTTGGGCTCGGGCCAGGTGGTGCCGTCCTCGGGCACGAAGTACCACTCCGACCACCAGATCGGCATGTCGTCGGTCCGCTCGCGCAGCCAGGAGGTGACCGCGCTGAACTTGCCCAGCGCCCCGAACTCGTCGGGCAGCATCTCGTGGGCGTCGGTCAGCGAGGCGCCGTCGACCACGATGAAGTCGGCGCCCTTCTTGTTGGCGTACCAGTACTCGAAGGCGTCCAGGGCGTTCTGGTTGACCACGCCCCACGGGCCCCGCAGCTCGGACTTGCCGGTCTTGTTGCTGTCGAAGCCGAGGTAGGGCCCGCCGATCTTGGCGTCGGGCCGGACGGCCTTCACCGCGTCGTAGACCTTGTTGTACATCTCGGTGTAGCCCTTGTAGTCCGCGGGCTTGGAGTGGTCCTTCCAGAAGCCCTTGAACTCGTTCCAGACCATGAAGTACTCGACGTCGCGGTACTTCTCGGCGACGGCCGCCGACAGCTTGGCGAAGTCGTCGAAGTGCCGGGGGTAGGGGGCGTCCTCCAGGTGCTCGTCCCAGGCCGAATCCTCGGTCGGCCCCTCGGGACCGCCCTTCATCCAGTCGGGGGCGCAGCAGAGCGTGATGATCTGCTTGCCGCCGGACTCCTTCATGAGGTTGGTCCGGCTGTCGAGGTCCTCCCAGTAGAACTCCTTCGGATAGGGCTGGGGGTTGAGCGCCCCGAACCCCATGATGTGCTGGTTCTGCAGCATCGGGGTCCGGGAGAGCCGGTCGGCGACGGTCTGCTCGAACCGCGGGGTGATGTTGTTGGCGCTGACCCCCGTGTGGGTGAACCCCCACCGGGGCCATCCGGCCTCCACCGCCGGCGGCTTCGCGATGTCCGTGGCCGCGCTCGCCGGCGGCGACGACGACGCGGTGGACGGCTGCCCCGCGGGGACCGCCCGGTCCTCGGAGCCGCCGGACGAGCAACTCGCCAGGGTCAGCGCCACCGCGACGACTCCCGCGGCCGAGACGGCCGTCCGACCGGATCGCCGCCACGCCGATCCACCGTTGCCCGATAGCATCTGACCCCTCACCTGATCGTTGGCATTCGCCCTGGCCGGAGCGTTCCACAAACAGGATATGAGTGGCATAAATCGCAACACGCTTCACAGGTAAGCGTTATGCGCCTGGCCGGGGATCGCCATAGGTCGCCCGGATCTCCACGAAGATCGGATTTGTCCGGGCACTCACGGCGTCGTCGTGTTTTCTCCCCAGTTTCGACTTGTCCACCAAAAATGGATATTGCGGGTTATGCTCGCTGCTATCGCTACGCCGTAAGACCGGGGGCCTCGGCGACCTGACCGTGTTGCTGCCACGGAGGCCGGATGAGAGTCGACGATGCCGGGTTCAACGCCGAACCCAAAGTCGTGACGGGCTTGAGCAGGCGCGAGACCGAAGTCATGGAGCTGATCGCGAACGGTCACTCCAACGGGCAGATCGCCCAGCACCTGTTCCTCAGTGAGAAGACCGTCAAGAACCATGTGAACCGGATCTACGCCAAGCTGGGCGTGGACTCGCGGGTGACCGCCATCGGCCTGTGGCAGCGGGCCACCCGCGACGACCCCCTCTGACCCCCGGTGACGCCTCAGGGCGCCACCGGGCGGCGACGGCGGACGGCGGTGTGACGGATCCGGGGGCCTACGCCGACATCCGCAGATCCCACCCGGTCAGGGTCCCGGCGATGGCGGAGACGCCCTCGCCGATCTCCTCCGACGTCACCGAGAGCGCCGGGCGCAGCCGTACCGACCTTTCACCGCACGCCAGCACCAGCACGCCCTCCTCCTCCCTGAGCCTGGTCACCAGCTCGTCGCGGTCGGCCGGCGACGGGAGGTCGAAGGCGCACATCAGGCCGCGGCCCCGGACGTTGGCCACCAGCTCGGGCAGGCTCGCCTGCGTCTTCCGCAGCCCGGTGAGCAGTTCCTCCCCCAGCTCGGCCGCCCGCGGGATCAGGCCGTCGCGCTCGATGATCTCCAGCATCCGGCGGGAGCGGACCATGTCGACCAGCCCGCCGCCCCAGGTCGAGTTGATCCGGCCGCTGACCCGGAAGACGTTGTCCGGCACCAGGTCCACCCTGCGGCCCGCCATCACCCCGCCGACCTGGACCTTCTTGGCGAAGGCGACCACGTCGGGCCGCAGGCCGAGCTGCTGGTAGGCCCACGGGGTGCCGGTGGCCCCGCCCCCGGTCTGGACCTCGTCCAGTACGAACAGCGCGTCGTGCTCGTGGCAGAGGTCCTGCATGGCCTGCAGGAACTCGGCGCGCATGTGGTTGTCGCCGCCCTCGCCCTGGATCGGCTCGGCGATGAAGCAGGCGATGTCGTGCGGGTGGCGCGCGAAGGCGGCCCGCGCCTGCGCCAGGGCGCGCTCCTCGGCGGCCTCGACGTCCCCGAAGTGGACGGCGGGCACCTCGATGCGGGGCCAGTCGAACTTGGGGAAGCGATCGGTCTTGACCGGGTCGGTGTTCGTCAGCGAGAGGGTGTAGCCGCTGCGGCCGTGGAAGGCCCGGGTCAGATGGAGCACCTTCGTGCCGAGCTCCGCGGAGCGCCCGTTGGCCTCGTTGTGCCGGCTCTTCCAGTCGAAGGCGCACTTCAGCGCGTTCTCCACGGCGAGGGCGCCGCCCTCGACGAAGAACAGGTGGGGCATCTCCGGGTCGCCGAGCACGCGGGTGAAGGTCTCGGCGAAGTCGGCCAGGTGCCCGGTGTAGAGGTCGGAGTTGGCGGGCTTGTTCGCGGCGATCCTGCCGAGCAGGGCCAGGAACTCCGGATCGTCGTCGAACGGGTTCACGCCGAGCGGCGCGGAGGCGAAGAAGGTGTAGAAGTCCAGGTATTCACGGCCGGTGCGAGCGTCGACGAGCCGGGAACCCCGGCTGCGTTCCAGGTCCAGAACGAGTCGGTAGCCGTCGACCAGCAGGTGACGGGCGAGGCGGCCGTGAACGTCCATATCCCCTCCACTGTGAGCTGGAAAGATGATTCCCCGTCTTCGGTGCGTCTACCTGAAGACATTACGCTCGAACAGCATTCTGAGTGGAGATTCTTCACATTTCAATGGCCTGGAAGTCCGGCCGCCGGACGACCTCCCGCCGGTCTTCCGTCGAGGGTTTGCGACGAAGGCCACAAATCACCCGAACGCGGCTAGGGTGCGGTCAGAGCGTCCACGTACGGAACCTCAGAGGAGTGCCCGGTGTCCTTCCGCGAATCCGCCGCCGACATGCGCGACGAACTGGCCCGCCTGCGTCACGCCCTCCACCGGGAGCCCGAGCTCGGCCTCGACCTGCCCAGGACCCAGGAGAAGGTGCTGGCAGCGCTGTCGGGACTGCCGCTGGAGGTACGGCTCGGCGAACGGCTGAGCTCGGTGACCGCGGTGCTGCGGGGCACGCTGCCCGGCCCGACCGTGCTGCTCCGCGGCGACATGGACGCCCTGCCCGTCTCCGAGCGCGGCGACGCGGAGGTCACCTCCACGCTTGAGGGCCGGATGCACGCCTGCGGCCACGACCTGCACACCACCATGCTCGCCGGGGCGGCCCACCTGCTGGCCGCCCGGCGCGACCGGCTCGCCGGGAACGTGATCTTCATGTTCCAGCCCGGCGAGGAGGGCCACCTCGGTGCGAAGTTCATGATCGAGGAGGGCGTGCTGGACGCGGCGGGCGAGCGCCCGGTCGCGGCCTACGCCCTGCACGTGATCAGCTCGGTGCTCCCGCAGGGCATGTTCATCACGAGAGGCGGGCCGATGATGGCCGCCGCCGACACCCTCATCGTCACCGTGCGCGGCGCGGGAGGGCACGGCTCGGCCCCGCACCGCGCCAAGGACCCGATCCCGGCCGCGTGCGAGATGGTCCTCGCTCTGCAGACCATGGTGACGCGCGGCTTCGACGTGTTCGACCCGGTGGTCGTCACCGTCGGCAGCTTCCACGCCGGGACGACCGACAACGTGATCCCGGAGGAGGCCCGGTTCGAGGTCACGATCCGGTCGTTCTCCGCCGCCTCCCACGAGCGCGTCCGGGAGCGGGCGGTCACCGTGGTCGAGGGCGTCGCGGCGGCCCACGGGCTCGAGGTGGAGACCTCCTTCCCGATGAGCTACCCGGTCACCGTCAACGACGGGGCCGAGGCCGACTTCGTCGGGGCGACCGTCAGGGAGGTCTACGGCGCGGAGCGGTTCGTCACGGCGCCGCAGCCGTTCACCGGGGCGGAGGACTTCTCCCTGGTGTGCAACGAGGTCCCCTCGGCGTTCGTGGCGCTCGGCGCGTGCCCGTCGGACCTCGACCCGGGCAAGGCCGCCTACAACCACGCCCCGGAGGCGCGCTTCGACGACGCCGTGCTCCCGGACGGCGCCGCCCTCTACGCCGAGCTCGCCGCCCGCCGCCTCGGCCTCGCCGCGAGCTGAAGCGACGAACGATCCGGGCGTCCACGCGGCGGACGATCCGGACGCTCACACGGCGGACGATCCGGGCGTCCACGCCACCGCCGGGCCGGGGACCTCACACGCCCGGCCCGGGGGTGCGTTCAGCCGGCGGGGGTGATGCGGATCCCGACGGTGCCGGCGCTCCCCCGGCGGATCTTGCTGCCGAGGATGACCAGCCGGCCCTGCAGGCCGTACTTCCTGCGCAGCAGGCCGCGCGCCCGCTCGGTCTCCTCGGCGGACAGGATCTCCGCCCGTCCCTTGACCTCCTCGCCCCGCGTGTTGCCGCGCAGGTCGCAGGCCTTGAGGGTGACCTCGGGGTTGTTCCTGATCCGTCTGACCTTCCAGGCGGAGGCCGGCGTCCAGATCACCAGGCCCGCGCCGTCCGGCGCCGCCCAGACCGGGGTGGGGACGCCGGTGCCGTCCTTGCGGAAGGTGGTCACCGAGACGTACTGCTCGGTCGCCAGATCAGCGATGCTCGTCATGGTGGGCACCCTACGCCGCCCCGTAGACCACCAGGGACACCGCGACGTACTGCACCAGGTAGGCGGCGAGGGTGAAGGCGTGGAAGACCTCGTGGAAGCCGAACCAGCGGGGCGAGGGATCCGGGCGGCGCAGGCCGTACACGATCCCGCCTGCGGTGTACAGCACGCCGCCCACGATGACCAGCACCACCGCGGCCACGCCCGCGCCCTCCATCAGCTGCGGCAGCACGAACACGGCCGTCCAGCCCAGGGCGATGTACAGAGCGGTGGACAGCCAGCGGGGCGCGCGGGTCCACAGCACCCGGAACAGCACCCCGGCGATCGCCCCCGCCCAGATCACGGACAGGACCACCACGCGGGCCGCGCCGTCCAGCGCCAGCAGCGCGAAGGGGGTGTAGGTGCCCGCGATGATCAGATAGATGTTGGCGTGGTCGAGCCGGCGCAGCACCTCCTCCACCCGCGGCGAGAGCGTGCCGCGGTGGTAGGTGGCCGAGATGCCGAAGAGCAGGCCGGATGTGATCGCGTAGACCACCGACGCGAGCCGCGCCTGCAGGGTGGGTCCCAGGGCGACCAGGACGAATCCGGCGATGAGCGTGACAGGCAGCGCTCCGGCGTGCAGCCAGCCGCGCAGACGCGGCTTGATCGACTCCGGCAGCGACATCTTCTCAGCAACGATCGGGGCCATGAACCTACGGTAGCGTAAGTTACGTAACCGTAAGTTGTGATTTTCCCTACAACGTCCGGCCCTTTTCCCGCCGCGACCTGGGATCGGCGGAAGGCCGTCTGCCCTACAGCGCGCGCAGGAAACGCGCGGCCACCGGCAGGGCGGACTGCGCGCCGCTGCCGCCGTTCTCCACGAGCACGGCGAAGGCGACGCCGTTGCGGTAGCCGACGAACCAGGCGTGCTCCCGGCCTCCGCCGGCCTCGGCGGTGCCCGTCTTGCCCGCCGTACCCTCCGGCAGGGGGATCTCCGAGGCGGTGCCGTCCGTCACCACCGCCCGCATCATGGCGCGCAGCCCCTGCGCCACGTCGCGGGGCAGCTCGACGGCGTCCCCCTCCTCCGCCGCGCGCTCCATCATGAGGGGCTGGTGCCAGGTCCCGCTCTCCA
Source organism: Paraplanobispora takensis (assembly GCF_016863195.1). Classification (GTDB taxonomy): domain Bacteria; phylum Actinomycetota; class Actinomycetes; order Streptosporangiales; family Streptosporangiaceae; genus Planobispora; species Planobispora takensis. Next base: position 18,860 of record NZ_BOOK01000045.1, on the reverse strand, counting down.
CCGCGGCGGCGACCAGCGCCATGCACAACGGGCTGGCCAGCACCGAGTTCTGACCGATGGCGTCGGAGGCCAGCTCGTCGTCGGTGGAGTGCGCCTTGATCTGGCAGTTCACCGCGGGGACCTTGAGCGGCTTGTTGAATCCGAGCAGCTCGGCTGCCCCCACCAGGCCGCCGTCCGGCAGCAGCTGGACGGCCTGCTCGATGAAGGCGGTGTTGCAGGAGACCGCGAAGGCCTCGGTCAGCGTCACGGGGCCGGGCGCGGCGTAGTCGCCGGCGTTGCGGAACGGCCGCCCTCCGGGGGGCGAGTAGGTCGCCGGGCAGGCCACCGGGGAGTCCGGGGCCAGCCCGGCGGAGAGCAGGGCCTCGGCGGTGACCACCTTGAACGTCGAGCCCGGCGGGTACAGGCCGAGGAAGGCGTTCTGCCCGCCCAGCCGGTCGGCGATCGCCAGGACCTCCCCGGTGCCCGACTGGACCGCGACGATCGCGGCGGGGCCCTCCACCCCGTCCAGCGCCCGGGCCGCCGCCGCCTGGACCGGGCGGGAGAAGGTGGTGCGGACCTCCTCCCCCTTCTCCGGCTCGTCCGTCAGGAGCCGCTCGACCTCCCCGGCGGGCGTGACGGCCTCCAGGGCGTAGCCGCCCTCCGAGGTCCGGCCCTCCAGCTCCGCCCCGAGCGTCTGCAGGTACGCCTCGGCCCCGTTGTCGTGCGGGAACGGCTCCCCCGACCGGGTGACCAGGCTGGCCTCCTCCCCGGAGATCTCGCTGATCCGCAGCCGTCCCCCGTCCTTGAGGGCCGGGTGGAGCGTCTCCGGGCTCCACAGCACCTTCCACCGGCCGTCCTTGACGGCCAGCTTCAGCGTCGAGGAGAACGGCCACTCGCCGAGGCCCTCCACCTCCCTGACCCCGTCGAACGGCATCTCGGCCGCCTGCCCGCCCTGGAAGCTGATCCGCCCCGGGGTGATGGTCAGCGACTCGATCCCCAGGTCCTGGCTGAAGGTACGGTGCCGCTCGATGAAGTCGTCCGGGGCGCCGGACACCAGCCTGTTCATCGTGGCCAGGTCGCTCTCCTCCCAGGCCGTCAAATAGGCCCTGGCCGTCTCCTCGGCCCCGGCGGCGGGCTTGCCCCCGGACGGCGTGGGCCTGGTCAGCGCGTAGACGCTTCCCCCGACGATCGTCAGAAAGACGATGACGAGCACGAGGAGGGGCCGGCGGCGCATACGGTTTCTCCCAGGGGTGTCCACCCGGTGTATATCAAAGGAAAGAGGACCAAAGGGATGGTCAGGCGGGAACCGCGAGAGCCGATGCCGGGCTGTTACCCGGTGAGCTTCGGCGAGGTCGATCTGCTGCGGGACCTCGACCGGCCCTCCGGCTGGGTGATCTCGAAGGACGGCGTGCCCCAGTCCTACGTCGACCTGGAGGATCCCACCTACCTCGACTTCGAGTACGTCCGGCTGATGGCCGATGTGATCGACCTGATGACCGAGGGCCCGCTGGACGCCGTGCACATCGGGGGCTGCGCCTGCACCCTGCCCCGCTACGTGGCGGCGACCCGCCCCGGCTCACGGCAGATCGTCGCCGAGCCGGACGGCGACCTGGTCCAGCTCGTGCGCGACCACCTCCGGCTGAAGTCGGTGCCCCGCCTCAAGGTGCGGATCGCCGACGGCCGCAGCGCCACCGCCGGGCTCCACGACTCCTCCGCCGACCTGTTCGTGCTGGACGCCTTCAGCGGCGCCACCATGCCGATCGACCTGGCCACCGGCGAGTACATGGGCGACGTGGCCCGCGTCCTGCGCCCGGCGGGGACCCTGCTGGTCAACATCGCCGACGGCAAGGGCCTCGTCTTCGCCCGCCGGGTCCTGGCCACGATCGGCGGCACCTTCCGCCACCTGGCGCTGCTCGCCGAGCCCGGCGTGCTGCGCGGCCGCCGGTTCGGCAACCTCATCGTCGCCGCCTCCCGCGCCGAGCTGCCCCTGGCCGGACTGACCCGCAAGGCCGCCGGTGGCCTCACCCAGGCCCGCTGCCTGCACGGCGAGGACCTGAGCAGGTTCGTCGCCGGGGCCCCGCCGCTGAACGACGGCGACCCGGTCGTCGTCCCCGTCCCGCCGCCCGCCGTGTTCGGCTGAGGCGCCGCCCCCGCATCGGACGCTCAGCCCGGAGCGGGCACCCAGGCCCGCAGCCGGGTGCCCTCCCCCGGCGCGCTCGACAAGTCCAGGCCGCCGCCGAGGGCGCTGAGCCGGTCGGCCAGCGGGCCCAGCCCCCGGCGGCCGGTCGCCGCCGGGTCGAAGCCCTTCCCGTCGTCCTTCACCGTGGCCTGCAGCCGCCCGGCGGTGTGCGCCAGCCGTACCTCGATCCGGGAGGCCGAGGCGTGCTTGAGCGCGTTGGCCAGCGCCTCGCTCACCGTGAAGTACAGGGCGCCCTCGACCTGGTCGGGGAAGCGCCGCGTGCGCAGTCCGGGATCGGCCGTCACCGTGGTGGTCACCGGCAGCCGCGAGCAGCGCTCCTCGATCGCCTCGGCCAGTCCGCCCTGGCTCAGCACGGACGGGTGGATGCCCGCCGCCAGCTCGCGGAGGTCGGCGAGGGTCTGACGGGCCTGCTCCCGCAGCAGCGCCAGGGTCTCCGGCGTGCCCCCGGTCGCCCTGGCCAGCTCCAGGCCCGCCATGAGCGCGACGAGCTGCTGCTGCGCCCCGTCGTGGATGTTGCGCTCGATCCGCCGCCGCTCGGCCTCCCCCGCGTCGACCAGCCGGGCCGCCAGCGCCGCGCTCTGGATCGCCAGCCCGACCGGTACGGCCAGCGCGCCGAGCTGGCGCCGGTCCTCGGCGGTGAACCGCCCGGCGGTCTTGGGACCGCAGGCGATGTGCCCCAGCCCGGCCGGCACGGTGAGCACCGCCTGCCCGCTCTCCTCCCCCGCGACCAGCCGCGTGCCGTCGGGGAGCACGACCGCCGCCCACCGGATCTCCAGCCCGGCCCGTACGGCCCGCGCCAGCCGCCCGAGCTGCTCGGCGGGGTCGGCCTCCTCCAGCTCGGGCCCCAGCTCCGTCAGCAGCTCGTCGACCGTCGGCCGCAGGTCGAACACCAGGAAGAAGCGCGAGCCCCTGATCCCCACCCGGATGTCGAGGAGGTTGTGCCGGACGACCGCCGCCGCGATCGCCGCGGGCAGCGCGGCCATGACGAGCAGGAGACTGACGTAGAGGGCCGTCTCCTGGCCGCCGCCGCCGAACACCTCCATCAGGACGAACCCGCTCAGGGTCGCCACCAGTCCTGCGATCACCCACCGCAACGGGCGCCGCTCGTCCGGGCTCCCCCGCAGCCACCGCCGGACGAGGGAGACCAGCACCGTCAGGGCCGTCAGCATGACCGCCGCCTGCCCCCCGGTGGTCATGAGCGCGGTGGCGTACAGCCCCGCCTCCCCCTCCAGCCCCAGTGGGTTGCCGGTGGGGAAGATCCCGTAAAGCCTGTTGTGGCCCAGCAGGAGGCCCAGCCAGTGGACGGCCATCGCCGCCACGGCGATCCACGCCCCCACCCGCCACCCGCGCGAGGGCAACCGCCCGTCGGGGAAGAACAGCGGCACGAAGATCCAGCTCAGGCCGTAGAAGACGACGAACAGCGAGGCCAGGAGGACCCCGAGGATCGTCATCGCCCGCTGGTCGGCGGACACCCTCAGCAGGATCCCGACGCCGAGCGCCCCCAGCCCCAGGCAGTCGGCGGTGACCAGCAGCAGCCAGCCGTAGACGTTGTCCGGGCGCCTGAGCGCGACGAGCAGGCCGAGCGCCGGCAGGGCCGTGCACCCCAGGATGAACAACCACTGGCCGAAGGGGGCGGGGAAGCCCGTCTCCATGATCGCTCCGGCCGCCACCCCCGCGACGGCCACCGCGGCCATGACGACGGCGAGCGGGCGGACCGGAGCCGTGGATGCCATGGACCGCAGCGTGACCTGCCACCGGCCACGCCGTCTATGAGGTTGTCCGCACACCCGGTGCAGTTTGCCGCACCCCGCGGGACGGGGGTTCGCCGGGTACCGCGCCGCCCCGGCGGTTCCTAGGTTCGAAGAGGGGCGGCGGAGATCGGCGCACCGCCCGCCCCGCGACTCACGGAACCCGCCGGCCCGCCGCGTCACCGGGAACCGACCGGTCCTCGCGGGCTCCGGTCCCCCTCCGGATGACGGGAGCCATCCGGAACCCGGAACCCGCCGGACCGGCCCCGGAGGGCCGGCGACACCGCGAGACCACGACATCGAGACCGACAAGGAGCCGCACATGCGACTGCCCTCCCGACCGACCCGCCTTCTGGCCCTCGCCCTCGTCGCCGCGACCGTCCCCGTGACGACTCTCGCCGCCGCGGGGCACGCGGCGGCCGCGCCCCCGGCCCGGGCCGTCGTCGCCGCACCGGAGATCCCCGACAGCCCGGCGGGCAGGCAGCTGCGCTGGTTCCTCGACGCGCCGAACCGGGCGCCGCTCGCGGAGAGCGAGCTGGCCGGGCACGTCAACGCCGACTATCTCAAGCAGCTGACCGTCGCCGGCTTCAACGACTTCCTGGCCCAGGCGAAGGGCCTGACCCTGGAGAAGCTGACCCAGGTCACGCCCACCGCCCTGGCCGGTACGGGGAGGCTCGGCGGGCAGGAATTCGTGATCCGCATCGCCGTGGACGGGAACGGGAAGATCAACCAGATCGGGGTGCTCCCGCCCGAGCCGCCGGCTCCGGGGAGCTGGGCCGAGCTCGACGCCCGGCTGCGCAAGGTCGCCCCCGAGACCGGCTTCCTCGCCGCGGAGGTCGGCTCCCGGGGCCGGTGCAAGACCGTCCACGGCGTGGCCGCCGACAAGGCGCAGCCGCTGGGCTCGATCTTCAAGGTCTACGTGCTGGGCGCGGTGGCCGAGAAGGTCCGCGACGGGAGGCTGCGCTGGGACGACAAGCTCACGGTCAAGCCCGAGTGGAAGGTCCCGGGCACTCCGGGTGACGGCGGGCTGCACGAGCGCCCGGACAACAGCACCGTGACGGTCCGCGAGGCCGCCAAGCTGATGATCTCCATCAGCGACAACACCGCCACCGACATCCTCATCCACACGGTCGGCCGCAGGGCCGTCGAGGCCAAGGTCCGCCAGTGGTCGGGCGACGTCGAGCGGAACACCCCCTTCCTCACCACGCGCGAGTGGGCCCTGCTCAAGGCGGTGAACTATCCGGAGCAGGCCCGCAAGTACCTCTCCCTCGGCACCGCCGGCAAGCGCGCCTATCTGAGGAACACGGTCGCCGAGCAGTCCTTCGAGGGCCTCGAGCCGTGGACCACGCCCCGGGAGATCCACACGATCGAGTGGTTCGGCTCGCCGCGCGACGTCTGCCAGGCCTTCGCCGGGCTGCTGTCGATGAAGAGCAGGACGCTGCACGAGGTCATGTCCGCCAACGACCTCGGACTCGGACTCGACAGCGGGAAGTGGCCGCTCGTCTGGGCCAAGGGCGGCTCGGAGGCGGGCGTCCTGAGCATGGCCTTCCTCGCCCGCTCCGCCGACGGCAGGACCTACGTCGTCACCTCGCTGACCAACGACTCCACCAAGGTGATCGACGAGGCCGTCGCCGCCCCCGAACTGCTCTCCCTCGACCGGGGAGGCTTCGCCCTCGCCTCGAAGAAGAGGTGACCGGCCCCTGCGGAAGGTGACCCGGCCGCCCCCGCGGGGGCGGCCGGGTCATCGCGGCGAGGAGCCGGCGACGAGCCCGCCCTCGTAGGCGGCGATGACGAGCTGGGCCCGGTCGCGGGCCTGCAGTTTGGCCAGGAGGCGGCCGATGTGGGTCTTGACCGTGCCGACGGTGAGGTGCAGGTGCTCGGCGATCTCGGAGTTGGACATGCCCCTGCCGATGAGGGCGAGCACCTCGCGCTCGCGCTGGGTGACGTCGTTGAGGTCGCGCGCGGCCGGGGCCTGGCGGGGGCCGTGCAGGAACTCGGTGATGAGCCGGCGGGTGACGGTGGGCGCCAGCAGCGCCTCGCCGGAGGCGACGACGCGGATGGCGGACAGCAGCTCGTTCGCGGTGGCGCTCTTGAGCAGGAAGCCGCTGGCGCCGGCCTGCAGCGCCGCGTACACGTAGTCGTCCAGGTCGAACGTGGTGAGGATCAGCACTCGCGCGCCGGCGCTCGCGGGGTCGGCGCAGATGTGCCTGGTCGCCTCGATGCCGTCCATCTCGGGCATGCGCACGTCCATGAGGACGACGTCGGGCCGGTGCCGGCGGGCCAGGAGCACGGCTTCGGAGCCGGTGCCCGCCTCGCCCACGACGGACATCCCCGGCGTGGCGCCGATGAGGATTTTGAAGCTGTCACGGACCAGGACCTGGTCCTCGGCGAGCAGGACCCGCAGGGGCGGCGGATCGTTCGGGTCGTGCTGATCGTGCTGCGCGGTGTCGATGCTCATGTCCCCGGTGCTCGTGTGCTCGGTGCTCGTGTCGTCGCCGACCCTGTCGTCACTGTTCATGTCGTCGCCGCTCAACCTCACTGTGCTCATGTCCCGGTGTTCGATATCGCGGTGCCCGTGTCGTGCTCATGTCGCGGTGCCGTTCAGGCCGTACGGCAGGCGGGCCGAGACACGGAAGCCTCCTTCGGGCCGGGGCCCGGCGCTGAACGCGCCTCCGTAGATCTTGACCCGCTCGCGCATGCCGACGAGACCGTGCCCGCCGTGCTTGGGCCGTGGCGGCCGGCCGTGGCGGGGGCCGTCGTCGAGGACCTCGATCACGGCCTCCCGTCCGCCGACGTCCACGGTGACCGTGCAGCGGGTGGGGCCCACGTGGGTGACGACGTTGGTCAGGGCCTGCTGCACGATCCGGTACACCGACATCGCGACCGCGGGGGGCAGCTCGGCCTCCTCGCGGACGGTCAGGTCCACCTCGACCCCGGCCGAGCGGGCGTGGGCGGCCAGTTCGGGCAGGTCGGCCATGCCGGGCACGGGCAGGTGGTCCTGCTGCGGCTCGCCCTCGGAGCGCAGCAGGTTGAGCACCCGGTGGATCTCGGCCAGCGTGCTCCGGCTGGTCTGTTCGATGACGGCCAGCGCGGCGCGCACCTCCTGCGGGCGGGCGTCGGCGACGTGGTTGGCCACGGTGGCCTTGACGGTGATCAGGCTCATGCTGTGGCCGATGACGTCGTGCAGTTCCCGCGCGATGCGCCGGCGTTCGTCGGACACCGCGGACTCGGCGAGGTGGCGGACGAGGCGGGCGGTGGTGTCCCGTTTCCAGCGCACGACCGCCCCCAGGGCCCAGGCCGCGGTCAGCAGCACAGCGTTCACGCTGATCTCGACCGGCCAGGCCGGCGCTATCTCGCTGGGCGCGGTCCCGACCTCGAGACCGGGGAACACCTGCATGTAGAAGGTCAGGATCGCGGTCGCCGCGGCGGTCAGGCAGGCCGCCAGGGCCGCCGCCGACCATATGAGCGAGGCGGTGGAGGCCACCAGGTACAGCACGAGCACGGTCGGCGCGAACGACAGCCAGATCGCGCCCGCCGCGACGGCGCCGGCCGCGGTCGCCACCGCGGCGGCGGCGCACGCGAACCCGAGCATGGCTCTCGGCCGGCGCCGCCGCAGGGCGATCGGGAAGCTCAGGACCGCCGCCACCGGCCAGGCCAGCCAGGTGGGCAACGGCGAGGACGGTCCCGGCGGATCGACTATGGCGTATCTGATGAGAAGCGCCACGACGACCGCCGCCGCCGCGTCGGCGACGTCTTTCCCGCCGAACCGCCATCCAGCCCATTCCATGACGGGAAAGGTATCGCCTCATAGATCATCCGGCATCTGCCCACGGTAGGACATCGGCCTCTGTCCCCGGTCATACGACCGGCCCGCTGCGGCCTCCGCGCCGACGGCGACGGCGGGGCTCGTTGACGGTGGCCGCGAGGCGGGAGAAGTTGGGCTGTGACTCATTGGCGACGTGCCCGGCTGACGGCTGTGACGTACGACGCCGGGGTCGAGCACGAGCGGATCGGCATGGCCGGCGGCAGGCTGCTGTGGGGTGCGGATCTGCGGCGGTTCTACCGCGGCATCGAGGAGCTGCGGACGCTCGCGGACGGCGGGCGCGTGCTCGACGTCCCCTGCGGGGGAGGCGTCGCCTTCCGGGGGTTGCCCGGGGAGGGTTCCCACCGGTACGTGGCGCTCGATCTGTCCCCGGTGATGGTGGGGCGGGCACGGGCCAACGCGGCACGGCACGGGTTGCGGGACATCGTCCTCCTGCGCGGGGACGTGACCGCGCTGCCCCACCCCGCGGGCTCCTTCGACCTGTGCCTGAGCTACTTCGGCCTGCACTGCTTCCCCGATCCGCCGGCGGCCCTGGCGGAGATGGCCCGCGTCCTGCGACCGGGCGGGCGGTTGCGGGGCACCTCGGTGGTGCGCGGGGGCGGCCGGCGACAGGACGCGATCATCTCGCTGTTGCGCCGGGCCGGGCCCTTCGCGACCGTGGGGACGGCCGGGGAGCTGTCATCCTGGCTCTGCGCGGCCGGCTTCGACGACGTCGGCGTCGAGCGTGACGGCGCCGTCGCGTTCTTCTCCGCGCGGCGTGCCCCCGGAGGTCCCGGTCCGGCGCAGCCGGCCGCTCAGGCGGGGACGGACTCCAGTTCGGCGCCGTCGAAGGGCGGATAGCCCTCGCCGCCCGTCCGCTCGGCCGCGGCGATGTAGCCGGCGAGGGCGTCACGGGACCGGGCGATCCTGTTCATCTGGTCCTCAAGCCGCCGCAGCCGTGACCGCATCGCGTCCAGCAGCTCGGGGCATCCGGGAAGCTCCGGTGCCTCTCCGACCGCGCAGGGCAGCAGGTAGGCGATGTCCTCGGAGGACAGCCCGGCACCGAGCAGGTGACGGATCTGCCTCACCCGCAGTACGGCCCTCTCGTCGTACTGGCGGTAGCCGTTCGCACCGCGCCCGGCCTCCAGCAGGCCCTGGGCCTCGTAGTAACGCAGCTGATGGGAGTTGACGCCCGTCCGGCGACTCAGTTCCCCGATCCGCATCGGAACCTCACTTGACCTTCATACCGGTATCAACGTTGACGATGCTGCCATGAACAACAGAACCGAAACATCCGTGACGGTCATCGGACTCGGGCTGATGGGTCAGGCGCTCGCCGGTGCGCTCCTGAAGGCCGGACACCCCACGACCGTGTGGAACCGTACGGCCTCCAAGGCCGACCGGCTGGTGGCCGAGGGGGCACACCTGGCGCCGACGGCCGGCGACGCGCTCAGGGCGAGCCCTCTGACGATCATCTGCGTCACCGACTACCGGGCCGTGCACGAGCTGCTCGGCGCGGGCGATGCCGAGCCGGACGGCACGACGTTGGTCAACCTGACGTCGGGCACCTCGGCCCAGGCCCGGGAGAGCGCCCGATGGGCCGGCAAGCGCGGCGCCCGTTACCTGGACGGCGCCGTCATGGCCGTCCCGCCGGCGATCGGGACCGCCGAGGCGGTGATCCTGCACAGCGGGCCGCAGGCGGACTTCGAGGAGCACAAGCCGATCCTCGACGCTCTCGGCACCGTCATCCACCTCGGCGCGGACCACGGGCTGGCGTCCCTGTACGACGCGGCCGGCCTCACCATGATGTGGAGCGTCCTGAACGCCTGGCTCCAGGGCACCGCCCTGCTTCGGACGGCCGGTGTCGAGGCCGCGGCGTACGCTCCGTTCGCGCAGCAGATCGCCGCCGGCGTGGCCGGATGGCTGCCCGGATACGCCGCGCAGATCGACAGCGGCTCCTTCCCGGCCGAGGTCTCGGCCCTGGAGACCGACGCGCGGGCGATGGCGCACCTGGTCGAGGAGAGCGAGGCGGCGGGCGTCAACGCCGAACTGCCGAGGTTGATCAAGGCGATGGCCGACCGCTCGATCGCCGCCGGACACGGCGGGGAGCAGTATCCCGTCCTGATCGAGGAGTTCGGCAGGCCCCGGGCCCGCTGACGGCGATCGGCGCGGCCGTACGACGACGCGGGGCCGTACGGAGGCGGGCCGAGCGAAGGCAGAGCCGTACGGAGGCAGGCCGAGCGGAGGCGGAACCGGGCCGGGCGGGCGGAGAACGACACGGCGCCGGATCATGCCCTCCCCCGAGGAAGGCACGAGCCGGCGCCGGAGCGGATGGCCGCCGGGGCGGCGGGGGTCAGCCCCCGTTGAGGGTGACGCAGGCGATCCGGCGGCCGGCGGAGCCCGCCTTGGCTCCGGCCGCCTTCGTGCGCTCGGCGTGGATCACCATGGAGCGCGGCGCCCTGTCGGGCGGGAACGCCCAGTCCTGCCTGGCCGTCGCGGTGGCCGCGCCCTGGCCGTCGGTGGTGAAGTCGAGCCACACCTCGTTGTCGGCGCTGGCGTGGTCGTGCGCGTGCTGGTAGTGCGGCCCGGAGTCGTCGGGCTTGGGGCCGCACGGCTTCGTGTGCAGGTGCACGCCGTACGTCCGGCGCGGCAGAAAGCCCTCGACCGTGATCGTCGAGGTGGCCAGGACCGCCCCCGACTCGGCCGTCACGCGCGCCGACGCGCCGGAGGGCACCAGTTTCCTGTCGTAGGCGACCGCGGCGCTCCCCGCCGCGGGCGCTCCGAGCGGGCCGCCTCCGACGAGCTTGACCCCGGGCGGCGCCTCGGTGACGGCGTGCGCCGCGGGATGCACCGCCTCCTGAGCACCACCACAGGCCGCCGCGAGCAGGGCGAGGGCGGAGAGAACCACGGGGAGGCGCATCGCATCTCCTAGGTCAGTGAGGCGAGGACGCCTCACTCTAACCAGTAGTCATGCGACTACGCTCAGTGTTTGCGAAAAGATTCGCGACTCCCCGGCCGACGCCGCCCGGCCGGTCCCCTCACGCCCCGTTGGCGGCGGCGATCTCGTCGATGCGGGCGGCCAGGGTGAAGTCCATGCCGGTCAGGCCGCCCTTGTCGTGCGTGGTCAGCGCCAGGTGCAGGGTGCGCCACCGGATGTCGATGTCGGGGTGGTGGTTGAGCTTCTCGGCCTCGACCGCGATCTCGTCGACGATGCGGATCGCGGTGGGGAAGTCGGGGGCCTTGACGGTCCGGCGGATCTCGTCGCCCTCGCGCCGCCACTGGGGCACCTCGTCCAGCCGCCGCCGTACCTCGGAGTCATCAAGCAGGTCCATCCCCCCAGCAGATCACGCCGGCCCGCGGGCGACAAACCGCGCCGCGCCCGGATGAAGACCGGTCCGGAGCGACTCTCGGCATTTGCCACGAATTATCCCAACGCCCTACGTTTGGGGCATGTTGCTGGTCGAGCAGCGTCGGCTGCTGTGCGCCTACGGCCGCAGGGCCGCCGACACGGGCCTGGTCGTCGGGACCGCGGGGAACCTGAGCATCCGCTCCGGTGACCTGGTCGCGGTGACCCCCGGCGGGGTCCCCCTCGACCGGCTGGAGCCCGCGGCCTGCCCGGTCGTCGACGTCGAGGGCCACCTCGTGGAGGGCGGGCTGCAGCCCTCCTCCGAGACGCCGATGCACCTGGCGATCTACACGACCACCGGCGCCCAGGCCGTCGTGCACACCCACTCCACCTTCGCCACCGTGGTCGCCACCACCATGGACGAGCTGCCGCCGATCCACTACAACGCGCTGCTGCTCGGCGGCACCGTCAGGGTCGCCGACTACGCCACCTACGGGACCCCCGAGCTGGCGGCCTCCGTACGGGCCGCGCTGAAGGACAGGCAGGCCGCGCTGCTGGCCAACCACGGCGGGGTCACCATCGGAGCGGACATCGACAAGGCCTTCGAGGCGACCCGCCTGCTGGAGTGGCTGTGCGAGGTCTACGTGCGCGCCAAGGCCGTGGGCGAGCCCCGGGTGCTCACCGACCAGCAGCTCGCGGCCGTCGTCGAGCGTGCCTTCCACCCGCCCGTCTTCCCGGTCCGAGAAGGTTGACCCATGCCTCTGCAACTCACCGGCGCCCCGAGTGATCCGGACCTGATCCGCCTTCCCTGGGACATCCCGCTGGAGGAGTGGCCGGAGCACCGCATCGTCTCCCTGCCCCGCGGCATCTCCCGGCACGTGGTGCGCTTCACGCGCCTGTCCGGCAAGGTGTACGCGATCAAGGAGATCAGCGAGCACTTCGCCAAGCGGGAGTACCGCCTGCTGTGGGACCTGAGCCGGATGGACACCCCGTCGGTGGAGCCGGTGGCCGTGGTCACCGGGCGGACCACCCCGGCCGGTGAGCCGCTGGACTCGGCGCTGATCACCCAGCACCTGCAGTTCTCGCTCCCCTACCGGGCGGTGATGTCGGGGACGGTGCGTCCCGAGACGCTCAACCGGCTCCTCGACGCGCTGGCCGTACTGCTCGTCCGGCTGCACCTGAGCGGCTTCTACTGGGGCGACTGCTCGCTGTCGAACGTGCTCTTCCGCCGGGACGCCGGCTCCTTCGCGGCCTATCTGGTCGACGCCGAGACCGGCGAGCTGCACCCGATGATCAGCGAGGGGCAGCGGCTGCACGACATCGACGTCGCGCACACCAACATCTACGGCGAGATGCTCGACCTGGAGGCCGGCGGCCTGCTCCACTCCTCCATCGACCCCGAGGAGGTCGCCGACTCGGTCTGCGCGCGCTATCACCGCCTGTGGGGCGAGCTCACCTCCGACGAGATCATCGAGGAGGTCGACTGGCACATGATCGACCAGCGGATCCGGCGGCTGAACCGGCTCGGCTTCGACGTCGCCGAGATGATGGTGCGCCGCAAGGCCGGCACCGGCCGGCTGATCGTCCGCCCCAAGGTCGTGGACGCCGGTCACCACCAGCGCAGGCTGCTGCGTCTGACCGGCCTGGACGTGGAGGAGAACCAGGCGCGGCGGCTGCTCAACGACCTGGACTCCTTCAGGGTCTCCTACGGCCTGCGCCACGAGGACGAGGCGATCGTGGCGCACCGCTGGCTGGCCGAGGTGTTCCAGCCGACCGTCGAGGCGGTCCCGCAGGAGCTGCGGCACAAGCTGGAACCGGCCCAGCTCTTCCACGAGGTCCTCGACCACCGGTGGTACCTGTCCGAGGCGGCGGGAAACGACGTCGGGCTGCCGGCCGCCGTGGACTCATACGTGAAGAACATTCTTGTTTTTCGGCCGGATGAGCAGGCCTTGATTACGGACTCCCTGTAAGCGACATTCCACCCGGAGTGCACATCCTTCTACTCGGTAGTTAAATCCTGCCTCTCCTTCCATCTATCCGTTAATCGGACCACTTACCACTCTTCGGCATATCCCTACTCTGTTCTCCGCGACGTTTTCCGCAGACGCATCGCAAGGGAGATCGAGTGCTCGGAATCGAAGAATGCCTCACCGAGGTGATGGCGATCCCCGGTGCGCTGGACGCGATCGTGATCGACCAGACCAGCGGGATGGTCGTGGCCGCCGGCGGCGGAAGCCTCAACGGTGATGTGGAGAAATCGGCCGCGGGGATCAGCGAGACGCTCCGGGCGACCCTGGACGGGCTCGCCATGATGTCGCCCACCGGGGCGGTCCGGGTCAGCGACATGATCATAAGCACGGACAGCGGATATCACTTACTGAGGTCGTTGGAGACGGTTTTCGACGGGCCGCTGGCGATATACGTACGGCTCGATCTGGAGCGGTCGAATCTGGCTCTCGCCCGGCATCGGCTCCAGGCGCTCTCCGACCGGCTCGTCACCACCTGAGCCATGCCGACCGTCGAGAGCATCCTCACCGGCCTCGCCGGAGACCGGGCGACCGGCGCCCTGCGTCTGGGCAAGGCCGGGGTGCTGTACCTCACCGGTGGCCGGGTCACCTACGCGGAGACCCCTTCCTGTCCCCGGGTGGAGGACCTGCTGACCGCCAGCGGCCGGGTCTCCGCCTATGCCGTACGGCAGGCCAGGCAGGCGGCGGGCGAGGAGCGGTGGGGCGGCGACCGGCTGGTCGACCGGGGTGTGCTCACCCGGGGTGAGCTGGAGTTCTGCGTGCTCGGAGCGGTGATGGACGCCGTGTTCTTCCTGCTCCAGCTGGCCGGTCCCCGGCCGCGCTTCCGGCCGGGAGAGCGGCACTGGCTCGGGCCCCAGTGGTATTTCGACGCGACCGGACTGGTCAGGGAGTGCAAGCGAAGGAGAGTGCAGTTGGACCAGGCCTGGCCGTCCACGGATCTGGACACGCTGCCCGTCGTCCCGGTGGCGCGCATCCCCGCCCAGCGGGTGGTGCTGACCTCGCTCCAGTGGGAGGTCCTGGTCGGTGCGGACTGTACGGCGACCCCCGCCGACCTGGCCCGCAAACTGGGACGGCCCGCCTACTCGGTGCTGCTGGCGGTACGGCAGCTCGCCGCGGCGGGACTGCTGTGCACGCCCGAGGCCGCGGCCGGAGACGCGGCGCAGGCGCAGGCGGCCCCGGCCCCGCGGGGCGACCCGCCGGAGAAGAGCCCGGTGCCGCCCCGGCGAGGTGACTCCCCGGACAGGGCCCCGGTCCCGGATCGGCGGAGCGGCCCCCCTGAGGGAGGCCCGGCGCCGCCCCGGCGGGGCGACACCCCGGAGAAGAGCCCGGTACTGCCCCGGAGGGGCGATCCCCCGGAGGGAGGCCCGGCGCTGCCCCGGCGGGGCGGTGGCCAGAGGACCCCGGACCGCGAGCCCGGCGGTTCCCCGGCCGCCCCGTTCCCCGCGGGTCTCCCGGCGGCGACGGCGGACCCCGGCGACGTGAATCTGCTCATCCGGCTCAGGAACGCATTGGAGGCACTCGCGTGAGGCAGTCCTCATGCCGCTGAGGCTGCGGGCCCTGAAGTGGATCGGAAGGAGGATGCCAGTGGAACTGAGGGACGAGGTGCGCCAGGAGATGGTCCTGCTGCGCCAGCGCATGCCCGAGGTGAACGGAAGCATCGCGTGCAGCGTGGACGGCCTGCCGATAGCCAGCGACATGTCCGGAGACGTCGAGCAGGCCGGTGCTCTCTCCTCCGCTCTGCTGGCCCTCAGCCGCCGGATGGCGGGCATGGTCGACAAGGGCACTTTCGAAGAGACCTTGATCTCCGGTTCCAACGGCTACGCGGCCTTCTACGCCGCCGGCCCCAAGATCGTCCTCACAGTCCTCGCCCGCCCGGGGGCCAACCTCGGGCTGCTGCGACTGGAGGGCCGCAGAACGGCGGCGAATCTGGCCGCCATCACCACCCGGATGTCACTCACTCAGTGATCGGAGAAAAGTAATGGCGAACATGGACATCTCTCTCAAGGAGATGATGGCGATCGACGGCGCCGTCGGCGCGGTGGTCGTGGACTACAACAGCGGGATGGCGCTGGGCTCGCTCGGCGGCTCCAAGGATCTGGACCTCCAGGTAGCGGCTGCGGGCAACACCGAGGTGGTCAAGGCCAAGCTCCGCACGATGGACTCCTTGGGCCTGAAGGACTCCATCGAGGACATCCTCATCACGCTCAGCGGTGCCTACCACGTGATCCGGCCGGTGACCGGCCGCAGCGGCAAGGGGCTCTTCCTCTATCTCGCGCTCGACCGCAACCGGGCCAACCTGGCGATGGCGCGGCACACTCTACGCGGCATCGAGGAGAAGCTCGAGGTCTGATTCACCGGTACGGCCCGCGTCCGGCGCGGGCCGTACCGGGCCGCGGGGCCGTGCCGCCCCGCGGAACGGTCAGCGAACCGCGGAGGTCAGAGTGCTGATCTCCGCGACGAAATCACCCCACAGGGCGCGCGGCAGGTCGTGCCCCATGCCGGGGTAGGTGACCAGCCTGGCTCCCGGGATCGCGTCCGCCGTGGCGATCCCGCCGGCCGGCGGCACCAGCTGGTCCTGCTCCCCGTGCAGCACCAGAGCGGGCACCGACAGCTCCTTGAGCCGGGGCGCGCGGTCGCCCGAGGAGATGATCGCGGTGAGCTGCCGGGCCACCCCGGCCGGGTCGTAGGCGCGGTCGTAGCTCAGCCCGGCGATCCTCGCGATCCGCTCCTCGTCGAGGGGGTATCCCGGCGATCCGATGACCTTCCAGGTCTCCAGCGCCCGCGCGATCGCCGTCTCCCGGTCCGGCGAGGGCGGCGACATCAGCGCCGCCATGGCCGCGTCGGTGGGCGGGGCCGCCTGGGGGCTGGGCGTGGACATGATCGAGGTGAGGCTGAGCACCCGGCCCGGGTGACGGATGGCCATCGACTGGGCGATCATGCCGCCCATCGAGACGCCGACCACGTGGGCCGCCTCCAGCCCGAGCGCGTCGAGCAGCCCGGCCGCGTCGTCCGCCATGTCCCCCACCAGGTACGGCGCGTCCGTGCCGGGGGCCGGGGCCCCCGCGTCGTGCAGGTGGGTGGACTCCCCGACGTCCCGGTTGTCGAACCGGATGACGTAGTGGCCTCGGTCGGCGAGCAGCCCGCAGAACTCCTCGTCCCAGTGGATCATCTGGGAGGCGAGCCCCATGATCAGGAGAAGCGGGCGGCCCGAGGGGGAGCCGAAGGTGTCGTAGGCGATCTCGATGCCGTTCGCCGAGGCGCGCGAGGTCATGGCCCTCCTGCCGTGCTGGTCCGTCCGCGGGGGTCCACCGGAACAGAATCTCATTCTGGAGGAAACAGAATCTCATTCGGGGACCGGCGCGACAAGGGCCCCCGCAGTGACGATCACCTGGTACTGCGCCGCGCACCGGCCACGCCGTGACCGGCGGGGACGGACGGTCAGCGGGAACCGCGGCGCCGGCGGGGGCGGGCGGTCAGCGGGTACGACCCGGCCGGTGGCTCAGTCCCACCAGAACGACCAGGCGTTCCCGCCCACGATCTGCTCGGCGTAGTCGATCAGCGATCCGGCCCCGTACACGACGCTGTCGGGGCAGAACGTCCAGTGCTCGGCGGCCACGTGCAGGGCGTGCTCCATGGTGCGGGGAGGCGCCGCGACGCTCAGGTCGAGGGTGTTGAACCCCATGCCGACCAGGCGGGCACCGAACCGGTCCTCCCAGCTGCGCACCACGGCCGCCAGCGGGACCATCCACTCGTTGTGGTTCAGCGCCCCCTGCCAGCCCATCACCGCCAGGGCGTCGGCCCCCCGCTCCACCGCCACCAGCCCGAGCGGGGTCCGCCGCTCGGCCACGATCCCGGCGTACCAGTCGGCGACCGCGTCGGGGTCGGCGCCCGGCGGCCCGGGCGCGGCCGGGCCGGGGCATCGGGTCCCGAAGGGGTCGAGGATCTCCAGCTGGTCGGGGTGGGCCTTCTCGATCCAGTCCGCCCACACCTCGGCCATGAACGCGGCGGTGTGGTAGTTGTCGATCTCGGTCGCGGCGTCGGGCGCGACCTGCCCCGCCGACCAGGGCTGGACGGAGTCCTCCAGCAGGACGGGCCACAGCCCCGAATGCGGGTGCTCGGCCCGCAGGGCGGCCCACAGCTCGCCGGGGACCGTGGTGTCGCTGAGCCAGAACGCGGGCCGGCCGTAGGTCAGGAGCCGCGCGTAGCCGGGGTCCGGCCAGACCACGTCTCCGGCCGGCAGCTCGATCCCGAGCCTGCGCCCCTCACCGCCGTCGGTGAACAACTGACCCAGCACCGGCGACAGCCGCCCACGCTCGCAATCGTCCATCTCTACCGTCCTGATCCTGCCCACGCCCCAATTTTGCCTGTACGGCGCCCGCCGGACGGTGCACGCCGCCGATGGTCGGCCTGGGACATTCCGCCATGATCCCATCTACGGGTGACAGGAGGTCCGGGTGACGGGCCGAACGCCTCCGGCACCGGCTCCCGCGGTGGGTAGAGTGGCGCGATGAGCATGCCGCTGTACCAGTTGAAGGCGGAGTTCTTCAAAACGCTCGGGCATCCTTCGCGCATCCGGGTGCTGGAACTGCTCAGCGAGCGGGATCATTCGGTCGCCGAGCTGCTCCCCGAGGTGGGGATCGAACCCGCGCACCTGTCGCAGCAGCTGGCGGTCCTGCGACGCGCGAACCTCGTGCTCTCCCGCAAGGAAGGCTCGACCGTCCACTACTCGCTGACCAGCCCGGACATCGCCAAGCTCCTCACCGTGACGCGCTCGATCCTCGCCGACGTGCTGTCAGAGCGCGCCGAGCTCCTGGCGGACCTGCGGACCTCGGCGCGCCGGGGCGTCTGACTCCCGGCCGGCCTCGGCGCGCAGCTCGGCCAGCAACTCGCCCTGGCCGGCCAGCACCTCGGTCAGGATCCAGCGCGCCGAGGCAAGCAGGCCGGCCACGTCGGGGGCCGACAGGGCGTAGACGACGCTGCCGCTCTCGCGGGTGGCGGTCACGATCCCGGCCTTGCGCAGCACGGCCAGCTGCTGGGACAGGCTGGAGGCCTCGATGTCGATCTCGGCCAGCAGGTCGCGGACCGGCAGGGGGCCGTTCTGCAGCAGCTCCAGCACCTGGATGCGGACCGGGTGACCGAGCGTGCGGAAGAACTCCGCCTTGGCCTGGTACAACGGCACGGTCATGGTCGGATCGTTCCGCCGGGGAGCGTGCCGGCCCCGCCGGTGGTCGCCGATGAATCCGCCGCAGGCCCGCCCATGATCCCCGCCTTCCGCGCGTCCCGTCCGTTCTCCGGTCCCGTCGGGCCGCGGGCGCGACCCGCTTACAAACTAGCAAATTGCAGAGTTCTTCAACTCGTAAGCGTCTTGGGTAAGATGCGGGCGATGCGATAGCGACGAGAGGCCCAGTGCGGCCTATACAAGGGAGTGCAGCCAATGGGACGGGGTCGAGCCAAGGCGAAGCAGACGAAGGTCGCACGCCAGCTGAAGTACGGCACCCACGACATGGATCTCGACCGGCTGCGCAGGGAGCTCGGCTCCGGCGACAACCCGACGCCGGTCGACGAGACCGAAGACCCCTTCGCCGAGCCCGCCGACAGGAGATAGGCGAAAGATCCGCACGGCCCGTCCCGGGACGGCCGCGCGCGGCGGGAGGCTGATCCCGTACACCCCGATCCGGACGGGCAGGACGCCCGGCCCGGATCCGGAGGACACATGAGATGACGGCGGGCCCGCGCCCCTTTCCGGGGACGCGGGCCC
>NZ_BOOK01000044.1 GCF_016863195.1 Paraplanobispora takensis | reverse complement strand
CTCCGGACCGGCGGACGGGAACGGCCGAAGGTCCCGCAGCGGGGGCGCGCGCCTCTGCGGGGATCCGCATCCGGGGAGGGGGATCATCGGGCGGCCGCGCCGCGTGCCCCCGGTCGTTTGTCATCCTTGCTTCCCGAGGATTAACCTAGGGCCATTAGGAAATATTTAGGTGCCCTAGGAAAGGTGGTGCGCGCATGCCGCGGGCCGGGTTGACGGCGGACCGGGTGACGCTCGCCGGGGCCGAGCTGGCCGACGAGGTCGGCCTCGACCACGTGACCATGGCGGCGGTGGCGCGACGGCTCGGGGTGAAGGACGCCAGCCTTTACGCGCACGTCCGCAGCCTGGAGGACCTGCGCGGGCGGATCGCGCTGCTGGCCGCGGACGAGAAGACCATCCGCATCGCCGAGGCCACCGCCGGGCGGGCCGGGAAGGACGCGCTGGTGGCGTTCGCGGACGCCTGGCGGCGGTACGCCCACGACCACCCCGGCCGCTACGCCGCGACGCAGATTCCGATGCAGATCGACCCCGAGCTCCTGGCCCGGGCGTCCGGGCCGCGGCGCGCGGTCGAGCTGACCTACAGCATGTTGCGCGCCTACGCGCTGGACGAGCCCGACCTGACCGACGCGGTCCGGCTGATGCGCAGCGTGCTCCACGGCTTCGTCAGCCTCGAGGCCGCGGGCGGGTTCGCGCACGCGCGTCCGGCGGAGGAGTCCTGGGTCCGCGGTCTCGACGCCCTGCACACCCTCCTGGAGCACTGGCCCGCCCCCCGTGAAGGAGATCCGGCATGACCACCCCGACCATCGGCCGCCTGCGCGTGGACGGCGCCACCCTGCACTACGAGGTGCGCGGCAGGGGCCCGCTGCTGCTGCTGATCCCGGGCGGCACCGGCGGCGCGGCCTCCTTCGACGGCGTCGCCGAGGACCTGGCCGCCGACTACACGGTCGCCTCCTACGACCCGCGGGGTCTGTCCCGCAGCCCGCTGGACGACCCGCAGGCCCCGCAGTCGGTCGCGCGGCACGCCGAGGACGCGTTCCGGCTGCTGGAACTGCTGTCCCCGGACGCGCCCGCCCGCGTGGCCGGTTGCAGCTCGGGGGCGATCGTCGCGCTGCACCTGCTGGCCGCCTGTCCCGGGCGGATCGAGCGCGTCGTGGCGCACGAGCCGCCGGTGGTGGAGGTGCTGCCCGACGCCGCCGAGCATCGCGCGCTGCTCGCCCGCGTCCGGGACACCTTGGAGCGGGACGGGCTGATGCCCGCGGCGGCCGTGTTCGCCGCCGGCCTCAGGCGGCCCGGCGCAGAGCCCGCCGAGCCCGCCGGCGTCCCCGCGGTGACCGGGCTGCCGCCGCAGGCGAGGGCGCGGGTCGAGCGGACGATGGCGGACATGCCCTACTTCCTGGGGCGCATCGTGCCGAGCTTCATGGCCTACACCCCGGACGTGGAACGCCTGGAGGCGCTGTCGGACCGGCTCGTCCTCGCCGCCGGAACGGACTCGCGCGGTGAGCTGCCCTACCGCCCCGCCGCCTTCCTGGCCGAGCGCCTCGGCACGGGGCTCGTCCACTTCCCCGGCGGGCACACGGGACTGAGCACCCATCCCGCCGAGTTCGGTGAACGGCTCCGCAAGGTGCTGGGCGCCTGATCCCCGTCCCGTCGCACGCGCCGGGAAGTCCCCGGCGGGAAAGCCCCCGGCGGGAAAGCCCCTGGTGAGAAAATCTCCGGCCGGATTCTCCGGAGGAGGCGGCGGCGGCCGAAACTTGACTCCCGGTGCGAAACTGTGCAAGACAAGGAATGGCGCAAGAGAGGGTGCCGCTTTTGTCGGAGAATCCGGGAACTGAAAAACCGTCGCCCGAAAACGCGTTTCCGGCCACGCTCGACGTGGACGGGCTGCTGGCCTCGGGGTGGCGGCCTCTGGCTTTCCAGCAGTTCATTCTGAAGGTTCACAGCCGCTGCGACCTGGCCTGCGAATACTGCTACATGTACGAGATGGCGGACCAGTCGTGGAGATCGCAGCCCCGGCGCATGTCCGAGGCCGTCGTGGACCGTACGGCGCGGCGCATCGCCGAGCACGCGGCGGCCCACGGGCTGGCCGAGGTGGAGGTGGTCCTGCACGGCGGCGAACCGCTCCTGGCGGGCGTGGACTTCCTCTCCCACGCCGTGCGCACGATCAGGGCCGAGGCGGCCGACGTCGGCACCCGCGTCCGCGTCGGCGTCCAGACCAACGGCCTGCGCCTCGACGACGGGTTCCTGCGGTTGTTCGACCGGCTGGAGGTCCGGGTGGGAGTGAGCCTGGACGGCGAGGAGGAGGCCCAGGACCGGCACCGCAGGTTCGCCGACGGAAGGGGGAGCCACGCGATCGTCTCGGCCTCGCTCCGCAGGCTGGCCTTCGGCCCCTTTCATCACCTGTTCAGCGGCCTGCTGTGCACGATCGACATCCGCAACGACCCGCTGGCGACCTACGAGGCGCTCCTGGCCTTCGACCCGCCCGCGATCGACTTCCTGCTCCCGCACGGCAACTGGTCCACGCCCCCGCCCTTCCGCGACCCCGGCTCGCCCGCCACGCCGTACGCCGACTGGCTGATCCCCGTCTTCGACCGCTGGTACGGCTCGCCGTCGGAGGAGACGGAGATCCGGCTCTTCACCGAGATCATGCGCCTGCTGACGGGACGGGCCTCGCGCACCGAGACGGTCGGGCTGTCCCCGACGCGCATGGCCGTCATCGAGACCGACGGCGGCATCGAGCAGTCGGACATCCTCAAGTCCAGCTACCACGGGGCCGCCGCGACCCGGATGCACGTCATGCGCGACCCGTTCGACGCCGTGCTGCGGCATCCCGCGATCGTCGCGCGGCAGATCGGCGAGCTGGCCCTCGCCCCGGTATGCCACGCCTGCGACGTCGTCTCCGTCTGCGGCGGCGGCCTGTACGCCCACCGCTACAACACCGTCGACGGGTTCATGGGGCCCTCGGTCTACTGTCCCGACCTCTACCGGCTCATCACCCACGTCCGCACGAGGGTCGCCCTCGACGTCGCCCGTCTGAAGGGAAGCCGATGAAGCTCCTGCCGTACCGCGTCTCCGAGGAGGTCTTCACCGAACTGGCGGCGGGCGGAGGGGGGACCGGAGCGGTGGGGGAGCTGCGGGCGCTGCAACGGGCCAGGCGGAGGCTGCTGGTACGGGGCGTCGTGGAGGAGGCGAGGGCGGCCGGTCACGCCCACGCCGGCCTCGCGGCCCGCGCCTACGACCTGCTGGCCGAGCTGGAGAGCGCCGACGCGGACGCGGTCGACGCCGTGCTGCGGCATCCCGCCGTGGGAGCGTGGGCGTGGCGGACCTACCGGGCGCTGACCGGAGAAGGCGCCGCGGGAACCGTCGTGGCCGGTTCCGGAGGGCCGGGGGCCGGGGCCGCCACCGATCCCGGAAGGCCGCAGGCGGGCGCCGCGGCCGGCTCCGGAAGGCTTGAGACGGGCGCCGCGGCCGGCTCCGCAGGGCCGGAGGTCGCCGCGGCCGATCCCGGGAGGCTGGGCGCGCTGGCCGTGGCGGCGGCCGTCAGGGCGCGGGTCGCGTGCGAGGTGCGCCTGCCCGTCCGGGGGAGCGCGATCATGCTGCCGTCGCTGGGCAGGGCGGTCCTCCGCCACGACCCCGGCGAGGTGGCGGACCTCGCCGTGCGGCCGGACGGCACCGGGGCGGAGCTCCGCGCCGGCCGCTGCGCCGTACGGATCGACCGGGGCGGTGACGCGCCGGGCTGGCAGGCCCTGCACCGTTTCCCGGTGGCCGACGGCTTCAGCCCGATCCTCGACGACCTCGACGAGTACCGGTGGGCCGACCACGACGTGGAGCCCCGGCTGAGCGCCGGGCGGCGCCGTACCTGGCAGGCGTGCCTCGACGGCGCCTGGCGCATCATGACAGCCGACCACCGGACGGTCGCCGAGGAGGTGGCCGCGGCGGTCTCGGTGCTCACTCCGATCAGGCCCCCGGCCTTCGGCCAGAACAGCGCCTCCGGCAGGGAGATCTTCGGAACCGTCGCGCTCTCCGAGCCGCGCCACGGCCTGGGGCTCGCCGCCACGTTCGCCCACGAGATCCAGCACGCCAAGCTCACCGCCCTGATCGACGAGGTCGACCTGACCCTGCCCGACGACGGCCGGCGCTACTACGCCCCGTGGCGGCCCGATCCCCGCCCCGCCTACGGCCTGCTGCAGGGCGCCTACGCCTTCATGGGGGTGGCGGACTTCTGGCGGCGCCGCCGGGGGCTGGAGCGGGGCGCCGCGGCGTTCCGGGCCCAGGTGGAGCTCGTCCGCTGGCGCGAGGGCGCGCACCTGGTCATCGGCACCCTCCTGGACAGCGGGGGCCTGACCGGGCGCGGCGAGGAGTTCGTCACCGGGATGCGGCGCACGGTCGAGCGCCTGCTGGCCGAGCCGGTGGACCTCGACGCCGCGGCGCAGGCCCACCGGGAGGCCGGGTGGCACCGGGCGGCCTGGAACCGGCGCAACGCCGGGGCGACCGGCCGCTGACACCCCATCAGACCGGCGGGGGGTCGAAGTCGCAGTCGACGCGCCGCCCTTCGTGGATGGCGAGCAGGTCGGGCGGGTCGGACGAGGACATGCCGGGCGGGTCGAAGCGCCGCAGAGTGTCGGCGTGCAGGAGGTCGGCCTCCTTGTCCGCCCCCGCCGCCCTCAGGTCGAGGACGAGGTTGGAGGCGCAGGCGAGCGTCAGATGGTGGTCCTCTCCGAAGACCTTGCGCAGCCGGTCGAGGGTGTCCTCGCCCAGCTCCCGCGCCCGGGCCGTCCCACCCGCGGCGGACAGGTCCGTCGCGAGGTCGACGGCGCAGGTCAGCGCGTAGTGGTGGTTGCGTCCCACCCGCACCGACAGGCGCTCCAGGGCGGCCTCGCTGAGGGCCCGGGCCTCGGCGACGTCCCCCCGCAGCCGGTGCAGGACCGCGAGGTTGACCCGGCAGGCGTGGGTGAACGGGTGGTCCTCCCCGAACACCTCCGGATAGCGGGGCACGGTCTCCTCCGCGATCCCGAACGCCTCGTCGATCTGACCGGCCGTGCGCAGGGTGTTGGAGACGTTGACGGCGGCGGCCATCGTGTCGGGGTGGTCGTCTCCGAAGATCCGCTGGAACCTCGCGTGCGTCTCGCGGGCGAGCTCCAGCGCGTCGGCGAGCTCACCGGCCCTGCGCCGGGCGATGGACAGGTCCTTGGCCGTGAGCAGCGTGGTGTGGTGGTCGAGGGACAACTGCTGGACGCCGTACTCGTAGGCCTCGTCGCCCAGGTCGCACGCCTCGGCGTAGGCGCCGCTCAGCCGCAGGGTGCGGGCCAGGCCGTTCCACGACAGCAGCACCGTGTTCTTGCTGACGCCCTCGGTCGCCTCGCTCTGCCCGAGGTAGGCCTCCTGGTGCAGCTCCCGCGCCCGCACGTAGTCACTGGTGAGGCCGTAGTCGAGGGCGAGGTTGTTGGTGACGCGCAGCGTCGCCGGGTGCACGGGCCCGAAGATGCGCTGGTGGGCCGCGAGGGACTCCTCCCCGAGCTCGCGGGCGCGCATGAACTCCCCTCGGGCCCGCAGGGAGCCTCCGTAGCCGTTGGCCGCCCAGAGGGTGTCGCGGTGCTCGCGGCCGAGCACCTCCCGCATCTCCTCCAGGGTCTTCTGGCCGCTCTCGTAGTCCTCGGCGTACCGGCCGAGCCCGCGCAGGATGTTGCCGCGGTGCGTCCGCGCCACCAGGACGTCCTTGTCCTGGGGGCCGCTGGCGGTGGTCCAGCGGGTGATGAAGTCGTCCACGAAGTCCAGGGCGGGCTGGTAGTTGCCCGCCTGGTAGAGGTAACGGACGCTGTTGAGGGCGAACTCGCGCACCCTGGGGTCGTCGCTCTCCGCCAGCCGCGAGGGCGCGATGTGGGCCACCAGCCCCTCGAAGTCACCCCATCGCTCCGTGGCCTCGGGAGTGGTGGGAGCCGCGCCCGCCAGCAGCAGATGGACCTCCTGGCGGGCCCTGTCCTGCTCGGCCGGCGGCAGGTCGTCGCGCAGCAGGGCCTGGACCAGCCGGTGGACCTGGACGGTGCGGGTCGTGGGATCGATGCGGGCCAGCGCGAAGCGCCTCAGCTCGCTCAGGGTCTTGCTCAGCATGATGGGGTCGGACAGGATCGCGCCCAGCTGCAGGCCGGAGGCGTTCTCGTCGCGGGGCAGGGCCTTGTTGCCCTTGCGGAAGACGTCCCGGGGGATCGGCTCGGGCCCGAAGAACGCGCAGCACCGCAGCACCTTGATGGCCTCGGGCAGGCGGTCCTCCAGCAGGGACACCGACACCCGCCAGGCGGCCGTCATCGACATCGGGTATCCGGTGGCCCGGTTCACGCCCAGCAGCCGGCCGGTCTGCTGGTCGAGCTGCTCGATGTACTCGTCGACCGACATGCCGGTCTCGTACTGCAGCGCGCCGGCCTGCTCCAGCGCCAGGGGGAGGTCGCCGAGCTTGTCGGCCAGGCGCGAGGCGTCCTCGCCGGGGACGTCGCGGTGCAGACGCCTCCTGAGGAACTCCACGCTCTCCTCCCGGTTGAAGACGTCCACCTGGAGGGTCTCGAAGTGGTTCTCCCACTGGGGGTTGCGCGAGGTGATCAGGACGTGGCCGGGGCCCCGGGGGACGAACTCCTCGATCTGTGCGGGATCCTCGGCGTTGTCGAAGATGAGCAGCCAGCGGTGGTACGGCTCGCCGCTCTGCAGCGTCCGGCGCACGGCCTCGGCCGCCTCCTCCACGCCCATCGCCGAGGCCGGGGGCAGCCCGAGGAAGGGGGCCATCATGGCCAGCGCCGAGGGCACCAGGACGCGCTGGTCGGAGGAGATCCACCAGACCAGGTCGTAGTGCGAGCGATAGCGGTGGGCGTACTCGATGGCGAGGTGGGTCTTGCCCACACCGCCCAGGCCCTGCAGCGCCTGGGGCTGGGGGACGACCGCGGTCACGGTGCTGATGCCCTGGCGCAGCCTGACGAGGAGGTCCTCCCGGCCGGTGAAGTTCCTGTTGCGGGGAGGCACCTTCTCCCAGATCTCGGGTTGCCGTTCCGGCATCGCGTGGGCGGTGCGTGAAAGCTCCGTCAATGTTGCCTCCACCTTGTAATAATGCCGGGAAGCTCCTGCGGTCATCCTAAAGGTTGATTCGGTGAAGATGGCACCACAGAATTACAGACAGCCGTGGTGAGGAGATTCGCTTTCAACCGGAAAAACGGCCGTTCTATCCCAGGTTCCGGAAGGACCGAAAACAGCCGGCCGTCAGGCCGCGGTATTCAGGGAGCGTAAATGCGCGAAGACGAGTCCGGATCCATCGCTCTGATTCTCGAAGATCTGTCGCTGGAGGACATAGCGGCGATCGAGAGCGGGTCACTGCGCAGGACGCTGCGCGAATGGCTCGTCCGGCCCGGTGCGAACCCGGTTTCGAGCGCGGGTTTCCAGAGTTCGATCTGATCCGGCCCCGCCGTCCGGAAGCCGCCGCGTGAGAAAGGTGGAGAGAGGTGTTCGCCGCCCCCCTTCTCTGCGGTGAGCCGGACGGGGTGCCGTTCCGGGAGGGTGCCGGCCGCACCGGCGGGACCGTGCGGCACAGGGGCGGCGATCCGTTCAGACCCTTACACGACGAGGCGGTGCCGTACGTGCACGAGATGGGGGAGGCCGAGTGGGAGCGTCTGATCCACCAGCTGAGGACGGGGGACTGCACCCCCTTCCTGGGGTCGGGCGCCTGCGCGGGGGTGCTGCCCACCGGGACGGTGCTCAGCCGGCGGATGGCGCGCAAGTGGGGCTACCCGTACGACGACGACCATGAGCTTCCCCGGGTGGCGCAGTTCGCCGTCATGAGGTACGGCGACGCGGTGTACGTCAAGAAACTGGTCTGCGACGAGCTCGGCGCCGCCGAAGCGCCCGACTTCCGCGACCCGCTGGAACCGCACCGCCTGCTCTCCGAGTTCCCGCTGCCGGTGTACCTGACGACCAACTACGACGACTTCGTCGTCAGGTCGCTGCGGGCGGCGGGCAAGGACCCGAACACGGCCGTGTGCCCGTGGAACGAGGGGATGGACTACGACGAGAGGCTGTTCGGCAGCCAGGAGGGCTGGAACCCCCGGCCGCAGACCCCTCTCGTCTATCACCTGCACGGCAGCCTGCACGACCCCGCCTCCATCGTGCTCGCCGAGGACGACTATCTGGAGTTCCTCACGAGCCTGGCGGTGGAGGGCATCGGGGGCGGCCGCAGGATGCTGCCCACCGCGATCCTGGCGGCGCTCACCAGGCGCCCCCTGCTGTTCGTCGGCTACAGCCTGCAGGACTGGACCTTCCGCGTCCTGTTCCGCGGCCTGCTGAGGGCGGTGCCGGGGATCAACCGGCGCAGGCACGTGAGCGTCCAGCTCGCCCCGTCCCTCAACACCACCAGGGCCGACGTGCTGGAGGTGCAGCGCCAGCTCGCCAGATACCACGAGAACTGGCGCATCTCCATCTTCTGGGGCAGCGCCGAGGACTTCTGCACCGAACTGCGACGGCGAATGGGGACGACGTCATGATGGGTCGGGACGGCGCCCGCCCGGAGCCGCGGGCCCAGCCGTACGTCGGGCTGCGGGCCTTCCGCCGCGAGGACTGCGTCAGGTTCTTCGGGCGGGACAGGGAGTCCCACGAGGTCGCGGACCTGTGGCAGGCCAACCGCCTGACGATCCTGTACGGCGCGTCGGGCGTGGGCAAGACCTCGCTGATCCAGGCCGGCGCCCTCCCGCTGCTGGACCCCGGCTCGACCGACGTCCTGCCCATCGGCCGGGTCTCGCACGGCTCGGCCTTCCCCTCGGCGGCGCTGTCGGAGCACAACCCGCACGTGTTCGCCCTGCTGTCGTCGTGGGCGCCGGGGGAGACGCCCACCCGGCTGGCCGGTCTGACGCTCCGCGACTTCCTGCGGCGGCGCACGCGGCGCCTGGACCCCTACGGCGACCCGGTCCTCACCCTGGCGGTCATCGACCAGGCGGAGGAGCTGTTCGGCGACGTGGCCCACCGCCGGCCGTACCGCGAGTGGTTCATCACCCAGCTCGTCGACGCCCTCGACGACGATCCCAACCTCCGGCTCCTGGTGTCGATACGCGAGGACTACCTGGCGGCCATCCTGCCCCACGAGCCCAAGCTGGCCGGCACGCTCAGGAGCCGTTTCCCGCTCGGCGCGCTCGTCCCGGCCGAGGCCGTGCGGGCCACCGAGGGGCCGCTGGAGGGCACAGGACGCTCGTTCGCGCCCGGCGCCGCGGAGGGCCTGGTCGAGGGGCTGCGGATGGTCCGGGTGGGCAGGATGCTCGGTCAGGAGGTCGTCGCCGACGCCAAGGTGGTCGAGCCCGTCCAGCTCCAGGTGGTCTGCTCGGCGATGTGGCGCTCGCTGCCCGACGAGGTCCGGGTCATCACCTCCGAGCACGTGCGGCGCTTCGCCAACGCCGACCGGTCCCTCACCGACTTCTTCGAGCGGATGGTCAGGGAGGTGGCCCGCGACCACTACGGCGGCGACACCGACAGGCTCAGGACGTGGCTGCGGCGCAACTTCATCACCGAGCTCGGCACGCGGGAGATCGTCTACGAGGGGGAGACCCTCACCGCCGGTGAGCCGAACTACGTCATCCGGGCGCTGGTCGACCGCCACATCCTGCGCGAGGAGATCAAGGCGGGCACCCGGTGGTGCGAGCTCTCGCACGACCGCCTCATCGAGCCGCTGCTGCGCGACGACCGCGCCGGCGACGAGCGGACGGAGCACTGGATCGCCCCGGAGGAGTACCTGCGCGCCGCCGAGCTCGCGCTGCGCGACGGCGAGTTCAGGCTGGCGGCCAAGCAGGCCGAGGAGGCGCTGGAGCGGTGCGGCGACAACACGCGGCTCCGCGCGGAGATCGAGTCCTTCCTGGGGAACGTCGCCCACCGCAAGGAGGACTACGACAAGGCCGCGGCGCACTACCGGACCGCGGCGGTGTTGTTCGAGACGCTGGGGGCCACCGCGGCCGTCGGCCGCCTGCTGGCCGGGATCGGCCGTCTCCGGCTGGTCCAGGGACGCCCCTCGGCCGCGGTCAGGGAACTGCTGTCGGCCATCCGCCGGGTGCCCAACGAGACGGCCATCCAGACCGAGCTGGCCTGGGCCCTGTGGCACGACGGCCACCCGGAGGCGGCCGAGGACGTGCTCGAGGACGTGCTGACCAGGGAGGGCAACGCGGCCGAGGCGCTGCGGGCGCGCGGGGAGATCCTGGCCGCCGCCGGCCGCTCGGCCGCCGCGCTGCACGACCTGGAACGGATCCGGCCGCTGCAGTGGCCCTCCACCCGGGCCGCCTACGCGCTCGCGCTGGCCTCGGCCGGGCAGGTCACCGAGGCGGAGCGGGAGATCGCGGAGGTGCTGCCCGAGGCGGAGGACCACGGCCCGGTGCTGCTGTACGCCGCCAAGGTCAGGGAGGCGGCCGGCGACCACGACTCGGCCGCCGAGCTGGCCCGGCGGGCGAGGGCGGCGCAGACGCCGCCGGTCCCGGCCCATCTCGTCCCGGAGGCGGAGCGCCTGGCCGGCGGATCGTGATCATGTACGGCCGGCGGCGACGGGCCTTCCCCCGTGCTCCCGGCGCAGCCCGGACGCGGCGGGCGCCGCGGTCGCGTGGAGTTCTCCGGTCGCGTGGAGTTCTCCGGTCGCGTGGAGCTCTCCGGTCGCGTGGAGCTCTCCGGTCGTGGTGGCGGCGATCGGCGGGTCGTGCGGTGCGAGGGCGGGCGCGGGCGGGATGGCGACGGCCCGACGGCGCCCGGGGACCGGGCCCGCGACGGCCCGGCGGCGCCTGAGGACGAGGGCCAGGAGAGAGGCGACCACGGCGATCAGCAGGACGGCGGCGGACAACCCCCTGACCGCCGTCTGCAGGCCGTACGCGGAGGCGAGGAAACCGCCGAGCGGCGCCGCCGCGCACACCGCGCCGTGCGTCATCAGCCGGTGCACGCTCATCACGCGGGCCAGCACGCTCCGCTGGACCCGCTGCACCTCGTAGGTCCTGATGACCACGTTGCCGAGCGCGCCCGTGCATCCGGTCAGCACCATCGTGAGGCCGAAGGCCAGCGGGTGGCCGCCGAAGGCCGCGACGCAGAAGGCGGCCACCCCGATCCAGAGCTGGGCGAACAGCAGGCCGCTGCCGGGGCGCGACAGCAGTCCCGGACGCCGGCGCGAGATCGGCGCCAGCAGGGCCGAGCCGAGGACCCCGCCCATCCCGCCCGCGGCCAGGACCACGCCGACCTCCAGGGGGGAGCGGGTCGCCGCGACCGTGATGAAGATCATGATGAGGGCGTTGACCGCCAGGTTCGTGACCGTGGTCAGCCCCATCGCCTGCCACAGGAAGGGGTGCCTCATCAGCTCCCTGGCGCCCTCGGAGATCTCCTGCCGGAAGGAGCGCCCCGCCAGCCCCCGCATCCCCCCGGCGATCGCCTTGAGGCTCCCCATCCTGCGGCGGCGGGTCCTGCCGCCGCAGGACATGGCCCGCGTGGACAGGATCGAGGTCAGGAAGAGCGCGCCGTTGACCAGGAACGGCACCGCCTGGCCCAGGCCGAACAGGATCCCGCCGATCGGCCGGCCCACCGACACCGCGATGTGGGGGCTCGTCTCACTCCTGGCCAGCACCTTGGTGAGGTGGGTCCGCGAGACGGTGGCGGCTCCCAGCAGGGCCGTCTCGGACAGGGAGTGCACGACCCACAGGACCCCCTCTAGGAAGGCGCCGACCAGGAGGTGCGCGAGCGTCGCGCCGTCCAGGACGACCGCGAGGAACACGCTGGCCACGATCAGCGCCCGCGCCGTCTCGGTGAACAGGATGAGTGAGCGGGGGTCGACCCGGTCGGTCAGCACGCCGGCCGGAAGGTAGAACAGCAGGGGCGGCAGCGTCAGGGCGAACCCGGTCCAGCCGGCCTCCAGCGGGGATCCGGTCAGTGCCAGGGCCAGCAGCGGGTAGGCCACGCTCAGCGTCCTGGAGCTCACCGCCGAGCAGGTCACCCCCACCCAGAAACGGAACAGGTCACGCTCCAGCCGGAACAGGGCGGCCCGTCGCCTCCTGGCGCTCGGCGCCTTGCGCGGACGGGACCGCGTGGCGCCTGCGGGCCCGCTCCACGCCGCGGCCCCTGCTCTGGGCGACTCCTTCACGTCCTGCTTGCCTCTGTTCTTTCCGGCACCCCGTTGCGGGTCAGTCGACAGTGCTCCACCACGGAGATCGTGGTGACCCGGCCGCGGAGGGGGGAAATCCATGATGACTCTTGAGGCGGACCTGTCGTGGAGGCCGCTGAAGAGGAGGCCGCCTACCGCCGGTTACGCGGAGTGACCTCAGGAGCAGCATCATAGTGGCAGGAGGGAATCAGGAAGCGGCGGTTACCGCAGTTGCCCTCCGGTGCCCGCGGCCCGCCGCTCCGGCGGGCCGCGCGATCACAGACCGTAGGTCTCCAGAAGGCGGAGCCAGACCTCGCTCACCGTCGGGAACGACGGTACGGCGTGCCACAGGCGCTCCAGCGGGACCTCGGCGGTGACCGCGATCGTCGCCGCGTGCAGCAGTTCGGCCGCGCCCGGGCCGACGAAGGTCACGCCCAGCAGAATCCTGCGGTCCTCGTCGACCACGGCCTTGGCCCGGCCGCGGTAGTCGTCGCCCAGCAGATAGGCGCCGGTGACCGAGCCGAGATCGTACTCGACCGCGCGCACGGTGAACCCCTCCTGCCGGGCCCGGGCCTCGGTCCGGCCCACCGAGCAGGCCTGGGGGTCGGTGAAGACCACCTGCGGCGCGCCGTACCCGCCCGCCACCTCGCGCAGCGCGGGCAGGTCGTCCTTGTCGCCCCCGGCCCGGGCGGCGATGACGTCGCCGCACACCCGGGCCTGGTACTTGCCCATGTGGGTGAGCAGGTCGCGGCCGTTGACGTCGCCCACGGCGTACAGCCAGCCGTCCTCCACGCCGGTCGCGCGCATGCTGTCGTCGACCTGCACGGCCCGGCCGGCGGGCAGACCGACGGACTCCAGGCCGAGGCCGTCGACGGCGGGGCGGCGGCCGGTGGCCACCAGCAGCTCGTCGGCCTCGATCGGCGCGCCCTGCGACAGGTGCACGGTGACCGGCCCGCCCGGCTCGGGACGCTCCACCCGGACCACCTCGGTCCCGGTGCGCACGGTGATGCCGGAGGCGGCGAACGACTCGGCGACCAGCTGCCCGGCGAAGGGCTCCATCCGCTCCAGCAGGCCCGTGCCGCGCACCAGGACGGTGGTCTCGGCGGCGCCGAGGCCGTGCATGGCCTGTGCCATCTCGCAGGCGACCACGCCGCCGCCGATCACGATCAGCCGTCCGGGCACGGACTCGGCGGCGGTCACCTCGCGGCTGGTCCACGGCCGGGCCTCGGCCAGGCCGGGGGCGGGCGGGACGACCGCGCGGCTGCCGGTGGCCAGCACGACCGCGTGCCGGGCCGTCAGCAGGCGCTCGCCGCCGTCGGTCAGGGCCACCCGGACCCGCCGGGGACCGTCCAGGCGCCCCTGCCCGCGGACGAACTCCGCGGGCAGGCCGGTGATCCACCGCACCTGGCCGGCGTCGTCCATGTGGGAGACGGCCTCGTCGCGGCGGGCCAGGACGGCGGCGGTGTCGATGGGGCCGAGGCTCATCCCGGGCACCCGGCCGACCTCGCCGGCCAGGTCGATCGGGCGCAGCAGCGCCTTGCTGGGCACGCACGCCCAGTAGGAGCACTCCCCTCCGGCCCGCTCGGCCTCCACGACCGCGACGCTCAGCCCGCCCCGCACGGCCCTGCCCGCGACGTTCTCCCCGGCCGGGCCGGCGCCGATCACGATCACGTCGAACTCGTCCGACACCACTGCCTCCCCTGGGGAACACCCGCCGAAGATCCTGGAAACCGCAGAATCCGTATCTTTCCCGTCCCGCGGTGCCCGCCGCAACGTGAGAGCCCGCCGCAGGACGGAACGCCGCCGGACGGGACAGCGCCCGCCCCACCATGACATCACGCCCGGGGGACCGGCGACCCGGCGGGCGGCGATCTGTCGGGCGGCGATCTGTCGGGCGGCGATAATTCGGTGGGCGCCGAAGGGCCCGCCGCCTAGGGTGCCGCACATGAGCCAGGACGCCTCTCCGAACACCCCGGACACCCCGACCGTTCAGCACACCCTGCCCGCCGCGGACGCCCCGGGCACCCCGGGCACCCCGCCCGTCACGGGCCCGCCGGACCCGGCGCACGCCCCCGGCGCCCCCGCGGGAGCCCCCGCCGACCGCCGGGCGCTGGCCGCCGCCGGGGTCACGGTGGTGCTGTGGGCCTCGGCCTTCGTCTCCATCCGCGCCGCCGCGCCGTACTTCTCGCCCGGCGCCCTGGCCCTGGGACGGCTGCTGGCCGGATCGGCCGTGC
The DNA here is from genome assembly GCF_016863195.1 of Paraplanobispora takensis. Taxonomy (GTDB): domain Bacteria; phylum Actinomycetota; class Actinomycetes; order Streptosporangiales; family Streptosporangiaceae; genus Planobispora; species Planobispora takensis. The sequence goes on along the minus strand of NZ_BOOK01000044.1, from coordinate 56,661 downwards.
TCTGCGCGATCCTGCTGATCCGGCGGGAGGGATGGCCGCCGCGGGCGGCGTGGCCGGGGATCGCCGGAGCGGGGGTGCTGTGGTTCGGCCTGTACATGGTCGTCCTGAACTGGGGCGAGCAGGAGGTGGACGCCGGCACCGCGGCGATGGTCGTCAACGTCGGGCCGGTCCTGATCGCGCTCCTGGGCGGCTGGCTGCTGCGGGAGGGGTTCCCGCGCAGCCTGCTGGCCGGGATGGCGGTGTCGTTCGCCGGAGCCGTCGTGGTGGGGGTGTCGATGTCCGGCTCCGTACCCGGCTCGGTGTCCGCCGAAGGCCGCTCGGCGATCCTCGGGGTGCTGCTGTGCCTGCTGGCGGCGGTGTCGTACGCCGGGGGAGTCATCTGCCAGAAGCCCGCCCTGCGGCACGCCTCGGCCCTGCAGGTCACGACCTTCGGCTGTCTCGTCGGGACGGCGGCCTGCCTGCCGTTCGCCGGGCAGCTCGCCGAGCAGGCGGCGGCCGCCCCGGCGGGCGCGCTGCTGAACGTCGTCTATCTGGGCGTCTTCCCGACCGCGCTGGCCTTCACCACCTGGGCCTATGCCCTGGCCCGCACCACCGCGGGGAAGATGGGCGCCACCACCTACGTCGTCCCGGCGCTGGTGGTGCTGATGTCGTGGGCGGTGCTGGGCGAGGTGCCCGGCTGGCTGACCTTCGCCGGCGGCCTGCTCTGCCTGGCCGGGGTGGCCGTCTCCCGCAGGAAGTGACCGCCGGCTGTGCGGCTGATGCCGTACGGTGACCGCCAACCGGCGGGTGAAGGCCCGTTCATCGTGGCCGGATCGCGGTTGTGAACCGGGTTCGGATTCGCGCAGGATCCAGTCATGACTCCGGGCCCGCGGGCCGTCCGCGGTGATCCGGATCTCCCGGACCCCTCCCGGAAGGCGGATGGCATGGCGCTTCACCCCAACCTCGACCCCGAACTCGCCGCGGCCGTCGAACGGTTCCCCCTCCCCACGGTGGACTTCGGCACCCTGCGGCCGGAGGACCTGCCCGGCATCCGTGCCGAGTTCGACGCGATCCAGGCCGCCATGGCGCCGCCCCTGCCCGAAGGCGAGGTCACGGTCGAGGACAGGATGGTGCCCGGTCCCGAGGGCGCCCCCGACGTCCGGCTGCGGATCTACCGGCCGGTGGGATCGGAGGGGGCCGCGCCGGGGCTGTACTGGATCCACGGCGGCGGCATGATCATCGGCAGTCCCGAGAACGACGACCTCCGGATGATCGAGTACGTCGTCCAGCTGGGGTGCGTGGCCGTCTCGGTGGACTACCGGCTGGCGCCCGAGCACCCCGACCCCGCCCCGGTGGAGGACTGCTACGCCGGCCTGGTGTGGACCGCCAAGAACGCGGCCGAACTGGGCATCGACCCCGGCAGGATCGTGGTGGGCGGCCTGAGCGCGGGAGGCGGGCTCGCGGCCGGCACCGTCCTGCTGGCCCGCGACCGGGGCGGCCCGGCGATCGCCTTCCAGTTCCTGCTGTGCCCGATGCTGGACGACCGCAACACCACGGCCTCCAGTGCCGAGTTCACCGACGCCGTGGTCTGGAACCGGGCGGCCAACCTGTTCGGCTGGCGCTGCCTGCTGGGGGAGCGGGCGGGCACCGACGACGTCTCGCCGTACGCCGCCCCCGCCCGCGCGGACGAGCTGTCCGGTCTGCCCCCGGCCTACGTCGACGTCGGCGAGCTGGAGGTCTTCAGGGACGAGTGCGCCGAATACGCGCTGCGGCTGACCCGGGCGGGGGTCTCCGCCGAGTTCCACCTCTATCCGGGCGCCTTCCACGCCTCCGACTCGATGGTGCCCCAGGCGGAGGTCAGCCGCCGGGCCGTCGCCGAGCGGCTGGCCGTGCTGCGCCGCGCGATGCGGGACTGACCGCGGGCTGCGCTCCGGCCTCGCCGGAGCGCAGCCGTACCAGCCGCAGGGCCAGATGCGCCCGCAGGCGGCCCGCGGGGTCGGCGAGGGAGAAACCGAGGACCGCCTCGGCGCGGGCGATGCGCCCGGCCAGGGAGCTGTGGTGCAGGTGCACCGCGGCGGCGGCCCTGCGCACCGAGCCGTGCGCGCACAGCGCCCGGACCGCCTCCAGGGCCTCGGCCCCGTACGGCAGGCGCGACAGCTCCTCGACGGCGCGCACGTCCGGCAGGGCGGCGATCGCCTCGTCCGGGACGTGCTCGGCGAACAGCGCGAGAGCCCCCAGGTCCGCCCAGTCCACCACCCGGTCGGCGGGATGGGGGCCGGTGAAGCGCAGCGCGGTCCGCGCTCCGGCCCACGAGACCGCCGCGTCCGCGCAGCCGGCCTCCGGCCCCACACCCGCCCGCTGCCCGGCGGGCAGCCCGCCGATCTCGGGAGGGGAGACCAGGACCGCCGCGGAGTCGCCCATCCGGGCGGCCCGGACGTGGTGGCCGGTGGCGCGCAGGCGGGTCACGAGCGCCGCGCCGCCGTCACCGTCGGGTACGGCCAGCACGCGCAGCCGCGCCCGGGACCCGAAGCCGAGCAGCCGCAGCGCCCGGATCCGCTCGGCCTCCCCGGCGCCGGCCGACAGGACCAGCTCGACCAGGGCCGGGTCGTCGCCCGACCGCACCCGCGCGGCGGCCCGCTCCAGGGTGACCTCGGCTGCCTGGGCGAAGCGCTCCAGGACGATCTCGTCGAGCTCCGTGGGCTCGTACGGCTCGCCGGGGTGTTCCAGCCAGACCGTGCCCAGACCGGAACCGAGCGGGCGCAGGGCCGCCCCGGGCGGCGGGGCCGCGGCAGGCTCCGCCGCGCCGCCGGGCGCCGCGCGCAGATGCCCGCCGGTGGCCGCGTCGGTCAGGCCGGCGGGACGGCCGGCCAGCCGCGCCGTGGCCCGCAGCAGCACGGGGACGTGGACGTGGTCGCGCACCAGCGAGTCGAAGTAGGCGATGACGCGCACGGCGTTCTCCGCGCCGGAGTCCAGGGCCGACAGGCGCAGCAGCAGTTCCCGCATCGCTCCACAATAGGTTCCCGGAACGAGCCTGTCGGGCTCCCCGTGACGAGCTCTTCCCGGGCGGCGGACGCCGCCATTTATTTCGGGTTGGTTCCGAAATTTTCAAAGCCGTTCGTTCTGTTCTTCGATCGTCCGGCTGCGACTCTTGCCAGCCGTACCAGGACTGATCGAGCTGGTGGCGTCGCACTGCCGGATAGGGCAGGCTCTTAATCCGGATAATGCTGTTGCGATATTTCAGAGGTCGTTGACAGTCGGTCAAGAGCGATCCGATACTTTCGCCGTCGCGACGATAATTTCGTAACCGGCGGGGCCGGACCGCTGCCGAGTCGAGCCGTTCACCGTCCCATGCTCCCGCGGGTCGTATCGCGCCGCCTGGCCCCCCGCCGGCCTTCACGAGAAGGAAGCACGCACATGAACGACGCCCCCGCCCGTCCGAGACGCCGCGGCCGCCTCAGGCTGCTCGTCGGCCGTGCCTGCACCGTGGCCGCGGCGCTGGTCCTGGTCGTGGCGACGCCGCCCGGCATCGCCAGCGCGGCCCCCGTGACCTCCAACCAGACCGGCACCAGCAACGGCTACTTCTACTCGTTCTGGACAGACAGCTCCGGAACGGTCTCCATGGACCTGGGGTCCGGCGGAAACTACAGCACCTCGTGGCGCAACACGGGCAACTTCGTCGCCGGGAAGGGCTGGAGCACCGGCGGACGCAGGACCGTGAGCTACTCCGGCAGCTTCAACCCGTCAGGGAACGCCTACCTGACGCTCTACGGGTGGACGAGGAACCCGCTCGTGGAGTACTACATCGTCGACAACTGGGGCACCTACCGGCCCACGGGGACCTACAAGGGCACGGTGACCACCGATGGCGGCACCTACGACATCTATCAGACGACGCGCTACAACGCCCCCTCCATCGAGGGCACCAGGACCTTCAACCAGTACTGGAGCGTCCGGCAGTCGAAGCGGACCGGCGGGACCATAACCTCCGGCAACCACTTCGACGCCTGGGCCCGGTACGGGATGAACCTGGGCGGCCACGACTACATGATCATGGCGACGGAGGGATACCAGAGCAGCGGAAGCTCCGACATCACGGTGGGCGGCTCCACCGGCGGCGGCGGTGGCGGTGGCGGTGGCGGCGGGACCCCCGGCGGCGGCTGTACGGCGTCGCTGTCCGCGGGCCGGCAGTGGAGCGACCGGTACAACCTCAACGTCTCGGTCGGCGGCTCCGGCAGCTGGACCGTGACGATGAACGTGCCGTCACCGGCGAAGATCATCGCTACGTGGAACATCGGCGCGAGTTATCCCAGCTCCCAGGTGCTGACCGCCAGGCCCAACGGCGGCGGCAACAACTGGGGCGTGACGATCCAGCACAACGGCAACCGGACCTGGCCGACGGTCTCCTGCAGCGCAGGCTGACCTTCGGCCACCTCGGGAACATCACCCCCACGGCGCGGCGGCCTCCGGCCGCCGCGCCGGTCACAACTTCAGATCTACAACGTAAAGGGACCGGATTCGTCACACCTCGACGAGTTCTGCCACGAGATCACGAGTCCGAGGGGCGGAGGGTCTCCGACAGGTGTTTGGCCAGGCCTTCGGAGGCGGCCCGGACCATTTCCAGTACTTCTGCGAATCCCTCGGGGCCGCCGTAGTAGGGGTCGGGGACCTCGGCGGCGGGCGGGGCGGCCGGGTCGAAGGAGCGGAACAGGCGCACGTCGGCCCCGGGCGGGGCCATGCGGCGCAGGGCGCGCAGATTCTCGCCGTCCATCGCCAGCACCAGGTCCGCGTGGCCGTACCACTCCTTCAGGAACTGCCTGGCCCGGTGCGAGGAGCCGTCGTAGCCGTGCTCGGCCAGGACCGCGGCGGCCCGCTCGTCCATCGGGCCGCCCTGGTGCCAGCCCCCGGTCCCGGCGCTGTCGACCGTGACGAGCCCGTCCAGTCCGTGCTCGGCGAGCGTCTCGCGCAACACGACCTCGGCGATGGGGGAGCGGCAGATGTTTCCCAGGCACACCACGCACACGTGATAACTCATGGTGCCCAGCATGCCGTCTCGGCGGATCCGGTCGCGCCGGCGCCCGGTCACGCCGGTGGGCGAGGCGCGTGCCGGGGCGCTCCGAACGGCGCCGTCACACCGGGGAGGGGACGGCGGCGGTGCCGAACCAGTGTTCCAGGGCGGTGCGCAGAGCCAGGCGCTCCTCGGCGCCGGGATGGGACGAGTCGCAGGCCCAGGCGACGTAGCAGTCCGGCCGCAGCAGCAGGGCGGCCGGGGCGGGGCCGTTCGGACCGGCGGAGTCGCGCGGGCGGGTGGAGCCGTTCGGACCGGCGGAGTCGTGCGGGCGGGCGGAGACGGCGTCCACCCGGTCGTGCCAGCCGGAGATCTCCCCGGCGAGCGACCCGCCGGGGGTCAGGTCCAGCAGCAGCGGCCGGGCGTCCCCGGTCAGTTCGGCGAGCCGGACGGGACCGTCCCCCGTCTCCAGCGTCAGGTCCGGGGCCCAGCGGCCGGTCAGCGGATGGACGTCACCGGAGCCCATGTCGTAGCGGATGTCCGCGCCGGACATCAGATCCGCGATGTGCTGGACGTTGTCCCGCTCGCGCAGCAGTTCGGCGAACAGCTCACGCAGCGCGGTGACCTCGCTGCCCGGGGAGACCAGCGCGGACTGCGCCCGGGTGTGCATGCTCACCCGCAGGGCGACCGGCCGCCGCTCGGTCTCGTAGCTGTCCAGCAGGCCGGGCGGGGCCCAGCCGCGGATCTCGGCGGCGAGCTTCCAGCCCAGGTTGACCGCGTCCTGCAGACCCAGGTTGAGCCCGGGCCCGCCGATCGCGGAGTGCACGTGCGCGGCGTCGCCGACCAGCAGCACCCGGCGGTCCCGGAACCGCTCGGCCACCCGGGTGTTACCCCCGGTCAGCCGGCGCAGCAGGTGCGGGCCCGGCCCCTCGGGCGGGCCGAGCGGCAGGTCGGTCCCGAGCACCCGGCGGACGCTCTCCCGCAGCTCCCGCAGGGGCAGCGTCGCCCGTCCGTCGGCGGCGGCCTCCGCGTCCCACTCCAGGGTGGTCACCAGCGCCGGCCTGTCGGGGAACGGGGCGAACGCGAACAGACCGCGCTCGGTGCGGTGGTGCATGAACGGCGGGATGCGCCCGTAACCGGGCAGGTTCAGCCCGCCGGTGGCCGGGTCGACCAGCTCGGCCGGTACGGTGACCTGCGCGGTGCGGGAGACGGTGGTGTCCCTGGTCGCGCCGGGGAAGCCGATGCCGGACAGCTTGCGCGTCAGGCTGCGGCCGCCGTCGGCTCCGACCAGATGGCGGGCGCGCAGCCGGTAGGGCCCCTCCGGGCCCGTGACGTCGACGGTGACCGCGTCGGCGTCCTGGGACAGCCCGGTGATCTCGTGTCCCCGGCGGATCTCGGCGCCGAGCTCGGCGGCGCGTTCCTCCAGGACCTGTTCGATGCGCAGCTGCGGCACCTGCAGCCCGTAGAGCGGGTTGTCCTCCAGCATGCCCAGGTCCAGCGGCAGCGCGCCGAAGACGAAACCCGGGAACGGCCGCGGCGGTCCCTGATCGCCGCTGAGGCGCCCGTGCAGGCCCCGGCGGTCGAGCATCCGCACCACCTGGCCGACCAGGCCGTTGGCCCGGTTCTCCTGAGCGCGCCGGGGCAGGCGCTCCAGCACCACCGGCCGCACTCCGGCCAGGCTCAGCTCGCAGGCCAGCATCAGCCCGTTCGGGCCGGCTCCGGCGATGACGACGTCAGCGGACATGACGATCCTCCTCGGGAGGTCACGTTGGGAGAGGTCACGCCTCTGGAAAAGGGCATGACGGGGCGGACCGGCGGCGCCGGTCGCTTCATCCGATCTGTTCGTGCGATCCATGGGCTGATCGGTCGGGGAGCGAGCGCGGGGTCGGGGACGCGCGGAACCAGGAGCGAGCGCGGATCAGGGAACGGGCAGTCCCGCCGAGAGCCGATCGAGGGCGTCGAGCAGCAACGACATGATCGGGACGGGCGGGTCGGCGTGCAGCCAGTGCTCTATCACCACCGCGATGGTGCTTCCGACGGCGCCGGCCACCAGTCGCGGGTACAGGTCACGGGCGGCGTCGGTGCCCGTGCGTTCGGCGACCGCGGCGGCGAGCTCCGCCTCGGCCGCCGCGTTGGCCTTGGAGAGCTCGCCCTGGAGCGCGGGCTCGGCGACCATCAGGCGGACCCCGGCGATCCACTGCTCGTCGGTCATGTGCTTGTCCTCGACCTTCTCGCCCAGCGAGAACTGCGCCACCACGGCGTTGGGGATCGCCTCCCACAGCGGCTCGGAGGCGGGACGGGCGCGCAGCTCCACCGCGATCTTCCGGGCGCGCTCGAGGTGCCGGGCGGCGATCGCCTCACCCTTGCCGGAGAAGTAGTTGTTGAAGGTGCGGGGCGAGACGCCGACCTCGGCGGCGATGTCCTCCACCCGGACGTCGTCCAGCCCGCGCTCCACGGTGAGGCGGATGGCCGCCCAGCTCAACGCGAGGCGGGTCTCCTGTTTCTTGCGCTCTCGCAGCCCCGTACGCCTGTCGTGTCCGGTGTCCACGACGACCACCCTAGCAATTTTTTCTGGATCAGAAAATATTCGTGACGCGCAAAATTTTGCATGCTCCGGTAGGGCGGCGCCCACCTGCGGGGTGAAGGGGAACCGGACGGCACCGGCCGGTGTATCAGAGGCATGCGCAGACATCTCGTCGTCGCCGCCGTCGTGGTCGCCGTGATCGTCGTGGGCGCGGCCGTCTGGGGCCTGGCGGCCTCCCGCCCCGAGGAGGACCTGGCGGCGGTGTTCCCGCCGATCACTCCGACGGTCACCGGTTCCGCCGAGGCCGGGATCGTCATCCCCGAGGGGTTCCTCGCCCACGAGGACGACGCCGGGCGGCCGCTGGGCGACCAGCCGGAGGTCCGGTGGGAGCGCACCGACGAGCCGGGCCTGCCGCCGTTGCTGAACCCCTGCGAGACGCCGCCGGCCGAGGACGGTGAGCGGGTGGCCGGCCGGCAGATCGCGCTGGTCGCGCCGACCCTGTACAAGATCGAGCGGATGACGGTCTACCGCGACGAGTACGGTGCCCGGGCGGCCATGGCCGGGCACCGCGGCGCCCTGGACAGGTGCGCCCGCCGTACCCACACCGACGGCACCGTCACGGTGTGGCGGTGGGAGCCGCTGGCGATCGGCCAGGAGGCGCTGTTCGTGGCCGGTCAGCGTTACCGGGACGACCGCGGCACGCACGGGCACTACCGGGGCGTGGTGATGCGTCAGGGCAGGACGGTGGTGACGTACCTCGACTTCGGGCAGGCCACCGCGATCGCGGAGCGCCCGGAGGCGGTCGACCACGAGCGGGACGCCCGCACGATGGCCTCCAGGATCGCCGCAGCACCCTGGGCGGGCCGTTGAGCGGCGGCAGACTCCGGCGCTCCCGGTGAGTGAGTCCGGCGCCCCGGCGGCCGGGATCAGCGCTCCTCGGGGTTGAGGCGGACGATCGCGGTGTTGAGCGCGGTGGCGAACAGCGTCCACGCGCCGTAGGGCAGCAGGGTCGCGCCGGCGGTCCTGTCGGTCTTCCACGCCTGCCGGATCAGGGCGGCGTTGGAGGCGTTGAGCGCGGCGATCTCTGCGAGCGCCAGCCTGGGGGAGCGGGCCCGGAAGAAGATCAGCGTCCAGCCGGTGTTGAGGACCAGGTTGGTCGCGAGCTGGGCGGCGAACGCCTGGCGCCCGGCGCCCTCCCGGCGGTCGAGGACGCGGGCGGACCCGAGGGCGATCAGCCCGTACAGCGGGGTCCACACCAGTCCGAAGGCCGAGGACGGCGGCTGCCAGGACGGCTTGCGCAGCCGCTGGTACCACCGGGACGCGGCCGTGGTGGCCACGCTCCCGGCCACGGCCGTCGCGGTCACGGCCAGCAGCGTGCGGGCCAGCGTCTTGGGACGGGCTCCGGCCAGCGTCCTGGGGCGCTCGCCCGCCGCGGGGTCCGGGACGGCGTGAAGGGCCGGGCTCGCCGTACCCGCGGCGGACCCGGATCCCGCCGCGCCGCTCCCGGGCGTACCGGTGGCGGATCCGGGTCCCGCGGTACCGGCGGCGGGCCCCGGTCCCGGGGTGGATCCCGCCGTGGCGCCGCCTCCGATCCCGGCCTGCGCTCCGGCCCCGATCCCGCCCCGCTTCGTGTTCGGCGTCCTCATGTCCATGACCCGCCCCTACCCCGCGCCGCGAAGGTATGCCTCCGGCCGGGCGGCGCGCGGTCACGGGGCCGGAGCCGCCTTTCCCTCCTCCCGGTCCCGATGGATGATCCTTGCGATGGCCGGAGCGGGAGAGAGGGGCAACGGGTGGCTGGAGCAACGGACCCCGGTCGCTGGCAGGTACGGCTCGCGGAGCTGATCGAGGAGTTCGAGGTCCCCGGCGCGGGCCTGGCCTTCCTCCATGAGGGAAGGGTCCACGAGTTCGCGGCGGGTGTGCTCAACACCGGGACCGGGGTCGAGACGACCACGGACTCGCTCTTCCAGATCGGATCGATCACCAAGGTGTGGACCGCGACCCAGATCATGCTCCTGATCGAGGGGGGCGAGCTCACCCTGGACACGCGCGTCGCCGAGATCCTGCCGGAGTTCCGGGTGGCCGACGCCGAGCTGACCGAGTCCGTGACGGTCCGTCACCTGCTCTCGCACACCTCCGGCATCGACGGCGACCTGTTCATCGACACCGGCCGCGGTGACGACTGCCTGGAGAAGTACGTCGCCGCCTGCGCCGACCTGGCGCGCAACCACCCGCTCGGCGCCACGCAGTCCTACGGCAACTCCGGGTTCGTCATCGCCGGGCGGATCGTCGAGCGCCTCACCGGCGAGGTGTGGGACGTCGCGCTGCGCGAGCAGATCATCGACCCGCTCGGCCTGACCCACACCTGGACCCTGCCGGAGGACGTGATCCGCTTCCGTGCCGCCGTCGGCCACGTCGAGGGCGCCCCCAGCCCGGTCTGGGGGCTGATGCGGGCCGTCGGCCCGGCGGGGCTGATCTGCTCGCGGCCCGCGGACGTCGTGGCCTTCGCCCGCGCCCACTTCGGCCCCGGCCTGCTCGCCGGCCCCGAGACGATGTGGGAGCCGCAGGTGGAGATCCCCAACCCGCACACCATGGGCAGGCAATGGGGGATCGGGTGGATCCTGGACGAGTGGGACGGCCGGCGGATCCTCTCCCACGGCGGCAACACCGTCGGCCAGGCGGCCATGCTCTGGGCGGTGCCCGGCAGCGAGACGGCGGTGTGCGTGCTGGCCAACGGCGGCCACACCGCGGCCTTCCAGCGGACCCTGATCACCGAACTGCTCGACGAGCTGCTCGGCCTGACCGTGCCGCCGGTGCTCGGGCCGCCGGACACACCCGCGCAGGTGGACGCCGGGCGCTACGCCGGACGGTACGAACGGACGGGGAGCCGGGTGACGCTGACCCTCCAGGACGGGCGGCTCCGGCTGCGCAGCGAGGCCACCGGCACGCTCGCCGGGCTCCGCCCGCCGGTGGAGTTCGACCTCGTGCCGGTGGACGAGACCACCTTCGTCGGCCGTCCGGAGGGCGACCCCCAGTGGATCCCCGTGGTCTTCTACGAGCTGGCCGACGGCTCGCCGTACGTGCACTTCGGCGCCCGCGCCACGCCCAGGGTCGGGTGAGGCGGAGCGGGTGCTCACAGGGCGATCCACTCGGTGGAGACCGTGACCTCCTCCAGGATCTCCGGTACCGGATCCACGCCGAGACCGGGGCCCGCGGGGACCGGCAGGTGGCCGTCGTCCAGGACGAACGGCGGCGTGATGTCGGCGGCGTAGTAGCGGCCGGAGCCGGAGGTGTCACCGGGCAGGGTGAAGCCGGGCAGCGCGGCCAGCGCGACGTTGGCCGCCCTGCCCAGGCCGGTCTCCAGCATGCCGCCGCACCACACGGCGACGCCGTGGGCCCGGCACAGGTCGTGGATGCGCCGGGCCTCCAGATAGCCGCCGACCCGGCCGGGCTTGACGTTGACGACCGAGCAGGCGCCCAGGGAGATCGCCGCGGCGGCGTGCGCGGCGGACTCGATCGACTCGTCCAGGCAGATCGGGGTCCTCATCACCTTCGCCAGCCGGGCGTGCTGGACCAGGTCGTCTTCGGCCAGGGGCTGCTCGACGAGCAGCAGGCCGAACTCGTCGAGCCCGGCGAGGTGGCGGGCGTCGGCGAGGGTGTAGGCGGCGTTGGCGTCGACCTGGAGCAGCAGGTCGTCGCCGAAGCGCTCGCGCACGGCCCGGACCGGCGCCAGGTCCCAGCCCGGTTCGATCTTCAGCTTGATCCGCAGGTAGCCCTCCTCGACATAGCCGGTGACCGCGTCGAGGAGCTCGGGGACGGAGTCCATGATGCCGACCGAGACGCCGCAGGGGACGCGGTCGCGGGACGCGCCGAGGAAGGAGCCGAAGGACTCGCCCGTGGTGCGCAGGCGGGCGTCCAGGACGGCGGTCTCCAGGGCGGCCTTGGCCATCCGGTGGCCCTTGAACGGCTCCATCGCCCGGCCCGCGGCCTGGGCGTCGGCTTGCCGGGGCAGGGCGGGGACGAGGAAACGGCGCAGCACGTCGGCGGCGCCGTCGGCGTACTCGGAGGAGTAGCGGGGCTCGGCCATGGCCACGCACTCGCCCCAGCCCTCGGCCTCGGCGGTGACGACCCGGACCAGGAGCACCTCGCGGGTCGTCTCGGTGCCGAACGAGGTACGGAACGGGGCGACCAGCGGCATCGCGATCCGCCGCAGCTCGACTCCGGTGATCTTCATTGGCTCTCCTCGGACGTGGTTCGGGCCGGGCAGGGAGTGACGATCAGGAGGGGCGTTCTACGACATAACACGATTTGTGGTGAAATCCGGTGACTTTTGCGCCCTCTTCCATGAGTCCGCCCAGCACCTCCCGTACGGCGTGCCGCCACGCCTTGGCCGCTTCCGGGTCCCGGCGCCGCAGGTCCTCGACGTCGTCGGGCACCGCCACCAGCACCACCCGCGCGTCGGTCCGCCCGGCGACCGGGCGGCCGTCCCGCTCGCCCAGCCCGGTCACCGCCTCCGCCGGCACATCCGGCAGGTACGGCTCGCGCCGGGCGGCGGCAGCCACGTGCGGCTCCGCCAGCCGCCAGACGGCCAGGACCCGGTCCGACTCGTCCCCGGCGTTGATCGCGTCCCCCATGGCACCGTAGAACGACGGCAGGTACTCCTCCGGCAGGGCGCCGAGCTTGACCAGGTTGAAGTGGGCATTGCGCCGTACCAGCGGGTCGTAGGTCCAGGTGACCCGGTCCAGGCCGCGCTCCAGGGCCCACGAGCGCTGGTGGAGCTTGAGGGCGAACCCGATCCCGCGCCCGGCCGAGGCGCCGGTGACGTGGGAGTGCAGCGCCCTGCCCGCCGGGGCCGCCAGGAACCCGACCGAGGCGCCGGCCAGCCGCCCGTCCTCGTAGGCCCCGGCCACGTAGTTGCCCGCGTGCGACAGCGCCCGCATCAGCTCGACCGTGGCGGGCGGATTGCCCGGGTCGGGCCGCCAGATGCGCTCGAAGAGCCGGAAGACCTCCCCGAACTCCTGCAGGGAGTGCAGCTCCCGCACCACGACCCCGCCCGCCGTACGGTCCGCGCCGTCACCGCTCGTCGCGTCGCGATTCATGCCGTCCCCGCCGATCTCGTGCCGTCCCCTCGGGTGCAGCGGTTCACCGTGCCGCCGTTCCGGTCAGCACCGCCTCGACGAGCCCGGCCAGCAGCGCCGTGCGGCCCGGCATCTCGGCCACGATCACGTGCTCGTCGCGGGCGTGGGCGCCGCCCCCGACCGCGCCGAGCCCGTCGAGGGTGGGGCACCCCACGCCCGCGGTGAAGTTGCCGTCGGAGGCGCCGCCCACGGCCGTGGCGGCCAGATGCCCGAGACCGAGTCCGGCGGCGATCCGCCGGGCGAGCGCGAGCAACCCGACGGAGGAGGACTCCTCCATCGGCGGCCGGTTCGGGCCGCCCAGGATCTCCAGCCGGGTCCCGGCCAGCCGCGGGGACAGCGCCCGCATCAGCGCGTCCACCCGCTCCTGCGCGGCGAGGGAGGGCGCCCGCACGTCCACCGACACACGGGCCAGCGCGGGCACCGTGTTGACCGTGGTCCCGGCGCTCACCACCGTCGGCGTGACCGTGGTCCCCATCCCCGGCGCGATCACGCCCCCGGCTCCCGGGGCTTCAGGTACGGCGGTGCCCGCCGTACCCCGGCCGCCCGCGCCGCCGAGGTCCTCCGCGTCGGCCAGGGCGGCGATGCCCTCGACGGCGAGGATCTGGTGGGCCAGCTCGATCGCGGCGTTGGCGCCCTTGCCCGGCTCAAGGCCCGCGTGGGCGGCCTTGCCGTGCACCACGACGTCATAGTTCGAGGTGCCCTTGCGTGCGGTCTTCAGCGCGCCGCCGTCGGCGCCGGCCTCTAGGACGAACGTCGCCGCGCACCCGCGGGCCGCCTCCTCGACCAGGGCGCGTGAGCTCGTCGAGCCGACCTCCTCGTCACCGGTGACCAGGAGGCACACCCCCTCCGGCGACGGCAGCGAGGCCAGCGCGTGGAACGCCTGGACCAGACCGGCCTTCATGTCGAACACCCCCGGCCCCCGGGCGATCCCGCCGGTCACCGACCAGGGGATGTCCCGCAGCGTGCCGATCGGCCAGACCGTGTCGTGGTGGCCCAGGACGAGCACCCGGGGCGTGCCGAAGGTCCAGCGCAGGTGGGTGACGCCGTCGACGACGATCGTCTCGGGGCCGGCTCCGAGCAGGCGGGCACCCTGCTCGGCGACGACTCCGGCGCTGCGGGCGACCGCGGCGAGGTCGGCGGAGAAGGACTCGCAGGCGACGAGATCCTCCAGGTCCCGCAGCATGGCGTCCAGGCTGACGCGGGGATGGGGGGCGACGGACACGGGCAGGCCCTTCGACGGGGTTTTACCGCGACCGTACGCCAGGTGCCCGGCCGCCGGTGCCCGTGGGGTCCCGGTGCGCCGCGCCCTTCTGAGAGGAGGGCCGTGCGGTCACCGCTTCGGGAAGGGCCAGGGGTTGGGGCGGCAGCCGTGCAGGGACTTGGTCTGCTGGAGCATGATCGGGGCGCGTCTGCCGGGACCGGGGCAGGAGACGTGGCCGTGGCCCAGTCCGTGGCCGACCTCGTGGTTGACGACGTACTCCCGGTAGGAGGCGACGTCGCCGCGGTAGCCCGGCACGCCCTCGTTCCAGCGCATCGCGTTGATGACCGCGCGCCCGCCGTTCCAGCACGACAGTACGCCGAGGGTGCGCAGCGGCAGGCACCGGCGGTCCGCCATCGCCGGGCTGGACAGCGACACCCGGATCCCGACCGGCCCGCGCGAGACCCGCTTGAAGCGGAATCCCCAGCTGCGCCGGTCGTTGAGGGTCCGGTGCACCTCGCGGGCGAACTCCTCCGCGTCGAAGGGGAGCCCGCGCTCGACCTCGACGATGTAGCGGATGACCTTCCCCTTGCCCCGGGGAGGAGCGGCCTGGCCGGGGGCGACCCGATAACGGCCGCCCGCGGAGCGGGGTACGCGGACCTTGACAGGCTGCTGACGGCCGTTGACGAGCAGCGTCTCCGGGCGGATCTCCCGCGGGTCGGAGTCCGGCTCCGGCGCGGGGGTGGGGGTCACCGGGACCTGGGCCGTCCCGGTGGGAACGGGGCTCGCGGTGGGAACGGGGCTCGCGGTGGGAAGGGGACTCACGGTGGGAACGGGCGCCGTCGCGGATCCGCCGACGGGGTGGAGCGCTCCGGTGGGCCGTACCGCCGGCGCCGCTCCGGAGGGGGCCGCGACCTGCGCCACCACGGTCGGGGCGGGTGCGCCGGGGGCGGGTCCGGTGGGGGCCGCGATGGGGGCCGGGGTGGCGGGCACGCTCACGACACCGCTGCCGCCGACCAGGAGCATGGCCGCCCCGCCGAAGGCGAGCAGCCACAAAAAGGGCTTGCGCCCGCGATTGCGTACGTTCCCGGTCATAGCTCGTAAACCCTATTGCCACATCCCTACCATCCGTAACTCCGGCCGCATCCATCCGATAACAGCACTTCTGCGGCCTCCTTAGTGAGGTGTCATGAACAATGCAGATATTTCCTGAATCTCGTAGATCCAGGGTGACATCCGTCGTCCTTCCCAGGCCGGAGGTGACAGCCGGGCGGCAGCGTTTTGACAGCGCCTCCGCCGAGCATCGGTGAAACGACCCAGGGAGAGAGCATGACCATGACCACGGAGGAGTTCGCCGACCGGCTGTTCCAGGCCGCGCTCGGCACGATCGAGATCCTGTCGATCCACCTCGGCGACCGCCTGGGCTGGTACCGGGCGCTGGCCGCGCACGGCCCGGCCACCGCCGCCGAGCTGAGCGCCCGGGCGGGGGGCCACGAGCGTTACGCCCGCGAATGGCTGGAGCAGCAGGCCGCCGCAGGAATCCTGACCGCCGGCGCCGACGGCCGCTTCACCCTGCCGGCCGGGGCGGCCGAGGTGCTGACCGACGAGTCCAGCCTGGCCTACCTGGCCCCGCTGGCCCGCATGCTCGCCGGGGCCGCGGTGCACACCCCCGCCCTGCTGGAGGCCTACCGCGGCGGCGGCGGTGTCGGCTGGGCCACGTTCGGGACGGACGTGCGCGAGTCCCAGGCCGACATGAACCGGCCCTGGTTCGAGACCGCGCTCACGCCCGCGCTGGCCGGGGTGGCCGACCTCGACGCGGTGCTGCGCCGTCCCGGCGCGCGCCTGGCCGACGTCGGCTGCGGCGGGGGATGGTCCGCCATCGCGCTGGCCCGCGCCTATCCGGAGGCCGTCGTCGAGGGCGTCGACGTCGACGCGCCCTCCATCGAGCTGGCCGGGCGCAACGCCAAGGCGGCCGGCCTCTCCGACGGCGGGCGGCTGGCCTTCCACCACGGCGATGCGACCCTGCTGGAGGAGGGCCGCTACGACGCGGTCTTCGCCTTCGAGTGCCTGCACGACATGTCCCGGCCGGTGGAGACCCTGGCCGCGGTACGGCGGGCGCTCAGGCCGGGCGGCGTGGTCGTCGTCATGGACGAGGCCGCCGGTGAGGCGTTCACCGCCCCGGCCGACGACACCGAGCGGCTGCTGTACGGCTTCAGCCTGCTCATCTGCCTGCCCGACGGGATGGCGCACCAGCCCTCGGCCGGCACCGGGACCGTGATGCGCCCGGACACCCTGCGCCGCTACGCCACCGAGGCGGGCTTCCGCGACGTCGAGGTCCTGCCGATCGAGGACTTCGGCTTCTGGCGGTTCTACCGGCTGCTGCCCTGACGGCGGGCCGGGGACCGGCGGGACGACGGCCGGGACGCGGAACGGCGGCCGCCCCGGAAGGGCGGCCGCCGCGATCACGCGTCCCCGCGCGGGGACGGACCGTTACGGGCTACGAGTGGGGGCAGGAGGAGCGGTACTCCTCGATGGTCGTGCTGCGGCCGGGGGGCGGGCACAGGAACCGGTCGTAGCGCAGGTCGTCGTCGACGAAACGCTTGATCCACGAGACGGCGTACTTGGCGATCGTGTCGTTGTCGCTGTTGGGCGCGAAGTGGCTGGCGCCGTTGAGCTCCAGGTACGCCTTCTCGGGGGCGCCGGAGAGGCTGTTGTAGAACGGCTCGGAGTGCGAGCCCACCGGGGCGATCGAGTCGTTCTCCGCCCCGATGATCATCGTCGGGACCCGGACGCCTCCCCAGCTCTTGTCGAGGTGCCAGGGGGTCAGGGGCACGGCCGCCTGCAGCGACGGGCGGCTGTTGGCCGCCGCCAGGGTGCCGCCGCCGCCCATGGAGTGGCCCATGACGCCGATGCGGCTGGAGTCGAGCCGGCTGCGGACCGTGGCGCTGCTGTTCTGCGTCAGATAGTCGGCGGCGGCCAGGATCTGCCGGCCGCGGCTGTCGGGCTGGTCCGAACGGGTGATGGTGTCGATGTTGAAGACCACGAACCCGTGGGAGGCGAGCCGCTCGGCGAGCCAGGCCATGCTGGACTTGCTGGCGGTGTAGCCGGGGGCGATGACGACGCCGCCGAAGGTCCCCTGGCCGGTGTCGGTCGGGTAGTAGATCGTTCCTCCGCCGAAGCCGCTCACCACCAGGGACGAGACGTTGGTGTCGGCGATGGAGAACGGGCCGCGGGTGGCGGCCAGAATGGCCTCGGTGGGCTCGGGACCGCGCTCGTACCCGGCGGCGGCGTGCGCGGCGGGGGCGATCGCACCGGTCCCGGCGGCGAGGGCGAGCGCCAGGGTCAGCTTCGCGAGGACCCTGGCCCGGCGGCTTGCGGAGATCGGGGGGTGTGACTGCACGTGACGTACTCCTGTCCGTAGGAGGGGGACCGGGTGGCGGGCCGGAGGCCACGCCATGGCCCCGCCGCCGCGTGTGACGGCGGGGCCGGCGCTCCCGCGGTTCCCCTCGGAACGTTGACTGGAGACACTTTCGCGTTGTCAGGGTTGTCAGTGCATCGGTGAAATCACTTGTCTCGCGTGGGCGGTCACGAAAGCAGTCGCACCAGGTCGACCCGGGAACGGATGCCGAGCCGGGAGAAGACGTTCCTGAGGTGGTGCTCGACGGTGCGGGGGCTCAGATACAGCCGGGCGGCCACCTCGCGGTTGGTGGCCCCGCCGGCGACCAGCCGGGCGATCTGCAGCTGCTGGGCCGTCAGCGCCTGGATCGCCGCCGCCCCCGCCGGTTCCACCGCGCCCGTCTCCGGCGCGCCCATTCCCACCGCGCCCATTCCTCCGGCACCCGTTTCCACCGCGGCCGTGCCCGCCCCGCGGACGCGGCCCCCGGGCCCGCGGGACGGCGGCGCCTCCCCGGAGGCGCGCAGCTCGCCGCGCGCCTGCTCGGCCCACAGCCGCGCGCCGTACCGTTCGAAGGTCTCCAGGGCGCCGTGCAGATGCTCCCTGGCCGCTCCGGGACGCCGGTTGCGGCGCAGCGCGCTGCCGAACAGCAGCTGCGTGCGGGCCGTCTCGAACGCGCAGGAGCCCCGGTGGTGCAGGTCCAGCGCGTGGCGGAAGCGCTCCTCGGCCTCCCCTGGCCCGGCCAGCAGCGCGTGGCAGCGCGCCGCCAGCGCCAGGCGGTCCGGGCTGCCCGTACTGGCCACCCAGCGGTCGAGCACCGCCAGGGCCGCCCGCGCGTGCCCGACGTCGCCGGTGCGCGCGGCCGCCTCCACGAAGTGCGGGGTCGCCATGACGCGGATGACGAGATGGCCGCCGGTCCCGTCGGCCCTGGCCACCGCCCGCAGCCTGCCGGCCGCGCTCGCGTGGCGGCCCGCGGCGACGTCGAGATGGGCCAGCGCCCAGCCGCTGATCGCACTGGCGATGCCCAGGCCGTGGGCGTCGGCCAGTTCGATCGCGCTCCCCGCCCTGATCCGGCAGGCCTCCTCGTCGCCCTCCACGGCGGCGGCCAGGGAGAGCCAGGCCAGGTGCTGGGCCGCGCTGTTGAGCCTGCCGGTCTCCTGCGCCAGCCGCAGGCCCTCCATCGCGTTGGCCGCCATGGAGGAGTAGCGGCCCAGCCAGAGCTCGGCCTGGATCAGGAACTCCAGCACCTGCGGCACCGTGGAGACCGCCCCTTGAGCGCGCGCGGTCTCGATGGCCCGGGTGGAGAGCGTCAGCGCCTGGGCGTCGTCGCCCAGCAGGAGGCTGGAGACGCACGCCCAGACCAGCACGGAGGGGTTGTCCACCGACGGGGCCAGCTCCACCACCCGGCGCAGGGGCGCCGCCGCCTCCCGGTGCCGCCCGCGGAAGGTCGCCGCCATGCCCGCCAGATACTCGAACATCAGCCGCGTGGCCGGCGGGTCGTCCGGGCTGCGCAGGGTGGCGGCGCGGCGCGTGATGTCCAGGAAGCGGTGGGTGTCGCCAGCCATGTAGCTGGCCTCGCTCGCGCGCACCAGCGCGCGCACGGCCTGCTCCCGGTCGCGGTCGAGCAGCCACTCGGCGGCCGCCAGCAGTTCGTCACAGGCGTTGCCCGTCCTGCCGCTGCGCAGCTCCAGGCTGCCCCTGACCAGCTCGGCCCGCCCGCGCACCTCCTCGGAGAGGGTCAGGGAGCTGAGGAGATTGAGCCGGTTGAGCAGCGACCGGGCGCGCTGCGGGAGGCCGGCGTGCCAGGCGTGGCGGGCGGCGGCGGCCAGCCGGGCCGCCCGGGTGTCGCCGCGCGCCGTCAGCTCCGCGGCCCGCTCCATGACGCGGAACGGCTCGGGGAAGCCGTCACGCCCGCCCGCCGCGCCGTCCGGGATCCGGGACAGCTCCTCCACCAGCTCGTCGGCCAGCCGTTCCGCGGGCCCGTCCAGCGCGACGGCCCGGTGCCAGGCCCGGCGCAGCCGCTGGTGGTCCCGGTCCAGGAGGGCGGCGAGCCTCAGGTGGGCCGCGCGCCGCCCGGCGGCCGGCGCCTCGCCGTACGCCACCGCGCGCACCAGGGGATCGCGGAAGCCGTACCGGTCTCCGTCCAGCCGGACCACGACGCCCGCCCGCTCGGCGGCCTCCAGCGCGGCGAGCGCCCGTTCGGCGTCCTGCCGCCGGGCCTCTCGCGGCGCGGGGCGGGGACCGCCTTTGCGGGGGCCGTCCTTGTGAGGACTGTCTTCGCGCGGACCGCCTCTGTGCGGTACGGCCGGCGCGCGGCGCGGATCGGCGGCCCGCAGCAGGGTCACGGTGTCCAGGGCGGGATCGGCCGCGACGAGCAGCACCAGGTCCGCGGCGGCCCGGGGCAGCCGGGCGATCCGGGCGGCGTGGGCGCGCCACAGCCGCCCGCCGGGCGGCGGGTGCTCCGGCGGCGCGGCGGTGCCGCGCAGCTGCTCGGCGGTGAGCGAGCCGACGAGCTCACGCAGGGCCAGGGGGTTGCCGCAGGCGGCGTGGGCCAGCGAGGCGCGCAGGTCCCCGGTGAGCCCGGGCGGCGCCAGGTCGTCGATCACCTGCCGGGCCGCCTCCTCGGTGAGGCCGCCGAGGACGATCGTGGCGACGTCGGCGGGAAGCTCGGGAGAGGCCCCGCCGGAGCCGTCGCCGGAGGTATCGAAGGGCGCGCCTCCGGGAGCGTCGTCGGCCGTGAGCAGCAGCGCGATCGGCTCCCCCTCCAGGCGCCGGGCCGCGAAGAACAGCGCCTCGCGGCTCGGCCGGTCGAGGAGGTGGACGTCGTCGGCGCACACCAGCACGGGGCGCCCCACGGCCAGCAGCAGGTTGAGGACCGCGGCGGGCAGCGCCAGCCCGTCGCCGGCCGTGCCCAGCTCCAATGCCTGCCCCAGTACGGCGGCCTGGGATGGGGGCAGCGCCGTCAACCGGTCCGCGACGGGCCGCAGCAGGGCGTGCAGCCCGGCGTACGGCAGGCGGCCCTCCATCCGTGTGCCACGCGTTCTCAGCACCACGAAGCCGTCCTGCCGCTCCGGCCCGGTGCCGGGGGACTCCCGCTCCGGCGCCGTCGTGGAGACCTTCCGGCCCGGCGTCGTACCGGAGACCTCGCCGCCCGGCGTCCTGCCGGGAGCTTCTCGTTCGGGCGCGGACCCGGCGGGCGGCGCGCCGGGGAAGGACGCCGCGCGGGCGGCCGCGGCGTCGAGCATCGCGGACTTGCCCGTGCCCGGTGCGCCCACCAGGAGCAGGGCGCCCCCGGCTCCGGCCGCGGCGCCCTCGATGAGGTGCCGTAACGCGTCCAGCTCCGTGTCGCGGCCGTGGAGCACCGGTGCCCGGGTGACGGAAGAGGCGCAGAACATGGCTCAGTGTTACGCGGATGCGTCGGAAGAGGAAAGGGCTCGTGTCGGATCGTCCCCGGCACGTGCGCGGACGGGTTCAAGACCGGTGATTTCACCGATGCGCGGCGCGGAACGCGGCCGGGAGACTTCCCCTTCTCCCATCCGGCCACGCCTTCCCCAGGAGAGACGGTGACACTTGAGATCGGCGGGCTGACCGTGCGGTTCGGCGGTGTGACCGCGCTGTCGGAGGTCGACCTCACGGTCCGCCCCGGCGAGCTGGTCGGCCTGATCGGGCCGAACGGGGCGGGCAAGACGACCCTGTTCGACTGCCTGACGCGGCGGGTCGAGCCCGCCGCCGGCCGGATGCGTTTCGAGGGCGCGGGCCTGGAGGGGACGGCCCCGCACGAGGTGGCCGGGCGCGGGATCGCCAGGACCTTCCAGCAGCTCGGGCTGTTCCCCGGCCTGTCGGTGCGGGAGAACGTCATGGTGGGCGCCCACCGCCACGGGCGGTCAGGGTTCGGCGCGGCCGCGATCCGGCCGGGCCGGGTGCGCCGGGAGGAGCGGGCGATCCGGCGGATCGCCGACGAGGCCCTGGACCGGGTGGGCCTGCTGCCGCTGGCCGACCATCCGGCCGCCCACCTGCCGCACGGAATCCTGAAGCGGGTGGAGATCGCCCGCGCGCTGGCCGTACGGCCCCGGCTGCTGCTGCTCGACGAGCCGGTCAGCGGCCTGGGCCACGACGAGATCGCGGATCTCGCCCGCCTCGTGCGGGACATGCACTTCACGTCGGACATCATGATCATCGTCGTCGAGCACCACATGGAATTCGTGATGAACCTGTGTGAGCGGATCGTCTGCCTCGACTCCGGGAGGAAGATCGCGGACGGCGCCTCCGGCCATGTCCGCCGTGATCCCAGGGTCATCGACGCCTACCTCGGGGTCGTCCCGTGGGCGAGCCCGGCGGGCCGGCCGTGACCGGTCCGGCCGGTGGCCGCCCGTCCCGCAGGCCGCCGGCGGGCGGGGTCCCGATATCCGAGTCGCCCTTCCTGCGGGTGCGGAACCTGCGCGCGGGCTACGGCCCGGCGCGGGTCCTGCAGGGCGTCGACCTGGAGGTGGAGGAGGGGGAGATGGTCGCCGTCCTGGGCCAGAACGGCGCCGGTAAGACGACCCTGCTGCGGGCGCTGTCCGGCATGGTGCGCGGCCGGGGGTCGGTCGGCCTGCGCGGGACCGAGCTGCTCGGCCGGGCGCCGGAGGAGGTCGCCCGCCGGGGAGTGGGGCACGTCCCCGAGGGCCGGGGCGTGTTCGCGCCCCTCACCGTGGAGGAGAACCTGCGTGTCGGCGCGCACCTGAGGCCGGGATCGGAGCTGGCCGAGGACATGCGCCACGTGCTGAGCTGCTTCCCGGTCCTGCGGGCGCACCTGAGCCAGCCCGCGGGGAACCTGAGCGGCGGCGAGCGGCAGATGCTCGCGATCGGCCGCGCGCTGATGGCCCGGCCCCGGCTGTTGCTGCTCGACGAGCCGTCCCGGGGGCTGGCGCCGCTGGCCACCCGGCGGCTGTTCGACGTGCTGCGGGCGATCAGCACCCGGGAGCGGGTCGCGATGATCGTGGTCGAGCAGAAGACGCAGCTGGCGGCGGAGTTCGCCGCCCGCTCGCTCCTGATGGAGTCGGGACGGCTGGTCACGCCGGGTACGGCGGGCGCGTCCGGGGACCCGTCCGCCCCGGGCGCGCGGCGGTGGCACGGGAGTCCGCCCTCCTCGGACGTCTGGCAGGGGGCGGGGAACCGGTCCGTTCCGGATGTCTGGCAGGGGCCGGGGGACCCGCCTGCTCCGGACGCGTGGCGGGGGCCCGGGAACCGGCCCGCTCCGGGCGCGGGGCAGGGGCCGCCCTCCGGAGAGCGGTCCGCGCCCGGACGTCCCGGGCCGTGGGGGCGATCACATGGGTGACCTGCTGCTGCAGGTGGTGCAGGGCCTGAGCCTGGGCGCCGTCTACGCCGCCCTCGCTCTGGCACTGGTGCTGGTGCACCGCTTCAACGGGATCGTCAACTTCGCCCAGGGCGAGCTCGCCATGCTCTCGACGTACGTCGCCTGGCAGCTGCTGGAGGCGGGCCTGCCCTTCTGGGCCGTGCTGCCGATCACCCTGGCCGTGTCGGTGGCGGCGGGCGCACTGGTGGAGCGGGTGGTCATCCGGCGCGTCGAGGACGGCGGGGAACTGGCCTGCGTGGCCGTGACGGTGGGCCTGATGGTCCTGGTCAACGCGGCCGCGGGACTGGTGTGGTCCTTCGCCGTCCGGTCCTTCCCCAACCCCTTCCCGGCCGTCCTCAGCTTCGGCAGCGCGCAGAGCGGGTTCTCGGCGCTGGGCGTGCTCGGGGTCGTGGCCGTCATGATGCTGCTGCTGCACCTGTTCTTCAGGCACACGGGCGCCGGGCTGATCATGCGGGCGGTCGTGGCCGACCCGGTCGCCGCCCGGCTGTCCGGGATCCGGGTCGGCAGGGTGCTCAGCCTGGGGTGGGGGGTGGCTGCCGGTGTGGGGGCGATCGCCGGGATCCTCGTGGCCCCGCTGCTGTTCCTCGAACCCAACATGATGGGGGGCGTCCTGGTGTACGCCTTCGCCGCCGCGGTCCTGGGCGGCTTCCACGACCCGGTGACGACCGTCGCCGCGGGGCTGGCGATCGGCGTCGCCGAGACCCTGGCCGGGACGTACGTGGAGGTCGTCGGCGCCGACCTCAAGGTGGCCGTGCCGCTGCTGGTCATCGTCGCGGTCCTGTCGCTGCGGCGGGGCCGGGCGGGCGTGCGGAGGACGGGATGAACGCGGCTGGCCGCACGGGCGTGCGGAGGACTTGCATGCGGAGGACTTGCGTGCGGAGGACGGGGTGAGCGGCGTGGACGTCGCCGGGCGGACCGGGCACCGCAGGCTCGCGGTCGGCCAGGTGGCCGGGGACCGCAGGCGGGCCTGGCCGTGGCCGCGGGTGACGCTGACGGCGCTGGCCGCGGCGGCCTGCCTCGTCCCGTTCCTGCTGGAGCCGTACCGGGTCTTCCAGCTCACCATGGTCCTGGTCCACGGGATCGCCCTGCTCGGGCTGAACCTCCTGGTCGGGCACGGGGGCCGGGTCTCGCTCGGGCATGGAGCGTTCCTGGCCGTCGGCGCGTACGGCTCGGCGATCATGACGACCTCGCTCGGCGTGCCGTACCCCCTGACCCTGCCGGTGTGCGCGCTGGTCACCTTCGGCGCCGGTCTCGCCCTGGGCCGGCCGGCGCTGCGGCTGAGCGGGCCGTACCTGGCGGTGGTGACCTTCGCGGTCGCCGTGGTCGTCCCGCTCGTGATCAAGCGTTTCGGCGCGGTGACCGGCGGGTCGATGGGCCTGTCGACGCCCGTTCCGGTCGCGCCGTCCTGGACCGGGCTGGCCGACGACCAGTGGCTGTACCTGCTGGTCCTGGCGGTGGCGGTGGGGGCCTTCGCGGTGGCGCGCAACCTGGTGGAGTCGCGCGCGGGACGGGCCCTGGCGGCCGGCCGGGAGAACCCGGCCGCGGCCGAGGTCCTGGGGGTGCGCCTGGACTCCCACCGGACGCTGGCGTTCGGGTGGAGCGCGATGTACGCGGGCGTGGCGGGAACGCTCTACGCGTGGGTGGTCGGGTTCGTCTCCCCGGACTCCTTCACCGTGACGCTCTCGGTCGTCCTGCTCGCCGCCGTCGTGGTCGGCGGCCCGGGTTCGCTGCTCGGCCCGCTGCTGGGCGGGGCCTTCATCACGTTCGTCCCCGCCGTCGCGCAGCGGGCCGGGGACGCGCTCCCGGGCATCGTCTCGGGAGTCCTGATCGTCGTGGTCGTCTGCTTCGCCCCCACCGGACTGGCCGGGCTGCTGCGCATGGCCGCCGGAGCGGTGACGCGCAGGACGGGGAGGGGGTGACCGTGCGCGAGACCGCCGCAAGCACCGCACCGCGTGTCCCGGCCCGGTCCGTGAGCCGGCCGGTGGTCCGGCACGCGACCCGGCCGGTGATCAGGCCGGTGATCAGGCCGGTGATCAGGACTGCCGCCTCGGCGGCCCTGGCGCTCGTCCTGGCCCTCCCGCTGGCCGGGTGCCGCCTCACCGACGAGGACGACGTGCTGCCCGCCGGCGCCTGCGCCGGGCAGCAGGTGACGGGCATCGACGAGGACACGATCAGAGTGGGCGGGATCTATCCCCTGTCCGGACCGGCCTCGGCCTACGGGCTGATCGCCTCGGGTGCGCGGGCCTACTTCGGCCACGTCAACGAGGAGGGCGGGGTGGACGGCCGGAAGATCGAGTTCGTCGTCCGCGACGACGGCTACCAGCCCGCCAGGGCCGTGGAGGAGGCCCGCAGGCTCGTGGAGCTGGAGGAGGTGTTCGCGATCTTCCAGACGGTGGGCACGCCCTCGACCGCCGCGGTGCGCGACTACGCCGACCGCCGGCGGGTGCCGCAGGTCTTCGCGGCGACCGGGGCCTCCCGGTGGGGGACCGACCGGGAGCACCCGTGGACCATCGGCTACCAGCCCAGTTACGTGGCCGAGGCCCGGGTCTACGCCCAGTACCTGAAGGAGACCTTGCCGGCGGCCACGGTGGCGGTGCTGTACCAGAACGACGACTTCGGCAGGGACCTGCGCGACGGCTTCGCCGACGCCGTCCGCGGCAGCGGGGTGCGGATCGTGGCGGAGCAGAGCTACGAGGTCACCGACCCCGGCGTGCAGGGGCAGGTGGCCAACCTCGCCGCCTCGGGGGCCGACGTGCTGCTGAGCGTCACCACCCCGAAGTTCGGGGCCCAGGCCCTGGCCGTCGACGCCGCCGTCACCTCGTGGAACCCCCTGCACATCATCAACAGCGTGGCCGTCGCCCCGGCCGTGATGGCGAGCGTGGACACCGGGAAGGTGCGGGAGATCGTGAGCGCGGTCTACCAGAAGGACGCCGCCGACCCGGAGCAGGCGGACGACCCCGCGGTCGCGGCCTACCGCGGCAGCCTGCGGCGCTACGCCCCGGAGGCGGACCCGGCCGCCCAGCAGGCCATGTTCGGCTGGACCGCCGCGCAGGCCTTCGTGCAGGCGCTCAGGCGGATGGAGTGCCCCACCCGCGAAGGGCTGCGCGAGGCGGTGCGCCGTCTCGACGACGTGCCGGTGGACACCCTGATGCCGGGGATCACGCTGTCCACCGGTCCCGACGACGGCTTCCCGATCGAGTCGATGATGCTGGCCAGGTTCGCCGAGGGCCGCTGGGCCTCCTTCGGCGACGTCATCGACACCCGCGCCGCGTTCGGCCCGGTGCGCACCGCCGGCTCGTCCGGCTGACCCCGCCGTGCCGTACGGCGCCGCCGGGCCGTGCCGTACGGCGCCGCCGGTTCCGCGAGGCCGTACCCCGCCGGCCGGCCCTCGCTAGGCCGCGTGCCCGGCGGCGGTCTCCTCGGCCACCGCTTTGCGGGCCACCGCCGGGTCGTCGGCGTCCAGGGCGATGCGGGCGTTGGCCTCGCAGCGGGCCAGGGAGGTGCGGGCCAGCCTCTCGCGTACCGGCGCGAGACTCGGTGCCGACATCGACAGGCTGGTGACGCCGAGGCCGGTCAGGACCGTGGCCAGCAGCGGATCGGCGGCGGCCTCCCCGCACACGCCGACGGGCTTGCCCGCGGCCCGGCCCGCCCGCGCGCACTCGGCCACCAGCCGCAGCAGCCCCGCCTGCCAGGGATCGAGCAGGTCGGCGAGCTCGCCGTGCTGGCGGTCGGCGGCGAAGGCGTACTGGCTGAGGTCGTTGGTGCCGATGCTGAGGAAGTCGAGCTCGCGCAGCAGGTGATCGGCCCTGAGCGCGGCGGCCGGGACCTCGATCATCGCCCCCACCCGGGTGATGCCCCGCGCGCGGGCCCGCGCGGCGAAGTCCGCCGCCTCGCCTGCGGTCGTCACCATCGGCGCCATCACCCACGGCCGGACACCGCTCGCGCGGGCCGCCTCGGCGACGGCGTCGAGCTGGACGTCGAGCACCTCCTGCCGCAGGCGGCCGACCCGCAGCCCCCGCACGCCCAGCGCCGGGTTGGGCTCCTCGGGCAGTCCCAGGAACGGCAGGGGCTTGTCCGTCCCTGCGTCGAGCGTGCGCACCACGACCTTGCCGCCGGGTACGGCCCGCAGCACCGCCTCGTAGGCCGCGACCTGCTCCTCGAAACCGGGGGCGTCCTTGCGGCCGAGGAAGAGGAACTCGGTCCTGAAGAGCCCGACGCCCTCGGCGTCCACGCCGGACCCCAGATCGGCGGCGGACCCGATGTTGAGCAGCAGTTCGACCCCGTGACCGTCGGCCGTCCGCCCCGGGCCGGTGCTCGCGGCCAGGCGCCGGCGTTCGCCGGCGGCCCGGCGCAGGATCTCCTCGGCGTCCTGTTCGCCGAGGCCGGTCCCGACCTCCCCGGCCGTCCCGTCGACCGACACCCAGCTCCCCTCGCCGATCTCCAGGGCGCCCCGGCAGGCCACCACGGCGGGCAGGCCGCGGGAACGGGCGAGGATGGCGGTGTGGCTGGTCGGCCCGCCCTTCTCGGTGACGAGGGCGAGCACGGTCGCCGGGTCGAGGTTCACCGTGTCGGCGGGGGCGAGGTCCTCGGCGACCAGGACGAACGGGTGGCCCGGGTCGGGGATTCCGGGCACCGGCAGCCCCAGCACCGCGGCGACGGCCCGGTTGCGGATGTCGTCGAGGTCGGCGGCGCGTTCGGCGAAGTAGCCGCCGGCCTCCAGCAGCGCGCGCCGGTGGTGGTCGCAGGCGGCGTCGACGGCGTGCCCGGCGTCCATGCCCGCCGCGAGGTTCTCCTCGACCGTCTCGCGCAGGCCGGGGTCGGCGGCCATGAACGACTGCGCCTCCAGGATCGCGCCCGCCTCGGCGTCGGAGGTCCGCCCGGCCCGCGCGGCCAGGTCCGCGGCGACCTCCTCCAGCGCGCGCAGCGCCAGGGCGGCCTCCCGGGCGGCGTCGGCGACCGGGAGCCGGGCCGGCAGGCGCGGCGGGCCGGCCATCCGGCACACCCGCCCGGCCGCCCGCCCCGGGCTGACGCCCAGACCGCGCAGCGTCCCGGCCGCCGGAGCCCGCTCCGTCCCGGCCGTCCGGGCTCCCTCCGCGCTGGTCATCGTGGCTTCTTCCGTCCCGGCCGCCGGGGATGTGCCCGTCTCAGGCACCGGAGGCCTGCTCGGCGTCGAGGTCGCGGGCCAGGAGCGCGGCCAGGGAGTCGAGCGCGGCCTCCGCGCCCGGCCCGTCGTCCGCGGTGAGGGTGACCTCCGTGCCCTGGACGGCGCCCAGCGCCAGTACGGCGAGCATGCTGGTGGCCGGGGCGGGCCTGCCGTCGCCGACCCGGATCCGGACCGGGACGCCCTGCGCCTGCGCGGCCTGCACGAACAGCTTGGCGGGGCGGGCGTGCAGGCCCGTGCGCGAGGCGATGGTGACTGTTCTCTCCGGCATCTTCGGGACTTCCTCTCGCAGAGGGATTCGGGGAGGGGTTTTCAGGGTTCGACGGTGACCTTGATGGCCTCACCCCGGCTGACGATCCCGATCCCGTCCAGGACCTCCGGAAGCGGCAGCCGGTGGGTGATCAGATCGGAGACCGGGACCTCGCCGCCGGCGATCAGCTCCAGCGCCCGCGCGTTGTGCGCGGGGCTGGACCCGTTGGCGCCGACGACGGTCAGCTCCCGGTAGTGCACCAGGTTGGAGTCGCAGCCGATGATCGGGTCGTCCTTGGGCAGGCCGCCGAAGAAGCTGATGCGCCCCTGCCGCGCCGCCATCCGCAGGGCCTGCTCCTGGGCCGCGCCGGAGGCGGCGGCGGTGACGACCACGTCGGCGCCCCGGCCCTCGGTCAGCTTGAGCACCTGCTCCACAGCCGAGTCGCCGCCCTCGGCGTGCACGGCCGCGTCCGGCCGGACCAGCGAGGCGGCCATCTCCAGCCGCTCGGCGTTGACGTCCAGCAGGAAGACCCGGGCCGCGCCGCGCGAGCGCGCCAGCCGTACGTGCAGGCAGCCGATGGGACCCGAGCCCATGATCACGACGTCGTCGCCCCGACCGACGCGGGCCAGCTCCTGGCCGTTGAGCACGCAGGCCAGCGGCTCGGCCACCGACGCCTCGGCGAACCCGACGCCGTCGGGGATGCGGTTGACGCCGTCGACGGCCAGGACCTTGGCGGGCACGACCATGTACTCGGCGAACCCGCCGTCGTAGTGGTAGCCCATCGACTCCTGGTTCGGGCAGACGGTCATCCGGCCCCGGCGGCACTCCCCGCACGTCCCGCAGGGGATCGCGGCGATCACCTGTACCCGGTCGCCCGGGGCCCAGCCCTCCGTCCCGTCGACGACCTCGCCGGCGATCTCGTGCCCCATGACCCTCGGCGGCCTGATGTGGTGGTGGCCGTGCTTGAAGATCTTGGCGTCGGTGCCGCAGGTCGAGCAGTTCCGCACGCGGATCCTGATCTCCCCGGGCCCGGCGACGGGCTCGGGGGCGTCCTCGACGCGGATGTCGCCGGGAGCGTGGAAACGGGCGACCTTCACTGGTCCTCCTGTGTCGGTTGCAGTAGCGAGAGCACCTCGGAGACCTCCTCGGCCTCGCGCAGGGCCCGGGCGCTGTCGGGGTCCATCAGGATCTGGGCGAGCTCGGACAGCAGCCGCACGTGGCCGTCGCCGCGGGCGGCGATGCCGACGCAGACCGTCACCCGCTCGCCGCCCCAGTCGACGCCCCCGGGGAAGCGCAGCACGCAGATCGCGTCGTGGCGGACCACGTCCTTGGCGGCGAGCGTGCCGTGCGGGATCGCCACCTCCTCGCCCACGTAGGTGGAGATCGAGCGCTCCCGCTCCAGCATGGCCTCGACGTAGGAGGGCTCGGCCGCGCCGATCTCCACCAGCACCCGGCCGCACTGCGCGATGGCGTCGTCGCGGTCGGCGGCCGAGGCGTCCAGCCGTACGGCGCGCGGGTCCAGGGGGAGCGGTGCCGTCTCAGGCATCGACGGTCCCGCCCTTCTTGATCGTGTCGATCAGCCGGGTCACCGCCGGGTCGCCGATGAAGACCTGGAACGGGACCAGCACGACGCCCGGGGCCGAGGCCCTGGCCCGGTCGGCCAGGCCCGCGTGGCACAGCACGACGTCGGCGTCGCCGGGGATGGAGTTGACCGGGGTGTGCACCACCTCGATGCCCTCCCCCTTGAGCTGCTTGCGGACCTGGGAGGCGAGCATGACGCTGCTGCCCATCCCCGCGTCGCAGGCGATGACGATCTTGTGGATGTCCTTGCTCTCGATGCCCGCCATGGGTCAGGCCTCCTTCGTGATGGACGGAGCGGCGGATGCGGTGCCGGAGGAGGTCTCCTCGGCGGCGGCGTCCTGCGCCGCGTCCTCGGCCTCCTCCTTCTCGCCGCGGCCGAAGCCCAGCAGGAGCGCGGCGACGGCGAAGGAGACGAGGGTGGCGACGAGGATTCCGGCGATGGAGGCGAACCAGCCGCCCTTGGGGGTCACGGCCAGGTAGGCGAAGACGCTGCCGGGGGAGGGCGGGGCCACCAGGCCGGCGCCGGTGAGGAGGAAGGTGAAGACGCCCGCGGCGCCGCCGGCGATGACGGCCAGGATCAGGCGCGGCTTCATCAGGACGTAGGGGAAGTAGATCTCGTGGATGCCGCCGAAGAAGTGGATGACCATCGCGGCCGGGGTGCTGGGGCGCAGCATCCGGGGCCCGAAGAACAGGAACGCCAGCAGCAGGCCGAGACCGGGGCCGGGGTTGGTCTCCAGCATGAACAGGATCGACTTGCCCTGCTCGGAGGCCTCGGCCACGCCCAGCGGGCTGAGCACGCCGTGGTTGATGGCGTTGTTGAGGAACAGGACCTTGGCCGGCTCGATCAGGACCGAGGCCAGCGGCAGCAGGCTGTGGGCCACCAGCCAGCCGACCGCCTCGCCCGCGGCCTTGGTCACCGCCTCGATGATCGGGCCGATGCCCCACACGCCCAGCAGCGCCACGCCGCCGCCGACGATGCCCGCGGTGAAGTTGTCCACCAGCATCTCGAAGCCGGCCTTGGTGCGGTCCTGGAGGAAGCCGTCGACCAGCTTGAGGACGTAGGCGGCGAGCGGACCGATGATCATCGCGCCGAGGAACATCGGCACGTCCGCGCCGACGACCACGCCCATGGTGGCGACCGCGCCCACCACGGCCCCGCGCTGGCCGTGGACCATCCGCCCGCCGGTGTAGCCGATCAGGACGGGCAGCAGGACCTTGACCATCGGCTCGACGAGGGCGGCCAGGCTCTCGTTGGGCAGCCATCCCGTCGGGATGAACAGGGCGGTGATCAGGCCCCAGGCGATGAACGCGCCGATGTTCGGCATGATCATGCCGGCGAGGTGCCCGCCGAAGCGCTGGATGGCGGCTCTCGCCCCTGTCCCCTGGACGGCGGGAGTGTAGTCGGTGGTCATCTAATAGTGCTCCTTCCGGGGTGACCGGCGGGTGGGAGCCGGTCGAGGGGGGTGGTGGTGCGCCGCTGTCAGCCCCCGGACCGCAGCGGCAGGGCCGGATCGGCCGCAGAGGTGCGGATGTGGTCACGGCGGATGTCGGCCGGGGCGGGCATCCGGCTGCCGGGCAGGCCCACCGCGGCGGTGCCCCAGGCCAGCGCCTCGGCCAGGGCTTCCTCGCCGCGGGCCCCGGCGGCCAGGAAGCCGGCCAGCATGGCGTCACCGGCGCCGACGGTGCTGCGCGGTTCGGCGACGGGGCCCTCGCCGTACCAGACCCCGTCGTCCTGGATCAGGACCGCGCCGTCGGCGCCGAGGCTGGCCAGGACCGTGCCCGCGCCCATGGCGCGCAGCCTGTCCGCCGCGTCGATCGCGTCGCCCAGCGTGGTGATCTTCATGCCGGTGGCCTCGGTCAGCTCCTCGCGGTTCGGCTTGACCAGGGCCGGCCGCGCGGGCAGTGCGGCCGTCAGCGCGGGCCCGCTGGTGTCGATGGCGACGAGGATCCCGGCGCCGGTGAAGCGGCGGCACAGCCGGGCGTAGAGGTCGGCGGGGACCCGCGGGGGCAGGCTGCCGGAGGCCACCACCCAGTCGGCCGAGCCGGCGGCGCCCAGCACCGCCTCGGCGACGGCGTCGAGCTCGGCCGCGGACAGCTCCGTGCCGGGCTCGTTGATCTTCGTGATCGTGCCGTCGGGCTCGGCGAGCGCGACGTTGGAGCGGGTCGGGCCGGTCACGGGGACGGTGACCATGTCGATGCCCTCGGCCGACAGCAGCCCGATGAGCCGCCCGCCCTCTTCGCCGCCGAAGGGGACGACCGCGCAGGAGCGGATCCCGTTGGCCAGCAGCGCCCGGGAGACGTTGACCCCCTTGCCGCCGGGGTCGAGATGGGTGGCGGCGGCGCGGATGACCGCGCCGCGGGTCAGGGCGCCGACCTCGATCGTGCGGTCCAGACTGGGGTTGAGGGTGAGCGTCACGATCATGCTCGGACCACCTCGGGCCCGGCGGCCGCGAGGTCGGCCGCCGTCACCGCGTCCAGGCCGGTGTCGCTGATCACCATGTCGATCTCCGACAGGGTCGCGAACCGGGCCAGGTAGGTGTTGGTGAACTTGGTGTGGTCGGCCAGCAGCACGCTGCGCTGGGCCGCGCCGATCATGGCCCGTTTCATCGCCGCCTCGGCCGGGTCGGGCGTCGTCAGCCCCTTGGCCACCGAGCAGCCGTTGGTCGCCATGAACGCCACGTCCACGTGGAGGCCGGCCAGCGGGCGCAGCGCCCAGTCGTCGACCGTGGCCAGCGTGCGCCCGCGGACCCGGCCGCCCAGCATGATGACGCTCAGGTTGGGCCGGGCGGCCAGCACCGTGGCCAGGGGAGGGGAGTTGACGATGACCGTGAGCTCCCGGTCGGTGGGCAGGGCCTGCACCAGCCTGGCCGTCGTCGATCCGGCGTCGATGATGACCGACCCGTCCTCCGGCAGCTCGCCGAGGGCTGCCTTGGCGATGCGCTCCTTCTCCTGGGTCATCACCTCGTCTCTGGCGGCCAGGGCCGGCTCGAAGCCCAGCCGCTCCACCGGGATGGCGCCGCCGTGCACGCGGCGCAGCACGCCCGCGCGCTCGAGCGCGGTCAGGTCGCGGCGGACGGTCTCCGTGGTGACGGCGAACTCCTCCGCCAGCGTCACCACGTCGACGCGCCCGGCCTCCCGTGCACGTCGCAGGATCTCCTGCTGCCGCTCCTCGGCGTACATGGTGTTGATTCACCGCCGTTTCCGTTTGGTTTAACCTTTGTTTACACCCGAGTGTGTTGGAAAAACAAGAGGTGTGACGCACGATGATGCGGAGATGCGGCGTCCGCGGAAACGGCGGTGTCATGTCACAGGGGTACGGCGGTGCCGTGTCACAGGGGTAGGGCGGCCTCCCGCCCGGCCAGTGCGACCGCCTCGGCGACCGGGAGCGGCTCGCGCCGTGACCCGTCGCGCAGGCGCAGCGCGACCAGCCCGGCCGCCGCCTCCCGCGACCCGATCACCGCCTGGTACGGCACCAGCCTGTGATCGCGGATCCGGGCCCCGAGGGTGCCGCGCTCCGGGCCGGACAGCTCGGCCCGCAGCCCGGCCTCCTCGCACGAGCGCAGGAACTCCCCGGCCGCCGGGACCTCGGCCTCGGAGATCGGCAGCGCCACCACCTGGACCGGGGCCAGCCAGGCGGGGAACGCCCCGCCGTACACCTCGATCAGATGGGCCGCCAGCCGCTCCATGCTGCCGACCACGCTGCGGTGCACCATCACCGGCCGGTGCATGCGCTGGTCGGGGCCGATGTACTCCAGGCCGAAGCGGCCCGGCTGGAACAGGTCCACCTGCACGGTCGACAGGGTGGACTCGCGCCCGGACGGGTCGGTGAACTGTATGTCGATCTTCGGTCCGTAGAAGGCGCCCTCCCCCTCGGCCTCCTCGTACGGCAGGCCGCACTCCTCCAGCGCCTTGCGCAGGATCGCCTCGGCCCGTCCCCACATGGCCGGGTCGTCGATGTACTTGTCCCCGCCGCCCCGCAGCGAGAGCCGGTATCCGGAGGCGGTGATGCCCAGCGCCCGGTGCGCCCGCCCGATCAACGCCAGCGCCTCGGCCACCTCCCGGCCCGCGTCCTCCTCGGCGCAGAACACGTGGCCGTCGTTGAGCTGGATGGCCCGCACGCGGGACAGCCCGCCGAGCACCCCCGACAGCTCGGCGCGGTGCATGCCGCCCAGCTCGGCCAGGCGCAGCGGCAGGTCCCGGTGGCTGCGCGGCCGGGAACGGAAGATCAGCGCGTGGTGTGGGCACAGGCTCGGGCGCAGCACGAACTCCTCCCCGCCGACGACCATCGGCGGGAACATGTCCTGGCGGTAGTGCGCCCAGTGCCCGGATATCTCGTACAACTCGCGTTTGCCCATGATGGGGGAGTGGACGTGCCGGTATCCGGCGCGCCGCTCGACCCGGCGGACGTAGTCCTCCACGGAGTGCCGCACGGCCGCGCCCGCCGGCAGCCAGAACGGCAGGCCCTTGCCGATGAGCGGGTCGGTGTCGAACAGGTCGAGCTCACGGCCCAGCCGGCGGTGGTCGCGGGGGTGTTCGCCGGGCTGGTCAGGCTGGTGGCCGGGGCGATCGCGGTGGTCGTGCATGGTGGTCTCCTCGCTTGGGAAAAGGCGAGCGACCGAACGACGAAGCCCCGGGCGCTCGCCCGGGGCTTCGTTTCACGACAGATGTCAGCGCGCCGGGACGATCTCCGGCGTCGTCGTCACATCAGCGCGTCTCATGATGGCGACGGTAGCCGACCCTGCCGGGACGGCGCCACTGTTTTCCTTCCCCGGCTGAGGAACCGGGTGCGACACGACCGTGGAGGGGCGGCCGTTCGCCGGGGATGTGCCTGGATTGCCGGGCTGATGAAGGGGGCCGGCTCGAATATGACGACGAGTGGCTCAGGGGGTCCAGGCGTGGCGTTGATTACCTGGAAGGGAGTCTTTCCAGGATCTCCTGCAGTATCGACATGGTGGAGGTGTGCCGGGTGTCGGCGACCCGCTGGTTCGCGTCCACCTTGCTTTCGAGGGCGTCGAACCTGGTGTCCACCGCGTCGAACTTGGCGTCCACCGCGTCGAACCTGGTGTCCACCGCGTTGAACCTGGCGTCCACCGCGTCGAACTTGGCGTCCACCGCGTTGAACCTGGCGTCCACCGCGTCGAACTTGGCGTCCACCGCGTCGAACTTGGCGTCCACCTTGGCTCCCAGAGCGTCGACCTTCGCGTCCACCCGGTCGATTCTCCGGGTGAGGCGCTCTTCGGACTCGGTGATGATCCTGGTCAGGGTGTCCCCCGCCTCGATCACGTAGACCTTGGTGGCCACGGTCTGCTCCAGAGTGGTGAGCCGGGACTCCACGAGGGTGACCCGTTTTTCGAGTGTCGTCATGCGGGAAGGATATGGGGACTTCGGTGCGCGTCCCGGCTTCCTCCTCCCGTCATCGTAACCCTATGCCCGCTTGATATCGCAGGTCAGGACATGTGTTGAAACGAGAGGCCCGGCCGGTTGCGCACCGGTCGGGGAACCGGTAGCTCCGGCCGGGCCGGTCGGTCATGGGATGCGGGACTCCGCGGCCTCCCAGGTGCGCAGGTAGGCCTCGGCGCCCGCGGCCAGGTCCTGGACGATCTCCTCGCCCGCGACGAGCCGGATGTCCTCGACCCAGTCGGGGATCAGGCCGTAGTGGGCGACCCCGTCGACGTTGACGTCCCAGACCCGCTCGCCGGTGCGCTGGCGCTCCAGTGTGACGGCCCCGTCGAAGGAGGTGAACGGGTAGGTCACCGGGTTGGCGGCGTTGCCCGGGCGTACCGGGGGCAGCGCGCCCAGGCCGTTGGCGTCCATGCCGAAGCCGTACCCGGGGCGCCCGGTCTCCCGTCGCAGCGGCAGGCTCTCGCGCCAGGCCGCGGCGTACGGCTCGGCGTGGTGGCTGCGGGCGGTGACCATCCCGCCCAGGCGGTAGATCCGGCCCAGGTAGGACGGGTCGAGCCAGCTGTGGGAGGAGACCACGCCGGGATAGCTCCGCGACTCCAGCAGGTCCAGGGCCTGGTCGGCGGCCTTGACGCTCATGTGGTCGATGTCGACGAGCATTCCACGCCGCATCATGCCCTCGATCATGTAGGAGCCCAGGCTCGTCAGCCCGCGGGTGTTGCAGTGCGGGGCGGCCGGGTAGACCGGCAGCCCGATCCCGCGGGGGAAGAGCCTGGCGATCTGGGGCGGGAGCACGCCCGCCGGGTCGATCGTGTTGTCGTGCTCGGGCCCGGTGCAGGTCCGGGCGCTCCAGAACCTGCCGGTGGACAGGAAGTTGCCCAGGTTGACGATGACGCCCTGGGTGCCGGAGTCGAAGCGCACGCCGCACAGCGCGTTGTCGTACTTGTGGCAGACGAACATGGTGCGCACGCCCAGCGCGTGCATCTCGTCCAGGCCGCGGTCGATCTGCGCCCGCGTGCAGTGCGGGACCCCCAGGGTCTGGCGGCAGCCGAACGGCTCGGAGGTCTCCACGCCGAGGATCACCGCGAGCTTGCCCGCCGCGATCACCTGCCGGGCCTCGGCCGGGGAGCGCACCACCCGGAACCAGCCCTTGCCGGGGCCGCCGGACCGGGCGTCGACGAAGTCCTGCATCTCGAAGGTGCGCTGCGCCTGCAGGCGCAGCGAGGCCGTCTCGCCGCAGGCGTTGCGCTTGAGCGGGTAGATCTCGCACAGCTGCCGGTTGGCGACCAGATGGTTGACCAGGACGCGCAGCCCGCCCCGCCAGGCCCGCTCCACCCAGCGGTGGTAGGTCTGCTGGTGGGTGAGCGAGTCGGAGGCCGGCCAGCTGCGGAAGGTCGGCCAGCCGACCGGGTCGTGGGTGCCGGTGGGGGAGCCCGTCCGGGTGAAGTTCTCGAACCAGGCCGCCTCGCCGTTCGGGAAGTGGTCGGGGCAGTCGACGAGGGCGTGGTCGATGCCGTCGGGGTCGAACGGCTTGCCGCACAGGAGCATTCCGCCGAACGCCTCGTACGACATCAGGTGCGTGTGCCCGTCGACGAAGCCGCGGGCGGGATCCGCGCTTCCCGGCGGCTCGCCGGTGGTGTTGACCTCCGACTCGGGAGGGGCCGGGGCGGCGGTGGCGGGAGTGGCGAGGCCCGCCAGGGCCAGGACCCCGATCAGGGATAACGCGGCGGTGAAGGATCCGGCGAACTTGATCATCATGCACCTCTGGTGCGCCGGGGGATTTGATGATTTATGTTCCGTCTCGTCAACTCGCCGGTCAAGAGAAACGTGAGCCCTACTCAAAAGTTTTCCGGGTGCCCCGCCGTACCGCCTCATCCAGGCGGTACGGCTCCCGCGGAAGTGACGGCGGCCTGCGGATGGGCAGGGAGAAGCTCATGCAGCACTATGACGTCGCGATCATCGGCGGCGGTCCCGCGGGGCTGACGGCGGCCCTGACGCTCAGCCGGTCCCTGCGCCGGGTGGTGGTCCTGGAGGCGCCGGAGCCCCCGCGCAACGCGGCCTCCCGGGGAATGCACGGCATCGTCGGGCTGGACGGCCTGAGCCATGACGAGTACCGCCTCCGGGCGTGGAAGGATCTGGCCGCCTACGGCATGGCCGAGTTGCGCGAGGCCGTCGTCGCCGACGTGGTGCCCGGCGTGCGGGACGGGTTCGACCTGACGGTCGAGGACGGCGACCCGGTGTGGGCGCACCGGGTGCTGCTGGCCACCGGCATGGTCGACATCCATCCCGAGGTCGAGGGGTTCGCCGAGTGCTGGGGCAGGACCGTGATCCACTGCCCGCTCTGCTCGGGCTGGGAGAACCGCGACCGGTCCTGGGGCGTGGTCACCTCCGATCCGGAGTTCGCCGGTACGGCGGACGCCGGGTTCGCCGCCTGGAGCGACAACGTGGTCGTCTTCGCCAATGGGAGGATGCCGGAGGGGGACCACGGGGTGGAGGCGATCGAGGGCAGGATCCGCAGGCTGCACCACACCGGCGGGGAGCTGTACGCGGTCGAGCTGGAGGACGGCGCGGTCATCGCCCGGCAGACCCTGCTGTGGCAGCTCGACCAGCGGCCGGTCCCCCTGGTCGCCCGGCTGATGGAGAACCTGGACCTGGCCGTGCAGGAGAACTGCTATCTCAAGGTCGACGAGGACTACCGCACCAGCGTGCCCGGCATCTACGCGGCGGGGGACATCGTCAGCATGGAACAGAGCGCGATGGAGTCGGCCGCCGCGGGCTCCGCCGCCGCCTTCCGGATCGTCGGCGACGGCACCGCACGCTGGGACCCCTGACCGGCCGCGGGGGCCGGGACGGGTCGTGGCACCGGGGCGGCGCCGGGGCGGTCATGTCGCCCGTACGGCGTGCAGGCAGCGGGCGGCCTGGGCGCGCAGGGCCTCGGCGAGTTCCGGCGGGCCCTCGGCGAGGGTGAAGTCGGCGTCCACCGAGGTGATCATCCACACCAGCGCCGACGGGGTGTCGGCGCCGACGTGCAGCAGGCAACTGTGCTCGTCGACGGCCTCGACCACGCCCATGCCCGGCCAGATCCTGTCGGCCACGCTCTCGGCGGGCTCGTGCAGGATGACGGTCGCCTGGACCGGCCAGGTCTGCGACGACAGCCGCCGCGACAGATAGGCCGCGACGTCGCCGTCGGGCGGCTGCCTGGGGGCGAAGCGGGGGCCGGTGGGCGTGCGGGGGGTCAGCCGGTCCACCCGGAAGGTGCGCCAGTCGTCGCGGTCGGTGTCCCAGGCGACGAGATACCAGTGCCGGCCGAAGCTGACCAGGCTGTGCGGCTCGACCGACCGGATGCTCTCGCCGCCGCGGGGGCCGGCGTAGTCGAAGCGCAGCCGTTCCCGGCGGCGGCAGGCGTGGGCGATCGCCATCAGTGTGTCCGGGCTGACCGCGGGCCCGCCGCCGCCGACCCTGACGGTCGCCGTGTGCAGCGTGTTCACCCGGTGGCGCAGCCGGGAGGGCAGCACCTGTTCGAGCTTGCCCAGCGCCCGCAGCGAGGTCTCCTCGATCCCGGCGACCGAGCCGCCCGCCGCCGTGCGCAGCCCGACCGCCACGGCGACCGCCTCGTCGTCGTCGAGCAGCAGCGGCGGGAGCGAGGCGCCCGCTCCCAGGCGGTAACCGGCGGCGCCCTGGGTCGCGTGCACCGGATAACCCAGCTCGCGCAGCCGTTCCACATCCCTGCGGACCGTGCGCGCGGTGACGCCCAGCCGGTCGGCGAGTTCGGCGCCGGAGTGGTCGCGGCGGGTCTGCAGCAGCGACAGCAGTTTCAGCAGCCGTGCGGCGGTGTCGGTCATACCGTCAAGATTGCCGGATCTTTCGCCGTGGCCGTCACTCCCGCCGGCGGGCCACTTCCGGCACCGCGCCGTGGGACTCTGCCGTCACCGGGCCGGTGCCGGGCCGGCGCCGGGCCACGGGGCTCAGCCGTCGGCGGCCCAGCCGTGGGTGGCCCGCAGCACGGCGGCGACGCGCAGGAAACGGTCGCGGTCGAGGACGGCCCCCTCGCGGCGGATGTCGTCCTCGTCGAGCTCGAAGATCCGGTCGAGACGGAGGTAGGAGGGGCGGTTGTCCCGGTCCCAGCGGCCGGGGCCGAGCGCGAGCCACTCGTCGGGACGGTCGCCGCCGCGGCTGGAGAGCATCATCGCCAGCAGCCTGCGCCGGTGGCGGCCCACGACCAGCAGGGGCCGGTCCTTGCCCCGTGCCGCATCCTCCTCGTAGGGGACCCACGCCCACACGATCTCGCCGGGGTCGGCGAGCCCGTCCAGATCGGGGGAGTAGTTCAGGGTCGCCGCCCGGTCCACACGATGGACCTCCCGTACGGCGCCGCGAGCGGGCCGCGGGTCCTCACCGAGATCACGCACGCGGGAGAGCCTATGGCAGATCGCCCGCCTCTCCCAAGTCCCATGGCTCCCGGGACTCCCGGGGTCTCGGAACGGCCGGCTCAGCCGCCGCTCTTGCGCCGGAAGGAGCGCTTGCCGCCGACGGGGCCGTGCGCACCGTGGATCTTGGAGGAGCCCTTCCCTCGGCCGCCGGCGTTCGTGTCCGTCTGGGCGAGCTTCTTGCGCTCCAGGGCCTCGCGGAACTTGCGCTTCAGCTCGTCCTCGGAACTCGCGGACTCCGGCGCGACCTCGGCGTCCTCAAGGCTTTCGGGCTCGGGCGTGACATCGGACATGCGGACCTCCTGATCCGGACGGGTCGTCCAACTCCGGCCAACCGGATCATCATCCTCTCACGCCCGAAATCGGATTTCGGACGGAGACGCGACGTCGGCCGGATGCCGGGTCTGCCCCTCGTCGATCCGCTCCTCGATGAGCCCGCTGCGGAGCATCGGCTCCTTGCTGACCGGTATGCGGGGCTCGGACCGTTCGTGGGCTGAATAGTAACCCGTGTCATGGGCGGCGCCAGAGGCTGGAGGGCCACACTCCGGCACCGGGGATCGGCTGATTGCCCAGGCCCGATCCGGGTACGCTCTCCCCACTGTCGGAGCGGGTGGGGGCGATGGGCGGTGTGCGGCGACGGCGTGGCGTCCGGGACGGGCGCATCCTGATCGCGACCCGCACCCCGAAAGGACGGGACCTGCGCGGCGAGGCGGATCGCGCACCGCCTACGATCGTGGAACGTCTGGACGTGGAACTCGCCGAGTCGCAGGATCCTCGCCAGGCGCCGACCCGCGTGATCGCCGCCGCGAGCAACGCGACCGAATGACCGATATTGAGAGGAACAGGGAGACGTCATGGCTGGAAGTCACGCAGGGAGCCCCAAGTCCTGGCTGGCGGTGATCGTCATCCTGGTGGGATTCACTCTCGGCGGCGTGGCGCTGTGCCTGGGCCCCAACTGGCCGCTGGTGTGGGCCGGAGCGGGCGTCATCGTGGTCGGAGGCGTGATCGCCCTGATCGTCGACATCTTCTCCGACGTGATCATCGACGCGCCGCGCGTGCTGGGGGCCGAGAAGGTTCAGCGCAAGAGCTGAACCCCGGGTCCGGCCCCGGTGGCCCTCCGGTGGGCTCACACCTCCCGGAGGGCGTCCTCGACGGTCGGGGAGATCTCGAAGACGGGCCGGAGCCCGGTGATGGCCAGGATCCGCTCCAGAGTGCCGTGCACTCCGACCAGGACCAGTCGTGAGCCCAGGGCGCGGCTCTGCTGGAGGCTCCAGATCAGCTCGGCGACCCCGGCGGAGTCGCAGAAGGTGAGCGCGGTGAGGTCGATGACGACCGTCTGCGGCCCTCCCGCCCTCCAGACCCTGGTCATCTCGTTGCGGAAGACGGGAGCATGACCGTAGTCGAGCTCTCCGCCGGCGTGGACGACGAGCGCCGCGCCGCGCAGGTCAGACGAGATGCTGAAAAAGGGCATACCAAAGACTCCTCCGCCCGCGGGTGGCACGGCGGGCTGCCTCAGTCCTACCAGGTCTGCGCGCCTGGTAACGCCCGAGAGGTCGCAGGATCTCCCGGAGACTCCCTTTTCCGCGGGCTGCGGCGCGCGGCCGTACTCGGCGATCCGGCCGGGAAGGCGCTACGGTTCAGGGGTGGGCAGGGTCTTCACGGTCGACGAGGCCCGGGCGATGATGCCGGGCGTGCTGGAGCGGGCCGACGATTTCGTGCGCATGCGCGGTGACCTCGCCGAACTCGTCCGCGAGCTGCGCGACCACGGCGAGTCGGAGCTCGGCGGGCTGCCGGAGGTCAAGGCGCTGGAGGCGCGCCTGGAGGAGATCCTCGGCTGGTTCGCCTCGAACGGCGTGGAGGTCAAGGGGGTCGCACCGCTGCTGGTGGACTTCCCCGCGACGCTCGGCGGGGTGTCGGTGCAGCTGTGCTGGCTCGAAGGAGACCGCGACCTGGTCTGGTACCACCGCGACGATCTCGGCTTCGCCGGTCGCCGTCCCCTCCCCTGACCCCGCCGCCCTCTTCCGCGGCTCCTCAGTTCACTCCACGACCAGCTCGACGGGGATGTTGCCCCGCGTGGCGTTGGAGTACGGGCAGACCTGGTGGGCGGTCTCGACCAGGGAGGCGCCCGCCTCGCCCTGCAGCTCGTCGGGGAGCTCGACCCGCAGCGTCACGGTGAGCCCGAACCCCGCCCCCTGCGCCCGCAGACCGACCTCGGCGGTCACCGAGGCGTCGGAGACGTCCGCCCCCGCCTTCTTGGCGACCAGCTGGAGCGCGCTGGCGAAGCACGCCGCGTAACCCGCCGCGAACAGCTGCTCGGGGTTCGTGCCCTCGCCCGATCCGCCGAGCTCCTTCGGCGGGGCGAGCTTCACATCGAGCGTGCCGTCCGAGGACACCGCCCGTCCCTCGCGGCCGGCGGCGGTGGCGATGGCGGTGTAGAGCGTGCTCATGAGAGAGGTTCCCCTTTCGGTTGTGTACGTTTTGATTGTGCACAACTTAATTGGCTGCAGTCAAGCGCGTATACTTCCTCCCGTGAAGCTGCTGCTGGACAACCAGGTGTGCTTCGACGTGCACGCCGCCTCGCGGGCGCTCGACGGCCTCTATCGCGGCCTGTTGCGCGACCTCGGCCTCACCTACCCGCAGTACCTGGCGATGATGGTGCTCTGGGAGCGCGAGCCGGTCACCGTCAAGGAGCTCGGCGCCGCCCTGCGGCTCGACTCCGGCACGCTCTCGCCGCTGCTCAAGAGACTGGAGGCGGCCGGTCTGGTCCGCCGCGAGCGCAGCGCCGCCGACGAGCGCTCGGTGCTCGTACGGCTGACGCCCGACGGGGCCGCGCTGAGGCCCGAGGCCGAACAGGTCCCCGGCCGGCTGCTCGCGGCCACCGGCCTCGACGTGGAGGAGCTGGCGGCCTTCAGGAGCACCCTGCGCCGCCTGACCGCCGCCGTGGACGAGGCGGCCCTCGCGGTGCGGAGGGCGCAGTGACGGTCACCGCCGACGACGTGCGCCGTGTGGCGACGGCCCTGCCCCGCACGGAGGAGAAGATCGTCAGAGACCGGGTGACCTTCCGCGTGGGCCGGATCGTCTATGCCGCGATCTCTCCCGACGAGACCTCCATGGGGTTCGCCTTCCCCAAGGAGGAACGGGCCGCCCTGGTCGCCGCCGAACCCGGCAAGTTCCACATGCCCCGCCCCTCCGACGAACGTTACAACTGGGTCCGCGTCCGGCTGACCGCCATCGACCTGACCGAGATGACCGAGCTCGTCCAGGAAGCCTGGCGGATGGTCGCCCCCAAACGCCTGGCCGCCGCCTACCTCGGCCCCGCCAATCCCCGCTGAGGGGGTGCCGTCCGGCTCCTCGGATGCGTATCGTGCGGGCTGTGACGATCATCTCGCTCATGCTCGCCGTACCGGACGCCGCGGAGGCGTCGGCCTGGTACCGGCGTGCGCTCGGCGCGACAGAGCTGTGGAACCTCGGCTCGGTCATCGGCCTGGAGGTCCGGGGGGCGCCGTTGTTCCTGGCCCAGACGGAGAACAACGGCTGGCAGGATCCCGCCGCGGCCGGCACCACCACGGTACGGGTCGAGGTGTTCGTGGATGATCCGGACGAGTTCGCCGACAGCGCCGCGGCCGCGGGCGCGAACTACCACGATCCGGTACGTGACCACGAGATGCCATGGGGAACGCATCGGCAGGGCGGCTTCTTCGACCCGTTCGGGCATCTTTGGCTGGTCGGCGACAAGTCCCCGCTCCAACGCCATCCTTGACCACCGCCGCCCGGTCATTCCGGCGCGGTCCCGGCCGGGGTCTTCGCCGTCGTGACGGGCCGGTAGCGTACGTCCACGGCCGACCTGGGGTCCTCTGCGCCGGCCCGGTGGAGGTGGATCGGCTTGCCGCCGGGGTTGTCGTACAGCCGGACGCCCTCGCCGAGCAGGACCGGCGCGATGTGCAGGTCGATCTCGTCGATCAGTCCCAGTTTGAGGAGCTGGCGGCCGATGGTGGGCGACAGCACCTCGACGTTCTTGCCGCCCGCCGCCTCCAGCGCGATCCGCACCGCCTCGGCGGGGTCGCAGCTCAGGAACGTGACTGCGTCGGCGGGCGCGGCGTCCTCGGGGTGGTGGGTGAGCACGAAGACCGGCCCCTGCCAGGCGCCGCCGTACACGCCGCCGGCGTCCGGATAGTGGTCCCAGCCGTCCCGGCCGCCCAGCACGGCGCCCGTGGTCCCGACGTACTCGTCGACCAGGCTGGGACGGAACGTGGTCTCGGTCATCCAGTCCATCCCGTGGTCCGGCCCCGCCACGAATCCGTCCAGCGACATCGTGAAGTGCCAGAGCACCTTTCCCTGAGCGGTCTGCGGCTCGTTCATCCGTGACCTCCTGCAATCTGCTTGCGATTTGCAATCAGTGATCAACGCTAGGCCAGCCGGTGGTAGATTGCAACCGGTTCGGAAGCGGGGTGTGAGATGGGGGAGTCCGCGCGTTCCGGGTGCCCGATCAATGCCGCGGTCGAGGCGTTCGGCGACAGCTGGAGCCTGCTCGTGCTGCGGGACGTGATGTTCGGCGACCGGCGTCACTTCAGGGAGCTGCTCGCCGGATCAGAGGAGGGGATCGCCTCCAACATCCTGGCCGACCGGCTGAAGCGGCTGGTGAAGGCCGGATTGCTGACCCGCGAGGACGCGGGGCCGGGACGGCGGGCCGCCTACAGTCTGACCGAGGCGTCGATC
Source organism: Paraplanobispora takensis (assembly GCF_016863195.1). Classification (GTDB taxonomy): domain Bacteria; phylum Actinomycetota; class Actinomycetes; order Streptosporangiales; family Streptosporangiaceae; genus Planobispora; species Planobispora takensis. The sequence continues at coordinate 12,538 of NZ_BOOK01000044.1, read as the reverse complement.
CGCCTGGTGCCCGTCTTCGCGCAGCTCGGCGAGTGGGGACTGCGTCACCGCCCGACCACGAGGCGGCTGCGGGTACGGGCTGAGCTGCTGGCGGCCGGCGGGCCGCAGCTGTGGGAGGAGTTCATGGCCGAGCTGCGCGTCGTCCATCTCGGCGAGCCGGCGCCGGAGCGGGACGGCCCGAGCGTCATGGAGCGCCTGGCCGCGGCCTACGCCGCCGCACTCTGAACTCCCTCACGCGTCGCCGTGCCGAGGCCTCATGCGTCGTCCGGACCGCCCTGCCCCCGCTCACCGCCGCGCAGGGCCGACACCGTGCTGGCGGTACGGCGGCGCAGCAGGACGCGCAGCGTGTTGGCGTGCTCGTAGCCGACCCTGCGGGCGATGGCCTCCAGAGGGAGATCCGTGGTGCGCAGCAGGTGGCGGGCCTGCTCGACGCGAAGGTCCTGCACGAACTGCACGGGTGAGACGCCCAGGACGCGGCGCACGGTCCGCTGGAGGGTGCGCTCGCTGACGCCTGCCGCGCGGGCGGCCTCGGTGACGCTGAACGGCTGCTCCAGGCCGGCGCGGACCCAGCGTTCGAAGGCCGCGACGGTCGGGTCGCTCTGGGCGAGCGCGCCGGCGATGGTGTAGGCCGACTGGGACGGCCGTTCGTCGATCACCAGATAGCGGGCGATGAGATCGGCCAGATGGGGACTGCTCGCCCGCACGACCGCCAGGGCGAGATCGACGTGACCGAAGGCGGCTCCCGCCGTCATCACGCCGTCGGAAGTGATCACCATGCGGGTCTGGTCCAGCGCGACCTTCGGGTAGCGGGCGCGGAAGTACGGCGCCAGCCACCAGCTGGTGGTCGCCCGCCGCCCGTCGAGGACGCCGGACTCGGCCAGCAGGAAGGTGCCCGTGCACGCCGAGGCGATCCGGATCCCCCGGCGGCGGGCATCGGCCGCCAGGCCCCGCACCTTGCCCGCCGCGGAACCCGAGACGTGGGCGAGGAGGGCCTCGGGCTCGCGCTCGGCCAGGGCGGGGACGAGCAGCAGGTCCGCCTCCCCGGCCCGGCCGGCGGGGGCGCAGGAGACCAGGTGTCCGGCGCCGGTGCGGATCCTCCGGCGGAAGCCGACCGTGACGACCTCCCAGGCCGGCGGGGGCTGCGGAAGCTGCCCCCCCATCGCGTTGGCCCCCTCCAGGACGTCCAGGACGGCCGAGAGACCGGAATCGAACACGCCATCGTATGCCAGTACAGCTACCTTCATGCCGGAAACGCTATCAATAACGTCGCTTCCGCCACTGGGACCGCTCCGGCCACGGCGTTAGGTTGCCTCTACACCGAGACGAGGAGGTCACGATGAAGATCGGTCTGCTGGCCCGGATAGAGGCCAGACCGGAGTACGCCGACAAGGTCGAGGCGATACTGCGCGACGCGGTGCAACTGGCCGTCGAGGAGGACCGCACCCTCACCTGGTTCGCCTTCAAGGAGAACGACACGACCTTCGGGGTCTTCGACACCTTCGCCGACGAGGCGGGGCGGCAGGCCCACCTGCGGGGCCGGATCGCCGCGGCGCTGATGGAGGCGGCGCCGACCATGCTGAGCGCGCCGCCGGACATCCGCCCGGTGGACCTGCTGGCGGTCAAGGCGCCCTGAGCCGGACCCGGTACGGCGGGCGCCGGTGGTCGAGCCGTCGCCCGCCGGCGCCCTTCCACATGACGTCGTCCTCCGCGCGACGTCGTCCTCCGCGCGACGTCGTCCTCCGCGCGACGTCGATCTCCACACGACGTCGAGAAGAAACCCGAGAAGAAAGCAGCCATGACGCAGACCCCCGCGACCCGCGCACGTACCCGCACCCACACCTGGGCCCCGCCGACCTCCTACGCCGACGCGGGCGCCTCATCCGGGCTCGAACTGCTGAGACTCAGCCTGGAGGGGCGCCTGCCCACCGCGCCGATCTGCGGCACGCTCGGCTTCCGGCTCGTCGACGTCGAGGAGGGCAGGGCGGTCTTCGAGGGGGATCCCGGCGAGCACCTCTACAACCCCATGGGCACCGTGCACGGCGGTTTCACGGCCACCCTGCTCGACTCCGCGCTCGGCAGCGCGGTCATGTCGGCGCTGCCCGCCGGCCGGGCCTACACCACCATCCAGCTCAACGTGAACCTGCTGCGCCCGATCTTCGGCGACACCCCCACCCTGCGCTGCGAGGCCACGGCCGTCCACGTGGGCCGTACCATCGCGACCGCCGAGGCCCGGGTGACCGGCACCGCCGACGGCAGGCTGTACGCGCACGGCACCGCGACGTGCGCCGTCTTCGCCGTGCCGGGGGCGTGACGGACGCTCAGGAGGCCACGCTGCGGTAGAGCTCTCCGGCCAGGGCGGTGGTGCGCCGGGTGGAGCGCTGCCAGCCGGTCCCGGCGGGGTGAGCGGTGAGCAGCACCATGATCCACCGCTCCCTCGGGCCGACCAGGCCGGTGGTGTGCAGCACCGGGCGGCCCAGGTCGGGGACGGGCGCCGCGGCCCCGGCGACCGGGGCGGACGGGGCGAGGGTGAACCCCGCCGTGGTGAAGCCGGGGGACCGGTCCGCCGGGGCGGAGGCGGTTTCCACGGTGGGAACGGCGGGAGTCGTCCGGGCGGTGCCGGCGGCGGATGCCGTCTCGGCGCCGCCGGCGGCCGTGGTGGCGGTGCCGGTGGGGGAGGCGCGGGTGCAGCGGACCGGGGGTGTGGAGCCGTACCCCGACCAGCCCTGCTTGACCGCCCAGGGGCCGGGCACCCCGCGCGGGATGCCGAAGAACTGGTCGAAGCCGTCGGAGCCGCACTGGCCGGCCCTGCGCAGATGGCCGAGGACGAGCCGGCCGACCCGGGGGTCGGCGCGGTCGAGCAGGTAGCGGTAGGTCCTGACGACGTCCAGCGCGCTGAGCGAGGTGTAGCCCCAGAAGCCCGGTTTGTCGGCGGGCGGGGGAGCGGTGTCGGTCAGGCCCAGCCTGCGCGCCGTCCGCTTGATGATCTTCCCCTGGCCGCCCCGGTTCCAGAACGCGGACGCGGCGTCGTCGTCGCTGACCCGGAGCATGACCTTGAGCAGCTTCTGGTCGCGCGCGGGCACGGTCGGGTGGGACTCCAGATAGTCGATCGCGATCAGGAGCTTCACCACCGAGGCGGACCTGAACTTCCGGTGCGCGGACCGGTGGGCGACGATCTTCCCCGTCTGCCGGTCGAAGACCACGTATCCGGCGGCCGTGCCCGCCGGGACGCGTGGTTTGCCCGGCGGGGCGGCGGCCAGAGCCGGGGTCGGAGCCGGGGTCGCGGCGAGGACGAGGGCCGCCACTGCCGGGACGGCGAGGAATCTCATCACCCGCCCATGCCTACCAGATCCGGGCGGCGCGCACCGCCCGGTCGCCGGGTTCCGGAGCGTACGGCCGGCGCGGTGGTTCTCCGGGTCACCCGACCCGCCCGGGTCACCCGACCCGCGGGTTCCCGGGGCGTTCGCTCAGCGGGCGTCGCCCGGCCCGCCGGGACCCCCGGCGTCATCCGGTCCGCCGGGACTTTCCGCGTCATCGGGAGCGTCGAGGGAGGCGATCCAGCGCCGGGCCCACCGGTCCAGGGGCCGGATGGCCTCACAGAGCTCCCCGCCCGCCGGGGTGAGCTCGTAGCGGCCGTCATCGGTGCGCCGGACGAGGCGATTGTCCTCCAGCTCCAGCAGCCGCTGGCGCAGGACGCTGGAGGACATCCCGTCGCAGCGCTCCTGGAGAGACCGGAAGCCCGCGGGCGCCTCGCGCAGCTCCCACAGGACGCGCAGGCTCCAGCGCCGGCCCAGCAGGTCCAGCGCGACCATGATCGGGCGTCCGGTGGTCGATCCCCTCACGGGTCCTGGCCGGTTCACGGCACCCCCTTGTGCTTCGATTTTCGAATCGCTATCGTCGCCATCGTACTGCTTCTGAAATAGAAGCATAGGGGAGAGCTGGAGGCTGCGATGGCCCGTATCGAACCGCTCACCGAGCCGTACCCCGGGCGGGAGGGCGCGCTGCTGCGCGCGATGATGCCGCCGGGGGTCGAGCCGATCACGCTGTTCCGGGTGCTGGCCCGCAACCCGACGATGACGCGGGCCATGCACGGGTGGGGCTCCTACGAGCTGAGCCGGGAGCTGAGCGTGGGGCTGCGGGAACGCGAGATCGTGATCCTGCGCACCTGCGCGGCCTGCGGGTGCGAGTACGAGTGGGGCGTGCACGTCGCGTTCTTCGCCGGCAGGGCCGGGCTGACCCCGGCCCAGATCACCTCGCTGACCGCGGGGGAGGCCGGCGACCCCTGCTGGGACGACGAGGGCGAGCGGCTGCTGATCCGCGCCGTCGACGCCCTCCACCGCGACGGGGACATCGGCGAGGAGCTGTGGTCCCGGCTGGCGGCCCGCTTCACCGAGCCCCAGCTGCTCGACGTCGTGCTCCTGTGCGGGTGGTACCACGCGATCAGCTTCCTGGCCCGGACCCTCCGCCTGGAGCCGGAACCGGGAGCCCCGCACTTCGCCGACGCCGCGCTCGGCGCCCTCGCCGCCGGCGTGCCGCGTACGGCCGCGTCGTGAGCGCGGCCGTACGGCGGGGACCGGTCAGGCGCGCTTGGCGATGGCGGTGATGAACGGCTGGACCAGGCGGGCGGCCAGCGGGCCGAACGCGGCCAGGATGAGCACGTAGGCGGCCGCCAGCGGGCCCAGGTCGGGGTGGGCCCCGCCGGTCACCGCCAGGCCGGCGATCACGATGTTGAACTCGCCCCGGGGGATGAGCGCGATGCCCGCGCGGGCCCGGCCGGCCTTGCCGATGCCCGCCCGCCGGGCGGCGTACACGCCGGTCAGCAGCTTGGTGACCATGCTGACCAGGGCCAGCACCACGGCCAGCCCCGCCATCGGCAGGATCTTCGCCGGATCGGTCTGCAGGCCGAAGAAGACGAAGAAGACCGCGGCGAACAGGTCGCGCAGCGGGGCCAGCAGCGCCTGGGTCTCGTGGGCCAGCTCCCCCGACAGGGCGATGCCGACCAGGAACGCCCCCACCGCGGCCGACACCTGCAGCTGCTGGGCGGCCCCGGCCACCAGCAGGGCCAGGCCGACCACCTTCAGCAGCAGCACCTCGGAGTTGGGGCTGGAGACGAACGCCTCGATGAACCGCCCGAAGCGCAGCGCCACCAGCAGCACCACGCTCACCGTGGCCAGCGCGATGCCCACGGTGACCGCGCCGCCGGCGAAGCTCAGGCCCGCCAGCATGGCGGTCAGCACCGGCAGGTAGACCGCCATGGTCAGGTCCTCGAAGACCAGCAGCGACAGCACCACCGGGGTCTCGCGGTTACCGATCCACCCCAGATCGGACAGGACCTTGGCGGTGATGCCCGAGGAGGTGGCGTAGGTGACGCCGGCCATGGCCACCGCGGCGACCGGGCCCCAGCCGAGCAGCAGCGCGCAGATCGCGCCGGGCGCGGCGTTGAGCACCAGGTCCACCAGGCCGGCCGGGGCGTTGCTCTTCAGGCTGGTCACCAGCTCGCTGGCGTTGTACTCCAGGCCGAGGGTGAGCAGCAGCAGGACGACGCCGATCTCGGCGCCGGTGGCGATGAACTCCTCGCTGGTGGCCAGCGGCACGATGCCGCCGGTGCCGAACGCCAGTCCGGCGATCAGATAGAGGGGGATGGGCGAGATGCCGACGCGCAGCGCCAGCGCCCCGAGAATGCCGAGCCCGAGCAGGACGGCGCCGAACTCGAGAAAGAGAACTGCAGTGTGGTGCACCCGCCGGCCTAACCGTGAGAGAAGATGTCGGCGACGGCGGCGGTGCTCTCCGGGCTGCCCACGACGACCACGACGTCGTCTCCGGCCAGGACGAACTCCGGGCCGGGGCTGGCGACGACCTGACCGGAGCGGACCACGGCCACGATGGAGGCGCCGGTACGGGTGCGCACCCGCGCGTCCCCCATCGGGCGCCCGTCGTAGCGCGAGCCGGACGGGATCGGCAGCTGCAGGCTGACCAGCCCCTCGACGTCCCGGTGCAGGGCGTTGAGGCGCTGCACGATGCGCGGGGCGCCCAGCAGCTCCACCAGCGCGTCGGCTTCCTCGTCGTTCAGTTTCACGGTCTCGCAGGCGCGGTCGGGATCGTCGGGATCGTAGATCACCAGGTCGCGGCGGCCGGTACGGTGCGAGACGATCCCGATCCTTCGCCCGGAGCGCGTCGTGAACTCATGCCGCAATCCGATTCCCGGAAGCACCGTCTGCTCGACTTCCACCGCGCTGATCCTCCGCTCGTACACGTACCGTTCCCCCAGAACCTATAACGGGAGCCCGGCGGCCGCCGAGGCGCCTGCCGGGGAGCGGCGTTCCGCTCCCCGGCAGGCGCCTCGGCGCGAACCCCGGGGGATCAGCCGGCGGACGCCGGAGCCGGGCTCGTCTTGACCGGCCGGTAGGTCAGCAGGACGGTTCCCGAGTCGAACGCCTCGTTGTCGACGAGCTCCATGGTCGCCTCCGTGCCCGCGGGGAACAGGGGCTGCCCGCCGCCCTTGACGACCGGGTAGATCCAGAGCTTGTACTCGTCGAGCAGCCCGTGCTCGGCGAGTGTGTCGGTGAGCCGGCCGCAGCCCCAGATCAGGATGTCCCCGCCGGGCTGCTGCTTGAGCCGGTTCACTTCGGCGAGCAGGTCGTCCCCGTGGATGACGCTCGAGTTGTTCCAGTCGGTCTCCTTCAGGGTGGAGGAGACCGCGTACTTGGTCATGGCGTTGACCTTGTCGGAGTAGGGGTCACCCGACATGGAGGGCCATGCCTGGGCCATGCCCTCGAAGGTGACCCGGCCGAGCAGGAGGATGTCGCTGCCCAGCAGGAGATCGAGAGAGTACTTCTGGGACCCCGCGTCGGAGTACGGCAGGGCCCACAGGTGCGGGTCGTCGATGAAGCCGTCGAGCGTCACGAAGGTCGAAGCGATGATCTTCCTCATTGTTTCCTCCGGTGTCCGATCATGTGGTGAAGCGGATGAAGTAAGGGACGTTCAGATCTTGTAGGGCTGCCTGGCCCGGGCCTCCCGCAGAGCGTGGGCCCACCAGGTCAGCCGGTCGAGCGCGGCCGCGACCTCGTCGTTGCAGGGAGCGGAGGCCTTGGGCCAGCTGCCGTCGGCGGTGAACAGCTCCCAGTAACGTGGCAGGACGACGGCGTCGCATATCGCCACGGCATGCAGTTCTGTGAAGATTTGGCGCAACTGGCCGACGGCGTGCACGCCGCCCGATTCCCTGCCGTAGGCGACGAAGGTGACGGGCTTGGCGTGCCACTCCTCGTAGTACCAGTCGATGGCCGTCTTGAGCGGAGCGGGAAAGCTCCGGTTGTACTCGGGCGTGATGACCGCGAAGGCGTCGGCGGCGCTCAGCCGCGGCGCCAGGTCCCGCACCCGCTGCGGGAGGGGTTCGTCCTGATCGGTAAGGGTCTGCGGCAGATCCGCCTTGGCCAGGTCGACCAGGTCCACCTCCAGGTCGGCCCGCCTGCGGGCCCTGGCGGTGAACCAGTCGGCGACCGTGGGGCCGAACCGGCCGTTGCGGGTACTGGCGATGATGACCGCCAGCCGCAGCCGTCCGTCCTGCGGCATCTGTCCGCACATCCGTTCCGCCTCCTTCGCGACCCTCTCGCTTTGACGTCTCCTACGATGCCCGGACCCCTTTACGGTTTGTTTCTCGCCGCCTTACGGCTCCCACCCGTCGTTTCTCGTGGTCTTACGGCTTTCGCCCGGCCGGCTTACGGGGTGACGGGACGGGGCGGCCGTTATCGTGATTGCCATGCGTTTCGGGGTGTTGGGGCCGCTGGCGGTGTGGACGGCCGGGGGTGAGCCGGTGGCGATCCCGGGGCTGAAGGTCCGTGCCCTGCTGGCCGACCTTCTCGTGCACGAGGGGCGGCCGGTGCCCGCCGACCGGTTGATCGACGACCTGTGGGGCGAGGACCCGCCGGGCAATCCCGCGGGTGCGCTGTCGGCCAAGGTCTCGCAACTGCGCCGGGCGCTGGAGGACGCCGAGCCGGGCGCCCGCGAGCTGGTCGCCCACCACCCGGCGGGATATCTCGTGAGAGGCGAGACCGACGCCGGCGTGTTCCGGGCCCTGCTCGCCGAGGCCGGCCGGGCGCGTGACCCCCGGGCCAGGGCGGACCTGCTGTCCGAGGCGCTGGCCGTCTGGCGGGGTCCGGCGCTGGCGGACTTCGCCGACGAGCCGTTCGCCTGGCCTGCCGTGACCCGCCTGACCGAGCAGCGGCTGGCCGCGCAGGAGGATCGGGCGGAGGTACGGCTGGAGCTCGGCGAGCACGCCGCCCTGGCCGGAGAGCTCCGCGAACTGCTGACCGGGCATCCGTTCCGGGAGAGGCTGCGCGCCGCGCACATGCGCGCGCTGTACCGCTCCGGCCGGCAGAACGAGGCCCTGGCCAGCTACGAAGAGCTGCGGACCATGCTCGCCGACGAACTCGGGCTGGACCCGAGCGCCGAGCTGGGCGCCCTGCATCGGGCGATCCTGACCCAGGACCCGTCGCTGACCGCCCCCGCCCCGCCCCCGGCGCCCGGCGCCCGGCAGAACGCGCCCGCTCTTGACGGGAGCGCGCCCCCGGCGACCACGGCGCCGCCTCCACCGCCTGCGGCCGTGCCGGACCCCGTGACGTCCGCCGTATCGGCCCCTGCGGCGCCGGCCGTACCCGGGACCGCGCCCGCCACCAACGTGCCCTCGCCGATCACCGGCCTGGTCGGCAGGGACGAGGCGGTCTCCGGGATCCTCGCCCGGCTGGCGGCGGACCGGCTGGTGACGCTCACCGGCCCCGGAGGGGTGGGCAAGACCCGGCTGGCGGTGGAGGCCGCCGGCCGGCTGGTGAACCCGTCCGCGTCCGGGACACCGGTGGGCCTGCCCGCGCCTGAGGCGCCGTCCGCGTCCGGGACGGCCCCCGCCGTGCGTGAGCTGTTCCCCGACGGCGTCTGGCTGGTCGAGCTGGCAGCGCTCGACCGGCCCGCCGACCCGGACGCCCTGCTCCGCCTGGCCGAGGCGGTCATGGCGGTGCTGGGCGTCCGGGACGCCGCCGACCCGGGCGGGCCGGCGACCGCCGCGGCCCGGCTCGCCGAGGCGCTGCGCTCCCGGCGGCTGCTGCTGGTGCTGGACAACTGCGAGCACGTGATAGAGCCGGTCGCCGAGCTGGTGGAGTCGCTGCTGCGGGCCGCCCCGGGGCTGCGGATCCTGGCGACCAGCCGGGAACCGCTCGCCCTGGCCGGGGAGGTCGTCTGGGCCGTTCCCCCGCTGGAGGTGCCCGGCCCCGCCGCCGGGCTGGAGGAGCTGCGGGAGTCCGGGGCGGTGCGGCTGTTCGTGACCCGGGCCTCCGCCGCGGCGCGTGGTTTCACCCTGGACGAGGAGAGCGCCCCGGCGGTCGCGGTGCTGTGCCGCAGGCTGGACGGCATCCCGCTGGCGCTGGAACTGGCGGCCACGCGGGTGCGGGCGCTGGGCGTGCACGGCCTGGTGGCCCGGCTGGACGACCGGTTCCGGCTGCTGGCCACCGGTCATCGGGGCGCCCCGCCGCGCCAGCAGACGCTGATGGCCATGATCGACTGGAGCTGGGAGCTGCTGAGCGACCCCGAGCGCGTCGTGCTGCGCCGGCTGGCCGTACACGCCGACGGCTGCACCATGGAGGCCGCCGAGGCCGTCTGCGCCGGTGACGACCTGCCGGCCGCCGACGTGATGGATCTGCTGACCCGCCTGGTGGACCGTTCCCTGGTGGCCCCGGCCGACGGCGCGGACGGGCCCCGCTACCGGCTGCTGGAGTCGGTGGCGGCCTACTGCGCCGATCGGGTGCGCGAGGCGGGGGAGACGGACCGGCTGCGGCGGTGGCACCGCCGCCACTACACCGCCCTGGCCGAGGAGGCCGAGCCGCACCTGTACGGCGGCGGCCAGCGGCGGTGGCTGCGGCGCCTGGACGCCGAGGCGGCCAACCTGCGCACGGCGCTCGCCGCCGCGGTCGAGGACGGCGACGCGGACGGGGCGCTGCGCCTGGTCAACGCGCTCTCCTGGTACTGGTTCCTGCGCGGGCGCCTGGCCGAGGCCCGGCGGTCGCTGGCCGCGGCGCTGTCCCTGGTGGCGCCGGAGAGCGTGGACGCCGGCGGGTCTGGTACGACCGGGCCGCCCGGTCCCGCGCCCGTGGCCCGGGCGATGGCCTGGCAGGCCGGGATCGGCTTCCTGTACGGCGAGGCCGCCGACCGGGACGCCCGCAGGCAGGCGGTCCTGAAGGCCTACGAGGCCGCCGGCGACCCGGGCGGGCGGGCCAGGGCCGAATGGTTCCTGGGTTATGCCGGGCTGGACCTCGGAGACCTGGAGGCCGCAGCGGAGCTCACGGAGCGGGCGCTGCCGGTCTTCCGGGAGCTCGGCGACCGATGGGGTACGGCCGCCGCCCTCGCCACCCGGGCCAAGCTCGCGCACGTGCGGGGCGACGTGGCCGCGCTGCGGGCCGACGGCGAGCTCAGCGCGGAGCTGTTCGGCGGGCTCGGCGACCGATGGGGCCGGCTGGAGGCGTCCGGCTGGCTCGGCGCGCTGGCCGAGATGACCGGCGACCTGGAGCAGGCCGGCCGCATGCACGAGGAGGGCCTGCGCCTGGCCGAGGAGCTCGGGCTGTGGAGCGAGGTCTCGGCGAGGCTGGCCTGGCTGGGCTGGATCGCGTTGCAGCGCGGTGAATACGCCGGGGCGCAGGAGCTGTGCGAGCGGGCCCTGCGGCTGAGCGTCGAACAGGGCCACCAGGCGGGGCAGGTCTTCGCCAGGATGGGCCTCTCCTTCGCCGCCCGCCGGGACGGGCGGCTCGACCGCGCCGAGACCCACCTGCGCGCCGTACTGGACGCCGCGCCCCGTCAGGACGGCGGGACGCCGCCGCCGTACCTGCCGATGATCGTGGCGGAGCTCGGCTTCGTGGCCGAGCAGCGCGGCGACGCGGCCGGGGCCCTGGCCCTGCACCTGGAGGCCTTCGACCTCGCGGTCAGGCTGAGCGCCACCCGGGGGGCGTCCGTCGTCCTCCTCGGCATGGCCGGGGCGCTGTCCCTGCGGGGCCGCCACGATCTCGCCGCCCGTCTGCTGGGCGCGGCCGAGGCCGTGCGCGGAGCGGACGGGGCGCCCCCGGCCGTCGCCGAGGGCGCCGACACGGCACGGGTCACCACGCGGGTGCGCCGGGCGCTGGGCGAGGACCGCTTCGCCGCCGAGCACGCGCGGGGGAGGGTTCTCACTCCGGAGCAGGCGCGGGATTCGGCGACCACGCCGGATGGAGAGGACACGCCGGGTACGCAGGACGAGATGGACATATCGGCTGGGGCAGGGGAGTCACGGCGTACGATTCCTGCACGCCCGTCCGGATCCGCCCGCTGAAGGGAAGGCTCGTCCATGGCCGACGACCGCCCGTACGACATCGTGCTGTTCGGCGCCACCGGGTTCACCGGCGCGCTCACCGCGGACTACCTCGCCGGCGCCGCCGGTCCCGGCTGCCGCTGGGCGCTGGCCGGCCGCAACCGGGCCAAGCTGGAGGCCGTCAAAGAGCGGATCGGCATGCCCGGACTCCCTCTGCTGCACGCCGACGCCGGCGACCCCGCCTCGCTGGCCGAGGTGGCCCGCCATGCCAGGGTGGTCGCCACCACCGTGGGCCCCTACATCCACCACGGGGAGCCGCTCGTCGCCGCCTGCGCCGAGGCCGGCACCCACTACGCCGACCTCACCGGCGAGCCGGAGTTCGTCAACCTGATGTTCACCCGCCACCACGCGCGGGCGCAGGAGACCGGCGCGAAGATCGTGCACGCGTGCGGGTTCGACTCGATCCCGCACGACCTGGGCGTCTACTTCACGGTCGACCGGCTTCCCGAGGGCGTGCCGATCCGGATCGACGGGTACGTGCGCGGCAACGGCAGGCCCTCGGGCGGGACCGTGCACTCCGCCGTCGCCGCGGTCTCCCGGGCCCGGCAGAACGCGCAGGCCGCGATGGCCCGGCGCAGAGCTGAGGAGCGCCCCGCGGGGCGCAGGGTGCGGGGAGGGCCCGGGACGCCGCACTACGTGGGAGGCTGGGCGCTGCCGCTGCCCACGATCGACCCGCAGATCGTCGCCCGCTCGGGCCGCGCGCTGGAGCGCTACGGCCCCGACTTCGCCTACCGCCACCACGTCGCCGTCAAACACCTGTCCAGCGCCGTCGGCCTGGTCGCGGGCGCCGGGGCGGTCTCGGTGCTGGCCCAGCTCCCGCCCGTGCGGTCGTGGCTGCTGACCCGCTTCGCGCCGGGTGACGGGCCCACCCCCGAGCAGCGGGCCGAGAGCTGGTTCAAGGTGACCTTCGACGGCCGGGGCGGCGGCCGACGCGTGGTCACCGAGGTCGCCGGAGGCGACCCCGGCTACGGCGAGACCGCCAAGATGCTCGGCGAGTCGGCGCTCTGCCTGGCCATGGACGACCTGCCGAAGGTCTCGGGCCAGATGACCACCGCCGCGGCGATGGGCGAGGCGCTGATCGGCCGCCTCCAGCGGGCCGGCATCTCCTTCCGCGTACTGAGCCAATCACCCGCGTGATGGTACGGCGGGCGGCCATGCCCG
>NZ_BOOK01000043.1 GCF_016863195.1 Paraplanobispora takensis | reverse complement strand
GGCCATGCCCGCCCGCCGTACCGGCTATCTCATCCGGGCGGTCAGTTCCGCTGCCAGAGCGCCGGGACGTTCGGCGGCTCCCAGCCGGGCAGCGAGGTGTGGCCCTGCAGGCAGCGGTAGCCGACCCCGTTGTAGGTCACCACGTCGCCCGTGGCGTACGGCTTCCAGGGCTCCCACGTCGTGCCGCCCTGACCGCCGCCGACGGTGAGGGTGAAGGCGGCCGAGCGGTCGGCGGCGGCGCCGTCACCGTTGAGGGCGAGGGTGTAGGTCCCCGGGGGAGTGCCCGCCGAGGTGGTGACGGTCACCGCGGAGGACTGCCCCGAGGTGATCGTCGCCGGGCTGAAGGTCACCGTGGCCCCGGAGGGCAGGCCGGTGGCGCTCAGTGCGACGTTCTGCGCGTTCCCGGAGGTGACCGTGGTGTTCAGGGTGGCGGAGGCGGATCCGCCGGGCTGGACCGTGGCCGAGGACGGGCTCACCGACATCGCGTAGTCGTCCACCGGCGGCGGGGTGTCCCCGACGGCGAGCTTCCACAGGACGTAGGCGGCGCCGTCGGCGTTGCGGTCGAGCGCGGTGGCGTTGACGTTGCCGGAGGTGTCGCAGGCGGAGTGGTAGCAGCGGTCGAAGGGCTGGCCCGAGCTCCCGCCCCACTTGGCCGCCTGGGCGGCGGACTTGACGCCCTCGGCTCCGGTGAACACGCCGCCGACCCGCACGCCCGCGTTCTTGAACGGGGCGTGGTCGCTGCGGCCGTCACCCTGGGTCTCGATCTCGGTGGGGACGTTGATCGAGGCGTAGAAGGCCTTGAAGTGGCCTTCGATGACCGGGTCGTCGTCGTAGACGAAGTACCCGGGGTTGGGGGAGGCGGTCATGTCGAAGTTGAGGTAGGCCTCGACTCCGGACGCTCCGCCGTTCTGGACGTAGTAGGTCGAGCCGTTCATGCCGCTCTCCTCGGCGGCCCACCACGCGAAGCGCACGTGTCTGGTGAGCGCGGGCCGGTTCGCCGACAGGGCGAGGGCGACCTCGAGCAGAGTGGCCGAGCCCGAGCCGTTGTCGTTGATGCCCGGCCCGGCCTGCACGCTGTCCAGGTGGGCGCCGAGCATCACCGTCTGGTTCGCGGGGCCGCCCGGCCAGTCGGCGATCAGGTTGGTGTGGGTCCGGCCGCCGAGGGTGAAGGACTGGGTCCGGGTCTGGAATCCGGCCGCGTCCAGCTTGCCCTTGAGGTAGGTGAGCGAGGCGGTGTAACCCGCGCCGCCGGAGACCCGGGTGCCGCCGTTGCCGGAGGCGATCGACTGGAACTGGTTGAGGTGCGCGGTGACGTTGGCGACCGGGATGTCCGGCGCCTGGCCGCCCGGCTGGCCGCCGCCGACGACGAGGTTGAAGCCGAGCTGCTTGTCGGCGTCCGCGCCGTCGAGGGTGAACGTGAGGGCGTGTGTGCCGACCGGCGTGGCGGAGGTGGTGGCCAGGGTCAGCCGGGAGGTCTGCCCGGAGCTGATCGCGGCCGGGTTGAAGGAGGCGGTCACACCCGCCGGCAGGGTGCCGGCCCGCAGCGTGATGGGCTGGGCGTTTCCGCTGGTCACCGCAGTGCTGATGGTGGCGGTGGCGGACTGGCCCGGTTGCACGGTGGCCGAGGCCGGGCTGATCGAGGCCGAGTAGTCGTTGCCGCCGCCCTGCGGGGTGCAGGTCTCGTTGGCCCCGGCCGGGACGCTGACCGCGTTCCAGGCGGCCTTGACCGCGTTGAACTGGGCGCAGGTCGGGTCCAGCGTCCTGGCGGCGGCCAGCGTCTGGGCGCGGGACTGGGCGTGGGTCCGGTTGCCGCTGGTCTTCATGTTCAGGCCGGCCAGGTAGATCCGGCCGGCGTTCTGGACGCCGATGCCGGTCAGGGTCGTGTTGTTGCACGTCGGGCTGGCCGGCTTGCCGGGCGGGTTGGTGCCCTCGGCCAGCAGGTAGAACCAGTGGTTCTGCGGCCCGGCCGCGGAGTGCACCTCGGTGTTGGGGATCGAGGAGCTGTAGCAGTCCGGGTCGCCGTTGGTGCTCGGCCGGTACATGTAGCGGATCGGGCCCTGCCCGACCAGGTTGACCTCCTCGCCGACCTGGTAGTCCGCCGGGTCGTTGGGGTTGGCGGCGTAGTGTTCGAGCAGGGCGCCGAAGATGTCGCCGGTGGACTCGTTGAGGCCGCCGGACTCGTTGCCGCCGCCGGCGCCGCCGGAGCCGGCGTGCTCGAAGATGGCGTGGCCGTACTCATGGCCGACCACGTCCATCGGGGTGGCCTGCTGGTTGCCGGCCCGGTTGTGGCCGAAGTTGGTGTACGACCCGTTCCAGAAGGCGTTGACGTCGTTGAGCCCGACCCGGGCGGGGAAGCCGCCGCCCTCACCGGTGAAGCCCCGGTAGCCGAACCACTCCTGGAGCATGTCCCATTCCTTCTGCGCCGCGTACAACGCGTCGACGCAGGCGGTCTCCAGGCTGGTGCCCTGGCCGTTGCCCCAGGAGTCGGTGGTCTTGGTGTACGGCTGGCCGTTCTGTCCGCCGCACGCCAGGCCGGAGCGGGTGGTGTCCCGCATCGTGTAGGAACCCGACGTGGTGATGCTCACGTTGCCGTTGTAGAAGCCCTGGCCGGTCCCGTGCCGGACCGCGTCCCAGGAGCTGAGCACCGAGCCGTCGAGCGCGTCGACGTAGACGTGCAGGGTGCTCGGGGCCCGCTTGGCCCGGCCGGTGACGACCGTCTCCCAGGCCATCCGCGGCGTGTCGCCGAGGGCGTGCACGACCAGCTCGGGCGTGGTCACGCTCTCCACCGTGGTGAGCAGGGAGCGCGCCTTGAGCGCGGCCCGGTCCGCGGTGATCCTGGTCCGGGTGTCGAGTTCCAGCTCGGTGGTCTGGGCCGTGCCGACGTCCGCGACGCCGAGCCCCGTCCTGTCGGTGGCGACGACCACGTCGCCGCCGTAGACGGGCACTCCGTGGTAGGTGCGGGCGTAGGTGAGGAACTGCATGCCGCCGACCGAGGTCGTCTTCTTCAGGGAGAAGACGTCGTCCTCGCCTCTGGCGATGTCGCCGGCCTCGACGGCCAGGGCGCTCTCGGCGGTGGCCAGAGCGTGCCTGCGCGCTTCGGGGTCCGGCGGGGCGAAGGAGGGCGGGTCGGTGAACGCGGCACCGGCGCCGGCCGGGGTCGCGGTGGCGCTTGTGGCGCTCACGACCGAGGTGGTGGTCAGGGCGACGGCCGCCAGTACGGCGACCACGCCCAGCCTGGCCTTGGGGTTCACTCGGGGTGACTCCTCTCGAGGTCCCTTGGGGGGTTGAGGGATGCAAGGAGCCCGGGGAGACTCGGCCGGGCGCGCCGTACGACGCGCCCGGCCGGGTGTTCCCCGACGGTTTGGGCTGGACCAAAGCTGTCATCGGGAGCGCGCGGCCGAGTACCCCACGAAATTCCATAACGCGGCGGTATGGACGGTCCGGCCGAGCCTCAGCCGAGGGGCGGCAGCGGGCCGTGCCGGTCCAGCCAGGCGGCGTAGACGGGCGCCTGGCGTACCTCGGCCCAGTAGGCCCTGGTGACGGCCGCCACCAGGGCGGAGGCGCGCAGGGCGACCGGCCCCTGCTCGGTCCAGCCGATCATGTGCCGGAACCGCAGCGGGGTCCCGGCCAGCGGGCGGATGGCGATCCCGGCGTATCCCTTGCTGGTCGCCTGGAACATGCCCACGCACCGGGCCGAGGCGATCAGGTCCAGGGCGAGGCTGAGGTCGGCGGAGTAGGCCACGCGCGGCTCGAATCCCCGCTGGGCGCAGGCCGTCCAGAAGTGCTCGCGGTGCCCCGCCTCGGCCAGGGCGTGCATCCCCCAGTCCTCTTCGGCCAGGTCCCGCAACTCGATCTCCTGCCGGGCGGCCAGGGGATGGGACTCGGCCAGCCCGACGAAGATCGGCTCGTCGGCGATGTTCGCGTAGGCCACGCCGGGCGGCGGGACGAGCTCGCGGCCGGGGTAGTCGCCGAGGGTGGCCAGCTCCAGCCGCTGGGACTCCAGCAGCCCGGGCAGCAGGTCCATGGCCTCCTCGGTGCGCGCGACGACGTCGGTGCCGGCGAACAGCTCACCCAGGCAGGTGATGACGTTGATCGCCAGATGGCTGGACATGCAGCCGACCCTGATCCTGGGCCGGTCGGCCGCATGCCCGTAGCGCATGCCGTCGCGCCGCAGCTCGTCGAAGGCCGGCAGCAGCGACCGCGACCGGACCAGCACCCACGCGCCGAGCTCGGTGGGCCGGGCCCCCTCGCGCCCGCGCTCGAACAGCGGGCCGCCGAACATGCGCTCGATGCGCCGCAGCTGGGCGGCGAGGGCGGGCTGGGACATCTTGAGGACGACCGCCGCCCTGGAGATGCTGCCCGCCTCGGCGATGGCGCAGATCGCCCGTAGATGACGAACCTCTAGATCCACACCAGGAGACTATTAGTAAAGGTTCTTTCCGATAAGGCCCAATTTCGGCGACCGTCCCGGCCGCCGGGACAGGCCCGCCGCGCTCACCAGGAACGGCGCTCGCCCCGGTCTCCCTTCTCGGCCTTGAGCCGGGTCACCAGGGCGGCGGCCTGGGTGCGCCGCTGCATGTCCAGCTTGGCCAGCAGGTGGGAGACGTAGTTCTTGACCGTCTTCTCGGCCAGGAACATCCGCTCGCCGATCTGCCGGTTGGTCAGCCCCTCGCCGATCAGGTCCAGGATCTGCCGCTCCTGCTCCGACAGGGCCGCCAGCGGGTCCTTCTTGTTCTCCTGGTCGCGCAGGCGCGCCAGCATGGCCGCGGTGGTCTGCGGGTCCAGCAGGGACTGACCCGAGGCCACGGTGCGCACGGCGCCGACCAGGTCCGAGCCGTGGATCTGCTTGAGCACATAGCCGGAGGCGCCGGCCATCACCGAGTCGAACAGCGCGTCGTCGTCGGCGAAGGAGGTCAGCATCAGGCAGGCCAGGCCGGGCAGCGCCGAACGCACCTCCCGGCAGACGTCCACGCCGTTGCCGTCGGGCAGGCGCACGTCCAGCACCGCCACGTCCGGCTGCAGCGCGATGATCCTGGCCACGGCCGACTCGGCCGTCCCGGCCTCGCCGACGACCTCGATGTCGTCCTCGGAGTCCAGGAGTGCGGCCACGCCGCGCCGTACCACCTCGTGGTCGTCCACGAGAACCACGCGAATCACACCCATACTCCCGTGCTCTCCTCACCGTCTCCGTGGGCGGCCGGACCGCCCGATTCCGGACGCCCCATCAAAACACGGATGCGGACGGGACGCCGCTTCCGGCGGGGTCACGAGCCGTTTCCGACCCGGCGGCCGGTGACCTCGGTCGCGGCGACCTTGACGTAGAGGTGGCGGTCACCGCCCGCCCAGGGGTGGACCTCCGCCTTCTCCAGCTCGGCCTGCTCCTCCGGGGAGGCGACGAGGTGGGCGCCGCCCCGTACGACAACGCTCCAGCCCGCGTGCTCGGCCTCGTCGAACCGGTCGACCTCGAAGGCGACCTTGAACTCCACCCCGGCCATACCGGTGCGCAGCCCCACGTCGAGCGTGCCGCCGGCCGCGGTGCGGAAGATCACGGAGTCGTCCCGCAGGACGTAGTTGACCGGCAGGATCGCCGGCCCGCCGGGGTCGTTGAAGGCCACCCGGCCGATGCCGCCGGGGGAGATCAGCCGCAGGCACTCCTGCGGATCGAGCTTCTCCGGGACGGACGCGTGCTCGGTCATGGGTTCTCCCAACAGACGAGGCGGAAGGCGGATGCGGACCCCGCGGTCCGCCCGGGGACGGCGCAGAGCCGTGACCCGGGTCGTTTTCCGGATCTCCCCAGGGCGGGACGACTCTAACCCGCCGGGCGTCCGGCCCGCGCGGCGGCCGGGCAGGCGAGGACCCCGGTCCCCGCCGGGGAGGGCCTCGGCGCCGGATCCTCGCAACGCCCGGCCCCGGGGACATCCGGAGTTCCGCCGGCTCACCGGCGGCGGGACGTAGGTCCCGCGCGGCCGGGGACTTCCGCCGCTTGCCGCTCCCGGGCCCGCGCCGTGACCCTGGAGGAAAGGAGGCCGACCATGGACAGCAGCAGACCCGCGATCCGTACGGAGCAGGAGACCGCCTTCGCGCTCCGCGCGGCGGTGGAGGCCGCCGTGTACGCGCCGTCGGTGCACAACACCCAGCCGTGGAGCTTCGTCATCGAGGACGACGAGATCGCCCTGCGCGCCGACACCGACAGGAAGCTGAGGGTGGGCGACGCCGAAGGACGGGAGCTCGCGATCAGCTGCGGCGCCGCCCTGTTCACCGTACGGCTCACGCTGCGGGCGCTCGGCTACGAGCCGCTGGTGAGCGTGCTGCCCGACCCCGACCGCCCGTCGCTGCTGGCGACGGTCCGCCTGGGGGAGAACACGCAGCCGGATGAGGACACCCGGACGATGCGCGCCGAGATCGAGCGCCGCCGTACCCACCGGGCCGGGTTCACCGAGCTGCCCGTGCCGGACCGTCTGATCGAGGCGCTCGTCACCGAGGCCGGCGCCGAGGGGGCGCGGCTGACGCCGGTCCGCTCGCCGGCCGCCGTCCGGGTGGTCGCCTCCCTGACCGCGGCGGCCCAGGACGTGCAGTCCCAGGACCGCGTCTTCAGCCTGGAGGTGATCCGCTGGGCCCGGCCGCCCGGCAGCACGCGCAAGGACGGCGTCCCGGCCGGGGCCTACCCCCGCGAGCCACGCCGTACCAGCCCGCACTTCCCCCAGCGCGACTACGCCAAGGGGCACTCGTGGGGCAACGACGCCGACCAGTTCGTCTCCACCTCCACCGGCGCGGTCGCGCTGCTGACCACCGAGGGCGACTCCCGGCAGGACTGGATCGCGGCGGGCCAGGCGCTGCAGCGCGTGCTGCTGCACGCCTCCGGCCGCGGGGTCGCGGCGGCCTTCCACACCCAGGCGCTGGAGATGTTCCACCTGCGGGAGTTCCTGCGGCAGGAGCTGTGCTCCGGGGAGTACCCGCAGATGATCATGAGGCTGGGCTTCTCCTTCGACGGGACCGCGGCCGTGCGGCGGCCGGTCGAGGAGGTGCTCGAAGAGCGCTGAGCGTCCGGTGCCCCGCCCGGAGACGGGAAGGCTGATCCGGCTCCGGAGGGGTCAGCCGGGGATCTTCTCCCACAGGGGGTCGCGGTAGAGCACCACGGCGGTGCCGCGCAGCAGCTCGTCGGGGGCGGAGACCATGACCAGCTCGCCCGCGGCCTCCATCCCGCGCAGGATGTCGCGGACGCGAGGCCCGACGGGCAGGCGTCCCACGGGCAGGTCGAGCGCCTCGCGGACGGCGTCGGCGACCTCGGACAGCCGGAAGGGGCCGGTGAGCGGGTCGATCACCGTCTTGACGGTCTCGACGCCGATCATCACCTCGGCCTCGGCGTAGGCGAGCTGCCACTGCAGCTGAGTCCTGCGCCGCCCGGTCCCGGCGCAGGAGGTGCAGCTCTGGGAGTAGCCCGGCAGGATGTTCTCCGAGGTGGAGCCCAGGCAGGTGGTGCACTGGCCGGTCTCCGCCGCGTGCAGCTCGGCCGCGGTCCGGTCGCGCAGCTGCGTGCCGCACAGGCAGAGATAGACCCGGAAGCCGCCCCTGACCAGGACCAGGTCGTCGGCGTCGTCGGGGATCTCCTCCCAGAACGCGGTGATCGTGTGCTTTCTCATGATTCCTGCGACTCTACCGAGCGCCGGACAGTGCGGCGCGCGAAAGCCGGTCGGAGACGCGGGTGGTCTCCGGCAGCCGGTGGGCCGGGGTGAGGCCGAGCACGTTGCGGCAGGCGGTGTCGAGGTCCACCCGGTGGCCGACGGAGACGAAGACCGGCTTGACGCCGTCCCTGGTGCGCAGCACCCGGCCGACGACCTCGCCGTCCAGGACCAGGTCCGCCTGCGAGCCGCGGGCGGGGCCCGGCTCGGCGTGGGAGCCGACGAACGCGGTCTTGCCCACTCCGATCGACGGCAGGCCGGTGAGCACGCCCAGGTGGCAGGCCAGGCCGAAACGGCGCGGGTGGGCCAGGCCGTACCCGTCGCAGACGACCAGCTCGGGGACGAGGCTCAGCCGCTCCAGCGCGTCGAGCAGGGCCGGCAGCTCACGGAAGGCGAGCAGGCCCGGGACGTAGTCGAAGGCCGTCCGGCCGGTGACGGTCACCTCCTCCAGGACCTCCAGCGTCGTCCCGTCGAGTACGGCCACCGCCGCCGCCAGCCGGTCCCCGTCGTAGGCCACGTCCACCCCGGCGACCGTGGCGGGCCGCTCGGGACCGGGACCGGTCAGGTCCAGCAGCGGCCGCAGCTCGTCCTGGATCGCCTCGGCCTCGGCGACGGTGCGGGGTGTGCGTACTCTCATGCGTCCATGCTCGCTCTCATGCGTCCATGCTCGCTCTCATGCGTCCATGCTCGCCGATCGACGCCGCCGGTCGCCGCGCGCGGGAAGGCGGTTGCGCGGGCGGTCAGCTCAGCGAGAGCAGCGCGGGAACGGCCGCCACGCTGGGCAGCAGGTGGGTGTGGCGGACGCCGCCCAGTGTGGCGGCGTCCAGGTCGCCGGTGAGCACCCCGGCCACGATGCCCGCGCCCGCGTTGGTGCCGGCTTGCAGGTCGCGGATCGTGTCGCCCGCGGTCAGGACCCGGCTGACGTCGCGGACGCCGGTCGCCTCCATCGCCCGGAAAATCATGTAGGGGGCCGGGCGTCCGGCGGCGACGTCGTCCACGCACACGACGGCGTCGAGGAAGCCGGTGTCCCAGCCGATCTCCTTCAGCAGCACTCCGGTCACCTCGCGGTCGAACCCGGTGGTGAGCGCCACCTTGATCCCGGCGGCGCGCAGCGTGGTGACGGCCTCGGGGACGCCGGGCAGCGGCGCCGGCGGCCGGGCGCCGTACGCGGCGCGCAGGCGCTCGCGGAAGTCGGCGTAGACGGCGTCCACGACGGCGGGCGCGGGCGTCCTGTCCGGCTGCTCCGCACTCAGCAGTGCGGTGACGGCCTCGCGCTTGCCGGCGCCCATCCAGCGCCGGATGTCGGCGGTGCCCGGAGTGGCGCCCGCGGCGCGGACGGCCTCTTCGAGGGCGACGTAGACGTCGCCGTGCTCGTCGACGGTGGTGCCGGCGATGTCCAGGACCGCCAGTTCGATCATGGTGTGGCTCCTCGGGGGTGTGAGGCGGTCCCGGCCCGCGGACGGGCGGGCGCGGCGGGGAGGCCGCTCGGGGCCGGGCTGCGCAGCAGCGCCGGGTGGGCCTGCTGGGAGTTGTCGATGGTGAAGGAGACGATGTCGGGCCGGTAGCGGTCGTCGGAGTACTCGACGGGTTCGCCGTCGGCGGAGGCGGTACGGCGGCGCTCGCGCAGCAGGGGCGCCCCGGCCCGCACGGTCAGCAGCTCGGCGTCGGTCTCGTCGGCGACGATCGCGTCGATCACGTGACGGGCCGTGCTCAGATCCACGCCGCGCTCGCTCAGGTAGGCGAAAACCGACCCGGAGTCGCAGTCGAAGTCGAACAGCAGCCGGCCGACGGGCCAGGTGAACGTGGTGCGCTCCACCATGGCGGGCACCCCGTCCAGCAGGCGCAGCCGCAGCAGCTGGACGACCGGCTCGCCCTCCTCCAGCCCCAGGGCGTCGCACGCCTCCGGCGATGCCGGACGCCGGGCGATCTCCAGGGTGCGCTGGCCGGGCGTGCGGCCCGTCATCGCGGCCCACCGGGAGAACGACAGGAACGTCTCGAACGGCTGGGGCATCGTCCGGCTGCGCACCACCGGTGGTTTGCCGCGCCCGCCGCCGATCAGCCCTTCGGCGCGCAGCGTGGCCAGCGCCTGGCGGATCGGCCCCCGCGAGGCCCCCCACTGCTCGCACAACTGCGACTCGGAGGGGACGGCGGAGCCCAGCGGCAGCTCACCGGAACTGATGCGGCGGCGCAGATCCGATGCGACACGTTCGTGTAGAGATCCGTCCATACCACTTGACCATACAGGAGCCAGGACAATCGGTGGAAGCCGTTGCATCGCTCTAATAGCCGATTTATCTGGGAAAACGACGAACAGGCAAACGAAAGATGACATGTCGCCATCGCATATTGACGACGCTCCTCGATGCCGGGACCGTACTTGTCATGACAAGTCAGTTGGCGGGGAGCGGGCTCCTCGACTCGGCCGATCTCGTCGTCGTCGGCGCGGGCATCGTGGGCCTGGCCCACGCCGTGGACGCGGTGCGCCGCGGGTTGTCGGTCGCCGTCGTCGAGCGCGACGAGCGAGCCGTCGGCGCCTCGGTGCGCAACTTCGGGCACGGCTGCTTCACCGCGCAGGACGGCCCCGCGCTGCGGTACGCGATGGCGGCCCGGAGCGCCTGGCTGCGCCTGGCCCGGGAGGCCGGGCTCTGGCTGCGTGAAGGCGGCACCGTGGTCGTGGCGCGCGCCGAGGACGAGTACGCGGTCCTCGAGGAGTTCCGCCACGCCCGTGACGGCCAGGTGGAGCTGCTGGACGCCGCCGCGGTGGCCGGGCGGGTGCCGGTGGGCCCCGGCGCGGTCGGCGGCGCCTGGCTGCCGATGGACGTGCGCGTCGACCCGCGCCAGGCCGTGCACGCGATCGCCGCCTGGCTGGCCCGCCGGGGAGTGCGCTTCCACTGGGCCACCGCCGCGCACACCGTGGAGCCGGGCCTGGTGGTCACCGGCCGGGGCCGGATCCGGGCCGGGCGGGTGGTCGTCGCGGTCGGGCACGATGTGGACCGGCACTTCCCCGAACTGGCCGAGCGGGCCGGGCTGCGGCGCTGCGCCCTGCACATGCTGCGGGTACGCGACCCGCACGGCCGCACGGTCGATCCCGCGGTGCTGACCGGTTTCTCGCTCCTGCGCTACGACGGCTTCGCCGGGTGCCCCACCCTGACCGCCGTCCGCAAGAGGATGGAGGCCGACCATCCGGAGCTCGTCGAGGCGGGGCTGAACCTGATGTTCACCCAGCGCCCGGACGGCGATCTGACCGTCGGCGACACCCACGCCTACGCCACCACGCTCGACCCGTTCAACGCCGAGATCCTCGACCGGTACGTCCTGGCCGAGACGGCCCGCCTGCTCGGCGCCGAGCGGCTGGAGGTGCGCGAGCGCTGGCGCGGCGTCTACGCCTCGGCCGCGGAACCGTACCTGGTCGCCGCGCCCGTGCCGGATGCCCGGGTGGTGGCGGTGACCTCCGGCATCGGGATGACCACCGCCCTGGGCCTGGCCCCCGAGGTCCTCGACGACCTGCTGGGCTGAAGCGCCTCCGCACCGCCCCCCACCAAGACGAAACACTCCCTGGGAGATAGACCATGCGCGCACGACGTTTCCTGGCCGCCGCGGCGACGATCCCGGCGCTGCTCCTGCTCGGCACCGGCTGCGGCGACAGCGGCGCCTCCGCCGGCGCCTCCTCCGCCACCTGCCCCGGCGGGAAGATCCGCTTCGGCGTCGAGCCCTATGAGGACCCGGCCAAGCTCAAGCCCGCCTACGAGGTCCTCGCCGCCGCGCTCCAGCGCAAACTGGACTGCCCGGTGGAACTGAAGATCGTCGAGGACTACTCCGCCGAGGTGCTGGCGATGCGCAACGGCCGGCTGGAACTCGCCCAGTTCGGGCCGCTCGGCTACGTCTTCGCCAGCACGAAGGCCGACGCGCGGCCCGTGGCCTCCTTCGCCGACGCCGAAGGCGCCCTGACCACCTACACCGCCGGCATATGGGTGCCGGCCGCCTCGCCGGTCACCTCCATCGAGGAGCTGTCCGGCAAGTCGCTCGCGCTGTCCAGCCCCGGATCGACCTCCGGCGACGCCCTGCCCCGCTACGCGCTGACGGCCGCGGGCCTGGCCGAGTCCGCCGTGAGGATCGATTACACGGGCGGCCACCCCGAGGCGCTGCTCGCGCTGGTCAACGGCAAGGCCGACGCGGCCGAGATCAACAGCCAGCAGCTGGCGACCGCCCAGGCCGAGGGCGCCTTCGACCCGGCGAAGTTCCGCCGGATCTGGACCTCCGAGGCGATCCCGAACGACCCGATCACCGTGTCCGGCAAGCTCGAGGAATCCTTCCGCGACGCGGTCACCGCCGCACTGCTGGATCTGGAACCGGCCGACGTGGCCAAGGTCGGCGCCTTCCTCGACGTCGACCCGCCCGGCCCGCTCGTCGCCGTCACCGAGGACACCTACAAGCCGCTGTTCGACCTGGCCGCCGCCCTGAAGCTGACCGAGAAGGACGTCTGACGATGACGCCGGCCGACACGACACGCCGCTCGTCGCCGCCCGCCGCCGTCGTGGAGGCCGGCGATCCCGCCCTCGTCGTGCGGGGGCTGCGTAAATCCTTCTCCGGCAGGACCGTGCTGGACCACCTGGACCTGCACCTGGCCTCCGGCGAGTTCCTCGCGCTGCTCGGCGCCAACGGATGCGGCAAGTCCACCGCGCTGCGCTGCATCGTCGGCCTCGAAACCCCCGATGCGGGCACCGTCACCGTCCACGGCCACCGGCTCGGCGCCGCCCGCGGCACCGAACCGGCACACCTGCGGCGGCAGACGGCCATGGTCTTCCAGCAGGTCCACCTCGTCCGCCGCCGCAGCGCGCTGGACAACGTCTGCGCCGGTGCGCTCGGACGGCTGCCGCTGCGCCGCTCCCTCGCTCCGATCCTGTTCCCCCGGGCCCTGCGCCAGGAGGCCATGGCATGCCTGGAGCGGGTCGGGATGGCCGATCGCGCCGCCGAGCCGGCCGGGCGCCTGTCCGGCGGCCAGCAGCAGCGGGTGGCGATCGCCCGTGCCCTCTGCCAGCGCGCGAAGATCATCCTGGCGGACGAGCCGGTCTCCGCCCTCGACCCGGCCGCCGCCGAGCAGGTGATCGGCCTGCTGGCCGGCCTCGCCCACGAGCGGGGCCTGGCCGTCGCCGCCGTACTCCATCAACCGCAGCTGGCCCTGCGGCACGCCGACCGCGTGGTCGGCCTGCTGCACGGGCGGGCAGTCCTCGACGCGGCGGCGGCGACGCTCACCGCGACCGATTTCGAGGCCCTGTACGCCCCCGACCACCGCCCGGCCGAGCAGGAACCGCGATGAGCACAGGCACCCTCTCCCCTCAGATCCCGCCGGCCCCGCCCCGCAGGCGGCTGATCTCCCCCGCGGCCGGTGCCGTCACCGCGGTCGTGGTGGCCGCCCACGCGCTCGCCTGGCACGCCACCGAGTTCTCCCCGGCGGCGCTCGTACAGGGCTGGCGGGGCATGGCCGACTTCCTCGGCCAGGCCCTGCCGCCGGACCTGTCCTGGCAGCAGGTGCTCCTGCCCAGCCTCCGGGCCGCGCTCATCACGCTCGCCATCGGGCTGCTCGGCACCACGCTGTCGGTGCCGCCTGCGCTCGGCCTGGCACTGCTGGCCGCGCGGACCACCGCGCCGAACCGGTGGGTCTACCAGGCCGCGCGGTCGATCCTGTCGTTCCTGCGCGCGGTGCCCGACGTCGTCTTCGCGCTGATCTTCGTCACCGCCGTGGGGCTGGGCCCGTTCGCCGGCGTGCTCGCGCTGATCCTCCACAACACCGGGGTGATGGGCAAGCTGTGGGCCGAGGCGATGGAGGAGATCGACCTCGGCCCGCGCGACGCCCTGCGCGTCGGCGGCGCCTCGGGGATCCAGATCGCCGCACACGCCGTACTGCCCGCGGTGGTTCCGCAGTTCGTCGGGCTTCTGCTGTACCGCTTCGACGTCAACGTGCGCTCGTCCCTGGTACTCGGCCTGGTCGGAGCCGGAGGCATCGGCTTCCTCGTCAACCAGTCGATCAAACTGTTCCGGTTTGACGAGATGGTCACCCACCTGGTGGTGGTGATGGCGCTCGTCGTCGCCGTCGACCAGCTCTCGGCGTACGTGCGCCGCCGCATCGGCGCGTAACCGGAGGAGCTCGCGACAGGAGGGCCGCGAAGGGCGCACGCCCCGCCCGGCATGCGCCGCCGTACCCGCTCCCGGGTTCAGGGCGCGCTCGTCCGCAGGGACGCGGTCTCGTGCGCCGGGCGTACGCGGGCGAAGGGACTCAGCCTCCCCCAGGCGGCCAGCGCCCTGACCAGCCAGGGCGGCCCGGTGACCGCGATGCCCCGGGCACGCTGCGCGGCGGCCAGCGGGACCGCTCCCGAGTGCCAGCGCACCAGCCACCCGGCGTCGGTGGTGACGACACCGTCCTCCTCGAACCCCGGATGCCGGACGCAGACCTCGTTCCCGGTCGCCGTCAGGACGAGCCAGTAGCGGTCGGGACGCGAGCGATCGGTCAGGTCGAACCGGACGACGATCCGGGGCCGGGGCAGGGACGCCGGCGGGATCAGGCGGGTCAGGGTCCACAGGGCCAGATAGGGGTCCAGGTGCTCCGGCCGCGCCTCCCGCCAGCGGGCTCCCCAGACCCCCAGTGCCATGCACACCTCGGCGAGCTCGTGACCGGCGTCGGTCAGGTGGTACTCCGCGGTACGGCCCGCCTGCCGGCGCTCGACGACCCCGTCGCGCTCGAGCCGGCGCAGCCGCTGCGACAGCACGCTGCGGGGCAGCCCCGGCGCTCCCTCCAGGATCGCGCGGAACCGGTGACAGCCCACCATGAGGTTGCGCAGGATGATCGGCGTCCAGCGTTCGGCGAAGACCTCGGCGCCGAGCGCGATGGGGCAGTACTGGCCGTAACCCTTCACACCGCCACCATCGCAGGCGGCGGCCTCCCGGATAAGTCCGGTTTTCGTACTTCCACCCACCCGGCCGCGGCGACAGCCTGAAGTCGCCGTGAGGCACCTGGAAGGAGGCCGTGATGGCCGTGAGCGAGAAGCACGACCGGTTCCGCGACGGCGCGGACGATCCGGCGCGGGCCGCCCGACGGATGTGGGCGCTGGGGGACTACACGCCGATCGCCGGCCTCATCGCCGGACTGGGGCGGGAACTGGTGGAGGCGTGCGGCGCCGGGGCCGGGCACCGCGTGCTCGACGTCGGCGCCGGCACCGGGAACGCCGCCCTGGCCGCGGCGGAGAGGGGAGCCGCGGTCACGGCGGCCGATCTGACGCCCGAACTGCTGGAGACCGGGCGCCGCAGGGCCGAGGAGCGGGGGCTCACCCTGCGATGGGTGGAGGCCGACGCCCAGAGCCTGCCGTTCGGCGACGGCGAGTTCGACGTCGTCCTGTCCGCCGTGGGCGCGATCTTCGCGCCGGACCACACCGCGGCCGCCGGTGAGCTGGTGCGCGTGTGCCGGTCCGGCGGGACGGTCGCGATGGCCAACTGGACGCCGGGCGGCGCGGCCGGGGAGTTCCTGCGGATCCTGGGCCGTTACGCCCCGCCCCCGCCGCCCGGGAGCCTCTCGCCGCTGATGTGGGGCGAGCCGGAGCACGTGACCGCGCTGTTCGCCGGGTACGGCATGCGGCCGGAGACCGAGGCCAGGTCCCTGCGCGTGGAGTTCGACGGCCCGCCGGAGCGGCTGATCGAGATCTACCGTGCGAACTTCGCCCCCGTACTGGCCACCTACGCCGGTCTGGCCGGCGATCCAGGCAGGGCGGCGGCCCTGGACCGGGACCTGCTCGACCTCGCCGTCCGGGAGAACCGGGCCGCGCCGGGGGAGCCGGGCCACTACGAGTACGAGTATCTGCTCGTCGTGGCGGGGAAGGCCGGCGGGCAGGGCTGAGACCGGGACCCGGAGCGCCGGGGGAGGGCGGACCCGGCGCGGCGCGGCGGGCGCGAGATCGCTATTTTCTCAGGCATGACGACGTATCAGGGGAGCGTGCAGCGGGTGCTGCGGTGGCCGGTCAAGTCGCTGCGGGGCGAGGAGGTGGAGCAGGGCCGCTTCGACGGGCGGGGGATGGCCGGAGACCGCGCCTACGCGCTGATCGACGAGCGGGACAACCACGCGGGCAGGACGCTGACCGTCCGGCAGCGGGCCGAGATGCTCCACTGGCGCAGCGCCTACGACGGCGGGGACGCCCCGGTGCTGACCGCGCCCGACGGGACCTCCTGGGCGTGGGACCACCCGGAGCTGCCCGGCGAGCTGTCGCGGTCGCTGGGCGTCCCGCTGAGCCTGCGCGCCGCCGACGGCCAGCAGGACCGGGGCCCGACCGTCCTGGTCACCTTCGAGTCCTCCCGGGCCGGGCTGGAGGAGGAGCTCGGCCGGGAGGTGGACCTGCTCAGGTTCCGGCCCAACCTGCACCTGGAGCTGGACGCGCCCGCCTTCGACGAGGAGGAGTGGGCGGCCGGGACCGTGCTGTCGGCGGGCGAGGCGGAGTTCACGGTGACCGGCGACGTGGCGGGGCCGTGCATCAGGTGCGCCGTGCCGAGCTGGGACCCCGCCGGCCGGGAGCGCTGGCCCGCGCTGCAGAAGCGGCTGATCGACGGCCACCGGAACATCTTCGGTGTGATCATGGTGGTCACCCGGCCGGGCACCGTACGGCGGGGTGACCCGGTGAGCGTCACGGCGGACCGTACGGTGACCTCGGCCGTCTGAGCCGCCGGGCCGTCCCCGTCCGGTCAGGCGGTCCAGTCGGGACGGCGGCCGAGATAGCGCAGCAACGCGGCCGCGTCGTCCTCCCCGGCGCCCTCCTCCGCCTCGATCGCCGGGGCGTAGGCGCCGTACGCCCGCAGCGGCTCGACGATCGCGGTGGCCACCGGCATCAGCTCGCGGGCCAGCCACGGGGTGAGCGGCGAGGGCTGCCCGGTGGCCACCGCGATGTCCCAGGCGTGCACCGCGGCGTCCAGGGCGCAGGCGCCGGCCCCCACCCGGGCGGGCAGCCGGCCCGGCGGCACCGGGACCGCGACCTCGGGAGCGTCCTGGGCGACGGTCGCCCAGGCCGTGCGGGCGGCCTCGGCCGCCTCCCGGGCCAAGGCGAGAGGGGCGCCCGTCAGCTCCCCCGAGGGTGCGAACGGGTCCTCGGACGGGCCGGGGCCTCCGGTGATGGAGGCGGCGAAGCCGAGCTGGTCGCCTGCGGCGTGCTGGAGGACCTGTGCCACGGTCCACCGCTCGCAGGGGGTGGGGCGCTTCCAATCCTCCTCGGCCACGCCGCCCACCACGGTGAGCAGCGCCTCGTGCGCGGCCTCCAGCACGCTCCATCGGGTCATGGTCTCGTCGCTCATCGCTTGTCCGCCCTTCGCTTCGGCCGGAACCGCCCCTGCCGTGCGGCGATTCCCGATACTCGTATCATATCAGAACGGAACGCTTTATTCCATAAATTTCGGCATGCGATGACCTACTGTGAGGGTCGGCCGGGACGGTCCCGGAGAAGGAGGGGAGACGACATGTCGGTGCTCGTGGCGTTCAGTGTGACGCCGATTGGCGCGGGGGAGGACGTCGGCAAGCTCGTCGCCGAGGCCGTACGGGTGGTGCGCGCCTCCGGCCTGCCCAACCGGACCGACGCCATGTTCACCACCGTCGAGGGCGACGACTGGGACGAGGTCATGGCCGTGGTCAAGGACGCGGTCGCGGCGGTCGAGGCCCGGTGCGGGCGGGTCAGCCTCGTGCTGAAGGCCGACATCCGCGAGGGCGGGGGCGGCCGGATGGAGGCGAAGGTCGCCACCGTGGAGCGGCACCTGGAATGAGGCCGGGCGGCCCGGGTCAGCCGAGGTCGGGGGGCGGCGGCATGCGGTCCCCCTTGACCCGGCCCGCGATGGGGTCGAGTGCGGAGAGCTCCTCGCCGGTCAGCGTGATGCCGGTGGCGTCGGCGTTCTCCCGCAGCCGGGCCGGGCTGCGGGTCCCGGGGATCGGGACCACGGGGATCCCGTGCGCGTCGGAGCGCTGGAGCAGCCAGGCCAGGGCGATCTGGGCCATCGTCGCCCCCCGGGCATCGGCGATGCGCCGGATCGGGGCCAGCAGGGTCGCGTTGTGCTCGGCGTTGGCGGCCTCGAAGCGCGGCAGGCCGCGCCGGATGTCGTCGCCGGCCAGCCCGTCGGCGGAGGTGTGGCGGCCGGTCAGGAAGCCCCGGCTGAAGGGTGCGTAGGCGACGTATCCGATGCCCAGCTCGGCGCAGACCGGCACCAGCGACTCCTCGTCCCCGCGGCTGAACAGCGACCACTCGTTCTGCACCGCGGTGACGGGATGCGCCCGGTGCCCGGCCCGCAGCTCGTCGGCCGAGACGTTGGACAGCCCGATGTGGCCGACCTTGCCCGCGGCGACGAGCTCCGCCATGGCGCCGACGGTCTCCTCGATCGGGGTGGTGAAGTCGGGGTGGTGAAGATAGTAGAGATCGATGTGATCGGTGCCCAGGCGGCGCAGGCTCGCCTCGCAGGCGGCGCGGACGTACTCGGGGTCGCTGCGCACCCCCACGAGCTCGCCGGTCCCGGGGGCGCGGACGGCGGCGAACTTGGTGGCGACGGTGATCCCGTCGCGGCCGTGCTCGGCCAGGAACTCCCCGATCAGGCGTTCGTTGGCGGAGTCGACGCCGTAGTAGTCGGAGGTGTCGAGGAAGGTCACGCCGAGACCGGCGGCCTCGCGCAGGGCGGTGAGGGACTCGTCGTGATCGGTCGGGCCGAGGAACTCGCTCAGGCCCATGCAGCCGAGGCCGATGGCGGACACCCGAAGACCTCCGCCGAGGTTGACCGTACGCATGGGACGTCTCCATCCGGGGGTGGGATCCGATAGAATCGGGACGACTGTCCCGGTTGATGGTGAATATACGGGACGGCCGTCCCGGTTGTCTATCGTCCCTGGAGCCGTACCTCGATGAGCAAGCCGTTGCGTGCCGACGCCCAGCGCAACAGGGCGCGGGTGCTGGAGGTGGCGGCCGAGACCTTCGCCGCCGAGGGGCTGTCGGTGTCGGTGCACGAGATCGCCCGGCGGGCCGGCGTGGGCACCGGCACCGTGAGCCGGCACTTCCCCACCAAGGAGGCGCTGTTCGAGGCGATCCTGCTCAGCCGGATGGAACAGCTCGTGCAGCGGGCCGAGGCGCTCGCCGAGGGCACCGGGCAGGACCGGGCGTACGACGAGGCGTTCTTCGCCTTCTTCGCGCTCATGGTCGAGGAGGGCGCCGGCAACCGCGGCCTGGTCGACGCCCTGGCGGGCGCCGGGTTCGACTTCCGCTCCGTGGAGGCCGAGCGCAGGTACGACGTCATGGGGGCCTGGCGGGAGCTCCTGCGCCGGGCCCAGCAGGCGGGCGGGATACGGGCCGACGTCGACATCGCCGACGTCAAGGCCCTGCTCACCGGCTGCATCGACCGCGAGCGGAGCGGTGTGGACCCGGTGGCCCGCGCCCGCCTGCTCGCGATCGTCCGTGAGGGGCTGAGAGCCTGAGGGACCCGGTCACCGGTGACGTACGCGACCCCGTCTCCGGGAACACCGGGAGCACGTCGCCAGTTGGACGATACGGGTCGAGACGGGTCAAGTCCGGGGAGTTGATCGAAGTGGCAGGAACGGGATCCGCAGGACGTCTCGTCGCGGGCGGGCTGGCGCTGGCCGCCGCCGCGTGGTCCCTGAAGGACGTCCCGGCCGAGCTGGGCGGCAGGGCCGGGGGCGAGCGGCTGGAGCGGATGCTGCGCTCGCCGCAGTTCCGCGACGGCGCCTTCCGCAACACCGTGCCCGGCACGTCCACCCCGCCGCCGGAGGGCCTCCCCAAGCTGCTGCGCGAGATGATCTTCGACCGTGACGGGCGCAAGCCCGCCGCCCCGGTCCCGCTGGTGACCTCCCCGGCCACCCCGCCGGCCGAGGACGGTCTGAGCGCCGTCTGGTACGGCCACGCCACCACGCTGGTGGAGATCGAGGGACGGCGCGTGCTGTTCGACCCGGTGTGGAGCGACCGGGTCTCTCCGGTCCCCATGCTGGGCCCGCGCCGCATCCACCCGCTCCCGGTGAGCCTGGCCGGCCTGCCGGCGCTGGACGCCGTCGTGATCTCGCACGACCACTACGACCACCTCGACCGGGCGACGATCCGCGCGCTCACCAGGCTCCAGGAGGTGCCGTTCCTGGTCCCGCTGGGCATCGGCGCCCACCTGGAGCGCTGGAATGTGCCCGCCGAGCGGATCATCGAGCTCGACTGGGAGGAGGAGGCGCAGGTCGCCGGCCTGCGCTTCGTCGCCACCGCGGCCCGCCACTTCTCCGGGCGCACCTTCAGGCGCGACGGCACCCTGTGGGGCTCGTGGGTGGTCGCGGGCGCGCACAAGCGCGTGTTCTACGCGGGCGACTCCGGCTACTTCGACGGCTACGCGCGCATCGGCGCCGACCACGGCCCCTTCGACCTCACGCTCATGCCGATCGGCGCCTACAGCCCGAGCTGGCCCGACATCCACATGGACCCCGAGGAGGCGGTCACCGCCCACCTCGACCTGGGCGGCAGCCTGCTGCTGCCGGTGCACTGGGCGACCTTCACCCTCGCCCTGCACCCGTGGGCCGAGCCCGTCGACCGGCTCCGGCACGAGGCCAAGGCGCGCGACGTCCGGATCGTCGTCCCGCGTCCCGGCGACCGCGTCGACGCCGGCGACCCGCCGCTGCTGGACCCCTGGTGGGAGCTGCTCAAGGGGGCCTGAGCGGTCCGGTCAGCCGGTGAAGACGTCCTCGGGCAGGAACGCCGAGACCAGGAAGCTCGGCACGTCCACCAGCTGGCTGACCTTGAGGTCGACGGCGACGCTGCAGATGGCGTAGGCCTGCTGCGGGCTCCACCCGCGCTCGCCGAGATGGTCGATCATCTCCAGCAGCGCGTTGCGGGCCGCCAGCGTGGCGTCCTCGGCGGCCACCTCGCCGTCGCGCCCCACCGACATCCCGGTCGTGGCGTAGAAGCGGCGGGGGGCGGCGTACTGCGGCGCCACCCAGTAGTCGGAACGGGCGAACCGCGGCCCCCGGACCCCCCTGGCCGCGGCCTGGCCCGGGTGGAGGGCGAAGCGCACCCGCAGCGTCGCGTTCATCTCGATGGCCGTGCCGCACGCCTCGCTGTCGCCCTGGGCGAAGTGCGCGTCGCCTGCGGAGAACAGCGCGCCCGGCGTGTCGACGGGGACGTAGAGCCGGGTGCCGGCGCCGAGCTGCTTGATGTCGACGTTGCCGGCCTGCTCCCGGGGCGGGATCGTGCGCAGTCCCCGCGCGGCGATGCCCGGATCGGCCGGCACCGCCCCGTCGGCCGAGGGCGGCAGCACGAACCCGCCGCGCTCCATCGCGGCCCGCTCGCGGGCGGTGATGCGGGCGAGCGCCTCGTGCCCGGGGGACAGGCCGATCGTGCCCATGAACGGCGCGGCGGGGATGCGCACTCCGGGCAGGTCGCCGGAGGTGGCCCAGCCGTCGGCCAGCCGCCAGCGCACGATGAACGGCTCGGGGAAGACGTCCCGCAGGAACCCGAAGCCGGGCACCTGGACGGTGTAGCCGTAGCCGTCCGGGACGATCTCCAGGATCTCGATCTCCAGGAGGTCGCCGGGCTGGGCGCCCTCGATGTGGACGGGGCCGGTCAGCGGGTGGACGACGTCGAGATCGGGGGCCTCGACGGTCTTCAGCGTGGCGCCCGGTCCCATCTGCCCGTCGAAGGCGTCGCGGGTCTCCATGACGACCTCGTCGCCCGGCTCGCACCGCACGACCGGCGGGATGTCGGGATGCCAGCGGTTGTGGCCCGTGGCGGGCTCCTCGCGCAGGGTGAGCCGGGGATCGATGCGGATCTCGTGTACGGCCATGGCGGCCCCCTCGTGTGGACGCGGCTGAGCGTTCACGCTCTGCCCGCCCTCCTGCCCTGTCAAGGCCCAGCCGGAGCCCGTACAGAGGACCCGTACCGGGAGTCTCACGGCGGGGCGGGCGCCGTACCGCCGGCCCCGGACCGCCTACCGCCCCCGGATCCGCACGCGCACCACGAGGTCGTGCAGGGCCCCGCCCGCGGCCGGCTCCTCCGGCAGCGCCGAGGCGTCCATCGCCTCCTGCAGCGTGTCCCCCAGCCGGGCGACGTCGTGCTCCAGCCGTACCCGGTCGGGGGCGTCGGCGGGGAGCGCGCCGTGCTCGGCGGAGCGCTTGGCCGCGACGAGGTCGGCCAGGTACGGCGGGCCGCCGTCCAGCCGGGTCAGGTCGGCGACCAGGGTGCCGGTGCGCATCAGGTGGATGCCGGTCAGCAGCACCCGGAAGGTGTACAGCAGCGGCTTGAGCTCGCCCGAGCGCTCGAACAGGCGCCACTGGGTCCGGGCGAAGCCCTGGTAGTGGTGGGCGTGGTTGCGGGTGAGGCAGCCCGGAGCGGCGGCGAGGAGCTCCTCGTGGACCGGCGAGGTGGCCACCACCAGAGGGGACAGCAGCTGCTCCAGGACGTAGCCGTTGCGCCGCAGCAGCATGCGGCAGAACTTGGCCAGGTCGTGGGTGACCAGGTCCACCTCGACGCCGTGGCGGATCCACGAACGGGTGACGGTCTCCTGCCCGGTGCGCAGCCCGACGATCTCCTCCAGCGGCAGCATGTGCACGCCGCGCAGGTCGACATCCGAGTCCTGCGAGGGGAAGCCGTACAGGTGCGCTCCGCTGACCGTGGCGAAGGCCAGGGCGTGCGGCTGCTCGGCGGGGATCCCGGACAACCAGTCCGGGAGGGTCGCGGTCACGGGAAGGTCCTCCTTGCGCCGTGCCGCCGGGCAGGGCACGGGATCATGGCGGGCAGGGAGCGTTGACGGTGGGGAAGCGCAGGGCCGTGCGTGCGGGGGCGCCGATCAGATTGTCCCAGAACCGGCCGGGGGTCATCGGAGCTCTGGCGGCCTGGAGCAGGTCCCGGAAGGGGGCGGTGGCGAGCTGACCCCTGATCCGCCCGACCTCGGCCCGGAGCCGCTCGTCGGTCAGCGGTGTTCCCGGGTCCATGTGGTCGGCGAAGACGTACTCGTCGGGCAGCGGTTTCTCGTGCCCGACCCGGCGTCCGCACGCCGGCGCCATGTGACTGCCCAGGGGGTTGGCCAGGCCGAGCCGGTCGACGACGAGGACGTCCAGCGGGAAGGAGGCGCCCAGCGTGCCCAGGACGTCGCCCGCCACGGCCAGTCGCGCGGGCCGGTCGGCGCGCAGCGGCACCGGCTGCCTGCCCGGCACGTGCAGGCCGGTGGCGTCTTGCGCCCGCAGCGGGTCCGCGGCGGCTCGGACATAGGGATCGGCGGTGACCGGATGCGGATCCCCCGTCCAGCGCACGTAGAAGCCGCGCTCGTCGGAGATCCCGTCCGGCCCGACGGCCTGCCCGTACGGCACGCGCAGCGCCATGGCGCAGGGGACGGCCCACAGCGCCACGGTCGCGCAGGCCAGCGCGGTGACCAGGTGCAGCGGCAGGACCATGGCGGGCAGCAGCAGGAGCAGCAGGACCGGCAGCATCATCCGGCCGTGCATGAAGTCGCCGCCGACCCGCAGGACGTACAGCAGCATCAGGATCCCGGCGACGAGCGGGGCCGCCGACACGACGAGGTCGCGGCGGGTGCGGCAGACCCACAGCGACAGCGGGATGACCGCCAGCAGGGGGCCGATGAGCTGGTAGGTCCAGATGGTGTCCCCGGCGTACAGCAGGCCGCGCGCCCACCGGCTCTCGCCGGCCTCCTTGGCCAGGGCGGTGTTGGGCACCAGCAGCCCGTAGTAGCCCATCCGGAAGATCTGGTAGGCGACCGGCAGGGCCAGGGAGAGCGCGAGCCAGCGGGCGGCGGCCCGCCGTCCCGGCCACCGCAGCACGAGCAGCGCGCCGAAGAAGACCGGGTAGACCAGGGCCAGCTCCGGCCGGACCAGCGGCGCCAGGCCCAGGACGACCACCAGGGGCAGCGCCGGGCCGCCCGCGGCCGCTCGCACCAGCAGCCACCAGGACGCGCCCGTCCACAGGAAGACCAGCCCGGTCTCCAGGCCGGAGGTCGCGAAGTCCCAGAACGGCGGCAGCGCGAGGACGACCAGCACCCCGGCCGGCAGCAGCGGGCGCGAGCCGCCGCGCAGGAGCGCGGTCCCGGCCACGGCGAACGCCACCGCGCCGGCCGTGCACGCCAGGCCGAGCAGCACCGAGACGTAGGCCACGTCCCCCCGGCTCACCCAGGAGACCAGCGCGACCAGATAGGTCCACGCCGTGCTGGTGTTGGCCTCCACGCGCTCGCCGGCGTTGAAGACCGGCCCGTCGCCCTCCAGCAGCTGCCGGACCGTGCGCACCGCGATCAGGCCGTCGTCGCTGATCCAGCGGTTCTGCCATCCGGCGTAGACCGTCGCGCCCGCCGCCGCCACCGTGATCGCGTGGTTCCACATCCGTGACCGCCGCCACCGCCGTGTGGTGCCCGAAGCCCGGTCGGCGTACACGAGCAGGGACACGTCATCCTCCGTATCGATCACACGGTCCGGTCACACGGCACCCCGCCGGAATCCCCCGCAGCACGGGCACCGGCCGGCACACGGGACCAGAACCCTACCGGAGCACCGCGGATAATCAGTCAACCCGCTATAAATCCCGTCGAATCATGACGATTCTCTTGAATTTTCAATTTTCGGTAGTTCGACTGATTGTGCACATACATGTCTTTCTGCGCGGAAGAGCGGCGTCACCCCCGTGCAGTGTTCTCCCCGGGCCGACCGGCCCGCGCAGAGAACAGAGAGGCATCGGAATGTCGACAAAGAAGAAAGCCGTCGTCCTGGCGGCCCTGGCCGGGGCGGCGCTGGCGTTGTACGGCGGGCCCGGCCCCTCCGCGCACGCGACGGCGGGCACGGCCCCTGCGCCGGTCCTGCTGATCCCCCAGCACGTCTCGCAGGCCGACGGGCTGAGGCCGGCCCTCACCGCCGCCCTCCCGCCGGTGACCGGAGCCACCGGCCTCAAGGTGACCCAGCAGCCCGACCTCAGCCTGCAGACCCAGAAGTGGGAGCTGCGCTTCGCCCCCGGCGGCGCCGTCCTGCAGCTCGTCAACCTCAAGACCGGCCTGTGCCTGAGGGGCGGCAGTTCGGCCGGCAACGTCGTGCGCCAGGTCACGTGCGTTCCCTCGGCGTCGCTCGACGACAACCGCCAGTTCTGGCGGGACCGCCAGACTCTGCACAACGGCGTCGTCGTCCACCGCTACGAGAACGTGGGCAACAACCTGTACATGGGGATCAGGGACTCCTCCCCGCAGTCCGGCGCTCTGCTGGAGACGCAGGTCCTCAACGGCCTGGCCGGCCAGAAGTTCAAGCTGAAGTGAGCCGGCCGGCCGCGGGGACGTGTTCCGGCGGCCGGCCGGCCGGGAACGGGTACGGCCCGGCCCGCGCGCTCGGCGGGGACGGGCGCGTCACAGGAAGGCTTTGCGCACGCCGGTCAGATAGTCGTCGACGCTTCGCCGGTCGGGGGCGGCGGGCAGGGCGCCCGCCCCGCCGATGTCCCGCACGGCCTCGGTCAGCTCCGCCTGCCAGCGCGTCACCTCCGCCCAGGAGACCTCACCCCGCCGTACGGCCAGCAGCCGGTCGCGGTGCTCGTCCATCCGCACCAGCGGCTCCCCCTCGCGGGCCAGGTGCAGCCCGCTGATCAGGAGCCTGATCATGTGCATGGCCTGCTTCCACCTGGGTCGTTCGGGGTCCAGGCGGCGGAACTGGGAGTCGGCGTAGCCGGTGAAGGTCTGCTGGGCGCGCCGGGACAGGAAGGCCCGCCGGATCGCCAGGAGGTCCTCGCCCTGCGGGGTGAGGTGCTCGACGATCGGCGACCACAGGCACTCCAGGACCGTCGGGTTGGCCTCCAGCGCCAGCGCGCAGAAACGCTCGACCTCCCAGGAGAACTGCTCGGGGAGCGGCCCCTCGATGTGGGTGGGCGGCTTGGCCAGCCGCCAGAACATCGGGGTCGGCGCGGCGAAGACCCCGCGCCGGTCGACGTCGGAGTCCGCGCTCTCCAGTCCGTAGGCGCGCGAGCCGACCACCACCGACAGGATCAGCCGGTCGGGGACGAGGGGTGTCCCCCCGTGCCTGTCATACCTTTCCACCCGTCCACCCTGCCAGGACGGAGGTCACGACCGGTACGGGTTTTCCCGCGCCCGCGGGTCGCCTCCGGCGCGCCGGGTGAACCGTCAATTCGTTACATCTTGGATCTTGCGGGAGAAGATCTGACGGAAGGACATTGACCGCAGGTGTCAGATTTTTCCATCGACCTTCCGGAGCACCCCTCGATGAACAGATGGAAGACCGTCCTCCTCGCGCTGGCGGTCGCCGTGCCCGCCGGCGCGTTCCCGGCGGCCACCGCCGCCGCCTCGCCCGCACCCGCGCCCGCGCCACCCGCGCAGGCCCCCGAACCGATCCGGGACCAGGAGACCCAGCCGGTCTACTCCCGGGCCGACGCCCTGACCGAGACCGTCTTCGTCGAGGTGGCCGGGGTCGACAGCGACGCCGACGGCCGCCCCGACCGGGTCGCCGTCGACATCATGCGGCCCAAGGAGACCGCCTCCGGGCTGAAGGTCCCGGTCATCATGGAGGCCAGCCCCTACTACGCGGGCGGCAACGACGTGGCCAACCACGTCGTCGACCTCGACGGCTCCGACCCCGCCGGCATGGAGTACCGCCGCAACAAGTTCAGGGACCTGCAGCAGGACATGTTCGGCCAGGACGGGGACCCGTCGGCCGCCCGCGCGATCGCCCCGCCCTTCCGGGGGTACTACGACAACTACTTCGTGCCGCGCGGCTACGCCATCGCGCTGGTGGAGAACATCGGCTCGGGCCGCGCCACCGGCTGCCCGACCACCGGCCTGCCGAACGAGACCGCCGGGCCCAAGGCCGCCATCGACTGGCTCAACGGCCGCGCCAAGGGCTTCGACGCGGCCGGCAACGAGATCAGGGCCGAGTGGTCCACCGGGAACGTCGGCATGATCGGCGTCTCCTACAACGGCACCCTGCCCAACGCCGTGGCCGCGACCGGGGTGAAGGGCCTGAAGGCGATCGTGCCGATCGCGGCCATCTCCTCCTGGTACGACTACTACCGCGCCAACGGCGGCGTCCTCGCCCCCGGCGGGTACCAGGGCGAGGACGCCGACGTTCTCGCCCGCTACGTCCTGACCAGGGAGAACGGCCAGGAGGTCTGCGGCGCGCTGATGGACGCCATCGAGCGCGACCAGGACCGCGTCACCGGCGACTACTCCCGCTTCTGGCACGAGCGCAACTACCTGCCGGACGCGCGCAAGGTCCGGGCCGGCGTGTTCCTGGTCCACGGCCTCAACGACTGGAACGTCAAGACCAAGCAGGCCGTCCAGTGGTGGGACGCCCTGGGCGAGCGGGGCGTGCCCCGCAAGATCTGGCTGCACCAGGGCGCCCACTTCAACCCGTTCAACTTCGCCCAGCGCAACGCCGAGTGGCTGCGCCAGCTGCACCGCTGGTTCGACTACCACCTGTACGGCCTGCGCAACGGCATCCTGGACGAGCCGCAGGCCGACGTGGAGTACGGCCCCGGCCAGTGGGCCCAGCACGCCGCCTGGCCGCTGCCCGGCACCCGCGACGTCCGCCTGCGCATGAGCGCCGGATCCGGCGGCCAGAACGGCACGCTGGGCCCCGAGCGCGGCCGCGGCCACGCGGTGGAGTCGTTCGTCGACCAGAGCACGCGCACCGCCGAGCAGCTCGCCGAGAACGTCACGACCACCGACCCCAACCGGCTGGCCTACCTGTCGGCCCCGCTGACCAGGGACGCCCGCCTGTCCGGCACCCCGAAGGTCTCGGTCAGGGCGGCCTTCAAGAGCGGCCGCTCGCCGTACCTGACGGCGCTGCTGGTCGACTACGGCACCGACGCCCGCGCCTACGGCCAGGTCGTCTACGGTCCCGACCCGGTCTGCTACGGCCAGGGTGTCCCGGGTGACACCGGCTGCGCCCGGCTGGCCGAGCACGTCACGCAGACCGCC
The DNA here is from genome assembly GCF_016863195.1 of Paraplanobispora takensis. Taxonomy (GTDB): domain Bacteria; phylum Actinomycetota; class Actinomycetes; order Streptosporangiales; family Streptosporangiaceae; genus Planobispora; species Planobispora takensis. The sequence goes on along the minus strand of NZ_BOOK01000043.1, from coordinate 1,050 downwards.
CCCTTCAAGATCATCACCCGGGGGTGGCTGGACGTGCGCAACCGGCACTCGGCGGCCCGCACGGAGCTGCTGCGCGAGGGACGCTTCTACGACTTCGACTTCGACCTCCAGCCCGGCGACTACGTCGTCAAGGCCGGTCACCGCCTCGGCGTCGTGCTGCTGTCCACCGACCGCGACTTCACCCTGCGCCTGCCCGCCGGGACGAACGTCTCGGTCGAGCCCGGCGAGAGCTCGGTGGTCCTGCCGCTGGTCGGCGGCCGTTCGGCCCTCGGCTGAGCGGGCTTGACGGCGTGCCGGACCCGCTGGTGTAGTGACCGCGACATGCGCCGCTCGGAGGGTCCGGTGACAGAACGACGGCGCGGGTGGGTGCCGCCCGCGCTCGCCGTCGCCGGGCTGCTCGCGGCCGGCCTCGCCGCGGCCGCGATCGGCCGCGGCGAGGGGTTCGGGCCGGGCGGATTCGACCTCGGCCTGGACCTCGGGCCCGCCGATCCGGTCCCCGCCGGCGCCCGCGAGAGGGGAGGTTCCCTCACCCGCGTCGAGGCGCTGGGGGAGTTCTCCTTCTGGACCGTGATCGTGGTCGCGGCCCTGCTGGCCGCGCCGACGGTCGTCCTGATGATCAAAGTGATCCTGCGGGCCGGGGCCGCCGGGCGGGAGCGGCCCGCGGCCCCGCCCGGTCCCGAGCCGGAGCCGGAGGCGCCCGCGGAGGCGGCCCCGCCGCAGGAGACCCGGCGGGAGGTGCGCCGGGCGCTGCACGCCGGGCTGGCCGGCCTCGACACCGGGGACGACCCGCGCCGGGCCGTGATCGCCTGCTGGCTCCGGCTGGAGCGCGCGGCCGCCGCGGCCGGCACCCCGCGCGCCGCCGCCGACACCTCCGCAGACCTGGTCGCACGGCTGCTGGCCGCGCACCGGGTGGGGGAGGAGTCGCTGGACCGCCTGGCCGAGGCCTACCGCCGCGCCCGCTACGGCCCGCAGGAGGTGGACGACTCCCTGCGGGAGCAGGCCAGGCGGGCGCTGGCCCGGGTGGACGCGGAGCTGGCGGCAGCGAGCGAG
>NZ_BOOK01000042.1 GCF_016863195.1 Paraplanobispora takensis | reverse complement strand
CGAGCCGTGGGCACAGCAGCGCAGCGAACGCGGCCGACGGAGGAGGACGCGTGAGCGGCCTGTTGTGGCACGTCGCCGTGCTGGTGGCCGCCGGGATCGCGGCCTTCGTCCTGCTGCGCCGGATCCCCTCGGGCGCGCCCCGGCCGGCGGTCCCGGAGATGGACACGCCCTGGCCGGCCGACCACGCGTTCATCGAGGTCCGCTGGTGGGAGCGGCGCCTGGCCGCCGCCCGGGACGACCCCGAGCGCTATCACGCGCTCGTGCGCTCCCGGCTGGCGGATCTGACCGCCGAGCGTCTGCGCCTGCGGTACGGCGCGCACGATCCGGCCCGCGCGCGGGAGATTCTCGGCCCCGACCTGCACGACCTGCTCACCGTCCCGTGGCGGACGGTCCCGACCCGCGCCGAGCTGGCCCGCCTGGTCGCGCGCATTGAGGAGATGTGACGGATGGATCCCGCCGAGGTCGGCAGGCGCGCCGGGGAGGTGCTCGACCGCGTCAACACGGTCGTGGTCGGCAAGCGCGAGGCACTGGAGCTGGTGCTGGCCGGGATCCTGGCGGGCGGCCACGTCCTGCTGGAGGACTTCCCCGGCCTGGCCAAGACCCTCACCGCCCGCTGCTTCGCCCAGACCCTGGGCCTGGACTTCACCCGGCTGCAGTTCACCCCCGACCTGTTGCCGGCCGACGTCACCGGGTCCTACCTGTACAACCAGCGCGACGGCGACTTCGTCTTCCGCCCCGGCCCCGTCTTCACCGACCTGCTGCTCGCCGACGAGATCAACCGCACCCCGCCCAAGACCCAGGCGGCGCTGCTGGAGGCCATGCAGGAACGCCAGGTCAGCGTCGAGGGCGTCACCCACGAGCTGCGGGCCCCCTTCCACGTGCTGGCCACCGCCAACCCCATCGAGTACGAGGGCACCTACCCGCTGCCCGAGGCCCAGCTCGACCGGTTCCTGCTGCGGGTCTCCTTCGGCTACCCCTCGGCGCAGGAGGAGCAGACGATGCTGCGCAGGCGCATGGCCCGCCGGGCCGAGGAGACCGTACTGCAGCCCGTGGTCGACGCCGCCACGCTGACGGAGATGCAGCGCGCGCTGGAGGACGTGGCGGTCGAGGACTCGGTGGGCCGCTACATCGTCGAGCTCGTCGCCGCCACTCGCGAGCACCCGCAGGTCCAGGTCGGCGCCTCCCCGCGCGGCTCCCTCGCCCTGCTGTTGACCGCCCGCGCCCGCGCGGCCCTCGCCGGCCGCGACTACGTCGTCCCCGAGGACGTCAAGCAGGCCGCCCCGGCCGCGCTGTCGCACCGCCTGAGCCTGCGCCCCGAGGTGTGGCTGCGCCGCGTCGACCCCGCCGCGATCGTCGAGGAGATCTGCGCCCGCGTCCCCGTCCCCGCCTCCGACCGCCTGCCCACCTACACCGGGACCCCCTCGTGACCGTCCCTACGGTGAGCTGGTCGACGGCTCCGGCGTTCCGGCGCGCCGTCGTCCTGCCGGTGGGGCTGTGCCTGCTGGCGGTGGCCCTGGGGCGGGCGGACCTGGTGGTCGTCGCGGTTCCCTTCGTGCTGGGCACGGTGCTCTCGCTGCGCTCGCGGCCCCGGCGGGTCCCGCGGGCCGGGCTGCGGCTGGAGGAGGACACCGTCACCGAGGCCGACCCGGTCACCGCGTCGGTGACGCTGGACGGCGACCCGGACGCGGTCTGCGTCGTCCTGGCGGCCGCCCCCGCGCTGGGCCACGACGCCCGCCCCAGGGTGGTGCGCGCGCCGGCCTCCGTCCCGCTGACCGGTACGGCGGCGCGCTGGGGCATGCACGCCTTCGGGCCGGTCCGCGTCCGGGCCTTCGCGTGCGACGGGCTGCTGGAGACGGCCGAGCGGGTCCTGCCGCCGAGGAACGTGCGCGTCCTGCCCGCCGCCGAGCCGTACTCCTCGCGGACCCCCGTGCCCCGCCCCGGCGGCATGTCCGGGATCCACCGCGCGCGCAGGCCCGGCGACGGGGGAGAGCTGGCCGGGGTGCGGCCCTACCGGCCGGGCGACCGGTTGCGCCGCATCGACTGGCGCACCACCCTGCGGACCCGCGAGCCGTACGTGAACGCCACCCAGCCCGACCGCGACGCCGAGATCGTGATCCTCCTCGACGTGCTGCACGACGCGGGCGGCGGTGGCGACGGCGGCGGCCCCAGCGTGCTGGACGTCGCGGTCCGGGCCGCCGCCTCGATCGCCGGGCACTACACCCACCAGGGCGACCGGGTGTCCCTGGTGGAGTTCGGGCCCCGGCTGCGGCGGCTGCCGCCGGGCACCGGGCGCCGCCACCACCTGCTCCAGCTGTCCTGGCTGGCGGAGACCCGCCCGATGCCCGGCGGCCACGAGTTCCTCGGCGACCGGATCCTGGCCGCGGGCGCGCTCTCCTCCAGCACCCTGATCGTCATGCTCACCCCGCTGCTGGACCCGCGCAGCGCCACCGCCCTGGCCGTCCTGGCCCGGGCGCGGCGCCCGCTGGTCGCGGTCGAGACCCTGCCGCCGGGCCTGCCGCCGCGCTCCGGCGGCGAGTGGTCGGATCTCGCCGAGCGCCTGTGGCGCCTGGAGCGCGACAACACCCTCGGGCGCCTGCGCGAGGCCGGCGTGCCCGTGGAGGCCTGGCGCGGTTCGGGAAGCCTGGACGCGATCCTGCGCGAGGCCGCACGGATCACGGCGGTGATCCGGTGAGGCGCCCCGCCCGCGGGGTGCGGCGATGACCTTCATGGTGCACTCGCTGGCCTGGCGGGCGCTGGTGTGGGCCGCCGGGACGGCCGCCCCGCTGGTGGCCATGCCGCCGGACTACCGCGCCGGGCTGGTGATGCCGCTGTTCGCCGGGCTGCTGGCGCTGCTGACCGCGGCCGAGCCCGAGGGCGGGTGGGTGCTGCCGGCGCAGATCGTCACGGTGGCGGTCTGGCTGGTGACCACCGCCGTGTACGGCTACGCCCCGTCCCCGGTCGCGGGCCTGGTCATCGGCCTGCTGCTGTACCTGCACCACGGCGCGGCCGCCATCGCGGCCCAGGTCCCGGTCGCGGCCCGGATCCCCGCGCCCGTCCTGGCCGCGTGGCTGGCCAGGACCGGGGCGGTGAGCGCGGTCTCGGCCGTGGTGTGCCTGCTCCTCGCGGCGCTCACGGGCGCGGCCGGTGCCGCGATCCCGGCCGCGGCGGCGGTCGTGCTGGGGGCGGCGGGGGCGCTGGCCGTGGCCCGCGCCCTGCGGCAGACGGGCCGCGGCGCCGTACCCGGCCCGGACATCGGTGGGCTCCCCGGCGGCGCCGTACCCGGTTCGAGCCCCGGCGGACTCCCCGGCGGCGCCGTACCCGGCCGATTCCACGGCGGCGCCGTACGCGACCCGGATCCGGGACCTCCGGATGAGCGGGACAGCGACCCCCGCCGGTGGTAAGCCTGGGATGTGCGTCTGTGCAGAACGTTCCGCTACATCCATGAACCGCTGCACATGGACGAGGGCGGCGTCCCCATGCTCGGCAACGAGACCTTCGTGGCCGAGCTCAAGCAGCGCCTGCGCAAGTCCCGCGGTGGAACGTTCCTGATCACCGGGTTCCGCGGCGTCGGCAAGAGCACGGTCGTCAGCCGCGCCCTCGCCGAGATCAGGGCCGAGCCGGGCGAGGTCACCGTCCCCATCGTGCTGAGCGTGGCCCGGCCGACCACTCCGGAGCGCCTGCTGTTCGCGGTGGTGCGCAGGACCTACGAGGCCCTGAACGACCGCGGCATCCTGGAGCAGCTCCCCCCGGCCGCGCAGCGCGCCCTCATGCTGGCCCACATCCGCACCTCCTACGGGCTCAAGCAGACCCAGTCCGACGCCAGCGAGGTCAACGCGGCCCTGGGCCTGGGCATGGGGGAGGCGGCCAGGAAGCTGGCCGGCCCCCTCGGGTACATCGCGCCCAACCTGAACCTCACCCGCAAGCGCACGCGGTCGCTGGCGACCGAGGCCTCCTTCCTGACCTACGCCGACACCGACGTCGAGCACGATCTGGACCGCATCGTGTCGCTCGTCGAGATCCCCGCGGCCCGCGGCTGGTGGCGGCGGCGCGCGGCCAGCCGGGTCCACCTGGTGATCGTGCTGGACGAGGCGGACAAGCTCACCGGCGACGCCGAAGGCCTGGCCGCCTTCGAGGTGATGGTCAGCACGCTGAAGAACGTGCTGACCATGCGCGGCGTGCACTTCCTCATCGTGGCCGGCGCCGACCTGCACGACCGCGCCGTGCTGGACATCAGCAGGGGAAACAGCGTCTACGAGAGCGTCTTCGCCTGGCGGATGTACGTGCCGTGCATCTGGGACGCGCCGGAACGGCTGCTCACCGCCCTGCTGGAGGAGCGGCCCGATCCCGGGGAGCTCGAGCGGCTCAGCGCCTACCTGCGCTTCAAGGCCAGAGGCGTGCCCAGGCGGCTGCTGCAGGAGTTCGGCGAGCTGGTCGCCTGGGAGGGCGAGCAGCCGTACCTGCGCGTGGAGGGCGTGGAGGCGGAGCGGGTGGACTTCTACGCGCGGATGGAGGCGGTGCTGGAGGCGTACTACCGCACCAGCGGCAAGGAGCGGCTGCTGGCCGTGCCGATCGACAAGGACCGCTGGCGCATGTCGGCCTACTACATCGTGGACTGGATCCTGCGCAGCGACGGCGAGGTGTTCACCGGTCAGGACATCCTGCAGGCGGCCGGGGCCGGGCAGCTCGACCGCATGCTGGGCGTCTCGCACGCCGAGCTGGACCGGCTGCTCGGGCACCTGGCCGAGGAGAAGGTCGTCAGGGTGGTACGGCAGTCGGGGGCGGAGGCCACCATGCTCGGCCGGGACCCGGCGACCGAGCTGACCAGTTACGCGCTCACCGACGGGATACGGCAGGACCTGCTCGGCCTGGCCCTGCACAGCGAGTCGGAACGGGCGAGCCTGGAGATCAAGCTGCTGGTGCCGTCCGCGGCGGCGGGGGCGGCGGCCGATTCCGCCTCGGCCGAGGGCGTGATCAAGGTGATCGGCGACCGCTACGACCTGGTCCAGGTGATCGGCCACGGCGGGATGGGCACGGTGTACCGCGCCTGGGACCGCAACCGCTCCGAGCACGTCGCCGTGAAGGTCCTCAACAACCCGGGCCCGGAGTCCGCGTGGCGCTTCAACCGGGAGATCGAGGTGGCGCGGCGGCTCGACCACGACGGCGTCGTCCGCACTCTCGACGTCTTCCAGGACGATCCCGCGATCGGCTTCGCGCTGGTGATGGAACTGGTCGAGGGCCCGACCCTGCAGAGTCACATCGAGACCGAGGGCCCGATGCCCGCCCCGGAGGCGGCCGCTCTGGGGTTCCGGCTGGCGAACATCCTGCAGCACGTGTTCGAGCGGGGGATGTACCGGATCGACCTGAAACCGGCGAACATCATCATGAACCCGGACAGGGGGCCGGTCGTCATCGACTTCGGGATCGCCAAGCACCACCAGGAGAGCGAGTCCACCCTGATCACCGGGACGCCGGTCGGCACCCCCGCGTACATGGCGCCGGAGGCGATCTCCGGGGGAGCCCAGGACATCCGGTCCGACGTCTACGCCCTGGGTCTCGTGCTGGCCTTCGCCTGCACCGGGCGCCCGATCGCCGGAACCGGCTCCGTGCTGACGGTGCTCGCGCGGGTCACGAACAACAAGCTCGACTTCGACGACGTGCCGCCCGAGCTCCTGCCCGTGATCCGCAAGGCCACCGCGCTCGCCCCCGCCGACCGGTACGCGACGCCGTACGAGCTGGCGCTGGATCTGGCGGACCTCGCCCGCATGCCGCCTCCGCCCGCCCCCGCGCCCGAGCCCGTCCCCACCTCCACGTCTCCGCCCGCCGAGTACGGCCCCCCGCCGTCGGGGTACGGCCCCCCTCCCCCGTCCCCGCCTCCACCGCCGCCGGAGCCCGTGTCGGGACCCGGGCGGGAACCCCGGAGGGCGGCGCCCCTGGTGTACGGAGTGCACTGCGGGAACGGGCACTTCACCGACGGGAGCCGTGCGAGCTGCATGGTGTGCGGCGCGACCCTCGGCGGCAGCCTGACCCACTTCGCCCGGTCCCGGCCCTGCCTGGGCGAACTGGTCCTCGACGACGGCCGGCGGTTCCCGCTGGACAGGGGCTACGTCTTCGGCGGCGATCCCGGCGACCCCGACGAGGCGGAGCCGACGCCGCAGGAGGAGCGGGAGGAGGAACCGCTCGTGTTCGCGCCGGTGCCGGTCGCCGGCGCCGACCCCCGGCACCTGGCCGTGTATCCCGAGGAATGGAAGGTCGTGGCCTACGATCTGGACTCCACGACCGGGACCGCGGTGCGGTTCGGCGAGGACGCCGGCTTCGTGGACCTGCCGCCGGGCACCGGCCTCACCCTCCAGCCGGGCATGTCGGTCCGGCTGGCGGGCACCGCCACGATCACCTTCGCGGGCAGGACCGGGTGAACGGCGCGCGTGCGGGCCGCCGACCCTGAGGGGTGACCCTGGCTTGTCCCTGACTTCGGCCCGCGAACCCGCCACCCGGCCGCGCGAGCGCCTACCGTGGAGGCATGGGACGAATTCTGTTGATCGTGGCGGCCGTGATAGTCGCCTTCATGCTGCTCGGCTCGGTGCTGGGCTTCCTGTTCGGCCTGCTCAAGTGGGCCCTGATCATCGGCCTGGTGGCCGTGGTCGTCATGTTCGGGGCCAAGCTCTTCCGCGGCGGCTCCGCCCGCGTGCGCGACTGAGGCCGACGAGGCCGACTGAGGGCGACTGAGGCCTCGCCCGCCGGGGCCGCGGCCCCGGCGAGGCCGGCCGGTCCGTCCCGCGGGCGGGGTCACTCCCCGCCCGGGGCGTGGACCGGCTTCAGGCCCGCCCACTCCTGGCGGCGGACCTCGGCCACGGCGATGGCGGTGGCCACCGCGACGTTGAAGGACCCGACCCGGCCGACCTGGGGGATGTAGCAGACGGCGTCGGCGGCCTCCAGCAGCGCCGGGGAGCAGCCGTGGTCCTCGCTGCCCACCACCAGGCACACGTCACCGGTCAGGCCGGCCTCGTGCAGGGGTACGGCGTCGCCGGTCAGCTCCACCGCGACCACCCGGAACCCCTCGGCCCTGGCGGCCCGCACGGCCTCCACCACCGGGACGGGTTCCTCCCAGGCGACCAGCCGGTCGGTGCCCAGGGCGGTCTTCTGGGCCTTGGGGTTGGTCGGGGGAGTGGCGTTGCCGGCCAGCCAGATGTGCTCCACCCCGAAGGCGGCGGCCGTACGGAAGATGGAGCCGATGTTGAACGGCCCGGTGACCGACTCGACGATCAGCGCCAGCCGGCCCTCGGTGCTCCTGCGCCAGGTGCGGTTGAGCCGCTTGACGTCGGTCGGCCGCAGCTGCCTGCGCGGGTTGGTGGTCATCGCTGCTTCCCCGTCTGTCGTCGATCGCCTCGCCGTACGGCGGTGCCCGCCGTGCCCGTCCTCGTGCCCGTCACGTCGTCTGCCCCGTGACCTTCTCCGGGCTTCCCTCCGCCGCCTCCCGCGCCCGGACCTGCAGGATCCGGTAGGACGAGCGGGATGCCGTCCGGGTCGTCGGCCAGCCCCGGTCGTTCAGCCAGCGCTGCAGGGAGTCCGACCCCAGGTGCTTCTGGACCACCAGGTGGGCGACGCCGTCCGGGGTGAGCCGCGACAGCCAGCGGGTGAGCATGTCGTGCATGGCCGCCTTGCCGATGCGGATGGCGGGGTTGGACCAGATGGCCCGGAACCTGACGTCGGGCGGGACCTCGTCGACGTGCACTGACCTTACTTTGTCAAGGCCGGCGGTCCGGGCGTTCCCCGCGCACAGCTCCACCGAACGCCGGTTGACGTCGACCGCCCACACCGTCGCCTGCGGAGCCCTGGCGGCCATGGTCAGCGCGATCGGCCCGTAACCGCAGCCCAGGTCCAGCAGGTCGCCCCCGGCCGGGGGAGGGGGGACGCTCTCCAGCAGGATCCGCGTGCCCTGGTCGACCCGCTCGGGGGAGAACACCCCGCTGTCGGTCTCCAGCTTCAGATGCAGGTCGGGGAGGACCAGCGTGACCGAGCCGGGACGGCTGGCGGTCTCGGGGCGCTCCTCGAAGTAATGTGCCACGTGCCCATTGTCCCGCCTGCCGCGGCGCACTCCGGACGCCCCGCCCGCCGTCCCCCGCCCGGGACGGGGCTCAGGGCAGCCGGGTTCCCAGCAGACCCGCCGAGACGGCGACCAGCATCCCGGTCAGCAGCGCCGCCAGGACGAACCACTGGCTGATCTCCTGGTTGACCGTCCGGTAGCCCAGCGAGGTGCCGATCTGCTCGTAGACCGCGCGCAGCTCGGTCCCCGACTCGGCCTCGTAGGCCCGGCCCCCGGTGCCCTGCGAGAGGGTCTGCAGGGTGGCCTTGTTCACCGGGACGTTCACGTCGCGGCCGTCGATGGAGACGGTGCCCTCCTGGGTGCCGTAGGCGATCGTGGAGACCGGGACCCGGGCGCTCACCGCCGACTCGACCGCCTCGGCCACCGAGCGGCCCGAGGTGTTGTCGCCGTCGGACAGCAGGACGATCGCCGCGGGCGGCGGATCGGTCACGGCCTGCTGGTCGAAGGAGCGGATCGAGTCGATGGAGCTGAACACCGCCTCGCCGATGGCCGTGCCGGCCCGGGTGCTGAGGTTGCGCAGCGAGGTGATCACGGCCTGGTGGTCGGTGGTCGGGGAGACCACGACGCCGGCCGAGCGCGCGAAGGCCACCAGGCCGACGTTGAAGCGCTCGGGCAGGTCCGCGACGAACTTCTGGGCGGCGTCCTTGGCCGCGGCGAGCCGGTTGGGCGGGACGTCGGCGGCCTCCATCGACAGCGAGACGTCCAGCGCGACGATGATGGTGGCCCGGTCGCGGGGGACCCGCACCGAGTCGGCCGGGCGGGCGGCGCCCAGGACCAGCAGGCTCATCATCAGCAGGAACAGGATCGGGGTGACGTGCCGGCGCCAGCCGGGACCCGAGGGGGTCACCAGGTCCAGCAGCGGGAGGTTGGTGAAGCGCACCGCGTAGCGCCGCCTGGCGAACTGGGCGGCCACGTAGCCGGCCACGAGCAGCACGAGCAGTGCGAACAGCCACAACCAGGCCGGGGAGAGGAAGGTCACCTGTTCACTCCTGCCGTCGGGTGCCGGTGCGCCATGTGGGCCGTGTGACGCTGCCTGAGCACGAACTGCGCGATGTCGAACACCCAGTCGCGGTCGGTGCGCAGCACCAGGTGCGCCACGCCGCAGCGCCGCAGCGCCATCCGGGTGATCTCCCGCTGCGCGGCCGCCGCCCGGGCGTAGGCCGCGCGGACCTTGGGAGTGAGATGGACCCGGCGGGCCCGGCCCGACTCCGGATCGGTCAGGCTGATCATGCCCACGGCCGGCAGCTCCAGCTCACGCGGGTCGATCACCTCGACGGCCAGCACCTGGTGGCGGGCCGCCAGGCGGCGGATCGGCCGCTCCCACGGCAGCTCCAGGCCGGGGTCGAGGTTGGGCTCGGCGTCCAGGAAGTCGGAGACGATCACCCGCAGGCCGCGCCGCCGCCGGGCCGAGGTCAGCACCTCGATCCCCTCCGCGAGGTCGGGGGCGTCGGCCACCACCCGGCCGCGGGGCGCGGCCATCAGCGAGTTCAGCAGGCCGTACAGGGCGGGGCGGCCGCCTCTGGCCGGCATCCGGTGGATGTACTCGTCGTGCAGGACGTAGGCGCCGAAGCGGTTGCCGGCCCGGCCGGTCAGGAACCCGACCGCGGCGATGGCGGCCACCACCAGCTCCCGCTTCTCCAGGCCGGCGGTGCCGAAGTCCATGCTCGGCGACAGGTCGGCCAGCGCCCAGGTCTCCAGCTCCCGGTCGGCGATCAGATCCCTGACGTGGGGCACGGTCGTGCGGGCGGTCACCGCCCAGTCCATCCTGCGGATGTCGTCCTCGCCGGGGACGTAGACCCGGCTGTCGCCGAACTCGCTGCCGGGCCCGGGCAGCAGGCCCTGGTAGGAGCCCTGCAGCAACCCGTCCAGCCGCCGCACGACGGTCAGCTCCAGACGCCGGAGCGCCTGCTCGGCCGTGCCCAGGGCGGCGCCGCGCGCGGCGGCCCCGGAGGTCCCGGAGGCTTGCGCGCGGCCGCCGTCCTTGCGGGGACCGGGGGTCACCGGGCGCCCTGGTTCCAGACCACCAGGGGCGGCGGCACGGCGGCGAGGATCCGGCGGACCACCTCGTCGGGGTCCAGCCCGTCGGCGACGGCGTCGAAGGTGAGCATCAGCCGGTGGGACATCACGTCCACGGCCACGTCGCGGATGTCGTCGGGGAGCAGGTAGTCGCGGCCGCGCAGCAGGGCCAGGCCGCGCCCGGCGGCCACCAGGCCGAGCGTGGCGCGGGGGCTGACCCCGATCTCGATGATCTCCTCCAGGTCGGACAGGCCGTACTCGGCCGGGGAGCGGGTGGCCATCACCAGGCGGACGACGTAGTCGGCGACGAGCTGGTGCACCGAGACCTGGTCGGCGAGGTCCTGCAGGGCGGCCAGCCGCTGCGGGTCGAGCACCGGCCGCGGGGCGGGCGGCGCCACGCTCATCCGGTGCAGGATCTCCAGTTCCTCGTGGGCGCTGGGGTGGACGACGCGGACCCGGAACAGGAAGCGGTCGCGCTGGACCTCGGGCAGCGGGTAGACGCCCTCGGACTCGATCGGGTTCTGGGTGGCCAGCACGATGAACGGCCTGGGCAGCGGGTGGGTCCGGCCGGCCAGGGACACCTGACGCTCGGCCATGACCTCCAGCAGCGCCGACTGCACCTTGGCGGGCGCGCGGTTGATCTCGTCGGCGAGGAGGAAGTTGACGAACACCGGCCCGAGCTCGACGTCGAACTCCTCGCGGGAGGGGTGGTAGACCCGGGTGCCGACGATGTCGCTGGGCACCAGGTCGGGGGTGAACTGGATGCGGGCGAACGTGCCGCCCACCACGGTGGCCAGGGTGGAGGCGGCCAGGGTCTTGGCGACTCCGGGCACGCCCTCCAGCAGGCAGTGGCCGCGGGCGAGCAGGGCGACGAGCAGCCGCTCCACCATGTGCTCCTGGCCCACGATGACGCGGCGGACCTCCGACAGCGCCTCGCGCAGCAGGCCCGCGTCGGTCTCGCTCGGCAGTTCTTCGGCGACGGTCATGCAGATATTCCACCAAACGGGATGCCGCTCGGGGCGGCTTGCCGGATCCGGATTTCCTGTTAGTACCCCACGGGCAGGAAGTGCGATCGCCTCGGTGTGCTTTCATGGCAGACGTGGCCAGTCCGCTCCAGTACGGTGACCCGCCCCGTCTCGGGCCTTTCGTCCTGCAGGCACGCCTGAGAGTGGGGCCGGCCGGTCTGGTCTATCTCGGCCAGGGGCCCGACGGCCGGGCGGTCTCGGTGGCGGTGCTGACCAAGGGCGCCGCCCAGGACCCCGCGGCCCGTGACCGCTTCGTCACCGCCATCCAGGAGGCGGGCGTCGCCCGGGGCGGGATCCGCGGGTGGGTGACCAGGGCGGCGCGCGGCCGTACGGCGGTGGCCGACGCGGCCCCGCCCGTGCTCGCGATGGGCGGCGGGACCGCGCCCTGGGTCGCCACGCCGTACGAGCCCGACCGGGCCGGGGCCGAGCGGTTCCTGGAGCCGGTGCTGGTGCGCGGCACGCTGATCGGCGAGCAGCACGGCCCGGACTTCGCCCCGCACTGGGTGGGCGACCGCACGCCCGCGCTGCCCGCGCCGCCCAGGGGCGCCCCGCCGGCCACCGAGACGCGCAGGTCGGTGATCATCGCCGGGGTGGTGCTGACCGTCCTGCTGGTGCTGCTGGCCATGATGCTCTGGATGCTGGTCCGCCCGGAGGACGACAGCCGGCGCTTCCCCTCCCAGCTGCCGGAGACGGAGTTCGTGCCCACCCCGCCGCCCGTCCCGACCACGCCCGCGCCCGGGCAGGACACGCCCACCCCCTCGCCGTCGCCCACCGAGAGCGGCACGGGCACGCCCGGCCCGGAGCCTGGCGAGGACAACGCCGACGGCGCGATCTGAGCCGGGGGGAGACGGAAGCGGGGAAAGGGCGGAGGAAGACGGGGCCGGAAACGACTTGAGTCTCACGTAACGTGAGTTTCTAGCCTCGTGCGCATGGAACTCATCGTTCACGACACCCCGCGGGTCATGCTGGACCTGATGCACCTTCCCCTGGAGCGGCGCGCCGACGCGCTGCGCGACATGCTGGCACCGATGCGCGGTGCCGTCCCCGTGCCCGGTGATCTCGTCGACCTGCACCACGGCGGCGGCGGTTTCCGGGTCGACCGCGACGACGAGCGTTACCCGCCCGCGCTGCGCCGCCTGATCGAGGAGGACGTCCGCGGCCAGATCGAGCGCACCGTGCAGGCCGCCTGGCGGCGCATGAGGGAGGCGGTGCCGGACATCAAGGGGCCCGACACCCTGCAGGTCATGTTCGTGCTCGGCAACCCCGACGAGGACTACCTGATGAACACGGCCGGCGGGTACTACGGCATGGGCGGCTCACCGGGCTGGCTGTACCTGCTGGCCTGGCCGTCCGACGACGTCATCGGCCGCATCGCGCACTGCGCGGTGCACGAGTTCCACCACCAGGTGCGCTACTGCAACGTGGAGTGGAACCCGGCGACGGTGACGGTCGGCGAGCACATCGTGGCCGAGGGCCTGGCCGAAGCGTTCGTCCGCGAGCTGTCGGGCCCGCAGGCCATGGGCCCGTGGTCGTCGATGGTGACCGGCGAGGCGTTCGACCGCGCCTACGAGAAGATCACCGCCGACGCCGGGCGGGCCGGCATGATGCACACCCCGGCCTACGTGCTGGGCGACACGGCCGCCGGCAGGTTCGGGCAGGAACCCGTCGGCGTCCCGGACATGGCGGGGTACGGCGTGGGCCTGCGCATCGTCGACGCGCACCTGGCCGCCTCCGGGCTGAGCGCGGCCGAGAGCACCGTGCTGCCCGGGGCGCGGATCCTGCGCGCCGCCGGGGTGTCCGTCCCCGCCTGAGCGGAGTCGCACGCGGTGGCGGCCGGTGCGTACCAGCAGGTCGCAGCCGGGTTGCAAGCGCCGGCGTGCACAATTGTCGGCGTGACTCGTACGCGCAAGACCGGGAACCGGCCCCGGCGGCGCCCCGGCAAGGGCGCCGTCACCCGGTCGCCGGGGACGACCATGACACGCGAACCGGAGCGGGCGCCCGCCGCGCCGCCGGAGCGCCGTGGAATCGGGATGACCATCTGGACGGCGCTGTGCCTGCTCGTTCCGGGGGCCCTGCTCGTCTGGCTGGTGATCATGGTCGTCGGGGCCGTCACGCCGGAGCTGGAGGCGGCGGTCGGTGACACGGGCGTGCCCGGCACCGCGACCGTCGTGTCCTGCGAGCCCTACACGGTGGGGACCGGGCGGTCGCGGCGCACGAACTACGACTGCGAGGCGCGCTTCGTGTCCGACGACCGGTCGCGGCAGCCGATCGTCGTCGACACCGTCCCGGACGCGGAGGTGGGCGAGGTCTTCCCCGCCGTGCTGACCCCCGAGGGGGACCGGGTGCTGCCCACCCGGGCGCGGGGCGTGTGGCGGGCGATCCTGCTGTTCAGCGCGCTGCCGTTCGCGCTGACGCTCATCGCGTTCCTCGCCGCGCTCATGATGCGGGTCAGGAAGGCGATCATCTGGACGGGCGCGCTGGGGCTGCCCCTCCTCATCCTGGTGATCGTCGGAGCCGTCGCCGGGACGTGATCCCGGCCGCTGTCCCGGGGCGGCGCCGAGGTGACGACCGGCCGACCGGCGAGGTTCGGATCCGCCCGTGCCGGAGTCCCCGGCGTCTCAGCGGGCGGCGACGAAGCCCGACTCGTAGGCGGCGATGACGGCCTGGGTGCGGTCGCGGGCCTCCAGCTTGGCCAGCACGTTGCCGACGTGGGTCTTGACCGTCTCCGGGCTGACGACCAGCTCGGCGGCGATCTCCCCGTTGGACAGCCCGCGGGCCATCAGCCGCAGCACGTCGCCCTCGCGCGAGGTCAGCCGGTCGATGCCGGGAGCGCTCCGGGCGGCCGTCCCGCGCCGGGCCGCCAGGGTGCGGATGGCCGCGGGGAACAGCAGGGAGTCGCCCGAGGCGACGGTGCGCACGGCCTGGACCAGCTCGTCGGGCCGGGTGCGCTTGAGCAGGAAGCCGCTGGCGCCGGCCCGCAGCGCCTCGTAGACGTAATCGTCGTTCTCGAAGGTGGTCACCACGACGACCTTGGGCGGCTCGGGCAGCGCGACCAGCAGCCGGGTGGCCTGCAGGCCGTCCACCGCGGGCATGCGCACGTCCATGAGCACCACGTCCGGCCGGTGCTCGCGGACCACGGGCACCACGGCCGCCCCGTCGGCGGCCTCGCCGACCACGGCGAGATCGGGCTCGGAGCCGATGATGATCCGCAGCCCCGCCCGGATCAGGTCCTCGTCGTCGGCGATCACCACGCGCACCGTCATGATCACCGACCCTAGCGCGGTGGTACGGCCGGCCGCGCCCGGACCCGGCACCTCCGGCCGGGCCCGCGCGCGCCGGGACCGCCGAGGCCGCGCGCGGATTCGGCGTCCCCGGGCGGGCAGGCGCACGCCGAGGCCGTCACGGCCGCGTGTGCACGGATTCGAGGCGTTCGGCGGCCTTGCGCGCGGCGATCAGGACGGGGTCCCACACCGGGGCGAAGGGCGGCGCGTACGACAGGTCCAGGCCGGTCATGTCGGCCACCGTCATCTCGTGCCAGATGGCGATGGCGAGGGCGTCGATCCGCTTGGCCGCGCCCTCCCGGCCCACGATCTGGGCGCCCAGCAGGCGTCCGGTCGCACGGTCGGCGATCACCTTGGTCGTCATCTGCATCGCGCCGGGATAGTAGCCGGCGCGCGTGGTGGACTCCACCGACTCCTCGACCGTCTCGAACCCGGCCCGCGCCGCCTCGGCGGTGGTCAGGCCGGTGCGGGCCACCTCGTAGGCGCAGACCTTGCACACGGCTGTGCCGATGACGCCGGGGAAGCTCGCGTACCCGCCGCCGATGTTGATCCCCGCGGCCCGCCCCTGCTTGTTGGCGTGCGTGCCGAGCGCGATGGCCACCGGGCGCCGGGAGACCAGGTGGAAGGTCTCGACGCAGTCGCCGGCCGCCCAGACCCCTTCGGCGGAGGTGCGCATCCGCCGGTCGGTGACGATGCCGCCGGTCGGTCCCGTCTCGATGCCCGCCTCCCGGGCGAGGGCGCTGTTGGGGCGGGTGCCGAGGCCGAGGACGACCAGGTCGGCCGGGACGGTCCTGTCCGCCGTGCGCACGGCGGTGACCCGGCCGTCCTCGTGCTGCAGCTCCTCCACCGGCTCCCCGAGGTGGATCTCGGCTCCCAGCCCGCGCAGCGCGTCGGCGACCATGGCGCCCATGTCCGGGTCCAGCGTGCCCATCGGCTGCGGCCCCGCCTCGATGAGCGTGACCTCCAGTCCGCGCTTGAGCATGGCCTCGGCCATCTCCAGGCCGATGTAGCCGCCGCCGATCACCACCGCGCGGCGCGGCCCGCCGGCCTCCAGGGCGCGCAGCAGAGCGATTCCGTCGTCCAGGGTCTGCACGCCGTACACCCCCTCGGCCGTGGCGCCGGGCAGGTCGGGACGGCTCGGCACCGCGCCGGTGGCCACGACCAGCTGGTCGAACGGCTCACGGCGGAGCTCGCCGTCCTGCGCGCGTACGGCGACCGCCCGCCGGTCGAGGTCGATCTCCACGACCTCGCTGCGCAGCCGGAGGTCGATGTCCATCTTGTCGCGGAAGACCTCGGGCCGGCGCGCCACGAGATCCTCGGGGTCGGACACCTCGCCGCTGACCAGGTAGGGGATGCCGCAGGCCGAGTAGGAGGCGTGCCGCCCCCGCTCGAAGACGACGATCTCCAGATCCTCCCGGCCGCGCCGCTTGCGCGCCTGGGAGGCCGCGCTCAGCCCTGCGGCGTCTCCGCCGATCACCACCAGCCGTTCCGTCATGGCCTCTCCCTTCCCCTTCAATGATCCTCTCTCTCTGCCCGGACGGGCCGGTCTTGAGTCGAATCGCGATCTCGGGGTATGCACAACGGATGAGCAAGGATGAGGAACTCCAGCAGGTGGAGGCGGACCTGGAGCGTTTGCGCGCGGAGGTCACCGCCCTGCGCGACCAGCTCGGCGACCTGGGCCCCACCGACAGCGTCGAGCGCTCGCAGCTGATCTACATGGCCGACGAGCAGGAGGGGCTGATCAGCGAGTTGGAGGCCCGGCGGGATGCGCTGCTGAGCGCGTCGGGCGAGGGATGAGGGCCACGCGGTCCGCACGGGGCCGCAGCCGCGGCCCGATCCCCTCTCGCGTGCGATCGGGCCGGACGTCCGCGCCGTTCAGGCCGCCGTCTCCTGCCACGGCGTGGTGTGCAGCAGGCCGTCGATCTGCCGGGCGGGCGCGGG